>NZ_JAPCHV010000013.1 GCF_026107645.2 Flavobacterium sp. MFBS3-15 | reverse complement strand
AAAACGTATAACCTTTTATGGGCTAAAAAGGAGACTTTAAAATGTCAAAATCAGCATGCAAAGAAAAGTAAACTTAATTAAAATGAAAAAGGGGCTATCCTTTTGAGACAGCCCCTTTAGATTTGTCGTTATCCTTTTCTTAGCTGCTGTCTTTTTTTGCCAAGCCGCGTTCCGCCGGCTTTGCCGCCACGTTGTGGTGCTTTTCTCATATTGTAGAGTGTAAAGGCTTGAATGTCGCTAAGTTCCGCTATGGTTTGTGCTACCGATTTTCCTGCACCGTGTCCTGCGTTTACGTCGATACGTATTAGTGCCGGGGCCGAGTCGCTGCTTGTCGCTGCCTGCAGCTCGGCGGCAAACTTAAAGCTGTGTGCCGGTACCACCCTGTCGTCATGGTCGCCGGTAGTAACCAGTGTGGCAGGATATTTTACTCCCGGTTTTATATTATGTAATGGCGAGTATGCTTTCAGGTAGCGGAACATTGCATCACTGTCGGCCGAAGTGCCATAGTCATAGGCCCACCCCGCACCCGAAGTAAATGTATGGTAACGCAACATGTCGAGCACACCAACGGCCGGCAAAGCCACTTTAAACAGTTCCGGACGCTGTGTCATGGCTGCGCCCACAAGCAGCCCTCCATTAGACCCGCCCCTTATGGCCAGGTATTCCGGGGAAGTATATTTGCTGTTGATGAGGTATTCGGCGGCTGCGATAAAATCATCAAATACATTTTGCTTCTGCATTTTAGTGCCGGCATCATGCCATTTGCGGCCATATTCACCGCCACCACGCAGGTTGGCAACCGCATAAACACCACCGTTTTCCATCCAAACCAGGTTTGCGACACTGAAAGCAGGTGTCAGGCTGATGTTGAACCCGCCATAGCCATATAGCATGGTCGGATTGTTGCCATCAAGCTGTATCCCTTTTTTGTAAGTAATGATCATGGGAATTTTCGTACCATCTTTAGAGCTATAGAATACCTGTTCCGATACATATTCCCCGCTGTTGAAATTTACATTCGGTTTTTGATAGACTTCTGATTTCCCTGAAGCAGGGTCGTACGAATAGATCGTGCCGGGCGTGATGTAGTTAGTAAACGAGTAGTAAAGTGTCTTTTCGTCTTTTTTGCCGCCAAAACCACTTACAGATCCCAGTCCGGGCAGCGAAATGTCGCGTACTTTTTTCCCGGAGTAAGTAAATTGTTCCGCTACAGATACCGCATCCTTGATGTAAGTGGCAAAAATGTACCCTCCGCCTGTTGATGGTGACAGTACATTTTCGGTTTGCGGGATGAGGTCTTTCCAATTGGCCTGTGCGGGATTGCTGACATCGGCAACTACCACTTTCCCGTTGGGTGCATTAAAGTTGGTGTAAATATACAGCTTGCCGTCTTTGTGGTCCAGCACGCGGCTGTCGCTGTCCAAATGGCCGACAAGTGTTACAATTCCTTTGCCTTTTTCTTTCAGGTCGAGCATGAACAGCTCTTTTCCTGACGTAGAGTTGGCTGCGGTAATGATGAGGTACCTGCCGTCATCAGTAACATAGCCACCCACATAGCGCCTCTTTTCGCCTTCACCAAAAATTACTTTGTCACTTTTTTGCGGAGTGCCCAGCTTGTGGTAATATAGTTTATGGGTGTCGGTTTTTGCCGATAGCAGGCTGCCCTCGGGCTTTTCATAGGTAGAATAATAAAACCCGTCGCTGCCGTTCCAGGAAATGCCGCTAAACTTCACATTCTGGATGTTTTCGCCTGTAAGTTTTTTAGTAATGGCATCCATAACCAGTATTTTTCCCCAGTCGCTTCCACCTTCAGATATCATATAGGCTGCAAGGCCACCCTCTTTATTAAACTCTATTTGCGTAAGCGATGTTGTGCCATCGGCTGAAAAGGTATTGGGGTCAAGGAATACCTCGTCCCTGCCGTCCTTGCCGTTTCGGTACAGTACCGACTGGTTTTGCAGCCCGTCGTTCTTGTAGTAGTAATAAAAATCACCTTCACGGAAGGGTGCGGATATCCTCTCATAGTTCCACAGTTTTTCCATGCGCTTTTTTATTGCGTCGCGAAAGGGTATTTTTGAGAGGTAATCAAAAGTGAGCTTATTTTGTTCCGTCACCCATTTGGCAGTTTCGTCAGAACGGTCGTCCTCAAGCCAACGGTAGGGGTCGGCTACGGCGGTACCAAAATAGGTGTCGGTGGTTTTGCCCTTTTTGGTTACAGGGTATTTTATGGGTTGCTGGGATGCTTTCGCAGGTTTTGGTGATTGTGCATTCATGGTAAAGCCCAAGGCCACGGCTACGGCCAGTACGGTATGTTTCATTTTGTTGATGTTAGTCTAACAAAAATAACAAATTACGCTATACCAGCTTGTTTTGAACCGGTTTTTCCAGGCATTGATTAGTTATCGCTTTGGTACCACTCCGCATACGAAGTTTCCGTTTCCTGTAGTCTTAGTGAATGGAGGCTGATGGAGGCAGGGAGGCGCTTTTTGATCTTGCCGGCAAAATCGATGACCATGTTCTCGCTGGTAGGCTGGTAATCTACAAGGATTACGTGATGTCCGCGGCCCTGCAGTTCATGGGCAAGCTCGATATGGGGTGTGTTTTTGTTGAAAACCGTTGCATGGTCAAAAATATCCACGATTTCTTCCTTCACGATTTTTTTGAGGTCGCCAAAATCAATCACCATTCCATATTTCACATTTCCCGGATCACTGATGGGAGACCCGATAACCGTAACGGAAAGCTTATAGCTGTGGCCGTGCACGTTTTTACATTTGCCGTCATAACCATAAAGGGCGTGCCCGGTTTCGAAAGTGAATTGTTTGGTAATCCTGATACTGCTCATTGCTGTGGTAATAAGCGGCAAATTTACTAAATAATATCCATATTGCAGGCTATGGGTTTTAAGGGTATCTTTGGCGTAAAATACCCTCTATGGACGACTTGCAACTGAACCCGCTGTATGAGCAGGTCATCGATGCCCTGATGGAGCAGAAATACAGTGTTGTTGATGATTTTTTTTCGAGAGGGGAAGTCCTGGCCCTTCGGGAAACACTGTTGGCCAAATATGAAGAGGACCGCTTCAGGAAGTCGGCAATCGGGAACCAGGCGAATGAAAAGGTTATTGATGCCATCCGTGGCGACTTTATCCTGTGGCTGGACGAGAACAGTACCGATCCTGCTGAACAGCAGTTTTTTGCGAAAATCAACGACTTTGTAAATTATCTTAACCGTACATGCTACATGGGCATCAACGAGAAGGAGTTTCATTATGCCGTGTATCCGGAAGGCACATTTTACAAGCGCCACCTGGATACTTTCCAAAACGACAGCCGCCGCAAATTATCAATGGTTTGCTACCTGAATGAGGAAGACTGGCTGCCTGAATATGGCGGGGAGCTGGCCATTTATCTTGATGACAACGGCAATGAAAAAACCATCGATGTTTACCCGATGCAGGGCAGGATGGTGGTTTTTGAAAGCCAGCTGCTGGAACATGAAGTTAAGCCTGTAAAGCGTGAACGCCTTAGCATTACCGGCTGGTTGAAAACGAGGGGATGATTTTCTGTCCAGATCTTATCCGGGAAAATGTATATTAATTTGCGGAGCCGTTGCAATACAACGGCTCTACTGGATTTATAATGATATTGTAAGAAGAGGAGAAGGAATTATTTATTCTTGAATTTACTCAATGCCTCCTTTGTAAAGTCAGACAGTACCAGCCTGCCTGAAATTTTAGCATTGTCAGCAAGAAGCATATCCCAGTTTTCCGTGCCCTGCCAAAAAATCTTTTTCATGGAGGCTAGCGCTTCGGGGTTGTAAGATGCCAATTTCGATGTCAACAGGTCGACTTCTTTGTCAAGTTCCCTGATGTTTTCAAATACTTTGGCATAAAGCCCTTTTTCTTTGGCCCAATAAGCGTTTTTCCACTCGTCGGCAGCAATGGTAAGCTCGGCCAGTGCGGCCTTGCCCATTTTGCGTTCCACGGCCGGGGCTATGACAAACGGCCCGATGCCAATCGTGAATTCCGATAGTTTTATCGCGCTTTCCTCTGTAGCCAAGGCATAATCACAACCGGCAGCCAGTCCTACACCGCCACCAACGGCCTTGCCCTGTATGCGGCCTATAATCAGTTTGGAGCAGTTGCGCATGGCATTGATTACATTGGCAAAGCCCGAAAAAAACACTGCGCCGGTTTCAAGGTCGTTCACTTCGAGCAGCTCGTCGAATGATGCGCCGGCACAAAAAGCCTTTTCACCCTGGCTTTTCAGTACGATTACGTTTACATCGGGGTTGTGGCTCAGGGTATTGAGCTCATCGGTTAGGCGCTGCAGCAGTTCTCCGGGAAAAGAATTGCTGGCAGGATGGCCAAACTCTACGGTTGCTATCTTATTTTGTATTGCGGTATATAGTGAGCCCTGCGGCCTTGTTGTAACACTCATATTGCTGAATTTTTGGTAAAAATAGGAGAATTAGGGGGAGCAAAAAATACTTTTTTAAAGATTTGTAATCGGTTATTTGGAAATTGGAATTTAATTGCAGTATATTTGCCGCCACAATCATGGGGATGTAGCTCAGCTGGCTAGAGCGCTTGCATGGCATGCAAGAGGTCGTGGGTTCGACTCCCATCTTCTCCACTTTTACTGAATTTTAAGGCTTTTCAAAAGAAAGCAAAATTTTCAAAAAGTATCGTAAAACCTGCAAAATCAATGTTTTGCAGGTTTTTTTGTTTTTAATCTACCTGCAAAATTTTCAAAAGTGCACAAAAAGTTTGTGGCAAAATCGTGGCAATTTTGTGTCATGGGTAAAATTGCCACAAAATAGGGGTTAATCTTTTGATTATCAACCTGTAAAGCAGGTTAACATCTTGACTTAGAGACGCTATAATTCGACCTTTATTAACTTAAAAATGTTGAATTATGTTAGAGCAAAGTTTTGGGCTGACCTTCTTTTTGAAGAGCTCAGCGAAAGAAAGCAAAGAACGTACTATCTACCTGCGAGTTACAGTAGACGGAGTTCCAAAAGAAACTTCGACAAAGCGTAAATGGGACGCTGCACGCTGGAACCAAAAACTTGAGCGGGCTACAGGGACAAAGGAAGATGCAAAAGCTGTAAATCTGTTTCTTGATACACTGGCTGCAAAGGTTAATCAGTACAGGACAAACCTTATGTTAGAGAATGAAACTATTACCGGGCAAAAGCTTATTGATTTCATGCTTGGCAAAAATGTGTCTAAAGCAAAAGTTATTGAGGAGTTTGCGTTGCATAACAGCGAGGTTTTGGCACTTGTACCAAAAGAATATTCAAAAGTAACCTACATCCGGTATGAAACAGCAAAAGCCCATGTACAGCAATTTCTGAAGTTCAAGTATGAGATTGATGATATGGAATTCAGGGAACTTAACTATGAGTTTATTAAGGACTTTGAGTTTTATCTGAAGACCGTCAAAAATATCAGCAACAACACAACCCTGAAATATATATCGAACTTCAAAAAAATCGTCCTTAGGGCCATCGACAAAGATATTATTACCGTCGATCCGTTTAAGCGGTTTAAAGGCAAGAAGGAGAAGATTATTAAAAGGCCTTTAACCAAGCAGGAATTATCGCTGCTTGAAAACCATTCCTTGCCTGTGGAGAGGCTTGCAGCTGTCAGGGATGTGTTTGTCTTCCAATGCTATACCGGGCTTGCATATATTGATGTTTACAATCTGAAGAAAACAGATATAAAACGTGGGGATGACGGCGAGCTCTGGATCATTAGCGAACGACAAAAAACCGGCAGTTCCTTTAACGTACCCCTGCTTCCCCAGGCACTTAAGATAATCGACCGCTATAAAGATCATCCCCAATGCCTTGCCAGGAACACCGTCCTTCCCGTTATTTCTAACCAAAGGATGAACGGCTACCTAAAGGAAATTGCCGATGTGTGCGGAATTGAAAGCCAGCTTAACACCCATAAGGCCAGACGAACTTTTGGGAGTACCGTAACACTTAACAATAACGTGCCTATCTATGTTGTAAAAGAGATGCTGGGGCACCAATCTGTAAAGCAGACAGAAGAGTATGCAATAACCGAGCAGGTTTCGATTGGCAGGGAAATGAAAGAATTACAGGAGCGCTTAAATCAAAACAATGTAAGTAAAAATGATGCTACGGCTGATGATATTTTAAAGATGCAGGAAGAAATAATTTCGCTGAGGAAACAATTAGGGATGACAAATGATAGCAACCGTAATGTCAAGAGTGTTCTGAGAGTCTGCAGATAATAACATGACACCATAAATTGTTGCCGCACTGAGGCAACAATTTCGCCGCTTTTAGTCAGCACATGATAATTGTGTCAACACTGTTGACACAATTATAGAATAATTTATAACCCGCTGTTACCAAATTGGTAACATTTTAATATATTTGCAATGAGAATAATTGCTGTAAAGACATTAAAGGAATATTGGGAGCAGTTTCCGGATTCGGAACGACCACTTCAGTATTGGTACAAAGATGTTACTGCTGCCGAGTGGGACAGCCCGAATGACTTAAAAAGTCAGTTTGGAAATGCTTCAATCCTAACAGGTAAACGGGTTGTTTTTAATGTACACGGGAACACCTATCGTTTGATTGTAGATATTGAGTACCGCTTGAAGATAGTTTTCATTGTCTGGTTAGGAACCCATACGGAGTACGATAAGATTAACGCAAAAGAGATTAGCTATGTTAAGACTGATAAAAAATAATTCACAGTATGAAGATACTCTCGCCCGTATCTATGAGCTGATGCAACTCGACCTGCAAGCTGATACCGAAGAATCTGACGAACTGGAAATTCTTTCAATGCTGGTTAAAAAATATGAGGACGAGTATTACCCCGTTCCTGAGCCTTCACCTCTTGAAGCGATAAAGTACAGGATGGAGCAACTGAATATTTCTGACGCTGAACTGTCAACAATATTAGGTGCACGTTCCCGTAAATCAGAAATCTTATCAGGCAAAAGAAAACTTAGCCTTGCAATGATACGCGCTCTGAAGGAACGACTGAATATATCTGCTGATATACTCATTCAGATCTACTAATTTGTTTGATGGTACTTAAAAAAGCTTTTGAATACTCGCACCGGCGGTGCGAGTATTCTCTTTTTATAATTGTCGCCACACTGCGGCGACAATTACTTCAGCCTAACATATCATGTGATGTTCGATTCCCTCCATAAATGGTTGGACAACTGAAAGTGCTGTAGCTCAGTTACCGAGATTGCACGTTTTTTGCAATCTTTTGAATGTTTTTATAAATTTTTGAGCGAGATAACACTATTACCTTTGCCTCTTTATGTCAGGATAATGGACAAATTTCCCTTAACATCGGTTGGTATAAGTACGATACAGGAAGTGTTATACAGTCTCAGTGATGCGGAGCTGCGGGCAGAGGCGGAATTATTAGCGGCGGACGCACGGGCTTGGATTGCCGAACACATCGAATTGGAGGTGCGGCAGCTGGAATGCCTGCGAAGTATTACTGAGAGTTTCATGCAGATGCTGGGATGGAACATTGCTGCTGCATTATTGGGACGCAGGCCGATTACCTTTTCTTACAGGCACGATATAGAAAGTTATGTTGCTAATGAGAAACCATGTCTTTTGTACAATTGCAGGGTTACATCACATTTTGCTGACGATATAATTACAGCTACTGGTAACCTTGATATTGTATATAATGGATAGCTATAACTAAACGTTGCTATTTATTTGCAGGTAGCGAGCATGGGAGCATCGCTGCTTGCTGGGCGGCATTAGATGCCGCCTTTTTTATCATATTATGACTCAATTGTTAGGAAGTCAGTTAATTAAGAACGCAGTGCAAATAAAATCATAGTTTAGATTTTACTATTTTTAAGCATAACGCTACAAGGACATAATAGATTGTTCTTTACTTAATTCATCAGTTATGTTGGAAAATAGTTTTAGTCTCACGTTTTTTCTCAAACGTTCCAAAAGGGCATGTGCCAGGAAATTAATATACCTCAGGATCAAAGTTGATAATGTCACCAAAGAAGTCTCTACCCAGCGAAGATGTGAAGATTACAGATGGGACCAAACAACAAGGCGCGTGATTGGAGAGGATAATGATGCAGCGACTACGAATAAATTTTTGGAGCTAATTGAATTGAAAATCAGCCAGTATAAAAATGAACTTTTCTTTGCTAATCAATCTGTTACGGCTGTGAAGCTTATAGATTTTGTTTTGGGGAAAAATAGCTCAAGAGGTGACATAATTAAAGAGTTTCAGCTTCATAATGACCGACTTTTAGCTTTGGTTAGAACCGGGGAATACGCTAAAGGTACCCATTTAAGATTTGAAACTTCAAAAAATCACCTTGTCGAATTTCTTCGATACAAGTTCAATGTGGATAAATATGAGTTCAGGGATCTGTCGTACGAGTTCATTACAGACTACGAACATTACCTTAAGACTGTCAAGAACATTGGTAACAATACCGCGCTTAGGTACATTACAAATTTTAAAAAAATAGTTTTTATTGCTATCGATAAAGAAATAATTTCATTTAATCCCTTTAGGAGTTATAAAACCCGAAAAATCAAGATGCTGAAAAAGCCCCTGAGCCGACAGCATCTGGAGTCTTTAGAAAATTATAGATTTACTAATGTACGTCTTGCAAGGGTAAGGGACGTGTTCATATTTCAATGCTATACGGGATTAGCTTATATAGATGCATTCAACTTAAAGCCAAAAGACATTAGAATCGGCATCGATGGTGAGAAATGGATAATAAGCGAAAGACAGAAGACAAAGAAGGAAATCACAATTCCTCTTTTACCACAGGCCTTGGAAATTATTGAACGCTATAAAGAACATCCTATATGTAAAAAACGTGGGTCGCTGCTCCCGGTCAATTCCAATCAGAAGATGAATGCTTACCTTAAGGAGATTTCTGATTTATGCGATATAGATACCTTAAATACACATAAGGCCAGACGCACCTTTGCAAGTACGGTTACTTTGGCTAATGATGTCCCCATTCATGTGGTAAAAGAAATGCTTGGCCACCATTCTGTCCAGCAGACAGAGGTATATGCTATAACAGAGCAGCAGGCAATAGGTAAGGAGATGCAAAAGTTAAAAGGAAAGCTTTCAGGTCATGCCGATGTACAAGACAAATCCAACATTGTAGATATCGCTGCTCTTGAGCGTGATTTTGTTGAATTGAAAAAGAAAATCATTGAATTTTCTTCCATTTGATGCTTGGAGAGTTTGTTAATAAATCAGAAAAGCCTTTGCTAGTGTAGAGATGGATTCAGGACAACTTGTCCTTTAGTTGCAGGAAGTGTTTTGCCTAACAAGTATAACAGCAGTCAAGCGCCGCACACAAACCCCGAGAAGGTTTGCGTGCGGCGCGCGGCTCAGACGGGCAGCGGGACTGCCCTGAAGTCGGCAATATTCAGGAATAGCCCTCTGTGGGTTGTCATCCCGCTGCGAAACATTTGCCACAGCAGGGAACATCCCATCTGCGCCAATGCAGAATTTATAAATAGTTCCTGCTTCTCGAGGGCTTCGGCAAGCGAACAGCTTGGCGAATCGTCATCAGTTTCTGACTGGCGCAGCAATTCTCCAAATTCTTCCGTTACAAATGGAAGACTTTCAACTGCCTCAAATGTATCCGATTTAGGCTGCTTGACCTTTCTTATGGTCGACAGTACGACCTGCCCTGTATCTTTTCCGTTCCCAAAATCCATCCAGTACCTCGGAACGTTTGCATAATGGCTGCCTCTTGCTCCGCTTAATAACTCTGCAATTTCAAATCGTGAGGCTACCGTGTCCACACACGAAATATAAATAGCTGCCTTTAAATTGCCCGACTGGCTGTCATATTTCCTGTTAATCGCTTTCCATCCCGTGCCGAAGAAGCGGTTGCACCGTGTAGGGTTCAATTAGACTTTAAAGATTCCGATGAAAAGGGAAACTTTGCGGTGAAGCAATTTCATGAAAATTACGGCTACGACCTCGAAGCCACTTTGGCAAAGCATTCTATTAAGGAACTTAATAACAATTCCCACAGGGACGACCTCATCAACTCTTTAAAAAAGGGTAACCTGCAATCCGCTACATTCATAAAGGACGGGCAGGAGGTGAAGCAATATATCGAAGCCAATCCACAATTCAAAAGCCTGAATATTTATGACGATGCCCAAAAGCGCGTTGATATGAACCAGTCTAAAGGGCAGGGCGAATCCGAGAAGGAAGGGAAAAACCAAAAGGAATCGCAAAAGGCTAAAGCCGATGAAGGTGATGATGAAGGCCCGGGCGATGAGAAGCAAAAGAAGCAGCGCCGTAAATCCAGAAGTGTTTAGCCATGAACCCACTTGAGCCCCTTACCATTTTCTTCCAAAGAACCCGCAGTGACCAGCGTATCAGCAATACGCACATTGGCATTTATGCGGCT
Source organism: Flavobacterium sp. MFBS3-15 (assembly GCF_026107645.2). Lineage (GTDB taxonomy): Bacteria > Bacteroidota > Bacteroidia > Flavobacteriales > Flavobacteriaceae > Flavobacterium. Next base: position 128,690 of record NZ_JAPCHV010000013.1, on the reverse strand, counting down.
TTACTTCAGTACCGGCTGGAAAGGGGCTTTTGTAATCCTGTGGATGCCGTCACTATTGAAATAATGCGCATTGCTAAGATTTCCGCACATAAGACCTACTACCGCTGCCTGAAGGAAATGAATGAATATGGTTACTTGCGCTATGTCCCTTCAAAGAAAAAGAACAGGGCAAGCAAGATATACTTTTCGGACTAATTGCTACAAGTTAAACTGCACAAAATGGAAGACGGAGTTACTAAAGAGGATTTACGCCAATTCGGATTGCTACTAATCGGTACGATCCGCAACATCATTCAGGCTGGCGGTGATGCTCGGAAAGAAACCGTGCATCCCGAATGGCTGAAGAGCCGTGTTGTACGGAAGCTTCTTGATATCTCGCCCGGCTCCTTGCAAAATCTGAGGATTACGGGCAAGATTCGTTTTAAGAAGGTTTTGGGCTCTTATTATTATAATCGGGACGATATTATGCAATTATTTGATGATGACAAAGGTTCAAATGCGGGTAAATGAATTACTGTATTATTTCAGGTTAATCGAAAAAGATAGCAGGCTTACCGCCTGGCATGTTGCCTTGCTTATGGCAATACTGGTCATGGCGATGCGGCAGGGCCGTCTGGTGGGGATAAGAGTCAGCCGCAGCAAGATCATGTCGCAATCGCATATATATACTGCGCCTACCTACCACAAGTATTTCAAAGAATTGCAGGAGCTAGGCTATATCTGCTACAGGCCATCGTACCATCCTGGTCTGAAGAGTGAGATTGATCTTCTGACACCATATGATAAATAGTCAATAAATGTGCTGAATCAATGAGGAATATTTTCAACTCAAAAAAGAATGGAAGCAGAAATTGGCTAGTCCGTGATTCTGTCGATTTCGTGGCGTAGTTCCATATTCTACTCACCCAATCTCCTTAAATTGGTTATTTATGTAGGGCAAAGACTAAAAATTTACGCTGTAATGTTTAACAAAAGTTTACCATACCTTAACAAGCTGGCGTTGAAGCATACCGTAATTTTAATATTCGTGATTTTCAGCAAACTAAACCACGTGCCTGATTATGAAACAGCCACTACATTTTATTGCAACATTTTTCCTCATTCCTGCGCTTGTCCTAGCGCAAAAAGGCATTCCCAGGCCTGAGGACACAAAGAAAACCGTTGTAACCAATTTTCCCACACATATTGAGTATACGCCTGCACTTGCAGCATCGCTGAAAACCGCTCCTGGCTGGACGGTTACGCCCGTGGCAACAGGACTCGGCAAACCTCGTATGTTGTATGTAGGTAAAAACGGCCAACTCTATGTGACCCGCAGGGATGCCGGCGATGTCCTGATGCTGACCGATAAGGACAAAGATGGAAAGTTTGAGGATATGGTCCGCGTAGCCGATTTCCCCGGCGTGCATGGCATCACCTCGAAAGACGATTACATGTATCTGTGCAACAGCAATAAAGTACTCCGCTACACCCTGAACCCTGACGGGAAGTTGGGCAAAGCAGCCGATACGCTCATCAAAGATCTTCCCAGCGGGGGCCAGCATCCCAACCGGACCATGGATTTCGGGCCTGACGGAAAACTCTATATCTCTGTAGGCAGCGTATGCAACGACTGCAAGGAAAGCGATAAGGAAACCGCCACCATGCTCCAGGTCGATCCTACTACTTGGAAACGCAAGGTATTCGCCTCCGGCCTCCGCAATACAATAGGGTTTGACTGGCACCCGCAGAGCAAGGAAATGTGGGGCGTCGATAACGGCGGTGACTTCAGGGGCGATGAATGGCCGCCTGAAGAACTGAACCGCATCGTGATGGACGGTAACTATGGCTTTCCCTTCGCCTATGGCAAAAGGGAAGTGGACCAAACCCGGGAAGACCCGGCCGGTACCACAAAAGAACTGCTTGCCAAAACGACCGTACCCTCAATCATGGAATTTCCGGCACACAGCGCCCCGATAGCCTTTACATTTTTTGAAAATGGGCCAAACAAGGGGAGTGCCCTTGTTTGCTGGCATGGCTCCTGGAACCGCGAAACGCCCACAGGCTTTAAAGTGGAGCTTATAAAGTTCGACAAAAGCGGGCAGCCGACAGGAAGCGAAGATTTCCTTTGGGGCTTCCTAAAGGGCAATGAACGCTTTGGCCGTCCGGCAGGCGTAGCTATCGCTACCGACGGTACCGTATACATCTCCGACGATGCCAACGGCGTCATATACTCCCTAAAACAATAAGACCATGAAAAAATATATCCTTCTGCTAATAAGCGTTGCCGCCTTTGCGCAGCAGCCGACAAAACGCATCGAGTTTGAAGCGCCGGGCAGCTATCCGGAGGGCATTGCCTATGACAAGGGTACCAATGCATTCTATGTATCTTCGGCGCGGCTGGGTACCATCGGGAAAGTCACCAAAGACGGAAAATATTCCGTCCTTTATGAAGACAAAAGCCTGAAATCGACCTATGGCATTAAAGTCCATCCTGACGGCAAAAGGCTGTTCGTATGCGCAGGCGATGCGAACTACAGCATCTACAGCACCCCGGAAACTAAAAAGAAACTGGCGCGGCTGGTAAGCATCGACCTGAAATCGGGCAAGAAGCTTGCCGACATCGACCTTTCAGGCCTTGTACCGGGCGACCATTTCCCCAATGACATCGCTTTTGACGATAAGGGCAATGCCTATATCACTGACAGCTATGCCTATGCGGTCTACAAAATAGATGCAGCCGGCAAAGCCACCGTATTCAGTAAAAGCGAACTGCTGCAATCTGCAGGTGTCGGGCCCAACGGCATCGTGTACCATCCGTCGGGTTTCCTTATCGTCGCCAACAACGGGGCAGGCTCACTGGTTAAGATTACCATTGCCAGCCCGGCCAGCGGCGAAAAAGTGCGACTAACACAGTTTTTTCCCGGCGCGGACGGCATGCTGCTAAACGACGACAACACCCTCACCCTGGTGCAGAATGGCGGGGTAAACAAGGTGTTCCGCATTGCAACCAAAGACAGATGGAAGACCGCCGGGGTTACCGAAACCACAGCAATGGAAGACCGGTTCAACTACCCGTCGACAGCTACCACGGACGGAAAGGACACCTGGGTGATGAACGCCGCCTTCAGCGAACTTGCGGAGGGCAACAATGTCCCGTCAAAGAAATTCTCCATGCAGCAGGCCGTCTTCAGGCCTGTATCGCAATAACCAACATAAAAAACTACAGACTATGAAAGCAGCCGTAATCCACGGTCCGGGGTCTATTTCCTGTGACACTATCGACGACCCTAAACTACAGAACCCCGACGACATTATCCTTAAGGTGACCTCTACAGCCATTTGCGGCTCCGACCTCCACATTTATTCCGGCGGCATCCCGCAGCCCAGGCCAATGGTCCTCGGGCATGAGTTCATGGGGATTATTGAAGAGGTAGGGAAAGGGGTGACCCATCTAAGGCCCGGCGACAGGGTAGTGGTACCTTTCCCGATAGCCTGCGGTTCCTGCTTTTTCTGCAACCATGAGCTGCCGGGGCATTGCGAACACAGCAACCCGGAGCATTATGGCCCTGAAGGAGGGCTGCTGACAGAAAAAGGCGGCGCCCTTTTCGGCTACACCGACCTTTACGGGGGTTACGATGGCGGGCAGGCACAGTATGTACGTGTGCCGTATGCTAATTTTGGCCCAAGGGTAGTACCGGATAACCTAACCGATGAGCAGGTCCTTTTCCTGACGGATATCTTCCCGACAGGTTACACTGGTGTGGACTGGGGCGAGGTAAAAGGCGGTGAGACCGTAGCTATTTTCGGTTCAGGCCCCGTGGGCATCATGGCCGCCAAGAGCGCCTGGCTTCGCGGAGCAGGCAGGGTAATTGTAGTCGATACGCTGCGATACCGCCTGGACAAGGCAAAGGCAACCGCAGGCTGTGAGACGATACTTTGGGAAGACGGCCCGAAAGAAGTGGTAGAACAGATCCGTGAGAAAACGCAGGGTCGCGGCGCTGATGTGTGTATCGATGCCGTAGGGTTTGAACCTGACAGGAACTTTTTAGACAGGGCCAAGGCGGTCGTAAATTTTGAGAAAGGTTCCGTAAAAGTGCTGGAAGCCTGTATGAGCGCCGTGCGCCGTGGCGGGATTGTTTCGGTGCTGGGCGTATATCCGACTACGTACGACAATTTCCCAATCGGGCAATTCTTCGACAAAGGCATCATCCTCAAGGGCGGACAGGCACCGGCACAAAAGCACATCGACAAGTTGCTGGGCTATGTGAAAGAAGGGAAGGTTACCCTTGACGACATCATTACCCACAGACTCCCTCTTACGGAGATTGCACACGGTTATGACATCTTCAAGAAAAAAGAGGACGGCTGCGTAAAGGTCGTGCTGGACCCATGGGCATAATGCTAACTACAAACAAAAACAAGACATATGAGCAAGACAATCATATTCATACATGGAATGTTCCAGAACGATACAAGCTGGAAAGGATGGGTGGACTATTTCATAACTAAAGGATATAGCTGCATCGCAGAACCATGGCCACTGCATGAAGGCAGCCCGGCAGCGCTCAGGGCAAACCCGCCAGCAGGCCTTGGCGATCTCAGGCTTGAGGAAGTCGTGGACAAATTCCAAAAAATTGCAGAGCAGGAGGGCGGCGAAGCCATCTTCATCGGGCATTCGGTTGGGGGATTAATCGTACAGCTGTTGATCAACAAAGGCCTCGGCAGCAAAGGTATTTGCATAAGCTCGGTTGCGCCGAACAGGATGCTTTCTTTTGACTGGGGGTTCTTTAAGAACAGCGTGACCATCACTAATCCATTTATGGGCGATAAGCCCTTTGAGATGACAGCCGATGATTTTTATGGCTCCTTCGGTAATGCGATGTCCCGCGAGGCATCTGACGAAGCCTATGAAAGGACAGCGACGTTCGACAGCCGCAATGTGCTGCGCGACTGCATGCTCGGTCCGGGCGACCTCGACACGGAACTCACCACCAGGCCGCTGCTTTTCATCGGCGCTGAAAAAGACGAGATCATCCCGCCGGACCTTAATAAGAAAAATGCAGACGCCTATACCGGCGACCTCGCTTCTTTCCTCGAATTCCCGGATAGGGGGCATTTCATCTGCGGACAGCCTGGCTGGGAAGAGATCGCAGAATACGCTGCAGGATGGTTGGAATCACAAGCAGCCTCAAACCTATAAAACTAAAATTTGAATATATGTCAGAAAATAAAAATTTTGCCCTTATCACAGGCGCAACACAAGGGATAGGATATGAGCTGGCGAAGCTTTTCGCAGCAGACGGTTATAACCTGATAATCGTTGCCCGCCACCAGGCGGAACTCGAACAGAAAGCCCAGGAATTTAGTGCCAATGGCATCCAAGTCATTTCCTTCGCCAAAGACCTTTTCAACAGGGACGAAGCCTTTGCCCTTTGCGAAGAGATACAGCAGCGCGGCATATTTGTTGATGTGCTGGTAAACAACGCAGGGCAAGGTGCCTACGGCCTGTTCCAGGACAATGACATTCACAAGGAACTTGGTATCGTAGACCTTAATATCGCTTCCACAATAATCCTTACCAAACATTTTGTAAAGGAAATGGTGGCGCGCAATAGCGGCAAGATACTGAACCTGGCCTCTATTGCCAGCCAGACTCCGGGACCATGGCAGGCGGTGTACCATGCTACCAAGGCTTTTGTACTGTCGTTCTCTGAAGCACTTCGTTCGGAGCTGAAAGACACACAAATTACGGTTACTGCATTGCAGCCCGGAGCCACCGATACCGACTTCTTCAGCAAGGCGGATATGCTGGATAGCAAGATATTACAGGATAAGGATGCTCTTTCTGATCCGGCAGATGTGGCGAAAGATGGCTATGATGCGCTGATGGCCGGCAAAGACAAGGTTGTTTCCGGTTTCAAAAACAAACTGCAAACCGCTTTAGGCAACATCACTCCCGATACCGTGCTTGCTGAGCAGACGAAAAAGCAGCAAGAGCCTGCAAAAGATAATTAGGTTGTTTCATCTTGGCCCGGGTTCATGCCCAGGTCTTCTCTATCACATCATTTAAAGATATATCATTCATATGTTATCAAAAATGTTATCCCCAACACAGCATGGTACTGCCGATTGGGGCTTTGTCGCGGGGCTGCTACTGGTCCCTAAAGTCATGGGTGTAAATACAAAAGCACAGAAATTCTATAATGCGCTAGCCTGCAATGTAGTCGCCATAAATGGGGCGACAGACCATGACGCAGGATTCGCCCCGCTTATTTCGGTAAAAACGCACCAAAAACTCGATTATGCGAACATTGCACTTCTTTACGCAATGTTTGCAGCGAAAATGATCCGCAAGGATAAAAAAGCAGTATTGTTCCATACCGGGCTTACTGCCCTGGCAACTGTAAATGTGCTGCTGACCGATTACGACCATGATTCCATTACGGAAGGTCCGTAAGCTGAAGGTGGTTAAAACAATGTCCTTATAGACACATATGTTAAGTAAAATATGTAAATTTGGGACATGAGCACACAAACGCCTTTTTCAGTATGCGGAGAGTCTCTAATGTCTCCAATGCACATCTGCGGTTTTTTTGATTCCAAAGAACAGCAGTATGAAGTCATTATTCCATACATTATGGAGGGTTTGGCAGCTAACGACAAAGTCATCAATATTCTTGAGGGAGACCGACACGGCGAACATTGCCGGTGCCTGGCCAGCAATGGAATATCCATCTCTGAAAAAATGGCGAGCGGCCAATTGGAAATTTTAGCCTCGGAAGACACCTACATCAAAGGAGGCGAATTTACTGCTGACAGGATGCATGATATGCTCGAGAAAACTTTATTATCTGCATCAAGGGCCGGATACGAAAGTGTCCGGGCTTGCGGAGATATGGTTTGGGCGCTAAAGAATCTTCCTGGTACCAATGAGCTACTGGCTTATGAGGCCAGCCTCAATGTGCTTACAGCAAAACACTCCTGTTCACTGATTTGCATGTATGACGTCAACAGTTTCAGCGAGGATACGCTATCGGAAGTATTGCTTACTCATCCGTACGTGATCAAAGACGGTAAAATTACAAAAAATCCACATTATTTAGAACCCTTGGTATTAGTGGCAGGCTTTTCTGATTTTGTTTCACGACCTTTAAAATCTAGCTAGCTTGCCAGTCTAGTTAGCCACATTGTGCTTTAATTTAAGGTTCAGGAAATGTTGGATAAATTGTTCTTTAATAAAGTAACAAATTTGTGGCAAAATCATGGCACATTAAACCAAAATTATTTGAAACTCGCTAATGTTGGATGCCATAAATGTCGTAAGCTACGTAAAGACCTCCGGCTCTGCCGGTATACATATTTATATTCCATTAGGTGCAAAATACAGTTATGACCAATCGCAGATGTTCGCAAAGCTGCTGGTTTCGATTGTGCATAGCAATCTGGCTGATTTTACGTCACTTGAGAGGAAAATAAAAGATCGTGAAGGAAAAATGTACCTGGACTTCTTGCAGAACAGGCCCGGGGCTACCATTGCCTGCGCCTATTCGCTGCGACCCAAACCCGGCGCAACGGTTTCCATGCCGCTGCACTGGGATGAGGTAAAAAAAGGATTGCAAATGAAAGACTTTACGATTAAAAATGCCATTGCGCGCATTAAAAGTGAAGGTGACCTCTTTAAAGGCACGCTGGGCAAAGGCTTTGATATGGCTATCGCGCTTGATAAGGCTAAAAGCCTCTTTTATTAGAATTTTAAATCGCCTTGACTGTGCACAACAAAAAAATTAAATAATGGCAGTAGACCCAAAAGATAACACAAAAGAATTTACCGGTTTTGTAAAGGTCAAGGGTGCCCGTGAGCACAATCTTAAAAATATTGATGTGAGCATCCCGCGGGATGCCCTAGTGGTATTTACAGGCATCTCAGGATCCGGGAAATCCTCTTTAGCATTTGGTACATTATATGCCGAGGCGCAGCGCAGGTATCTTGATTCTGTGTCTCCTTATGCCCGAAGGCTGTTCAATCAAATGGCCATCCCTGAAGTAGATGAGATTGAAGGCCTGCCGCCGGCTGTAGCCTTGCAGCAGCAGCGCGGTTCGGTAAGTACCCGATCCTCGGTAGGGAGTGTCACAACAATTTCCAACCTGCTACGTATGCTCTATTCACGGGCAGGAATTTATCCAAAAGGACAATCCATAATTTATGCCGAGGCCTTTTCACCCAATACTCCTGAAGGCGCCTGCCCGGTATGCCATGGACTTGGAAGGGTATACGAGGTGACCGAAAAATCGATGGTCCCTGACGATTCCCTTACCATTCGCGAGCGTGCCGTAGCAGCTTGGCCAGCGGCATGGCAGGGACAGAACCAACGTGATATACTTACCACATTGGGGCACGATGTGGATATTCCGTGGAAAGACCTCCCTAAAGAGACACGCGACTGGATCCTTTTTACCGACGAACAGCCCGTGGTGCCGGTATATGCGAACTACTCTTCTGAGGCGGTTAGGGAAGCGCTTAAAAAGAAGCGCCAACCTGATTATATGGGAACCTTTACAGGTGTCAGGCGCTATGTGATGCACACTTTTGCCAACACCCAAAGCCCGCTGATGAAAAAAAGGGTCGCCCAGTATATGCTTAGCAGTGAGTGCCCTTCCTGCCAGGGCAAACGCCTAAGAAAAGAATCGCTGTCTGTAAAGTTTGCAGGCCTAGACATTGCAGAGATGAACCGGGTTCCGCTGGAACAGATGGCTGACATATTTTCAAAATTTGCAACGCCTCTGGCGGAACAGCTGGCAAAATCGGATAAGGAACATCCTGAAAAAACAATTGTTGCCTATCGCATTGCTGAAGATCTATTGGCAAGGCTGACTGTTATCCTCGATTTGGGTTTGGGCTACCTTACATTGGAGCGCAGCACACCCAGCCTCTCGCCCGGAGAATTGCAAAGGCTTCGCCTTGCGACGCAGGTCCGTTCTAACCTTTTTGGGGTTGTGTATGTTTTGGATGAGCCATCTGCCGGGCTTCATCCGGCTGATACCGAAGCTTTATTGCGCTCCCTTGACAGGCTTAAGGCATCAGGGAATTCATTATTTGTGGTGGAGCATGAAATTGATATAATCAACCATGCCGACTGGATCGTGGATGTTGGGCCGGCAGCCGGCGAACATGGTGGACAGGTATTATACAGCGGCCCGCCTGAAGGGCTACGGAATATTGAAGAATCCGTAACAAGGCGCTACATCTTTGACCAAGATACCAAAGCATCCCCTGAATACCTGGAGCCTAAAGGATGGCTGAAACTTGCCGATATAACGAGGAACAATCTTAATAAATTATCAGTAGATTTTCCCTTGGGAGTCTTTACGAGTGTAACTGGTGTATCCGGTTCGGGGAAAAGCAGCCTGGTAAGCCAGGTACTGGTCGAGCTTGTAGCTGGCCATTTGGGAACAACACTACATTCTGCACCGGAGGAAGATGAAAATCCTCTGGAACAAAATATGGTTGAAACACTGGGCGGGAGAATTACCGAAGGTATCGATCTGATTAGACGCCTTGTGGTTGTAGACCAAAAACCTATCGGAAGGACACCGAGGTCGAATCTCGCTACCTATACGGGAGTATTTGATAACATACGTAAATTGTTTGCGGCCACCAAAATGGCAAAATCACGAAAGTACGACGCGGGAAGATTTTCTTTCAACGTTGCAAAGGGCCGCTGTCCACACTGCCAGGGAGAAGGTTTTGTTATGGTGGAGCTATTGTTCCTGCCCAGTGTGTATTCGCCATGCCCGACCTGCCACGGCAGCAGGTACAATCCCCAAACGCTGGAGGTCACCTATAACGGTAAAAATATCGCTGAAGTATTACGCATGACTGTAGACCAGGCACATGAATTCTTTGCCGGTGAAAAGGCTGTGGCACATGCGCTGGATACCATCACTCAGGTCGGCTTAGGTTATCTGCGATTAGGCCAGCCCGCTACTGAACTTTCCGGGGGAGAGGCACAGCGCATTAAACTGGCGACAGAGTTGCAGCGCCAACAGCATGGCAGCACACTGTACATTCTTGATGAGCCGACTACAGGGCTTCACCCCTCGGATGTCGAGAAACTTATGGTACAGCTAAAAGGATTAGTTGCAGCCGGTAACACGGTAGTTGTTGTCGAGCACGACATGGAAGTTATTGCAGCAAGCGACTGGGTTATCGATGTAGGACCCGGTGCGGGAAGCAAGGGCGGGACTATTGTAGCACAGGGAACACCAAAAGACGTTTCAAAAAGCAAGGAGAGTAAAACCGCTCCGTATTTATCAAAACACCTTTAAATTCAGTGACACGGATTTCATCAAAATAAAATAGCCTGCTATGAATCGTTAGCAGGCTATCCTAAATACAAAACTATAGAATTAGCGAGCCTATACATAATTGATTTTATCCAAAAGATTGGTCCTGAAATTTAGCATTCTGAAATAAATATTGGAGTATATTGCTGTAATTTAAATAATTAGCGTATCTTTATGACATAACAAATTACCGAAACCTACTTTTATCGGATTATCTTCTGGCAAGGGCTCTTCTTATAAAACTATCTTTTAGTATGTTTAAAGAGAGAAGCTATGCAAAACTATCTCACTAATATTTATCTGGCTGACGATGATCCGGATGATGTATTGTTTTTTAAGTACGCTTTAGACAATCTTGAGAAGACTTTGAGCTCCATGTCGCCTTGGATGGCGCTGAGCTTGTAGAACAACTACAGAGTGCAAATGCTCCTACTGATATTATCCTACTAGATATAAATATGCCACGAATGAACGGTCTTGAAGCTTTAAGAAAGCTTAGGCAAATGCCGTTGTTACAATCCACACCCAAAATAGTCTATTCCACCAGCAATAGTGAAATGAATGCCAATGAAGCGCTTTTAAGTGGTGCGAATTCCTATCTAATTAAGCCATCGGACATCAATGCGCTTCAAAAAATAATTAGGAAGGTATTGACTTTTAACTGGAGTAGCTTTGCCATTCCAAAACAAATTGATGAATTCGTACTACGGGCCTGAATATCATCATCAGTTTAATCCATAATTGTGATATAACGACTGTAGCAGATTTCGACTTTGTTCCCCTCCAGAATAAAAACCTTCCAAAAACATCGAAAGAAGCCGTCCCAAACGAGACGGCTTCTAGTTTTTAAAATAATAAAATAAGTAATTCTACTATTTTACGCTTATTTATTATCAATACGTCCTTTTGAACCCGGAATGTCATTGAGCTGCTTTTGCGCATCTTCCCAACTGGTATCTTTTGGGTTTAAGGCACTGCGCAGATAGGCAAGAATGCATTGGTTTACGAATTCCACCCTTTCGGGGCTTTCATCAGTCGTTTCATTGGAGTCGTATCCCGATATACCGCCAAAAATGTGTTCAGCCCCATATACTGTAAGCAGGCTTTTGTGTCCGGGACTTACATAGTACCCGTCAGCACGCCAGTTGTCTACTACCGAGAAGTTCGGATTGATGTCTTTATCGCCATTTACTATCAACACCGGCTGTGTCATAGTCGAAAAATCGCCGTTATTCAGCACAGGATAATGATCTTTGGCAGACTGTACAAGCCCCGCCGGAGCACCAGGAGCGCCAATCATCACATACGCCTTCAAACGTTTTTCAATGGCATTGACTGTTTTACCTGTAGCCGGGTCTTTGACCTGCATTCCGGCCAGCATACCGACAGTATGGCCACCCATGGAATGACCAACCACGGTTACCTGCTCTTTGTTGACACGAGTACTCAACCCGGGAACTTTAGAGAGTATCTGGTCAAGATTGTCAATGATATAGGTGATGTCTTTTGGGCGTGAGCTCCAAAAAAGCGGAGCTTCAGGAAGGTTTGCATCAAGTGCCAGTGTTTTTGAATTTTGGTGGGTCGGCTGAATAACCACGAATCCATTTTTTGAAAAGAAGTCGGCCATTGGTCCGTATCCGTAGAGTGAAGATAGGAAGTTCGAGCGTCCATGTCCGTGGGAAATGATAAGAACAGGCAGGTTGTCTCCTGTTGCGGGTGCAGTTACTTTCAATTGAAGGCCGACGTGGCGGTCAGCTACAGGCATTACGATTGGGCCATAAGACATTACGGCAATTTCTGGATTTTTCATTTTATTAAAAGTTTTAATTTGGTTGCTGGATGCGGAAGAAGCCTTTTCTTGAGCAGTTAAGCCAAAACACGTTAGGCACGAAGCAGCGATCCAGATAACTGCTTTTGATTTAAGTTTTGAAGCCGCGGGGTACAGTCCGGACTGATTTTGTTTTTGAGTCATAGGTATTAAAGTTGTCATGATACATTGATATTTAATTACATGACAAAGTTCCATAAGTAACCATGCTGTATCATAACTGAACCGCGGGAATGCCTAACCAAAATGGAGCGCCCTGCCGACCGCAAATGGAGATGAAACTGCGAACACGTCCAGGCAGCAACCATTCGTCCAGAGTATTGGGAATAGACAAAAAAAAATACGGCCGTGGCCATATTCGAGTGTTATGGTTAGTGTGTATTGTTGTCAGTTAAAGGCCTGTCGGAATTCAACCGGCGAGACTTTTGCTTTCATCTTGAAAAAACGGCTGAAAGACTGCGGATGCTCAAACCCAAGGTCAAAAGCGATTTCCGCAATAGTCAATGAAGTCAGCGAAAGTTTCTCTTTTGCTTTTTCGACGAGTTTGTTGTGGATGTGCTGTTGGGCATTCATCCCGGTCAAGGCTCGCAGCATGTCACTTAGGTAGCTTGATGTAACATGAAGCTGGTCCGACAGGAACTGTACCGTCGGAATACCGTGGCTCGCTGTCTTTTCATTTTGGAAGTAATCATCCAGCAGAACTTCGAGGCGCTCAAGCATATCATTGCTGACAATTTTGCGGGTAATGAACTGGCGTTTATAGAACCTGTTAGCATAATTCAACAGCAATTCAATTTGCGATACGACCACTTCCTGGCTGAACTCGTCAATCCTGCTGTTGAGCTCCTGTTCGATGATGTGAAAGACCGACAGGATAATCGCTTTTTCGCTTTCAGACAGATGCAGCGCTTCATTGGTTCCGTAGCTGAAATAACCATACTGCTTGACCTTTCGGGCGAGTGGATAGCCATGCAGAAAATCAGGGTGGATCAGCATCGTGTAATACGACAAATCTTCTGTATCCTCATCACCATCACTTCCGATGACCTGGTTGGGGGAGGCGAACAATAAGCCTCCTTCATCAAAATCATAATAGCCCTGCCCGTAGCGTACTTTTCCACTTAATGCTGTCTTGAATGAAATTTTGTAAAAATTCAATACATGTGCGCCCGATGGCCGGGTGGAACTTCTCAGGTCCTGCGCATTTAAGAGGCTAATAAGCGGATGTTGCGGTGCCGGCAGCCCGAGTGCCCTGTGAATGGCGGTAATCGATTCGAAATCTTCGCTGTTGCGGTCTTCTTTTTTCATAATAAGGGTAATTAAGAATACTGTATCCCCAGCATTAGAACAAAGATAAATACATAGCAATCAATGTCCTTAACCTAAATGAGCATTATGCTAACCTAAATAAAGAATACCCAACTTTAAAGTCGGTAATTGTACAGATAAATAATTGTGGCACAATCATGGCACAAAGGTTAATTAAAAATTTGAAGGCCTGTAAGTCAGTGAGATAAAATTTATGTTCGACTACCTTCCCCTCCCGAATTCTATCATTAGTGCAATATCATATAGCTACTTTTTCAATTAAATTTCAAATGTGTATAATATTTTTATACTTTTACCGAATGGGCAAAACGCGGCACATCCTGACCATGCTGTTCTCAGTATACTTACTGGGCCTTATGGTATTGCCATGCAGCGAATCCCACGCGCAGGAAACATCATTCCAAAGGACAGTCTCTCAGGAACATGATGAACATGATCACAGCATGGAGATCTGCACGCCGTTTTGCGTTTGCGGTAGTTGCGTAGCCGCAATTGTGCTCCATTCCCCAATTGATTATAATTTGCTTAATCTCGATAGTGAGATAAGCAGGAATATTTCAAACTTTTACCAATCGGTAAAATCAGACTTCCATGGCTCCATCTGGCAGCCACCCCAGTTAGCATAATGATTTGCCGGCGATGAGCCGGTCCATGCTGCACGCAAACGTGTGGCGAGTACTATATAAATCATTAGACTAATGCATCATCAATGTTAGATAAGATCATTCATTTTAGCATCAACAATAAATTTATTGTTGGCTTGTTCACTTTGGTATTGGTAGCGGTGGGGTCAATATCCCTTTATAACCTCCCTATCGATGCCCTGCCTGACATCACGAACAATCAGGTGCAAATTATTACCAGTTCACCCACTCTTGCGACCCAGGAGGTAGAACAGCTCATATCGTATCCAATCGAGCAGTCAGTAAAATCAATACCCAAAGTTGTAGAGCTTCGCTCTATAAGCCGTTTTGGGCTCAGCGTAGTGACAGTCGTTTTTGAGGACGATGTTGATGTTTATTGGGCACGGGCACAAATCTCAGAACGGATAAAAGAGGCTGAAGATGTCATTCCCAAAAGCCTCGGCACACCTGAAATGTCCCCTATAAGTACCGGTCTTGGGGAAATTTACCAATACGTGGTTTTCCCTGAAAAAGGATATGAAGATAAGTTCGACGCTACAGAACTGCGGACCATTCAGGACTGGATCATTAAGCCCCAATTGACAGGGACCAAAGGTGTTGCTGAAGTAAACACGCTTGGGGGCCTGCTAAAGCAATATGAGATTGCGGTGCAGCCCGACCGCCTGAGGAGCATGAACACAACAGTATCCGAAATTTTCGAGGCTCTGGAGGCCAATAATGAAAACACCGGCGGAGCCTATATTGATAAAAAGCCCTATGCGTATTTCATCAGGGGCATTGGTATGGTAAGCAGTATTGATGATATAAATAAAATCGTTATCAAGAATGTCAATGGCATCCCCATACTGGTCAGGGACGTTGCTAAGGTACAGATAGGGAGCAGCATCCGCTACGGGGCAGTAACCAAAGATGGCACAGGCGAAGAAGTAAGCGGATTCGTCATGATGCTCAAAGGTGAAAATAGCGGACAGGTTGTAGAGCGGGTAAAGGAAAAGATGGAGCAGATCAAAAAATCCCTTCCGGAGGGTGTTGCCATCGAGCCGTTCATCGACCGGACAAAAATGGTGGACAATGCAATAGGCACTGTACAGCGAAACCTTATTGAGGGTGCACTTATCGTAGTCTTTATACTGGTCTTACTGCTAGGCAACTGGCGTGCCGGTTTAGTAGTTGCCTCGGTAATCCCGCTCGCCCTGCTCTTCGCCATTTCGATGATGAAGCTTTTTGGTGTCAGCGGTAACCTGATGAGCCTTGGCGCTATTGATTTTGGGATTATTGTCGATGGTGCTGTTATTATCGTAGAGGCCATAATCCACCGGCTTGAGGTGAGTAAGAAACGGAAGCTCTCTGCCGCGGAGATGAATGAAGAAGTATATGGTGCAGCCTCAAAGATCAGGAGCAGTGCGGCGTTTGGCGAGATTATCATACTTATCGTGTACTTACCCATCCTGGCACTGGTAGGTGTGGAAGGGAAGATGTTCGGGCCTATGGCACAGACCGTATCCTTTGCGATACTGGGCGCATTCATTCTTTCCCTTACTTATGTACCGATGATGAGCGCTTGGGTGCTTAAGAAAGAGACAGGGCATACGCCGAATTATAGCGACAAGATCATATCTTCAATCTATAATCTCTACCGTCCGCTACTTGAAAGGGCACTCAAGGCAAAGAGTTTAATCATCGGCGCATCCCTGGCCTTGTTCGCGATGGCACTATTGGTCTTTAACTCGCTTGGAGGTGAATTCATTCCGACAATTGATGAGGGTGACGTGGCCACACACCTTATTATAGCTTCAGGAAGTTCGCTCTCCCAGGAAATTGAAGCTACTACCAAGGCAGAAAAGCTTTTGCGTGATAAGTTCCCTGAAATTAAGATGATTGTCACCAAGATTGGAAGCGCTGAAATACCGACGGACCCTATGCCTATAGAAGCGGGTGATATGATTATCATACTAAAAGATAAAGACGAGTGGACATCCGCGGAAACAAAGGAAGAGCTGATGGAGAAGATGGAGGAAGTGCTTGAGGAGATTCCCGGCGCAACGACTGAATTCTCACAGCCTGTACAGATGCGTATGAATGAGCTTATGACTGGGGTGCGCAGCGATGTTGCCATAAAGATTTTTGGTGAGGACATCGATATGCTGGTCAGCAAAGGTGAGGAAGTTACCCAGATGATAAAGGGTATATCAGGTGTTGCCGATGCCAAGGCAGAGCGCGTTACAGGCCTGCCACAAATAACTATACGCTATAACAAGGACAAACTCGCACTTTACGGCCTCAATGTGGGAGACCTTAACAGGGTAATCCGCATGGGCTTTGCGGGTGAAGCTGCGGGGGTTGTCTATGAAGGAGAAAAGCGTTTTGACATGGTGGTGCGTCTTGAAGAAGACAGCCGCCAGGACATCAGCAACCTTAAGTCGCTCTATGTTACGCTTCCTTCGGAGAGCCAAATCCCATTGGACCAGGTCGCCGATATTAAATATGAGGACGGCCCGATGCAGATCAGCAGGGAAGACGGGCGGAGGAGAATCGTAATCGGGTTCAACGTCCGCGGGGCGGATGTAGAATCGGTCGTCAACAAAATACAGGAAAAGCTCGATGAGAGCCTTAAGCTTCCCTCTGGCTATTATATCACCTACGGAGGCCAGTTTGAGAACCTTGTCGAAGCCAACAAGCGCCTTATGGTTGCTGTCCCAGTAGCACTGGCATTGATATTCGTACTGCTTTATTTCACATTCAAATCCATAAAGCAATCCCTGCTCATCTTTACCGCTATCCCGCTTTCCGCTATCGGGGGTGTTTTTGCCCTATGGCTGCGCGATATGCCTTTCAGCATCTCTGCCGGCGTGGGCTTCATAGCCTTATTCGGCGTGGCTGTGCTCAACGGTATCGTATTAATCGCTTATTTCAACCAGTTAAAATCCGAAGGTATGAATGATATTTACAAACGTATCCATGATGGGACAAAGGCGAGGCTAAGGCCGGTAATCCTGACTGCCGCAGTAGCTTCACTGGGATTCCTTCCGATGGCGTTGAGTTCCGGGGCGGGAGCCGAGGTGCAGAAGCCTTTGGCGACCGTAGTAATTGGCGGGCTAATTACAGCGACATTGCTGACACTGATCGTGCTTCCGATATTGTATTATTATTTTGAGAAAGGGTTCGGCCAAAACCCCAAAGTAAAAGGTATTGCCGTTATAGCTTTTTTCCTGTCAATAGGAAGTGCCAATGCCCAAACCCAAAAATCACTGGACGTGAATTCCGCCATATCCATGGCAGTTCAGAATAACAGGGGCGTGCAGGCATCGGTACTTGAAAGCCGTATGCAGTCGCAGCTCAAAGGCACAGTATTTGACTTGCCCAAGACCGAAGTAATGGGGACTTTCGGCCAGGTAAACACTGCCGCGCAGGATAAATACTTTAGCATTTCACAGACTTTTAACCCGTTCCAGTTCGGGGCGCGGAGAAAGTTGCTCAATGCAACGGCGACAGCGGCAGAATTGCGCCTGGAAGTTACCAAACAGGAACTGACCTATAGGGTACGCCAGTCATGGAACGCCATCCTGTTTTATAATGAACTCAATAAAATCCTCCAGGAACAGAATGGCTATATGCAGAAATTTGTCCGTGCGGCTGACCTGAAATTTAAAACCGGGGAAACCGGCTCCCTGGAAAATACGACCGCAATTGCCAAGCAGCAGGAACTCCTTCAGCAGATAAAGCAAAATGAAGCGATGATAAAAGTGGAGCGTTCCAAGATGCGGATACTGCTGAACCTTACAAATGACTTTACGGTGGCCGATACCACATTTATTGCGCTCCCTGCCATGGCGGTGAGAGACTCCGCAATGATAAAGCAAAATGCAAACGTGAAGCTTTCCCAGCAGGAACTTGAGGTTGCCAAGGCGGGAATAAAAGTGGAGCGGTCTGCCCTGATGCCGGATTTTACGGCAGGCTATTTCATACAGTCGATGCGCGGCATGCAGGATGTGAACGGTGCGCCTGTAAATTATGACAGTTCCTTACAGTTTCAGGGATTTTCCGTAGGGATCGGCATTCCGATTTTTGCCGGAAGCGGGTCGTCGAGGATAAAAGCTTCCAAAACCAATGTGGAAGCGCAACAAATGAGTGCTGACTATCTTCAGGCCCAATTGCAGGGGGAATTCCAGCAACAGCTGGAGCAGCTGAATACTTATGAGTCCCTGGTGAGTTACTACACTACAACAGCGCTGCCTAATGCCAAGATCATCGTCAATAATTCCACTAAGGCGTATATGAACGGCGATATATCCTACGTGGAATACATGCAAGGCCTTGAGACAGCCCTTGACATAAGGACCAATTACATTAATGCTGTAAACAACCATAACCAGGCTGTAATCAACCTGCAATTCCTGTTGAACCAATAATTCTAAATGATAATGAAAAATATAAAGCTAAAACATATAGTATATATAATCCTCGGGCTTGCTGCGGTTTTTGCGTTTGACTATTTCCTGTTGCGAAATACGGTGGAAAGCGACCCCCACAATCATGAACATGAGCAGGGAGAAAAAAAGGCGCAGGAGGCAGCAGGTGAAGCTCCAGCGATTAAGGAAGTGGAGCTCAACGAAGCGCAGTTCAAGGCATCTTCTATTGAGTTGGGAACTTTTAGTATGAAAAACCTGAGCGAGGTCGTGAATGCCAATGGCTACACCAAGCTTCCGCCCCAAAACCAGGCTGACGTTTCGGTCCATATGACCGGGATCGTAAAGTCCATCGATGTGATCGAGGGACAGTTCGTGAAGAAAGGGCAGGTACTGGCTACTTTGGAAAGCCCTGAATTTGCCCAATTGCAGGAAGCCTACCTGACCTCCAAAAGCAACCTTGAGTTCCTGAAACTTGAGTATGAAAGGCAAAAGATTCTAAGTGATGAGAATGTGAATTCCAAGAAGGTATTCCAGCGTACAAAATCCGATTATGATATTGAAAAATCGAGGCTCGCTTCCCTGGACAGGCAGCTGTCGGTGCTCAATCTTAGCAAGAAGTCAGCAACTTCTGTAATGGCGCTGACATCGCCGTTGACAGGCTATGTTACAGAGGTTAATGTAAAGCTTGCCAGCAATGCTGAAGTCGGCAAACCGCTGTTCACTGTTGTTGACAATTCTAAGCTCCACGTCGACCTGTTGGTCTACGAGAAAGACCTTCAAAAGGTAAAGGAGGGGCAGAATATCCGGTTTGTACTGACCAATCAGGACAATACCGAAATTACAGGCAAAGTATTCAACGTAAGCAAGTCTTTTGAAAATGACACCAAGTCGGTAGCAGTGCATGCAGAAATACTTAACCCTACCAAATCGCTGATACCCGGGATGTATGTCAATGCCCTGATTGATGTCGGCACCCGTCAGGTACAGGCATTGCCAGCTGATGCAGTAATAAGGGCAGATGGCAGGGAATATATCTTTGTGCTGGAGGAAGGGCATGACGAGCCTGCTCATCATGAGCAGGAAGGCCATGGCCACGAGGACGGGCATGACCATGAGCATGACCACGACGCTTCGGAGGGACATTCGCATGATGATGGCGATGTGCATACAGAGCCGGAAAGCGTTGCCTACCATTTCCAGCGTATTGAAGTGAAGACCGGGACAAGCCAGTTAGGCTATGTGCAGGTTACCTTATTACAGGAAATAGCCAAGGATGCGAAAATTGTACTGAAAGGAGCCTACTACATCCAAAGCCACCTGCTGAAAAGTGAAGGCGGAGGAGGCCACGAACATTAATCCACTAAACAATAATTATGGAAAACGATACAATGCACGCAAAGCCATCGGTCCCGGCAAAGGTTACTGATGAGGGCGAAAGCTGGTTCGCCCATTGGCCGCTGCTTCTGGCTATTGCAATGCTCTTCGCGATGCTTACCCTGGAATACGGATATGATTATATACCGGCGTTTCCCTACAGCTTAGCAGTCTATGCAATCGCTTATCTCCTGTCAGGGTATAATGTACTGTATATGGCATGGCAAAAAGCACTAAGGGTGGATTTCTTCAATGAATTTTTCCTGATGAGTGTAGCAACAATTGGCGCCTTTGCCATAGGGTCGTACAGCGAGGGTGTTGCAGTAATTGCCTTCTACTCAATTGGGGAATGGTTTCAGGACAGTGCTGTCAACCGTGCAAAAAGAAGCATCAAGGCACTGCTGGATGTGAGGCCGGAAGAGGTAACTGTCATTCGCAGCAGCAATACGGTCACAGTCCACCCTACTGAAGTAGGAATTGATGAAGTTATTCAGGTCAAGCCGGGTGAAAAAGTTGCACTCGACGGCGAATTGGTTTCTGGTAAAGCCTCCTTCAATACGGCAGCACTTACAGGCGAAAGCAAGCCTGATACCAAAGAAAAGGGCGAAAAGATTTACGCAGGAATGATAAACCTAAATACGGTGGCGGAAGTCAGGGTTACCTCGTTGTTTCAGGACAGCAAGCTTAGCAAGATACTGGAAATGGTACAGGATGCGACATCCCGAAAATCCCAGACGCAGCTTTTCATCAGCCGCTTTGCAAAGGTCTATACCCCAATTGTTTTTGCGTTAGCATTGGCAGTATGCCTCGTGCCTTCTCTTTTTGTCGAGGAGTATATCTTCAGGGTATGGTTTTACAGGGCGCTGGTATTCCTTGTGATAAGCTGTCCCTGCGCTCTTGTGGTTTCTATACCGTTAGGCTATTTTGGAGGCATTGGCCTTGCTTCCCGCAAAGGCATACTTTTCAAAGGGTCTAATTTTCTCGATGTGATGACAGCGGTAAATGTTGTTGTGATGGATAAGACCGGAACACTCACCGAAGGCATCTTCAAGGTGCAGGAAGTGGTGGCAGATGGACTGTCTGATGAAGAGCTGCTTACAACAACTGCAGCTCTGGAAAGCCACTCAACACATCCCATTGGGCTCGCTATTGTTGAGCATACAGGTAAAGAAAAACTGAACGGCTTTGCAATCTCTAATGTGGAAGAAATTTCAGGGCATGGGCTAAAAGGTACCATCAACGGGAAGCAAGTCCTGGCAGGAAATACAAAACTTATGAAGAAATTCAATATTGAGTATCCCCAAGCCATTGACGCAATCGTCTATACAATTGTCGTAGTTGCTGTAGAAAATAAATACAGCGGACATATTATGATCGCTGATAAAATCAAGGAAGATGCACCTCAAGCGATAAGAGAACTGAATAGTCTAGGAATCCAGACCGTGATGCTATCGGGAGATAAGCAGGCTGTAGTCGAGCAGGTCGCAAGGGAACTTGGAATTGATAATGCGTACGGTGACCTGCTACCTGAAGGTAAGGTCGAAAAAGTGCAGGCTCTCAAGGATCAGGGTAAACGTATAGCTTTTGTAGGCGATGGGGTTAATGATGCGCCGGTGGTTGCACTTGCCGACGCAGGTATTGCCATGGGTGGGCTTGGCAGCGATGCGACCATTGAGACCGCAGACATTGTCATACAAAACGACCAGCCGTCCAAGATCGTTACCGCCATCCGCGTTGGAAAGCTAACCAAGCGAATCGTCTGGCAGAATATTATTTTGGCGATGACTGTAAAGATTATAGTCCTTGCGCTGGGGGCTGGCGGTATAGCCAACCTGTGGGAGGCTGTTATTGCCGATGTAGGGGTTGCCCTTTTGGCAATTCTGAATGCAGTGCGCATCCAGAAGTCAAACATTTAAAACTAGTACTATATTTGCCGTAACAATTAAAAATTACAACATGAAATCAATCTTTAAAGTTTTATCCATAGCATTTTTTTATTAGCCTTGTCCAACACGGCATCAGCACAGGAGAAAAAGACGATCCTGACCGCAACTATAAAAACCGCAATCTATTGTGACCATTGCAAAGCTTGTGAAACATGTGGCCCGAAATTTAATCAGGCTTTATTAAAAGAAAAAGGTGTTCAGATGGTGGTCCTTGATGACAAGGCAATGACTATCAAAGTGACCTATAATTCTAAGAAAACTAGCCTTGATAAAATTAAAGCCGCAATTAGCAAACTAGGATACGATGCTGATGAGGTTAAAGCAGATCCTGTAGCCTATGAAGGTCTTGATGGCTGCTGCAAGAAAGCATAATTATCTGTAATATAATAATGAAAAACCCTCAATTGAGGGTTTTTCATTATTAAATCCTTTCCGCTCTAAAGCCTGCCGCGCTTACGGCAGCGATAATTTTGTCCTGGTCGACACCCTCGCCGGATACTGTCAGCACTTTATCGGGATTATCGGTATCCACTGGTTTTCGTGTGCACGCTAGCGCCCGCGCATCCAAAAATTATATACATCAAATCCAAAATTCTATAAGTCCCATGTGGATGCAAACCCTACCTTTGTATAAAATTGCAACCAGACCAGAAAAGGCAGAACGACATATAACATGATTTTAACAGTTGTGCCGTTCGCATAATGTATTTTTTTCTAAATTTGTAATTCAAATATTTTCATCTTGAGGAAGTTTCATTTCATACTGCTGATGACCCTGGGCCTGTTACTGAGCCCATCGCTGTCTTTTGCCTGCGGCAAGAAGGCGGACGGCCATCATAAGGAAACTTCCGCCAAGTCCTGCAAAAAGGAATGCTGCAAGGAAAAGAAACAATCTTCGCCCTGCGGCGAGAATCATAAGGATTGCGACGGAAAATGCGGCCATTCCTCATGCAACTGCCCTTCCTTTTCGGCGTATGCATTTGCAACCATCCCAATGATAGACTATAAACCCCGGTTTATAGAAAATGCGGGTGAAAATGTACCATTCGGGTATACCGAAGCATTTTTCCAATCCGCAATAGATTCGTTGCGGCTTCCTCCAAAGATAGGCTAGATCCCCAACGGTAACAGCCAGAAGTGCGTCCTGTCGGGACAGCTGAGTATTCCTTATTGCGGTCTGCCGCTATAACGGCGATGCTGCACATATTCCAATATCTATAACATATTTACGTCATGAGTTTACTTCAAAAGCTTATGGTGCCGGCACTTATCCTGGCATCATCATTCCCTGTGCATGCACAGATAAAAAATGCGCAAACTGTCTCTGCGAAGGTTTCCGGCAATTGCGGCATGTGCGAGACCACAATTGAGAAAGCCGGCAACATCAGAAAAGAGGCCCAGGTGGACTGGGATAAGGATAAGCAGGTTGCCACCATCACCTATGATTCCGAAAAAACCAGCCCTGACCAGATCCTTAAGCGTATCGCCCTTGCCGGATACGATAACGAAAAATACCTTGCCCCGCAAGAAGCCTATAACAATCTTCATGGCTGCTGCCAGTATGAGCGTACGGGCGTTACTGCCCAGGCGGGCAATGAAGGGAGCCACAGCGGACATGCTGCGGGTGCACCTGCAGGTGAAGGCCAAACCGGTACAGCTGCACACACCGCGCAGTCTGATGCGCTTGCCCCGGTATTCTCAGGTTACTTCATCCTCCAGGAGGCCTTAGTAAAATCAGACGGCAAGCAGGCCGCTGCCGCTGCGGGTGAACTCCAGAAAACTATCGGCACTGTGGCTATGGCCTCATTAAAAGAAAAAGAGCATACGGCGTGGATGCAGGTGACAGGCAAGCTGTCGGCTGCGATAAAAGGCATTGCCGGCACTTCCGACCTTAAGAAGCAAAGGGCACTCTTTGCAGACCTCTCTGAAAATATGCACACCCTGGCAAAAGCAGCCAGCCTTTCAAAGCCGGTCTATTACAACAACTGCCCGATGTTCAACGACGGCAAGGGAGCCAACTGGCTAAGCGCAGAGAAGGCGATTAAAAACCCATACTATGGCTCGCAGATGCTGAGTTGTGGGAAAACTGTGGAAACAATAGAGTAAAATGAAAAAGACTCTGATACTTGCAGTTTTAGTTTGCCTGCTTTCGCTTTCATTAACGGCGCAGATCAGGCCCGGCGATGCCCTGCCGAACCTGAATCTCAACAACAGCTCGGGACAGCCTCTCAACATGAGCTCTTTCAAGGGGAAAGTGGTCCTGGTCGATTTTTGGGCCTCATGGTGCGGGCCCTGCCGTCTCGCCAACAAAAAGCTGGTGAAGCTCTATGGCAAATACCGCCCTCAGGATTTTGAGATAGTCGGCATCTCGCTGGATAAGGACAAATCGAAATGGCTTGGTGCTGTTAAGAAGGATAAGGTCACCTATACCCAGGCCAATGACCCCGGTGGCTTTGAGGCGAAGTCGGCTCTCGCTTTCGGCGTTGAGGAAATGCCAGCGAGCTTCCTATTCGACACCTCGGGAAGGCTTGTTGCCGTCAACCCCACTGAGGAGCAGATCATAAATGAAATCAACAAAAAGAAGTAAGATGAAAATCCAGATAAATAAATTTTTAATTCTCAGCCTGCTTACCCTTATGTCAATAGCTACAGGGTACGGCCAGTTAAAAAAAGCCGAGATCCTGGCGACGGGGCTTACCTGCTCCATGTGTTCCAATGCCATTAATAAGCAGCTTAAAGCCCTTGATGGGGTGGAGAGCGTCGAGACCGACCTCAACACCAATACCTTTACGGTATCCTTCAGGGATGGCAACGCCATTACACCTGCAACGCTGAAAAGCAGTGTGGAGAAAGCCGGCTTTTTTGTCGGATCAATGGTAGTGACCCTTGAACTCAGCAATGTGCTGCCCAAGGATAATACTACGTTACAGGCCGGAGATGCGACCTTTGTTTTCATTGATTCAAAGGAAAAAGCCCTTAATGGGGAGACCAAGCTAAAGATTCAGGACAAAGGATACATCACCCAAAAAGAATATAAGAAACTGCAGAAATCGTATTCCAAATATCCGACCTACAGCGCGGAAAATGAAAATGATTTCCATGTCAAGGTGGTGATATGAGGAAGTTAACGGCAATAGTTTTCCTTACAGCGACCCTCAACGCAGGCGCCCAGGAATTGTTCGTGATGACAGAGCCTGCCAGTAACGTGCCGACAGGGTCGGTAAGCGCGCGGCTGGGGCAGTCCCTGATGAAAGAGGAGTATGATTCAGGGTACAACCACCATATGATGCCTGAGGTTACCTGGGGCATAAATAAGGACTGGATGGTGAGGGCAACAGCCTACATCAGCAACAGGAATACCGATCTTGTCACCGAAGGTGGTGGCTTTTACGCAAAATACAGGTTCCTTTCGGTGGACGACCTCCACAGCCACTTCAGGATGGCGGCATTCGGCAGGTACAGCTTTAACAATGCTGATATCCACCAGGAAGAGATCGAGACAATGGGGCACAATACAGGATTTGAGGCAGGGCTGGTGGCGACCAAGCTGGTCAATAAGACGGCCATCAGCTCTTCGGTAAGCTACGAGAAGGCAATGGATAACAAGCCGGACTATGATTTCCCGGAGGGACAGGCCAGCACTGCCATGAATTATACGCTGTCTTTGGGACGGCTTATGTATCCTAAGACTTATACCAGCTACAAGCAGACAAACATCAACCTGATGGTCGAGCTGCTTGGGCAGACCCTGGCCGAGAATGGCAAATCGTACCTGGATGTAGTGCCTTCGGTGCAGTTCATCATTAACAGCCAGGCGCGGATTGACCTGGCCTACCGGCAGGAACTCTACAGTTCGATGGTGCGCTCGGCGCCCAACGGCGTATACCTTAAACTGGAATACACATTTTTTAACCTAACAAATTAGGCTCGGGAGAGCCGATACAATTATGACAACAATGAAAAATTTAATGATTACCCTGTTGGCGGCAGCATCCCTTGCGGTTGCCTGCGGCAAGAAAGAAAGCAATACCGATCAAACCGGTACTGATACCGCCATAATGCCAAGCGACACTACCAGGCAAACCACCGCCGGTCAGGACGGCTCAGCTGCCGGGACTCAAGAAAACGCTACAGCGCAAACAGGCTTCTCAACCGAGGGGATTATCACGGCCTACCTGAAGCTTCAGGAAGCCCTTGCAAAGGACGATGCGAAAGCCGCTGCGCAGGCAGGAAAAGCGCTGCAGGGCGAATTTGAGAAGGTTGACGCCACTGCCATACCGAAGGAGAAGCGCGCCGATTACGCCGATATCGCGGCGGATGCAAAACAACACGCGGAGCATATCAGCCAAAATGGCTCTGATATTGCCCACCAGCGGGAGCACCTGTCAGTGCTTAGCCAGGATATGAACGACCTCATAGCCCGCTTCGGCACGGACAGGAAGCTTTACCTTGACCACTGCCCAATGTACAATGACGGCAAGGGGGCGACATGGATAAGCGCGACAAAGGAGATAAAGAATCCTTATTACGGAAAAGAGATGCTCTCCTGCGGCGCATTAAAGAAAGAGCTATAGTATGCGACGGGCGAGGGGGAGGTTAGCCATTGCCACCCTGCTGGTATTTGCCGCAATGCAGCTCTACCAGCCAAAGCAGGGTGACGCCTATCGGCCAAAGGACGAGGCACACCTCGAGAATGTAAGCACGATACCCGCGCCAGTGGCATTAGTGTTGCAGCGCGCCTGTTATGACTGCCACAGCAATGCAACGGATTATCCCTTGTACGCCTACGTGCAGCCTGTAGGCTGGTGGCTCGAAGGGCATATCACCCGCGGCAGGGAAGAACTGGATTTCAGGCCAGTAAGATGGGTGCCATCGCAGGGCAGGTAAAATCGGGGGCGATGCCTCCGGAGGCCTATAGCCTTCTGCATCGGGAGGCTAGGCTCACCCCAACAGAGGCGAAGGTATTGGCGGAATGGGCAGAGGCCTTGCAAGACAGTTTATCGAGATAAGTAGCAACAACCAAAATCAATTGTTATGAAGCACACGTATCAAATCCAGGGCATGAGCTGCGATGGCTGCCGCAAGGCGGTAGAGCAGGCGCTCAACAGCATTGAGGGAATTTCCGCGCAGGTAAGCCTTGACCCACCTGCTGCCGTCATCAGCATGACGGAGCACATACCCACAGCAACCCTGCAGGAAGCGGTAAGCCGTGCAGGCAACTATCAAATTACGATGCAGGGGCACGGAGAAACGCCTCACCATCACCATCCTGACCCGCACCCTATGCACACCCGTACGCCAAAACATGCTAAAGGCGACCAATATTACTGCCCGATGCATTGCGAAGGCGACAAGACCTACGACAAGCCGGGCAGCTGCCCCGTATGCGGCATGAACCTTGAAAAGGTACCGCAGCTCCAGGCAGCCGCTTCGCAGTATACCTGCCCGATGCACCCTGAGATCATAAAGGATGCGCCGGGCGCCTGCCCCATCTGCGGGATGGACCTTGTTCCGTTGGCGCCGGTGGACCAGGAAGACCAGACGTATAAGGCGCTGCGCCGGAAATTCTGGATAGCGGTAGGTTTTACCGTGCCCATATTTTTGCTGGCAATGGGCGAAATGATCCCGGGCAA
The DNA here is from genome assembly GCF_026107645.2 of Flavobacterium sp. MFBS3-15. GTDB lineage: Bacteria > Bacteroidota > Bacteroidia > Flavobacteriales > Flavobacteriaceae > Flavobacterium. The sequence goes on along the minus strand of NZ_JAPCHV010000013.1, from coordinate 101,201 downwards.
CCCTGTCGGCAGCGCCTTAGGGCAGGATACCTCCAACTGGCTGCAGTTCATTTTCTCCCTTCCCGTGGTCTTCTACTCGACATGGATGTTCTTCCAGAGGGCCTGGACATCGTTTACTACCTTCAGGCTGAACATGTTCAGCCTGATTGGGCTCGGGGGAGCTGCAGCATTCCTCTTCAGCATTGTCGGGCTGCTATTTCCCTCAGTATTCCCCCAGGAGTTCCGTGGGCACCATGGCAGCGTACACCTGTATTTTGAAGCCGTTACAGTCATACTTACCCTTGTACTGCTGGGGCAGCTGCTTGAGGCCAAAGCCCATAGCCGAACCAGCGGCGCGATAAGGGAACTGCTCAAGCTCTCGCCCACCGATGCGACACTGGTGAAAGACGGCAATGAAACGCAAATCCATATCAATGACATACAAAAAGGCGACATCCTGCGGGTAAAGCCCGGGGAAAAGATCCCTGTCGACGGCAGCATAACTGAAGGTTCCGCAAGCATCGATGAGTCCATGATCACCGGTGAGCCAATACCGGTTACAAAAGCAGCAGGCGATAAGGTAAGTGCCGGCACGATCAACGGGACAAAGACGTTCCTGATGTCAGCCGAAAAGGTTGGCGGGGAGACCCTGCTGGCCCAGATCATCGAGATGGTCAATACTGCCAGCCGCTCCCGGGCCCCAATCCAGAAGCTGGCTGATAAGGTTTCCAGGTACTTTGTGCCTGCCGTAATAGCGATAGCCCTGGTCACGTTCGTGGTATGGGCGGCTTACGGCCCCAGCCCGGCGTATGTCTTTGCCTTTGCCAATGCGCTGGCGGTGCTGATCATCGCCTGCCCGTGTGCCCTTGGATTGGCTACCCCGATGTCCATCATGGTCGGTGTGGGAAGCGGCGCGAGGCAAGGCGTGCTCATCAAGAACGCTGAAGCCCTGGAAAAGATGGCCGAGATGCAGGTCCTTATCATCGACAAGACCGGAACCATCACCGAGGGCAAGCCATCGGTAGAGCGTGTCGTGCCTATCGAGGGCGTGGCTGAAGATGAAATCCTGCGCCTCATCAGTTCGCTGAACCAGCACAGCGAACATCCCCTGGCAACCGCCGTAATGCAGTATGCCCGAAATAAAGGGATCACCCCGGAAAAGGCGGCGGACTTTGATGCGGTAACCGGCAAAGGCGTGACCGGAACGCTGGGGCAGCAGCGTGCAGGGGTGGGCAATCGCAGCCTGATGGAGGCCGTCGGGGCGCCAATCCCGGGCCAGCTGGCTGAAGAAGCGGCGCGCGAACAGGCGAAAGGCAAGACGGTATCCTATGTCAGCCTCGGCAGTTCCGTGAAAGGCCTTATCACCATTGCCGATGCGATCAAGCCGAGCAGCGCGGCAGCCATTAAATCCTTACGCCAAAAAGGCATCGATGTCATCATGCTGACCGGTGACAATGCGGCCACCGCCAAGGCGGTAGCCCAGCAGATGGGACTGGAGCATTTCAGGGCTGAGGCGCTCCCGCAGGACAAGCTTGAGGAGATCAGGAGGCTGCAGGGTGAGGGAAAAGTTGTGGCTATGGCAGGGGACGGCATTAACGATGCGCCCGCCCTGGCTCAGGCCGACATCGGCATCGCGATGGGCACCGGGACTGATGTCGCCATAGAAAGCGCCGGGGTAACCCTGCTCCGGGGAGACCTGCAGGGCATCGTAACGGCACAGGAGCTGAGCCATAAGGTGATGAAGAACATACGCCAGAACCTTTTCCTGGCCTTTGTCTACAATGTCATTGGAATTCCGGTCGCGGCAGGGGTGCTCTATCCTTCGCTGGGCATCCTGCTTTCACCCATGATAGCTGCTGCAGCGATGAGCCTGAGTTCGGTCTCTGTCATACTCAATTCGCTGCGGCTAAGGAAGTGATCCGTATAACTTAAAAAATATTCATCATGAAACACAGCAATCACAGACATGCAGGGGCGGAAGACAAGCCTATGCACCATTACAGGAAGCTTATGCTAATGACGGCACTCTCATTTATTGCCATGTATATACTTATGTATGCGATGGTAGATGTCTTTGCCAATGTCGTGCACAATGTCAACCAAATCTATATGGCCGGGCTGATGGCAACACCGATGGTAATCATCGAGCTCCTGGTGATGGGGGGCATGTACAACAATAAGAAGCGCAACGCCATCATCATCGCGGTGAGTGCCCTGGCACTGGCGGGTTTCTTCCTGCTCATACGCCAGCAGGGCGGGGTCTCAGACAGGCAATTCCTAAAGTCCATGATACCCCATCATGCCTCAGCGATATTGATGTCGGAAGAGGCAGACCTGAACGATCCGGAGGTGCGTGCGCTTGCCAGGCAGATCATCGAAAGCCAGCAGGAAGAAATAAGGCAGATGAAGGCCAAACTGGAAGCCATGGATGCAGACAGCAAAAAATAGAATCATAACAGCGCGTGGCCTATCGGTACCCGCTATAATTTAACACCACATGAAAAATATCCTCAGGCCATTTTACACCAGACCAGGATTTACATTGCTGGCCTTATTGCTCATGCTTGTAATGGCTGCTCCTGTACAGGCGCAAGCCGGTAAAGAGCAGGTGTCCTACACCTGCAGCATGCATCCCGAGGTACATTCGCCAAAGCCGGGCAAGTGCCCCAAATGCGGCATGGCGCTGGTAAAGGAGAAGCCCAAGGCAGCAGCCAGGGCGGAGCCGAAAAAGAAAGCGGTACAAGCCAAAGCGCCGACGACCAAGAAAGAGCATGCCGGCCATGATGGCCGCAGCACGAAAGCGCCTGAACAGGAACCAGTGCCGGCGGCACCGAAAAGGACAATTGCCGATGCACCGGCCAGGGTAGTCCGCTATGACCTGTATGTGAGGGATACGATAGTGAACTTTTCCGGCAAGCCCAAGCGGGCGATTGCCGTTAATGGGCAGATACCCATGCCGACACTGACCTTCACCGAAGGCGATACCGCCGAAATCTATGTCCACAACGAACTCGACGAGGAAACATCGCTTCACTGGCACGGGCTGTTTTTGCCCAATAAGGAAGATGGGGTCCCCAACCTGACACAGATGCCTATCAAGCCCCATACGACCTATAAGTACACTTTTCCAATCATCCAGCACGGAACGCATTGGTACCATAGCCATTCCGGGCTTCAGGAGCAGATTGGTATGTACGGTTCCTTTGTGATGAACAAACGGAATTCGGACCCGACTTTCAGGGAGGGCATTGATGACCTGCCTACCGTACCTGTCCTGCTGAGCGAATGGACCGACCTGAATCCTGAAAACGTGCACCGGATGCTTCATAATGCCTCGGATTGGTTCGCGATCAGGAAAGGAACCACCCAGAGCTACGGCGAGGCGATCAGGCAGGGATATTTCACCACCAAGCTCGCCAATGAATGGAAGCGCATGAATGCCATGGATGTGAGTGACGTCTATTATGAGAAGTTCCTGATCAACGGCAGCAATGAAAGCCAGCTCACGCAGTTCAAGGCAGGGCAGAAGGTGCGGCTGCGCGTTTCCAACGGCGGGGCTTCGAGCAATTTCTGGCTGACGTATGCGGGCGGGAAAATCACGGTAGTGGCAAGTGATGGCAACGATGTAGAGCCTGTAGTGGTGGACCGGCTGCTGATCGCCGTATCGGAGACCTATGACCTTGTGGTGACCATTCCCGGGGAAGGTATCGCCTATGAGTTCCTTGCCACCCCTGAAGACCGTACTAAATCCGCCTCGCTTTATCTAGGAGCGGGTGTCAGGCAGCTGATCACGCCGCTTCCAAAGCTGAAATACTTCGAAGGTATGAAGATGATGAACGATATGATGAAAATGAACGGTGACCTGGATGATATGGGGATGCAGATGTCCCTGAACCAAATGGACATGAACGCGGTCATGTATCCTGAAATCACGGGAATGCAGGAAGACCGGCCCATGGAAATGCCGACCGAGGGGGACAGTCACGAAACCGAAAACGCCCCTGACGGGCATGGAACGCACAGCATGGAGAACCGGTACAACCCTAATGCGCTTGCCGATATCGTGACCTTAAACTATGCGATGCTGAAATCCCCGACAAACACGGCATTATCTAAGGACGCCCCTGTAAGGGAACTTAAGTTCGAGCTTACCGGAAATATGAACCGTTACGTCTGGAGCCTGGACAACAAGGTCGTCTCGGAAACAGATAAGATACTCATCAGGAAAGGGGAGATACTGCGCATCGTCCTGCACAACAACTCCATGATGCGCCACCCCATGCATCTGCACGGCCACGATTTCAGGGTAATAAACGGGCATGGCGATTATGCACCGATGAAAAATATCATTGACATCATGCCTATGGAGACCGACACCATTGAGTTTGCCGCCAGCGAGGACGGCGGCGACTGGTTTTTCCACTGCCACATCCTCTACCACATGATGAGCGGCATGGGGCGGGTCTTCAGTTATGAGAATTCCCCGCCGAACCCCGAAATACCGGACCCCAAGCTTGCCCAAAGAAGGCTCTTTGCCGATGACAGGGAGTTCCATTTTATGGCGGAGAACGATTTCGCGACCAATGGCAACGACGGCGAGGCGATGCTTGCTAATACGCGCTGGAGCATTAATGCCGAGTGGAGGCTGGGGTATAATGACCACCATGGCTATGAGACAGAGCTCCACGTTGGGCGTTATGTGGATAAGATGCAATGGCTGTTCCCGTTCATAGGATTCGACTGGCGCTACAGGAAGCAGGACATGGGTGAGACGGAGGAAAACATTTTCGGCCAGGGGAATACTAAAGACAAAAGGGCGGTCTTAAGCGCCGGGGTCAGTTATATCCTGCCCATGCTGGTTACAGCACAGGCTGAGGTATTCAGCGACGGGAACCTCAGGCTGCAGCTCGAAAGGAAGGACATACCGCTGGGCAGGCGCCTTCGCATGAACCTGATGGTGAATACCGATAAGGAGTACATGGGCGGCCTGCGCTATATCATTACGCGCTGGGGCTCTCTATCGGCACACTACGACAGCGATATGGGAGCTGGCTTTGGTGTTATGCTGAATTATTAATTACAAACCAATAACTATTTTAAATTATGAAAAAAACAATCCTGATGGCAGTGCTTGCTGCCATGAACTTAATGGTCTCATGCTCGGATGATGACAGCGCAAAAAACGGCGTGCAGCTGCAGGCGCATGATGAGAACAAGATGATGAATAAAATGCATACCATGATGGATGCGATGGCAGCCATGGAAATGACCCATGACCCTGATGTCGATTTTGCCGCGATGATGGTCATGCACCACGAGGGCGCCATTGCCATGGCAGGCCTGGAGCTGCAGGAAGGCAGCGATACGGAGATGAAAGCTGTGGCGCAGGCCATAGTCACTGCACAGCAGCAGGAGATACAGGAATTGGAAACTATCCTCGCCGCTATCAATGCCGATGAGATGGACATGGATTTTATGGCAGAACAGATGACTGGGATGGACAAGATGGATGCGATGGCTGACCAGCAAATGATTACAGGCGATATTGACAACGACTTTGCCAGCCTGATGATAATCCATCACCAGGCCGCCATAGACAGCGCCTCCACTTACCTCCATCATGGCAGCAATCCCGAACTCATCGCGATGGCCAATATGATTATTGAGGCACAAAGCAACGAAATTATTGCACTTAGCAACTGGCTGGCTCAAAACCGCCGTTAACCGTACCAACATGAAAAGAACCACTACATTGCCGGGACTATTGGCGGCGTGCCTGCTGGCTGCCTATGGCTGCAGCGAAAATGACCCGGCTCAGGCAGGCGGGCATGAAGACCTTGCCGCAGTGCAGGGGATGGCCGGAGCCCTGCACCATATGGAACGTTACAATGATTCCATAGCCCATCACACAGGGGCGGCAGTCCACCATTACGACAGCCTGTACCATCATCACGATTCCCTTTTCGTGCACCATCACCAGGACTATCATCATGGCGATACGATCCATCATCACTCGGGAACGCACCACGATGCGGCCCAGCACCATGAATACGATTCGATAGCACAGGCGCACCACCATCTTGCGCATTAAGGACTGCCATTAGTAATTACCTGTTGATAATTCTGACAGCCGTTGCCTTTGGGTAGCGGCTGTCCTGTTAATGCCTATTTGCAGGAACTAATGGAGTACCATTTTCTTTGGCCTGCAGGCTAAGTTGTACTGGTCTTGGCAGTATTGATTTAATAACTCCTTAGTGCGCATTGCGGCAGTAGCGGAGATGCCTTTACTGATAAATAGAATTTCTGAATTGTCGTACCAAACTCCCATAGCACAGTATAATTTACTATATTTGCATAGAATCATATCGTTCTTTAAATCAAATAGTTAAACAGGTTAAAATTGTGGCAAAATCATGTCACAATGGTAAATTACAAATTTGAAGGCTTGTAAGCCAGCGAAATACAGTGTACTTTGGCATTGAAAGAAGCATTAAAAGAAATCTATAAGTTGTAACAGCCCATACGACCTCATTAATGGTAAAATCTTACACGACCACACTCAGCATTTGCCGGGTGTGGTCGTGTATTTTAGACTGTTTTTTTTTAGTTTTGCATATATAATTCATCTGACCGATTGATTAAGATTATCCAATATTTCTTCCCAGGTCAGATGCACATAAAAACGATGCAAGATTTTGAGTACATTAAATTTGTTCCTGACGAACGGCGCTCCGGTTTTGTGAAGAGTTTCCTGCTATGTGCCAATCATACCGATGAAGATAAAGAAGTCATTATTTTTCCCGATGGAAGAGTGGACATTATGTTTAGCTGTACAGATCAGGAACCATTGGTAGCCGAATTAATTAATCTGAATAAAAAAGCATGGCGGTATATTTTCAAAAAGCAAAAAAAGCTTTTTATGGTATGTCTTACCTTGCTCGGTGCCGAATACCTGCTCGGATACAACGGGACAGATTTTGGAAAAGATGAGATTCGGCTTCCCGCAGGTTTTTGGGATATTTCTAAAGAAGACCTTACAAGCTTAGATAGCTTTGCAGAAAAGGTTTCGGAAAAACTTTTGGAAATATTCCCGAAAATGATGGATGAAAGAAAGCAACAGCTTTTTGAGCTTATCTATTCGACAGGTGGTAAGGCGTTATCAAGTACCCTCCTTACAGCAAGAAAAAACTCAAATGGCTAAAATCGCTTTTGGAACGAATTTCTTATGACACAACCAAAGAACACTCCGTAAAAAATCAATTTAATTTTGACAATGGACATTACAAACCTTCCCGAAGATCTATGGGAACATAACGAAACTCATACTTCGGATTTGCAAATTTTCAATTACGAAGTGTATAAGAACGGTTCCAGAAACAAGATTGGCCTGAATAAAAATGTATTCAGTTTCTTATTGGATGGTCAAAAAAACATTCACTTTTCTAATGATATCATTTCAATCAATGAAACACAATCGCTACTTATCACATCTAATAATGTTTTGGTTACCGAACTGGTAGGTGTAAGTTCATACCGTTGTTTACTCTTCTTCTTTTCTCACAAAAACATCACCGATTTTTTATTGAAACATTCCCATTCTTTCAGTCAGAATGCCTCAGATAAAAAGATAACGGATATACCTTATTTCCTTTTAGAAAAAGACAATTTTATCATCCATTATATTCATTCGCTCCAACAGATTTTTGGTTTGCAACAATCTATCTCTCAAAAGATTTTGGAACTGAAATTTGAAGAAATAATGCTTTATCTGGCGGATAAATATGGGACGGTATTTTTAGATTACTTACATTATTTACTAATCAATGAAAGAGAATTATCATTTAAAATGGTAATTGAAAAGAACCTTTATACGAACTTGAATATTGACGAAATAGCCTTTCTGTGCAATATGAGTGCCTCTACTTTTAAGAGAAAATTTATAAGTATATACCAGAAATCTCCAGGGAAATGGTTTCAGCAAAAACGGCTTAACAAAGCCAAAGAATTGTTACATAATAACCAAGTTACACCTTCCGAAATTTTTATGGACTTTGGCTATGGCAGCTTGTCAAATTTTAGTGCAGCCTTTAAAAATGAATTTGGGTATAGCCCCAACCACATCCACTCAAATTGACCTCTTTTCATAACTTATTGAACCAAACTAAAAAACGAAGCAGCGCTGGTTTTTTCTAATTTTGTCTGATTGAAGAATAGTTTAACTAAAAAATAAAAACAATGAAAAAATTAGGATTGTTAGTTCGGTTGGAAGCAAAGGCCGGCCAAGAAAAAAACGTTGAAGATTTTATTACAGGAGCATTACCGCTTGCTCTTGAAGAAGCCGGTACCGTTACGTGGTATGCATTCCGTATTGATGCTTCTACCTTCGGTATTTACGATACTTTTTCAAACGAAGAAGGTAGAGAGGCACACCTTGGCGGTAAGATCGCAAAAGCATTAATGGAAAATGCACCAGACCTATTGGCAACACCTCCTTCTATTGAAAAATTGGATATTTTAGCTGCCAAATAGCCTAAGATAATACCATTATATTTAAGGGAGGATTTGCAAAAACTCAGCAAAATCCTCCCTTAATTGTTCAAAAAAATATCTTCTCTTCCTCATTTTTTTAGATATCTAAAAAATCAACCTAAAAAAGCTTACGTCCTTTGCATTATCAAATTTTAATGAGATGCAAAATGTAAAAGAAACCACGGATAAACACATTCTTTCTGACGAAGGCATTGCGATGGTAGGATACAAAGTAGGCGATATTATTCAATGGCCATCGAAAAAAGGCAATTTAAAACTCGAAATACTTAAGGTTGAAGAAGTGGAAGATGTAATGTAGCTTATTTTAAACAAAACATCCCTGATATTATTCCAGGGATGTTTTTTTATAAGCAGTTAGAGACGTATTAAAGTTATCAGTTACTTAACAGGTTGCTGCAGCATGACTGATTTTATATATAACTTTTTAAGCCCTCCGGGCAACAGCCATTCAACAGTCATCCCTTTACGATGCCCAATTAATGCGACGGCTAGAGGAGAAAAAACCGATATTTTTTTTTCCTTAAAGTTAGCAAGATGTGGCGGTGTAATAGAAAGGCTAAATATCTTCTTCGATTCCACGTCTTCCACGTCAAATTTGGAGAATAATTGTATAATATCTGCTTTAATATCCTCATCGGCCACAATATCAGCTTTTTTAAGTTCTTCTAATATAAGATCAACTTCTCTGGTTTTCTGATAATACGACAGGTTATTTATTAAATTAGTTATAATTGTATAATCAGTTTGTTTTAGAATAGGTGTCATAGTAATTTAGTTTAAATTATTAGTAGTATACAGAATATCATTTTGTGATTTCTGCTTAAAATAGATATCACGGAAACTTTCATTTTTATTATGCGAGGTACGCCTGTAAAATGATTCCGGAGCTATCTGCGCCAGATTCTCAACGCCACACGCTCCTATAAACTCTGCAAGTGCCTTGATTGTATTTCTATGGAAGCTTGCGACCCTATGGCTCTTATCCTGAACATCAATTCCCCTATATAGTGATTTTTCCTGCGTCGCAATTCCTACAGGGCATTTTCCGCTGTCGCATTGCAATGCCTGTATGCACCCCAGGGAGAACATCATCCCTCTAGCACTGTATATAAGGTCGGCGCCCAGCGCTATGTTTTTCGCCATATCAAATGCTGTGATGGCTTTACCCGAAGCGATAATCCTAATATGCCTGCGGATACCAAACTCTCGCAAAGTTATATTTGCAAATGCAAGCGCGTCGGCCAGAGCCATACCCATATAATCTATAAATTCCAGCGGGGCGGCGCCGGTACCCCCTTCGGCACCGTCAATGGTTATAAAATCAGGGTATATCTCCGTAAAAGCCATTTGCCTGACAATTTCCCTGAACTCTTCTTTCTGCCCAATGCACAATTTAAACCCTACAGGTTTTCCATTAGATAATTCACGCAAACGCTGCAGAAACAACAGCAGCTCATACTCATTTGTAAATGCTGTATGTGCAGATGGAGAGTGAACAGTAGTGTAAGGCTCTATGTTCCTGATGCGTGCAATTTCAGGAGTGTTTTTATGAGAGGGTAATAAACCGCCATGTCCTGGCTTAGCCCCTTGGGATAGCTTAACCTCTATCATCTTCACCTGCGCAATATTAGCTTTTTCGCTAAACAACTTAGCAGAAAAGTAACCATTATTATCCCTGCAGCCAAAGTAGCCGGTACCTATTTGCCAAATTAGGTCACCACCTTGCAGGTGGTAGTCGCTAATCCCGCCCTCGCCGGTGTTGTGGGCAAATTTTCCCAAATGAGCGCCCTTGTTTAATGCAGTAATGGCAGTTTTGCTCAATGCCCCATAGCTCATTGCCCCTATATTAAGGACGCTGGCACTATACGGCTGAAGGCAGGCCTCATTGCCTATCGCTATACGGAAATTGTCAGGATCGGCAGCCTTAGGGTAAATACTATGAGCCGCCCATTCATATCCAATTCTGTTCGGGTCATCCTGCATCCCGAATGAAATAGTCTGCTTTTGGTTTTTCGCCCGTTGATACACTATTGAACGCTGCCTTCTGCTGAAAGGCTTGCCATCAAGTTCACCTTCAAAAAAGTACTGCCTGAATTCCGGCCTAAGCGACTCAAAGAAATAGCGCAGTCGGCCTATAAGTGGATAGTTTCGCCTAATCGCATGCTTGTTCTGAAAAGTGTCGTAAGTTACAACTGCCAGGACAGCTATAGGTAAAAATAACCATGCGCGCGCCAATAAGTGTGAAATAACGAGAAGGCTTGCTACGGACAAAAGTCCGATACTAAAAAGCCACACGAGCAAAAATGGTGTGGACGGAAGATTAAATACGTTCTTCATCTCAATATTAAATAGTGATTATTGTTTCTTATGAATCAAACGAAAAGAGCCACCTCCATTTTCCGAAGCGGAAATGGAGGTTTAGGCAGAAAAGGCTTTGCCGGGATAAGTAAATAACAATTTTATCGGCAGTAGGGTTACGCCGGGTAGAAAATTAAAAGCTTTCAGACTATTGGTCACCATAAATATTTTAAGTTATAGTTGATTATGTACTTAGGTAGTTGATCTTATTATCGATTCGCTTGCATGTAACTAGTAGCCTGTTATATTTCCTTAAGAGGTTTCGGAAGCAGTGAATAATAGCCGGCTCAAGGCTTTTATAATGTGATTCGTGAGAGGAAGCCAGGTAATTTAGCTGCTTTACATCGGATGACATATCATAAATTAAAAGCATAATGGTGTTAAATTTTATAATTAGTTCACTATCTCCATAGGTAAATATGTCGTCTTCAATCTTTTTTGAAAATACAGCTATAATACTCAGCTTATGTTGGAATATTGAGATATTTATAGCGTCTTTTAATGCATTGGGTTTAGAATATTGTTTCTGCTGCTGAAGTAATTTTTCAGGAGGCATTGATTCTTCTACAAGTTTTATAAAATTTTTGAACTTTCTCCTGTTCCTCTCGTGTATAGCATTTGCGTATATACGCCGCGCCACAAAATTTCCGCTCAAGAAGTAAAGAATAAGTGTTACTATAGTCAAATGCTCTGTCATGTCATTTTATTTTATTCATTACGATTTGTCTACCTTTTCGTTAGTTTAGTGCGCGATTGTATTGCGCCCCATAGCTAAAATTATTGACTGTACCAGTGTTGCAACTATAGTCACTAACACTAATTCCATTTTCTTCTTTTTAATGAAAGCATCCAATTGGCCTATTGCCTGTTCAGATTTCTCACGAGCCTTAAAATTTTCCTTTTCGAAAAACGAAAGAAGATAAGCGTTGGCTTGCGAAGCGACAGCTTGCAGGCCCTGCATATCCTTCTTGCTTATACGCTCCTTAATCATTGTATTAAAATTGCGAAGCATCTGCAGATTATCACTTTTCTTTTCTGACTTTGTTACTGTTGACATTCTTTCGGTCGTTGCAATTAGCTGTCCCGCCAATTTATTCAGATGATATATGTTCTGCCGATGCTCGGTTAAAACATCGTTAGTATTTATACTAATATCGTTTAAGATCTGGCTATACCTGAATAAATTGGACTGCTGAGTGTAACTATAATGAAAGGCTTCAGTTACATATTGTTTTGTGGAGCTCGCGGTTTCTGTTTGTCTCAAATTATACCCTATCACTAAAGCAACAACAGCGCCATGCAGTAAGGTTGCGATTGCTTTAGCCTTTCTATTAATATTCATTATTATTACTTTACATTAACAACATTGATTTATCACATTTTACCTCATAGAGATTCAATCCAGATCGTAAGACTTTATGATTTGGATTGCTGTGAATATCTAAAAATTATTGCAAGGGTTAAGGCTCTCCAAGTTATTATTGCCAGGAGAGCTTAAGTAATAAAGGCCCTGTTCTGAACATGGCGAAGCATTTCAGGCGGCCCTGAATGCACGCTAATAAACATGATATGTCGGTCAGGGTAGTTCATCATTTTGAAAAAAGAAACAGCGCAAAACTTTAATCGATAAATAATTGAAATATTATTAATTGTGAAGGGTAGATAGTAATAAGCCGGGAACAGATATTAACCTTTAGGGCATAGTTCGCCTATCATTATTTTCTTCAACGACTGAACGTCTGCCAAATAGCTTTCCACCTTCTGTTTAAGCTCAATGTATTCTTCAAGAAAATGTGCTTCGCATTGAAGATCGTCACATTCCCTGATTCCTTCCCATTTATTATCTGATATTGTTACCAAACTGCTTAGGTTTTCATTAGTCTTCATGAGATCCTCTAATCTCTCGAATAGCTGATCGAAATTCACGTATTGACTCTTCGATCTCTCAGCCATTTGATTCGCAAGCAGCGCGGTGTAAATCTTAAATTCGTAGCTTAAAATCTTAAATTCCTCTTTCCAATATAATACCTCTGTAAACATTCTTTGGGGGTCGTCATATATTTTATACATCCTAAATAATTTATAAGCGCCAGAAGGCAAACAACATGCCATCAAATTGGATTTTTTTTAAGGTATTAACAGTCAGGCAATTATTGTCTTTAATATTAATTAAAAATCGAGTTGGAGCGTAAATAATAACCACGCCGGGTAATATTTACCCGCGTTATGTTCAAAATGACAACGTATATTGAGTTGTGCAGACTGCTTGAGTAATCCATGGTCGCATCTTATTAATCGTTGTTCATATTTAATAGTAACTTTGTAATATATGGATAAAATGCAGAAATCTTCAGTGGAGCATAAGCTAAGGGAAAGGGTGAAAGAGCTGACCTGCCTCTATGATGTAACAAGCGCCGTCCTCCAACACGACGGAACAATTGATGTAACGCTTGATCGTATTTGCAATATTGTAAAAGCTGCCTATCAATACCCTAATGATGCTGTAATAGAACTTTGGCTTGAATCACACTACATCTTGACAGCCGCGATTCCCCTTAGTTCGGTTACTCAGGTTAGTGCCATCAATGTATTTGATGAAGATCTTGGGTTTATAAAGGTGCATTACAATATGGAACTTTACAGTTCCGCCCACTTTCTTGATGAAGAACAGTTACTCCTTGACAAAGTAGCCCATGAAATTGGCAATTTTTTTGAGAAGTTGATTATCATGGAAAGGGAAAAGCTTTTCCAGAGTAATATTGCACAAGCGGATCGCCGGGCAGTATTGCATGAGATTACTGCCGGCATTGCACATGAGCTTAACACTCCTTTAGCAAATATATTAGGGTTTGCAGAATTAATTAAAGAGAATGATCTCAGCGTCCAAATCAATGAAGATGTTTCCAAAATCATAAAGTCCGCCATATATTCACGTGAGATAGTGAAGAAGTTACTGTTGTTTTCAGGTGAAATGCCGTCTAATCCGGAGGTTATTGATGTAAAGGAATCAATTTTGCAGTGCTTATCGATACTATCGCCTAATTTTCGAAAAAAAAACCTGGATTTTATATTCATATGCGATGATCAATCTTATATAATGTTTTTTGACAATATTCAGCTAACGCAGATAATTTTTAATCTCGCACTCAATGCAATTTATGCCTCTCCTGATGGGGGTATCATTAAAGTTAGATTATATAAGGAAAAGCGAGTGATGGTGATTGAAATGGAAGATGAAGGAGAAGGCGTCCCGGAAAAACTGATGAGTAAGGTATTTGAGCCTTTCTTTACTACCAAGCCAGTTGGCGTAGGTACAGGTTTAGGCCTGAGTGTGGTTCAGGGAATAGTTAAAACCAATGGGGGCACTATACAAATACTTGCCAACAAGCCATTGGGTGCAGTATTCAAAATACGATTACCAATAATAAAAAAATATGGAATTGAAGAAAGAAAATCTTTTGATAGTTGATGATAATTTTGATATGCTGGAAGTGTTGCATCGCAACTTGAAAGCAATGAATTTTCACGCATTTAAAGCTTCCACTGTTACTGAAGCCTTAAATATTTTACTTTATACTCCGATTGATCTTATCATCACCGATTTGCAGATGCCTGGTGGAAGCGGCTTAGAGCTGTTGGATTATGTCAATAAAAATAATCCTGGCCTGCCAAGCCTTATCATTACCGGCTTTCCTTCAATAGAGAGCGCGATGCAGGCGTCAAGGCTTGGAGCGCAGGATTATCTTACAAAGCCATTTACAAATCAAGAATTAAAAAAAGCGGTTTCCAATATATTAGCCAGACAACATAAAAGTCCTAAAGAAAAGGTGTCCAAGGTCTCAAAAGTTAATTCTTATGCGGGCATGGTGGGAAATTCTAAAGCTTTTGAAAATCTCATCGATATGATTGAGCGTGTTAAAAATAACCGGGCCACTGTTCTTATTACAGGTGAAAGCGGTACAGGCAAGGAACTTGTTGCCAGGGCTATTCATTATTCGGGTGCTTTTGCGGCCGATCCCTTCGTCGCTGTCAATTGTGCAGCAATACCCGAAAGCTTAATAGAATCTGAGCTCTTTGGGTATGTAAAGGGCGCTTTCTCAGGAGCTGACCAAACACGCAAAGGCTTATTTGAATCTGCCAATGGCGGCACAATCTTCCTTGATGAAATCGGTACGATGCCCCATAATGTGCAAAGCAGGCTATTGCGTGTCCTTCAGGAAAAAGAGATCAGAAAAATAGGAGCGCAAAACTCTGACAAAATTAACTTACGAATCATAGCCGCAACAAATGAAAATTTGCCGATGTTGATAACGCAACAAAAATTCAGGGAAGATCTTTACTACAGGCTTAATGTGGTTGCATTGCAAACAGTTCCGCTCAGGCATCGAAAAGTTGACATTCCCTTATTGGTAAATGCTTTTCTTAAGAAGTATGGAAAAGAATATGGCAAGCCACACATAGCCATTGGCGAGGAAGCTCTAGATTTGCTGGTAAGCTACTCGTGGCCGGGCAACGTTCGCGAACTTGAAAATGCCGTGCAGCGTATGATAATAATGGGCAACGATGCTATTGGAGTCAATGAAGTAAATTTCTTACAGGATAATATTAGACACGATAGTATTGAAAATGACCTTTTGCCCTTGCAGGATGTCGAAAGGGAATATATTTTGAAGGTCCTGGCTGCTGTGGGTAATAATAAAACAAAGGCTGCAGAAATCCTCCAGATCAACAGGAAGACTCTTGCAGCAAAGTTGGGGCAAAAGCTGTAAGGGGGTCTTTTCCACTTCACGCTACAACTTTAATAATCATGACGCGGTGCGGCAAAAACTACTATTATATTGGGTAATTTTTACCCAGTCTCACTTCTTAATTAGTAATGTTGCCTTTGTAATGTGTTGATTTTAAGCTGCATATTTGTTAGTAACTATACTTGGCACACACTTTGGTTAATAGTGTAATTCAAAACAAATTATACTATGAGTTTAGAAATGTTATATTCGGACACCCTTAACAAACGCAAGCTAGATCAGATACCAGTTATGCATAGGGACAGTCCCTTGTCGGAGAATACGCTTTGCGGATATTGCAACAATTTGCTGCAATGCACCTGGGCATCTACTCACAAACAATTTTGCGAACATTATGAATAAGCTCATTACTTCATCACCCCCTGCAACAAGTATGTATGATACGGTTGTTAATCAGTTAAGCCAGACGATGGAATCTCTCGGTATGGCTCCCGATATGCGTCGCATCCTTGCTGTGACAAATAATGAGATAATTGTACATTTCCCTGTCAAAATGGATGACGGAAGAATCGAGATTTTCAAAGGATATCGTGTGCAACACAATAATATTTTAGGCCCATATAAGGGTGGCTTAAGGTATCATCCTACACTGGAGATTAATGATGCGAAAGCCCTTGCAATGTGGATGACCTGGAAAACTTCTCTTGCCGGCTTGCCCTACGGTGGCGCAAAGGGTGGCATACAGATTGATCCTAGAAAATATTCAATCGGTGAACTTGAGCGGATAACAAGGCGGTACACATTTGCTTTAGGAGATAACATTGGGCCGGATCTCGACATTCCTGCGCCTGATGTTAATACCAATGAACAGACGATGGCATGGATAGCAGACACGTACATGTCAACTAAATCTCCGTTAGAGCGTTCTAATTTTAAGCATGTTGTAACAGGAAAGCCAGTGGGTTGCGGAGGCCTTGCAGGGAGGGACAGGGCGACTGGATTTGGTGTATACCTATGTCTTAAATTGCTGTTTAAAAGTTGGGGCGAAGAACTGGCAGGGAAGCGATTTATCGTACAGGGATTTGGTAATGTAGGTTATTGGGCGTCGCATTTTCTGATACGCGACGGAGCGCGGCTTGTAGGTGTGCAGGATGCGCACGCAACCTTAGTAAATGAGCAGGGAATCGAAGTTGAAGATTTACTTGAACATTCAAAGCCCAGGTTAAATTCAATTAAGGGATTTGAAGGCGCTCAGGAAATAGATTCTGAAAATTTCTTTTCCCTGGACTGTGACATATTGATTCCTGCAGCGCTTGGTAATCAAATAACGGCAGCAAATGCTTCTTCAATTAAGGCAAATATTATTGCCGAAGGAGCAAACGGGCCGACTGACAAGGAGGGTGAAAAGCTGTTATTGGCGCGCAATGCAGTCATTATACCAGATATATTATGCAATTCCGGCGGTGTGATCGGCAGCTATTTTGAATGGTTGCAAAACCGGAATGGGGAAATATGGTCAATAGATGAAGTAATGCAAAAAATAGAAAAGAAAATAAGCACGGCGTTTACTGATGTGCAAGGGGTTGCGAAGGAAAAAAACATAGATTACAGAACAGCAGCATACTTTTTGGCTTTAACTCGAATAGAAACTGCATATAAACATCGCGGTATATTCCCATAATTTATTTTATATGAAATACGGAAAATTACTAATATCAAAAAAAGAATTACCAATAATACGCGAACTGCTGGCAAAGCCTATCGCAATGCGAGACGTTCATTATGCCAAATCCCTGACGAAGCTTTCGCACGAACTGGAACAGGCCGATGCATTGGAGGAGGAAATGATGCCACTGAATATTATACGCCTAAACTCAATCGTTACCATCTCAACGTCACAGAGCGCAAACAAAACATTTCAGCTTGTCATGCCGGGTAAAAGTGATATTGGACAAAATATGCTTTCTATATTAACCCCTATGGGACTGGCATTGTATGGCTATGCAGAAGGGGATCAGGTTATATGGGAATTTCCCTCAGGTATAAATACTATTAAAATTATTAAGGTTGAGCAAGTTCAATTGGTAAATGAATTTATGGAGAATAGTAGTATATAGGTCGCTTAATCAGCATTGTTCTTGATGTTGAATTACTTAGAATATGAGATTGCCTGCTCTTAAATACCGGGGCAATGAGCTGGTTTGCCATGGAGTTACATATAATTATTTAGCTCTGCCGTATCCCCCAAAAGTGACACCGCCAGCTCAGCTCCGGATAGAGGAATATATACCTCACTTGTAAAGGAACGGTGAATTTTCTAGGCACCTCTTCCTTTTTAAACGCTCTTGTATCCTTAATTTGATGTCGTGCTTTTGGCAGAATTATGGACGGGTTTTGGAAAAAGCGGTATCATCCTGCTGCGTGATATGCTTGAATTGGTTCTATTTACTTTGGCATAGGCCGCAAAACCCGTGCTATTGTCAATTAAAACCTCTGGATCAACGAAGGATCAAAACTATTGGTGTTTATACTTCCTAAACGTCCGATCTAAAATCCAGATTAAAAATGCGAGATATTAAAGAGCCGAGCAGCAAAAGGATTTACAATTTAATTCTGTATGTTTGCGTTACATCTAATAGATATAATTGTGAAGACATTATTTAAAACTTTTTTGATATCTGCGTTTTTTTTACTGACTGCTAACTCTACTTTCGGACAGGAAAAGAAAACGATACAGACTGCTACAATTAAGACTGCAATATATTGTGACCATTGCAAAGTATGTGAAACCTGTGGGCCTAAATTTAATCAGGCACTGCTAAAGGAAAAAGGAGTGCAGATGGTTGTGCTTGATGATAAAGCGATGACTATTAAGGTTACATACAACTCAAAAAAAACCAATCTTGAGAAAATTAAGACGGCTATAAGCAAACTGGGCTATGATGCCGACGAAATAAAGGCAGATCTTGTCGCATACGAGGGCCTTGACGGGTGTTGTAAAAAAGCATAGCTTCTACATAGAAATTGTGAGTCTCCACCACCACCAACTAAACTTTTTTGTATCTTTGTGGGGAAATTATAACGCTCTTTAAATCAAGATAATAATAAAAAAAGATTTGTGGCAAATTCGTGGCAAATCAGTCCCACAATATTTGAAACCTAGCTTTTATGCGGGTTTTACGGATGGGGTTCGACTCCCATCTTCTCCACATAAAAAATAAATAAAGCTACCAGAAAATGGTGGCTTTATTTATTTTTCAGCATTTTCAGTACGATAATTATCAGTGTTATTTTACCTTTTTATTGTCATCGCTAATCTATATCTTGCAATTTTATGTTTCCAGATAATGAATAGGATTTTATATTATATTTTATTACTTGCGAGTACCCAATGTATTGCTCAGGCTAAATGTGATTGTTCCCGTATTATGAAAACTGTACAGGAAAACATCGAAAAAAACTCGGCATCATATCAGCATCAGGTAATTGAAAAAAAGAAACCAAACGAATATAACCTCTTTAAAGAAGAAATAAATCGTCTGTCCGAAATAGTAAAAACACAAAAAGAATGTATAGGATTAGTGTCATATTATTTATCATTCATAAAAGATTCGCATCAATGGATCGCTGTTACAGATGAATATTATCCATTCAGCACTTTTGCAGATTCGACGGCTGTTAAAAAATTCATTTTAGAAAATGTAGAAAATATTTCTCCGACCCGAGATATGCCTGCGCAAGATGAAATAGAAGGACAGTGGTATTATAAAGGCGGTATGCTTGAAATCCGCATTCAGAAGAATAATGATAAAGGCAGAAAATATGTTGGGCTTGTAACAAAGCCTATCCAATATTATGCTAAAAAAGGTGACCTTAAAATCGAATTTTATTTGCACGGAAATCAGTTATATGCTGTGTTTTGGAATTTTGGTCAAAGACCAAAAACATATCCGGTATATTTAAAAGATAATACACTAATGATCGGTCATGATTATGTTTTCATAAGACATAAAGACATTGTGGCTTCGAATGATTTTCAATTGAAAGACAGCACTTATTTTGAAGCATTAAATGACAGGACAGCTTATCTAAGAATATATTCGTTCAGTTATGATGAGCTTAATAATATCGATTCTATATTAGAGGCAAATCATAATATCATAATTTCCAAGAGAAACTTAATAATTGATATACGAAATAATTCCGGAGGCAGCGATTTAAGCTATCATCCAATTTTGCCGTATATTATGAAAAAGAGAAAATATACGATGCCTATTAAATCAGACATATGGATTAGTGAGGATAATTTACGGAATTTTGATTCTAAAAAGTACTTATATGGTGTTGTCAGCAAAAAAGATAGTATTAATGCTGAAAAACGAATAAGGATACTTGCAAAACATGTGGGAGAATTCAGCACCTCAAATTTTAATATTGTAAAATTACCAATTACATATAAGTACCCTGAAAACGTCTTTATCATTACGAATAAACAGGTTGCAAGTAGTGCCGAAGGATTTGTTTTGACTGCTAAACAGAGTAGTAAGGTTAAAGTCGTAGGTAAAAATACTGCAGGAGTTATTTCTTATGGAGATTGGAGAAAAGTTGAACTGCCTGATTTTCCTGCCTGGATTAGTATTACTCAAAAGAAAATGACCTTTCATAAGTATACTGATTTAGAAATGGAGGGAATACAACCCGATATAATTTTAAAGCGCAATGAGGCTTACTGGAAAGAAATAGCCTTAGATTTAATTGAAAAAATTAATTAAATCATTTAAATAGGTAAATCTACTGTCAGGTGTTCTGTTCAATAAAAGTACAGGCACTCCGAAGATAAATTTACCTTATCTTGGATTGTTAGATGTTTACAGTAAAATATGTTTGGATTATAGGCTATCAATTCTTCAGAGCCAATAAACTTTGTGTAGTTTCAGAATAAATTTCTCCTGAATAAATTCACTTGCGAATTAAACTGATGCATTAACATCTGCATAATACGTATTTCGCTTTATAAATTTGTTAACGAAAACGTTTCCTTTCGACTTAACATTACCACATCAAAACCGCTTTTCTTATAGTGAGCCTATAGACAAACAAATACCAATAGGCTGATATTCAGGTTTAAATTAAAAATGTATAGTTTTTATAATTTAAAAGTTAAATATTTGTAAAAAAGGAGGGTTATTTTTATAATCCGCTAATTGCATTATTATGAAAAGAAGATTACACCTTATTTTAACTAAAGCCTGCCTGCTTGCCACTTTGATTTTAGGCAGCAGTGAACTGAATGCCCAAATATTAACCAATGGCGACTTTGAAAGCGGTGGGAGTGGCAACGGCTTTTTCGTGCACGATTATACGCTCATAAACCCGGTAAACGGTACGAGCAATCCCGGCTTTTATGCCAGGACGACCAATCCGCAACTAATGAATTCCAATTATATTCCGGGAGGAGACCATACCACGGGTACAGGCAATATGCTCGTTTTTGACGGCTCTACGCTTGCCAACCGTTTTTTTTGGACTACGGGCAGTACCGGGGGAGCCATAAACGGGTTCACTGCCGGGACTACATATACATTCAGCTTTTGGATAAAGTCGGTTTCCAATGAAGTCACTGCCGACGAATCCACCAGGGCCAGCATTGGCGTTTTCTTTGTCAATGCCAGCAATGTCAACCCTGCTAACCTCAACTTCCTGGCCCCGCTTCCGTCTGAAGGATGGGTAAAAGTGGAGTACTCCTTTGTGGCTACCGCCAACAATGCCATGGTGCGCCTCAAGACCAATAATGCCGGGCCAATAGGGAATGACTTTGCTGTAGACGATTTTTCGATTGTGGAGGGCGGCCTTCCGTTTGTGGCCGATTATGCGTTTACTAACCCGACCTGTCCCGACAGTAATGATGGCACCATAACCGTTGGTGTCACAGGTGGGACATTGCCTTACACGGCTTATGTATTATCCGGAAGTGCCAGCCAAAGCAACAGCACCGGGATATTTACCGGGCTTGATGAGGGAACATATAATGTAACCGTTTCCGATTCTGATGGCGAGACATTCACCCAGACCGGAATTGTCCTGGAAGCACCCAACCAGCTTGTGGTGAGTGCACCGGTGTCTATATGCCCCGGAGAGCCTGCACAGCTCTCGGCTACAGGAGGCATTGGTACATATAACTGGACTGCAAGCCCCGCCGACCCGTCGTTAACCGATCCGGACAGCGCTACGCCAACCGTAAGTCCGGCAGTGACTACAACCTATACGGTTACTTCAGGGTCCGTTTCTAACCCGGCAAACCTTATTGAGAATGGCGATTTCTCACAGGGAAATACCTTATTTACTACAGGATATACACAGGTTGCAAATCCAAACCCGTTTGGGGTACAGTCATCGTATGACATAGTTACCAACCCGAATGCATGGTTTACGGCTTTCTCTTCCTGTGGCGACAATACGACAGGAAGCGGCAATCTTATGGTTTTTGACGGGGCTACCGACCCATCGGGCAATGTTATTGTGTGGAGCAACCAAAACCCTGTAACCGTATTGCCGAATACCGATTATACTTTTTCCTATTATGTAGCGTCTGTGTCTCCGGATAGCCCGGCAAGGCTTGAGGTAACCATCAACGGCGTTTCCCAGGGGCTTCCGGTTACTGCTCCGGGCGCTACCTGCCTTTGGACGCAGGTTTCCTATAACTGGAATTCAGGTGCCAATACAACGGCAAATTTTGTTATTTATGACAGGAATATAAACAGTGGGGGCAATGACTTTGCCCTGGACGACATCAGCTTTAAGGAAATGATTACGTGCTTCTACCAGGAGACGGTAACAGTGACCGTAACACCGGGTACGGTGCCTGCATTTAATCCGGTAGCGTCAATATGCGCAGGTGACGCCCTTACGGCTTTGCCAACCACTTCAACCAATGGCATTACCGGAACATGGTCGCCGGCATTGGACAATACTGCCACTACGGTATATACTTTTACACCTGACGCAGGCCAGTGCGCCTCGGACACCACACTTACCATTATTGTAAACCAGGCAGTTACTACACCAACATTTGCTGCGGTTGCGCCTATATGTTCAGGAGATGCTTTGGCGGCGTTGCCAACGACATCGATAGAAGGTATTGTAGGTTCATGGTCGCCGGCACTTAATAATACCTCCACGACTACCTACACATTTACGCCATCGGGCGGACAGTGTGCTTCACCTGCAACACTCACCATTACTGTAAATTCATCTGTAACGCCAACCTTTGCACCGGTTGATCCCATATGTTTCGGTGATGTGCTGGACCCATTGCCTGTTTCTTCAAATGAGGGAATTGCCGGCACATGGTCGCCCGCACTCGATAACACGGAAACTAAAACATATACCTTCACGCCTGCCGCAGGGCAATGCGCAATGCAGGCTACAATGACCATAACGGTAAACCAGCCTGTAACGCCGGTTTTTGCACAGGTGGATCCTATATGTTCTGGAGAGGCAATCAATGCCCTGCCGTCAGTCTCCAATGAGGGGATTTCAGGTACGTGGTCACCGGCGTTGGACAATACGGCCACTACTACATATACCTTTACACCTTCAGCAGGGCAGTGTGCAACCACAGCTACTATGACCATTACGGTAAATGAACTTCCTGATTTTACTATCTCGGAAGGGTGTGTCGGGGGCGATTATACACTGACAGCAGTACAGGCAGATGGTTCCAATTCCCTCTATGCATGGTTTAGCCCGGCAGGCACACAGATAGGCTCAGGGGATAGCGTGGTAATTACGGCTCCGGGAACCTATGAATTGGTAACTACACAGGGCGGCTGCAGCAATACCGAACCCATTACGGTGGTTTCTGCCTCATGCGGGGGATTGATACAACGAGGTATTTCGCCGAACAACGACGGCAAAAATGACTTTTTTGATCTTGAGGGTTATAATGTAGCCCAACTTGAAATATTCAACCGCTACGGTATGAGCGTTTATAAAAAGGCCAATTACCAAAACGAATGGTACGGCCAGAGTGACAAAGGCGACGACCTGCCTGACGGAACGTATTTCTATGTTATCAATTTTGACGACGCGCAAACCAAAACAGGCTGGATATACAGTATAAGGGAACGATAGTAGTTTTTTATTTTTTAGCATGTAGCAGGACCGCGGCAGAAATGTCGCGGTTTTTTCATGTTTTTGTAACCGACCTTAAATCTCTACGTGAAAATTACATTGTTTTTGCGGGCCCTCTTTTTCTTTAAAAGCTCTTCCGAAAAAAGAAGCTTGCTGTCATAAAAAGTTACATCTCCAAAAGCCCAAATCTTTTGAAGATGTATGCCTTGCTGCCTCACGGAAAATTACCCCGGAAACAAAAACGGATGTATATCTGGCGAACAGGCTTGCTGAAGCTGCCATTACCCGTCCATCGGGAGGATTTAGTCGTATTGTTAAATGGAAGGAACCCTGTTTTACCTCAATACAAAATATGGTAAATAATATAGAAATGAAAAAACCGCAACATTACATTGCGGTTCTTTTGATCTAAAGCAGGTTTTTATTTTTTCTCGTGAAGGTCTATGATGTCCTGCGTATCATTGTTCAGTACCTTAGCGCTA
The DNA here is from genome assembly GCF_026107645.2 of Flavobacterium sp. MFBS3-15. Taxonomy (GTDB): domain Bacteria; phylum Bacteroidota; class Bacteroidia; order Flavobacteriales; family Flavobacteriaceae; genus Flavobacterium. Next base: position 76,951 of record NZ_JAPCHV010000013.1, on the reverse strand, counting down.
TACGTAGACTGGATTACGGCACCAAAACTATTAGTGCCTTTTGCTGTAAGGTGCGCCCTGTAATAGGCTACGGCATTATCATCAGTCCCCGCTTTTACAAAGTCATATTCTTTTTGGAACATTGCCTTTTCTTCGCCTTCCGAAACGTCTATTACGGCCTGGGTTACCGGAAGGCCTTCCTTAGCTTCTTTAAATGTTACCTCTTTTGTCTCGAAGCTTACAAATTCATAGCTGTCCGGATTTTTCATTCGGCTCTTGATCTCTTTTTCCATTTTGTCCTGGATTGCTGCGTCTTTTCCGCAGGACATAAGCATTGTTGTGGCTGCGAATAATAATAAAATTTTTTTCATGGTTTGTAAATATTTAATTAATATATTTTCAAATATAAAAATTTTTGCAAATCAAATATCGAAATGTAAAAAAATTGCGATAAAAAATTTGCGCAACCAAATAATTGCGTATATATTTGCAACTGAATGATTGCATAACATATGAGAAGAGATATTTTCCAGGCGATTGCCGATCCCACCCGCAGGGCGATATTAACCCTGATTGCCGCACAGGCCATGACACCCAATGCGCTGGCCGAACATTTTGACACCTCCCGGCAGGCAGTATCAAAACACCTGAAGATATTGGATGAATGCGGCCTGCTACAACAGGAGCAGCGCGGCCGGGAAATTTACTACCAACTCGAAATTGACAAAATGAAGGAAATTGACAAATGGCTGGAGCAGTTCCGTAAGATTTGGGAGGCCAGGTTCAGCCAGCTTGATGATTTATTAGACAAACTAAAAAACAATAAGCCATGAAAAATTTGAATTTTGAATTTACCGTAAACAAGGAGACGAATACGGTTCATGTGACAAGAGATTTTAACGCCGATGCTGCTTTGGTGTGGGATGTTTTTACCAGGCCGGAACTGCTCGACCAGTGGTGGGCACCGCAGCCCTGGAAGTCGGAAACCAAATCGATGGACTTTACCGAGGGTGGACGCAGGCTGTATGCCATGGTGGGCCCGGAAGGGGAGAGGCACTGGGCCATTGCCGATTTCACCTCGATCACTCTAAAGACCAACTTCAAATACCTCGATGCCTTTACTGATGAGGAGGGCAACCTGAAAGATGAAATGCCGCGCTCCGACTGGAACCTGGATTTCATTGATAAAGGCGATACTACTACGGTTGACATCAGTATTAAGCACAAAACACTGGCTGATCTCGAAATGATCATACAAATGGGCTTTAAGGAAGGATTCAGCATGACGCTCAACAGTCTTGATGAACTGTTTGAAAAAATTAAAAAATAACCGGCCATGACAAATTTGAATTTTGATTTTACCGTAAATAAGGAGGCAAATACGGTACATATAACAAGGGATTTTAACGCTGATGCGGCTTTGGTATGGGATGTATTCACCAAACCGGAACTGCTGGACATTTGGTGGGCGCCGCAACCGTATAAATCGGAAACGAAATCGATGGACTTTAAAGTGGGGGGAAGAAGGCTGTATGCGATGGTAAGCCCCGAGGGGCAGAAGCATTGGGGCGTGCAGGATTATACCTCCATTACGCCGAAAACCAACTTTAAGCAGGTGAATGCCTTTAGCGATGAAGAAGGCAATGTGGGTGAGGATATGCCAAAGTCGGATTGGAACCTGGATTTCATTGAAAAAGGTGAAATGACCACGGTTGACATCCGGATCAGTCATGAAACCCTGGCCAATCTGGAAATGATGCTCCAGATGGGCTTTAAGGAAGGCTTTACCATGACCCTCAACAGCCTTGATGATTTGTTCAATAAGCTAAAAAAGTAACAATTGGCTAAAAATCCCCCTCGGGTTGGCTTTAGCCCACCCTCTTGCTTTATAATGTTTGACCGAAATTTGTACCATCAACAACTAGAAACAATAAACTATGGGAAAGATAACCGTACAGGCCACTGTGGCCGCTGACAGGGAAAAAGTTTGGGACTTTTACACCAATCCTGAGCATATCGTTAACTGGAACTTCGCATCGCCCGACTGGCATTGCCCAAGCGCTGTGAACGACATGCGCGTAGGCGGCACCTACAACGCACGAATGGAGGCGAAGGATGGCAGCTTTGGCTTTGATTTTGAGGCCGTGTATGATGAAGTGGTTCCGAATGAGAAATTTACGTATTCATTCGGAGGCAGGTCATGCACTGTAACTTTTGAGGATGCCAGTGACAAAACATTGATAACTGTTGTTTTTGATGCTGAAAATGAACATCCGGAGGAATTTCAGAAACAGGGGTGGCAGGCCATATTGGATAATTTTAAAAATTATACCGAAAGCCATTGATACTGTCGGCAAAAAACAAAAACCGCAACTGATTCAGCTGCGGTTTTTTTATTTATGGTTGGTTGGTATTGTTTATCGCTTAATGACTTTCACTTTTTTAAAACCTTTATCGGTACCGATTTTCACAATGTAATTTCCGGCAGGGAAGGTACCCATATCTATTTGGCCCTTATCGCTGTTGATGGTTTTGGAAAGTACAAGCTGCCCGAGCATATTATGCACTTCAACAGATTTTATGATGTCGCCCCCGCTGATGTTCAGCATGTCAGTTACAGGGTTAGGATAGGCATTTAGGTTAGAGATGGCAAAGCTGCCTGTGCCCAGGTTGCCCGTAATGGTTATCGTGATCTCATCGAAAATGGTTGGGTCGCTTACAGATGTTGCGCGCACCACTACTGTGCCATCACCGGTTGCGGTTACCAGTCCGTCAGGCCCCAGGGTAGCAAAATCAGACCCGCTCACGATTGTCCATACTACCTCCTGGTCGGCACCGGAAGGATTCACAACAGCCTCAAGCTGTAATGTTCCGCCTTCAGTAGTAATGGCCGCCGGTACACCGCCTTCGGTAGTTACATCGACGCTTTCCGCCGGAATTATAAAATCAATCAATACATCAATGATGTCGGTTTTCGTAGGGTCGGCTACTGATGCGGCCTGAATGGTCACGATTCCGTTAGCTGTGGCTGTAACCACGCCTGTAGCGCTTACCGATGCAAATGCCGAACCGGCAACAACAGACCATGTAACTTCCTGGCTCGCTCCCGAAGGGTTTACTGTAGCTACCAGCTGCAGTGTGCCGCCCTGTGTGGTAATCTCGGCAGGAACATTGCCCTGTGTGGAGATCACTACATCAGTAACAGGTATTACGATGGCAATCGTAATCACGATCTCATCAAATTTTGTAGGGTCGGACACAGAAGTAGCCCTTATGGTAACGGTACCGTTACTGGTTGCTGTAACCACGCCGGAAGCGCTTACGGTTGCAGGCCCGCTCACTACCGACCATATTACGGCCTGGTTGGCGCCTGCCGGGTTTACTGTAGCTGTCAGTGGCAGTGTGCCGCCTTCGGTTGTTATGGTTGCGGGTACGCCGCCCTGTGTAGCAACATCTACACTTACAACAGCCACCGGTACATTAACCACTATGTCTAAGATGTCAAATTTCGTAGGATCTGCTACCGAAGTGGCCTGCACGGTAAGGATGCCGTTTGCGGTGGCAGTTACCACCCCTGTTGCGCTTACCGAACCGAAATTGCTGCCGGCAACTACCGACCATGTAACGGCCTGGTTGGCTCCTGCCGGATTTACTGTTGCTACCAGTGGCAATGTGCCGCCTGCTGTAGTGATTTCCGCTGGCACGTTGCCCTGGGTAGTAATCACCACATCGGTTACAGCCACTGCTGCATTAACGGTAATTACTATGTCGTCAAATTTAGTCGGGTCTTCTACAGAGGTTGCCCTTACGGTAACGGTGCCGTTCCCTGTGGCTGTCACCACACCCGAAGCGCTTACGGTGGCCGGGCCGCTTACAACAGACCATGTAACGGACTGGTTTGCGCCTGCCGGGTTTACCGTTGCTACCAGCGGCAGTGTGCCGCCCGCAGTCGTAATTTCGGCAGGAACGCCGCCCTGTGTGGCCACATCTACGCTGGCAACGGTAACGGCTCCCGGTGTGCCGTTTATTACAACCTGGTCAACAAGGGTAGAGTAGCCGTAGTCGGTTTTACATTCAATGGCTATTTGGTACGTAGCCGTTGGGTTGGGCAGAGTGATGTTGCCCGACGGCGTCCATGTGGTGATGTTGGAGTGGTATTCCTGTAGCTGCACCCATGGATCTGTAGCCGATATGCGGTAATAAATGGTCAGCCAGTTTTGGTCGGGGCTCCAAAATGGGTTAACGTACACAAAGTTGAGGGTTACATTGCTCATTCCTGCCAGGTTGAGTAGCGGGCTCACAAGCTTGGTCGTGTCAAATTCATGCGAAGTTGCCGGGTAATTGGCAAAGTTGCCGTCATAAGGGTCAAGGTCATAGCTCCCGGTAGAGGCGTCGTCGGTAAATGTCCAGGACATGTTGTTGATCTCATACACCTGCGTCCAGTATTGCAGGGTAGGTGAGTTGGAATTGAAAGTTTCCGTAAACGGGAAACTATTGATTATTTGCGCCCTAAGACCTGTGCCTGAAAACAGCAGCAGCATCACAATGGCAATACTTTTCGCTAAAGCCGATGCAGGGCTGAATTGTAAAGGTTTTTTCATTTAAGTAATGTGTTTTAGTGGTTGGATAAAATGTTTTTAACAAAATGAATTAAATATCGATTGATATTTAACAAAAGGATATAACAGGTTAAAAAATCAATACCCTACCTCATAAACAATCTTTTTGCAGGGCAATTCTGTTAAAATTTCATATAACTATCCTGTGTTTCAAATTCTCGCCCAAAACATTCAAATTCTAAATAGAAAATCCCATCTGCCCATATTTCCTGTTTCAATGTAAACTGTTAAATATTTTTGTCTCAGAATTATCATCCGAAAACCAAAATGAGCAAGAAGGGAATACTGATAATAGTTGGCATCCTGGTTTTGGCCGGAGCCGTGTTTTATAAAGGCTACCTGTACAGGCCTGTAAGGGATATAGGGGCCGAAACCGCCGCGCTTACGGTCAGCTCTTCAGAGCTGGCTGCCGACTATGAGAAGGATGCTACAGCGGCCGATGCAAAATACCTCAATAAGACCATTGAGGTTACAGGTGCAGTAACACAGGCTGCCGATTCGCTCATTACAGTCGATTCGCTGGTGGTATGCAGTTTCGACAAGTTGCCTCCAAACAAGGCAAGAGGCAATGTAGCCATAAAAGGCAGGTGCATAGGGTATGACGAAATTTTTGGCGAGGTGAAGCTGGATCAATGCACAATAAAGGAATAACACACTCAAAACGATAAATGAAGAGATTTTTACTTGCTGCAAGCTTGTTTTGCCTGATGGGGGCCAATGCCCAGGACGACCTGCTTACCGAACTGGATTCGACAGTAGTAGAGGACAATTATGCTACCGCAGTTTTCAAAGGCCTGCAGGTGGTGACGCTGCAAACCACCAAGATGCCTGCCAAAAAGGAGTTCTACTTTGTAGTGTCGCACCGGTTTGGGTCGGTGAAAGACGGGATATCCGAATTTTTCGGGTTCGACATGGCAACGACGAAGATTGGCGGAATTTATGGCGTGACCGACTGGCTTGCCGTAAGCGCATCGAGGCATACAATGCTGAAGGTGTACGAAACAAGCCTCAAGTACAGGCTGGCAAGGCAGGGAGATGCCTTTCCGGTAGATGTGGTTGGGTACAACACGGTAGACATCAACACCTTCCTTGACGATAAGGATTACCCGAAGCTGGAATTTGCCGACAGGTTATCCTATATCAGCCAGCTGATCGTTTCGAGGAAATTTTCCGACAGGTTTTCTATGGAATTGGTGCCGTCGTTCATTCACAGAAACCTGTATGACCCGGTTGCTGAGAATGATAACCAGTTTTCGATCGGTTCGGGGGGAAGGATGAAGCTGACCAAAAGGTTGGCGCTTAACCTGGAATATGCCTACAATTTCGATAAGCCGGATTTTTATAAGAACCCGCTGTCAGTGGGGCTTGATGTGGAGACCGGCGGACATATCTTCCAGCTGTTGTTCACCAACTCGCAGTCCATGACCGAGGCCGGTTATCTTACCCATGCATCGGGTGACTGGGGCGATGGCGATTTCTTTTTCGGGTTTAACTTATACAGGGTTTTTTAAATATGAGAGCGATACGATACATATTCCCGATAATGGCAGTAACATTGTTTAGCTGCGAATCGAATACTTATGAAGACCTGGAAGAGGATATTTTGTTCGAAGGGCCGATAACGTATAATGGACAAATAAAATCCATCATCAGCGCCAATTGCCTCAGTTGCCATGGCAGCGATGGTATATCGTCATTCAGGCCGTTGGGAACCTATGCCGAACTGAAGGATGCAGTGCAAAATACCGACCTCCTGGACCGCATACAGCGCCGGGACGGGGAGCAGGGCATCATGCCGCAAACAGGAAGGATGCCGCAGGGCAGCATCGACCTGATACTGCAATGGAATACAGATGGATTACAAGAGAATTGAAACATATAAGCTGGATGCTAACCTGTGGGGTTTTTGATAACCCTGCAGGTTTAAACAAAAAACAGATGGATAAACTGAAATACATAGCCGTTCTTCTATTGCTGGCGCCAACACTTTTTTACGGGCAAAAATACAGCACGCGTGCCGGATTGGTAAAGTTCGAAGCATCGGTGCAGTCGTACGAGGAAGTGGCGGCAGAGAATAAAACGGCTTCGGCGAAACTGGATGCCGCTACAGGTGAAATTGCTGTATTGGTGCCTATGAAAGCTTTCAGGTTCAAAGTTGCGCTCATGGAAGAACACTTCAATGAGAGCTATGCCGAAACCGGTAAGTACCCTAAGGCTACCTTTACAGGAAAGATAGATGGCTTTGATGCAGGTAAGCTTACAGCAACCCCGCAGGCATTTACCATATCCGGCGACCTGACCATACACGGTAAAACTAAGAAGATAAACGACACAGCCAAAATATCGAAGTCGGGCGACAAAATTATTGTAACCGGCGATTTTGTTATAAAACCCGGCGACTTTGACATAGAAATACCCAAGGTAATAAGCAAAAAGATTGCCGATACAGTATCGATTGCATACAGCCTTTCACTAAATAAATGATGATATGAAAAAATTGCTGCTCCTTTTGACCGTACTCGCTCCGCTATTCTGCAATGCGCAGGCCAAAGATGTTTTTGATACCGCGCGCCGCGGTACCGTAGACGAGATGAAGGCGCTCATGGCAATCAATAAAGACACTATAAATGCGGTGAACAGCATGGGTTTTACCCCGCTCATACTGGCCTGCTACCGTGGCAATAACGAGGTGGCGGAATTCCTCATTAAAAATGTAAAGAATGTGGATTATGACAGTTCGAGCGGCACGGCACTGGCATCGGTGGCGGTAAAGGGCAACAACAGGCTGGCAAAGGCCCTGCTGGAAAAAGGAGCCAACCCCAACATTGCCGATGCTACGGGCATTACCCCGCTCATTTATGCCACACAGTTTGAGAATATCGAGCTCATGAAATTGCTCATTAGCTACAAAGCCAATAAAAAACAGACGGACAAAGAGGGCAAGACCCCTTATGATTATGCAGTTTTTACCAGGAACCAGGACGTAATAAACCTCTTAAAAAATTGATATGAAAAAACTATTACTCATTGCTTCATTACTACTTTCTGTAGCCGGACTGCATGCACAGAGCAAGACTACCGGAGTGGTAAACCTTATGTCGGGCATGACAGCCAAGCTCGACCTTGACAACGCAAATAGTACAGCCACGCTTACGCTCACAGGCCCCTCAGACAGGTGGTTTGCATTGCAATTCGGCTCTTTTGCCAGTGGCGGCGGCATGGGTGACGGCCAGGACCTGGTATACTATAACGGTACTACGCTTGTTGATGCGGTGCACAATGGCATTGGCGTTACGCCATCAGCAGACGGTACTAACAACTGGACAGTTACGTCCAATACTGTTTCGGGCACTACCCGTACCATTGTGGCCACAAGGCCTTTTAATACGGGATCAGCCGGGGACTATACCTTTGTGTACAGCAACGCCGATATTGATTTTGCCTACGCAAAAGGCGCTTCGGCATCATTTACCCTCGCCAACCATGGCGGTTCCAACAGGGGTTACGCTTTGAACAGGACATTTACTTGTATTCCGCCATCCAATCCAACTGCTTCGGCTCAGGGCTTTTGCGCCGGGGCAACAATTGCCAATCTTACTGCAACCGGTGCGGGAGGTGCTACTTTTAACTGGTATGCAAACTCAACCGGGGGTTCTGCCCTTGCAGGCACAACGGTGCTCAACAATGCTACCTATTACGTTTCGCAAACCGTTGGGGGGTGCGAGAGTGCCCGGGTACCGGTTGCCGTAACTATAACTACCGTAGCCCAGCCAACAGCAAATGCCACACAGCAATTCTGCTCAGAAGCTACTGTGGCCAACCTTACGGCTACAGGTGCCGGAACCATCAACTGGTATAATGTCGCTGCGGGAGGTTCGCCACTGGCAGGCAACACCGTATTGGTTGCAGGCAATTATTACGTTTCGCAGACTGTAGGCACTTGTGAAAGCACAAGGTTTACGGTAGCTGTAAGCTATACAACATTGGCGACGCCAACGACAGCTGACAACACGCAGGACTTTTGTTCGGGGGCTACGGTAGCAGATATCCAGGCTACCGCAATGGCCGGAGCACAGCTGCATTGGTATGCTGTTGCCGCAGGCGGCACTGAGCTTTCTTTGACAGACGGCCTGGCTTCAACAACTTACTATGTAAGCCAGACTTTAGGGAGCTGCGTGAGCGAAAGGCTTGCAATTACGGTAACTGTAACACCCGTTGCGGGGCCTACGACAAATAATGAAACACAGGCTTTCTGCGATGGGGCAACCGTTTCGGAACTTAGTGTTAACAGCACGCCGGGAGCTATGCTAAAATATTATGTGGCCAACGATGCTACAGCATTGCCGGGCACGACAGTGATGGCCGACGGGACTACGTATGCCGTTACGCAAACTATTGGCAGCTGCGAAAGCCCTGCACAAAACATAATGGTCATAGTAAACCCAATCCCTGCCATGCCGGGTGGGGGCGATACGCAGCAGTTTACTGCGGGAGAAACCATAGCCGACCTTGAGATTACAATACTTATCGGAGCCACGATTACATGGTATGTGGATGATAATGGAAACATGGCCGAAGTGCCTGTGACCACAGCCCTTGCAGACGGCATGACCTACTATGTGACCCAAACGCTTAACGGATGCGAGAGCGCTGCGAAGGCCATCTTAGTGGATGAAGCATTGAGTACTGAAGGGTTTGAGCTGAAAAGCCTGATGGCATTCCCTAATCCGGTGAGTGATGTGCTTACCATAAGCAACAACACAGCGCTGGATAACATTGCAATATACAACCTGCTCGGCCAGAAAGTCCTTTCGCAAAAAGCAGGAGCAAACACTACAGAAATAAACGTATCCGGGCTTCCTGCAGGAAGCTATACGGTAAAAGCAATTACTACGAGTGGCGCATCAGCCTCGCTGAAGGTCATGAAGCAGTAATTTAGATAACTAGTTGGTTTTTTTAGGAAAGGGGTTAGCTTCGCCGTGAAGCGCCCCTTTCTGCTTTTATTCTGTGCAGTATTTCTGAATCGCAGTAAGGCTTTTAGTGTCGCCCAATGCATAGGCTTTTTGGAGGTCTTCACAACCTTCTTTCCTGCGTTTCAATAGTATTTTGCTTGCACCGCGATTATTGTATGCTTCGGCATTTTCGGGATTGATTTTTATCGCTTTATTGTAATCCTCTATTGACGCTTTATATCTTTTTTGCATGTATTTGCAAATTCCCCTATTGTTGTATGCATAGTCGTGTCCAGGATCTAATTCAATGGCCTTCGTAAAATCCTTTATCGCATCATGCAGCCAATTAAGGTCCATCTTTGCAAGGCCACGGTTATAATAGGCCTTGAAATTATCGGGGTTAAAGGAAATATGCTTGTCGTAGTCTGAAATCGCACCCTCAAAATCCAGGTAATCCTGCCTGATGCCACCCCGCTTATAGTAAAATTCAGCAACTGCAGAGTCATTAGCTTTGTTGAATTCTTCAATAGCTACTTTATATTTTTCAGCAATATTTTTATCCGGCTGCAGTTGGCAATATGCATTTTTCGCAAACAGCAGAAGGACAAGGAAACAGAAAGTTTTTTTCATATTGATATTGGTTTGGCTTAAAAATAATGATTTTGAGCATATGTTTTAACCTGCTCTTTAACAATTGTTCATGCTGTATATTTTATTATTAAACTGTAGGTTTGCATTTTAAACCCTTGCAGATGAAGTTTTTGTCGTATTTGATTGTGCTGTTTTTTGCCAACCCCAAATCTGAGCTCATTTCTGTCCGCCAGCAGTATATCGATGCTGCCACGTCAGAAAGCAGTGCCAACGAGTTTCATGACGGGCTTAAAGACCTCAAAGCCAATGGCAACAACCATACCCTTATGGCCTATAAAGCGGCTTCGATAGTCCTCCTTGCCAAATACGAAAGCGGGCTCATCACCAAGACAAAGCTCTTTAACCGCGGAACTGATCTTTTGGAAGAAATTATTGAAAAGGATCCCAATAATTATGAGGCCCGCCTGATACGCCTCAACATCCAGGACAACGTGCCGTGGATAACCGGCTATACTTCCGAACTTAAAAAAGACAAGGCTTTCCTGATAAAGAACTACGCGAAACAGGACGCTTCCCTGCGTGATTTTGCTAAAAAATACGCACTGCAATCCGATGCTTTTTCAAAAAAAGAAAAAGCGATGTTTGAGTAACGTGAACATGATTCAATAACGTTGTCACTTAGAGCGCAGTCGAGAAGCAAAAATGCCGCATCTCGACTGCGCTCGATATGACATTTTTGCTTTAAGTATCAAAAATAAGCCCTCAGCTGCACATTCCCCGTATGTATCGCCTTGCTGGTCTCGCTTTTGCGTCCCTGGTAGTTGACGTTGATGTCGAGAAACTGGGTGAGGTTCTTTTGCAGGAGCAGGCGCCAGGTTAGGTTTTGTCCCGGCAATAAGCCTTCGAGCATATTGTAGGCGGCAGGGGAGAGCTGGTTGCCCGTAAAGTCGTTTTTGTACAGCGAGAACTCACCGCTGGCTGTAAACTGCTTATCGGAAGCATAGTTGAAAGAGGTGCCCAAACGCTGCTGGTACAATGTTTCAAGGTCACCTATTTGGTTCTCTTTACTCCGGTACTCATAAAAAAGATCCCAGCTGGCATTGCGCGAAAAAATGTACGACACTTTCGGCCCTGCCAGATAGCCTTCGATCTCAAAATTCTTGCTGCCGTAATTTTCTGAATAGGTATTGCTCTTTATGGTTTGCCCGTTAAAGTTGAGCAGCCATGTTTTTTGTATGAGGTGCGCATATTGCAGCTGGTGGGAGTTGTTGCTGTTTTCCTGCGAGCCTACCGTGAGCAGTGTTTTCGCACGGTTGCTGATGTAGGTGTACGTAACCGAATGGTCCTGCTTGCCGCGGTTGTAGAAGAGGCTGTTCCTGATGCTTGATGACAGTCCCAGCAAATTCTGTTCGCTTGAAGAGAACGGGTTGAGGTCGAAGTTATCGGTATTGCGCTCTATCTTCCTGTCGATGAGGTAAGAAGTTTGATTATAGAAGTAAGAAAGCAGTTTCCGGAAGCCTTTTTCGTTTTGCCACTGTATCGGGTTCAGTGTAACCGACTGCGAAAATTTGTTTTGGTGGGTGCGCACGAATACCTGGTTGGGCAGGAACACCCGTACAAATGTCGCCTGGTCGGGGAAGGGCGCAACTTCAAACTCCTGCAATTCCTGTATGCCATTGCCGTTGTAGTCGTTCCACGTATACACCCCCTGCCCGGGTTCGACTTCCAGATAGGTAAATTCCTGCTGGGCAATGGTGCCCGACGTGGTTTCGTAGGCGGTGGTTACCTGCACCAGCTGGTCCCAGTAGCGGTCGTTGTACAGCAGGCGCGAGTTGAGCGACGGCTCATCCTTAAACGCCGGGTCTTCAAAAGTCAGGCGGCGGTAGTTGGCAAACAGGGTAAGGTCGCTTTTTTCGGTTTGCAGCAGCCGCGATTTCAGGTAGTAGGAGTTAGAAGTGTTTACCTTTTGCAGCACGCCGTTCACAAGGCTGTCATTCACGCGGCGCAGGTAGCCCAGTTCCACATACACTTTGGTGCTGTCGCCACGTCCCACAAAGGCCCCCACCTCGCTGAACCTTTGGCTGAGCGCCGTATACTGCCCTGTCGCTTTTATCTTCTCCCGGTTGTCTTCAAGGCGTACGCTCCCGCCAACCCAGTTTTTCGAAAAATGGTATTTGGCCAAAGCCTCATTGCGGATGAACGTTGAGGTAGCGTAATCACTGTCGCTGTCAAGGATGCTACCGCGGTTCAGCACCATAAGCTTGTTGAATTTGAACTGCCCGTCGACCACATGGCGCGTACCGGTAAAAAGCCCGGAAAAATCGAGCTTTTCCAGCTGGTAATTCACCTGCCCTTTTTGCGGGATGCGGAACGTAGTGCCGGTAACCAGGTAGCTTTGGTTGGAGTTGGTGGTAATAATGTTGGCAAGGTTCCAGTCGCGCCCAAACTCGATATTGAACAGGCGTTCTATCGTCCTGAAATCTTTTTGTATGAACTGGTAATTGGCAAAGGCGTCCACTTCAAATTTGCCTGTGTACAGCCGCTGCTTTGCATCGATCTTTCCGGCAAGCCCCTGGTTGTTGCCATCGTCTATGGGAGAGTAGAGGTTGAGGTCGTTGTTGCTGATGCCCGCCTCAAAATCGACCACTGTTTTTTCGGACGGATTGTATTTCCCCAGCACTGTGGCGATCTGTATCTTGCTCGGCGGTGTTATGCGGATGATGGGTTCGTAATTCCCCTGCGGGATGCCGTTTACCGGGGCAACATATTCGTAAATGCGGCCCACTGCGGCGGCATTAGCCAAAATGTAATTGCCCAGGTTGTTGCCCAGCAGGCTGAAGCGTACGTTGTATAATGTCTCCTCAGGGTTGTTGGAATATTCGAATACCTCCACGCCGTTGACCATCGTTTTGCGATACAATATCTTGTTCTCCGAATAGGTATCCACATAGGCTGAAGGTGCGGTCATGAGGTTGGTGTTGTCCCCGGCCTGTTGCAGGGTAGCCACCTGCTCTTCGGTAAGGTTTTGCTGCAGCGGCTGGTTCTTTACGTCATTTTCCGAATATACATATCCGCCAATGCTCCAGTCCTCCTGTTCGTGGGTCACGCCGCCATAGGTCACAAAGCGGGTATAGCTGCGCTCGGAATACTGGTACTCCACGTTGATGCGCATCTCCGAAGTGATGGGAAACAAAGAGGTAAAAATGATTTCTCCCGCATTATAGTCGATGATGTAGTCGTTGTTCTCGCCGCGCTCCATCAGGATGCCGTTCACGAATACCCGTTCCGAACCTGAGATGACAAGCACGTAAAGCTCATCGTTCGGGCCGCGCAGCTTGTAGGGACCCTGGTTGCCTTCCTGCCCCGTGAAGGTGCTGCGTGCATACTGGCCGCGAACCAATGCCGCCGCTGTGAATATCGAGGTTTTTGCACCTTCCTTGCCAAACGTGAATGCTGTGGAAAGCCCCTGTACCTTCTTGCTGAAATTAAGGAAGCGCGACTGCCGGTTTTCAAGGAACAGGTCGCCTGCGCGGATGTTCCAGGTATCGCTGAACATTTCGATGAATATCTGGTCGAACTCATCCAGCTTTTGCGAATAACCACCCTCCTGCAACGGGATGTTGGTGTCCTGTATCGAGGCGCGTAGGCTCACTTTGTCGGATAATTTACCCGTAATCTGCAAATCGAGGTTGGAGTTCACCACCGCGCTCTGGTTGTTCCCCACGGTAATGCCCCGCGTTATGCTCCCCGATGTGTTTAGCCCTTCAAACGGCTTAAAGGTATTGAGCGGGTCGCGGGTCACTTTGTAACGGTTTTCGGTGCCGGCATCGTTGGCTACCACACGGCTCTCGTCGTAAATGCTGTATTTTTTGGTCAGGTAGTCCGGGTAGCTGAGGTAGCGCAGGGTGAGGGTGTCGGCCGTGCGGAAGCCGTTTTTGAAAACCAGCCGTGCGGTGCGGAAATCCACACTGTAGTTGCTGGTATCGACGTCTTTCCCGGCGGCATCCTGCAACTTAAAAAACGCCTTGTTGATGCTTACGCTGTCGATGGCAATGGTATCCCGGTCGGCAGTTATCCTGCGGTTTTTATAAGGCGTAGTTGTTTCCTGCCCGTAAAGCGCGGAAACACAACATAACAATACCAGTAAAAACCTCTTTTTCAGCATCACTACAGTATAACTCCAAAATGGCAAAAGTAGTGTATTCCTTTTTAAAAGTTGATTAGTCCGGGGTTTAGGATTTAGGGTTGCCTGTGGGACGTGTTACTGTTTGATCGCTTACTGCATCGTCATCGCGAGGAGGAACGACGAAGCGATCTTTCAGAGGATATATACTAACTATAAAAAACCTTTTAGGGCTATGTCTAACAAATTTTCCTTTTCAGCTCCTCGTGCTGCTTTTACCTTATTCAGTTTGTAGGCCGCATTTCGTTCATAGTACGCAAAGCCCAGTCCGGGTATGAAGCAAAGGCTTTCGTTCTTGCCGTTGTCTATCCAGTCCAGCTCTATCGCATCAGATATTTTCGATTTAAACTCGTAATCGCCATTGGGAGTGAATGTTATCCAATTGTTTTTTAGCGGTACAACATGGATTATCAGGTTGCCCGAAGCAATATCAAAGAAGCTGATGCCTGCATTGGAAGTAACACACAGCAGTTTTTCATTTATTTGCTTAAATGCTCCAATATGCCCGGCATAAACAGAGAAGTTCTTAATAAGGTTGCCTGTCGCCCTGTCCCACAGCTTAAGGGTTTTATTCTTGTAGGCATTGCTGAAAAGCAGCTTGTCATCGTCACTGAAGGCCATCATTACAACCTGCCCCGCACCGCTGATAACGGTTTCCGGGTCTTTTTTCCATAATGCATCAATCACGGCCTGATTGGCAGTGTCCACTTCTTTTGCGCTGAATATCTTCAGCTGTTTTTTATCTGTCCAATGGGCCACGGCCATCCATTTGCCACTGCCGGATACCTTATGGCTTATCTTGATGAAGGGCGGGTATTCAGGGCTCACTTTTGTTTTTTGTTCGGCCTGGTGCAGGGTGAGGTCATTCAGGTCGATGGCCAAAGGATAATAATCTGTTGTGGTGCGGCTAAAATAAAGGATATTGCCTTTTTGCTGTATAGAATTATACAAAGCCTCCATATTGCTGGTGAGTCCTCGTACCCTGAAGCTCTCAAATGCCGGGTCGTCTATGAAAAGACCCGATTGCATGTCTTTGGCCCTGCTTCCGGTATGGTCGGCAATTTGCTGTACATAGTTGTAATACACATCCGGATCACCTTTTTTGAGATAGTCATACGGGATATGGAAACTGATATGGTTTACCTGGCCTTTCGTTTCACCGCGTTCGTATTCTTCATTTTCATTTACGAATTCAAGGTCGATCTCCATATAGTGCGTAGTGCCCTTTACCATCCTGAGGTCAGGTTGCATATCGGGAAGTTCCTGTATGAAGTTTTTCAGCTGAGAGTGATCTGCAGGCTTTATCGAAATGGAAAGGTCGTAGCTCATGTGGGTTGGTTAATGGGCTACTAATATATAAATTTAAGAATGTCTTACAGGAATTAGGTTAAAATATTTCCTACATTAGCTTATGCACCACTTCTCTGCCAAAATATACAAAACCGGCATCAACGCCGCTGTAGATGTCCCGAAGGAAATTACCGATGCCCTGCAGCCGGTAAAAGGCTACATCCGCATTTCAGGCACCATCAACGGTCACACCTTCCGGCAGACGCTTGTCCCGGTAAAGGGCGCTCCCTACCGCCTGTTCGTCAACATCCCGATGCTCAAAGGAGCGGGGGCAGACTTAGGCGATACCGCAAAATTTACTATTGAGCAGGATTTTACGCCGGTTGAAAATGATTATGAAATGAATGATGTGCTTTTGGCAGCATTGAAAAAGCACAAACTGGAAGCTGCCTTTGAAGCCCTTACGCCTTCACGCCGCAAAGACATCCTTAAATACCTCGCCTACCTGAAGACGGAGGAGACGGTAAGGAAGAATGTGGAGAAGGTAATCGGGCAGTTGAAAGAGAAAATTACAGATACACGGATACCCTAAAAACTATGAAAAAAACAGAATTGACGTTATGCATCCTCAGTGCCATTGGCATAATCCTTTACCTTTTACCTGTCCCGGGCGGCAGTATGCTAACAGTGCTGGCATTGACCCTTTTATCGCTGCTGTATTTCTTCTTTGGTTTTGCGCTGTTCAATGGAATCCGGGGGAGAGACCTTTTTAAAGGTACAGCTTATACAGGCATTTCCGCACTGAAAATAGTTGGGGGAGTAGGAGTTGGTATGTCACTATCTACCGTTATAATAGGCATATTGTTCAGGGTGATGATGTGGCCGGGCGGGTCATTTATGATTCTTATCGGATGTGCTCCTGTCATTATTGTCTGCATCATAGCCTGGGTGAGAGCGTCATCTTCAAATTCGCCTTTTGCAAAAAGGGTGCTTGCCAGGGCTGCAGTTTTTGGTGGCCTTGGTGTTTTATGCTTTATGGTTTCTTCGATAACTATAATCAAAGTGAAATACAGGGACTATCCTGAATACGTCAGGGCTGTTGAACAGGTTGATGCCGATCCCGAAAATGAAGCTTTGCAGCAAAAGGCACAGGAAGAATACGATAAGATGCAAGCCGCTGAAGAATAGTATCTAAACAAAAAAGCCAAAGCTTTTAAGAGGCTTTGGATTTTTTGTTTACCCCGCAAGAGTATAGCTGCCCCCTCTCCTTTGGAGAGGGCCGGGGGTGAGGACTTTAAAATTACTTCTTCTCCAGTACGGCCTTCACCATGTTATCTTCTTTCAGCAGTAGCGAATAGTAATCCTTATCGCCCGACAGCTGCCGTGCAAACTCTGCGGCGAGGTAACGTTTTACCCTGTCCTTTTGCTTTGACAAATTAAAGACCAGCCCATTTTTCCTCAGATAAGCATCATAAGCGTTGAAATATTTATCTGTAGCATTAACTTTCGCGGTAATTTCATTAGTAGTAAGGCCTTTATACTGTGTCCTTTCCTTATCCAGTTGCTCAAAGACAAAGTAGCCCACAATGCCGCTCTGCATCAGCAGGGCCAGCTGCTCGTCGCCATGCCTGCCCTCCTGTGCCACGAAAAGGTCGGGGATGATGCCGCCACCGCCATATACAATGCGCCCCTTAAGGGTTTTGAACTTTAGCGTGTCGGCCACCTTGATGCTGTCGGCGCTGTAGAGCTCGCCGCTTTCAAAGCGTTTTTCAAAATCGCTGAAGTACTTCTCACCGCCTTCGGCATAGCTGCGCTGTATGGAGCGGCCCGACGGGGTATAGTATCGCGCCACTGTAAGGCGTACGGCACTGCCATCGCCTAAAGGCATTTCGCGCTGCACGAGGCCTTTCCCAAAAGAACGCCTGCCCACAATGGTGCCACGGTCGTTATCCTGTATGGCGCCTGCCAAAATTTCGCTGGCGGAAGCGCTGTTCTCGTTGATGAGTATGTAGAGCGGGCCGTTCTCAAACAATCCGCCCGATGTTGCTTTAGTGATGTCTTCGCGGTTCTTTTTGTTCCGGGTCTTTACGATGACACGCCCGTCCGGCAGGAGGTCGTCGGCAATTTCCACGGCTTTCTCAAGGTAGCCGCCGCCGTTGTCGCGCAGGTCGATGATCAGCGATTTGGCGCCCTGTTTTTTCAGGGTGGCCAGGCCTGCCTTAAATTCGTCATAGGTTGTCTCCGCGAAGCGGTTGATCTTGATATATCCCGCAGTCGGGCTTACCATCACGGCGGCATCCACACTTTTTATGGGTACTACATCGCGGGTCACGCTCACGTTGAACTTCTTATTCTCACTCTTCCTGAAAATGGTGAGGTCTACTGTCGAGCCTTCCTTTCCTTTCAGCTTGGAGAATAGCGTGTCATTTTGCAGCTTGCGCCCAAACAGCTTGTCTTTGCCGGCAAAAAGGATACGGTCGCCCGCCAGGATGCCTGCCTTTTCTGACGGGCCGCCCGGTATGGGCTTTATTACGGCTACCGAATCTTTATACATGTAAAAATTCACGCCTATGCCCACAAAGTCGCCCTTCATGCTTTCGGCCACCTGCTCCATTTCGTTTTTGGCGATGTACACCGAATGCGGGTCGAGCTTTTCGAGTATGCTGTTTACCGTCAGGTCGACAATCGAATCGGTATCTACCGGATCAACATATTCACCCTCGATGAAGTCGATGAGCTTGTTGAGCTTGCTTTTGTTGGAACCGGAGATCATCCCGCGCTTTTCGGCCGGGAAATTAAGGAAACTGCCCAGCAGCAGCCCAATGGCCAGCGTGAGCGACAGGAGTATGGGGAGGTATATTTTCTTTACGTTCATGGTATGTGCTCAAGGTCTGCAAGGTGTGCCACCTCTACGCCCGCCTTTTCAAGGAATTCGATGCCCGAATTGTCCTTGTAGGCCTCCTGGTACACCACGCGCTTTATGCCCGACTGGTGTATCAGCTTGCTGCAGTCTTTGCAGGGCGACATAGTGATGTAGAGTGTTGCGCCTTCGCAGGATTGTGTTGAACGGGCCACTTTCAGTATCGCATTGGCTTCGGCGTGCAGCACGTACCATTTGGTAAGTCCCGCATCGTCTTCGCAGCAATTCTCAAACCCCGATGGTGTCCCGTTATAGCCGTCGGAGATGATCATCCTGTCTTTTACAATAATTGCGCCAACTTTCCTTCGCTGGCAGTAAGAGAGCTGCCCCCACTCGCGGGCTATCCGCAAATAGGCCCTGTCGTATTTGTTTTGTTTCTTTTCTTTCATCTGTAACTTCCGCCTAAAACAAAAAGCGTGTCATGTCTAACATTAAATTTCTACCATATTTCGCTGCCTGCAATCATCGGCACCACCACCCCGGCCACAAAGGCTGAAATGATGAGGATCCAGTCGCGTTTGGCAAACCTCAGGAATTCCTGCACTACAAATGCCAGCACCAGCATGGCAATGACCACGATGAGCTGCGCGGCCTCAATGCCCAATGCAAATTCCAGCACCGGCAGCAGCTTATCATCTGCTGTGGGCGGCAATACCACCTTGAAGTAGTTGGAAAAGCCAAGCCCGTGGATGATGCCGAAAAACAGCGTTGTCACCGAAATGAAGGTAAGGCTGTCATTTTTTCCGCCCGACTTGCGTGCCCATTTAAAAATGTTGTACAGCGCGGTTATGAGTATCGTTATGGGAATCAGGAATTCGATCACCACGCTATCCACTTTTACTACACCGAATACCGAGAGTATGAGTGACAGCGTGTGCCCGATGGTAAAGAGGGTAACCAGCACAAGCACCTTTTTCCAGTCCCTGAACGTATAGGGAAGGGAAAGCGCCATGAGGAACAGCACATGGTCGTAGGCGTTGATGTCGAGCACGTGTTTCAGGCCTATGTTGAAGTACAGCCAAAAATCAGACATGGTTATAATTTTCGTTTAAAATGTAAACTTACGTCATTTTTATGAACTATCTTTAGGGTAATCTTTCTATAACGCGGGATGCGTCAAAAATCTTATAAAAAATTATATCAGGCTGAAATATAGAAGTATATTTGCACAAAATTTTAACAGATACTATATGTCAATTTCAGATCTATTTGATAGCGGCTTTAAAGACAGGAACAAAGGGCACTTTTCTGCTATCGTAAGGGTTGCCATGGAGAACGGGCACCTTAGCACTGAAGAAAGGCTGTTCCTTGACAAGCTTGCCAAACAGCTGGAAATTACGCCTGATGAATATGCGGAAATACTGGAAAACCCGATGAGGTACCCCATCAACCCGCCACACCTTCACGTGCAGAGGCTGGAGCGCCTGTACGACCTTTCGAGGATGGTATATGCCGACCACGTACTTGGGCCAAAACAAAAAGAGATCCTTACACGCTTTGCCCTTGCCCTTGGCTTTACGCCGGGCAACGTAAACTATATCGTTGACAAGGCGCTGTCACTGCTTGTAATGAATGTTGACGGCGATACTTTCGTGTACGAGATGCAGCACATGAACAAGTAATACGATACTTTTACAAATACGAAAGTCCCATGTTCGCGCATGGGACTTTTTTATTCAGACCTCACCCCCAACCCCTCTCCAAAGGAGAAGGGAGCAGGAACGGTGACTTTAAAATTCATTGATTTTATATCGTAGCTAAAATCCGGCAACTGAAGCCGTATGAGTGAAGCTCCTCCCTCTCCCTTGGAGAGGGCTGGGGTGAGGCCTTTCAGCCCCGAGCCCCAAACACGGAACTCTGATCCCGAAACCTATCTCGGGTATTTACTCATGAACTCCTCCGCTTTTTCCACCATGTTGTAGCTTCCGCAGAAGAACGGCACGCGCTGGTGCAGCTCGGTAGGCTGTATCTCCATGATGCGCCCGAAACCGTCCGATGCCTTTCCGCCTGCCTGTTCGGCAAGGAACGCCATAGGGTTGCATTCGTACAGCAGCCTCAGCTTACCATTGGGCGCTTTGGAGCTGGTTGGGTAAATATAGATGCCGCCCTTGATCATGTTGCGGTGGATGTCGCTTACAAGGCTGCCGATGTAGCGTGAGGTGTAGGGCCTGTCGCCTTCCTCAAGCTGGCAGTATTTGATATAGTCCTTAACGCCCTGCGGGAAATGCACGTAGTTGCCCTCGTTAATGGAGTAGATATTGCCGTCTTTCGGGAAGGTAAGGTTAGGGTGCGAAAGGTAGAACGTGCCTATGGCGGGGTTCAGCGTAAAGCCGTTCACGCCATTGCCTGTGGTATACACGATCATGGTCGATGTGCCGTAGATAACATATCCGGCAGCGACCTGGTTGACGCCCGGCTGCAGGAAATCTTCGAGCGTCACGGGTGTTCCCACCGGCGTTACCCTGCGGTAAATGGAGAAGATAGTACCTACGGAAACATTCACATCAATGTTGGAAGAACCGTCAAGCGGGTCTATGAGCACCACATATTTGTTGTTATGGCAGCCGTCCTGTCCCTGTATGGTGATGAAATCGTCGTTCTCTTCAGAAGCGATGCCGCATACGATCTCGCGGTTGATGAGCGTTTGCATGAAGATCTCGTTGGCATATACATCAAGCTTCTGCTGGTCCTCTCCCTGTACGTTCTGCTCGCCGAACTTGCCTATGATGTCTACCAGGCCGGCTTTGTTCACTTTGTAGTTAACCACTTTGGCGGCAAGCCTTATGGAGTTGATGAGCCTTGAGAGTTCGCCCGATGAATATTTGAAGTCTTCCTGCTTCTCGATGATGAACTCACCGAGCGTTTTATTTCTTTCTTCCATTCCGAAAACGTTATAGTTGTGTTGAGGGCACAAATATCGAAATTTTTGTGATATGAACCCGAAACTTATCATTAAACATTTTTTAAGCGTATTTTTGGCCTTGTTTTACACGAGTTTACAATGATTATCCGCGAAGGAAAGAAGGAAGACATGCCTGCTGTACTGGGGCTTATAAAAGAGCTTGCCAAATTTGAAAAAGAACCCGATGCCGTAGTGGTAACGGCAGACGAACTGTTGCGCGACGGCTTCGGCCAAAACCCGCTTTTCCATATATTTGTGGCAGAGGCCGGCGGCGAGGTGATTGCTATGGCGCTGTTTTACTACCGCTATTCGACATGGAAGGGGAAAACCATCCATCTTGAAGACCTGATCGTAAAAGAAGAAAAACGCGGCACCGGCGCGGGAAGTGCGCTCTATAAGGAAGTGATAAAGTTTGCCAAGGCACAGGGCGTGCGCAGGGTAGAATGGGTGGTGCTCAACTGGAACACGCATGCCATTGAATTCTATGAACGCTCGGGCGCGGCAATATTGCAGGACTGGCTGACAGTGCAGATGAATGAAGAAGGGATTACAAAGTTTACTTTAGATTTATAATAGGATTTTACCACAAAGTGCACAAAGGTTTTCACGGAGAGCACAAGGCTTCATGAATAATATTTCCGCTGTAAGCGGGAGGTCACAAAGCAGCCTGCCTTGTGAACTTTGACCACTGATTTGGCCACCGGCTTTGTGTCCCTTGTAAAAAAATCCTTGTGCCCTTTGTGGTAAAAAAAATAGATAATTTTCGGTAAAAAAACAGATAATAATTATTTTGGTTTTATGAAAGTATTCAAATTCGGTGGCGCATCGGTAAAGGATGCCGACGGTATCAAAAATGTGTATGAAGTATTGCAGCAGGTAGGGTATGATGACGTACTGCTTGTCATTTCGGCCATGGGCAAAACGACCAATGCGCTGGAGGTGGTGATCAAGGACTACGTGTCCAAATCGCCGGAGCTGCAATCGGCCCTACAGGAGGTGAAAAAGTACCACAACCAGATACTGATGGATCTTTTTGAGGATGAGAAGCACGCTGTATTTGCAGCCGTGAATGCCATTTTTACCGACCTCGAAAGCTTCCTGAAGAACAATAAATCGCCCAACTACAACTTTGTGTACGACCAGATCGTGAGCCAGGGCGAGATCATATCGACTACCATAGTAAGCCATTACTTCAATTACCGAGGACTGAAGAACCAGTGGCTCGACGTGCGTGAGCTCATCAAGACCGACAACACCTACCGTGATGCGATAGTGGACTGGGACCAGACCCAGGAACTCATCTCTAAAAATGTAAAGAAAAAGAACCTCAATATCACGCAGGGCTTTTTGGGTTCGGACGAGAATAACTTTACGACCACCCTTGGCCGGGAAGGATCCGATTATACCGCGGCCATATTTGCCTACTGCATGAATGCCGAAAGCGTTACCATTTGGAAAGATGTGCCGGGCGTACTCAATGCCGACCCAAGGTATTTTGAAAATGCGGTGCTGCTCAACCAGATCTCTTACCGCGAGGCGATTGAGCTGGCATTTTACGGGGCGACGGTTATCCACCCGAAGACTTTGCAGCCGTTGCAGAAAAAGGAGATCCCGCTGTATGTAAAATCATTCGTAAACCCACTGCTGCCGGGAACATCGGTAAGCAAGGGTGCCGACCTCGAGCCGCACGCGCCGTGCTTCATCGTAAAGAAGGACCAGCTGCTCATCTCGCTGTCATCGCTGGATTTCTCGTTCATCATGGAAGAGAACATCAGTGAGATATTCGCGCTGCTCCACAAGTACAAAATGAAGGTGCACCTTATCCAGAACTCGGCCATCAGTTTCTCGGTATGCGTAGATGATAAGTTCGGCAACTTCCAGGAGCTTAAGGGCGTGCTTTCCAAAAAGTTCAAGGTGACCTATAACGACAATGTTTCGCTTTATACCATCAGGCATTTCAATGACAAGTCGGCCGACACTGTAGCCAAAGGCAAAGAGGTGCTGGTGCGCCAGGTGAGCCGGGAGACGATGCAGGTGATAACGGCTCCCCAACCCCCGAAGGGAGCGTAAGGTCCACTCATGCGGGATAGTCCTCATTCATACCTTTTTCCGAAGGAGAGGGGGAAGTTTCATAGCTAATATTACGTTTTGCAAAGTCATTGCGAGGAGGTACGACAAAGCAATCTTTCATTGCAAAGCCATATGCTTACAAACTCTTCACCACATAGGTAACAATTCCCCAAATGGTCAGGTTGTTGTCTTCCGTTACTTTTAGGGGCTTATAAGCGGGGTTCTCGGGCATGAGGTATATGCAGTCGGGTTCCACCCTCAGGCGCTTTACGGTAAAATCCCCGTCGATGAGGCAGATGGCTATTTTGCCGTCGGCGGGCTCAAGGCTGCGGTCTACTACCAGCAGGTCGCCGTCGGCAATCCCGGCATTGATCATCGAGTTGCCCGCCACCCTGATGTAAAAGGTGGTGAGCGGGTTTTTGACCAGCATTTTGTTGAGGTCGATGCGGTCCTGTAAAAAGTCCTGCGCGGGAGAGGCAAACCCTGCCGAAACGCGGTGGCTTACCAGTGGCAGCGATGTACCGGCTTCCATGTCGGGACGGAAAAAGGTGAGGGGTGGCAGCTTTTTCATTCGTTGCAGTTAACGGTTAGGATGTGCCTGGGGTTGGTTGTATAGCGGTTGGAAAGCATGTTCTGCTTCATGTCCCAGGTCTTTTTGGCCTGGGCCCCCAGGCGGATTACGCGGTCGCCCATCTTGCTGTTTACGCGGTCCATTGCCTTCATTAATGCGAGGTGCCTTGGGTTTTCGTCCATGAACAGGTTAAACTGCCGGTTCCCTTCGGGAATGAGTTCGGTAACGATCACGCCTGCTTTTTTGAAGCGTTTGGTGTCGGTGCCCTCCATGAGCGATTTTAGCAGCTGTATGGCCGCGTTGCTGATGGTCAGTGCCGAGTTGGTGGCAAAAGGAAGTGTCATGGCAGTGCTGTAATGATACTTAGGGTTGTCTATGCTGTATTTGTCGGCTACAAGCATCACGATAATGGTCTGGCAGCACGAACCCTGCCGGCGCAGTTTTTCGGCGCATACTGTAGCAAAGGTGGAAACACGCTCGCGTATCAGGTCGTAGTCGGTAAGCTGTTTTGGGAAGCTGCGGGTGGTGGCAATGCTCTTTTTGTCCACGTCAATCCTGTCCGGGCCAAGTACTGATTTGCCCTCCAGCTCGCTTTTCAGGCGCAGGCCCACGACGCCCATCTCCTTTTTTATCCATGCTTCCATACTGGGGGCTATAAAATCATATGCGGTATACCCTTTTTTCGCCCTGATTTTCCTCTCAAATCGCCATCCTATACCCCAAATATCACCTACTTTGAGCCATTTTAACCCTTTTATCCTCTTTTCTTCGGTATCGATGACATATACCCCGCCGGTTTTTTCCTGGTATTTTTTGGCAATGCGGTTGGCGGCTTTGGCAAGCACCCGGGTAGGGGCAATTCCCACACATATCGGGAGGCTCAACCAGTTCCAAGCCCTTGAGCGCATCTGCATTCCATAGGCATAAAAAAGCGCATTACCCGAAGATAATGCGCTTTATATTTTGTATAAATTTGGTCTTATTTTACCAACATTGTCACCATTGACGGGTTCAAACCTATAGCAATGCTTATGAGCAATGAAACAAGCGCTACGGCACCGTACATGAACGGAAGCGGCTCCCTTTTCTCGGTTTCCTCCTTGGTATACATGGCCAGTATCAGCTTAAAGTAGTAGCCAACACTGATGATGGAGTTGATTACCGCAATGATCACTATTGCCAGGTGCCCGGTTTTAAGCACTTGCGTAAACAGGAACATTTTGGCAAAGAAGCCCGAGAATATCGGTATGCCGGCCATCGAAAGCAAAGCGCAGGTAAGCACTGCTGCCATCATGGGGCTGGATTTGCCAAGGCCGTTAAAGTTGTAAATGTGCTCGTTGTCTTTGCCACGGCACACAAACAGCACCACTGCAAAGGCAGCGATACCCGTTAGCGAATAGGCAGTGGCATAGTAGAACAAGGTACCCGAGGTCATGGCAGGGTTGTAAAGCACCATTAGCATGAAGCCTGCGTGCGATATACCCGAAAAGGCGAGCATACGCTTAACGTTTTCCTGTTTCAGCGCCATAAGGTTACCCACGGTCATTGAGAGTACGATCACGATGCTTATTATGGTTACATATTGGCCCGGAAGCTGGTTGGTCATGGTTAGCAGCAGCTTGAAGAAAGCAGCTATCGCAGCTACTTTGGCTAATGTGCTCATGGTAGCGGTCGAAAGGGCAGGGGAGCCTTCGTATACGTCCGGAGACCAGAAGTGGAATGGCACGATAGCCATTTTGAACAGAAGGCCTATAGTTAGCATTACGAGGCCGATAAGGAACAGGTCGGAAATGTTTTCCATTTTGATGTCGCCCAGGTTGCCGTCAACTACGGTTTTGTAGATCTCGGCAGTATCAAACGACCCTGTAGCGCCGTAGATCAATGCAATCCCGAAAAGGATGATGCCCGAGGCAAATGCCCCCATCAGGAAATACTTCATGCCTGCTTCGTTGCTCTTCAGGTTTTTCGGTTCGCTGGCAGCGAGCACATAAAGCGAAATGGAAAGAATTTCAATGCCCAGGAAGAACATCGAAAGGTTGCCGAACGATACCATGGCAATGGCACCCAAAAGCAGGAACAGTTTTATCGCAACGAAGTCGGAGATCTTTGCTTTGTGCTCTTTGTGGAATTCAGGCGTCATGGCAACCAAAAAGATAGCCAAAAGTATGAACAGCCCGGAAAAGCCCAGGGAAAACCGGTTGACCACGATCATGTTATTGTAAAAGCCTACGGAATCAGAGTGCTGAATATCCTTCATCAACTCCATGTAATCATATGCAGTGAGGCCCAGCGCCCCCAGCAGCCCGATGATGGCTACCGGCACAATGGCTTTCCTCAAGTTGAAAATTTCAGCTATAAGGCATAAAATCCCTAATCCTGCAATAGCTATAAGTGTATTCATTCTCTCAGGCTTAATTAAATCTGTTTATGTTTAGCAGCGCTTTCTGTATGTCCGTCGTCATGAAATCTACGATCGGTTTCGGGTACAGTCCGAAGAACAAAAGTACCCCAATGATAAGCACCATTACAATCCCTTCACTGATAGTAATGTCAGTGAATACCTTTTTGTTTTGATTTTGTTCACCGAGCATTACCTGCTGGAACATGCGCAGCATATAGAAAGCCCCCAAAATAATGGTAGTTCCGCCAATTACGGCCATCCAGATATTGGTTTGTGCAAGGCTGTACAATACTTCAAATTCTCCCACAAAGTTGAACGTTCCCGGAAGCGCCACCGAAGCCAGCACCAATATCAGGAACATCGAGGCAAACTTAGGCGCCTGGACCCTGATACCGCCCATTTCGGCGATTTCGTCGGTGCCCCACCTGCGCGAAATGACCTCTGCCGCAAAGAAAAGCCCCACAACTACAAAGCCGTGCGCTATCATTTGAAGAAATGCCCCGCGAACGCCGTCAAGCGTAAGGGTATATACGCCCGCAGCGATAAGGCCAACGTGCGCCAGTGATGAGTAGGCCAACAGTTTTTTAAGGCTTGTTTGCTTCAGTGCAAGGATCGATCCGTAGATAACACCTGCTATACAAAGCCCAACGATGATATACTGGTATTTTTGTGCAGCAAGCGGCGCAATGGGCAGCTGCCACCTTACAATACTGAATATCGCCATTTTCAGCATGATGCCCGAAAGCAGCATGGTACCTGCGGCAGGCGCTTTTTGGTACACATTTGCCTGCCATGTATGGAACGGTATGATCGGAATTTTGATGGCATAGGCCAGGAAGAACGCAAAGAATATCCAGGTTTGTTCCATTTCCGAAAGTGCAAGGTTTTTCAATGCCCCATGCAGGAACATATTACGCTTTTGGTACAGGTAAACAAAAGCCACAAGCATGAAAAGCGACCCTGCAAAAGTGTAGATGAAAAACTTCACCACGGCTTTTTTACGCTCTTCGGCATCGCCGCTGCCCCATACCAATGCTATGAAATAGATAGGGATAAGGGCAAGTTCCCAGAAAATATAATATAAAAGCCCGTCGTTGCTGATGAAAGTACCCACCATGGCAAAGGCCATGAAAAGGATAAGTGCATAAAATGTCCTTGTTTTTGGGAACAGGTTGCCAAACGAGGTAAGCACGATAATTGGGGTAAGGGCTGTGGTTAGCAGTACCATTGGCAGCGATATGCCGTCACCCACAAAGAACAGCGAGATGTTAGGCGACTTTATCCAGCCATGCGCAAAATTTACGCTGTCGCCCATTGCGTAACGGTACGTAACGTAAATGGAAGCTGCAAGTGCTGCAAGGCTAAAAATGAGCGCTGCCTTAGAGGCAAACTTATCGCCTGTAAAGTATGTGGCTGCTGCCCCGAATAATAAGATAATGAGTATAAAGGATACGTCCATCAGTATGAATTATTTTGCCAGAAAAATATAACCTATTATTGAGCAAATGCCCGCAACAAATACGAAAAGGTAAAACCCTACGCTGCCGTTCTGTATTGTCTTTCCTTCGGCGCCAAGCATGTTGGCTGCCCATCCGAGACCGAATACCAAGCCCGAAATGGCCGCTTCGGTAACATTTTTAAAGAAAGAGCCAATGGCGTAAATCGGCTTTACGATTACCGCCATGTATATCTCATCAACATAGTATTTGTTGTACAGCACTTTTACAATGCCGGTTTGCTTGCCGTCCGGTGCAGGTACAGCGCCGTTTTTGATGTATTTGAAGTATGCAATGCCGATTCCGATAAACGCTCCCACAACGGCAATGCCCATAAGCATGTAGGTTGTGCTGTCCAGCTCATGGTGGTGTGCCGGTGCAGCCATTACAGGTGCCAGATAGTGGTTCAGCCAACTGTTGCCCGGCAGGCTTATTGCACCGCCCACAAGGGCCAGTATGGCCAAAACGATAAGCGGTATCGTGATAAGCGATGGCGATTCGTGCAGGTGGTGCTTCTGCTCTTCCGTACCCCTGAAATCCTTGTAGAAGGTAAGGTACAGCAGGCGGAACATATAGAATGCCGTCATGATCGAGGCTACCGAACCGATAACCCATAGTACCGGGTTATGGTGGTAGGCGGTCATTAATATTTCGTCTTTCGAGAAGAAGCCGGAGAATGGCGGAAGGCCGGAAATTGCAAGCGTAGAGATAAGGAACGTAGCGAACGTTATCTTCATAACCTTGCGAAGTCCGCCCATGTTGCGCATGTCCTGCTCGCCGTGCAGCGCGTGGATTACCGAACCCGAACCAAGGAATAAACAGGCTTTAAAG
The DNA here is from genome assembly GCF_026107645.2 of Flavobacterium sp. MFBS3-15. Lineage (GTDB taxonomy): Bacteria > Bacteroidota > Bacteroidia > Flavobacteriales > Flavobacteriaceae > Flavobacterium. Next base: position 48,146 of record NZ_JAPCHV010000013.1, on the reverse strand, counting down.
AAGGCGTGCGTAATCACATGGAATACGGCTATTTCATAAGCGCCAAGCCCAAGGGCAAGGAACATGAGGCCCAGCTGGGATACGGTAGAGTAGGCCAGTACTTTTTTAATGTCATTTTGTACAAGACCGATGGATGCCGCAACAAGTGAGGTAACAGCCCCCACAATCGCAATGATGCTTTGTACATCCGGTGTAAGGTTGAAAAGGAAATTCATCCTCGTGATCATGAAGATGCCCGCCGTTACCATCGTTGCCGCGTGGATAAGCGCCGACACCGGGGTTGGTCCGGCCATCGCATCCGGAAGCCAGGTATATAGCGGTATTTGGGCACTTTTACCACACGCGCCTATAAAGAGGCAGAGTGCGGCAATACCCAGCAGGGAGGCATTCACATCCCATCCGTTGTCAATCATGCTTTTTATCTGTACATAGTCCAATGAATGGAAAAGGTAGCCAATGATGAAGATACCGATGAGGAAACCAAGGTCGCCAATACGGTTCATGATGAAAGCCTTTTTGGCTGCATCGTTATATTCCTGGTTTTTGTACCAGAAACCGATAAGAAGGTAGGAGCAAAGCCCAACGCCTTCCCAGCCTATGAACATGATAAGCAGGTTGCTGCCCATTACCAGCGTGATCATGAAGAACACGAACAGGTTCAGGTAGGCAAAGAATTTGTGGATGTTCTCATCATCGTGCATGTAGCTGATGGAGTACATGTGGATGAGCGTACCGATACCGGTTACAAACATCAGCCATAGCAATGAAAGCTGGTCCAACTGGAAGCCGAAGTCAACCGAGAAGTTGGCCAGGCGCATCCATTCGAAAAGGTTCACCATGATGGGTTCGCCGGTATTTACTACCTGCAAAAAGAACGAAAGTGTTACGCCAAACGACACGGCAACTGCCACTGTTCCCAGGGTGCCGGCTGCATTCCTGCTAAGCTTTTTCCCAAAGAAAACGTTGAACAGGAACCCTGCAAACGGCGCGAATAATAATAGTAAAGCCAAATTTGTATCCATCAGGCGCTATCCTTTTAAATTTTTCAAATTATCAATGTCAATGTTGGTCAAGTTCCTGTACACGGCCACCAGTATGGCAAGCCCTACGGCAACCTCGGCAGCCGCAACCGCCATCGAGAAGAACACGAATACCTGCCCCTGCGCATCCTGGTGGTAGGTAGAGAACGCTACCAGCAACAGGTTAACCGCGTTGAGCATAATCTCAATCGACATGAACATGACAATGGCATTCCTCCTGTATAGTACCCCGAATGCTCCCACGCAAAACAATAGCGCAGAAAGGTAGATGTAGTTTTCGAGGCCTATTTCCTGTAATATATTTTCCATACTAACCGTTAATATGTTCTTTTTTAGATAGCAATACCGCACCGATCATCGAAACAAGTAGGAGTATCGAAGCCGTTTCAAAGGGCACCATGTATTCGTTGAGCAACACTTTTCCAAGCACTTTGATCGACTGGAAGTCTTCTGTAGCTGTTTTGTATTCCAGCTGTGGCTGTGCTTTTACGAAAGTGGCCAATAGTACGAACGCCACAAGCCCAAATGCTACTACTGCGGCAATCCGCGTGAGTACCGACTTGTTTTTCTCGTCTTCCTTATTGAGGTTCATGAGCATTATCGTAAAGAGCATCAGGATCATGATCGCGCCCGAATATACGATGATGTGCACAATGGCAAGGAACTGCGCATTAAACATCAGGTAATGCCCCGCAATCGAGAAAAAGCAAAGTACAAGGTATATAGCGCTGTGTATCGGGTTTTTGCTGAAAATTGTCAAAAACGCCGTGGCAAGTGTAATGGCCGATAAGATGTAGAATAAAGTTGTCATCATACTATTTTGCCATTTGTGGTTTTTTAGTGTTGCTGATAGCCATGTCAAGCGGCATTACCAGTTTGTCCTTCCCGAAGATGAAATCTTCCCTGTCGTTGTTGGCACGTACCATTGTCCTTGACTTGGTAAGGTAAATGGCCTGCTTAGGGCATGCCTCCTCGCACAATCCGCAGAAAATGCAGCGCAGCATATTGATTTCGTATATCGAAGCATACTTCTCTTCCCTGTACAGGTGCATTTCATCCGGCTTGCGCTCTTCGGCTTTCATCGTGATGGCCTCGGCAGGGCAGGAGAGGGCGCACAACCCGCAGGCAGTACAGCGCTCGCGGCCTTCGTCGTCGCGCATCAGCATGTGCTGGCCGCGGTATACAGGGCTCATTTCGCGGGTTTCGTCCGGATATTTTATGGTTACTTTACGGGTAAATAAGTGCCTGATGGTGATCATTAGGCCCTTAAAAATTGCCACAAGGTAAAGGCTTTCCCAAAAAGTCATCTTTTTGTTGGAAACCTCCTTCTTGCGTCCCGATAATGACATGGTTTCTATTGACATAATATTTCTTTTAACCTGGGTAGTTTAGAATTTTAAGTTACCGTCACTTAACAATATTACAAGCCCGGTAATGATGATGTTGGCAATAGCCAATGGTATCAGCATCTGCCATCCAAGGCGCATCAGCTGGTCATAACGGAACCTCGGTATCGTCCAGCGAACCCACATGTAGAAGAAGATGAAGAAACACAACTTGGCAAACAGCGCCCCCATGCCAATGATGTTGGCAAGGTTTACGCCCCAGTTGTCCTCCACCCACTGCATGCCCGGGTAGTTGTACGCGCCAAAGTAAAGCACGGCCAGTATGGTTGATGAAATGAACATGCTCGCGTATTCAGCGAACAGGTAAAAGCCCATTTTCATTGACGAATATTCGGTGTGGTATCCCCCGATAAGCTCGGCCTCACACTCGGCAAGGTCAAACGGCGTACGGTTGGTCTCAGCGAATGAGCATACCAGGAAAATAAGGAAGCCCACCGGCTGGTAGAATACGTTCCAGTTCATGCCTTCCTGCCCGGCAGCGATTTCTTTAAGGCTCAGAGTCCCCGTCATCATTACCAGAGCAATGATCGAAAGGCCCATAGCTACTTCATAGGATATCATTTGCGATGAGGCACGCATGGCGCTCATCAGCGAGAATTTGTTGTTGGATGCCCATCCGCCAATCATAATGCCGTAGACACCCACCGACAGTACGCCAAAGATGTACAGCATGGCCACGTCGATATCCGTAGCCTGCAGGATGATCTCGCGGTCAAACAGAACCAGCTTGTCGCCCCACGGGATAACGGCGCTGGTCATTAGCGCGGTGCTCATTGAGATGAACGGCCCCGCGATGAACAGGAACCTGTTTGGCGTGTTCGGGAAGAATTCTTCTTTAGAGAAAAGTTTCAAACCGTCGGCAAGGGGTTGGAATAAACCGCCCGGCCCTGCACGGTTAGGCCCTATACGGTCCTGCAGCCACGCGGCAATTTTCCTTTCGGCCAATGTGGAGTACATCGCCATAAGCATCGTCAGCGCGAAAACCGCAATGATGACAACGCTCTTTTCTATGATAATAGCCTGATCCATTATATATTCCCTTCTTTAAATGGCTTTAATTCGTCTGTTTTCAGCGGAATGGCCGTCATACTTATCTTCTTGCGATCCTGCTCGCGGCCAAGGAGTATGTGCTTCTCGGTCTCGATGGTAACGGTTTCCAGCTTCCTGGTGTAGTTATTCTGGTTGATAACCGAATCTTTCTCGAATTTACGTGGCCCTTCGATAACCCAGTCCTTAGTTTCTTTATGCTCAAAACGGCACTCGTTGCAGATGAATTCCTCCACCTCATGGTACTCGTCTTTACGGGCAGTAACCCTTTGTATCTCGTCACCAAACATCCACAGTGTAGTCTTGCCGCAGCATTTGTCGCAATCCCTGTGGGCATTGTACGGCTTGTTGAACCATACCCTCTGCTTAAAGCGGAAAGTCTTGTCAGTCAGCGCGCCTACCGGGCATACGTCGATTACGTTGCCGGAGAATTCGTTATCAATGGCTTTGGAAATGCAGGTAGATATCTGCGAGTGGTCGCCGCGGTTCACCACGCCGTGTACACGGTTGTCGGTAAGCTGGTCGGCAGTCATTACACAGCGGTAGCAAAGGATGCAGCGGTTCATGTGCAGCTGGATGTACGGCCCGATGTTTTCCGGTTCGAACGTCCTTTTTTCCTCAATGAAACGCGTTTTGGAGGAACCGTTCTTAAAGCTCAGGTTCTGCAGGTCGCATTCACCGGCCTGGTCGCACACAGGGCAGTCAAGCGGGTGGTTGATGAGCAGGAACTCGGTTACCGACTTCCTTGCGTCAATTACCCTTTCCGAAGTGATGCTCTTTACCTCCATGCCGTCCATACAGCCCGTTACGCACGATGCCATAAGCTTCGGCATAGGGCGCGGGTCGGCCTCGCTTCCTTTGGAAACCTCCACAAGGCAGCAGCGGCATTTGCCCCCGCTTCCTTTCAGTTTGGAATAGTAGCACATGGCAGGCGGGACTGATTCGCCGCCTATCTTACGCGCAGCCTGCAGGATGGTGGTCCCCGGTTCTACGTCTATTTCCTGTCCGTCTATTGTTACTTTCATTTTCTTTATGTTGGAAAGTTGAATGTTATAATGTTTTTAAAGTTTTTGGATGTCCTTCATTTGGATCTGCCAACTTTATAACTTTCAACATTTAAACTTTAAACTCTACACTACTTCTTTTGTCACCAAATGCCTCACCTTCTCAAAAGGCTCTGCTACAAAGTGGTCACGGTTCCTGATTTTCTCAGGGAAGCGAACGTGGTATTCAAACTCGTCCCTGAAATGGCGTATCGCCGCTGCCACCGGCCATGCTGCCGCATCGCCAAGAGGGCATATGGTATTGCCTTCTATCTTTCTCTGTATGTCCCAAAGCAGCTCGATATCCTCCTCACGGCCGTGGCCGTTTTCGATTCGGTGAAGCACTTTCTCCATCCAGCCGGTACCTTCACGGCATGGCGAGCACTGCCCGCAGCTTTCGTGATGGTAAAAGCGTGAGAAGTTCCACGTATTGCGCACGATGCAGGTAGTATCGTTGTACACGATGAATCCGCCCGAGCCGAGCATGGAACCTGTAGCAAAACCGCCTTCGCTAAGCGACTCATAGCTCATCAGCCTGTCGCCGCCTTCGGCATTCTTGAATATCAGGTGCGCAGGAAGGATCGGCACCGAAGAACCTCCGGGAACCAGCGCCTTCAGCGGCCTGTCGTCCATCATTCCACCCAGGTATTCGTCGGAGTTCATGAACTCGTCAACGCTCAGTCCTAAGTCTATTTCATATACGCCCGGGTTCTTGCAATGCCCCGAAGCCGATATCAGTTTTGTTCCTGTAGAGCGCCCGATGCCTATTTTTGCATACTCCGCACCGGTGTTGTTCACGATCCATGGCACTGCCGCGATCGATTCCACGTTATTCACCACCGTTGGATTGGCCCAAAGCCCGCTTACCGCAGGGAATGGCGGCTTGATCCTCGGGTTGCCCCTTTTGCCCTCCAGCGACTCAATAAGTGCGGTTTCCTCGCCACATATGTAGGCACCGGCGCCGCAGTGTACGTGAAGGTCAAGATCAAAGCCCGAACCCAGTATGTTTTTGCCCAGCCATCCTGCAGCATAGGCTTCTTTAATTGCTGTTTCCAGTATGCGGAACACCCACATGTATTCGCCGCGGATGTAGATATAGGAGAGGTTGCAGCCCAGGGCGTAGCTCGATGTAATCATCCCCTCGATCAAAAGGTGCGGGATGTATTCCATCAGGTAGCGGTCCTTGAAAGTGCCCGGCTCCGATTCGTCGGCGTTGCACACCAAATGCCTTGGCTTACCCGATTTTTTGTCAATAAAGCTCCATTTCATCCCGGTAGGGAAACCTGCGCCCCCGCGCCCGCGAAGGCCCGATGTCTTTACTTCCTCCACCACTTCGTCAGGGGTCATGCTTTTCAGCGCTTTTTCCACAGAGCGGTAGCCGCCTACTTTGCGGTATATTTCGTAGGTCTTGATCCCCGGCACCTGTGCGTGCTCTAATAATATCTTTTGTCCCATACCTATTCTGTAATGGTCAGTTTATGTAAATCTACTTTGCCAGCCCTGCAATCTTCGATCAATGCGTCGATCTTCTGCTTGTCAAGGTGCTCTTTGTAATAGTCGCCCAGCTGCATCATCGGTGCATAGCCGCAGGCGCCAAGGCACTCTACGCCAACTACCTGGAACATGCCGTCCGGTGTTACCTCGCCTTCCTTTACGCCCAGTTTTTCGCAGGTATAGTCCATCAGGTTTTCCGCACCACGAACAGCACAGCATGAGGTCCTGCAAAATTCGAACATGAATTTCCCGATAGGCTTTTGGTTGTACATGGTGTAGAATGATACCACTTCGTATACCTCGATCGGCTTGATGCCAATGATTTCGGCCACCTTGTCCTGAAGTTCAATGCTCAGCCAGTTGTCGTGTGCGTCCTGCACTTCGTGGAGAATGGGCAGCAGTGCCGATTTCCTTTTATCGCCCGGGTAGTGGCTTAACAGTTCATCAATCCTGGCCTGAAGCTCAGGGGTGATATTTATATTCTGATGTACGTGACTAATCTCCATACGTTTCTATTTTTTCTATTTTAAATTTTGAATTATAAATTTTAAATGTTTTGCCAATTCATAATTTAAAATTCATCATTTATAATAATCTGTTTATGCGTCAAGCTCCCCTGCAATAACATTGAGGCTTGATAATGTTGCAATGGCATCAGAAAGCATCTGCCCCCTTACCATATCGTTGAATGCCTGGTAATAAATAAAGCAAGGCCTGCGGAAGTGCAGCCTGTATGGCGTACGGCTTCCGTCGGTTATAAGGTAAAAGCCCAACTCCCCGTTGCCGCCTTCCACTGCGTGGTACACTTCGGTCTTTGGCACAGGTATCTCGCCCATCACGATCTTAAAGTGGTAGATGAGGGCTTCCATGTTGTTGTAAACGTCTTCTTTTGGCGGAAGGTAATAATCCGGTACATTGGCGTGGAAAGGGCCTTCCGGCATCTTGGCCAATGCCTGTTTGATGATTTTTAAACTCTCCCACACTTCAGCGTTGCGCACGCAGAAACGGTCGTAGGTATCGCCCGATTTTCCTACCGGCACGTCAAATTCAAAGTCTTCATACGAGCTGTACGGTGTCATAACACGCACATCATAATCGATGCCTGCCGCACGGAGGTTAGGGCCGGTAAACCCATAGCTCATTGCTTTCTCTGCGGATATTGGGCCTACGTCTATCGTACGGTCCATGAATATCCTGTTGCGGGTAAGCAGGTTCTCGAAGTCCGCCCATATAGCCGGGAACTCTTCGAGGAATTTGTCTATTTTTTTGAAGGCTTCCGGGCTCCAGTCCCTTTCAAAGCCACCAATGCGGCCCATGTTGGTCGTAAGGCGGGCGCCGCATATCTCTTCGTATATTTCGTAAATTTTCTCCCTGTACTGGAATACGTAAAGGAAGCCTGTCAGTGCGCCGGTGTCCACACCCAGTACCGAGTTGCAGATGATGTGGTCGGCAATGCGCGCCAGCTCCATGATGATCACCCTCATGTACTGCACCCTTTTCGGCACCTCGATGTCAAGGGCTTTCTCCAGGGTCATCCACCAGCCCATGTTGTTGATGGGCGATGAGCAGTAGTTCATCCTGTCGGTAAGCGGGGTTATCTGGTAAAACGGCCTGTTTTCGGCTATTTTCTCAAAAGCGCGGTGAATGTAACCCACGGTGCCTTCGCCGTCCATGATCCTTTCGCCATCCATAAGCAGGATGTTCTGGAAAATACCGTGCGTGGCCGGGTGCGTTGGCCCAAGGTTCAGTATGGAAAGCTCGCTGCCGTCTTCATTCTTCCTCTGCTCGATCAGCTTGGCATAGCGGTGTTCCGGTGGTAATAACAGGTCTGACATTATAAATGAATTATTCCTTGTTAATTGTGTGCATTATCAGTTATCCTTCCGAAGAAACGGTCGTCCTTATCGGTACGGCCGCCGTCCTCAAGAGGAAACTCCTTCCGCATCGGGAACGAGGTCATCTCGTCCATGTTCAGAATCCTCTTCAGCTGCGGATGCCCTTTGAAGATGATGCCGTAAAAGTCGTAGGTTTCGCGCTCCTGCCAATTGGCGCCCAGGAACATCCCGGTAGCGGTCTCTATCTCAGGATTATCCCCGTTAAGGAAACACTTGAAGCGTATGCGCACGTTGTCCATCCAGTTGTGCATGTGGTAAGCCACTGCAAACTGCCTTTCAATGTCGTTATCAGGGTAATGGATGCCGCACACGTCGGTAAGGAAGTTGAAGCGCAATACAGGGTCGTCCTTCAGGAAGCCCATCACTTCGGCCATTGAAGCGGATTCTACTTCGAATGACAATATATCGTTTTGCAGGATAAAGCCGGTTACTTTGTCGCCGAATTTACCGGTAAGCTTGTCTTGTATTACAGATGTTTCTAAAGCCATTTGTACCTTATGTAATGTTATAAGAAGCCATTAGTTCCTGGTATTCCGGTGAGCTCCTCCTGCGTACGGATTCCGATTTCACGATCTCCTGCAGCCTCATCACGCCGTCCAGTATCTGCTCCGGCCTTGGCGGGCATCCGGGAACGTAAACGTCTACCGGGATTACCTTGTCAATGCCCTGGAGCACTGAATAGGTGTCGAATACACCACCTGAAGAGGCGCATGCCCCTACGGCAATAACCCAGCGTGGCTCACTCATCTGTTCGTATACCTGGCGGAGGATAGGTGCCATCTTTTTGGCAATGGTACCCATAACCAGCAGCATGTCGGCCTGGCGCGGCGAGAAGCTCATACGCTCCGAACCGAAACGTGCAACGTCGTAGTGCGATGCCATTGTGGCCATGAATTCGATGCCGCAGCACGAGGTGGCAAACGGCAAAGGCCAAAGCGAGTTGGCACGTGCCAAACCTACGACGGTGTCCAGCTTGGTAGCAAAAAAGCCCTGTCCTTCCACTCCCTCGGGAGCGTCAACCAATTTTATATCTTTTGAATTGCTCATTGTAATTTAAATTTTGATTATCAGGCATTGGTTCAAAAACCCTGCCCAATATCCTTTTATTCCCACTCCAGGCCTTTTTTCTTGATCACATAGAAGAAGCCTACCACAAGCAACAGCATGAAGATGCCCATTTTCAGGAAGCCTTCAAGGCCCATTTCGCGGAAGTTCACAGCCCACGGGTACATGAAGATCACCTCCACGTCGAACAGTACGAACAATATGGCTACAAGGAAATATTTTACGGAGAAAGGGATGCGCGCGTTACCGATTGATTCGATACCGCACTCGAAGTTCTTGTCTTTGTTTACCGAATTCCTCTTCGGGCCCAGCAGGTTCGATATAAAAATGGTGCCTGCAACAAAGCCCGTGGCCAGCAAAAGCTGCATGAAAATCGGGAAATAACTCATCTGGGTTGTGTCCATAACTACTTGCAATTTATAAACAATCCACAAATATACATTCCCTGCCTGAACTACCTAAACGTTTTTGGGAGAGAGAAAGATTTAAAGCTTAATTTTTACTCGTTCTAAATAAAATGCAATTTACGGTTATTTTAACGGTTTTCAATAAATCTTCAGGCAAAGATTTGTTAGTTGTTTAATTGTTAAAACAATAGCTAAAAAAATGTAATTAAGAGATTTCTCTTCATAAAAAAACCGCCCTTTTAAAGGGCGGTTCATTGGTGGGTTTGAGGTAATCGGGTAATATAAATATATTAGTCGATAGCCGTTACCTGAGCGGCTACTTTACCTTTTTTTCCGTCTTCTTCCACGTAGCTCACTTTGTCGCCTTCACGTAGACCTTCTGCCCTAAGACCTGTAGCATGTACAAAGATATCTTTGCCTGTTTCGTCGTCTGTTATGAAGCCAAAACCTTTAGCTTCAATAAAAAATTTTACTTTGCCTGTACGCATTCTGTAATAAAAAAATAATTAATAATGCGTCAAAGGTAAACTTATTTGTGACACTGCAAAGAGAAATGTTAAAAAAGTTTTATAAAAATAATTGATTTATAATCAAGGGGTTATTGTACTCAAAAAAGTTACAGTTTTATTTTTACAGCCCAAACTGCCAGCTCACAATCAGATTGACAGAGTTTGTCTTAACCGTGCCATCATCCATTACCGGTACATCGCTTATGTTTACCAGCCCGAGGTTGTCGCGCAGCTCGATATTCAGGTCGTTCTTGTTGTCAAGGGGGATGCGCATGCCCAACCCCAGATTCAGGCCAAAGTCAAGCGTTTTGAAAATGCCGTCGCCGCTTTCGTCTTCCACTTTATCACCATCTACTTTAAGAGTGTTGTCGAGGAAGAAGCCTGCAAACAAACCTCCGTTCACATAGAACTTTTTGGCAGGATCAAGATAATACTTGAGGTTGAGCGGTACTAAAATGTAGTGCAGCGTAGCGCGGACATCCAGGTTTACCGGCTGGAAGATAGGGTCGAAAGGGTCTTCCTCTATTTGTATTTCCCTACTAAAACTTTTTCGCTCGTAGTTCAGGTTGCCGATGAAAGATAGCCTTTCACTGATAGGTACTTCAATAGATAACCCTAACAGGTAATCTACAGCATAGTCGTTTTCCTCAGCACCCGGGTTGCCGCGTAAGCCGGAATACGTAGCCCCCGCCTGTACGCCGAATTTAATAGGTTTTGGAGTAGTTTCTTCCTGCGCAAAGGCCATGGCTGGCAGCAGCGCAATAAGCAGAATGTTTAATTTTTTCATGTGTAGTTGGTTATGGATTAAAAAATAGCCGCCCGTTGGAATGAGGCGGCTATTGTATAACGTAAGGAAATTCCAAATTATTTTAATTTGATGTGCAGCTCATCCAGCTGTGCATTGTCAATGAGTGAAGGTGCGTCGATCATCACGTCCCGGCCTGAGTTGTTCTTAGGGAATGCAATGAAGTCGCGGATGGTTTCCTGCCCGCCCAGTATTGCTACCAGCCTGTCGAAACCGAATGCAAGCCCTCCGTGCGGCGGCGCGCCAAACTGGAACGCATCCATCAGGAAGCCGAACTGTGCTTTGGCCTGCTCTTCGGTAAAGCCAAGATATTTAAACATAAGCGACTGTGTGGCCTTGTCATGTATCCTGATCGAACCACCACCTATTTCGTTACCGTTAAGCACAAGGTCGTAGGCATTGGCGCGTACGGCTGCCGGGTTGGTTTCCAACAGAGGCATGTCCTCCGGTTTTGGAGAGGTGAACGGGTGGTGCATGGCATGGAAGCGCGAAGTGTCCTCGTCCCACTCCAGCAGCGGGAAGTCTACCACCCACAGTGGTGCAAATTCTTCAGGGTTGCGCAGGCCAAGGCGTGTGGCCAGTTCCATGCGCAGGGCGCTCATGCGGGTACGCGTTTTGTGCGCGTCCCCCGAAAGCACAAGTATAAGGTCGCCTGGTTTGGCACCCGTTATCTCAGCCCATTTCTGCAAATCGGCCTGGTCGTAGAATTTGTCTACTGATGATTTGATGGAGCCGTCGGCTTCATATTTGGCATATACCATACCGCTTGCGCCTACCTGCGGGCGCTTTACCCACTCGATAAGCTCATCGATCTGCTTCCTGGTATAGGTCCCGGCACCCGGAACAGCAATGCCTACTACAAGCTCCGAGGTATTGAATACCGCGAAATCTTTGTGTTGTGTTACTTCGTTCAGTTCGCCAAATTCCATCCCGAAACGGATGTCCGGCTTGTCGTTGCCGTATTTTTTCATGGCTTCGTCGTAGGTCATTCGCGGGAACGGACCGGTTTCGATGCCTTTTACTTCTTTCAATAAATGACTTGCCAGGCCTTCAAATGTCCGGATGATGTCTTCCTGCTCCACGAATGCCATTTCGCAGTCAATCTGCGTGAATTCCGGCTGGCGGTCGGCACGAAGGTCTTCATCGCGGAAGCACTTCACGATCTGGAAATACTTGTCCATACCGCCCACCATAAGCAATTGCTTAAATGTTTGCGGCGATTGCGGAAGGGCGTAGAACTGCCCTTCGTTCATGCGGGATGGTACCACGAAGTCGCGTGCACCTTCCGGTGTCGATTTTATCAGCACGGGTGTTTCAACCTCGATGAATCCTTGCTTGGATAGATAATTGCGTACCTCAATGCCCACTTTGTGACGGAAGATGAGGCTGTTTTTTACAGGGTTCCTGCGGATGTCCAGGTAGCGGTATTTCATGCGGAGCTCCTCGCCGCCGTCTGTTTCGTCTTCAATAGAGAAAGGAGGGAGGATGGATGCATTGAGTATGGTAAGTTCGCTTACAAGTATCTCTATGTCGCCGGTAGCCATGTTCGGGTTTTTGGCCTCACGCTCAATCACGGTGCCTTTCACCTGGATAACAAACTCGCGGCCCAGGGATGCGGCAAGGTCGAACACAGCCTTATCGGTACGGCTTTCGTCAAATATTAGCTGCGTGATGCCGTAGCGGTCACGAAGATCGACCCATATAAGAAATCCCTTGTTGCGGGCTTTTTGTACCCATCCGGCTAACGTTACTTCCTGGTTTATGTTTGAGGCGTTGAGTTCGCCGCAATTATGGCTTCTGTACATTGCATGAAAATTTTGAAGTGCAAATTTAGCATATCAGGGAGATATTTTAGCCACGAATGATACTAATTCCATTATTTTTTATCAAAGGGAATGCCGGTTCCCTACTCAGGAGCTCTGAGGGGGTAACACGTATGTGCTCAATAAAACCCTGTGATTTGACTACTTAATATTTACTCTTGCTGGTTTCCTTAAAAGAAATAACCATATCGTCAATTGTTTTTGCCAGGGCTTTCTTCCTGTCAGCGTTGGTCCAGGCCATAATTTGGTAGTAATGTTTTTTGCCTTCCACGAAAGCAAGTTTACAGTAAATCCTATCGCCTTCCACATTACCATCTAGCTCAACAACCTTTGCAGGAAGCCCGTTTATTTTGGTGTTTGTAGGGGCAGGTAATTTTTCAAGGGAAAAAGAAGATTTAAAGTTGGTTATTATCAAATCATAATAGCCCTGCAGGTCATTGGTGTATTGATCATACAGTTCATTGTCATTCAATGCCGACTCAAGTTGCGATTTAGGCTCATCTATTACTATGACGAATAGTTCTTTCATCATGTCCTGGTATTGCAGGGAGGCCTCATCATTCAGTGAGGTTGTCCTGGTCATTGATTCGGGTATTTTAAGGCTAAATCCCGGCCCTTTAGCGGTAAATGTGGATTCTGGTCCGCTCCGGCAGGAGATTAATAGAATAAACGCGACAGCGGTTAGTAAGGTACTGCTTTTCATGGGGTGGCTATTTTATTGCAAATTAAAAATAAATGTTACAGGTCAGGTTATTTTGATCTTGTTTTTTTATTGACGACATGGATTAATAATCAGTAATTTAATTATTTTAGTGACCTGTTAACTATCCTCTATCCTGATGCTGCGATATGAAAAATATTTTATTTATCCTTCTTTTCGTATTTAATGGCGCTTTAGCCCAGACAAACGTCAGATTTATTGCCAAAATTGAAAATCGCAACAGCGATACTTTGGTACTGCAAAGGGTTGAGGTAGATGGATTGCAGTACAAAATATTCAGGGTTGGGATGGTTTCAGATGCCGATGGGAATTTTCAGGGCACTTTTTTGATGGAACCTGCGCTCTACAGATTGTTTGATGGAAAAGAGCAGGCTACTATTTACCTTGAGGAGGGGTATGACCTTAAAATGGAAATGGACGCTAAAATGTTTGACGAAACGATTTCTTTTAAAGGTAGAGGGGCTGAAGAAAATAACTATCTGGCAAAAAAATTCCTCTTGTTCGAGGAAGCGCGGAAAAATGTGGCACAAACTACCGACAAAGCCGTTTTTAAAACAATCGTGCGCCAGGTTATGGATAGGCTTTGGGCTGATCTGGATAATGAAAGGCTGAGTAAAAAATTCAGAAAAATAATGAATAGTGAACTCTTTAGTGAAAAAACAGAGTTGGAAAAGATATTTAACCATACTGTGTCTATGTGGTCCAGAAGAGGTAAGCCTTCTCCGGATTTTAATTGCGAGAATCATAAAGGGGGCACGACCAGCCTGAAGGACCTTAAGGGAAAATATGTCTATATAGATGTTTGGGCTACCTGGTGCGGCCCATGTCTTCAGGAAATACCTAGCCTGCAAAAACTGGAGCAGGTATATCGCGATAGAAATATAGAATTTGTGAGCCTTTCTGTTGATGCCAAAAAAGACTACGATAAGTGGAGGAAAATGGTGACAGATAAATCGCTTATGGGAATCCAGTTATTTTCAGGAAAAGGCTTTGAATTATCATTTATTAGAAAGTATTTGATAACGTCGATACCAAGATTTATACTCATAGACCCTTCCGGCAATATAGTAGACGCTGATGCTAAGAAACCAAGCGACCCGGCACTGGCAGAGCAACTTAATAATCTTCTTGATTAAATCACACTATAAATTCATTAACTTCGTTTTCCATTGCATAACCAACAAATAATTGACATGAAAAAATTACTGCTTATAACCCTGTTTGCCTTTACCGGCGCTTTTGCACAGGACAAAATGAAATTCTCGGCCAAAGTCCAGAACCGCAACAGCGATTCGCTCACCATCCGTTCGCGCAAGTTTACTAAAGTGATGGTTTCGGATGCCAAAGGCAATTTTAAGGATGAATTTGCCGTGGAGCCGGGCCTGTACCAGCTTTTTGATGGTGCCGAGGTGGCAACAGTTTACCTGAAGAATGGTTTTGACCTTGCCATGAGCCTGGATGCAAAAATGTTTGATGAATCCATCTCGTATAAAGGCAAGGGAGAAAAGGAAAACAACTTCATTGCAAAAAAATATCTTATGGAAGAGGAAATGCAGGATGAGTTTATGGCTGCCCCCGATCCTGAAGCCCTGATTAAGGTTGCCGATGATGTTGCGAAAAAACTTGAACCGATGCTTGCGGATAAGGGTCTTGATGAAAACTTCAGGGTACTGATGCGCGAACAGATGGCGGCAGAGAAGGCCGAAATAAAAGAATATGCCGAACATGTGGCCAAGTTAAAAGAGCTGCAGGGCAAGCCATCTCCGTCTTTTGCCTACGAAAACCATAAAGGCGGAATAACCAAACTCGAAGACCTGAAAGGCAAATATGTGTACATTGATGTATGGGCTACCTGGTGCGGCCCGTGCCGACAGGAAATACCGCATCTCCAAAAGGTAGAAAAGGATTACCACGGCAGGAAGATCGAGTTTGTGAGCCTTTCGATCGACGAGAAGAAAGACTATGAGAAATGGAGAAAAATGGTAACGGATAAGTCGCTGGGCGGAATCCAGCTCATTGCTGATAAGAACTGGAGCTCTGATTTTACAATGGCTTACTCTGTTAACAGTATCCCGAGATTTATCCTCATAGACCCTAAAGGAAACATTGTTGACGCAGACGCTCCGCGACCTTCGGATCCCGCACTGAGGGCAAAGCTGGACGAACTTCTCAAATAAATAACCCAAGCCTTCCCTTAGCGGAGGCTTTGTTTTTTTGCTATCTTTAGCATCCAAAATAAATATGATGAAAAAGAATATCCTGATACTTTTCCTTTTGGCTTCCGCATCGCTTTTTGCACAGGCTGAAATGAAATTTACTGCAAAAGTGAATAACCGCAAGAATGACTCCCTTATCATAAAGTCACAAGCGGGCGTGATAAAAGTGCTGAAGTCTGACGCCAAAGGAAATTTTAAAACCGTTTCTTTTCCTGTAAAGCCTGATTTTTACCAAGTAACCGACGGGACAGGCGTGGCAGTACTCTATCTGAAAGAAGGGAATGACCTGACTATGACTTATGATGCCAATGATTTGTTGGAGACGGCTGTGTTTAAAGGAAAAGGTGAAAAAGAAAATAATCTTCTTGCCGGCTTTAATAAAAATAACAAGGCACTCGGGCTTAAGCTTGCTGCCGTAACCGATGCCTCCATGCGCAACAAGATGATTGACGAACTGTTGGCCGGTATGCAAAAACAGTTGGAGGATGTAACGCTGGATAGTAATTTCCGAAGTATAATTAATGGACAGGTAACACAACAGCGCCAACAGCTGGCACAGCAGATGGAAAAAGGGGAGCGTCTTGCCAAGATTATTGGCCAGCCTTCACCAACCTTTAACTTTGAGAATTTCAAAGGAGGCACAACCAGCCTGGAAAGCCTTAAGGGCAAATATGTCTATATTGATGTTTGGGCACAATGGTGCGGTCCTTGCCGTCAGGAAATACCCCACCTGCAAAAGCTGGAGCAGGATTACCATGGTAAAAAGATTGAGTTTGTGAGCATCTCCATTGATGAGAAAAAGAACTATGATAAATGGCGCAAGATGGTGGAAGATAAACAAATGAGTGGCATACAGCTTATCGCTGATAATGCATGGCAGTCGGAATTTGTGCAGGCTTTTGGCATCAATTCCATTCCGCGCTTTTTGCTTATCGGACCTGACGGGAAAGTTGTGGAAGCCGATGCGGCAAGGCCAAGTAACCCTGCACTGCGCACACAGCTTGATAAGCTGCTAAAATGAGAAATCTCTGAAACCTCAATAAAATCGGCATATAACGCCGATTTTTTTATTTTCCAATGTTAAGTTTTCACTCAATGTTACCAAATTGTTAAGTGAATGTATCTTTTGTGTAAAATAATTTATATATTTGTGATAGATAATGTACAATTAAACACAAAGAACTGATATGAGAAAGATTATGATCGCTGCGGTACTGCTTTCAGCAGGTGTGTTATCAGCCCAGGAAGCCAAGCCAAAACATGAGATACAGGATCAGATGGTAAAATCTACGTATTATTATGAAAGTGGCCAGGTAAAGCAGCAGGGCTTTTATAAAGACGGAAGACTGCACGGCACATGGGTGGCTTATAACGAAGACGGAACAAAACAATCGATGGGAGAATATAACAATGGCGTGAAGACCGGTAAATGGTTCTTCTGGACCGGATCCGAATTAAACGAAGTGGATTATGCGGACAGCAGAATCGCAGAAGTTAAGAAATGGTCTCACAATGCCGTAGTTTCAAATAAATAAGCTCGATTTATTTATTTGAGAAAAAGGCTGTGATTTAGTTCACAGCCTTTTTTATTTTCACGTGTTTCGGCTTTTTATTCCGGCGGCCCCACCATATCACAATACCTGTTACAGGGAGTGCGGCAGCGATAAGGCTGGCTATGAAAACAATTATTTTTCCGGTAAGGCCAAAGTATTGTCCTGTATGCAGTCCATAATTCATTTCCTGCAGCTTCATACCGGCACTTTTGTCATCATACATCAGCTCTTTAACCAGTTCGCCCGTTACGGGATGGAATTGCAGGTTTGACTGATGGTGGTATTCTAAAGCGTTGGGGTACGATCCGGCAATAATGGCATTCTTAGGCCCTTGATCCCATACAAAGTACATTCCCCTTGTGGGTGCGAGCTTAAGTGTTTGTGCAAATGCCTTGTCCATAACATTCTGTGCATCTTTTTGCGTAAGCGTGGTATCAATTACAGGTTCGGCGCGCTCTTCGGGATAGTTCCTGCCCAGATTACCACCGTAATACATGGCGTCACCCATCCATTCGTAGGTAAAGGTCAATCCTGTAGCAGCTATCACCAATGCCACTATCGAAATGTAAAAGCCCGAGACATTGTGCCAATCGTAGTTCACGCGGCGCCATTTGGCACTCCACTTTACCTGAAGCCTGTCTTTAAGCTGTTTCTTCTTTTTGGGCCACCACTGTATGATGCCCGTTATCAAAAGGAATATGAAAATAATAGTCGCTACACCCACTATGTGCTTGCCAATCTCCGGCGGTAGCAACAAGTAAAGGTGTATGTGCTCCACAATGTGGAAAAAATCTTCTTCAAGATTCTCGGCATGCATGAACTTGCCCGAGTACGGATTGAAATAGATGAAGTAGCCATCTTCCCCTTTTACGCCATATACAAAAGCCGGTCTTGCTTCACCCCCATAGATAACCATCGACTGGATAACATCAGGGTACAGCTCCTTCGCCTTTTTTTGCAGTACAGATGGCGCAATATAGGGTTTTGCTTCTGCCTCAACCGTGCGCCACTCGCGGGTCATGTCCTTTATCTCATCATGGAAACAATAGATGCACCCCGTAATGCTCACTATAAACACAATGAGCCCGGAGGTAAGTCCGAGCCATTTGTGTATAAATCTTATTTTCTTTTTAAAACCCATTAAAACTTATACGTTAAGCTACCCATAAAGTTGCGTGGAGCCTGCACGTTGATTGTAGTGTACCCGTTAAAGTACAGCTCATCGGTAAAATTGTTTGCCTTAAGCGCAATCCTGTATTTTGGCTTGTCATAGAATAATGAAGCATTAAGCACCGTGTATGACGGAAGCACGAATTTCTCCGAACCGTTCACATCGCCATTAGCATCAAATGTATTGCTGTTGTAGATGGCGCTTTCGCTGGCATAGTTTCCGCCGAAGCCAATACCCAGGCCATCGATGGCAGTAGAAGGCAGCCTATAGCTGATCCAAAAGTTGGCAAGGTTTTGCGGACCTGCAGTTGTAGGGCGAAGGCCATTCACCCCGGCATCTGACTTTGTGTATTTGCTATCATTGTACGCATAGCCTACCAAAAGATTTAGCCCTTTGATCGGAGAAGCCGTTATCTCAGCTTCGAAACCAGTGCTCTTTTGCGAGCCATCCTGTATGGAAGAGTTTGGAACCGATGGATCGGCCCTTACGATATCATCAACCTTGATGTTGTAATAGCTGAGGTTGGCACCCAGCCTGTTGTTAAAGGCATCTAGCTTAATACCTGCCTCAAACTGGTTGGCCTGCTCGGGCCTGAATGTTTCGGTGTTCACGCCCGGTGCGCTGCTGCCTGCGTTGGCATTAAGCACATTTTTAAAGCTGTTCTGGTAATTGGCGAATACCGATACCTGATCCTGGATAACCTGGTATACCACGCCAAATTTAGGTGACCATGCATTTTGCGAGAAACCGCCGGAAGTAGTATTGGAAGCCGCATCGTAGCTGCCCCTGTTTTCGAAGTTATCAAAACGAACACCGGCAGATACTAATAATTTTGGTGTTATGTTCAGCACATCATTGATATAAAGGCTGTGTGTGCTCAGATTGGTGCTGCTGTGGAATACCGCAGTGGAGCTGTCAAGTTGGTTTTGGATATTCCTTGGGTTAAAAGCGTAGTAATCGGCAATTGCCCCGGAGTAATCAATCTCGTCAAACTCCCAGCCACCACTTGGCAGGTAGGTAATATCAGTATAGCCCTTGGTGTGGTAGATGTCTCCACCTATCACCATGCGGTTTCTCATACTGCTGATGTTGAAGTCCCCTGTAAAGTTTTGCTGGAACTCTATAGCATTTGACGAACCTCCAAAACCCCACGCATTTCGCGACATTTTATTGTCAGGGCGCAGGTAGAACCAAAAGCCCGGGCCGTTGGCCTCGTTGCTTGCCGATGTGATCACAGACTGTGATGTCCATGCATCTGAGATCTTATAGTTTACCGTTCCAAAAATGTTGCGGCTCCTTGTTTTAGTGATAAAATTACCGCCTACCATAGAACGCTTAAAATCAAGGTCAAGATCGGCGGCGCTGTTTATGCCAAGGCTGGAAGGCGTATGCATGTAATCGAGGTAAATGAGGTGCAGGCCGGTAGCATCCTGATCGAAAAACTCTCCCTCGATTGTGGCTGTCAGCCTGTCGCTGAATTTATATGTGAATGACGGAGCTACAAAGATACTTTTACTCATCCCAAAATCCTGGAAAGTCTCTGTAGAAGTTGTAGCGGCGTTTAGCCTGAAAAGTGCCGTCTTATCAGCATTTACAGGAGTATTTACATCTACCGTTCCGCGGTTGAAGCCAAAGCTTCCGGTTTGGTAGGTCACTTCGCCCCCAAATGTTTCGTAGGGTTTTTTGGTCACACGGTGTACCAATCCTCCATATGAGGTAAGTATGCTTCCAAAAAGGGTTGCTGACGGGCCTTTGATGGCCTCAAGCGTTTCCATGTTGGCCGCATCGTTGTTGGCGATAACAGTACCGGCAACACCGTTCCGCAACTGTGCCTGTGTTACAAACCCGCGCGATGCAAAGTACGAACCTCCGTCGCCGGCACGCCCGGTAGAGCCCCAAAGCTGATAAAGCCCTGTTACATTTTTAAGGGCATCATCCTGATTGGTAACCAATTGGTCAGCCATAAGCTCTTTCGTAACTATATTGGATACCTGAGCATTTTCAAGCGCTTTCAAAGGCATCCTTGCTGATGAGGTGCTTTCCTGTTTTTTGTAGCGGTTTAAATTCCTTTCGATTATTACTTCATCAAGCTGTTCACGGCTTTCAGTGAGTACAATGTTCTTAATCACTGCTTCACCGTTACCAACTGTAACCTGCTCTTCTACCGTAGCGATGCCAATAGCTGATATACGAAGCGTGTACGTCCCCGGCTTTATGTTTTTTATTTCGTAAAGGCCTTCAGAATTGGTAGTAGTGCCATGCGAAGTGCCTTTTAATGCTACCGAAATATTTTCGGCAACCGAATTGTCGCTAAGGGTTATTTTACCGCTTATCCTTGCTTTGTCCTGTGCACTTATTGCAAGAGTAAATAGGAGTACAAGGCAAAAAAATAGCTTTTTGAATATGAATTTGTGCATTGTAATAGGTGTTTTTTTCGGGTGCAAAAGTAAGTGTCAAAACGATAATAGCCAAACTATTTTTAATTATTCTAAATAAACAGAGGTTGTGATAAAAGTAAAACTCTGGTTAGCAGAATGTTGCTTTTTCTGAAAAGAATAAAAACATAATGTCCGATAATATAAACACAAACAGTTATTTCATTATCTTTAGGTCTCACTACTAAAAAGCCCTTGACAACCAATGAAGATTGCCCTCTTTACCAATGAGTTCCCACCCAACATTTATGGTGGCGCCGGTGTACATATCGATTTTTTGAGCTACGAGCTGGCAAAGCTGGCTGAAGTGGAGGTGCGATGCTATGGGGATCAGGAAGCAGAGCAGCCGGGGATGAATGTACTGGGTATACAGCCTTCGCTAAATGAAATGAATGAACCGGCCAACCAACACATTAAAATGTTCCAAAACCTGAGCCGGAATGTAGAGATATCGCTGCACACGCCGGTTGCTGATGTAATCCATTGCCATACGTGGTATACACACCTGGCGGGCATATATTCAAGGGAACTGCTGCAGGTGCCGCTCATCCTGACCACGCACAGCCTGGAAACCCACCGCCCTTGGAAGATCGAGCAGCTCGGCAACGGGTATTTCCTGTCGCGGTGGATAGAGCGCTCGGCCTATAACCTGGCCGATGGCGTGATTGCCGTCAGTGAGCAGATGAAGGAGGACGTTGTAGAGGCGTATGATATTGACCCTGCAAAAGTCACTGTAATACACAATGGCATCGACCCGGAATTTTACAAGCCTGTTTTTGATGTAAATATACTTGAGGAATATGGCATCGACCCGCAAATTCCCTTTGTCCTTTTTGTAGGAAGGATAACACGTCAAAAAGGAATTTCGCAACTGATAGCGGCAGCACATTATTTTACACCCAATTGCCAGATTGTTCTTTGCGCCGGGGCGCCGGATACGCCCGAAATAGCAAAAGAGACTGAAGACTTAATAAACAGGCTTAAAGCCACCCGCGGCGGAGTTATCCTGATATCGGAAATGTTACCTAGAGACAAAGTGCGTGTACTTTACAGCCATGCGCGTGTATTTGCGTGTCCTTCGCTGTATGAACCCTTCGGCATCATTAACCTGGAAGCATTGTCGTGCGAAACTCCTGTGGTTGCCAGTGCGGTGGGAGGCATTCCCGAAATCCTTACCGAAGGCGAAACAGGCTTCCTTATTCGGTTGGAAAGCATTTCCCGAGGCAATCTTAATCCTAAAGACCCGGAAAAATTCCAACGGGCTTTCGCCGAACGGGTGAACCTTTTATTAGAAGATGAAAACAGGGCGTTACAAATGGGTAAAGCTGGAAGGCAGCGTGTACTTGACAAATTCAGTTGGGAGTCGATTGCAAAAAAGACTTATACGTATTATGAAGAAGTCATAGCACGGTTTGAAATAGAGAAGGCATAACGAATAAAATTGGTATACGATGAGTAAAAGTACATTAGCCATCATACTTGGTGGCGGGCAGGGTTCAAGGTTGTTTCCGTTAACGCAGCGTCGCTCCAAGCCGGCAGTACCAATAGGTGGTAAATACCGCCTGGTTGATATTCCAATTTCCAACTGCATTAACTCCAATATCCACAGGATGTTCGTGCTCACGCAGTTTAACTCGGCTTCGCTCAACCAGCATATCAAAAACACGTTCCAGTTTGGCCATTTCAGCACCGCATTTGTCGACATACTGGCGGCCGAACAGACACCGGACAACCCAACCTGGTTCCAGGGCACTGCCGATGCAGTACGGCAGTGTATGCAGTATTTCCTTAATCACGAGTTTGATTATGCCTTAATCCTGTCGGGTGACCAGCTGTACCAGATGGATTTCAACGATATGATCGCGGCACATGAGTCTAGCGGTGCAGGCATTACAATAGCTACGCTTCCTGTTAATGCTAAGGATGCTCCTGAATTTGGAATCTTAAAAACTAATGAAGAAAGCCTGATAACATCTTTCATTGAGAAACCCCACCGAGACCTTTTGCCCGAATGGTCTTCTGAAGTCAGTGAGGAATCAAAGGCAGAAGGCAAGCATTACCTTGCGTCAATGGGTATTTACATCTTTAACCGTCAACTGCTAATTGACCTTATGTCAACCACTGAAGCAAAAGATTTTGGGAAGGAGATAATACCGCAGGCAATTGGCAACCATAAAATATTGAGTTACCAGTATGAAGGCTATTGGACCGATATTGGAAATATCGATTCTTTTTTTGAAGCAAACCTAAGGCTTACAGATGAGATACCAAAATTCAACCTGTTTGACAACCTTAGCAAGATATTCACTCGTGCCAGGGTGCTGCCGCCCTCAAAAATTACCAATGCATCAACAATAGACAGGTCAATTATTGCCGAGGGAAGCATTATCGATGGTACGTCCATCGAGCATTCTGTAATAGGTATCAGGAACAGGATCGGGAAGGGGTCGAAAATCTCCAATTCCTACCTTATGGGTAATGATTATTACCAAAACCTTGATGAAATGACTTATAATTACGAAAATAATATCGTCAATCTGGGCATTGGTGAACGCTGTACCATCAATAATGCCATTATAGACAAGAACTGCCGTATCGGGAAGGATGTGACACTTAACGGCGGATCACATTTGGAGGATGTGGACACAGAGCTCTACACGGTAAAGGGAGGTATTATTGTGATCAAAAAAGGAGCTTTGCTGCCGGATGGTTTTACTATTTAAGTGCATGAAACCAAAGCATTTTTTTAAAATCCTGTTTTGTTTATTGACGGTGTGGTTTTTGTTACATTCTGCCTATATTATATACGACGGGTTACAATGTTCCGAAAAGACCGCGGATGCGGCAGTTATTCTGGGCACAACGGTAAATGGAGACGGTACGCTATCTGAACGTCTCAAACAACGCGTAGACTGCGGACTGAATTTATATAAAGACCAAAGGGTAAGGCTGCTAATAGTAAGCGGAGGCTTGGGTAAAGAAGGTCATTATGAAGGCGATAAAATGGCTGAGTACCTTGTACGGAACGGGGTGCCGATAAAAAATATTGTCATTGATAACCGTGGCAACAATACCCGCGCCACTGCTGACAATATTCTTAAACTACAAGACAGCCTGCAAATTAAAAGTATTATCGTAGTGTCACAATACTTCCATATAACGCGTACAAAAATGCTGCTCAGGAAGCGTGGTTTTGAGAAGGTAGCGGGTGCGAGCCCACGATATTTTGAGTTTCGTGATTTGTTCTCGGTAGTTCGGGAGTTCCCGGCCTATTATACGCAATAACCATAATAGCACCATATAGCAAAAACTCCCGGCACCTTTCGGCAACCGGGAGTTTCCTATATACAGATATGGATTCTTAATGTTTTACCGTAAATCCGTCATCGCTAAGCTCACGGTGCTCATAATCGGCTACCATTTCCTTCTCATAGTCGGTTGGCTCGCCTTTAGAGAACCTCCTGATGAGGCTGTCGAATATGGAGTATACAACCGGCACGATAACCAGCGTAAGGAAGAGCGAGGAAATAAGCCCCCCTATAACTACCCATGCAAGGCCGTTGTTCATCTGTGCCGCGCCACCTTTGGCCAAAGCGATCGGGATCATACCAATCACCATCGCAATGGTCGTCATGAGGATTGGCCTCAAACGTGCGTGGTTGGCCTGTATAAGTGCATTTAGGGTCGTTTCACCTTCGGCTTTTCTGTGATTGGTAAAGTCAACGAGAAGGATCGCATTCTTACACACCAACCCGATAAGCATGATGATCCCCAGGATCGTGAATATGTTGAGCGAGTTGTTGGTCAGTGCTAATGCCAGCAATGCCCCAATAAAGGATAGCGGTACCGAGAACAATACCACAAACGGGTATACAAAGCTGTTATACAATGCAACCATCACAAGATATACTAACAGGATAGCTGCTAGCAGGGCGATACCCAACGTACCGAAACCTTCTCCCTGCATCTCCATGTCACCTCCCCATACATAGCTTACGCCTGCAGGTGTTTCTTTATTCAGGAAGGCAGTTTGCCAGTCGGCAATTACCGACCCTACAGGACGTCCTACCGACTGTCCCTGCACGGTAACCGAGGCACTCTTGTCACGCCTTTCCAGCAAAGAGGGGCCGGAGCCTTCGGTAATAGCTGCGAACTGGGATAGCTTTACTTCCTGTCCCATGTTGTTTACAAAGGTAAGGTTGCGGACATCGTTAATGTTCATACGGTCATGTTCGCCAAAGCGTATGTTGATGTCATATTCGTACTGCCCTGCGCGGAACTTGCCATCGGTATTACCGTTAAAGGCAGTCTGCATGGTCAGGCCGACAGTTTGCAGGTCAAGGCCAAGTGTAGCCATTTTGTCGCGGTCAACCTGTACATTCACCTCAGGTGAACCTGACTCTGATGTAAGTTTTATCTCGGTCGCACCTTCTATCTTCGCCAGTTCCGCCGCGGCCTGGTTTGCGTAAGCCATGGCGCTTTCAAGGTCGTTCGCAGTTACGGTAAGAGCGATAGGCGCATCATCGGCCCCTCCCATTATACTCACCGGTACGGTCTTTATCTTTGTGCCTACCAATACTTTTTCAAGCTCACGTTTGGTTTTTGCAGCATATACGAATGAGTTGTCCGCACGGTGTTCCTCATCAACTAATGTCACTGTGATTTCAGCTTTGTATGCCGTACCCTGCACGCCTCCGGAGAAGCCTTCGCTCGTTTGTCCTACGGTGGTAATGATACTTTTCACTTCAGGCTTGCTCATCAGGAATTCCTCTGCTTTTTGTGTCATGAAATTCGTTTGTTCCAATGAAGCATCTTTAGGTTGTTCCATCTGTACAATGAACTGGCCCCTGTCAAGTTTGGCAAAAAATTCCCCACCTACAAATGTGCCCGCGATGAAAAGCGAACCGAAGAACAGGAACACTGCCACACCAAGGCTTACCAGCTTTGTCGTACGGCTTTTAAGCGACCATTTAAGGATGCCTGTAACCCAGTCGGTAAAACGGTCAAGGCCTTTTTCAAATCCGAGTATTATCCGTCCAAAGAAAGATTTATTGGTAAGGTGTTCCAGTTTTCCAAATCGGGAAGAAAGCCATGGGATCAACGTAAATGATGATAATAGTGAAAGTAGCGTGGCTATAACCACAACGACACAGAACTGGGTAATGATATTACTTACAAGTCCGCTACTCAGGGCAATTGGAAGGAATACCACCACTATAACCAGAGTAATGGCCGATACGGTAAACCCAATTTCCGCAGTACCGTCATACGCTGCACGCACGCGGTTCTTGCCCATTTCCATGTGGCGGTAAATATTCTCGAGCACCACAATAGCGTCATCCACAAGTATACCCACCACGAGCGACAGGCCAAGCAGGCTCATCAGGTTCAGGGTATAGCCCATCAGGTAAATACCGATGAATGTGGCTATGAGCGATGCCGGGATTGATACCATTACGATAAGCGCGTTCCTCAAACTATGGAGGAAGAATAACATTACGAATGCCACAAGGAATATGGCGATGAACAAGTCATGGATAACGGCGTCTGCAGCAACCAATGTGAATTCGGAAGTGTCGTTAGCCACCTCCAGCTTCAGCCCTTCCTTTTTGTAATCATTCTGTATCTTAGCGATTGCTGCGTGTACATCTTCACTCACCTGTACCGCATTGGCCTCGGTTTGTTTTGTTATCTGTATCGCAATAGCGCTCGCACGGTTCACACGTGCTATCTTGTCGGCCTCTTTCTGGCTGTCCTGTACATCGGCTATCTGGCCAAGGCGCACCTGTATGCCGTCTTTGGACGACACCACCAGGTTACGCATCTCTTCAACAGAGCGGTATTTGCCCGCAAGGCGCACGAGCATGCTGCTTTCACGCGTTTTCACGCTACCTGTCGGGAAGTCGAGGTTACTGCCCAGCACTGCCTGCTGTACCGCAGGGATAGAAAGGCCATAGCCTTTCAGCTTTTCCTCATCAAGGTTCACCTGGATTTCACGTTCCTGGCCACCCACCAGCGTTACCTGCGCTACACCCGGTACACGGGCCAGTATCGGCTCGATCTTTTTATCCAAAAGGTCGTAAAATTCTACTTCATCCATTTTGGATGTCGCCCCCAGCGTAATTACCGGAAGGTCGCTCAATGAGAACTTTACAAGTGCGGGTGGATCGGCATCTTCAGGCAGATCCTTTTCGATGGCGTTGATCTTGCGCTGCGCATCGTTTAGCGAGTAGTCGGCATCCGCTTCGGCTTCAAGTGTAACCATTACGACCGAAAGGCTTTCGTACGATTTGGATTCCACCTTCTTTACAAGCTCCAGGGAGGATACAGCATCTTCTATTTTCTTGGTAACCGTGTTCTCTATTTCACCGGGCGAAGCACCAGGGTACACCGTAGAGATGGTTACCACGTTCATCTCGAATTTAGGGATAAGCTCATAGCTCAGGCTGCTGTAGCTGAAGAGCCCTCCCAGGGTAAGTATAATGAACAACACTATGATGAGTGTTGGCCGTTTTATGGATATTTCTGCTAATTTCATTTCTTTTAGTTTAAAGTTTAAGGTTTAAAAGTTTAAAGTCCTTTGCGAACTTTACCATCTCAAACTTTTATTTTACCGGGCTTACTTTCGTACCATCCTGCAGGTTAATCTGTCCACTTGTAACTACTACATCGCCTTCTTTAAGGCCGTCAAGCACCTCTACTACCTCACCGTAAATGCGGCCAGAAGTTACTTTAACAAGTTTGGCAACGCTGTCGTTCACTACAAATACCTGGTTGTTGCCCACACCGCCTACGAATGCATTACGCGGTATTGTAGTGATTGCCTGCTGCGACTTGCCTTCTCCAAATACAACCGAACCGTACATGCCTGCCTTCACCTCATTGCCCGGGTTGCCGGCAATCTCTATTTCTACAGGGAAGTTAAGCGATGCGTCAGCTTTAGGTGCAATAAAGGTAACTTTACCTTTCAGTTCCTTATCAGGGAAAACACTGGCCTTAACCGGCACTATGGCCCCCTCTTTCAGGGTCGCCACCTGTTGCTCGTTCACGGTTACTTTCAATTTTAGCTTCGACACATCCACAAGCTCAAACAATACCGTACCCGGAGACACTACAGTTCCCGGTTCTACACTGCGCTTGTTCACAATCCCGTTGATGCTCGACTTAATGCTTGCATCTCCCAATGTTATTTTTGCCTGGTCCAATGCTGCTTTGGCATTTACGAGGTTTAGTTTTGCCTGGTCCAGTTGCTGCTTGGTAACGCCGCCTGTTTTAAATGCGTTCTCGTAGCGCTGGCTGTCGGTTAAAGCATTTTGGTAGGCTGCCTGTGCGTTTTGCAATTGGATGTTCAGCTGGTCGCCTTTGATTACCGCCAACACCTGGCCTTTGCGAACCACATCGCCCTCATCTACAAGCACACGCACCACACGGCCGTTGTTCTCGGCAGGAAACTCCAGTTGCTGGAATGGCTCAAAAGTACCGTTAGCTACATAATCCGTATTGGGTACTTCCTTTTTAACTACAGCGGTCCTTACTGATA
This sequence comes from Flavobacterium sp. MFBS3-15, assembly GCF_026107645.2. GTDB lineage: Bacteria > Bacteroidota > Bacteroidia > Flavobacteriales > Flavobacteriaceae > Flavobacterium. The sequence continues at coordinate 19,976 of NZ_JAPCHV010000013.1, read as the reverse complement.
CCGCGGTATTCCTTTGCGAAACCACTGCAGTTTCGGCTTCGTTCTTCTCTTTGTTCTTATTCAGTATATACCAGCCAAGGCCCAACACCGCAACACCGATTATTATATATATTACCTTTTTCATTGTGATTAGTTTGTTAATGTTCTTAATTCTCCTTTTGCTTTTATCAGCTGTACTTCTGCCAGTTTAAAATCAAGCAGGGCAGAGGTGTAATTGTTTTGTGCCTCGATGTAAGATGTTTCCGCGTCCAGCAGGTCCGTAAGGGTAGCCAGGCCGTTTTGGTAATTATTTTCAGTGTTGTCCAGCACTTCCCGCGCCAGCTTCACATTTTCCTTTTGGTTGTTGATAGTTACAATGCTGTTGTTGATCTGTGTTTTGGCATTTTCAAAAGCCAGGTCGAGCGACAGCTTTGTATCCTTCAGGTCTTCCTCAATGTTTTTAAGTTCTATGGTTGCCTGCCTTACTTTTGCACGCGTACCGAAACCGTTGAAAATCGGGATGCTGATATTAGCAGCTATGGTAGAGAAATCCGACCAGTAGACGCCGTCAGATGGTTTTGCAAACCATGGCAATTCCGGCCCCTGGCCAATGTAATTGTACCCCGCCGTCAATGATAATTTAGGATAATACTCTGCCTGAATCGACTTTTTATTATAGTACAGCAACTCCTCCTGCTTTTTCAGCACCTGGTACTCTGAACGGTTGGTTGTATTTGGTACTTCGCTCATATTAATCGGGGTAACGCTAAATTCTGTTTCGGGAAGTACTATCTGCGTTGCAATTGGCATACCCATATAGAACTTTAATGCATTTTCCTGTAATTCGAGTGCATTTTTAAGCTGTACCCGCTGCGTATTGATGTTGGAAAGATTTACACTCATTCTGTCAAGGTCAATCTTCTTTGCAAGTCCATTATCATACTGCCCTTTAATAATGTCACGAACCTTGGCTGTATTTGCATAAGTGCTGTCTATTACAGCAAGTTGCTGGCGCTGCACATACACTTGGTAATAGTTGCTTGCAACGCGCTCAATCACCTGTTCTTCGGTAAGCTGTGCGTTTACCTGATAAAATTCACGGGTGCTTCGTGCCGCTTTAAGGCCAGTAAAGACCGACATATCAAATATTGCCTGGTTGAGGTTAACCCCAGCGGTAGAAACCCATTCCTGTCCCAACGGAGCGAGTATGGTAGTGCCGGGCGCGCCAAAGAAATCGCCCGGCAGCGCGTTAAGCTGCAATATTGGGTTATACGTCAGGTTCCCGTTTGCCGTTATTGATGGCAACGCACGCGATCGTACTTCCTGTATTTGATACTCGCTGTTCTCTATAGAGAGTTTGGCTTTTTTGGCATCAGCCTTGTTCTCAAGAGCATAATTGATAGCGTCCTTTAGCGAGAGCTCCATTGGGGCCGTTTGTGCGCCCGCCGAGCCAACAGCCAGAAGCGCTATTAGAAAAGCCCATTCTTTACGAAGGTAACTTTTCAGGTCATTGATGATCTTCATGTGTTAACTGTTATTTAATTGATTGAATGATTATTGTTTAAAAAGGGTTTTCATTATTATCTCCTTACGTTCAGAAAGCAGTGTGTCATACTCTTCGTTGCTAAAGCCCATCGTGTCCTGTAGTAGGGGCCTCATTGAGATAGGGAACGACATTAGGGATATGAAGTTGAGAGCAAATTGCTCAGGCTTCATTTTTTCAATTGTGCCTTTTTCCATCTCAGCTGCTATTTCCTTATAAAAATCCTTGAGCAGCTCCTCCATGTTTTCATGGTCCTTCAGGTTACAGCCCTGGTTTACCTGCGTAACCATGTATATTTCAAGGTAAGGGTATTTTTGCGACTGCTCAAAGGCAACATCCAGGTGGCGTGCAATCTTTTGTTTGAAAGGAAGGTCTGAGTAAAATATCTTTTCCATCAGTTCATGCTCCTGTTTGTGGGCCTCCTCAAAAACCTGCTCAAAAAGTTTGTCCCGCGACCTGAAGTAGTAATTTATCAATGTCCTGTTCACTCCGGCAGCATCGGCTATCTCTTGGGTAGTGGCATTAAAGCGCCCTTCGGCAAAGAATACCTGCATTGCTGTCTCCTTTATCAATTTCTCTGTGTCCTGATCTGTTGCTTTAGCTGACATTTTAGTTTAACTTTTTTGTTTGACATTTTTGTCAATGCAAAATTAATCTCTTTTCTGAGTTAACAAGTGTTAAATCTTAGTTAATATTTTTCATTAAACCTTTCAAGTATTTGGAGGCCTTTTTGTGTGACTATTGCTCTTAAATGATATTCTAAAAACTGTTTTGTGGTTGAATGGACATCAAACATATTATGAGGAAATATGTCGCTATCCTTGATTCCGGTCAGTCCGGTAAAATAAATTCGTGATACAAAATCGATATTGATGTCCTTCCTGAATATGTCGGAGTCAACACCTCTTTTAAGATTATCAACCATGCAGCCGTTCATTTTGGCAAACTGCTTTTCGCGCAGGCATGAAAATATCTTCGGGAAAAATTTCTGTAATTGGTAAAATGGTGATGCCGACTCGTTGTGCAGGTGTTGCATCATAAAGTTGCGAACAATAAATATTTCCTCGATGGAGTCTTTTCCCTGCTCCCTGATATTGTCTATCCCGGCCGATATGGTTCCAAAAAGATGCATGGTACAGGCTTCTACCAGGTCGGTTTTATTTGCATAATGCTGGTAGATGGTTTTTTTTGATATGCCCAGTTCAGCCGCAATATCATCCATAGTGACACTTTTAAAACCCAGTGTCAGGAACATTTCATTTGCTTTATTTAATATTGTCTCTTTCATTTTGTCCTTTAAATTCATCGCAAATGTAGGTCAGGAAACTTTTGAAACCTAAAAAGTTTCTAAAGTTTTATGATAAATTTACGATGTAGATTTTTTGCTTCGATTACACGAATTGTATGTGTACGTCAATTGGTTGGCTCCCACAAATCATAGCACTTGTGATTAGTGAAATTCCTGGCTAAAACTTTTATCAATAAGCATTATCTTAGCAAAAAATATCATCTATGCAGTCCATTGGGCATTACCAGCAGATCGTAGCCGACTATTTTGCCGGCCATTCCTTCGAAAAAGAACCGCAAAACCTTTACGCTCCCATACAATATATCTTATCACTTGGTGGCAAGCGGATGCGTCCTGTACTTACGCTTATGTCGGCTGAGGTTTTTGGAGCCGATTGCCGCAAAGCCCTGCCTGCAGCCGTTGCAGTAGAAGTGTTTCATAACTTCTCGCTGGTGCATGATGACATCATGGACGAAGCTCCACTGCGCCGTGGTCATGAGACTGTGCATGAAAAATGGGACCTGAATACCGGTATTCTTTCCGGTGATGCCATGCTGATACTGGCATATCGCTATTTTGAGGAATATGAGCCGGCAGTGTTCCGCTCACTGGCAAAGCTGTTCAGCAAAACTGCGCTTGAGGTATGTGAAGGCCAGCAATGGGATGTGGATTTTGAGCAGCGCGACGATGTCACGCAACCCGAATACCTCAAAATGATAGAGTACAAAACAGCCGTGTTGGTTGCCGCCGCCATGAAAATGGGCGCTATAGTTGCCCAAACAACCCAGGAAAATTGCGACCTTATATACGATTTTGGCCTCAATCTGGGCATTGCATTCCAGTTGCAGGACGACTATCTGGATGCTTTTGGCGACCCCGCAACATTCGGTAAGCAGGTGGGGGGAGATATCATAGAGAATAAAAAGACTTTCCTGTACCTGAAAGCCTCTGCCCAGGGTAACTCCTACGAAAAGGAAAATCTTCTGCAGTGGTTTGCTGTAAAACCCGAAGATCCGTCAGACAAGATTGTGGCGGTAAAAAATATTTTTACCCATACTGGCGCCGATGCCGCAACCCGGCAGGCCATAGAGCAATATACACTGAAAGCCTTTGCTACACTGGATAAAATGGATATTCATGCCGATAAGAAACAATTGCTCAGGCAGTTTGGTGAAAATCTGATGAAACGGAATGTTTAAAGGTCTGCCGGCAATAGTACTCACGGGACCGGTCGAAGAAAGCTCCGGGCGTAAGGCGGTACAGCTTTGGCTTTCGCTTTTTTTTCTTGTGCTTATTGTCGTTGGGCTTGGTGTAGATTCTGTGCAATTCAGGGATGCCTGGTTTGATGGCCGGCAAATGGCTAATGTCCTTTTTGTTGCTTACTTCATGCTAATGTTCTATGCCATGGGGCGCAAGTTACAGCGACTTATGTTTGTAATGACTTTTCTGTCCTATCTTGGAGAATTATTGTGCTCTGAGGCATTGGGCATGTATGATTATAAGGGTAATGCCATTCCGCTATACGTTCCTTTTGGACATGCCATGGTATATGCAACAGGGCTTATATTGTCCCAAACACCCGCGGTGCAAAACAACAAGAGGTATTTAAAGCAGGTGTTCGCTGTAATTTTTGTGGCACTCTTTGCCGGGGCTTTCGTGTTTGCCGCCGATGTGTTTACCCTTGTTTTTGCAATGCTTTTCTTTTGGGTTTTGCGCCGCAAGAAATGGGATAGCAAGTATTACTGCATTGCCCTGTGTGCGGTTCTTGTTGAGTTTGCAGGGACGGGTTATGGGTGCTGGTCCTGGAAACCTGTGCTGCTGGGCTTTCTGCCTGCTGCCAACCCACCCCTTGGCGCTGTATTTATTTACGCCGGGGGTGATGTGATTCTTGAAAAAATTCTTTTCCTTTGGGATAAAAGGAAACGGTCCAATAAACTAACCTTATGACATTTACCGCCCCACAAAACACTGACCTGCTGTTGAGCGAGGCTCAAAAGGAAATGCTGTATGCCAAGCTGGTAGAACAGCTCAATAAGGATTTTACCTTGGCTAATGAGTCAATTGATCTTGATGCAGAGGCCTCTCCCATACAGCTGAAGATAGCAGTGCAGGATAAGATATACGGGCTTATACAGCACAAATTTGCCGAATACCTGAACCTGCTGTATATCATTGATGTGCCGGAGAAAGAAATTAAATCACTGGATGGCTCCGATGTTGGGGAGCTGTCGGAACAGGTGGCTTTTTTGGTGCTGAAAAGGGAATGGCAAAAGGTGTGGTTTAGGAATAGGTATTGATTATTAAAAGTTTGGTGTCCTGATTTTTGTAAAATAATTTTTTATAGTTTTATAAAAAATTAACAATCTATAGTAATGGGCAAATTTGGTATGACTGAACTTATTCTGATTTTTATAATCCTGTTGCTTTATTTTCTTCCGGCATATATTGCTTCAAATCGTCGTGCGGTAGACAGGACACTTATTTTCGTACTGAATTTGTTGGTCGGTTGGACTTTTATAGGGTGGATTGCGATGTTGATATGGGCATGTGTAGGTCGCACTGAAGGAGAGCCTGTAGTGCTTAATATTACAAATAGCTATCCCGAATATAATACTACCCCTCGGTATTCAAGAGAAGATGATTTTGGTAAAAAAATGGAAAATATTCAGAAGCTCAAAGAGTTGTTTGATTCAGGTGCGATTACAAAAGAAGAGTTTGATAATCAAAAAAGTAGAATACTTTCATAATCTACAATTAACTTTTCATATGTTATCATGCCTATTGAGACCATGTAAGTTTGTTTAAATTGAAAGAGTTATCCCTCTTATTTCTCGTAATGTTTTTTGCTTGTGCTTGCGAAGGAATTACTGTAATTAAAACCGATCTTGATTTTTTGCGAAAAACCTACGCCGGGCTGTCCGAGAAGGAGCTTGATTCTGTTTATGAGGCCAACCCCGAAATGAACGACAGAATGTTGGAAAAAGCAGGCCTGGTAAAAAACGGGCGCTTGCTCGTTGAAAAAATCAATCACAATAGCTGATTTTGAGCTTAAGAATAAAAGCGAAATAATAAAAGCGAAATGCAGTTTTCCTGAGGAAGTTTTAAAGATTACATTAACAAAGGATGGAATTTCAGAAGACATCGTAATGGACACCCTATACAAAGTTTTGTATTGCTGATGTGGTTCCCGGCGGCTATCCTGAAATTGTTACTTTGGAAGTTAACTATATCGTAAATGCCACAACTACGAGGTGGCGATTTATGAGATTGAATAGAATCCGTAAAATTCTACCCTTTTTACAGCCTGTCCGCGAGAGGCGGGATCATTCGCGTTCCTTTTTCGCGTTCCGCCTGTTGTAGAATGTAAATTTGTGTTCTCATTGGTTTCGTGTATAATTAGTATACATAAATATATCAAAAACACTGAAAGATTTATTGCAAATATTGTACTTTTGCAATTGATTTTTTAAAACCACGCAGTAAACACATTTTTATGGACAGGTTTTCATTTTTAAATGCGGCACACACCGCTTTTTTTGCAGATTTATACGATCAATATATAGAAAATCCCGACAGCGTTGAACCAAGCTGGAGAAGTTTCTTCCAGGGGTTTGATTTCGGGATGCAGGGTAACGGTTACGAAACGCTTGATGTAGAGCAACCAAAACCCGCCGCGCAGCCGGTATCGGACTATTCAGGCATTCCTGAAAAACTACAAAAAGAATTTAAGGTCCTTAACCTTATCGAAGGCTACCGTACTCGTGGCCACCTTTTTACAAAAACCAACCCGGTAAGGGACAGGAGGATTTTTACTCCCAACCTTTCACTGGAAACGTTCGGCCTGAGCGATGCCGATCTTGATACTACCTTTGATGCTGCAAAAGAGGTGGGCCTCCAGCCGGCACCCCTAAGGCAGATAGTAGACCACCTGCGCAAGGTGTACTGCCAGCACATTGGTATCGAGTACATGTACATTCGTGATCCTGAGGTTAGGAAATGGATACAGAACAGGCTTTCGAATAACAATAACCAGCCTGATTTTTCTCCCGAACAAAAAAAGAACATACTTTCAAAACTGAATGAGGCCGTTTCTTTCGAGAACTTCCTTCATACAAAATATGTCGGCCAAAAACGCTTCTCCCTTGAAGGTGGAGAGTCACTTATCCCCGCCCTTGATGCGCTTATCGAAGCTGCTGCCGAAAAAGGCGTGGAGCAGTTCGTTATGGGTATGGCACACAGGGGCCGCCTTAACGTGCTGGCTAATGTGTTCGGCAAATCGACATCGGACATCTTCAGTGAGTTCGACGGCAAGGATTATGACGACGATGCCCTTTTTGACGGTGACGTAAAATACCACCTTGGCCTTACTGCCGACAAGAAAACCAGGAACGGCAAACAGATTAATATTAACCTTGCACCAAACCCATCGCACCTTGAAACTGTGGGTGCGGTGATCGAAGGCATTGCACGTGCCAAGCAGGACAGGTACTTTCCTGAGGATTTCTCAAAAGTACTTCCTATAGCGCTTCACGGTGATGCTGCTGTAGCGGGGCAGGGCATTGTTTACGAAATCGTGCAGATGGCCAAGCTTGACGGTTACCGTACCGGTGGCACCATCCACATGGTAGTGAATAACCAGGTGGGCTTTACTACCAACTACCTTGATGCGCGTTCGTCTACATACTGTACCGATGTTGCAAAGGTAACGCTGTCGCCTGTTCTTCATGTGAATGCCGACGATGCAGAAGCTGTAGTGCATGCAGTACTTTTTGCGCTGGATTACAGGATGGAATTTGGAAGCGACGTATTCATCGACCTTTTGGGTTACCGTAAATATGGCCACAACGAAGGTGATGAGCCAAGCTTCACACAGCCGAAACTCTACAAGATCATTGCAAAACACAGGAACCCGCGCGACATTTATGCTGAGAAGCTTATTGCGTCAGGGGTTATCGACGATAAATTCACAGGTAAGCTTGAGGCAGACTACAAGGCAATCCTTGAGGAAAGCCTTGAGGCATCCAGGAAAAAAGAGCTTACAATCATTAGCCCGTTTATGCAGAACGAGTGGGAAGGATTTGCCCAGGCTGACGAAGATGAAATGCTGAAGAAAGTAAATACAGCCTTCTCTAAGGAAATACTGGATGACATAGCCAGTAAGATTACTGAGCTTCCGGCAGACAAAAAGTTCATTAAAAAAATACAGAAGCTTATCAATGACAGGAAAGCAATGTATTTTGAAACCGACAAGCTGGACTGGGCCATGGCCGAGCTGTTGGCTTACGGTTCGCTTTTGACCGAAGGCTATGATGTTCGCATCTCCGGCCAGGATGTGGAGAGAGGGACATTTTCACACCGACACGCAGTGATTAAGGTTGAAGATTCTGAAGAGGAAGTAGTACTTCTTAATACCCTGAAAGACCAAAAAGGTAAATTCCATATATACAACTCACTACTGTCCGAATACGGTGTAGTAGGCTTTGATTACGGTTATGCCCTTGCCAGTCCTAAAACTCTTACGATATGGGAAGCACAGTTCGGGGATTTCTCCAACGGTGCCCAGATCATGATTGACCAGTACATTTCGGCCGCTGAAGATAAGTGGAACAACCAAAACGGGCTTGTGTTCCTGCTGCCGCATGGCTATGAAGGCCAGGGAGCAGAGCACTCATCTGCCCGCATGGAGCGTTACCTGCAGCTTTGCGCCAACCACAATATGTATGTGGCCGACTGTACAACACCTGCCAACTTCTTTCACCTGCTTAGGAGACAGATGAAGACCACATTCCGTAAGCCACTTATCGTATTTACACCGAAGAGTTTGCTGCGCCATCCGTTGGTAGTTTCTACAGCCGAAGAGTTTGCTAATGGCACCTTCCAGGAAGTGCTTGACGACCCTGCGGCAGACGCGACTAAAGTTAAAACACTGGTTTTCTGTACCGGTAAGTTTTACTACGACCTTATCGCTGAAAGGGAAAACCTGAATCGCGATGATGTGGCCGTGGTCAGGATTGAACAGTTATTCCCGCTTCCTGTAGAGCAGCTTAAAGAAATTATTGCAAAATACCCTAACGCCGATGACTATGTTTGGGCACAGGAGGAGCCGCGCAACATGGGTGCTTACGGTTATATGTTGATGAACTTTAGCGAAGTGAAGCTGAGGGTGGCATCGCTTAAAGCATACAGTGCGCCTGCAGCGGGTAGCTACACCCGTTCTAAAAAACGCCATGCTGCCGCCATTGCCATGGTTTTTGATAAGAATTTATTTAATTAATCGTACTTTTGATTTTCAATATTAAGGAACACAAATAAAGCATACTGATATGGTTTTAGAAATGAAAGTCCCTTCACCGGGAGAATCGATCACAGAGGTTGAAATTGCAACATGGCTGGTAAAAGATGGAGACTATGTGGAAAAGGACCAGGCTATTGCCGAAGTGGATTCAGATAAAGCAACCCTTGAGCTTCCTGCCGAAGCCAGCGGTATCATTACCCTAAAGGCAGAAGAAGGCGACGCTGTAAAGGTGGGCCAGGTGGTATGCCTTATCGATACAGGCGCTGCCAAACCCGATGGAGCTGCTGCACCGGCTAAAGAAGAAAAAGCAGCAGAAGCCCCTAAGGCAGAAGAGAAAAAGGAAGAACCAAAGAAAGAAGAGCCAAAAGCGGCACCGGCAGAAGAGAAGACCTACGCTACAGGCACACCGTCTCCGGCTGCAAGGAAGATACTTGACGAGAAAAACATTGATGCTTCAACCGTTACCGGTACAGGCAAGGGAGGAAGGATAACCAAGGACGACGCCGTAAACCATGTGCCGTCTATGGGTACGCCTACAGGCGGCAACCGTGGGTCTGAGAAGACAAAGCTTTCCATGCTTCGCCGGAAAGTGGCTGAACGCCTGGTATCTGCTAAGAATGAAACGGCCATGCTTACTACATTCAATGAGGTAAACATGACTCCTATAAACAATATCAGGAACGAGTACAAAGATGCGTTCAAAGCTAAGCACGGCGGTGTAAGCCTTGGCTATATGTCATTCTTCACCAAAGCAGTGGTAAGGGCATTGCAGCTGTTCCCGGATGTGAATTCAATGATGGATGGCGACTACAAAATATCCTATGACTTTGTAGATGTATCAATCGCAGTATCAGGGCCTAAAGGGCTTATGGTACCGGTAGTAAGGAATGCCGAAGCGCTTTCTTTCCGTGGTATCGAGGCTGAAATCAAGCGCCTTGCTCTACGTGCACGCGATGGCCAGATCACTGTAGACGACATGACCGGAGGTACCTTTACCATCACCAATGGTGGCGTATTTGGGTCGATGCTGTCTACTCCTATCATCAACCCTCCGCAGTCGGGTATCCTTGGAATGCACAACATTATCGAGCGCCCTATCGCGGTGAACGGCAAGGTTGAGATCCACCCAATGATGTATGTGGCGCTGTCTTACGACCACAGGATCATCGACGGACGCGAGTCGGTTGGGTTCTTAGTGGCTGTAAAAGAAGGACTTGAGAATCCGGTTGAGTTGCTTATGGACAACAATCCTAAGAAGGCGCTTGAGCTATAATTGAGATTTCTCCTATCGTCGAAATGACAAGGAAATACATAAAGTAAAAAAGTCCCGCCAAAAGCGGGACTTTTTCTATATAGGGATGCCGCTAAGCGACAGACTATCATATAGATGCATCGAATCTTCAAAAGGTTGCGTCGCTCTTTCATAATTTTTATGGTTTTTTATCTTTAGCCCAAAACCAATTTTGCAAAACACATCCCAAAGCGGATCCTGACAGGTCAGTTTTGGATGATTTTAGGTCCTTTTGATATGATTTTAAGGTCCGGTCATGATGATTTTTGAGGGTGTCCGGGATGATATTTGAGGCCTCTGTGGGGTATAAAAAGTCCCTTGCCGGATTATTGGAGGAAAACACTCCTGAAAAATCACTCGCCCTGTTATCTATCGTAAGAAAAATCTTTAAATTTTTAATTGTCGATTTTGGACGCGTCGATGATTTGGGATCGCATAATAGATAATGCCATTTTCCAAAATTGTGTCAGCGGTAGGTTACGATGCAGTCGCCAGGTTGGTATATAAAAAAACCGCTTACAATGAAGCGGTTATGTTTTTGTTCCGTGTGGTTTTACGGCAGTGCGTTGATAAGCGCGATCAGCTCAGCCGTTGTAACCTCCTCAATCTCATCGGATGTAAAGCTGTAGGAAGCATCGGCGGTTAGCGTCACAGTCTTTATAGCATAAGCAAAACCGCCGTCTGCATTGGCGGTAACAAATATCAGGTAGCATTCCAGCCCTACCGGGAACTGCCCTGATAGGTAGCCAAGTGTGTTGGGCTCTCCGGGGATAGCGATGAAAATGTTGCTGTTCGCTTCGGTATATCCTTCCGGTACAAATACCTGGATGTCGGTCATCGGGCCATCGAAACTGGCAAACTTGTCGCAGTTGAACCACCCGAAATCCTGCAGGAACGCATTATAAAAAGGCTCTTGGTTGTTCTCGCCGCCAGCCCAGAATTCGGTTTGTGAAGAGTTCCAGACCATATTTCCCGCAGCATCGATAGTGCCGGAAAAAGAGGTCATGTCAGTGTCAAGCCCACCGCTCAATGATGCAGGCACTGTCAGTTGGAAACCGCATGGCAGTTCCAACTGCTCACCATTCTGGGTAACGTTGATGTAAAATTCACCACCCGATATAAGCAGGCGCTGCTCACCTCCGGGCAGTACCCCCATAGTTGCCTTATTGGTAACCAGCATATTTCCCCTGTCAAATAATTCTATGAACTCCAAATCGACATTTCCTGTAACAGGGATGCCATTCTTTGTAAAGCAGCCGCCATAGATGCTCACAACCACCCCTTTGGCAGAGGTATAATTGGTAATTGGGGCATTAGCATCAAATGTAAACTCCTGTGTAATGTTTTCCAGTGCCTGGTTTTGCAGCGCCGCGAATTGCTGGGCCGTAGGCGGCGCAGGATTGTTCGTTTCGTCCGGGGACCAGGTGGTTTCGGTAGTTTCGCAGGAGCTGAATAGTCCTAAAAGAACAAGCGCAGCTAAGCATGTTTTTTTCATGGTATTGATTTGTTTAGTTAGGTATGTGGCGCTATCGCCGTCTTGTAAACAAACAATATGTCGAAAACCCTACTTTTCCCCGCGTATTTAATAAACAAAGGCTTCCGTTTCGGGAAGCCTTTGTTGTATGTAATGAAATGAGTGTTTTACTCCTTAATGATCCTGATGGTCTTTTCTGCGCCATTGCTCCGCAGGGTAACGAAGTACATTCCTTTGGCAAGGCCGGACAGGTCCAGATGAGCCGACGCAGTGTTGATCTCCGCACTCATTACCTGTTGCCCCATCAGGTTATGGATGGTGGCCGACTCCAGGCTGGTGGCATTGGTTATGTGGAGCACATCGGTAACCGGGTTCGGGAAGGATGTAAAGCCGCTGAACGTACTTTCATCTGTACCCAAGGTAACATGAGCCGTTACAGCAAGGCGCTGCACGCTCTCGATTCCATAAACGGTTTGCGAAGCATAATAGGTGGTGCCGTCAACGAGCACAGTGCTAAGGGGCAGGGGAGTGTCGGTATCGGTGGTGTTGGGTGGGCCCGCCTGTCCGGCATTATCATACCATTGCACCTCTTCGCCCTCCACTTCAAGGTCGGCCAGGGTATCGCCATTTTCAAATTGCTGTTCTTCGTCACCATCCGGCGCAGGTGTTTCATAGTCGGATGGGAGCACTATCACTTCTATTTCGCCAATCGTATGGCAGCCGCCGCCGATGTGTTCCAGCCTGAAGTACAGCGTTGCAGAAGCTGTAAAATAGGCTTCGGGCGCGGATATCGAAGGAGCTCCGGACGCTGCATTGATTTCGGAAGTATAATAGGTGATTTCAAAAGATTCCGGATCCTGGCCGTCCAGGATAACCGCTTCCTGGGTTGTCAGGTTAACAAAAGCCGTAGCGCCCGGTATATTACCCAGCACAATAATGGGCTCCGTTTCTCCTGCAAATGGCTGCGGAACGGCTGTAATTTGGAAAGAAACCACAGCATGCGACTCGTACAGGTTGCTGGAAAGCCTGGCATAGATGGTTTGCGTATACAACTCGATATTGTCGTAGCTTTCAGGGTCATTTATCGCATTTGCGTTATTTTCGGCATCCAGCATGGTTTCAAAATAGGCAACGGTAAAGTCGTCAGGATTTTGGCCATCCAGGACTTCACTGTCATTTTCGGCCAGGTTGAATGTTGCGAAACCAAGGCCGCTGTTGTCGCATGCATATTGCGTATCGGGCGTTCCCGCATAGGTTACATAGTTTTCTCCCGACACATTGATGCTTTCGATAAATAAAGCCGAGTCAAATACGGTGTCATTCCTGTCGGCAATGGCAAATTTCAGGTGGTAGCTGTTTCCGGGCACCAGGTTGGCGTAGGCCGTCATCTGTACGGTACGGCCGTTAAAATTGGTTGCCGTAGGAGCACTGCCCTGGTCAGAATATTCACCAAAATATTGCGGGTTCATCGATGGGCATTGGTTATTATAAGCGTTGTTGCGGACAGTGATTACGTTTACCGGAAGTACTGTCCCCGGGATCACAGCTATATTTTCCGATGCGCCTGTTGAAATATCGGTAAGCAGCATGGTAAAGGCATCCGAATAACCGCATTGGTACAGCCCATATTCCTCTGCCGCGAAAACATAATTAATTTCAATCTGTCCGGAAACCGCTGTAAAATCAAATTCGAGTTTTGTAGCATTCATGGCAGTTATCGTTCCCGTGCCTACCTGCTGCATTACGGCAAGCACATCGGCATCGCCCTGCCAGTTGCCCGCGCCGGCACTTTGTACGGAGGCATTGGGGCCGGGTGCAAGGGAAATATCACCTGTAGACAGTATTATGCCGTTTTCTAAAGGGAAACTGTCACCTGTAGCGGCAAAATAGCCCAACCCGTTAACGCTTCCAAAATTAGTTCCTGTAGAGGACGTGATGTTCGTAGCCGTAATGCCCGTACCTTCAAGCAATACATCGGTTACGAGCTGTTGCGGGGTATACTGCGTGCCCGATGTCGTGATGGGCGTTTGCGCTATGGCAAGCAAGGGCAGCAGGGTAACGAAGAAAGGTAATTTTATTTTCATAAGAGGTTGGTTTTTAGTCAAAAGTAAGAAATAAACTTACGCTTTCTTAATTATTTAAGATAAAAACAGCTGTTGTAATAATCGATGATCGCCTTTCCTTTCATCAGTATGTCGGCTCCGATGATCCCGTGCACCGGCTTGGCATTATACTGGCGTAATGCTTCGTTGACGTGCGACATGTCGAATATCACCAGGCCGAAGCTTTTGGTCGACCAGCGGCCCAGCTTCAGCTTGTTCTTTACAGAGGTTTGCGTAAGCATCCCGATGCCACCCGCACCCGCAGCTTTCGTGTCGGAATCATTGGCCGAAAGGTTGAAGTGCGCAATCCCCTGGAAATCGACACAGCTGTTGGAGGCCCCGGTGTCGAGTATGAATTTGCCCTCAACGCCATTCACCTTTGCCCTGATGAGCAGGTGCTGGGTTTTCGAAATTTTAAACTTGACGCGTTTGTACCCGGCTTTTTTGAGGGTGTCGTATAAATTATCCATAAGCCAAAAATAGTAAAAGTTAAAGTAAGGGCTGTATTTTTTTACCACAAGGGGCACAACGATTTTTCACAAAGGACACAAGCCAGGCCTGTTAGTGCGGAAGGACACAAGGCTAACGCTTCGCTTTGTGCGCTTCTGCACACAGCTTTGTGAACCCCGTGTAATACATGGTGGACTTTGTGGTAAAAATTAAAACCACTTGTGGTTCCGCAATAGGTTCGTAATTTAGCGCCTCAACATTTGACAATGATACTTACCGATACCCACACCCATTTATACAGCGAAGAATTTGGACAGGATCGCGATGCCATGATACATCGGGCCATCGATGCCGGGGTGACGCGCTTCTTTGTGCCCTCCATCGACAGCAGCTATACGCAGCAGATGTACGATTTGGAAAAGCAGTACCCGGACAACATCTTCCTGATGATGGGGCTGCACCCCACCTATGTAAAGGACAATTACCGGGAGGAACTGGCCCATGTCGAAGAGCAATTGGCCACACATAAATTTTATGCCGTGGGCGAGATAGGCATCGATCTCTATTGGGACAAGACCCGCCTTGCCGAACAGCAGCATGCCTTTAAGCACCAGATCCGGCTGGCCAAAAAATACGGCCTGCCCATCAACATCCACTGCCGTGATGCCTTCGACGAGGTGTTTGAAGTGCTGGAGTCGGAAAAAGGGGAGGGGCTGTATGGCATCTTCCATTGCTTTACGGGCGATTTCGAACAGGCGCAGAAAGCCATCGGCTACAACATGAAGCTGGGCATAGGTGGTGTGGCTACATTTAAAAATGGCAGGATCGACCAGTTCCTGAAAGATATTCCCCTGAAGCACATCGTGCTCGAAACGGATGCGCCCTACCTTGCGCCGGTACCCTTTCGCGGGAAGCGCAATGAAAGTGCCTATGTGAAATTGGTAGCCGAAAAGCTGGCCTCCATTTATGGCGTTACCGTGCAAGAAATTGCCACGGCGACTACACAAAATTCTGCAGAAGTATATGGTATTTAACAAAGAATTTCGGTTTAATTCCCAATTTTTTTGTTCATTTGTGAATTGTTTTAACCCTTAAGAAGTACATGTCGAAATTTGACCATATAAGGCCTTATTATGATACTGAGGTTAACGAGGCCATACGCAGCGTAGCTAACCACCCTATGATGAAGGCGCTCATGAGCTTCACCTTTCCCGATACGGAAGAGGCTGTTTGGATGGAGCAGCTGAAAAAAACCCATTCAAAAAGGGATTTCCAGATCAATTTCATTTACCAGGCCATACAGATGGTGCTCAAAAAAAGCTCCGAAGGGCTTACTACTTCGGGCTTTGAAAAATTGGACAAGCACACGCCATACCTTTTCATATCCAACCACAGGGACATCATACTCGATACCTCGCTCATCAATGTCAGCCTGTACGACCACGGCCTTATCATGACCGCGTCGGCCATTGGCGACAACCTGGTGCAAAAGTCGTTCCTGCATGCGCTCTCGAGGCTCAACCGTAATTTCCTGGTGCAGCGCAACCTGCCGCCGCGCGAGCTGCTGCAAAGCTCCAAGCTGATGTCGGAGTACATAGGCCAGATGCTGTTCCGCGAAAACCGCTCGGTATGGATCGCCCAGCGCGAAGGCCGCACCAAGGACGGTAACGACGTTACCCAGCAGGGCGTACTCAAGATGCTGGCCATGGCATCGGACGAAGAGAACCTGATGGAGTACTTCAAAAAGGCGAAGATCGTACCGGTTTCCATTTCCTACGAATACGACCCTACTGACATGCTGAAAATGCCGAGGCTCATGGCCGAAGCGAACGATGAAGTGTACATCAAGGAAAAGAATGAGGACTTCATGACGCTCATCAGCGGCATCATGGGGCAGAAGAAGCGCATCCACCTGCACATGGGCGAAATACTGGATGCCAAGCTGGATGCCATTGCCCGCGAGCACGACAACCAGAACAGGCAGATACAGGCCCTGGCCCAGGTGATAGACGACTCGATACAAAACAGCTACAAGCTGTGGCCTACCAACTACATAGCCTACGACCTGCTGCACAACACTTCGCAGTTTGCCGGGCAGTACACCGAAAAAGAAAAGCAGCTGTTTGAAAGGCGGCTTGAAATGCGCATAGACATTGAGAACAAGATAGTACGCGAAGGCTTCCTGGCGCTGTATGCTAACCCGGTAGTCAATAAAATGAAGTACCAGAATGTCTAAACCGTCCATACTGCTCATATATACAGGCGGGACCATAGGCATGGTAAAGGACTTTGAAACCGGGGCCCTCAGGGTTTTCGATTTCAACAACCTGCTGGAGCGCATACCCGAGCTCAAGCTGCTGGACTGCGACATACAGGCTGTTTCGTTCGACAAACCCATCGATTCCTCCAACATGAATACCCATAAGTGGGCCAGGCTGGCATCGCTTATCGAAGAACATTATAATGATTTTGACGGTTTCGTGATCCTTCATGGGTCAGACACCATGAGCTACTCGGCGTCGGCGCTGAGCTTCATGCTCGAAAATGTGGCCAAGCCGGTAGTATTTACAGGGTCTCAGCTCCCTATCGGCGACCTGCGCACCGATGCCAAGGAGAACCTGATCACCGCCATACAGATAGCCTCGCTGAAGAGCAACGGCGAACCGGTGATCCGTGAGGTATGCCTGTATTTTGAATACAAGCTCTACCGCGGCAACCGCACCACCAAGATCAGCGCAGAGCATTTCAATGCCTTCATGTCGCCCAATTACCCTGCACTGGCGGAGTCGGGCGTACACCTCAAAGTGACCAGGGAACTGCTGTGGCCCAATGCGCCTGAAAAACAACTGCAGGTGCACAAGGATTTTGACGACAATGTAGTCATCATAAAAATGTTCCCGGGCATCAACGAGCAGGTGCTCTCCTCCATACTCAACACTCCGGGGCTAAAGGGGGTGGTGCTCGAAACCTATGGTTCCGGCAACGCGCCAACGGACATATATTTCATCTCCATACTGCAAAAAGCCATACAGAATGGCGTGCAGATTGTAAACGTAACCCAGTGCAGCGGTGGCAGCGTAAACATGGGCCACTATGAGACCAGCACCATGCTCAAGGAGATTGGCGTCATATCGGGAGCCGACATCACCACCGAGGCGGCCATCACCAAAATGATGTACCTGCTGGGCCAGGAGGTAACGGCATCGGAATTCAAAAGGCAGTTCGAATCGTCGCTGCGCGGAGAATTATCGTAATAATTTTTTAATATTGGTTTTAAATCCTATTTTTGCACCCGCAATAACTTAGAGAGGTGGCCGAGTGGTCGAAGGCGCACGCCTGGAAAGTGTGTATGCTCCAAAAGGGCATCGAGGGTTCGAATCCCTTCCTCTCTGCAAGAAAAGCCCAAATCCCAAGGGCTTTTTTTTATTCCTGCACGCCAAGTTTCCCTATTTCCTTTTGCAGGGTTTCCTTTTCGGCCTTAGACCGTGTAAGGTTCAGCGCTGCTTTATAGTGCCAAACTGCTTTGGCAGCATCATTTTCGCTGTATAGGTGCCCAAGCAGCGAATGGTAACTGCTGCTGTCTTTGAGGTGAAGCTTTTCCGTTTCGTGGATGCCCTTGTGGTACCCGTGTACTTTCGCATAGGCAAAAACGCGGTTCAGCGCAGCCACAGGCGAATAGTCGACCAGCAGTAACTGGTCGTACAGGCCAAGGATATGTTCCCACTTATTAGTAGTGCCCTTAACGGTATGCCAGTAGGCAATGCAGGCTTCGAGATGGTATTTAGACACTTCATTTCCAACACAGGCATTTACAAGATAGTAGTTGCCCTGTTTTATGAGTTCCTTATTCCAAAGCTCCATGTCCTGCTCCTCAAAGAGTACCATTCCACCTTTGCCATCTGTCCTTG
This sequence comes from Flavobacterium sp. MFBS3-15, assembly GCF_026107645.2. Taxonomy (GTDB): domain Bacteria; phylum Bacteroidota; class Bacteroidia; order Flavobacteriales; family Flavobacteriaceae; genus Flavobacterium. Next base: position 1,646 of record NZ_JAPCHV010000013.1, on the reverse strand, counting down.
CCTCAAAGCGGGAGCTCTGGAAACAAAGCAGCGCCAATAATGCATTGGCCTGCGGGCGGTTGGTAAGCGGGTTTTCTGTCAACAGCAGGGCCAGGCGCAAGGCTTCGGTACATAGCTCTTTGCGGATAGCCTGGTCGTTGGAACGCGAAAAATAACCTTCGTTGAATAACAGGTAAATGGTTTTTAAAACGCTTTCCATCCTGCTGTCCACCTCCTCAGGGCTCAGGCCTGTTAGCCTGAAATTCTCGTTACGCAGCTTTTCCCTTCCGCGGAGGAGGCGCTTTTTAATGGTTTCGGCCTTAGCAAGGAAGGCATCGGCTATTTCCCCGACGCTGAAACCGCATAATATTTGCAAGGCAAGGGCAATCTGGCTACCGGGTGGGTTTTCGGGGCTGCATACGGCAAAAATCATTGCCAACTGGCTGTCGGAGATACTTTTGCTGCTGAATTCGAAAGCATCCTCCTGCTGTATGCTTTCTCGCCCTGCTTCCTTGCTGATTTTATCCGAATAATTTTTCCGGCGTTTCAGGTAGTCCTTCGCTTTATTTTTTGCAACCGCATACAACCACCCTTGAGGATTATCCGGTATTCCATGAACGGCCCAATATTCCGATGCTTTCAAAAAGGTATCGCTTGCTATGTCTTCGGCGGCTTCCAAATGCAAAAGGCCAAAATGACGGCAAAAGACAGCCGTCATTTTGGCAAACTCCTGCCGGAACAGGTGTGGTAAAAGCTGGTTGTGCTTAGCTGTTGTCATCAGGTGTCACTACGGCACGTACCTCTACCTTGCCGCCCATTTGCAATATCGGGCAGCCTTTGGCCAGTTCAACGGCTTCATCTATCGTTTCAGTCTTTACGATGATATAACCGTTTATGAATTCTTTAAGCTCGGTATATGGGCCGTCGGTCACCACATTGTCAGCGCCAACGGTCTTTCCTTCCGACATCGACAGGCGGTTGCCTCTGTCGGTCATTTTGTTCTGTGCGGCAATGCCCGCCATCCAGTCCATCCACTTAGTCAGCACCTGTTGCATTTGCTCCGGCGATGGCTTTGCATCAGTATTGGCACTGTTCCTGAAAATTAAAACGAAATCTTTCATGATGATATATTTTTAAGTTATGCCTTATTGACGAACGGAATTTGAAAACGGGGACATGCCCTGGCAAATTTATTTTATTTTTTGGCCTTTAATTGCAACTGAGGAAAAAATAATCCAAAGGTTGTTTTACTTGAAAGGCCGGCAGGATGTTTCCGGGGTGCTAAACTTGCATAAAAAAAGGGCCGCCTCATTTTGAGACAGCCCTTTTTTTATGCATTCATTTTTCTTATCGTTTGAGCGCGAAGTGTCCTTTGAACTCCCGTTTCTGTTCGCCTACCATATACTCTATGGTAAACCAGTAGTCGTCTCCCGGCATCGGGTTGCCGTTGTAGGTGCCGTCCCATCCGTTGGACTCGCTGCTGGTGCTGATCTGCTTGAGCAGCTTGCCGTAGCGGTCGAAGATATACACCACCGCAGGCTGGTTGCTCAGCCCGAAGGGCTGCCAGTAATCGTGGTAACCGTCGCCGTTAGGTGTAAAGAAGTTCGGGTAATCGATCGGGCTCACCCCTTCAAGGTCCAGTATCAGCTCAAGGTCGTCACAAGGGT
>NZ_JAPCHV010000012.1 GCF_026107645.2 Flavobacterium sp. MFBS3-15 | reverse complement strand
TCACCTCATTCTTTTTTTATTTAAAAATATGAACAATCTTATTAAGTTATCAGTCTCCCCCGGACCCCCTCTTTTAAACATCATCATCAAGAGGTAATTTAATCTTTCAAATCTAAAGGTCTTCTTTGTGAACCTTTATGTAATAGCTTTTGTAAAATGCTACTTAATCCAGGATTAACTGAATGAACATCAAATCCAGCCATTTCCCAAACTTATACCCTGCCTCTTTGATTACCCCGGTCTCCGTAAACCCGAATTTCTTATGGAATGTGATACTTCCAATATTGCTCGCATCAATACCGCCTACCATACAATGGTAGCCGCCTTCTTTCGCCAGGCGTATCAGCTCTGCCAGCAGTAGCCTGCCGACGCCTTTACCTTCCTGCCCCGGGGCCACGTAAACCGAATGCTCAATGGTAAACCTATATCCCTGCTTGAACCGGAATGGCCCGTAGGTACCATAGCCCACAACGGTATCGCCCTCCAGGGCAACAATAACCGGCCAGTTGCCGTCTTGCTTTTCGGCAAACCATGTTTCGATATAGGCATAAGGCTTTGGGTCGTAATCGTACAGTGCCGTACTATGCAGGATGTTGTGGTTTACGATATCGAGTATGCCGTTGAGGTTTTCTGATTGAGCGATTTTTAACATAGCTTTAATTTTTAACATTTTTTTTCCCTAAAAAGTTCTACTAAATTTACAACGTTTTCGTGAAAATCAAGATTAGTCCTTATTAAGTTGAAACAGGGACTTTAAAAACTGAAAGTAGGCATAATAATCAACAACCATAATAAAACAATAGTCAAAGTGATATAAATGGTGCAACTATTGGCGGAGTAAGGGGTGCTGTGGTTGGTGGTGGTGCAGGTGGAATTGGCGCAGTATCAGTGCCCTTGTTGGAGGACTTATTTCAGCATGTGTAGGTTCGGCTGCATGAGGTCTATCACAGTATTTTGGACTTTCAGGTTGGCTATAATTTATAAATTATGAATAAATTTCTCATAAACTTAAGTCAGGTGAAATGTGGAAACTGTGGTCTTCAACAACCATACTTTCGAATACCTGCCAATTGGCGCCAGTTTTTGTGGGGTGGAACTACTTGCAAAAGATGTTGTGCGGAACTTGACAAGTGGGGAAAAGTTATTAAGTTGAACAATTAATTATTAAGAAGCCGTCTGAATCCAGACGGCTTTCTCAATTTTAACAGATTTACTTCAACGATCCCACCATGTCCTCAGGCTTCACCCAGGCATCAAAATCCTCAGGAGTTACATAGCCAAGGCGTACGGCTTCGTCTTTTAGCGTAGTGCCGTTCTTGTGGGCGGTCTGTGCAATCTCGGCTGCTTTGTAGTAGCCGATTTTGGTGTTCAGCGCGGTAACCAGCATCAGTGAGTTGTCTACCAGCTCCTTAATACGGGTATAGTTCGGCTCGATGCCCTGTGCACAGTGCTCGTCGAACGATACGCACGCATCGCCCAATAGCCTCGCCGATTGCAGGAAGTTGGCAGCCATAAGCGGCTTGAACACATTAAGCTCATAGTGGCCCTGTGTTCCGCCGATAGTTATGGCCACATCGTTACCCATAACCTGCGCACACACCATGGTCATGGCCTCGCACTGGGTAGGGTTCACTTTGCCCGGCATGATAGACGATCCCGGCTCGTTCTCAGGGATGAATATCTCACCAATACCCGAGCGCGGCCCCGATGCCATCATACGTATGTCGTTGGCGATCTTGTTAAGCGATACCGCAAGCTGCTTCAGCGCGCCGTGGGTTTCCACAATGGCATCGTGTGCAGCAAGCGCTTCAAATTTATTTTCTGCGGTTACAAACGGAAGCCCGGTGAATTTAGCGATGTACTCCGCTACTTTCACGTCATAGCCTTCCGGTGTGTTAAGGCCTGTTCCCACGGCAGTTCCCCCCAGGGCCACCTCGCTAAGGTGGGCAAGCGTGTTCTTAACAGCTTTAAGGCCGTAGTTTAGCTGTGCCACATAACCCGAAAGCTCCTGCCCAAGAGTCAGCGGGGTAGCATCCATAAGGTGCGTACGGCCGATTTTTACTACGTTCATATATTCTTCCGACTTCTTTTTCAGCGTGTCGCGAAGTTTCTCAACGCCCGGTATAGTTACTTCCACAACCGCTTTATAAGCCGCGATGTGCATCCCGGTTGGGTAGGTATCGTTAGAGGATTGTGACTTGTTCACATCGTCGTTGGCTTTCAGCACGGGTTCGCCTTCACCGATCTTTCCGCCGGCCAAAACCTGCGCACGGTTAGCCACCACTTCGTTTACGTTCATGTTGCTTTGTGTACCCGAACCTGTCTGCCAGATCACCAATGGGAACTGGTCGTCCAGCTTGCCTTCAAGTATCTCGTCGCACACCTGCGCTATGGCATCGCGCTTTTCAGCAGAAAGGACACCCAGGTCGTGGTTGGCATAGGCAGCAGCCTTTTTCAGGTAGGCAAAACCGTTCACTATCTCTTTCGGCATCGAGCCGGAAGGGCCTATCTTAAAGTTGTTCCTAGAACGTTCGGTTTGTGCGCCCCAGTATTTGTCGGCAGGCACCTGAACCTCACCCATGGTGTCTTTTTCAATCCTGTATTCCATTTTTTCAGAATGTTTTATTGTTGTATTTGTTTATAAGATTCAATTTCCTAATTGCCTGACAAAGTGAAGGGCAATCGTGAAAGCCTGCCAAAATTAAGCATTCCGCAACCGTTTGAAAAATGATTTCGTAAATAATTTTGCTGTTTTTTTGCTCACGGGTGTTGGTAAAAAAAATAATTCCACCTATCTTTGAGCCTGAATTTAATAAGCACTATTATGGAATTTTCACAATACTTAGGTTTTCTGGCTTTTCTTACCATCGCCACAATTGGTTTTTGGCTGATGATGTTCCTTGTTGGTTTTGTTGGCTACTGGGTTACCGGTGCGGCAATGGAACTTGTAAAAGAAAAACAAGCCGAGAAGAGAAATAAGGATAAGTAACCTTGTATTGTACTAAAATATACTGAATCCCGCCTTTTGCGGGATTTTTTGTTTCTACCCGCTAAAACTGAAAACTGCGACTGCGACTGTTTTTTGGGCGTGTCCCTTCCCATTCCAAAGGCCAAAGCGCGGGCCGGGCCATCCGCTCTATCTGCCTTCGTTCCTCCGGCAGGATGCCGCTTCTGTCCCTCACGCAAACGGTGCGCATGATGTTTACGTTCCACCTGGCCGTCCTGTCATTGCGAGCGTAGTTTACGGAGCGCGGCAATCTTTCCTCGTGGAGACATTAAAGAGTGGACATGGAAAGATTGCTTCGTCGTTCCTCCTCGCAATGACTGGCGTTTGGAAAATCTGTGTAAATCTGCCAAAATCCGTGTCATCTGCAGCTTGCCAAGCTTTAGCATGGATCCCTTTAAACCAAAAAACCGCCCCGGAAAAAATCCTGAAGCGGTCCTATCTTAACTTAAAAACTAAAATTCTTAATACGGATAGCTGTTCTCAGCTACGATCTTAGCGGCAATGGTCTCACGAAGCGCCACCACATTCGGCATGTTGTTGTACTTTGTAAAGCGCCTTAAGCCCATCATCATCATGCGCTGCTCATCGCTTTCGGCAAACGAGGCAATTCCTTCTTTTCCTTTCGTATTCACAAGGTCAACAGCATGGTACAGGTACAACTGTGCCATGGCGATCTGCTCCTTTACATTTCCAGTGCCTTTGTTTTTGGCCAGCTTCTCCGTACGCAGCACAACCGATTCGGCCATGTAGATCTCGATAAGGATATCGGCTGCAGCCATAAGCAGTTGTTGGTGCTGGTCAAGATCGGGGCCGTATTTCTGCACTGCCGAACCTGCTACCATCAGGAACGCTTTTTTAAGTTTTCCGATCATTTCCTTTTCTTCTGCAAACAGTTCGGAGTAATCCGGGGTATCGAACGACGGTATTCCCATCAGCTCTTCCGCGACTTTCATGGCCGGGCCAAGCAGGTCTACGTGGCCTTTCATGGCTTTTTTGATAAGCATGCCCACCGACAGCATACGGTTGATCTCGTTGGTACCCTCATAGATACGTGCAATGCGTGCGTCACGCCACGCGCTTTCCATCGGGGTATCTTCAGAGAAGCCCATGCCGCCAAAGATTTGGATGCCTTCATCCGAACAATTCTGTATATCTTCCGACACTGCGACTTTAAGTATAGAACATTCGATGGCAAATTCTTCCACGCCTTTCAATTCGGCATCCTGGTGCGATTCGCCATTGGCAACACGCGCGGCAATGCGGTCCTGGATATTTTTCGCTGCCCTGTAGCACGCGCTCTCCCCGGCATAGCAATTGGTCGCCATTTCGGCAAGCTTGGCACGAATAGCGCCAAAATTCGCGATAGGGGTGTTGAACTGGATGCGCTCGTTGGCATATTTTGCCGCACCGCTTGTTACCCTTCTCTGGGCATCAAGGCAGGCTGCGGCCAGTTTTATACGGCCTACGTTCAGTGCGTTCATGGCAATCTTGAACCCATTGCCACGCTCCGAAAGCATATTCTCCACAGGTACTTTCGTCTCATTAAAGAAAACCTGGCGGGTAGAGGAGGCCCTGATGCCCAGCTTGTGCTCTTCCTCACCAAGCGAGATGCCGTTGGAAGGGTCATTTTCTACAATGAAGCCTGTTATGTTCTTATCGTCTTCAATGCGTGCGAATACAATGAACAGGCTGCAGAAACCGGCATTTGATATCCACATTTTCTGCCCGGTGATCTTATAATGCGTGCCGTCCTCGCTCAAAACCGCTTTGGTCTTTCCCGAATTGGCATCGCTGCCTGCGCCCGGCTCGGTAAGGCAATATGCGCCAAACCATTCCCCCGAAGCGAGTTTCGGTACGTATTTCAGTTTTTGCTCTTCAGTGCCGTACAGCGTTATCGGCATGGTGCCAATACCTGTATGTGCCCCAAATGCTGTTGAGAATGAACCCGTCGCGCCCGAAATATAGTCGCACACCAGCATCGTGTCCACAAAGCCCATTCCCAGTCCGCCGTACTCTTCCGGAACGGCAACTCCCAGGAACCCGAGTTCGCCCGCCTTGCGCATGGCTTCTTCAGTAAAGGCATAATCCTTTTTCTCAAAGCGCTCCTTGTTCGGCCATACCTCACGGTCAATGAATTCCTTTACGCTGTCGCGCATCATGATCTGCTCCTCCGTAAAGTCTTCCGGAGTAAAAATGTCTTCCGATCTCGTTTCCTTAACCAAAAATTGGCCGCCACGGGCAAGTTGTTTATCGATTGTATCAGACATATGTTTTATTTTAAATTTTGAATTATAAATTTTGAATGGGTTGTGAGATGTTTTCCTGAGATGTCTTTATTATTTTTGTGATGATATTTACAATATGTTCAACTTCTTCCAAATAGCCTGTTATTGGAATAGTTGTCAGCTCTGACTTATCAAGAAGTCTTAACCAATATTTCGTTTCCCTTGCTTCTTTGGACGCTATCGACATTTTGCTGATAAAGTCTCGTTTCGATTGTGCTGCGATAGCTTCCTCTACGTTTGCGCCTATGCTGGTGCCTGATCTCAATAATTGTTTTGAGATAATGAATTCGTTTTCCTTCTTCAGTTGAATGTATAACGATATAATTTTTAACGAAAAATCAAAAGTCTTATTCGCAATGATATTATCGGTCTTCATCAACATTCAAAATTTAAAATTCATCATTTAAAATAATTAAACGAGCTCAAAAACCCCTGCCGCTCCCTGGCCTGTTCCCACACACATGGTCACCATGCCGTACTTGTTGCCTCGGCGCTTCATTTCGTCAAACAGCTGCACTGACAGTTTTGCGCCTGTACATCCGAGCGGATGGCCTAAGGCAATAGCACCACCGTTCACGTTCACGATGTCTTTATTCAGTCCCAGCTCACGGATTACGGCCAGCGACTGAGAAGCGAATGCCTCGTTCAATTCAATAAGCTGTATGTCATCCAGTTCCAGCCCGGCCATTTTCACGGCTTTCGGGATGGCTTTCACCGGCCCGATGCCCATGATCCTTGGCTCCACACCGGCTGCGGCATAGCTCACCAGTCGGGCGATGGGTTCAAGGTTCAGCTCTTTTACAAGCTCTTCGCTCATCACCATTACGAATGCCGCACCGTCGCTCATTTGCGATGACGTACCTGCAGTAACGCTTCCGTCTGCCGCAAAAACGGGCTTCAATTTGCCTAGCGCTTCCACCGATGTATCGGCACGCGGGCCTTCGTCTTTGGTAACGGTATAATTTTTAGTGGCCTTTTTGCCATTGGCATCGATATAGACCTGCTCCACGGTGATAGGCACGATCTGTTTGTCGAACTTGCCTTCCGCCTGTGCCTTCAGTGCTTTTTGGTGCGACTGGTACCCGAATTCATCCTGGTCCTCACGCGACACCTTGAACTGTTTCGCAACAGCCTCGGCAGTAAGCCCCATGCCCCAGTAGTAATCTTCGTGGCCTGCTTTTGCGGCCTGGTAATCCGGTACCGGCTTGTAGCCACCCATCGGGATGTAGCTCATGCTCTCGGCCCCACCGGCAATGATGCAGTGTGCCATGCCGCTTTGTATCTTGGCCGTTGCCATCGCAATGGTTTCCAGCCCCGAGGCGCAATAACGGTTCACCGTCACGCCCGGCACATCGTCCACTTTCAATCCCATCAGGGAAATAAGGCGCGCGAAGTTGAGGCCCTGCTCGGCTTCGGGCATGGCGTTGCCCACCATTACGTCATCGATGCGGGTCTTGTCAAATTCCGGCAGCTCATTCATCATGAACTGTATGGTTTCCGCGGCCAGTTCGTCCGGACGTTTAAAACGGAACACACCTTTCGGGGCTTTACCCACGGCTGTCCTGTATGCTTTTACTATATATGCTGTCTTTGTCATTATTTTAAATTTTGAATTTTAAATTATGAATTAACCGAATCATTTAAAATTTATAATTCAGCATTCAAAATAATTAATTCCTAAGCGGTTTGCCTTTCGTTAGCATAAACTGTATCCTCTCCAGTGTCTTGCGCTCTCCAGTTAATGATAGAAATGCTTCCCTTTCCAAATCAAGAAGGTACTGCTCACTCACCAAAGTCGGCTCACTCAAATCGCCGCCCGCCATTACATAGGCCAGCTTGTTGGCGATATTCTTGTCGTGCTCGGAGATGTAATGCCCGGCTTCCATGCTGTCGGTACCCACGAGGAACATGCCCAGTGCCTGTTTGCCCAGCACTTTTACATCCTTGCGGCGTATCGGTGCGGTATAGCCGGCTTCTGCCAACAGTTTTGCATACTTCTTGGCTTCGGCGATCTGCCTGTCTTTGTTGACTACCACAACGTCCTTGCCTTTTTGCAGGATGCCGAGGTCGAAAGCTTCATAAGCCGATGTCGATACCTTTGCTGTACCGATAGTCAGGAAGTACTCGCGCAGCACGTTCAGCTCCACGTCGTCCTTATGCCACAAGTCGGATGCACGCAGCGCCATCTCTTTCGATCCGCCGCCGCCCGGTATCACGCCCACGCCAAATTCAACCAGTCCGATATACGTTTCTGCTGCCGCAACAACTTTATCAGCGTGCATGCTCATTTCGCAGCCGCCGCCCAGGGTCATGCCGTGTGGTGCCACGACTACCGGGATGGAGGAGTAGCGAACGCGCATCATGGTGTCCTGGAACATTTTGATAGCCATGTTCAGTTCATCGTATTCCTGCTCTACCGCCATCATGAATATCATCCCAATGTTGGCACCTACGGAGAAATTCGCCGCCTGGTTGCCTATCACGAGGCCGTCATATTCTTTTTCGGCAAGGTCGATGGCCTTGTTGATGCCCTGCAGCACCCCACCGCCAATGGTGTTCATCTTGCTCTGAAACTCCAGGTTGATGATGCCGTCACCCAAGTCCTGGATAATGGCATCGCTGTTGCTCCATATCTTTTTGCTTTCGCGGATGTTGTCGAGGATGATGAAGGCATCCTGCCCCGGAATCTTCTTCTGTGATTTGGACGCAATGTCGTAGAAGTATTTCGCGCCGTCTTTTACGGTGTAGAAGCTCGTGTTGCCGCCAGCCAGCATCTCATTCACCCATGCCGCCGGTTCAGCGCCATTGGCCTTAATGAGTTCGATACCCTTTTCAACGCCCACCGCATCCCATATCTCAAATGGGCCGTTTTCCCAGCCGAATCCGGCCTTCATGGCATCGTCTATCTTGTAAAGGTCGTCGGTAATTTCTGGGATGCGGTTGGAAACGTAGGCAAACATCCCCGCGAAGTTCTTGCGGTAAAATTCGCCTGCCTTATCAGTACCGCCAACCAGTACTTTAAACCTGTTTATAGGTTTGTCAATGGTTTTGGTCAGTTCCAGCGTAGCGAATGATGCTTTCTTCTGCGCACGGTATTCCATCGTGTCAAGGTCAAGCGACAGGATGTCTTTGTCGACCTTCTTGTAAAAGCCCTGGCCGGTTTTGCTGCCCAGCCATTTGTTCTGCATCATGGTGTCGATGAAGCCCGGCAGCTTGAACAACTCGTGTACTTCATCGTTCGGGCAGTTTTCATAGATACCGTTGGCAACGTGTACCAATGTATCAAGCCCCACCACATCTACAGTGCGGAAGGTAGCCGACTTAGGCCTGCCGATAACAGGGCCGGTAAGCTTGTCAACCTCTTCAATGGTAAGCCCCATTTCCTTAACCTGGTGGAAAAGGCTCATGATGCCGTAAATACCGATGCGGTTACCAATGAAGGCAGGGGTGTCTTTGGCTACAACCGAGGTCTTGCCAAGGAACTGCTCGCCATAGTTGTTAAGGAAGTCCAGTACTTCAGGTGAAGTTTTCGGACCCGGTATGATTTCAAATAGTTTAAGGTAACGCGGCGGGTTGAAGAAGTGTGTGCCGCAAAAATGTTTCTGGAAGTCCTCACTGCGGCCTTCGCTCATGAAGTGGATGGGAATACCCGAGGTATTCGAGGTGATCAGTGTGCCGGGCTTGCGGTATTTTTCAACCTGCTCAAATACTTTCTGCTTGATTTCCAGTTTTTCAACCACCACCTCGATGATCCAGTCTACATCGGCGATCTTTGCCATGTCGTCCTCGGTGTTGCCGGTGGAAATGCGGCTGGCAAATTTCTGGTGGTAAATAGGGGAGGGCTTCGACTTGAGCGAGTTGGCCAAATGCTCGTTCACAATGCGGTTGCGCACGGCTTTGTCCTGCAATGTCAAACCTTTTTTCTGTTCCGCTTCGGTGAGTTCCCTGGGCACGATGTCCAGCAGGAGCACCTCCACGCCTATATTGGCAAAGTGGGCCGCGATCGCCGACCCCATTATGCCGGAGCCGATAACGGCTGCCTTCTTAATAGTGCGTTTCATTATTATAGTAAGTTTTTTGGTAATGCTTTCGCATTGTTTATTTGTTTGTGTCCGGTTCGTCCGGGTTGAATATCAGCTTGTCGGCTATCAGTTCGTTGATGGTCTCGGCCACCTCCATGAAGTGTGCGAGCTTTTCTTCCGATACGTGCTGACGTATCACATCGTTGAACTTCAGTACCCTGTCGCGCGAGAGTTCCCTCTTTTCCTTGCCCAGCTTGGTGAGGTGTATCAGCACCCCACGGCCGTCTACCGGGTTTTTCTTGCGCACTATCAGCCCTTTCTCCTCCATCGACTTCAGCGTGCGGGTAAGGCTGGTGGGTTCCATCCCCATTTGCGGGCCTAAGGCTGTCGAGGGGATGCCGTTGTCCTTGTCTATCGAAAGGAGCGCAAATCCTACCGACATGCTGGCACCGTATTTCGAGGCCTCTTCGTTATACATTCGCGATACTGCCTGCCATGTGGCCCTCAGTACGTAGTCTATCGTTTTATCTTTCATCAGTTTGGTTGTTTCAAATATACAAAAAATTATTATGCACGCATATTAAATTTGAAAAAAATTACACTTGCGAAATTGTTTTCGCGGTTTTGATTATTTACTGGCGACGTTGAGCCACTCGTGCTCTATGTTTTTCATTAATAATGCATTGTCAAATACTACCGATCCTTTTGGGAACATCGCCTCATTTTCAAAATATGATGACTTTACAGAGGCAACTTCCAAAGGGATCATTTCCCATTTATAGGTAGTAAGGCATACACCGTCAAAATTATTTTTATTAGGGGAGTAGCCAATACAGCCTTTTTCAAAGAAACCCGATGCTTCATCTAAAGATTTAAATATGGAGTTTTCAGGATATGTTCCAATCACCTTTGCTTCAATTGCAATTTGTGTGGCATCATCGCTGGTGAATGCGATATTGTAATTGCCATTTGCTTCTTTCACATCAAATTTTGCCAAATGATGCTTTCCCGGAAAGATCCGTCCGCCCGCAATTGCATTTGTAAAAGATGACGTGTCCCTCCTCGGAATGAATACACCTTCTTTAGTTCCGCCGCCTTCATCCCATTCAACCGCGAATCTGTGCGCACCATTTTCAGATGCAATTCCAACTAAGTCAGGCAGCCCTTTTGGTTTTATATGCTTTAAGCGGATAAGGCAAATACCGCCAATGGCTTTTCCTTCGCAGAGTTTTGGACGAAAGGGAGCCGGAATCACCTTGCGCGCCACTTCGGCATCAATCGTATAATTGATGAGTATCCTCCTGTCGATGTAGCCGTGTATAGTTGGAATTCTCATATCCTTTATTTTATATACCCCGCAGGTACCCCATCCGTCAGCCAAACCCCATTCTCCGAAAGGAAAAATTCGTACCCATCGTTGTGCATCTGCAATGCCAGTACTTCAAGTATTACCGGTTTACCGTGCCTGCCGCCCACATTTGTCGCCGTGGCTTTATCCAGGCTGAGGTGTACATGGTGGCGGTTGCCTTTACGGATGCCTTCCTTCAGTATTGCTTCTACATTGTGCCCGGCAGTGCCGTGGTACAGTATTTCTGGTGGTGCCAGTGGCTCATAACCCAGCTCAATCTCCAGCGAATGTCCCTGGCTGGCACGTATCCGGTCTTTAGCATCGTTAAACGAAAAGCGCTTTTTGCTGTTGGTGTCCACTACGTGATTGAGCAGCTCCATATCTATTTTCGTTCCGTGCTTATGCATTTTTTCGAGCAGTACTGTTACATCGGCCCAGCCGTTGGCATCCAGGGTAAGGCCAATGGCTTCGGGCTTGTGCCGAAGTACATAGCTTAGGAACTTGCTTATCTGTTTGGTGTCTTTTTCGCTGATCATAAGGTATTTATGGGTAAAGGTAAATATAGCGAAATTTAAGGGAATAAAAAACTCCCCGCAGGGAGTCGCTGATTATTTACCGAAGTTATTGTTATAATCAATGAAAGCATTGGAGAAATACGGCTCAGTGTCTACACGCGGATCCAGTGTAAAACGCCTGTAAAACACATAGCCCTGGTTTTGGGCGAGGTCGGGCATGTGTTTGGTCATGTACTCTTTAATGTCTTTGGCTTCCTGTACCTGCGCTTCATAGTCACTTCCCGGCACATTTGAAATATAGTGTATCGCCGGATACAGCCCTTTTTCGTGAAAAGCCATGTCAAAGTCAAATATCTGCGGGCTGGAGCTGATGGCGCCTATGCGTATCGGATACTTGCTATACGCTGCTTCAATCTTCTTAGCCAGTTGGTCGCGGTATTTCAGTATCTCTTTTTTGTCTTTATAAATAATGTGGTCACCGGAATGTTCCACAAGGTTGCGGGCGCCGTGGGCATGTACATAGGCATCAATCATAAATCCGCGCTTCTCCCAGCTTTTGGCCATTTCAAACATATATGCCGCGGTTTTGCCTAACATAGCATACCTTACCGGGAAAACCTTATCCAGTACCCACTCATCGTCTTCGAGGTTATAAATGGCGGCTACAAGATAATGTTGCTGCTCGTTGGGCTGGATCTGCAGTACTGATACATAATATTCAGGTGTGTTGTTATGGAAGCTGACAGAATAACCGTGCTTTCCCGAGGTAACCATAACAGGTCCCGACCCGCCGTCTTCCGAATAAAATTCATCCACAATCTCGTAAGTATGCGGCATCTGCGGGTTAAAGTAAATCTCATTGACCAATTGCATCAGGGCAGTATCTTCCTTTTCGCCAAAGCGCTTCGTGCCCAGCCTCCGGTAACCGCGCGAAGTATTCTTCCACAGTGCGGCTACGAGCGATTGGTTAAGCGGCTTAAAGGTTTCGCGAAATTCCTTGTCGATGTCTTCGTTAACGGCAACAAGAGTAGGGGAGCAGCCCGCAAGCAATAACCCCGCGAGCACAAAAAGCAAGAGTAGAGGTTTGTTCATTGGTAGTTGTAAAATGCTAAAATAGAAAATTAAAGCAGATCAGGCAATGATTATTCTGCTTCCGAAAAAACCTCCTCCGCATCGGGGAATACAAACTCATTTTCCGAAAAATCCAGCGTATCGGCAGGCGGCACATACTTCATTACCTCGTCAATGCCCTTGCCGTAGGCGTACTCCGAACCGTATTTACGGCTCGTAGCGATTACCAGCCCGTCCTTCGAAAGCCTGAAGAAATACTTGCCCGCCGCCGTCTTGTTCTTCGTCAGTACAAGTGTGGCAATGTTCTCGCGTATCTCGGCAATCATAAGGTGGCAAAACTCCTTTTCCTTACAGGCCATGCCCGTAAAAATTGTTTTTCCCCTGCGGGAGTTGAAAGTAAATTTAAAGTCACCGTTATCGCGCTTACTGATCACGAACATCCCCATAATGCCTGCTGAATTTTAGTAGTGTTTTTTTGAAGGATGCAAAATAACAGAATTCCCCAGAACAATTCCGTACTTCCGTTTTTTGTTTTTAACATTAACTTTTTGTTGGGATTTTTACTGTTTGCAGGCAAAAAAATCCGTGGACATCTGTTTAATCAACATAATCCGTGTTCCATCTTTTTCAAATCAAAACACAACTTTTACCCCCACATTCGGCGTAATGCCCAGTCCATACGTATTTACGCTTTCCACAGTATTTCCGGCTTTGTTGACGCGGTAATAGCGGCTGATGACGTTTTCCCTGTCGAAAATATTCAGTACAGAGCAGCTTGCCGTAAGTTTGATGCCTCTTACATCCCACGCTTTAGAGGCCGAAAAATTCACCTGAACATTGTCGCCAAGCCTTGAACTGTTAGGGCTTTTATAAATGATCTGCGAATTGGCCGGATTATCAGGGTCGATGCTGAACGATTGCGGTTCCGTCTGCGGGCTGCCGGTACGCCATTTTGTGCCAAGGGCCAGGCGAAGGCCGTCATGCTCATAAATGGCAGCCGAGGTAACCGAATGCGATACGGCAAAATTATTGCGGAATCCCGGCGGCAGGTAGCTGTCAAAATGGTAGTCGTTGTCGTTATAGCTGTACGATGCCCAGCCATAAAGGTGATTGAATTTCTTCTGTACCAAAAGCTCATACCCCAATACTTTATACTCACCCGTACTGCCTTCAAACTCAAACTGGTTCTGGAAACCCTGGCTGTCGCTGGTTATGCCCTTAACTCTTTTGTAAAAGCCTTCCGCCGTAGCAAGCCATCCATTTTTTGTATAAGATATTCCTGCCGATGCCTGTGTGCTTTTCTGTATCGGGATATTGTCTTCTGCCAGTACCCACCGTCTTTTTTCGATACCCAAAAAATCCTGCTGCCTGTCGATGACCTGCGAGAGTGTCTGGCTTTTCTGTTCGGCGGCAAGGGTCAGCGTCAGTCCTTTTTGCAGGGAGTGGGTAACGGTAAGGCGGGGCTCGGCCAAAAAGGTTTTGTATTTGGCGAAATAATTTCCCCTTATCCCCACGTTTATTTTTGTCCTTTCGTTATCCGAAGTGTAATTAAATGCACCAATAGCAGCATGGGTTAACGACACTGCCTTGTCATTTTTAGAGAATTCCGGCAGGTTCACTTCGTCAAAATTCCGCACGCTCATCTCATCCAAATGGTAGCCTGCCCCAAAAATGAATCGCGGCGTCAGGATGAAATCATAATTCAGCCGTAATCCTTTGTTTTTAATCGTGTTGTTCTGTTGCGTTACCTGATCGCTGTCCAGCGCTTCGTTCCTCCCCTCGAGGCTATGGTATGAGTAGTACACCTGCACGTCACTATAGTGGTTTTCATTCCATTGTGAATCCCAAATAAGGCTTCCGCCAAAATTATCCTGTGCAAGGCTTCCGCTCCGGCCCGATGTTTCGGTCTGCTGGAAAATGTCGAGGCTGTTTTTTATGGCAATGGCATCGGTATATAGTACATGCTTTTCGTTGAAGGCATGGCGATAGGAGAGGGACATATCGTAAAAATAAAAATCCTCGCTGCCATGCACGGGTGTTTCCTCATTTTCTGCCACATCGGTAATGGTGGTATTTTGGAAAATGCGCCGCTCATAGGCTCTGAATGTTGGCGTTCCCCACACATCCGAATAACTCCTGCGCCCCGAAACCTGCAGCGCGTCATTGGCCGAAAGGTTCACGGCGGCATGGAAACTGGCATTGAGCAGGTCGGCGGCAAACGTGTACCGGTTTTCGGTAAAAGGAGTGTGGGTGGTAATGCTTACGGCAGAGGAGACGCTTTCGCCAAAAGAAGCCGGGCTGCCGTTCTTAAAAATGGAAATTTCCGAAGCCTGCAACGGGTTGAATGCCGAGAGCAGCCCGAAGAAATGGCTGGTTTGGAACATCCGGATGCCATTCCACAAAAATAGGTTCTGGTCGTGGGTGCCGCCCCGCACGTTGATGTTCGACACGGTTTCGTCAATGCTGATAACACCCGGCAGCTGCTGCATGGTTTGGAGCACATCCGGTTCCGTAAGCCCCGGGAGTATGCCGAAACGCTGTGGCCGTATGATAAGTGTACCATTATCCTTTCGGGAAATGCCCGTGGCGAGGTAGCGCTCGGCAATCACTTCATCGAGAAGTGTAACCTGGTCATGCATAAAGATGTCAAGGCATCCCGGAATGTACAATCGCACCGCATCTGTGGTGAGCGCCAGATAGCCCGCGGCAAGGATAACGAGTTTGCACGATTCTGCTTTTGGGATGCTGAAATACCCATTGGCATCTGAGGTTACCCTCGATTTTCCAACAGTTATCAGGGCATCCGCAATGCCCTTTCCGGTCTTTTTGTCGATGAGGTAGCCGCACAGCGGGTTTTGCGCGCTGATGTCATTGTAAACAGTATAGCGGCGTGGTTCGGTCGATTCAAATTTTAGCCGGGTATGGGCTTCAATATACCCTATCTTTTGCTGAAGGGTGAGTTGATTCTGCGGAAGGTAAACGCTGTACATCGCCACTTCCTCATCAATCATGCTGAACTTTACATTATGGTCTTTGGAAATTTTGTCAAGCAAGGCACGCAAAGATCCTGTGCTGCCGGTTTGGGACGCGCAGCACAGGGAAATAACAAGAAAAATGAACGTAATAAAATTATTTTTCGCTGTCAACAGGCTTTAAGATGATCTTTTTATCGTGCTTGTGTGCTTCCAGTTTATACAGCCGGCCGATGATGTCCATCGCTTTGTCAATATTATTTGCCGGTAACGTGACCGAGAAAGTCTGTTCCCGTTTAACGGTTGTTTCTATTTCGATGTTATAGGTTCTTTCCAGTTCGTCCAATACATAATCCAGTGTTTCATAGTTGAATTCCAGCTCGCCGTATATCCATCCCGGTTTTGTGGCTGGCACCATGCCTGTGCCTTCAAGCAACTCATCCGTATCCAGCCTATACGACTCATGCGGTGCCAACACGGTTTTACTGCCGTTGTGTTCCACCTGCACCTTTCCTTCATAACACACGACATCTAAACGGTTTTCCCGCACCCTAACGTTGAACTGCGTGCCCAGTACGGTCACGTCTCCATGTACCGTTTTTACCGTAAACTTCTTCCCCCTGGCAACTTTAAAGTACGCTTCGCCTTCCAGCTCGATAGTGCGGTTATTTTCCCAATTCCAGTCGCTGTATCCGGCTTCCGACCCGGCATTGAGTACTACTTCCGATGCGTCAGGAAGGGTAAAGGCAAGGGTCTGGCCATAAGCGGCCTCTTTGGTTTCCGGGCGTGTAAACAACAGGGCCAGCCCCATCAGCAGTACTACGGACGCAGCAACTGTCTGGAACCATCCCCTGCGGTACAGCGGGATCACTTTTGGCGATTTTTCTTTTGCCAGTATGCCTTCCAGTATGGCAGTGCCTTCAAACCCGGGGCGTTCTATCTCCCCAAAGGTGCTTTTAATGCGTAAAAATGAGGCATACCTTGGGTCCTGCTCCAGGGCTGCCTGCTCTTGGGGAGTAAGTTCCCCTTCGAGCCATCGGGCCAGTAATGTATCGTCTTTCATAGTGCCTGATTTGTATTTTGACAAAGATGTTTCATAAAACCCTACCTGAAATTTTCAATTTGTTCGCTCATATGCAGCAACGCCCCATGAATGCGCTTTTCTACAGCCTTTACGGTTATGCCCAGCATCTCGGCTATTTCTTTGTATTTCTTGCCTTCAATGCGGTTGAGCAGCAGGGCCACGCGTTGGGCGTCGGTCAGTCCTGCAATGGCTTTCTCGAACTTTTGGCGGAATTCCTCTTCCTCCATCAGGTACTCGGGGCTTTGGTTGTCGGTTGTCCTGCCGGGATTGTTATCCGCATATTTAAAAACCACTTTTTGGTAGACCGTATGGTTGAGCGCAGCATTTTTGGCAACGGTGTAAAGGAACGATTTCGGGTATTTCACGTCGGCGCAGTTTTGCCATAGCTTGATGAAGGCATCCTGCGTAATATCCTCTGCTAAATCCTTGTCGCCAAAACGGAAATAAAGGAAATTACGAAGGGCCTGCGCCTGTGCCTTAAAAAAAGCCGAAAAAAATATTTTGTCGCAAATGTCTTGCTTTTCAGGCTTTTCCATAATGTTGATGGTGTTTTTTGGTGGGTAAAGCTAAAAAAAAATTAATATTGCAAGTAGGGTAGCCTGAAAAATTTTTGTCTTAACATCGTAATCACGAACAAAATGAAACGAACCATTGCCATAACCGTATTCAGCCTTTTGGCCCTGTCCTGTGAGACGGAGGAAAGTGCCGTGAGCACCTCGCCGCAAAACAACCTTTCGGAGAACTCCACTCTTGTTTCAAAACTCAGGCAGGTATCCCAAAGCCCAACGGCTGTGGATGATTTCATTGACGGTTCCAACTGTTTCGCAATACAGTTCCCGTACTCGGTGGCGGTGGATGGGCAAACGGTTGTCCTGGATTCGGATGCTGATTATGAGCAGGTGCGCGAACTGGCCAATGGTTCGGCAACAGGGGGAGAAATATCCATCAATTTTCCGGTTAATGTAGTTTATGCCGATTATTCAGAAGCAACATTCGCCACACAGACAGCTTTTGATTCGGCGAAAACCGGTTGCACGGGTTCAACTGAATTATCCTGCATGGGGATTGCCTTTCCGTTAGGAATATTTACTTACGACAGCAACAACCAGTTGGCCGAATCGTTCGACATCGGCAGCAACGAGGCGCTTTTTGAACTATTGGCTGATATTGAAAGCTATGACGCACTGGCGTTTGAGTTTCCCATAACCTTCAATACGACCGATGGTAGCGTAACCATAGAAAGCAACCAGCAGCTCGAAGCCGCCATCGACAGTTACACTGATGATTGCCTCGCCCTGCTCAATCCCGGGCCCCAGCCAACGGTTTCGGATTACCTGACGGATGGCACGTGGTATGTATCCTATTTTTTCAATTATTCAGAACAAACGGCAATGTACCAGGATTATGATTTTACCTTTAACGATAATGGTACGGTACAGGTAACGGGGCCTGATTCCGACAGCGGTACGTGGGATATTTCATCAACAGGGGAACAGGCGCAGTTCAGTTTTGTCGGAAGCATGCTCGACGCCCTCGAAGGGACGTGGACGATTACCAATGCCACCGAAACGCTCATCGAAATGCACAGGGAAAGCACGGGTGTCGACCCCGAGAAGTTCCTTACGCTGAGTAAGAATTAAATAGAAACCTTATTGAAAACTTTTGACGGCCCTAAGCACTATTTTGGCGCCGGGAGGATAACTATTGCCTTTTGGCAAGCCTAAATTTAAACTGTTTATTATGAAAAAACTGCTACTTACTTTGTTTACACTCACGGGTATGGCCGCATCGGCCCAGATCGCTCCCGGCAGCGATGCCCCCGATTTTACCGTGACCGACATCAACGGGACTACGCACACGCTCTCCGATTACCTTGCGCAGGGCAAGACAGTCATCCTAGACATTTCGGCCACATGGTGCGGCCCCTGCTGGAACTACCATGAGTCGGGTGTACTCGAGCAACTGTATTACACCTATGGCCCCGAAGGCTCTGACGACCTTGTGGTGCTTTTCATCGAAGGAGACAACGGCACCTCGGTTGAGTCGCTTTACGGTACCAATATGCCGGGCGACAATGGCGTAACGGCGGGTGACTGGACCAAACATTCGCCGTATCCTGTTATCGATAGCTGGGATGTGGGACAGCTGTACCAGATCAACTATTTCCCTACCATTTTCAGGATATGCCCCAATGGCAAGGTGAGCGAAGTAGAGCAACTGCAGTTTCCTGCTTTCCGTGACAACATCAATGCGAACTGCGGAGTACTTACCGACCTCCAGCAACACGGAAAGACTGTTATTGATGACCTGGTAGTATGTGAAGGCGGCTCTGCCGTACCCAAAGTATCGGTAACCAATTATGGCTTCCAGACCATAACTTCGGCTACGATAGAATTGCGCAACGGTTTCGAAGTATTGGCTGTGAAGAATTACACAGGCAATATCCCAATGTTTGATGATACGACCATCATGCTCGACCCAATCTCCATTGGCCCCGCCGATAATTATGAGGCTGTAGTGACCAGCATCAACGGAGCAGTTCCCGGTAACGTTCAAACTGCTTCCGACATATTTAATGTTACCGAAACGCTTGAAGGCGGCAACAATATCACCGTTAAGGTACATACCAATTTTTACCCGGGCGAAATATCCTGGGCAATAAAGAACAGCGCCGGCGTTGTAGTAGGCTCGGGCGGGCCGTATGAGTTTGGCAACGAAGACTTTTTCGGGGGCGGGGGCGCCGATGCCAATACAACCAAAATACACCAGTTTACCCTGCCCGGCAACGATGTGGAATGCCATTCGGTTGAATTTTACTCCGCCAATGGATGGGGCTGGATGATAGGAGAAACCCCGCACGGCATTGAGATAGAATCGGGAGGGGAGGTGATTTTCAGCAAATTTGTAGAGAATTTCGGGTCGGTGCTTGCTGTACCCGCGGCTTTTAAAACCAGCGGAATGCTTGGCACACCCGGGCAGCAAGCAATAACTTTCACCATGTATCCCAACCCTACAACCGGCCTGCTGCATATTATTACCAATGAACCAGCCTCCATCTCTATATATGATCTGGCAGGCAAAAAGGTCTATAGTGATAATGTTGCCGATGGTTCGCCTATCAACCTGGCTTCCCTCCAAAAAGGAATGTACATCGCACAGGTAAAAACCGATACATTACACAAAACTGAAAAGCTTATTATTAACTAAATTACCCGTTTAACCCCACGACACTATCCGGCATGAGTGTTACGTTCCGCCACCCTCTCCTTTGGAGAGGGCCGGGGTGAGGACTAACCGTATGAGTGTAGCTTGGGGGTGCAGTCAACAAATCCCAATACCATGAAAAAAATTACCCTACCATTAGTAATGGCCTGCTGTGTGCAGCTTGCCAACGCCCAGTGTGGCGAAAATTTTACCGTTCCCTATACTGCAGCTACCGAAAGCGTCACCGTCCCCGCGCTGCCCGACTGCATGGATAGCCAATGGGTTGCCTTTGCCTCTCAGGAGGTTTTTAAAAGCATTGCAGGCCCTGTTGCAGGGTTCGACGGCAAGTTGTTGGCCTACGATACCTACACCGGCAATCCCGGGGGTGGTGCCATGATACCCACCATTGGGGCCGAGCTGTTTACCCACGAGATCTATTTTCAGCAGGGGGTGCAGTACACTGTTTCCTATCGTTATGGTAATAGCGATGCGGCCAAGTCCATCGGCAGGTTTGGGGTACAGCTCAACCAGCCCGGTACAACCTATTATGATGACCTTGCTACACACCTTAACGTTACAGGTGCTACAGCTGCCAACCATACCACTGCCGCGTTTACCGTGCCTGCTTCGGGTAATTATTATATAAAGTTCGATGTGCAGTCGTTCGAGAATGAAGGCCTGTTTTACCTCGATGCCATTTCGGTGCAGGCGTTAACCATGGGAACAGGGGAGAACCTGCTTACCCAACACTTGTCTGTTTATCCTAACCCAACATCGGGCAGGCTGAAAGTGATTGGGCAAAATACCATCGACAGGCTCGACATCTACTCGCTTTCCGGCCAGCTGCTACGCACCGAAACACCTAATACGCTGTCGCACGAAGCCGACATAAGCAGCCTGGCAACGGGAATGTATATAGTACAGGTGCAGTCGGGCAGCCGTGTTGAGAAGATAAAAATTTGCAAACAATAACTGTTGTTTTCCCATAATGCCAACAGTTTAGTGTGTGTTTTATATTTAGTTGGGTTTTATCAATGCCGAAAACCGGTGCAGGAATGTACCGGTTTTTGTTTTTCAGGAGCAGCCGGCTGTAGTGCAATTGCTATGCGCCGTCCCGCCCTTCGCTATATCTGCTTCCCCACCGCCGCGGGTCTGCAGGATGCCGCTGTGGCCGGGGCTACCGGCCATGTAAGTACATAAAAAAACAGCCCGAAGGCTGTTTCCAAATCGACCTGTGTTTTCCCAATACACAAATCAATAAAAATTAAAGGGCTTGCGGTTGTGGTCCCTGTCGCTGAACATGTCGAAAGACAGGAATAGGGTATGCACTCCCTGGTTGTAGGCCCTGAAGCGGTTAATTGAGGTATCATACGAATAACCGGCACGGAACATTTCCAGGAAACGGAAACCGGCAAACCCGCCCACACTGGTATCGGGCTGCACGTTGATGCCTCCAAAAAGAAATTCCTGCCAGTTGAGGTTGGCCATAAAAACCATCTCCGGGTCAACACCATCAGTATAGCGTAAAATTGCCATCGGCGTAAGCGTTATCTCGTCGTCCAGCTCAAAGCGGTGGCCCAGGGTGGAGTAGAGGTACAGGTTATCTTTGGCGACCTTATTGTCAAAATCGTCATAATATTTTGTAGTAAGCACGTTGGGTGTCGAAACGCCCAGGAACGTATTGTTCAGGTACGCATAGAACCCAACCCCGACAATAGGGGCTATTTGGGAATACTTGTCTGAATTTCCAATCTCTCCCGGATCTTTAACCGACAGCAGGTTGTAGTCGATGGTAAAGTTGTTCACCCCCCCTTTCAATCCCATGGCGATGCTGAAGTCCTGTGTTATCTCAACATTGTAAGAGAAGTTTCCTTCAAAGTTAAACTCTTTCACAGGCCCGGCTTCGTCGTTGATGAGCGAAAGCCCTGCGCCAATGTTGTCGCCAATCCTTGTGTGCCCCGAAAGAAGTTGCGTTACCGGCGCTCCCTGGAAGCCTACAAATTGGGTGCTGTAAATGCCCGATACGCTGATGCCTTCGTATGATCCGGCATAAGCAGGGTTATACATCAGCGGGTTCATGGCATTTAGCGTCAGCTTTATGTCCGACTGTGCATGGGCAGGTGCCAACAGGGCGGTGCCTGCCGTAATTAGTATGGCGGTTATATATTTATTCATTGTTGTTGATGTAAAAGAATCCTTTAATAACATGCGATTGTCCGGTTACCTCGTTAAGGTACTCAAGCACATAGTAATAATTGCCTGTTGGCAGGTAGCTGTTGGAGCCTGAGCTTGTCCTTCCGTCAAAGAGGTTGCCGTTTTGGCCGTATGCCTGTGTTTCATACAGCTTTTTACCCTGGCGGTTAAATATCTCCAGCCTGTTTTTGGGGAAGTTGGCAATATTCTTAAACTCCAGGTATTCGTTCTCACCGTTGCCATTCGGGGTCAGGTAGTTGTAGCCGGTTACCTCGCAGCCTATGAATTTCACTTCAACTTCAAAGGCTTCCGGGCTTTCGCATTCTGTAGCGGCATCCCTGTTGCGTACATAGTAGGAAGTGTTATTTGCCAGCATGGTTGTAAGTGCCAGCGGTTCATCGCCATCATTATCCGCATACCACACGCCACCCGGATAATCGGACGCAATTTCTGCCAAAGTCGGCACCATCGTATCGCAGAAGGTATATAATGCTTTGCCTTCCGGAACCGGGATTGCATGGATTACCGCTGTCACCGCCAGCCTTGCTCCGCTTTCGCACCCGGTTACAGGATCGGTATATGAGGCATAATAAACAGTGCCATCAACAAGCATTGTGTCAGGATCAAGTGGCGTATCACTGTTTGCAGCAGCATACCACAATACGGTTTCTTCGGTCACAAGGTCAATTATTGCAGCCTCGTTGCAGAATTCCTGTATTGCAGCGCCCACCGGTGCAGGAACCGTAATTATGGTTACATGTACAGCTGTCCTGGTTACACTCTCACAGCCATTGCGTACAGCTACAGCATAATACGTAGTATCATCCGTTAGCAATGCATCGGCAGCAACGCTGTTACCATCGGTTTCGGCATCATACCAGGCAATGTTTTGGCCGGTAATGGCTATGTCGCTTACTACAGATCCGTTACAGAACGATTGTTCCGCATTTGCCACAGGCGCAGCAGGGGCCGTCACGGTCACGGTTTGTGTCCCGGTGGTTGTATTGCCGCTGCCGTCAATAGCGGTCCAGGTTACCGTTGTGGTACCCAATGGGAAAGCTGCGGGCGCATCGTTCGTCACCGTTACTGCCATACAGTTGTCGGCAGCTATCGGAGTGCCCAGGTTCAGGCCGGTAACTTCACAGTTTTCGCCTGCTTCCATGGTAATGTTATCAGGGACATTAAGGTATGGCAGCTGGTTATCGATTACAGTAACTAATTGAGTCGCTGTAGCAATGTTGCCGTGCCCGTCATTTACCGTCCACGTTACAGTTGTTGTGCCGATTGGGAACATTTGCGGTGCATTGCTGTGTACGGTCAGGGTTGTACAGTTGTCGGTAACTGCAGGTGCACCCAGCGGTACATTGGTTGCAAAACAGTAACCACCGTTAACATTTACAGTAACCGGGCCGGGGGCTGTAATTGTAGGTGTCTGCGTATCCTGGACAATTACGGTTTGGTTTCTTGTTACGGTATTGCCCGAAGCATCGGTGGCGGTCCAAACCACAATGGTTGTACCTACCGGGAATTGTGCAGGCGCGTTGTTGCTTACCGTTACACCCGTACAATTGTCAGTTGCCGTAGGAATGCCAAGATTTACGCCTGTAGCGAAGCAGCTGCCGTTATTGGCCGGAACCGTAACAACCATTTGTACAGACAGCTGGGGGTTTTGGTTGTCCTGTATGGTTACCGATTGTGTTGCAGTGGCTGTATTGCCGCCTGCATCGGTCACTGTCCAGGTTACGACAGTTACGCCTATTGGGAATGCAGCAGGGGCGTTATTCGTTACGACGGTTGCAGCAGGGCAGTTGTCAGAAACTACAGGGGTGCCTAATGCAGGATTGCCTGTACAGCTGTTAGGCGTGTTATTGGCAATAATGGAGACAGGGGCAGTTATAGTTGGGTTTATGTTATCAATAATTGTCACTGTCTGTATAGCCGTTGCGGTATTTCCCGAGGTGTCGGTCACGGTCCAGGTTACTGCAGTAACACCAATCGGGAAGGTTGCAGGAGCGTTATTTGCCACCGTCGATCCCATACAGTTATCCCCAAAGACCGGTGTACCCAAAACCACTCCCGTAGCCACACAGCTTCCTGCGCCTACATTATTTGTAATATTGGCAGGGGCAGTTATCACAGGGTTTTCGTTATCCTCAACGGTTACGACCTGTGTTGCTGTGGCTGTGTTGCCCGAAGCATCGGTTACCGTCCACGTTACCGTAGTACTCCCTATCGGGAATGCCGCCGGGGCATTGTTGGCTACTGTAGATCCCGTACAGTTGTCAGCAAAGGTTGGCGTACCCAATGCGACTGCCGTTGCAGTGCAGCTTCCTGCATCGGTGTTCACCGTTACAGCGGCAGGGGCAGTAATGGTTGGGTTTTGGTTGTCGTTTACCATTACAGTTTGTGTAGCGGTGGCGGTATTGCCCGAACCATCAGTTACCGTCCATGTTACCGTTGTCACCCCGATAGGAAAAGTAGCAGGCGCATTGTTGCTTACTGTTGCACCCGTACAGTTATCACTAAAGGTTGGCGTGCCGAGCGTTATACTGGTTGCAGTACATATTCCGGCATCAGCATTGGCTACTATGTTGGCCGGTGCGGTTATTATCGGGTTTTCATTATCTTCAATCGTTACGGTTTGTGTAGCCGTTGCGGTATTTCCCGAGGCGTCGGTCACAGTCCAGGTTACTGTAGTAACACCGATCGGGAAGGTTGCAGGAGCGTTGTTTGCTACGGTCGATCCCGTGCAGTTATCACTAAAGGTTGGCGTTTCCAACGCAACAGCCGGTGCAGTACAGCTTCCGGTGCCTACATTGGCAGTTACGTTCGCCGGAGCTGTAATTACCGGATCTTCATTATCCTCAACGGTTACAACTTGTGTTGCCGTTGCCGTGTTGTTCGAAGCATCGGTTACCGTCCAGGTTACCATTGTATTTCCTATCGGGAATGCCGCCGGTGCATTGTTGGCTACCGTCGCACCCGTACAGTTGTCAGCAAAGATTGGCGTACCCAATGCGACTGCCGTTGCGGTACAACTTCCGGCATTGGTGTTCACCGTTACAGAGGCAGGGGCATTTATGGTTGGGTTTTGGTTGTCGTTAATCGTTACGGTTTGTGTAGCGGTGGCAGCATTGCCTGAACCATCAGTTACCGTCCATATTACCGTTGTCACCCCGATAGGAAAAGTAGCAGGCGCATTGTTGCTTACTGTTGCACCCGTACAGTTATCACTAAAGGTTGGCGTGCCGAGCGTTATACTGGTTGCAGTACATATTCCGGCATCAGCATTGGCTACTATGTTGGCCGGTGCGGTTATTATCGGGTTTTCATTATCTTCAATCGTTACGGTTTGTGTAGCTGTTGCGGTATTGCCCGAGGCGTCGGTCACAGTCCAGGTTACTGTAGTAATACCGATCGGGAAGGTTGCAGGAGCGTTATTAGCCACCGTCGATCCCGTACAGTTATCCCCAAAGACCGGCGTACCCAAAACCACTCCCGTAGCCACACAGCTTCCTGCGCCTACGTTATTTGTAATATTGGCAGGGGCAGTTATTACCGGATCTTCATTATCCTCAACGGTTACGGTTTGTGTTGCCGTTGCGGTATTTCCTGAAGCATCTGTTACCGTCCAGGTTACCGTTGTATTCCCTATCGGGAATGCTGCCGGGGCATTGTTGGCTACTGTCGCACCTGTAC
Organism: Flavobacterium sp. MFBS3-15; assembly: GCF_026107645.2. Taxonomy (GTDB): domain Bacteria; phylum Bacteroidota; class Bacteroidia; order Flavobacteriales; family Flavobacteriaceae; genus Flavobacterium. The sequence goes on along the minus strand of NZ_JAPCHV010000012.1, from coordinate 117,641 downwards.
AGTTGTCAGCAAAGGTTGGCGTACCCAATGCGACTGCCGTTCCAGTACAGCTTCCGGCATCAGTGTTCACCGTTACAGCGGCAGGGGCAGTGATGGTTGGGTTTTGGTTGTCGTTTACCGTTACGGTTTGTGTAGCGGTGGCAGCATTGCCCGAACCATCGGTCACTGTCCATGTTACTGTCGTATCGCCTATAGGAAAGGCGGCAGGCGCATTGTTGGTTACCGTTGCGCCTGTACAGTTATCACTAAAGGTTGGAGTGCCGAGCGTTATGCTGGTTGCAGTACATATTCCGGCATCAGCATTGGCTACTATGTTGGCCGGTGCGGTTATTATCGGGTTTTCATTATCTTCAATCGTTACGGTTTGTGTAGCCGTGGCGGTATTTCCTGAAGCATCCGTCACGGTCCAGGTTACTGTAGTAACACCAATCGGGAAGGTTGCAGGAGCGTTATTTGCCACCGTCGATCCCGTACAGTTATCCCCAAAGACCGGTGTACCCAAAACCACTCCCGTAGCCACACAGCTTCCTGCGCCTACATTATTTGTAATATTGGCAGGGGCAGTTATCAAAGGGTTTTCGTTATCCTCAACGGTTACGGTTTGTGTTGCCGTTGCGGTATTTCCCGAAGCATCGGTTACCGTCCATGTTACGGTTGTATTTCCTATCGGGAATGCCGCCGGTGCATTGTTGGCTACCGTCGCACCCGTACAGTTGTCAGCAAAGGTTGGCGTTCCCAAAACCACTCCCGTTGCGGTACAGCTTCCGGCATCGGTATTCACCGTTACAGCGGCAGGGGCAGTTATGGTTGGGGATGTTGTATCCGTTTCTGTACCAACAGTAAAGTTAGCCGTTCCGATTGCACCAGTACTGTCTGTAAAGATAACAGTGTGGCCTCCGGCAGCAAGATTGCTGATGGTTACCGGCGAAACAGCATTGGCAGTCGTGCTGCCAATGGTATACGTATAAGGGCCTGTACCTCCTGAAAAGGTAATGGTTGCCTCGCCGTCGGCAGTTTCAACGCAGGATGTGCCGGTTATGGAAGTGTTATCGATGACAATGTTTTCCGGTATTACCAAAAGTCCCCACGGGTTGGATAATGCCGGCCCGGGAATAACGGTTTGGGCACCTGTAGTCGCATTTACTCCCAAAACTTTCATCGAACCCATTTTATTTACTACATATACGGTATTCCCAAAAATGTCAAGCCCCGAAGGTATCGATATATCGCCACCTGTAGAAAGTACGGTTTGGGTACCTGTAATGATATCAATGGTATAGATCTTATCGGTACCGCCGGCAAAGGCTGCACCATCGGCAACAATAAGCGTGTTCTGGTCCTTCAGGATAATGTCCAGCGGAAGGATAATGTTGTTGCCCGAACTTACTATTGTTTGCACACCGGCAGGTGTTATGCGGATAATTTTGCTCGATCCGCCCAGTATCATTCCGGCGTCGCTTACCAGCAGGTCGCCGTTATCAAGATAGGCAAGCCCTGTTGGGTAGGATAGCGATCCGCCACTGAATAATGTGGTTACCGCACCTGTAGAAATCGTCACGCTCTTAATGCCGTCGCTGTCGCAAACAATTATCGTGTCAGGCCCGGTTACCAGCATTCCCGGAGGCCCGCCGATAGGCCCGCCCGAAGCAAAGTTAGTTACCGGGGACACCAATGACTGAACCCCTGTAAAAGGGTCAATCCTGATAAGGCCGTTGTCTTTGTCATATATAAAAAGCCCTGCGTTTTGCTTGTAAGCTACGTTTATGGCTTCGTTCAGCCCCTGGTTTTCGGTAAGCAGTATGCTTTGCGATGTAGCAGGGTCATAGTGGTACACTTTAGTATCGTCGGCCACGATAAGGTCGCCCGGGTCAAGGCGCGGCCTTACATTCAGGGTTACGGTAATAGGGTTGGAAGTATTGCCCTGCGCATCGGTGGCGGTATACGTAAAGGTGTCGGTACCGTATTCGGTTGGGTTAGGCGTATAGGTAAAATATCCGTTCGATTCTACCGTTGCCACACCCGATGCCGCCTGTGTTGCGAGCTGGTAAGTAACGGCTGTCCCTTCAGGGTCGGTTGCTACAAAGGTGGCGTCAATAAACTGATCCTCCAATATCGTCCATTGGCTGTTATTGTTGGCTGGCGGCAGGTTTACCAGGTTGATGCTTACTGTTGCGGTATTGCTTGTAGCTGTGCCGTCGTTAACGGTATAGGTAAACGAATCCGTTCCGGGCGCACCCGATGTAGGCGTATAGGTAAACGCTCCGGTAGAAGCGTTCACCGATACGGTCCCGCTTGTTGGCTGTGTAACGATTGCATAGGTAAACGTAGCATTGTCGGGGTCCGTAGCTGTTAAGTTACCGTCATAAGGGGCAATGTAAGATGTGTCAAACTGCAGGTTGCCGGCCACCGGGGCATCATTGACAGGCGAAATATTTATCTTGAAGTTGAAAATGCTGAAACCGCTGTCGCTGGCCAGCTTGCCCTTGCTGTCTACAAGGCTGAACTGGAATTCGTCATACACCGTTTCACCTCCGTTGTGTTCATAGGTAATCAGGTTGTTTTGTAAGTCCTGCAAGGTAAAGGTGTCTGTTTCCACCATCTGCACTCCGTTTTTCTTTAGCACTCCTGTGCCAAAACCCAATGGGTTAGTACCTGCATTCTGGGTTTCAAAACGAAAAACCAGCCACTCGGGGTGCGTGGGCATGTCTTCCCTGTCGGTAGCATTCAGCCTTGCTGTTGTTATGGCAGCAGTTCCCCCTTCATTGCAGGGCAGTATCTGGTTTTGTGTCAGCGTTGGCTTGTGGTTTATCCAGTAAAAGCCATTGCTTACAGAGCTGTAGGCGTTGCCGATACCCTGTCCGGGAAGCGGCCCCGGAGGGGTAGGATAGGCGTCGTAAAAGTCGAGGTAAGGCTGCCAGTTTATTCCATTTAGCGATGCCTCGATCAGGTAATTGGCTTTTAGGTAATCAGTAAGGCTGGTAAAAGGCACGAGCCCCCCAATTTGTGCTGATAGTCCGAGTGTTGTAGGGTCGATGAGTGGAACAATGGTATTGTCAGCCCGCCTGGTTAGTAGTGTAGCACGCAAATAAACTATTGGGGTTGTACCGTTTATGGCGTTCTGTATGTTTGTGGTTCCCCGCCACACTGCTCTACCCTGAGGCAGGTTGCTTTCGGCTGCAATAAAGGTGAATGTTTCCTGATTGGTATAGGTATTATTATTAAGGGATGTCTGAAGCTGCAAAATGCCGGCAGAGTTTACCTGTGGCCCCCAATAGGTTGTAGTTTGAAGCGCCATCGAAACGTTGGTGAGCAAAATGTCCCTTCCTCCGGGCCTTCCGGTCATGCCTACCCCGTCGGCCATAATGGTGCCAAAAGGAGGGTACATTGGGCCGTATAAGTCAAATGGCGCGCCCTTGAGCGTAAAAGTGACTGTACCGCTCCCGCCACCATAGTTTACGTTTACTGTTGCATTACTGATAGTTCCGGCAGTTGGCAAATACGAAATGGTAAAGGTGGTACTGCTACCGTTTGTAAGGACTGTTTGCAAGGGTTGCGTTGCCGTAAAGTTTGCGGCATTGACCCCGGAAATTGAAACGACCGGCGACCCTGTAAGCGCTAATCCACCACCGCTATCGTTGGTGATACGGAACATAAGTGTTGCCGTGCCCGCAGCCGCTGTAGGGAAGCATACCTGCTCTCCGGCAGTCATAGGCCGATCCCATCCTGAAGCGTCGGCCTGCGATAGTGAAAAAAGCTGCGCGTGCGCGCCAAAGCCGGAAAAAAAGAACAGGACGATAATTATTTTTTGAATGTAGTTTTTTGCCATAACAACTTGTGTTTTGGTTAGTTGAGGGTTTAGGGATTATGTCTTACGGGACAAATATACAATTTTAACAAAATTTTAAGTATACCCATTTATAGGTATTTTTAATAATCATATTAAGAATCGGCTTGTTAAATAAATGAAATTTTGATGTCCTCCCAACCTTTTACCTGATTTCATTATCCTAGTAGGTAAACACATGCCACATGAGATATCTGTTACTCTTATTTTTCTTTTCCGGTTACAGCCAAATGGTAAACTACTCGGGCGTATTGACCGACAATGCCGGACTGCCCATACCGGGAGCCAGTATCTGCATACGAAATACCACAACCTGCACACAATCGGACATCGATGGCAACTATTCCATTAAAGTCAGGGTGGGGCAGGAGTTGGAAATCAGCTACATCGGCATGCAGACGCAGTATATTAAAATCACCAATGCCAACGGCACGCCCGAAGGCAGCCAGCGGGTGCAGCCCATCATGAGCAGCGACTTTGCCAACAGCCTGAAGCAGCAAAACGACACCCTGCAGCCCACAGGGCCATCGGGCACTACGACCAACTATGCCTATCCCAATTATATGCAGAATGTTATCCGGATCAAAAAGGATAAAGGCAATGTGTACAATTTTATAAACAACTATAACCAAAGCAGGCTGTATATTGACCTGTATACCGAATTCCTTGCCGGTGTACCGATGCGTGAGCGCAGTTTCCAAAACCGCTTTGCACAGGGCAGGAGCGTCAATGGCGCGGTAACGTACCAGGGCCCCGAAACTAATGAACCATTCAGTTGGGGGCCGCAGCTCAGCACCCTGCACATAAGCGATAACGCTACGCCATGGTATTCAGGTGGTGACATTACCGTGGGCACCGGCAGCCGCATACCGGTATTTGGCGCCAACCGCTTTTTCCAAACCTCAACGGAAAATAAATCAGCCCTTACCGCAAGGCTGAAATTGGCAACGGGCGGCGACCTGAAGCTGAATCTTACCTACAGGAGCGCTGCCGGCAACCTGCCCGAAGTGAAGAACAACGACCTAGCCACTACGCTTTCCTATGACAGGACCTATAAAAAACATACCCTGAACGGTACTTTCAATTTCAATCGTTTTGAGGACAAATTGAGCAATGCCAACTTCATACATAACAAGGCGGTTTTTGCCAATGCCGTTACACCGGCGCATTTCGACAACAATGCGGGGACATTGCTTCCCGACGGCACCCCGCGCAATTTCAGCCACCAGGAAAACAACCCATATTACCTGTTACGCAATACCCGCGATGCTGCCAAAAATACGGCCTTGTCGCTTTCATTCTCCGATGTTTACCGCCGGAGTAACGTAACCAATACGGCTAAGCTGCTTCCGCAATATTCGGATATGCGGCTTACCGGGGGAAATATCCCTTTCGCCGCGCAGGTAGCCATACCGGACTATACAGACCGGAGGGAAAAATACAGCCTTCTCACTTTCGAAAATGATTTTGTATATGACAATTTAGGAAATACCCAGCTTGGCGCCAGGCTGAATGTGCAGCACCGGCAGCGGGATTTCCGCAGGCAGTATGGTGAGGGATTCAGCAGCGCGGCCGATTATCCGGCGATGCCCGATGTACAATACACCCTGGCTAAAACACAGGACAGGACCGAGGCAGGACTGAACCTCAATGCATCGCACAAATTTTGGGATATTTTAGACTATGATGACGGACTGGAAATTAAAGGCGGTGCCGACATCGCTTTTTCCTCCACATATACAGCTGCCGCATACGGAGGGGTCTCGGGCAGCTTTAGGTGGAATCGCTTCCTTATCCGGAATTTCAGCCTTTATGGCAATGCCACCGCACGCCAGTATGAGCCGGGCCTGCAAAACAACAACCTGTACTTTAACAGCCTTGCCTACAATCTTGCCGAATTTAAGCAGATGCGCAACCATCAGGAACTGTTTGCGCCGGACGTTACAACTACTACCCGCGAAAAGGCATATACTGTAGGGCTGAGCTATGACCGCCCTATAGCGCTAAACTTTGAGCTCTACCAAAGAAAGGTCGCCGATATGTATGCCCCCGTAAACACCGGAGGGACATTTTCCTGGCTGCCGGCGGTAAACTACGAGCAGAAAGGATTGGAGTTTTCGGCATCTTTCGACCATCCGCGGTATACCCACGACAAGCTGAATTTTACGCACGACCTGAATTTCACCATGTACAAGAATAAGGTTACAGGCCTGTCGCGCAATTTGGATCGCATACCGTTTGCGGGTTTTGCCGATGTCAATAAAAACTACATCGAAGGGCAGCCGGTGGGTGTCATTGTTGGGAGTGTGTACCAAAGGGATGCCTATGGCAACAAGGTAATAGGCGATGACGGTTTCCCGCTTGTGGCAGCATCGCCTGCCGTCATTGGTGATCCCAATCCCGATTTTGTGCTGGGCTTTGGCACAAAGGCTAATTATAAATCCTTCTACGTAAGGTTAGGATTTGACTGGAGCCAGGGCGGCGACTTGTGGAACGGTACTTCGCAAACGCTTGATTATTATGGTGTGTCGCAGACAACGGCACAGCAGCGCGATATTACGGGTTTTGTGTTTAAAGGCGTTACCCAAACAGGCCAGCCCAACACGCAGCCGGTAAGCTTTTATGACCCGTCCTTGCCCGTAGCGCAAAACCGCTGGGTACGCTACGGTGTTGGCGGCGTGGCCGAAGATGCCATTGAGGATGCCACTTTTTTCAGGCTTCATAATGTTACCATAGGGTACAATGGCCGTGTGAAGAACGGCAAAAGCTCCATAGGGCTGGTGGTTTCGGCATTTGTCAATAATGTGTTCATCCTGTCCAAAAGCGATACAGCCTTTGCCAATAATGCGCTGTTCAATTCGGCCGACACGTCCGGACTGGACTATTTCAACTCGCCCCTGCAACGTGTGTACGGGCTTTCGGTAGCAGTAAAATTCTAAAATAACATCTTAACCACATAGGTACATAGGGAGGATAGTGTTTGTATCACCCATAAGGAAACATAGTGTCACCCAGATGAAGCAAAGCTTCATGCTCTGTGTCGCTATGAAGGCGTCCCAAAGCTGTAAATCCTATGTCTCTCCTGCTTGCAGCGGGACAAGTTATGTGGTTAATAGAAATAAAGTAAGCAGACCCTTAAAACTAAAAAACATGAGAACCTTAGCAATCATACTATTCCTGCTGATTTCCGGCCTGGCGTCAGGACAAAACGGCACATCGCAAATGCAGGCCTTCTATAAGCAGCGCCAGTCGGAAAAAGTATATGCACATCTCAACAATGTGCTTTACCTGCCCGAAGAGACCGTTTTTTACAAGCTGTACGTAGCCAATGCCGATAACAGCCCTACGCTGCAAAGCGACTACGTATATGTGGAGATTTACGACAGTGCAGGCAAAAAGCTCGATACCCAATGCTACATGGTGGCGCAGGGCGGGGCAGCGGGGTCGTTTACCCTTACAGCAAATCATCCGGGGGGCATGTACCGCCTGAAAGCATATACCAAACTGCAGGAACAGCTGGGCGAACCGGCTTTCGAGAAGAGCTTTTTCGTGCAGAAGGTATCGGCGAACCGGATGCTCATGACACTTGATTTCCGGAAAAAAGGCTATGGGCCTGGCGATACCTGTGAGGCTGACTTTACATTAAAGAGCAATGACAACAAGCCGCTCAGCAAGCATGCATTTGCATATGATGTGCTTATAGAAGGGAAAAATATAGGCACACAATCCGGTACGACCGATGCCAATGGCAAGGCCGTAGTAAAGTTCAAATTGCCGGAAGTGCTGCAATCCAACGATGGGCTTGTGAACGTGCGGGTGCAGTATGACGGCATCAGCGAATCGGTTACCCGTGCCATACCGATAAGCCTTGACTTTGCCGACCTGCAGTTTTTGCCCGAAAGCGGCAGTTATGTTGCCGGGCAGCCGTCTAATGTATTCTTCATCGCGAAGAATGAGTTTGGCAAGCAGCTGGATGTGGCCGGGTACATTCAGGACCAGCATGGCAACAGGGTAGCCGACTTTGCCAGTTTTTATGATGGTATGGGCAAGGTGGCCTTTACCCCGGAGCAGGGAAAAATGTATGCTGCCGTGATTACGGCACCCTTTGAAGCCAAACAGCACTATGCACTACCGTTGGCATTGGCTGCGGGCTATACCTTTACGGTACAGCCTATTGATGGTGCATTGCAAATTGTATTATATGCTCCGGCTACGGCAAATTGTGAAATGGTGGTGCGCAATGGCGATAAGGTGCGTGAGTCGGTAGGCATAAAAGCATCAGAGGGACGTAATGAGTTGACAATGAAAACAAAGGGGCTGCCCACGGGTATGTATGCCCTGTCGCTGGTTGCCAATGGTAAAACGGTTGCCGAAAGGTTGGTGTTTATCAATTACAGGGAAGGCCTGAAAATTGAGCTGAAAACCGATAAAGAGCACTACCTGCCCAGGGAGAAAGTGAATGTATCGGTTACGACGAAAGACAGGGACGGCAAGCCCGTGGCTTCGAGCCTTTCCATTTCGGTGGTGGATGAGAAGATACTGAGTTATATTGACGACAAGCAGCACAACCTGCTGACCTGGATGCTGTTTGGCCACGAGCTGAAAGGGAGCATCCACGAGCCACGATTTTACTTCGACGAAAAAGAGCCGTTGGAGAAAAGGCTGGCGGCGCTCGACATGTTGCTCAACACCCACGGCTGGAGGCGTTTCGCACAGGAAGAGATAAATGCTTTTGACGGCAAACAGGCAACGGCAATGGCCGAAAAAAGCTCGGATGTGGAAGGTTTTATACTCGATACCAAAGGCAATCCGGCTGTGCTGAAGGTATACTTATTTTCTGATACGGGTAAGGTGTACGAAACCAAAAGCAATGCTGAAGGGTATTTTAAGTTTACCCGTACACATTACGAAAGGGAAGCATGGCTGGTAGCTGAAAGCGAAAAGAACCGGGAGTATACAATAAAGAACTCGGTAACCGACCTGAATGAAGTAGCGGGGCTGAAAAGTAAGCTGAAGCTGGCCGCAGTGGAGAGCAGGGAGATAGCCCCTATCGAAAAGCCAAAGTCTGCCATAGCCGAAGTACGGCAGGTGTCTGATGGGAAAGTTATCATGGAAGGAGAAAGCAACCAACTGGAAGAGGTGGTGGTAATTGGGTATGGTACCCAAAAGCGCTCCTATATGACAGCGGCAGTGACCACGATCTCCTCCAAGACTATAGAAGGCAGGCCTAATGCATCAATTGTGCAAAGCCTTCAGGGTCAGGTAGCCGGGCTGAATATATCTACTGGATCAGGTCAGCCGGGCGCGAACAGTACCGTGGTTTTACGGGGGTATGGGTCTATTAACGGCTATGTGGAGCCGCTGTTTGTCATCGACGGCGTACCGTTAAATGCGGATAGTTTCAGGGCAATTTCGCCTCAAAGCATAGAATCGGTATCTATTTTAAAAGATGCAGGGGCGACAGCCATATATGGGAACAGGGGTGCCAATGGCGTGATCGTGGTGAGGACAAGCAAATTTAATGGTGGTAACGGGATACTGCTCGGTAAATCCTACCATTATACCCCAAAAATCATATCAAGGCATACCACAAAATCCCTTTCTGTATCCTCAGAATTCTACATGCCGGTCTACAAAAATACCCAAACGGAGCAAAAAACCGACTTCAGGAATTGCATCTACTGGAATGCCACCGTACAAACCAATACGGAGGGCAAAGCACAGTTTGGGTACTATAATTCTGACGATACGACTACTTTTACGATAGTGGCAGAAGGGACATCCTACAAAGGAGATTTGGGGCAGGGCAAGCATTCCTACGCCGTGCTGGAAACCATGCAATCTGACCTGAAACTACCGCTATATGCCACTCAGGAAGACGTTGTAAGGATACCACTATGGCTAAAAAACAACTCAGAACAGGCTGTTACCGTGGATGCTGTACTTGAAAGCAATCCGAACTTCCTGGCAACCGCTGAAAAGCAAAGCATTACGCTTAATCCCCGTGAGGCCCGCACGGTATACTTTCCGATTACTGCCGTAAAAACAGGCAATGGCCTGAAAGTAAAGGTAAAAGTGACTTCAGGCAGCTATACATCTACCATTGAGAAGCTTATGGATGTGTATGGTAAAGGTTTCCCGGTAAGCCTGGCATTTTCGGGAACAAAAAGCACTTCAGGCAGTTTTAACGTAGGCAAAGCGCTGGATAACAGCATTAAGTCGGGGTTGAAGTTCATTGTGAATCCGTATAACGAATTGTCAAACGGGCTGGAATCCATGTTGCGTGAACCGTCGGGGTGTTTTGAGCAGGTGTCGTCATCCAACTATCCTAATATCATGGCGTTGCAGCTGCTCACTGCCAAAGGCGGCATGGATGCTGACTTCCGTAAAAAGGCATTGGGTTACCTGGAAAACGGCTATAAGAAACTGAAGAATTATGAGTCGAAAGGAGGTGGTTTCGAGTGGTATGGCGGCAATCCGGGGCATGAGGCGCTCACGGCATACGGGCTGCTGCAGTTCCACGAAATGAAGGATTTCATCGACATAGATGCCGCATTGGTGAAGCGCTCTGTGAAGTGGCTGAATTCCAGGAAAGATGGCAAAGGCGGCTTTAGGCAGCATCAGGGCAAGTATGGCTTTTCGTCGATAAAAGATGAGGTAAATAACGCTTACATAGTATATGTGCTTTCGGAAATTGGCGAAAAAGGCTTTGACAATGAATACCAAAAGGCACTTGCCGAAGCGTTGGAGACCCGCGATATATACCGTATGTCGCTGATGTCGTTGGCAGCTTATAACCTCAGCGACATTGCCTCGTATAAAAAGCTGTTAGGCAACATCAGGAGCGACAGCGAAGGAAAGGATTACAATAAAGTAAAGGTAGAGCAAACGGTGGTACACAGCTATGGTACATCGCAAACGGTGGAATGGCTGTCGCTGTACGCACTCGCCATCATGAAAGAAGGCAAGGTTACGGAGCAGTTACTTAGCGCACTGGATCATATACAATCCAGCAAAAGCAGGGGAGGGTTTGGCTCTACACAGGCAACAGCGTTGGGGCTGAAAGCCGTAACTACCTTTGCCAAAATGGCTCAAAACGTACCCGGCCAGCCGGAGGTTAGTGCCAGCGTAAACAGCGTTGCCCTCAGTACCGGTTTTGATGCATCGGGCAATATAGCGGTAAATACATCGGGCAATATTGCTTTGGGTAAAAATACCTTTACCATTGGCATCGAGGAAGGCAGGACGGTACCGTTTCTCTTCTATGTAGATTACATGAGCTATGTGCCTGATAATTCGGCGGAATGCCTGCTGGAACTGAAGACATCGCTTAGCAGCAATAAGGTAAAGGTTAGCGAAACCGCCAGAATAAGCGCTGAGGTGGCCAATACATCTAAATCTGTGGTAAATAACCCGCTGGTGCGCATTGGAATACCTGGCGGCATGTCGCCCGAGCCATGGCAGCTAAAGGAACTGGTAGAAAAAGAAATTGTAGACTACTACGAGATCTTTGGCAGCGAATTGGTGCTGTACTTCAGGCAGATGGGGCCTCAGGAGACACGAAAAATAAACATCGACCTTAAGGCCCAGGTTCCGGGACAGTATTTAGGAATAGCTTCATCGGCCTATTTGTACTATAATAATGAGCACAAAAACTGGAACAACGGCCTGGCTGTAGAAGTTGTAGAGTAGCCGTAAAAATATAGTTTTATTTAAGTTTAGGTTTAGTATTTATGTTGGCAAGCCGCGCCTATTACAGGTGCGGCTTTGTTTTAGCAACGTAGGGTAGTGTTGTCAGCAGGCGGCTCCTTCATGAAAGCTTTTTTCAATGGCTTCCCTATGGTCAGGGTGCGCAATCTCAATCAGGGCCTTGTTTCGCTGCTTGAGTGTTTTTCCGTAAAGGTCGGCAATGCCATATTCGGTAATGATATACTGTGCATGGGCACGAGTAGTCACCACTCCTGCTCCCTGTTTAAGGAAAGGCACAATCCTGCTGGCCCCGTTTTTGGTTACTGAAGGTAGCGCAATTATAGCCTTTCCGCCTTCGCTTAGTGAGGCACCCCTGATGAAGTCCATCTGGCCACCCACACCGGAATACATTTTCATGCCAATCGAGTCGGCGCACACCTGCCCGGTCACATCTACCTCGATAGCCGAATTAATGGCCACCATTTTCGGGTTGCGGCGTATCTGTGCGGTATCGTTTACAAATGACGATTCGCGCATTTCGACGAATGGGTTATCGTTTACGAAATCATACAGTCTTTGCGAGCCTATGAGAAACGTGGCAAGCGCCCTTCCCTTTATCACCCCTTTGTATTTGCAGTTGATGACACCCTTCTCGATGAGGTCGATAACGCCATCGGAGAACATTTCGGTATGCAGGCCAAGGTCTTTGTGGTTTTTGAGGTTCGACAACGCGGCATTCGGTATGGAACCGATACCCATTTGTAACGTGCTCCGGTCATCAATGAGGGAGGCGACATACTGCCCGATCCTGTTTTCGGTTTCGGAAATAGCGCCTTGCCCGTGCGAAAACACCGGAGTATCGACTTCCACCAGATAATCAATTTGCGAAACATGAATGATGCCGTCGCCAAAGGTCCTGGGCATTTGCGGGTTGACCTGCGCTACTACAGTTTTTGCATTTTGTATAGCGGCAAGCGTTGCCTCTACCGATACGCCAAGTGAGCAGTAACCATGGGCATCAGGGGGCGATACATGGATGAACGCCGCGTCAAGGGCAATAATCTTACGCCGGAACAGGTTTGGCAATTCGCTTAGGAACACTGGGGTGTAAGATCCGTTGCCTGCTGCCAGCGTGTGGCGCACATTCTTGCCAATGAAAAAGGAATTCACATGGAAACTGTCGGCCAGTTCAGGATTGGCATAATGCGCTTCGCCTTCGGTATGAAGATGGCAAAGTTCTACATTGCGCAGCTCTGAGGCCCTTTCACTCAGTGCTTTGGTAAGGAAGTAAGGCGTCGCTGCCGCGGCCTGTACATATACCCTTTGGTTGGACTGTACGATTTTTACGGCTTCTTCTGCTGTGGTATATCGGGTCATGAGGTTAAATTTTGGTGTAAAATTACGTCTGCCCGATTGTAGTAAATATGACTTTTGTCACTTTTAACATCTAAACATGCACAGCCTTAATGATGCATGTCATTTCCCTTTCTGGGCATAGGAGCCAATTTTGCCCACAGGTAAAATGAGCAAATAATGGACACGCAAAAATGTTTTCATTGCGGACTGGACGTTGTAAAGAAAGAGGAGATCATTTTTGATGAGAAATCTTTTTGCTGCAACGGCTGTAAGACCGTATATGAAATTTTCAGCCTCAACGGGCTTACGGATTATTACAGCTTTGAGCGGTCGCCGGGATCAACACCACAGGAAATCAGTGGCAAGTATGACTTTCTTGACAATGAGGACATCGTTAAAAGGCTTTTGGAATTTGAAGAGGACAATTTACATATTATTAGCCTCTACATTCCGCACATCCATTGCAGCTCCTGTATTTGGATATTGGAAAACCTTAATAAACTCAACAAGGCCGTAAGCAGCTCGCAGGTCAATTTCCATGAAAAAAGGGTGCGCATCATCTTTGACCCATCGGCCACTACGCTTAAGGAAATTGTATATATGCTCAACTCCATTGGCTATGAGCCTTATATCAGCCTCGACAATTATGACAATAAGCCTAAAAGTGTGAGCCGCGACCTTATCTATAAGCTGGGCGTCGCGTTCTTTTGCTTTGGAAACATCATGCTGCTGTCATTTCCCGAATATTTTGAAATGGAGGAGTACTGGCTGGACAATTACCGCGGCTTTTTCCGTTGGCTTGTATTTACATTGGCATTACCGTCGTTCCTCTACTCGGCAAGCGGATATTACATATCGGCATGGAAAAGTGTCAGGGCGGGCATGTTAAATATCGAAGTACCCATCGCATTGGGTATCGTGGTGATGTTTGTTCGCAGTACTGTCGACATCATCTTTGGCTACGGGCAGGGCTTTTTCGACAGCCTTACGGGGCTGGTGTTCTTTATGCTTTTAGGAAAACTTTTCCAGCAAAAAACGTATAATTTCCTTTCTTTCGAACGTGATTTCAAATCCTATTTTCCTATAGCGGTAACTAAGTTAGTGGCCGACAGGGGCGAAGTATCAATACCTGTATATGATGTGCAGCCAGGTGACAGGCTACTGATACGCAACAACGAGCTCATTCCTGTAGACGGGATACTGATGAGCGAGAGCACCCTGATAGACTACAGCTTTGTAACAGGTGAATCGGTTCCCGTAACCAAGCATTCCGGTGACAAGATATATGCAGGAGGTAAGCAGATTGGCCCTGTGGTCGAAATGGAAGTGCTGCGGTCGGTATCGCAAAGCTACCTTACACAGTTGTGGAGCAATGACGTGTTTTCCCGAAAGGGCGACAGGGATTACAAGACCATGACCGATACCATCAGCCGATATTTTACTCCATTATTGCTATTGATAGCAGTTGTTTCTTTCGGCATATGGATTTTTATTGATACGCAAACTGCCTTCAATGTGTTTACTGCCGTGCTTATAGTGGCGTGCCCATGCGCATTGGCTTTGAGCGCCCCATTTACGTTGGGCAACGTGCTCCGGATAATGGGCAACCGCAAACTCTATCTTAAAAATGCCACCGTGATAGAGCAGATGGCAAAGATTGATACCATAGTTTTTGATAAGACAGGAACCATAACCACCAATAAAAAGTCGGAAATCTATTTTGAGGGTACCGCTCCTGACGACAAGCAGCTGATGTACATAAGGAATGTACTGCGCGGCTCGAACCACCCCTTGAGCAGGATGCTGTATGATGCGCTGCCTATGACGCGCGCGCTCCCGGTAGATGATTTTGAGGAAGTAACCGGAAAAGGGATTAGTGGGGTAATTGATGGTATTCATATTAAAATCGGGTCGGCGGCATTTGTAGGCTACGAGGAGGATAACCTGATGCAGACCAACGTGCACATTGCCATTAACCGCAACTACATGGGCAAGTATGTTTTTGATAATCAATATCGCGAAGGCCTGAAGGGGCTTTTTGCCGAATTGCAGAAGAATTATTCACTTAAAATACTATCAGGCGACAATGCCGGCGAGAGGCATGTGCTGGAACAGCTGCTCCCTCTGGGGACTGAATTTCATTTTAACCAAAAACCGGAGCAGAAGCTGGCTTTTATTGAAAATCTCCAAATGAAAGGCAGTAACGTAATGATGATTGGCGACGGGCTTAACGATGCCGGTGCTCTGGCACAAAGCAATGTCGGAATCGCCATCTCTGAAAATGTCAATGTGTTCTCGCCTGCCTGTGATGGCATATTCGATGCGGGAGAATTCCGAAAACTGGGATATTTCATGCAGCTTTCCAAACGGACTATCAACACCATCCGGATGAGTTTTGTACTGTCGCTGCTGTACAATGTGGTGGGGTTGTCTTTCGCCGTTACAGGAAGGCTTATGCCGCTCACAGCCGCGATCATCATGCCGCTGAGCACAATTACCATCATCAGTTTTGTGACGGTAATGAGTAATTATTATGCACGCAGAAAATAATTGTAAAAAAAACAGTAAACATGACCATCGTCATATTTTAAGAACCGTGCCTCAACTAATTTTGTTAACATAAATTTAAGAACCATGAGCGTAATCTATTTATTGATCACCATCAGTATTATTGTCGCGGTCCTTTTTCTTTATGCCTTCATAAAGGCAGTGAAGCAGGGGCAATTTGACGACAGTTATACCCCTTCTGTCAGGGTATTATTTGACGACGAGATAAAGAAGGAAGAAAACAAACCACAAAATCAAAATAACGCCTGATCATGGAAATGCAACAATTTTATTACGACAATAAGATAGTAAAAAAGTTCCTTTACGCTACGATTGTATTCGGGGTAGTGGGAATGCTCGTGGGGCTGCTGATAGCCTCGATGTACCTGTTCCCCAACCTTACCGACGGTGTTTCCTGGCTAAGTTACGGAAGGCTGAGGCCGCTGCATACCAATGCGGTTATTTTCGCCTTTGTGGGAAATGCTATGTTTGCGGGTATTTATTATTCAATGCAGCGACTTCTTAAAACAAGGATGTTTAGCAACGCACTGAGCAACATTCACTTTTGGGGCTGGCAGCTCATCATTGTCGCCGCAGCCATATCGCTCCCGTTGGGTTATACCTCTTCTAAAGAATATGCCGAGCTCGAGTGGCCCATAGACATTGCCATTGCACTGATATGGGTGGTGTTTGGCATCAACATGATTGGCACCATCATCAAAAGGCGGGAACGCCATATGTACGTTGCTATCTGGTTTTACCTGGCCACATTCATAACTGTAGCAATACTTCACATTTTTAACAGCCTTGCCCTGCCTGTAAGTGGCATGAAAAGCTATTCAGCCTATGCAGGCGTTCAGGATGCGCTGGTACAATGGTGGTACGGTCATAACGCGGTGGCTTTTTTCCTGACCACGCCATTCCTGGGACTGATGTACTATTTTGTACCGAAGGCCGCTAACCGTCCTGTGTATTCTTATAAGCTATCCATCATCCACTTTTGGTCGCTCATATTCATCTACATCTGGGCCGGGCCGCACCACCTGCTGTATTCAGCGTTGCCCGACTGGGCGCAAAACCTGGGCGTGGTATTTTCCATCATGCTTATCGCGCCATCATGGGGTGGCATGATCAACGGATTGCTGACATTGCGCGGCGCGTGGGATAAAGTGCGCACAAGCCCGGTACTCAAATTTTTTGTGGTTGCCATTACCGGCTATGGCATGGCGACGTTCGAAGGGCCGATGCTTTCGCTTAAGAATGTAAACGCCATTGCCCACTTTACCGACTGGATCGTTGCACACGTGCACGTCGGTGCACTGGCTTGGAACGGGTTCCTTACCTTCGGTATGATCTACTGGCTCATACCGCGCATGACTAAGACTTCGCTATACTCTGTTAAGCTGGCCAATTTCCACTTCTGGATCGGTACGCTGGGTATCATCATGTATTCATTGCCTATGTATGTTGCCGGTTTTACCCAGGCTTCTATGTGGAAGGAGTTTAATCCTGACGGAACATTGAAATACGGCAACTTCCTTGAAACGGTGAAGCAAATCATGCCAATGTACTGGATGAGGGCGATAGGCGGAACGCTTTTCGTGATAGGATTGCTTGTACTTGTGTATAATATCATAATGACTGTAAGGCAGGGCCAGAAAATCGAGGACGAGCTTGCCGAAGCGCCTGAACTGCAAAAAATAAGCAGCAAAAGGCTTAAGGGTGAAAAATTCCACCCATGGCTTGAAAGAAAGCCGATACAACTTGCAATACTTGCCACCATTGCTGTACTGATAGGAGGAGTTATACAGATTGTTCCGACTATAATGGTAAAGTCCAACATACCTACAATTTCTACTGTAAAACCATATACGCCATTGGAGCTTGAAGGGCGTGACCTTTACATCCGTGAGGGTTGTGTAGGCTGCCATTCACAGATGATCAGGCCTTTCAGAAGTGAGGTGGAGCGTTATGGCGAGTATTCCAAATCGGGTGAATATGTGTACGACCATCCGTTCCTGTGGGGGTCAAAGCGCACCGGCCCGGATCTGATGAGGGTAGGGGGCAAGTACAGCGACAACTGGCATTTTAACCACATGTGGGATCCGCAAAGCACTTCCGAAGGCTCAATCATGCCTGCCTATAAGTGGCTCTTTGATAACAAAAAAATGGATTATTCCGACATTGAGAAAAAGATGGAAGTGATGGGGCAACTTGGAGTTCCTTACAGCAAAAAGGATATTGCCAATGCGAAAGCCAGCATTAGCGAGCAGGCGTCCAAAATCGAGAAAAGCCTGCATGCGGATCCCGACTTTGTAAAGAGCTACGAGGAAAGCCGAAAAGCTTCACAGGCAAGGGGTGAGGAGTTTGTTCCTATGAAAGACCGCGAAATTGTGGCCCTGATAGCGTACCTGCAGCGCCTTGGTACAGATATAAAGATTAAAGAAAACAAACCTTCAAAATAATAAGCCATGCTAAAGTTTGTAAAGCACAATCTGGAATCCATTGCAGGGATTGAGATTTACCCTATCATTTCGCTGCTTATATTCTTCATTTTTTTTGTGGGATTGTACACGTGGGTCTACACATACAAGAAAGATAAAATTGAGGAACTGAGTAACCTTCCTTTTTCGGGAGAGGATGAAAATAATACAATTTAAAACAAAGCCATATGAAAAAGTATTTTCCTGTTTATGTAAGGGCACCACTGATATTTGCAATAATTTTTGCAGCACTTGAGTTTTTCATCGATTCAGGCGACAGGCCGGCATTTATTAAATATCCCGAAGTTTCGCTATTCCTTTTCATAGTCGTTTTCATACTGATAGCCATTGAAATTATGGTGGCTGCAGTTGATAAGGTAACCAATGCCCTTATGAACGAGGAGCAGAAAGCAAGACTGGCCGCAGCCGATGAAACTGACTTCACGCAGAGTGCGTGGTTTATAAAACTTAGAGGGTTCTTTATAAAAGGCAAGTCAATAGAAGAAGAGGGTACTGTACTTATGAACCACGATTACGACGGCATACACGAGCTGGACAATGTGTTGCCTCCGTGGTGGGTAAAGCTCTTTTATGTAACCATCTTGTTTGCTGCGGTATACCTGGTACGTTTCCACATTATGGACGGTGACGACCAAAAAGCAGAATTTGACACTGAAATGGAAGAGGCGCGCATTGCCGTTGAGGAATACAGGAAGACCGCTAAAGACCTGATTGATGCCAATACTGTAACCTTACTGACTGATGCAGGGGAACTTGCAGAAGGGAAAAAGATATTTGAAACCAACTGTGCCGCATGCCACAGGGCAGATGCCGGTGGCGCTATAGGGCCAAACCTAACGGACGAACACTGGATTTTGGGCGGAGGTATCAAAAATGTCTTCCACACCATAACCGAAGGTGGGCGCGACGGTAAGGGTATGGTGCCGTGGAAAGGGACACTAAAGCCATCGGAGATACAAAAGGTGGCAAGCTATGTAATTTCGCTACAGGGCTCAAACCCTAAAGATCCTAAAGCCCCGGATGGTGAAGTCTGGAAAGACGAGACTACAAAAGCACCTGAAGTGGCGGCTAACAGTAAATAATATTACATGGACGATTTGCATGATGAGGAGTTTCGGGACCGTCTCGGAACAGTAGATGAAGAAGGAAAAAGGGCATGGGTGTATCCTAAAAAGCCACAGGGAAAACTGTATGAGTACAGGAAAACTGTTTCGTGGTTCTTATTGGCTTTTTTGATAGCGGCGCCATTTGTTAAAATTAATGGTAACCAGTTCCTTATGTTCAATGTATTAGAGCGTAAGTTTAATATTTTCGGTTTTCCTTTCTGGCCACAGGATTTTCACCTTTTTGTTATTTCAATGATCATTGGGGTCGTGTTTGTGGCACTTTTCACAGTCGCGTTCGGGCGAATCTTTTGTGGGTGGATATGCCCCCAGACAATCTTCATGGAAATGGTATTCCGCCGGATAGAATACTGGATTGAAGGTGACAGGAATGCGCAGATAAAACTCGATAAGCAGGAGTGGAACCAGGAGAAAATCCGTAAGAAGGGCCTCAAGTGGTTTGTGTTTTTTGTCATCTCTTTTGTCATTGCCAATGTGTTCCTGGCCTATCTCACCGGCAGTGATGAGCTGATCGAAATGGTTGAGGAAGGTCCTGCCGATAACATGGGTACCCTGATTGCCCTGCTGATATTTACAGGAGTTTTTTATTTCATATATATTTGGTTTAGGGAGCAGGTATGCATCATCGCCTGCCCTTACGGTAGGCTGCAGGGCGCACTCCTTGATAATAAAACGATTGTAGTTGCCTACGACCATGTGCGTGGCGAAGCTGAAAACGGCCGCGGCAGGATAATTAAGAATGAAGACCGGATACTTTCGGGCAAGGGAGATTGTATCGACTGCAAGCTTTGTGTGAGCGTTTGCCCAATGGGAATCGATATACGCAACGGAACCCAGCTTGAGTGCACCAACTGCACCGCTTGTATTGATGAGTGTAATACCATTATGGATAAGGTAGGCTTTCCGCAGGGATTGATACGCTATGCAAGTGAGGATGAAATAACCAAAAAGGAAAAGTTCGTTTTTACCACGCGGATGAAGGGCTATGCAGCGGTACTGCTCATATTGACAGGTGTCTTTTCAGGGATGCTCTTTTTACGTAACGATGTTGAGGCAACTGTTCTACGCCTTCCGGGACAGCTTTTTGAACATAAAGGCGGGAATATAAGCAATGTGTTTACATATAAGGTAATCAATAAAACCACAAGAGATTTTAACGATGTACACTTTGTACTGTCCAGCCCTAAGGGCATCGTAAAACCAGTAGGCGCGCCAAGGTTTAAAGTGCCAAGGGAGGGGATCGCTTCAGGGACATTGTTTGTAGAGATAAATCCCGTCTGGCTTAAGGGAGACAAAACGAAAATTACCCTGGAAGTGTACAACGGGGATAAACGCTTAGATACCGAGACTACTAACTTTTTGGGGCCACGGACGTTCAACTAAAACTAAAATGACATGAAATTCAATTGGGGTACGGGAATAGTAACAGCGTTTGCACTTTTTATGGGATTCATATTGTTTTTTGTCTTCCGGGTGCAAAGCGACAGCAAATACGATAATGAGCTTGTGGTAGAGGAATACTACAAACAGGAGCGCACACTGCAGGCACAGCTGGACAAGGAACAAAATGCTGCCGGGCTGGAGCACAAGGTGCTCATTGTAAATCAGGGAGGAGGTATAGCTATCAGTTTCCCGGAAGAGCTCGATTATAAGAAAATTAAAGGTAAAGTGTCCCTTTACAGGCCGTCTGACCAGAAACTTGATTTTGAAGTCCCTTTTTCATTATCAGGCCATCATTTGCTCATACCTAAAAGTGACCTGGCAGGCGGTCGATGGGACATTACTGTAGACTGGCAATACGACAATAAGGGATACCTTGTACGACAAGTGCTGACATTGTAAGAAGACAATAGACAAAGAGATAATAGATGATAGATAATAGACATTAGCATTACGGATTTAGTCCATCATCTATTCGTTTATTATCTCTCATCTAAAAATCCAACAATCTAAAAAAAGATGCTTTACTCCGCCATCATACTCGGCCTTGTTTCCAGCCTGCACTGCATTGGCATGTGCGGGCCCATAGCCATGATGCTGCCGGTGGATCGCAACAACCCTGCTAAGAAAACCTTACAGATACTTACCTACCACGCAGGCAGGCTAACGGCTTACGGTTCGTTAGGGCTGATTTTTGGTACAATGGGCAGGGGGCTCTACCTTGCCGGAATCCAACAACAGTTTTCCATCATTACAGGTATTGTGATGATTGCGATTGTAATGGTACCGGAGAATATCTTTGCGCGCTATAATTTTAGTAAGCCGGTGTACATGGCTATTTCGAAAGTGAAAACCGGATTGGGGAGCAGGTTCAGGAAAAAGGGCTACAGGTCATTGTATACTGCCGGGGTGCTTAACGGTTTCCTGCCGTGCGGATTGGTCTATGCAGCATTATTTGGTGCCATTGCCATGCAAAGCGTGCCGCTCGGAATGCTGTACATGATGCTGTTCGGTGCCGGGACCATCCCTTTGATGAGCATGGTAGTCTATGCTTCCGGGATTTTGAAAAATCCCCTGCGTAATTCCTTCAGTAAGATAGTCCCTTATGCGGCAGTAGCCATCGGCATGTTGTTCATCGTGCGAGGGTTGGGACTGAGTATCCCGTATCTTTCTCCCGGCGACCTTTCCCTTTTTGTGACCTCTGCCCCGGACTGCGTTACACCTGGGCACTAACTTATTCGAAAGGTGATAAAAAAACCGGTATCATGCAATACCGGTTTTCTAAACTAAATCCTAAAATTATATCGTCATCGAAAACAGCTTCGTCTCCGGAGCCTTCCTTTTCAGCCTCAGGTCGAAGGCCATGCAGATGTTACGTACAAACGGAAGGCCTTTTTCAGTTATCATTATCGACATATCGTCAATTATTACCAACCCGTCTTTTTCCATCTCCCTCAAATCCCAAAGCACTTCCGGCAATTCGTTGAAATAACTGTCTTCATCATCCCATAATGTTTCAAACCGGCACATCAGGTTCAGTATGTGCCTGCGTATGGCAAGATCTTCTTCTGTAAGAATGTGCCCTCGGAAAACCGGTAACTCATTTTGTTCTATCCTTTGGTAATAATCCTCCAGTGTTTTTTCATTTTGCGCAAAGCTGTACCAGCTGTCGCTGATGGAAGATACGCCCAGCCCGATCATCAGTTGGGTGCTGGAAGAGCTGTACCCCATGAAGTTGCGGTGAAGCGTTCCTTTCTTAAATGATTCGTGCATGCTATCGCTCTTCAATGCAAAATGGTCCATGCCAATTTCGTGATACCCTTTGTCGCAGAGTATTTTTTTTCCAACTTCATACAGCCTGCGTTTTTCGTTATCTTTTGGCAAGCTCGCGTCATCAAAGCCGCGTTGTCCTGTGCCTTTTATCCACGGCACATGGGCATAGCTGTAAAAAGAGATGCGGTCGGGCCTGAGCGCATTGGTCTTTTCAATAGTGTCCACAATGTTTTCAACCGTTTGGTGCGGCAGCCCAAACACCAGGTCATGGCTGATGGAGCTGTACCCGATTTCACGGGCCCAACGGGTCACTTTTGCCACATTTTCAAAAGGTTGTATACGGTTGATGGCTTTTTGTACGGTTTCGCTGTAGTCCTGAACGCCAAAGCTTACCCTGCGGAATCCCAGGTTGTATAGGGTTTCCAAATGTTCGCGGGTAGTGTTGTTGGGGTGTCCTTCAAAGCTGAACTCATATCCCGGCGCCGCATCGGCCAGTTCAAAGATGCCCTTAATAAGTTTTTCGAGGTTTTCAGGACTGAAGAATGTAGGTGTTCCCCCGCCAAGATGCAGCTCTTTTATGCGGGGCCTGCTCCTGAAAAGATCACGGTACATCACCCATTCCTTCAGTATGGCACTTATGTACCTTGCTTCTACCGCATGGTTTTTCGTGATACGCTTGTTGCACCCGCAAAAGGTGCACATACTTTCGCAGAACGGAAGATGGATGTACAGGCTGATGCCCTGCACACCATTGCTTTCGCCAAATGAGCGCACTACGCTGTCCTGCCACAATGTTTCTGTAAAACCTGAATTATCCCAATAGGGAACAGTAGGGTAGCTGGTGTAGCGCGGCCCCGGTACATTATATTTTTGCAATATCGAACTTTCCATTTCCGTCATTTTTTATGTTTCAAAAGTACGGGACGGTACAACTGCAAAAAATGACAGGCATCACCTTTGCAATATTTGCCCTGGCTTGTAGTGACAGGAATCATTTTATGGCTTTAAATAATGGTTGAGATTTGCCATAAAACATCAACACTATGAAAATTTATGTGCTTGCCGGTATATTGCTGGCACTGGCTCCCAAAGGATGTGCTGAAGACCAGGAAGAAAAAGAGCAGTACGAAACTACCGTACAGGCTGATTATGAAGAGCTGGATTACAAAATACGGAATGCAATGGACGACTGGAAACTGTTTAAACGGCAGTCTGAAAACAATGTCCTTGCAGCACGAAAAAAGATTTCCCGTGCAGCCGACAGGCTCGACGATCCGGACGGCAAAAACAAGGGGCAACTGCGCAATGCCATTTTTAAAGCTGATGGCCAACTCGAACAGCTTAGCGAAAAACTGCTCAGGGGAGAGCGTTTTGAGGAAAAAATAGATGCCTTTGCCATAGATGCCTCAGTTATACAAAGGATGGAGCGATTTATGGAAAGCTATCGCGAAAAAGAAGCCAAGCTGATGGAAACCCTTGCAGGAATGGAAAAGTTATAAATAGCCTGAGGCTTAATTCTTCAGTTTGTCCAGCTTTTCATAATTCAGCACCTGTATGGTACTGCCGCTTTTTTCAATAAGGCCTTCCTCCTTAAAGTCGGTTAGGGTGCGGCTCACGGTTTCCGGGGCTGTACCGCATATCGCAGCCAGGTCATCACGGCTTACTTTGATGCTCCTCACACCATTGCCCTCCTGATCCAACAGGCGTATAATCGACTGTGCAATACGCTTGCGTACCGATAGGTAAGCAATTTGCAACAGCCTTGTTTCCTTATCGCGTATGTTGTTGGCCAGCATCTTTATGAATTTTGCCCCAATGTCCGGGTGAAGGAATAGCAGCTTGTCCAGCTGCTCGCTTGGCAGGAAACTCAGTTCGGCCTCTTCCACGGCAATGGCAGTATCAATATAAGTGTCGTTGGACAGTATGATGTTCAGGTCCAGGTAGTCGTTGGCTGCATACATCCCGGTTATCAGTTCGCGGCCGTCCTGTGTCAGCTGTACCGTTTTTACCTTCCCGCTGATGATGAAGTAGATGCCTGTTACGCGGTCGCCTTCATGGTGTATGGCCTGGTTCTTTTTAAAAATGCGAGTATCGCGCTCCTGCATTACCTTTTTCAGCTCTTCAAGGCCATTGTTTTTGCTCATGATGCTGTCAAGTTTCTCAGCGGTTTTGCCATAAAACAGCTGTTGTACCTCTTTTTTCTTCAGCCGGCTTTCAATGGCATTTAACAGTTCGGTATCATCAAAAGGCTTTGTCAGGTAGTCATCAGCGCCCAGGTCCATGCCCTTTCGCACATCCGTGCGTTCTGCTTTTGCCGTAAGAAAAATGAAAGGCGTTGCACGGGTTTGCGGGTGATTGTTCAGCGCCTCTATAACGCCGTAGCCATCCATTTCAGGCATCATGATGTCGCAAAGTATGATGTCGGGCAGCTGTTTTATGGCCACCTCAACTCCTGCTTTCCCGTTTGGTGCAGCATATGCCGTGTATCCGGAAAGCTCCAGTATTTCCACTACGTTTTCGCGAATATCGTCATTATCCTCTATTATCAGTACTCTGGTCATTGTATTGGGAATGTAATTGTAAATAAAGTTCCTTCGTTGGTGGCACTTTTAAAGTTGATGGTGCCATTCATCAGGGTTACATAGCGCAGTACAATATTGAGGCCAAGCCCGGTGCCCGGTATGTTCCCCGTGTTTTGTGCCCTGAAAAAGGCTTCAAACAGGTGCTTATGCTCCTCTTTGGGTATGCCTATGCCGTTATCCTCCACAGTGATGGTAAAACTATCCGCATCAATGCATGTGCTGAGGTGTATGGTAGTATTCTCTCCGGAGTATTTTATTGCGTTCGACATGAGGTTGAAAATACAGTTGCGCAACAGGTTTCGGTCCAGGAATACTTCCGTATTTTTACCTACATGATTGTAGATGATATTCTGGTCTTTTTTGGCAAGCAGTTGTATCTCATCAACAATTTCCCTGCAAAAGTGTTCAATGTCAAAAGAGCCCCATTTTACTTCTACCTTTCCGGCCTCTGCCTTCTCCACGTGCAGGAAGTCGTTGAGAATGGTAGTAAGGTTGTTTACAGCACCTTTTATTTTGTATAAGTGCTTTTCTACATTGGCATTTTCCAATTGGGCTGTATAGCGTTCTATCAGGGATGCCGAAAGCTGTATGGAACTCAGCGGTGTGCGGAACTCGTGCGAAGCCATAGAGAGCAGCCGGCTCTTGAGCTTACCCAGTTCTTTTTCCTTTTCGAGCGACAGGCTCACTTCTTCTTTGGCCTTGGTCAGTTCCTCAATGGTTTCGTTGAGTGAAGTTGTACGTTCCTTTACTACATCCTCCAGATGCTGAGTATATTCCATAAGGCGATTTTCTGCCTCTTTCTGGTGGCTCAGGTCGTGTATAAAACCCGCAAACATGCGCTCTCCTTCATACTTCACTTCACTAACACCCAAACGGAAAGGGAAAACGCTGCCGTCCTTTTTCAGGCCTATAACATCCCGGCCGTATCCTATGATATGGGCCTGCCCGGTGTGCCGGTATCTCTCAATGTAGTCGTCATGCCTCTCCTTATCAGGGGGCGGCATGAGCATTGAAATATTCCGGCCTACAACCTCTTCAGGAGAGTACAGGAAGAGCTGGCATGCCGCAGGGTTTATGGATTCTACTATGCCCCGGTCGTTGATGGTAATGATGCCGTCTATTGCATTCTCTACGATGGAGTTTAAAAGCGCCTCGTTTTTCATCAGGTGTCTTTTACTAAAAAACAAATATCGGGAAAATAATCTGTAAGATTTATCATAAAAGTCACTTATGCTACATCGTAGCCCTTTTGCGGTTTGGGATGCATTACTTCCGTGTGTCTGTAGCTGCGCGGGTCTTCAGGGCATAACCCGGTAATGTAAAACAGGTCATCGTCACCGTCTTTGGCCCATTCAAATCCTACAGGACGGCCATAGTGTACCTCAAGAAGCAGCGCAAGCCGGGCAAGCTCAAAAATTTCTGCATCGTCAAGCACCGTCTTAACGCGCAGTTCAGGAAGGGTAATGATTGTGAGGGTCGAGTTGGTTCCGGCAGATACATCCTTGTACACCGTCATCCTGCTTTTGCTGCCGGTGCTTTTTTGGATATTGCCTGCCATATTTTGCAACGGCCGGCGGATGATGTATTCGTCCCACGTTTCCGGCAGGGTATTCTGGCCCAATCCCCAGTTGGCAGTGATCCGGACCCCATCGGGAAAACCGGAACCGGAGTGCGGTGTGTTGCAAATCCCGGAGCATCCTGTGCCTGCACGTACCATGCGCTGTATGCCGATGGCAAGATATACAGCATCATGCGCAATGCCGTGGGTTTCGCGGAATTTTATCGCCTTGTTGCTGTAGAGCGACGCATAGCAGCATTTTATGGCATAAATGAGCGCCAATGGCCCTCTTATATTGAGGTACGATTCGTGCAGCCCTTCCGGAAAAAGATTTGAAAATCCTGTAGCAAACGGACTGCTGCGTACAGCCACATCGCCATTTTTCAGGGGAAGGAGTGCAGCATACGCATCAGTTATTTCCTGTTCCTGAATCCGCGGGAATTTCGCTTCCATGATAAGCCTTCGTGCTGCTGTACCGGTTTCATTAAGGTTAGAAAAATCTTTCCTCTCCAACCGTTCCATGAGCTGCCTAAGCGATTCCTGCAGACCGTTGTGCTGCATGAACTTCGTAAAGACAGCCACCGTTACCGCAAATCCATCGGGAACATGAAGGCCCTTAGTGGCCGGGATTGCATACAAATCCTCTAAAGCGGCATTTTTGCTCCCTATTTCTGAAGCATTGCCCGTCCCGGCCTCACCGAATTTTATTATAGATCGTTCCATCGCATCGTTGTTAGGCTACGGAGCCAAAAGGCATTATCCGTAACAAAGCAAAATTAACGCAATGACAATTCTGGGTAAATGACCTGTGTCACATACCATAAAATGTTTTGAGAAACTTGGTTAGTGATTGTAAATAAGATAGCTGTTGGGACGAAGATTTTTATTCCCCGCTAAAATTTTTGCTTTTTTCGGAAGGGAAGGAGTATAGCTTTTGCCAAAATTGATGATAACGGTAATGCTGCTACCTTCAAAGCTACGGGTAAAAGTGATCCTGTCACCGGCAAATTCCAGTTGGGTGTATTGTCCGTATTGTAATACAGGTGTGTTGTTGCGCAGGGCAATTAGCTTTTTGTATTCATTGAGCAATGAGGTTTTAACTTTCGACTGTACCGCAACATTGGTGATTTTGTAATCAGGGTGTACCTTTATCCAGGGTTTACCTGTAGTGAATCCCGAATTCGCGGAAGCATCCCACTGCATCGGGCCGCGTGATTTGTCCCGATTATGGCCGTTGGCTATTACAAGCGCCTCGGCATCGGTTTTACCGTTAGTTTTAGCCAGCCTGTAATGGGTTTTGCCCTGTATGTCGACAATGTCATCATACGATTTGGCCACTATATTTTTCATCCCTATTTCCTCCCCAAAATAAATGAAAGGAACGCCTTTGGCAGTGAGCATCAGGGTTGCCAAAGCCAAAGCCCTCTCCTCGTTGCCACCTGCCAGTCGGTCCATCATCCTAGGCATGTCGTGGCTGCCAAAGAACAGGGTAGGGTATCCTTCCATTTCCTTTTCCATGCTGTGCAGTTCTCCTAATATTTTCTCTGCCGAAAATTCGGGTATGCTGCCAAAATTAAAATTGAACACCACATCCATCATATCGGGCGACTGGTATTGTTTTAATACATCAATCTTGTCGCTGCCTATTTCTCCCACAGTAAAACGATTGGGATAGCTGTTTACTACGGCCTTCAGTTTTTTGAGCGCGTTTTTTATACCGGGTTGGTTGATGTCGTACAGATGTTCCTGACGGTCACTTTTCATAGGGTTGTCCTGAAGGATGCCATCGGTGGTAAGGAAGTTGATCACGTCAAACCGGAAACCATCTACGCCCATCTCAAGCCAGAATTTCAATACCTTTTCAATTTCGGCTATGACTTTGGGGTTCGACCAGTTCAGGTCGGCCATGGATACATCAAATTTGTGGTAATAATATTGGTTAGTAGTTTCGTCCAGTTGCCATGCCGTCCCTCCGAAGAATGATTCCCAGTTGTTGGGATTGTCCTTCCATATGTAGTAATCGCGATAGTAGTTATCCTTTGATTTTTGAGCTTCCTTAAACCATTCACATTCGGTTGAGGTGTGGTTCACCACCATATCCATAATTACATTAATGTCCCGTTTGTGCGCCTCATAAAGAAAATCCTGAAAATCCTCCATCGTGCCGTAGGTTGGGTCAACAGTATAATAGTCTGCTACATCATAGCCATTATCCACCTTGGGCGATTTTAAAAAAGGGGTTAGCCATATACATTTAATGCCCAGTCCTTTAATATGATCCAGCTTTTGCGTGATACCCTTAAAGTCGCCATAGCCGTCCCCACCGCTGTCGGCATAACTGGGCATGTATATCTGGTAAAATACGCTTTCCTTCCACCAATGTTTTTCCTGTCCAAAAGAATTACTAACCCACAAAGCCATGAACAGGATTGCTATTTTGGTGGAAAGGCTGCGCATTATTTTGCTGCATTATAATCAATTACCACATTGTCAACAAGCATCTTAGAGCCTGAACGGGTCACTTTGCCTTTAGCAGGGACCATCACAATCACCGCTGATCCTTTTGCCGGGATGGTAACCTTGGCAGATGCCTTCACGTTCTTCGCAATAAACTTGCCTGATATGGTGTCGTATAGATCTACTTTTTGGCCTTTAGCGGCTTTTACAGTAATGGTTTTTGTTTCCCCATGAGGGTTATAGTACAAGTATGATGGATATGCCTTATCATGGAATGAGTCGGTTGCCAGCAGGTCAAGCTGCAATATTCCCTCCACATCCGTCTTTTTTATGATGCTGCCGAATATCCCCACGTGGCCGCTGCCGTACACGCTCAATTGCGACTCCGGCGGGTTCTGTCCCGGTACCCATAGAGGTCCGTCGCCCTGGGCTACCGGTGCGGGTACGTGTTGGTACCGATCCATGTTTGAGCGCTTGATGATACCTTCATAGGCGATAACGTTTTTACTTGCATCTGCCAGCTCCGGAATGGTTTCATGCTCATCCGGCATGTACTGCGGGTAGAAGAATTTTGAGGCATTGGCAGCATTCAGCATCCATTTGCCGATGGCATTGGCGTATGCCTGGTTATAGCGGGCCATCGGTACAATGGGCCATGCCATGTCGTAGGTATTCATCAGGAAGCCGTAGCCGCCGCGGTCTACCGTGCTGCCCACTGTGCCTGAAATGTCGTAGCCATTCCAGTTGCCCACCAGCACTCCCCAGCCCTCGCGGCAAATTGCGGTGCCGTCAAAACTCCAGGCAAGCATTTTGTCGATGTCGTAGGTTTTACCTTCTTCGGCGTTGATCCTTGCGGCCAGGTAGGCCCCAAAAGGCATCAGTAGTTCGTAGGTGGGGTTGATGGGCTGTGACTGTAACGCATTAAGCGCCGATATGGCCCCGTCAAGATATTTCTTGTCCCCGAATTTCTTGTAGGCAGAGTACAGTACCCAAGCATGGCCTGCCGCAGCATCGGGCTGTGCGCAAATGTTGTTCTTCATCGGCTGCATTTTCCCGTAGTCAAAGAACGAGTAGTCGTAGTTGCCGTTCAGTATCTTGTCGGCCTCATAGAACTTATCGGCTATTTTGCGTGCCATCTGCTCCAGTCCCGGTTCGTTCGGGTATTTTTCGTAAATGGCATAAAAAAGCACGTTCGGATACACATCATACCACCAGTCGCGCCCATAGCCGCCACCCAGCAATGCTACTTCAGGACAGGTATTGTTCATCATGATGTCCCAGCCGGTCTCGCTGTTGAAGTAGTTTTTGAGCATGGCAACATAATTGTGGCCACGGTCTTTGGTCTTGTCGATGCCCACCAACGTTGCTCCCAACGTTGCTCCCATGCTTGCCAGTGCTTCATGGAACATCCCTCTATTGTTATTTGGTCCCTGCCTTACATCGCCCATCGCGGTATACATACCCACAACATCCTGTGGAAAATTTTTTTGCGATTTGTCTATCCACACAATCGGCCAGTGTTTCCCTTTGGCATTAAAGTCGAAAACCACGGTATTGAAGTCGTGCGACAGCTTGTTGTAGTCGATGATTTCAAAATGCGCAGGCATATCGGGCATCTGGTCAACGCGTGGAATCGGGATTTGTGTTACCTGCGCTTGCAGGCTGTAGGCAGATACGAATAATAAATAGGCTTTTAATATATTGTTCATTTTCTGATTGATGATTTGTTATACTAAGTTAGAAGCTGCTTCCTGCATCACTTCTTCAGGTTCAATCTTTTCAGGCTCAGTGGCTATCCTGTTGCCATGGGAAATAATGTTTTTGCTGATGAAGATAGAGCATAATTGCAATATGGCAATGATGGCCACTGCATATTGAAGGGCAAAGTCTTCAGATACAAAATAAAACAACAGCAGGAATGTACCCGCGCCCAGCAGTCTTCCAAGATATAGTCCGGCTTCGTGGTTCAGGATGTAGGCAAACTCGCCACGCTTTTCTATTTTCGATACAATGTCGATAACACGCAGCTGGATAGGGTAGTAGGCCAGGTCCATTAGAGGTTTTGCCATGAGCAGCAGCAGCAGGAACACGATAACGCCCGTTTCGTTGAACAGAAGGCCATTGGCGCATGCACCTATCGCAAAAAGCACAAGCCCTACGGTAAACGTCTTTACCCTGTCAGACGGCTTCGAGAAACGACCTACGAAATAAATGATGATGGCGGCCAACACGGCTCCTATGGATTGTGCATTGCCCAGCGCACCTTCTTCGCCCAATATTTTAAAGATAAGCATGGCAGGGGCGGTTACCAGGAATCCCTGTGCCAACCCTTTGAAAGCTGCTAATGAAAGTAGTTTGTACCACAGAGGATGAAACTTGAAGAAGATGTATTTCTTCTGTACCGGATTTTCAAATCTGCCCCTGAAGCATACTGCCGAAGCGCACATGGTGATGACAAATACGATACAGGTAATGATAACGTACGCATCGTGCTTTCCGTCGGCACCTGATTTTGACTGGATGAACCAGCCTATGGCAACCGGGATTATTATGGCAATGATGGTGTAAAAAAACGTTTCGAGGCCGTAGTAGTAGTTCCGGTTGTCGTCGTTTGTGGTGTATATCGCCAGGTAGTCGCGGTTGGACCAATACAGCCCGAACGACAACCCCATTGTAATGCCCGCTACTGCAATGCCTCCAAGAGTAAGTGTAGTAAGGGACATCATGATGATCATCGAAACGCCGCTAAGCATCATACCTATCGAATAGAGCATCCTTATACTGATATGTTTCAGCAAAAAGCCATTCAGCAAAAACGTAAGGGGGATACCCGTGTAAATAGCCAGCTGGTAAGTCACTACCATCGAGGTATCATCAGAATTCCGCATGATATAGGCCGCCACAAATATATCAATCACCGGCTGTACCAACGCATATACCAGATTGGTAAGCACCAGTATTTTAAAGTTATGCGACTGGTTTTTAAAATGGTCGACCTCTGTAATAAGTTTTTTCAGCATCGGTCGTATTTTAAAAGTGAAAGGATATCCTGAATGGAGAATTTCGCAGCGCATACAAATTCGTCTGCCGCGCCGTAGTAAACCGTTACTGTGTCGCCGTCAGGCTCCACAATATGCCCGTTGGTAAACACCACATGACCGAAAAAGCCTTTCAATTCATACTCTTCCAGCGGTCTCATGATAGGCTCTTCCGTACGTGCCAGCACTTTAGAGGGGTCGTTCAAATCCAAAAGGACTGCTCCAAGGCAATATTGGTGTGCCTCGTTAGCGCCATGGTATATTTCCAGCCAGCCTTTTTCCGTTTTTATCGGGGCAGCGCCTCCGCCTACGCGCTTGCTGTCCCAATGGCCTTTGCGGGTTTTTACAATGCATTTGTGGCCGCCCCAGTAAATGCCGTCCGGGGATGAGGCGATCCATATATAGTTACCGCCTATGTCTACACTGCTTGGTCGGTGTATGGCATAGAACAGGCCGTTTATCTTCTCGTCAAAAATGGCACAATCTTTATTGTGCGCCGGGAATATAAGCCCGTGTTTCTCAAAGTTTTTCCAGTCTCTAGTTGTGCGCAAACCAACACCCACGCCGTTTGGCGAAACTGAAGTAAAAGTTAGGTAATAAGTGCCGTCAATTTCGGCCACGCGGCAATCCTCAATGCCGAAGGTTTCCATAATGCCTTCGCCCACAAGCACTGGGTAGCCATCCGGTTCATAAAAATCAATACCGTTGTCGCTGCACAGCAGGCGCAGGTGCGACAGGGTAGTAAGGTAATCCTCGCCCTTGTAGTTAATGACCCTTGCGTCATCGGCTATCAACTCCGGGTCGTTCTTGTCAATCTCCATAATCTCTATGCTCCCGTTTCCGGTAAGGATAGGGAAGGAGATCACTTTTTCAGCCTGCTTTGGCCTTTCTGCCACGCGCACTATAAGCCATGTTTTACCCTGAAAAGTAAAGGCACCGGGGTTGAGCAAGCAGGTAATTTCCAGCCCGTCCCTGCTTGGAATAAGGTCGGCCGGAGATAGTAATGGATTTTGTGGAAAGCGTTTTGCTAAATCTTTCATTTGCAATTGTAAAGTGATTTAGGTTAGCCCGGTCTGATTACGAACAGTCCCGGGCACTAACCCAAACACGTATTTTTAATAAGTTTTCTTAGTATCCAGGATTTTGTGTAAGCGTACCTGCCGAAACATCTATTTCAGATTGTGGAATCGGATAGAGGTAGTGCTTATCCTGGAAGTTCTTTCCGTGCGCCTGTAGTACTTCTTTTGCTATCCCCCAACGTTTCAGGTCGAGCATCCTTTGGTTCTCAAAGCCAAGTTCCACTCTTCTTTCATGGATAAGCCAATCCATCACAGTAGCCGTATCGGTAGAAGACGGCCTTGCTGGCAGCGTGCCCGCTGGCGCAAAATCGCCATCAGCTGTTACCGTTGTTCTGGCTCTTTCTCTTATCTGGTTGATGATTGCGATTGCTCCCGCATGATCGCCAGTTTTCAATAAAGCTTCGGCCTTCCAAAGCAATGCATCGGCATAGCGCATATATATCTTATTATTTGGCGCATCATCATTGCCTTTATTTAGACCATCGAGGCTGCCCAGCATTTTGTTCACGTTTTGTGGCCCTACATTTACTGTATATAATAGCCTGGGATCATTAGGTTCAAATGCCGCGAGGAAATCACTGCTTGGCGCAAAAAAGCCCCAGCCAAGTGGTGCACATATACCATTGCCTCTGCGAGGAGTGGCGTTAGTCTGGTGGTCGAAACAAAAAATTACTTCATTTTCATTAAATTCAGACGATGTCCTGAACGAGTCAAAGTAATTTGTATTCAGGCTGAAACCCAAAGGACCAAGCTCATCTACAAGCGTCGGCACTGCACTCCAATTCTCTGTATACAGTTCTGATTTTGCCTGTAATGCAATCACAGCGCCTTTAGATACCCTCCATTTTTCTGTTTCAGAAGAATACTTCGTGTTAGGCAACAATCCTTTCGCGATAACAAGATCAGCCTTAATCTGCTCCCATACTTGTTCTTTTGGTGCACGTACTGCCACTTCAAACGACTGCTCAAAAGTTTTAATCGGTTGAAGTACAAGTGGCACATCTCCAAAATTTGTTACAAGCGAGAAATAATAGTAAGATCGGAGGAAGTAGGCTTCACCTTTCAACTGATTTTTCCTTTCAGTAGTTATCCCTGTGATTTCCTCGATGTTATCTTTGTTTAAATGTTCCAGTACAGTGTTCAGCCTTTTTATAGCTTCATAATTATATTTCCATAATCCGTTTGGCCCTCCGTTGGTAGAGGTAAACGTAAAGTTGTTTATCTCGTCCATCCAGGGCTGGTCACCATCAGTGACCCATTTTTTCTCCATATCGTCCGATGCGATGTCCTGAAGTATATAATCGTTTTGGAACACAAGGCCGCCGGCCCAGTTCCAGTCGCCTAAAATGTTCAGCCTGTTAGAAAGCAGGTCGTACGATGAGCGTACTGTATTTTCCATAGAAGTGATAGTTGGAGTATCGTCAGCTTCGTCCTGCGTTAATACACCATACGGAGGGTTATCCAGTTCATCTTCACAGGCAGTAAATGCCATAACGCCTGCTAATAATCCAATTTTAATATAATTTTTCATAACTGTTTTTTTAGAGTTTAATCTGTGCACCAAACAATACAGCGGCAGATTGTGGGTAAGTACCCTGGTCTTTATATAATGTAGATTCGGGATCCAGGCCTGTGTATTTGGTAAATGTTAGCAGGTTTTGTCCTGAAGCGTAGATTCGCAGGCTGGTAAAACCTTTTATCGAATTTGTGAATGTGTAGCCCAATTCTATGTTTTTCAGTCTAAGGTAGGATGCATCCTCAACAAATTTGCTTGAAATCTCTTGCCCACCATTAGGATTAAAAGTTAAGCGTGGGGTTGAGTTGGTTGAGCCTTCACCGTCCCATGCTCCAAGTACTGCGGTAGTAGAATTGAAAGGCCTTGTATCATAATCGAGTATCTGTTTAAGGTCATTGTAACGGTCAATGTTACTAACGCCCTGCCACAAGAACGACAAATCAAAGTTTTTATACGATGCATTAAAATTGATACCATATGTTATCTCAGGAGTTGGGTTACCAATAATTTTTCTATCCTGAGCATTGATTTCGCCATCTCCGTTTACATCTCTAAACTTCATATCTCCGGGCTGTCTTCCGTTAGCGTTTGTATATAGGTATTCGTCAATTTCAGCCTGGTTTTGGTATATGCCGATAAATTCATATCCATAGTACGAATGCAAAGCCTGTCCTACTTCAACTCTTGTGTTATCGCCGGTGTAATTTATATAAGGTACTCTTCCTTCAAGCTGTGTTACCTCATTTTTTAGGGTAGCCATATTTGCAGATATACCATATTTAAAGTCACTGTCATTGTTTTGGTAACTCGCCATCAATTCAAGTCCCTTGTTTACTACCGATCCGGCATTTATCCATGTTGGGCTTAGGTTACCCGCAATACCCGGAGGTGTTATAGTTAGAAGGATGTCGTCTGTTTTTTTATGGAAATAATCTGCTGAAAATGAGAGTTTATTGTTTAAGAATGAGAAATCAAGACCTATGTTAGTTTGCGTAGTGGTTTCCCATTTCAGGTCATCATTTCCGAATCGCTGAAATTGAGGGCCATTTTCGGTATAAAAAACAAAGGTGTCATATCCATTGAATGGCAGGTTTTGATTACCATTTTGTCCCCATCCGGCCCTTAGCCTCAGGTATGATAAAGCATTAGAGTCCTTCAGAAAATCTTCGTTTGATATGATCCAGTTACCGGAAAGGGCAGGAAAGTAGCCCCATTTATTATTAGGCCCAAATCGTGAAGAACCGTCAGCCCTCATAGTGGCAGTAGCATAATACCTGTCTTTATATCCATAGGTAGCAGTGCCAAAAAAGGAAACAAGTGTCCATTGTGTTTCGCTGCCCGAACTATAAGGGTAAGGAGTGTTTGCACTTCCTATGCCGCCATAGTCAAGGTAGCGGAAAGGATCGGTAAAAATATCAAAATTTGAGCGTGCACCACCTATTGCAGCGGCTTTATTCTTAATTATCTCTGAGCCGGCCAAGGCATTAATGCTGTGGTCGCCAAAGTTTTTTACAAAATTCAGTGTGTTTGACCATGTAAAGGTCACATCCTGACCACGGTTTTCATTCAGGCTATTGGGTCTATTGTTTCTGCCAAGTCCATAATATACATCGGCTGGGTTGGCAATGTTAGGGTCTCCATAATTTTCACCAAAGTTTTTGTTATGCGAAAACTTAGCGTCAACACCCAGGTTGCTCCTCAACTTTAGCGATTTGTCGCTAAGGAAAGCATATTCTGCAAATACGTTACCAAATGTCTGGTAGGTATTTCTCTTGTCATCCGTAAAGTGTACTATTGCCAAAGGGTTAGAGGTGTATTCGTATATTTTACTCCATCCGCCGTCAGGTCCAGTGTAAAATGGCAAGTCGGTGTAAGGGTTTCTCGATGACCATGTTGGGTCGGTAGGGTCTTTGTAAACCGGAATAACAGGCGGCCGGATAAGCGCGTGGCGGATTACGCCAGGTGCGTCACCAGCAGATGAAAGCTTGTCTTGCGACGCAAAGCTTATCTGCAGGTTTGTGCCTACCGTAAACCTGTCAAATAATTCACCGTTAATGTTTGTCCTAAAATTTACACGCTTGTACTTATCCTTGTCTTCGGTTACGATACCGTCCATTCCATAGTATCCTCCTGATATAAGGTAGTGCATCTTTTCATTTCCACCACTTGCCGATACCTGCACGTTGTTTGATATACCTGTGTTAAACAATTCGTCAAGCCAGTTAGTATTGGCAAGGTCTGTTCTAGTCCTGCGGTCAAAAGCATAGGGGCTTTCCGCGCTTGGATCATTTCCTATAGTGTTATGCCATGCACGGTCTTTAACCGTAAGGTACTGGTCTGCATTCAGCATGTCCGGCAGGTTTTGTGCAAAGTGAATTCCTGTAAAAGCATTCACATCAAGCGTACCCTTTCCTTCTGCGCCCTGTTTAGTGGTAATCACAACAACCCCGTTGCCTGCCCGCGAACCGTAAATCGATGCTGATGCAGCATCCTTTAATACTGTAATAGTTTTAATATCCCCTTGGTTAAGGAATGATATTTCTGTAGTTGGCACGCCATCAACAATATAAAGTATGTCATTTCCATTAACAGTGCCTTCACCACGTATACGAATTTTTATGCCGTCACCGGGAGCACCTGTATTGGCAGCTACAAATACACCGGCAGCCTGCCCTTGTAATGCCTGTGCAACATCATGTACCCTTGTTTTAGTCATGTTCTCCACATCGATCTGCGCAACCGCACCCGAGATCGAACTTTTTTTCTGTCCGGTATAGCCCACAACCACAATCTCGTCAAGCTGCTGGGTGTCTTCGGCTAATACAACGTTTATTGTACCTGATCCGTTATTAGGTACCTCTTGCGTAGCGTAGCCGATAAAGCTAAATACAATTACATCTGTAGGCCCTGCATTAATCGTATAATTACCGTCAAAATCGGTTGTAGTGCCTGTGGCAGATCCTTTTACAATAACACTAACCGATGGCAGGGGCCCATCTTTATCGGTTACAGTACCCGATACGGTTTGGGCAAATATTGCCCCCCCTGATAATGTTGCCCACATAAGGAGCAAATGGCAAATAATTTTCTTACTCATATCAGAAATGTGTTTTGTTAATGTTTTGATAATTTTTTTTCATGTGTGTCATTAACATTGGTTTAAATTTGGATTTTAGTTAATTATTGGGTTACGAAAACGTTGTAAATGTAAATAACGCATAAAAAAATTGTGTACACTATTTCTTCAAAAGTGTACACTGATGTTAAGTTGTTGATTTTCAAGATTATTTGAATGCTGCCTTTTTTGCGCTGAATTGCAACTGGTAGTTTTTTGGTGTGGTTCCGTATAGTTTTTTAAACTCCCTGTAAAAGTAAGATCGGTTGTTGAAACCCGATTTGTAGCATATTTCCGATACAGTAAGCACATTTTTGCGCAATAACTCGGCAGCATACTTAAGCCTTACTGTACGTATGAGGTCGCCCGGTGAGAGGTTGAAAAACTCCTTAGTTTTGCGGTACAGTTGCGAATTGCTTATACCCAAAGCTTTCTCGATAAAAGCGCTGTCCAGGTTTTCGCTGTCTATATTTTTCCTTATGATATCTATAGCGGATTTGATAAACGCCTTCTCATCATTATCCAGAGGTATTTCATTAAGGCTTTCTACAAGTGTATCCTGTGCAAAATGCTTAAGTATAAGTTCTTTTTCCTCCAGCAGCTTTTGCACACGTACCATAAGGTGGTCCGGGTAAAAAGGTTTGGGGATATAGGAATTGGCTCCGCTTTCCAGTCCCTCGATCCGATGCTCTACCGAGCTTTTTGCGGTAAGCATTATAAACGGTATGTGGCAGGTACGCACATCTGTCTTAATAATCCGGCACAGCTCCACGCCGTCCATTACCGGCATCATCACATCGCTAATGATAAGGTCGGGCAGGTCTTTCTCTACAATTTTCATAGCATCTGCACCGTTCAGGGCAAAGGCCAGGCTATATTTTTCACCAAGCAAATCTTTTAGGTAGGTGTGTATTTCCTTTTCGTCTTCTACAATAAGAAGCTTCTTTCGGTTGTCCTGCGCTTTTTCAATAGAGGACAGTTTTTTATGTATACTTTCCTGCGATAGTGCAGGTTCTTCCAGTATATCTTTTAAGTGTCTTGAAATAAGGCCCGAAGTTGTGCTGTTATCTATTTCTTTTTCGGTAAAAGCTGATTTGCCACATGGAATCAGTATGGTAAAAGTGGTCGTCTCATCGGGTATGCTTGATA
The DNA here is from genome assembly GCF_026107645.2 of Flavobacterium sp. MFBS3-15. Lineage (GTDB taxonomy): Bacteria > Bacteroidota > Bacteroidia > Flavobacteriales > Flavobacteriaceae > Flavobacterium. Next base: position 78,870 of record NZ_JAPCHV010000012.1, on the reverse strand, counting down.
CCACTATTTCGCCCCGTAATACTGTTACCAGCCTTTTTACGTAGGCCAGCCCTATACCGGTACGAAACATCTCGGTATCTGATACCTGGTTGGGATCCGATAAAAAGAAACGGTCAAACAGCGAGTCGAGTTTTTCCTTAGGAATGCCTTTGCCGGTATTTGTCACCGTTATCTTAAGGGTTTCGTCTTTCGCATAGTCAATCTCGGAGGCAAAGCTGATCTTTCCTTCGATGGGTGTATACTTAAAAGCATTTGAGAGGAGGTTGAAAAGTATTTTCTCAATCTTCTCCTTATCAAACCATCCTTCAAGCGAGTTGGGTACCTGTAACTGGTAGTTAATGTTTTTGTCAATGGCCCAGTCGTCAAACAATTCGGCTATCTGCTCAACAATGCCTACCATGTCAAAATGCCTTACACGTACCTCAAGATGGTCGTGCTCGGCCTTGCGAAACTCCAGTAGTTGTTGTGTAAGGAAAGATAGCCTTGATGCGTTGCGCTGTATCATTTTAATGAACTTCCGGCTTCGTTCATCCATGTTTCCGGCTTCGTTCAGCTTTTGTACCGGTCCTGCAATGAGGGTTAGTGGAGTAAGGAACTCGTGGGCAATATTCGTAAAAAAAGTAAGCCTGTTCTCGTGCAATTCTTCCTCGCGTTGCCTGAAGAGGATATTTTGCCTCAATGATTGACGCTTTAGGTTATAGCTCCTGACAAATAATACGAAGCCTATCCCGAGTATCGTATAGATAACCAATGCCATGTTCGATTGCCACCAAACGGGTTTAATTTTTATGTCGGCAGTATGCACAGGTTGTGTCCATACACCGTCGCTGTTGCTCCATTTCATGTACAGCGAGTAGTTGCCCGGAGGCACATTGGTAAATGAAATGATCTTGCGGTTGTCTATGGTATTCCAGTTCTTGTCAAAACCTTTCAGTTGATAGGCATAGCGGCACTTTTCGTTGTTAGTAAATGTAAGTGCAGTAAGGTATATGTCCAGAAAGTTTTGGTTGTGCTTCAGGGTAAGGGCCGGGGCATTATCCTTGTCAGGCGCTACCAGCAAGCCCTGGTAAAATGGTACCGGCTGATTATGCCCGCTTATGCGGTCTATGAAAAGGTCGGGAAGCACAGTTGATTCCTTAATCTTTTGTGGGGAAAAATAATTGAAACCCTTAATGCCTCCCATAAAAATATGTCCTGCCTCAGCATCAGAGTAAAACGCGCCGTCTGCAAACTCATTGTTTTGCAGGCCATCGCTTTTTACATAGTTGGTAAACTTATCCCTATCGGCATTGAACGCGGAAAGTCCAAAGTTAGTGCTTATCCACAGGTTGTTGTTCCTGTCTGCCAGGATGCCGTGTATAGTATTGTTGGGCAAACCGTCATTTACCGAATAGTTTTTGAATTTCGGACTGCTGCCATCAAAGCTTTCCAGTGTGCTGAGTCCATAGCTGGTTCCTATCCACAGCTTTCCTTTTTTGTCAAAGCCCAGGCTCAGGATGTCATTATTGGAAAGGCTGGAGCTATCTCCCGGCTTGTTTTTAAAGGCAAGGAATTTTTCAGTTGTTTTACTAAATAAATTAAGGCCGCCAAGTCGGGTACCCAGCCAAAGTTCTTTTTCATTTTTTGGGACAATGGAAAAAATGATGTTACTGCCCAAAGCATTTGTGCTCCCATTTGCGGCCGAATATTTTTTAAATGCGCCTACTTTCAGTTTTTGGCCCATGCGTTCAAGGCTCAGCTTTATCATCCCATAGCCATTAGTACCCAGCCATATGTTTTGCATATTGTCCTGGTAAATCGCATAAACCGATTTAAAATAATCGCAATTATTGCTGCCTTCAATATCTTTCCATGCTACAACTTGTTTGGTTTTGTTGTCATAAACAGTTAGCCCTGCATCATCAGTGCCAATGAAGATAAGCCCGTCTTGTCCCTTGCAAAGAGAATATACAGCGTTATCCAAAGGGCTGTTGACCTCGTTAAAAAAAGTATAGTTCAAAGGTGCGGGTGAATCAGTATAAAGATTTGAAGTGATGTGAAACAGCCCTTTGCCCTTAGTGCCTATCCAAAAGGTATTGTCTTCATCTTTTAAGAACGACCTTACAATGCCTCCATCCATTTCAGGGAGCTGTGTTTTTGATATTGTTCTAAACAGCTTTTCCTGTGGGGAAGCTTTCAATAGGCCGTCACCATCAGTACCCATCCAGACTATGCCTTCGCTTCCTTTGATAATAGAGGTAACCTTGTGCCTGGACAGCGCGTCCACCCACTTTCTTTGGATTTTATTACCTGAAAAATCAGTTGTAGTATAACCCTGTCTGCCTAGAAAGAGTAATTCGGAGGCTGTATGACCTATGATAGTTTCAATTCCGCCACTGAATACCTCTTTTGCTCTAAGGTTTTCATCAAGTATTGAGACTATTCCGTCAGTCGATACGATGCAGATGTTTCTGTCAGGAAGTATATCAAATGCTTTTATATTTCCTAATGCTTTTTTTGCAGTAGCCAATTGCTCCGTTTCATTAATATCTATAGAGTAAAGGTTGTTGTCTTCTGTTAGCGCAAGCAGTTTATCCTTTTGCATAAACTCAAGGCTGCGTATGGTTCTGTCTTTTGCAAGCCCGGTTTTAAGAACTTTAAATTTATTGCCATCAAAATAACCTATTCCCCATCCCTTTACGGCACAAAAGACTTTTTTGTCCTTGTTGAGGGCAAGCTTAAAATGTGATTCGGATAGGGGAGGGGCACTATCAGCAGAATAAAAATACTGGTAAAATTTATCGGTGGTTTTGTCGTAACGATTGATGCCATGCATGGTTAGTACCCATATCTGGCCGTTATCGTCCTCGACAACATCCAGCACAACCTGGTTGCTCAGGGAATTGCTGTTGTTGGGTTCAGGCCTGAAAATCTTAAAGCTGCTGCCATCATATCGGTTTAGCCCATCCCATGTACCTATCCATAACAGGTTTTGCGAATCCTGAAAAACACAATTCACCGAGCTGTTAGAAAGACCGGCGGTATTATCAAGCGCTTCAGTTATATATTTCTGATTATCGTCCTGAAGACTTTTTACATTTCCAATGCTTGCTTTTTGTGGTAAGCGGGATACGGGCGCCTGTCGGTTTTTTTGGCATGATATTGCCATTATTGCAATAATCAGGCATAACACTGCTTGTGTGGCTAATGTTTTTCTTTGATATTTATAATTATGCATGGGGAATTTTGCCATATTCCTTAAAAGTAAGCAATATTTAAATAAACGACTATTTGATAGTCAAAATTAATTATTATACACAATGATCGCTATTTGCGGCAAATTACTCAATAAAAAGAAAAGCTGCCACAGATTTCTCCGTGACAGCCTCCCAGTTAACAGAAAACAAATAATCAATCTTTATTTCCAGCCGCCGCCCAGTGCCCTGTAGAGTTTTACTTCGGCGGCCAGTTGGTTTCGTTTTACAGTGGCAAGGTCGAGCTCGCTCTGCAATACGTTGCTTTGTGCGGTTATTACTTCTAAGTAGCTGGCCAGCCCGCTTCCAAACAGCTTGTCGGCATTGCCCACGGCTTTTTGCAGGTTGGCCACCCTTTCATTGGCGAATGCCACCTCTTCTTTAAGTTTTTCTATTTCAGCCAATGCGTCCGATACTTCACCCACAGCTACCAGCACCTGCTGGCGGAAGCCTATAACAGCTTTTTCGCGTTCGGTTTTGGCCACTTCATATTGGGTTTTCAGCCTGCGCCCCTGCAATAGCGGCTGCGCGAGGCTTCCTGTTACCAGCCCGAACAGCGACGACGGCATGTTGAACCAGTTATCCGACTTAAAGGAGTTCAGGCCACCATTGGCAGTGATATTCAGTGCGGGATACATGAAGGCTTTGGCGATACCCACACGGGCATTGGCGGCGGCCAGCTCATGCTCCTGTGCCTTTACATCGGGCCTGCGGCTCAGTATCGATGCAGGGATACCTGTTGGCAGCTCGCTGTGCAGCGCTGTATTAGCAATCGTCCCCGATCTTCCTATGGCTCCTGGTACTGTACCAGTAAGCAGGCTAAGCGCATTTTCCTGTAGCAGTATTTCCTTTTCGAGCTGCGGAACTATTTGTGCGGCACGCAGCCTTTGGGCTTCGGCCTGCTCTACCGCCAGGTGGGTTACCTGCCCGGCATCGAACTGGCGCGTTACCATATTCACGGTATTTTCGCTGAGGGTACGATTCTTCAGGGCCACTTCCAGTTGGGCATCCAGCATGAGGAGGTTATAATAGCCTTGAGCCGCACTGGCTACAAGATTGGCCTGTACCAGCTTTTTGGCTTCTTCAGTTTTAAGGTAGTTTGCCAGCGCCTCTTTTTTACGGCTGCTGATCTTCCCCCAAATATCAGCTTCCCATGAAAGTGATAGCCCGGCATTATAATCCTCAATATGGCTGGTGCCAAGAAAGTTATTCAGGCTCAGCCCGTTCAGGCTGTTCTCACTCGGTATGTTGCTGCTTGCCGAGACATAAGCGTTAAGCTGCGGCACCTGTCCCCATTTGCTCTGGCGGAGCATCTGCCTTGATGCCTCGATGTTCTTCACGGCAATTTGCAGGTCAAGGTTGCCTTTTATAGTGTTGCCTATGAGTTCCTGTAATTGAGGGTCGGTAAAAAATGCATCCCATTTCAGGTCGGCAATGGTTGTGGTGTCGGTTGCAAAGGCATTGCGGTAAGCTTCCGGCAGATCCTGTTGCGGCAATGGCGTGTCTTTCGAAACTTTGCATCCTATCAGCGTGAGCAGTAGGAGTATATAACTAAATGTTCTCATTGTTTTATTTTATAAGTTCAGTTTCAAGGGCAGGCTGTGGTTCTTCTACTTTACGTGAAACCTTCTCCTGCAGGTATTGGAAAACGATGAATAATACCGGTATGACAAACAGGCCAAGGATTACGCCCGAAAGCATACCGCCTGCAGCGCCAATACTGATGGAGTGGTTACCCTGCGCCGACGGCCCTGTGGCACCCATCATAGGGATTAGCCCTACGATAAAGGCAAGCGATGTCATAATAATCGGCCTTAGCCTTAGCTTGGCAGCCTCAAGGGCAGAAGACAGCAAAGACTTGCCCGCCCGCCTTCGCTGTACGGCAAATTCCACGATCAGGATGGCATTTTTAGCCAAAAGGCCAATAAGCATCACCAGCGCTACCTGCACGTAAATGTTGTTGGAAATTCCGGTCATGCCTATGGCGGCAAACACCCCAAAGATGCCCGTAGGTATTGAGAGGATTACAGCCATTGGCAGTATGTAGCTCTCATATTGTGCTGCCAACAGGAAGTACACAAAGATGAGGCTGAGCCCAAAAATGATGGCCGACTGCCCGCCCGATGATATTTCTTCCCTCGTCATACCCGAGAACTCATAGGAGTAGCCTTCCGGTAACGACTGTGCGGCAACTTCCTCTACGGCACGTATAGCATCACCAGAGCTGTAGCCCGGCTTTTGTATGGCGTTTATTCCCATCGAGTTGAACAGGTTATAGCGCGAGGCATTTTCCGGACCATATACCCTGGCCAGTTTTACCAGCGTGTTTACCGGTACCATCTCGCCATTTTTGTTTTTCACAAATACGGCATCCAGCGATTCCGGTGTGGCGCGCGTACCTTTATCTGCCTGCACCATCACGCGGTAGTATTTGCCAAAGCGGTTAAAATCGCTCACCTGTGCGCTTCCGTAATAGGCCTGCACCGTCTGCATCAGGTCTTTCACGCTTACGCCAAGCTGCTCGGCCTTCACGTCGTCCACTTCCATCTCAAATTGTGGGTAGTCGGCACGGAAGGAGGTAAAGGCGACGGCGATTTCAGGACGCTTCATCAGTTCACCTATGAACTTGTTGCCCGTCTCGCTGAACTTACCCAGTGATCCTCCTGTGCGGTCCTGCAATACAAAGTCAAGCCCGTCCACATTACTGAATCCCGGCACGGTAGGGAAGGTGAACACAAAGAAGTTGGCTCCCTTTACTGCCGAAAGCCGCTGCCTCGCATCGTCCATTATGGCGTTAATGTCTTTGATGCTGCCACGTTCTTTCGATTCTTTCAGTAGGATGAACGCCACCCCGAACGACGGGCTGGATGATTGCGTGAGAATGTTGAAGCCCGACAGCCCCATTAGCGTACGCTTGGCTTCCATCGGTTCTAGTGCTTTCTCTGCTTCCTGCATGGCGGCAGTAGTACGGTCGAGCGAGCTTCCCGCAGGCATTGACAGTGATATGGCTATGAAGCCCTGGTCTTCACTCGGTATGAAACCTGATGGTGTGCGGCGTACCATCCATACGGTAAGTACTATAAGTCCTGCAAGGCTTGCCAACGTTGCCCAGCGGTAGCGTACCAAAAAGCGCAGGCTTCCTACATAACGGTTGGTAAGCTTGTCGAAATTAGCATTGAAGCCCGCAAAGAAACGCTGCTTGAATGTTGGTGCTTTGTACGGCTCGCCAACACCCTTATTTACAGGGTGGGGGGTGTGCTGTTTCAGGAACAGGGCTGCGAGAGCAGGGCTGAGTGTAAGCGCATTAATGGCCGATATGATGATGGCAATGGCGAGTGTAAAGGCAAACTGCCTGTAGAATACCCCGGTTGACCCCTGCATGAAACCCACCGGAAGGAACACTGCCGACATTACCAATGTAATCGAGATGATAGCACCTGTAATTTCGCTCATGGCCGATGTGGTTGCAGCTTTAGGAGGGAGGTGCTTATGCTCCATCTTGGCATGCACGGCCTCGACGACGACGATGGCATCATCCACTACGATACCTATGGCGAGCACCAGAGCAAACAATGTAAGCAGGTTGATGGAGAACCCGAATATCGACATGAAGAAGAATGTACCAAGCAAGGCAACAGGAACCGCAATGGCCGGGATGAGCGTGGAACGGAAATCCTGAAGGAACAGGTACACGACGATGAATACCAGTATGAATGCTTCAATCAATGTTGAACGAACCTGTGCTATTGACGCATCGAGCATGGTTTTAGTATTGTACAGCACAAGATGCTTTACATCTTTAGGGAATTTCTTTGAAGCCTTTTCCATAAGCTCGTCAATGGCAATCTGGATCTCGTTGGCGTTCGATCCCGGCAGCTGCATCACGGCAATGTTGATGCCCGGCTTGCCGTTCACACGGGTAAAGTTACCGTAGGTATAGGCACCGAATTCAATCTTTGCCACATCTTTAAGGCGCAGCATGGTACCGTCGGGATTGGTGCGGACGATGATGTTCTCATAATCGCCCGGTTTGTTGAGCTTGCCTTTGTATTTGATAACATACTCGAACGACTGTGTGCTGTTTTCGCCAAACTTGCCCGGAGCAGCCTCAAGGTTCTTGTCCTGTATGGCGGCCATTACCTCACGCGGCGTAATGTTGTACGATGCCATTTGTGATGGGTTGAGCCATACACGCATTGAATAGTCTTTGTTACCACCGAAGATGATCGACTGGCCCACACCGGGTATACGTTTGATTTCAGGGATGATGTTGATCTGTGCATAATTGGCGAGGAAGGTCTGGTCATATTTCGATTCGTCCTCACTGAACATATCCACCACCATGATAAGGCTGTTCTGTTGTTTGGCTGTAGTGATGCCCGCCTGTATCACTTCGGAAGGAAGCTGGCTGGTGGCCTGTGCCACACGGTTTTGCACGTTTACGGCAGCCTGGTCGGGGTCGGTGCCCAGTTTAAAGAATACCGAAATCACAAGCGATCCGTCGTTACTGGCGGTAGAGGTCATGTAGCTCATGTTCTCCACCCCATTGATTGCTTCTTCCAGCGATGGCGCTACCGAGCGGAGCACAGTTTCGGCATTGGCGCCGGGGTATAGGGCCGTTACCTGAACCGCGGGAGGAGCGATGTCAGGGAACTGCCTGAGGGGCAGCGAGGCGAGGCCTATGGTCCCTAAAATAGCCAAAATAAGGGATATGACCGTGGCCAGAACCGGCCGGTCTATAAATTTTTTAAGCATTTCTGTTAAGTGTTAAGTCTTTGTACTGTAATTATTTAGATGCAATTTCGGCTTTTATCTTCTCAGGGGCTATGGTCACGCCATCCTGCAAGCCTTCGAAGCCTTTGTACACAATGCGGTCGCCTGCCTTTACCCCCTCTTTAATGATATAGTCGTTGCCTGATTTGCCTACTACAACTATAGGGGTTTTAGTTACTTTGTTAGAAGCATCCACGGTATATACATACACTTTATCCTGTAGTTCTACTGTGGCTGCCTGCGGTACTAAAACAGCATTGGCGTGCGGCAGGCCAAGCCTTACCTTACCGGTGTTTCCGGCACGGAGCAGCCCCTGCGCGTTGGGGAAGCTTGCCCTCAGGGTAATTGCCCCGGTAGTCTTGTTGAACTGCCCGTCTACCATATCGATCTTCCCTTTTTGCGCATACTCGGTATTGTCAGGAAGCACTAACGACAGGGCAGGAAGGTGGGCCAGCTTATCTTTCAGCGTAGCGCCCTCGTTTTTGTCGCGGAAGGCAATGAAATCAGCTTCGCTAACCGAGAAATAGGCGTGCATTTCGGCATTGTCAGAAAGAGTGGTAAGAGGCAGCGGGTCGGCTGCCGATACAAGGCTTCCCTGTTTTTTCGGCAGGCGGGTAATGTAGCCGCTTACCGGCGCCTTAACTGTAGTAAACTCAAGGTTGATGCGTGCCGAAGCCACCACTGCTTCAGCCTGCTTTTTATTACCTTCTGCAATCTTCAGGGCTGCCTTGGCCGATTTAAGCTGGTATTCCGAAATTACCTTTCCGTCTACCAAGGGGGTAAGCTTTTCAACTTCAAGTTTAGCGTTGATGAGCGCGGCCTCGGCGGCGTTCAGGCTTCCTGAGGCATTGTTGAGTGCCTCGCGGTAGCGGTGGTCCTGTATCTTAAAAATGGGCTGCCCTGCTTTTACGTAGGCGCCTTCGTCTACCAATACGCTTTGGAGGTAGCCGTCTACCTGCGGCCTTATTTCCACATCGGTGCGGCCTTCCAGCATTACCGGGTATTCCTGCCAGGTAAAGGCATCGTGCTGTGTTACATTATAAACGGGAACAGGTACGGCCTGTGCGGTTGGTGCCGGTTGGTCCTGCTTGCCGGAACATGCATACAGCAAGGCAATTACTGCAAGCGATAAAATTTGATTAACTGGCTTCATAATGATCTTAAATTATTTAATGGTGTTAAGTAAAGGTTCAAAAATTTTTAAATTAAACGAAATAAAAGTATTTAACGGTGTTAAGTAAAAGGTTTAAAAAATATGCCCGGTATGGCATTATAGAATGGATTTAAATGGATTTAAATGGTTTAACAGTGTTAAGTAAAAGGTTAAAAAAAAGCTACGGGTGCAGGGTTCGGGTAATCCCGGTTATAGCATCCTTCAATATTTGTTTATTCATATCGTCGCCCAGTCCCTGGCTCAGCATATTAATGGAGATAAGCCCATGTATAACAGAGAAAAAGGTAAAGTACTTTTGCATAACTACGTCTTCATCATCGCTCTTCATTATCTCTCCGATAACTTCTGTGATGAGGTCATACGGGTGATCGCTTTCGGGTGTCGATTGCGAGCAGCACGTCATCTGAACGCCATACATCAACTGGTACATTTCCTTGTTATTGTGGGCAAAATCCCAGTAGGCCATCCACATGCATTCCAGTTGCTCTACAGGATCGTCATATTTTTTCTTCGCCTCGTCAAGGTCTTTGGACAGCAATTGGAACCCTTTACAGGTAAGCTCCTGCAGTATGGCTTCCTTGCTGGAAAAGTATTCGTAAATAATTGGGGCGGTATATTCTATCTTATCGGCAATCTTACGCATGCTGAGTCCTTGCCATCCTTCCTGTTTTACGATTTGCCTCGCAGCTTTCAGGATATTGGCACGGGTCTGTTCTTTTTGCCTTAAAATACGCTCTTTACTTCCCATGATTTGTAAGTGTTTAAATCACTTAACACCGTTAGGCAAATTTACGGCAATTAAATTTTACTGTGCAAGTTTTTTTGTGATTTTTATTTGCCGATGCAGAAAGTAATTATACGATCGTTTGTTGTTTTTGCTACAAGGGGCGGATGAGGGACGTGATTAATCCAAGGAAATACACTTCGCTTTCAGTGAGACATTATAGTAGAACGACGGGCATTATCCTGCCCATATCTTCCAAATTCAGTTTAGGATAATCATGCCAAAGCGCTCATTGCTTTTCAGGAAACTGCAATGCCAGCGTGCTGCCTTGCTGCTCACTACATTCGATTACAGATAAATGTCCTGTACGGCCTCAAGCGCTGATTCGCAGTCATAAGCATTATTATCAATAATAATTTTTTTTCAAGTTCCTGCGGCCAATAACTAGTTAAATACTTTTCAATCAGGGTTGCTCACCGACCTGAACAGCTCTGCATTAGATTGGAGCAGCCTGTTCTCTATACCAATTTGCGAGAGTTTTGCACTAACTACTGAATTTTCCCTGGAATTGATAAGGAACATCGAGCTTTCGCCAAAAGAGAACAGCCGCTCTTCCGATTGCAACATAACACTGTAGTCCTGCACCAGGCCGTCGATGATTCTTTTTTGCTCACTGATGGAGGCAATTTCAGCCTGGCGGGCCGCAATCTTATTCTTTATGGCGACCCTTTCGAGGTCGAGATCCAGCTGTCCATCCTGTATCTTCAGCTTGGCCAGACGCAATCCCCCGCGTTCCTTGCGCAGGAAAATAGGGAAAGAGAAATTAAGTCCGACCTTATAGTCTTCGAATCGGTAATTGCTGAAATAGGAAGGTTCGGAAAGATAATTGTAACTTATATCCACTTTCGGCAACAGGAGGTTCGCTTTGTAGCGCCGCTCTACCTCCATGATGTCTAACTTATTGCGCAACGCCACGATTTTTGGGTGGTTTTCGACATCGGGCGCTGCCGTGGCAAAATCATTGAGGTTAAGCTCTTCGGTAATGGAAGCGGCCACATCATTTTCGGGTACGATATTTTCATCAAGCTCAACAGGGACATTATCAATCCAGATGAAGTTTGACATCTCCAGCCGCGCTTTGGTCAGCTTTAGCGATGCTTCAGCCAGCGATAATTTTCTTGACTTCACCAGTATCCCCGCTTCGATGCTGTCGATTCCCGGCTTATCTCCGGCTTCAATGAGTTTGGTGATCCCGAGATACCTCGTTTCCGCAAATTCCAGGTACGTCCGGTAGAGGCGCACCTCATCGAATGCCTTTTTCCAGTCGAAGTAGGCTATCGCGGCAAGGTAAATTGCATCGGTAGCCTGCAGTTTCCGCTCTGCCTCACTGAGGCGAAGCTGGATTTTAGACGACCTCAAATCCGCCATCCTCCTGTTGATGAGAAGCCCCTGAGCCAAAGGGACGCTGACGCCGAGTGATGTCAGGCCACTGTTCGGGGTGGTGTTTTGCGGGTTCACATACATGCCCTCGCTGTTGTCGAACGCGGCCTTGACTTCAATACCATACCATGTTGGAATTTTGAAGCTTGAGTTGAGTAGCGAATAGTATTCCGTGCCTTTAAATTCCTTTTCAGCGAAATCGACCTCAATTTTGGGGTCAAAAGCGCCGCGTGCCGACATGAGTTCCGCCTGCGCGCTGCTGATGGTAAGGTTGGCCTGGCGGACCATGGGATGGTACTTCTTTACGTAGCCCAGATATTCGCTGAAACTTAACTCCCCGGGCTGGAGGCCCTGCCCGAAGGCACCATGCACCGTCAGGCCGAGCAACAGTGTGTACGCTAATCTGATCATTTGTCTTTCTCTTTAGTATTGCCCTCGGATTTTTGATAGTAATTTGGTGGGAAGCCGTTCAGGGTGCGCCATATTTCAAACCAGACAGGTACGGTGTCAAGAAGGGCTATCGTCTGTGCCCCTGCACCGATGCTGAGCTGCTTCGGCCATGGCGCTTCCGCTTTATCCGGTGCTATCAGGACCCTGTATTTGCCGTTAGGGCTGATGAAGTTTTCTATGGCAACCACCCTGCCGCCAAAAGTACCGTAGGACATATCAGGCCAGCCTGAAAAAACTATGGTGGGCCAGCCGTCAAACCATACGCGTATCTCGTCGCCCTTCTTCAGTAGGGGCAGGTCGATGGGCCTGACATAAGTCTCGACGGCGATGTCATATTGCGCCGGCATGATGCTGACGATTGGCGTGCCTTCCTTGATGGTCTCTCCCACGCCGGACTGCAGCGCCCGGTTCACGTAACCGTCCTGTGGGGCCTTTATATAGTACATGCCATTACGTATACTGTAATTCACGAATTGGTTTTCAAGCTTATTCACCTGCGCCTCGGTGTCGAACTGGCTGCTAAGGGCAGTGAATTTGTCACTGTTTGACTTTGATATCTTTTCCGAGTATTCCGCAGTGATGCGGTTGATTTCCACCTGCGCGTTGATAAGCTCATTCTTAGCTGTAAGGAGCTTGTTCTCCTGCGTTATGATCTTCGCTTGTGCATCCTGGAGCTTGAGCCTTTTCTCCTCAACATCGGTAAGCGGCTTTAAGCCTTCCTTATTTAGCTGGACAGACCGGTCATACTGTGTTGTTGCTATACGCAATTGTGTTTTTACCGCCTCTAGGTCGATACTGTCACTTTTCACCTTCAGCAGGGATTGCCGTATCTTATTGCGTGCCTGCTGGATTTTGAGTCCCTTCTCATTGGCAAGCGCTGCCATCTGCGATTCCAGTGCATCCACCTTGCCATCATACGAACTGAGCGCATTTTTCTTGGCATCCACCTGCTGTTTGGTATTCTCTACGAGATTGGGGTCAAAATAATCCTCCTTGATCTCGGATATGAAGAGTATCGTGTCACCTTTTTCCACAAAGTCCCCTTCATTGACATACCACCGTTCTATTCGTCCGGGGATCGCTGTATGTATGGTTTGTGGCCGCTGGTCTGGCTTTAAGGTTGTTACTGCCCCGGTACCCGATATGTTTTGTGTCCATGGGAGAAAAAGAAATAACACGGCCAGCAGGCTCAGGCCGGCTATGATCCGGTTCAGCACCTTGTAGTGTGGCCGTTGGGCCAACTGCCGTATCGTGCTGTAATGGGCAACGGCTTCCAGCCGCGCTTTCTTGTTATTGGAGATGTTCAGCATGGCTATCCTACTTTATCTTCGGTTATTTTTCCATTTTCCATAGTGACTTGTCTTGTCGATCCTGCCTGCCAATGAGGATTGGCCGACGACACGACGGCGGTCCATGGATTTTCTTTCGCAAATATGAAGTCAATCAGCGCAGCAGCGGTTTGCGCGTCCATCCGGTCAGTGGGGTCCTCGTAGAAAAGTATCGAAGGCCTGTGGACAATGCTGCGGGCAAGCAGCACTTTTTGAGCATTAGACGATGAAAGCTGCTTGCCTTCAGGAAATATACGCGTATTGAGCCCCTCCGGCAAGGTCTTTATAAAGTCGGTCAACTGTACCGAGTCCAGCGCCCATCGTATATCCTCCTGGCTTACGGCAGGGTTGTTAAAAGTGATATTCTCCAGGATTGTACCCTCAAATGGCCTTTCGCCCTGGATAATGCTGCCAATTTTAGACCGGTAGCTGGCATTGTCAATTTTGGTGAATGTGTCGTCGTTGATGAAAATGCTTCCTGAGCTGGGCTGCAGCAAACCCGAAAGGAGGCGTATCAGTGTTGTCTTGCCCGAGCCATTCGCCCCCTGCAGCAAAATCTTTTCACCGGGTGCTATCTTCAGGCTGACATTCCGTATAATATCCTTTTGAGCCCCCGGATACCGGAACCTGATATTTTCCACTTCTATCGTTATTGGCTGATCATTAGGCAAGGTTGCCGACGGCGTGCCCTCCTCAATGTCCATATCTGCCACCTGCCCAATTTTCTCGGTAGCGGTCAGTACATCATAAAATGTCTCCAGGCCCAGGACAATCTTCTCGACAGAGTTGATTACTAAAAGTATTATGATCTCCGCAGCTACAAACTGCCCAATGTTCATCTGCTGCCCAAGCACAAGGTAGCCCCCGATGAGCAGCAGGCCAGCAGTAATGATGACCTTAAAGATGATGAGCTGAGTAAACTGGCGCCTGATGATGTTGAAGTGCTTCTCGCGATAGTTGAGATAGCTGCCGACAAGGCTATTATTTTTTTCCAGAGCATAGTCGAAGTTCACACGGGTACGGAATGATGAATTGTTGCGCGCAATTTCCTGCAGCCAGTCGGCTGCCTGGTACTTATACTTCGATTCGCTTAGGCTCGTATCGAGGCCGGCTTTGTAAGAAAACCTGAATATCATGTAGAGCAGCAACACAAGCAGGATGCCGAAGAGGATAAAAAATGGGTGGTACAGCGAGAGCAGGATGATGCCAAAGCCGATCTGCAGTAGTGCTGCAGAGAAATCGATCAGAAGCTTTGACACCCCCTTCTGTATGGTGAGCGTATCAAAGAACCTGTTCGCCAGCTCCGGAGGATACACATTGTTGTACAGCTCGTCAAAGCGGATTTTTGGAAGCCGGTAGGCGAATTCAAAGGAGGAGCGCACAAAAATTTTCTGCTGAAGGTTCTCGGTGATGCGCAGCTGCATTAGCGAAAGCAAGCCGACAAGGGCCACACCCGCCACGACTACCACAATGAGCACTATCCATGAGACGCTCACCCTGCCGCTTTGGATAAAATTGATGATGGCCTGTATTCCCAAAGGAAGCGAAAGGCTTATTAGCCCTGCAAAGAGCGCATAGAAGAATATCTGATAGACATCTTTCCTGTCAAGCTTTAGAAGGCTGAAGAATCGTTTTGCCGGTGTCATGGTTGTTTGGTTATAAATGTTGCGAGATGGAGGTAGAAATCTGTAGGACTGACATCATCATTGCAGTCGGTGATCGTCTTGAAATGGTCCTTGATGAAATGCTGGTGCAGGGAACCCTCAACGATACCCGAGGCAAAGCTTTTCGGGAAAGGGAAATCAGGGCTTATTTCGGTAATTATGTCTACGATACGGTTGACAACACGCTTGTAGATCAGGAAAAAACCTTCCTTATTCTCCAAATCGACCTCTTTTGTAAGGAAAGTCTTTGTGAATTCAGCTATTATTATCCTGTTCAGCACCGATTCGTCGATATAGTCGGTAGTGGCATCGTCTTCAATCTTTTCGGTAACGAGTGTAATCGCCTTACGGAGTTTCTCCGACGGGTCGGCAATGTTGGCAGTAGCGAAAACGATCCGGTATTCCATCCAGCTCCAGTACCAGGAGGAAAGGTAAACCAACAGCTTGTGCTTGTTTTCAAAATACCGGTAGACGGAACTCTCGTTGGAACCAATGCGGTCGCCAAGCTTCTTAAATGTAAAGCTGTCAAACCCAATTTCATCAATGAGAATTATACTCTCCTGGATGATCTTGCGTCCTAAAACAGAGGTTTCAGGGTCCTTGATGTAGATTTTCGGGTTGACCTGCACTTTTATATTTGAAAGCAATGTTCTCATTAAAACAATATTTGTCGCAAATATAATAGTAATACTATTAATTCAGCGATTTTACCATTTATTTAACGCTATTAACGTGTCAGTCCCTGAAATATATCCTGAAATATTTTATTGGTAGCCAAATAGTCCCGTCTTGTGAAGGCAGTATATTTTTTTCAAGTCTTCCTCCAATTTCTCATGTAAAGTGAAGAGCAGGCCGCAATTTTTGCAGCCTTTTGACGGCAGGTTCGCTTTTTTGAACCCTTTCATCGCTTCGATATCTTATTTCCGGTGATGGCACGCTGCCTGCTGCTGCGAAACCTGCTGATCGCTTCGTCGCGCCGGTGCAGGTGCTTGGTACGGCAGCGTTCCACACGCGTGCGCCAGTTCCTGTAACTGGCCGGACTGAGCTCTTTGCGCATCAGCCCGCGTACGCCCCCTTCACTGAGCCCGAACTGCGCCCGTATCGCTTCAAAGGGGGTACGGTCTTCCCAAGCCATCTCGATAATCCTGTCGAGCTCCTCCATGCTGAATTGCTGTACTTTTCTCTTCATTGCGCTATCTTTTTGATCATCCCGTTGAATATAAAATAATGGAACGGCAGCACAAGATACCAGTACAGCCTGCCGGCAAGGCCAAGCGGGCGGAAGGTGGCGGTCTGCGTGATCAGGCCGTCGGCGATGGTGAATTCCAGCCATGCCTCGCCCGGAAGCCGCATCTCGGCATACAGGAGCAGCCGCTTTTCGCCGCGGTCAGCGTAGATCACGCGCCAGAAATCAAGCGACTCGCCTGCCGAAAGCGCCTTGGCGTCCCTGCGTCCGCGTGTCAGGCCCACACCGCCGAAGAGTTTGTCAAGGAATCCCCTGAAGCCCCAAAGCCAGTCCGCGTAGTACCACCCGGCAGTACCGCCGATGGCGAAGATGCGGTCCGCTGAGGTTTCGGGATCTTTTGCCCGCAGGGTCTTCACATCGGTAAAGACGCCATACTCGGGGACCTGCACCTGGAGGGAGAGATGCCCTGCCCGTCGCGGGCCCATAGCATCTTTCCAGGTAGAGATAACCATATTCTGCTCGATCCTGCCGAAGGCGATCGCAATCGCTTCGCGGTAAGGCATCAGGCGTATCCCAAGGGATTCTGCGAGGCCGTTGGGCTGCGCAACTACATCCACCTTCATGCTCTCGACCAGGTTCCTGGCCAGTGGATAAGATGTCGAGGTGACAAAGTAAAGCCAGTAGGAGGAGAGGCGGGGTGTCATCACCGGAACCGTCAGTATCCTCCTCCTTAGCCCCCTGACCGCTGCAAAATCAAGCAGCATTTCCTTGTAGGAGAGGATGTCCGGGCCATAAATGTCATAATGCCTGCCAAAGGTTTCCGCTCTTAGCAGTACGCCTGAGAGGAATTCGACCACGTTGCGGATGGCAATGGGCTGGCAGCGGGTATGCAGCCATTTGGGTGCCACCATGACCGGGAGCTTTTCGACAAGGTCCCGTATGATTTCAAAGGAAGCGCTGCCCGAGCCGACGATTATCCCCGCCCGGAGTGCCGTCAGGGGCACCTTTGCGGAGGCGAGTATGTCCTCAACGTTCTTCCGCGATGCCAGGTGCTTTGACAGCCTGTCCTCATTCACGATGCCTGTAAGGTAGATGACCTGCCGTGCCTGCGTGCGACCCACCGCTGCCGAGAAATTGCGTGCGGCACGCTCTTCCATGGCACTGAATTCCCCTTGTGCCCCCATGGAATGGACCAGGTAATAGGCCGCATCGATATCGGAGGGCAACCCGGACAGGCTTTCGGGTTCCAGCAGGTCAGCCTCCAGTACCTCGGGGGCATTGTCGGCGCCGAACTTCCGTCTGTCGAACCGACCTGCGTCCCGTACAAGGCATACCACCGTATGGCCCTGCTCTAGCAGCACAGGCAGCAGCCTTTGCGCGATATAGCCTGTTGCGCCTGTAAGGAGTATCTTCATAATTAACGTATTAGTGTTCCGAGTCCGCCATTAATGCCTAATACCTGGCCGGTTAACCATCGGTATTGGGTCATGACATGATAGCCCAACAGCGCTACCTCGCTGGCGGTCCCGATAGCGGCCAGGGGGTGGCGTGCTGCCGCCGACGCAGCCTTTGCATCGGAATTGAGCAGGCCGGCAGCCAGCGGGGTATCGGTCAGCGACGGGGCAATGGCATTGACTCGTATGCCCGGTGCAAGCTCGGCGGCGAGTGCGCGTGTCAGGCCCTCAACCGCACCCTTTGCCATAGCGACACCCGTATGGTAGGGAAGCCCCGATTGTACAGCCACGGTGCTAAACAAGAGCACTGACGCGTCGTTGGCACCCCTGATATTGGTAAGGTACCGCCTGGCAAACCAGAATGCAGATGTCGCATTTAGCGTTATGGCCTCCACGATGTCCTGTCGGGTCAGCCGTTCGAAGGGCTTGAGCACGATGCTTCCCGGGCAATAGGCGATCCCGTTGGCGTTCGAAGGCACTTCGGGCAGCTCCCCATCGCCGAGAAAATCGTGCGGCAGGTGCGTATAGTTCGGCTTCCCGTCAAGCGGGCCGGGGGTCCTGCTGATGCCATACACGGTACTGCCCTCGCGCAGCATCAGGCGTGCGAGTTCCAGCCCGATCCCGCTGCTGGCACCGGCGACGATATAAGTTTTAAGCGAATTCTCCATGATATTTCTGTAATACGGTTGCATAATATTTTGTAAAGGAAGGATAGCTGCCGTCGACTGCCTCGGCAAGCCACTCCCGGGGTTCGATTCTGGCGCCCGGGTAGTCGAACAGCGGGTGCTCCTTCGCAATGAACGCCCTCGAGGGATGATCCCGTTTCAGCTGCGCATAGCTGCCCGTATAGATCCGGATCCCGCTTATATTCCTGGCAGCTCCCAGTAGGAACGCCATAACCTTTTCGCTGACCGGGTGCTCCCGGAAGTGGAGTGGGTCGAGCAGCAATACGCGCTCGGCGTCGAGCCCGGCATTCCACACCGGATCCAGATTATAACTATTATAGATAAGGATAGGCCGGTTACCTGCGGGTATCTCCTGCGTCGGCGGAAGGATGGTGGCGAAGCCGGATTCCGCCTGCTCGCTCAGTCCGGGCAGCTCGTGGACGTTTTTTAGTTCCTCATAGCTTCTGTCAAGGAATGTCCCGGGCTGCGAAGTGTTGCAGTACCGGTCGATATTCTGCTGGTTGGCGATATAGCGGATTCCGGTGTGCAGGCCTGCGACCCATTGCCAGGAACAGTAGTTGCTTGCGACATCGCCATCCAGCAGGTGGTAGTACATCCACGGAGCCGGCTGCAGATAGTGATAGCCGGCCATCATGCAGACCGCTGCGGTATACAACCGAGCATGGTTGTGCATGTATCCCGAACTGTAGAGCGTTTCAATCGCGGCATCAATTGCCGTAATGCCGGTGGCTGCCCGCATGATGGCTGCCGGGACGGCCCTGTGGCCGGAACCTTTTCCCAGGCGCGGATTCTTTTCGATGGAGGGATCGTGCTGCTGGAGGCGCTGGAAGTACTCCCGCCACAGCAATTCGCTGAGGAACCTGCTGCACGCAGCAGCGCTGTGGCGCTGCCTCAGGCGTGCATAGACGTAACGTGGGCTGATCATTCCGCGTGACAGGTAGGCCGAAAGTTGTGAGACGGCGCCGGAAAGATAATTCCGTGTCCGGGCGTACGCTTCAGGGTCAATCCGATCAATCCGCTCTTCGATGCTGCTTACCGTTGTAGGGAATTCCATAACGACCGTTATTTTGTTTAGTGTTACAGCAAATATACATAAACAAATTATTGTTTAATATAATATTAGATCAAGTTAAACAAAATTTTATTTACTTTTACCATCGGGATGCCTGCGGACATGCCTCTTTGGCTGTTATGTGCGGCTCCAACCGTGCTTATGAACAATATTAAGACTGAATTTTCAATCGGGGACCTGGAGGATTTGACGGGCGTCAAGGCGCATACAATCCGGATATGGGAAAAGCGCTACGGGTTGCTGTCCCCGCAACGCAGTGGAAATAACCTTCGAAATTACAGCCTTGATGAACTGCGCAAGCTCCTCAATGTAGTACTTTTGACAGGATACGGTCTAAAGATATCGAAGGTTGCCAAAATGGGTACGGCCGAGATAGAGATGATGGTGGGGGAGATCAGGGTCGGCAGGCGGGATATAAGCCACAGTGTACATCTCTTCAAGCTGGCTATGATGACTTTCGACCAGCCCCTGTTCCTTGATGCTACCGACCACCTATTGGCCAAGATGCCGTTCAGTGAGGTCTTTCGTGCGTATTACCTTCCGTTTCTGGAAGAGATCGGGCTCATGTGGCAGGCTGGGAAAATACAGCCGGCGCACGAGCATTTCATCAGTTGCCTTATCCGGATGGTTGTCATGCAGCAGACAGCGCTCTGCAGCAGGAAAGTCAGGAAAGGGACCGTGCCGGGTTATGTACTGTTCCTGCCGTTCGGTGAGATCCACGAACTTGGCCTGATGTACCTGCAGTACCTCATAACGCTACAGGGCAGTGGCTGCGTGTATTTGGGCAGCAATATACCCCTAGACAGCCTCTCGGAGGTCACGCGCCTATTTACCGGGGTGACCTTCATAACCTACCTTACCGTACTGCCCGAGGAGAAACCTTTACAGCAATATATCGAGGCGTTGCTGGAAAAAGTCCGGGGTGCTGACTCCGACCTGTGGGTTGTCGGGCGCCGTGTGGCTGAACTGGGTCCTATGGAGGCTGAAGGCCTTCGCCGGTTTGCCTCGCTCGAAGAGATTGCGGCGCGTTTTACCTGATGTTCAGGATTCCCTTACTGATGCTTTGTTAAGCCCTGGGACTAAATTCCTGCAGCGTCATTTTCCATCACATGCCCGCCACCTGTGGTACAGCGCGTTGCCTGCTAGAGTGGGGCACCTGAACAAAATATAAATTTTTGTTTAATATAATTTAAAAAATACATAAACAAAATCTTTTGGTTTAATTTTGAGGCTCAAACCTAAAAATAAATTAATATGACAAAAGATTTTTTCAAGAAGGGAGCGGCAATCCTTACATTGGCTTTCCTTCCGCTGGTATCATGCAGCGACGACGACACCAATACCATGCCCCAGGGTGACACTATCGCCGAGGTGGCTTCGGCTAATGCGAACCTTTCCATACTAGTTGATGCGCTTGACCGCGCCGGCCTTACTGCTACGCTTGACGGAAGCGGCAGCTATATCGTATTTGCCCCTACCAACCAGGCGTTTACGGCTTTCCTCCAGCAGAACGGTTTTGATTCCCTTGAGGAGGTGCCGGTACCTTTATTGAAAGAAGTGTTGCTCAACCACGTGGTTTCCGGGGCTGCAACCTCGACATCCCTGTCAACAGGTTATGTAAAGACCCTTGCCAAGGGTAGTGCTTCATCCACCAATACCCTCAGCATGTTCATCAACACCGCAAACGGCGTGGTGATCAATGGCGGTGCTGCCAATGGCGGTGCTACCGTAACTACCGCTGACATTATGGCCAGCAACGGTGTAGTGCATGTTGTGGGCAACGTGATCGGCCTTCCTACAATCGTTAACCATGCGATAGCGAATCCGAACTTCTCCATACTAGTGCAGGCCCTTACAAGGGACGACCAGCCTGATTTCGCAGGTATTCTTTCGGGTACCCAAAACGCTCCGTTCACCGTATTTGCACCGACCAACACGGCATTCGGAGAGCTCCTTGCCGAGCTAAACCTTACGGGCCTCGCACAGATCCCGCAGGCAACGCTGGAGAATACCCTGAAGTACCACGTAGTTGCCGGCCAGAATGTGCTTGCCGCATCGCTTACCGACAATATGAGCGTTATCACATTCCAGGGCGGTTCTTTTACTGTCAACCTGGAAGGCGGCGCATCCATCACCGATGCCAATGGCCGCGTATCGACCATAACAGCGACTGACGTGCAGGCATCGAACGGCGTGATCCACGCCATCAACAAAGTATTGCTGCCACAGATGTAAATAAATTGGTTAGGTTGGTTAGTTGTAAGGGTGTTCGGGAAGCCGTACACCCTTATATATTTATAGCTGACAGTTCATTTAACAGGTTGCCTATAAAAAGTACAGCGATTCCACTTTTAATATTAATGATGAAAGGGAGCTTATCCATCAGCGGATAAAATTTGAGTTTGAACAAATTCGTGCGAAAACACGGCAAATCCAGTGGCAGCTTTAAAACTACAAAAACGCAATAAGATTTTTCTGTCGGCAGCTTTGAATATGAAAAATTATAATTGTCAGAGTGAATAACATGGGTTTTATGATAGTCGTAGCTCTTCTCACCATGTACAAAATAATCTAGTCTGTACTTTTCTACAAGTCCAGCTAAACTTTCGACTGTCGTTCATAGTATTTTTAGAATTTTCATCCACCGTCGTGAAGTTAGATATCGAATAACGGTTCGCAATTATCAATGGTAGTCTTTAAACTTTTTCCATTAATATAGAACTTCTCTCTCAATTTAATGAGCAATTTAAAACTGCATTTCTTGCGAAAGACCAAGTAACTCTAATGATATATTCATAAAAGTCCCTTTAGTCCCTTTAGTCCCTTTGAAATTAATGAGGGACGATGCAGGGACAAATCGAATTGAACTCTGTAAATTATTGAATAATTGCGTAATAATAATTTATCGATAAAATACTGTATGTTGTTGATTAAGAGCGTTTATTTGATTTAATTTATTACACTTTGATGCATCACTTCCCAATACAAAAATTAGCAAAAATATTCCCGAGCAGCTCATCGTTGCTTACCTGCCCCGTGATCTCCCCAAAGAAATATAGTGCCTGCCGGATGTCGATGGCCATCAGGTCGGCGGAAAGGCCCGAGCGAAGGCCCCATTGCACTTTCTGGATTTCTTCGAGGGCTTTGATTAGGGAGTCGTAGTGGCGTGTGTTGGTAACTATGGTTTCGTTGTTGCGCAGCGCCCCGGTATTTACAAAGGATAGCAGTTTTTCTTTAAGCTCATCTACACCCTCATTGTTTTTTGCCGAAATGAACATCAGTTCCGGTAGTTCAGCCAGGATGGTATCAATTTGCTCCTCAGTATACAGGTCTTTTTTATTCGCGATAACCAGCAGCGCTTTTTGGGGATATTGGTTTTTTATTTTTTGTATTTCAATTTTCACTTCCTCAATTCCCCCTTTGGGGGTTAGGGGGCTGATGTAAACCACCACCTGCGCCTGTTCCATCTTCTCAAAAGTCTTTTTGATCCCGATGCTCTCCACCACATCCTGTGTATCGCGTATGCCTGCCGTATCGATGAACCTGAAGCCGATGCCATTTATTACCAGCTCGTCCTCAATGGTATCACGGGTGGTGCCTGCAATGGCGCTCACAATGGCGCGTTCCTCATTTAGCAGGGCATTCAGCAGTGTACTTTTGCCTACGTTCGGTTCGCCTACAATGGCAACGGGAATACCATTTTTAATGACATTGCCGACAGCAAAAGAGTCGATAAGCCTTTTGAGTACAAACTCGATGCGGTTCAGCAGTTCGTGAAACTGTGTCCGGTCTGCAAATTCCACATCTTCTTCAGAGAAGTCGAGTTCCAATTCTATCAGCGATGCAAAATTGAGCAGCTCTTCACGCAGCTTGGCTATTTCGTTGCTAAAGCCACCCCGCATCTGCTGCATGGCAATCTGGTGCGACGCTTCATTGTCCGATGCTATCAGGTCCGCCACTGCTTCAGCCTGGCTCAGGTCGAGCTTGCCATTGAGGAAAGCACGCAGGGTAAACTCCCCGGCATTGGCCATGCGGCAGCCTTTACGCAGCAAAAGCTGTATGATTTGCTGCTGTATGTAAACTGATCCGTGGCACGATACCTCCACTGTGTTTTCGCCGGTATAGGAGTTGGTACCTTTAAAAAGGGACAGCAATACCTGGTCGTATATTTTTTCGCCGTCAACAATGTGGCCAAGGTGCAGCGTGTGTGATTTTTGCTTTGTAATGTCCTTGCCCGAAACCGAGGCAAACACTTGCGAAGCTATGGATATGGCATCTTTGCCGGAAATGCGTATTACGGCAATGGCTCCCGCTCCCGAAGGTGTTGCAAGCGCTACGATAGTATCCTGTGATATCATGCTTATTTTTTTGCAAAGATAGCTTTTTTTGAGGGGCTGAGGGACTTAGGTACTGAGTTGCTAGGGACTAAGAACCTAAATCCCTCAGAAGCTTCTTTACCCTTCTGTTAAGACTGGCATAATAAGTAGGAAAACTCCATCCTTTTTCCTATCTTTAGCCTGACCACAAAAAACACAGCCATGAAACAGATCCTTTTTCCAACTGATTTTTCCGAAGCTGCCAACACGGCCTTTATTTATGCTTTGCGGTTTGCCGATTCATTCAATGCGGAGTTGGTTATACTTCACGTTTACGACCTTCCCATCGTAGAAACGACGATGATGCCCGAAACTGCCACGGAGATATTTGACATTGTAGAGATGAACCAGTTTGAAAGCTTCAGGGACGAATTGCCTAAAATGCACAAGCTGGCAGAGACCCGCAAGCTTAGCCATGTACGTATGCGAAATATTTTGCTGTATGGTGATGTGGTGTACAATATCAATAAAGTCTGTAAGGAAGAGAATATTGATATGGTTGTGATGGGCACAAGTGGTGCCAGCGGTTTACGGGAGACATTTATAGGCTCTGTCACAGCATCGGTAATTGCCAATGCCAAAGTACCCGTTTTGGGCATTCCCGTTGAAGCCGATTACCATCCCATAAAAAGCATGGCGTTTACTACCCAGTACAAGGATAAAGACAACGATTCACTGAAAAGGGCCCTTGAAATTGCAGATAAATTCGGCGCCCGTTTGCAGTGCATTTATATTAAAAATCCCGATGACCCGAGCGACCTTGAAGAAAAGATCAACGAATGGAAAGCGTACTACCGTGGGCGTAACATCGACTTTTTCAATATTGCGGGCAATCACATAGAGCAGACACTTCTCGATTTTATAGAGAGCCAAAACATAGGATTGCTCGTAATGCGGGCGCATAAGCGCGGTTTTTTTGAAAGCCTGTTTCACCGCAGCCTGACGAAAAAAATGGCCTATCACACCAGGGTGCCGCTGCTTGTATACCACGAAGATTAATCATAGTCCCGATGCCATCGGGATTTTTTATACGTATATTCGCCACGCATGGAACATCTTTTATTTTACAGGAAGAGGCAGGCGGCTTTTCAGGAAGAGCTCGCTGTACTGACCCGCCGGTACAACGCCATCAGCACCGCACGTTTTGCCGTTGCTCTGGTTTTCATGGCGTTAGGCTACTATTGCTTTCAATCGGCTGAAATAACAAGCCTTGTGTTGGGAATGGCAGCCTGCGCCCTTGTGTTTTTCGTCCTGATGCATTACCACGGCAAAGTGGTACAGGGCAAAAAACGGGCCCGGACCATCCTGGATATAAACCTCGATGAGCTCGCTTTCCTTTCGGGGCGGCAAACCCCTTTTGAGGATGGTGCCGAATTCCGGGATATAACGCACCCTTACTCACACGACCTGGATATCTTCGGCAGCCGCTCGCTATACCATAGCCTCAATCGTACACAGTCATTCAAAGGCAAAGGAAAACTGGCAGAGTATCTTTCCGGAAATGCCTCTCCCGAAGAGGTTATCTTCCGAAGGGAAGCGGTAAAGGAGCTGGCAGCAATGAACGGATTGCGCCAGGAGATCATGGCCATAGGCAAAATGAACAAAGACAGTAAGGCCAACTATGACCGTCTTATTAACTGGTCACGGAGGCAGGAGGTAACATTTAATGCAGCGCAAAGGATCATTGCCATAGCATTGCCGGTATTGCTTTTCCTATTTGTGGCTTTACGCCTTCTTACCGGTAATGGCCTGTATACAAATATCGCCGAATGCATTTTTGGCGCCAACCTTGTTTTCCTGCTGGGCTTTTTAAAGCCTGTTAAAAGGGAAACTGCCGATACTTTCGATATCCATTCCATCATACAGGGCTACGGGCAATCGATAAGGGAGCTGGAAAATACAGAGTTTACGTCGCAAAAGCTGAAAACCCTACAGCGCATATTAGTTGACGGAGACAACAGGGCAAGTAGCGCTTTTTTAAAGCTGTCTGTGCTCTTCGCGAGGCTCGACAGTATTTTCAATGCCTTTGGAGCCATTGTATTCAACGGGTTGTTCCTGTTCCACTTTCATGTGCTGTATGCGCTTTTGGAATGGAAAAAACGCCACGCGCAGGACATTGTGCGCTGGCTCGATGCGATAGCGGAATTTGAAGCCCTGTCCAGCCTGGCAAATTTTTCATACAACAATCCCGGCTATGTTTTTCCCGAGCTTAATGATGAACGCATAATCCGGTTTGACAATTTGGCCCACCCGCTCATGAAAGGGGAGGGGCGGGTTAGCAACAACGTAGCACTGGCGCAAAGCTTCATGATACTTACAGGCTCTAATATGTCGGGCAAAAGCACTTTCCTGCGCAGCCTGGGCATTAACATGGTGTTGGGGGGCGCGGGCGCACCGGTTTGCGCGTCGTCGGCCAACATCCATCCCATGCAGGTGCTGGTGTCCATGCGGCTTTCCGATTCCCTGTCGGATAACGAATCCTATTTTTTTGCCGAAGTCAAGAGGCTCCGGTTCATTATGGAAAGGCTTGCGGATGGTCCGGGTTTTGTCCTGCTTGACGAAATACTGCGCGGCACCAATTCCGAAGACAAGCGCACAGGAAGCATTAAGGTAATAGAGAAAATGGTAGCCCTGAAAGCTGTGGGTGCCATTGCCACGCATGACATTGAAGTCTGCAACATTGCCGGCCAATATCCCGGCAAGCTTTCCAACCATTGTTTTGAATCGCAGATTGCAGACAACGAGCTGTATTTCGATTACCGCCTGCGCGAAGGCATTTGCCGAAATAAAAGCGCAACCTTCCTCATGGAAAAGATGGGAGTAATCAACCGTTGAAAGGCAAAACTTCCAAAACAATTCTAAATTGTATTTTGATTAACAGCCAATGGTTTCTTAATACGGTAGCGGCATTTTTATACACTTAGTAATTTTATGTTATAAATTTAAATGCAATCTGTTATGCCTTTTATTACAACCAATTCTGTCAGCCTTTCGGGAAGATCTGAGGAAGTCAATATCTTTTACCAGGACATAGGCCGCGGCAAGCCGGTGGTGCTCATCCACGGGTGGCCGCTCAATTACCAAATGTGGGAATACCAGCTCAATGAGCTCCCGAAAAACAACATACGCGTCATTGCCTACGACCGCCGTGGCTTTGGCCTGTCATCGCGACCATGGGAGGGCTATGACTACGATACCTTTGCGCAGGACCTCCAAACGCTTTTGCAGGAACTCGACCTGACCGATGTTACACTCGTAGGCTTTTCGATGGGTGGGGGAGAAGTAGCCCGGTACCTTGCCAAATACAACACTGATGGCAGGGTAACTAAAGCCGCGCTCATATCGTCGGTAACACCGTTCCTGCTAAAGACAGAAAATAACCCTAATGGCGTGCCTCAGGAACAATTTGACGGCATGAGGGAACAACTGGAGGACGACAGGCCCAAATTCCTGGCATCGTTCAGCAAGGCATTCTATGGGGTGGGGGTGTTCAGCCAGCCGGTTAGCGATGAGATATTGAAGCATGACATTAACCTCGCCATGCAGGGCTCAGGATATGCAACCATCAAGTCGATGCAGGCATGGTCTGCCACGGATTTCAGGGATGACCTGCGAAACATCCGCATCCCGTTACTGGTGCTGCACGGCAAAGCCGATGAAACAGTGCCGATTGCAGTATCTGCCGAAGAAACCGTGAAAATCGTACCGCACGCACAGTACATCGTTTATGACGACGCGCCACACGGCCTCTATTATACCCACAAAAATAAATTCAACGAGGACATTATCAATTTTGTCAACTCGTAACGGATTTTACATCGGGAGCAAAACCGCAATGTGCATCATGCCATTGCGGTTTTTTTTTTTGACCTGTAAGGTTTCCAAAACACAGGTGTTCGGAAGACGAAAAATGCTACATTACTATAAAAACATATATACAATTTTTACCACAAAGGACACGAAGATTTACACAAGGTGCACAATGAATGCCGCCAAAAGGCGGGATGACACAAAGCTTTGTGTTCTTTCAGCGTAAAGATTTTATCATTTCTGCTTTGTGTTCTTAGTGATAAAACCTTGTGTCCCTTGTGGTAAAATCTTTAAGCTAAGTCTTTCAAACAATTATGTTTCCAAAACCTTGTGGGTCTGAACATGTAATGGAGAAATTAAACCTACAAGGTTTTGGAAACCTTGCAGGATCATAAACTAATATAAAAATCAAAACCCGCAATGCATAACATTACGGGTTTCCTTATGAAGGGTTGATTAAATAGCGATTTTCTGAAATTCCAAATAGCAAATAACAAATTCCAAAGGTTTGGGATTTGGGATTTGGAGCTTGGAATTTTAATTATTCAACATCACCGGCATTACCAGCATGGTCACTGTTTCGCCCTCATCGAGGCCGTCAACAGGGGTAAGGATGCCGGCGCGATTAGGCAGCGACATTTCGAGCATGATCTCGTCGCTTTGCAGGTTGGTCAGCATCTCGGTCAGGAACCTTGAGTTGAAGCCTATCTGCATGTCGTCGCCTTGGTAGTCACACGTCAGGCGTTCCTCGGCTTTGTTCGAATAGTCGATATCCTCGGCAGAGATGTTCAGCTCGGTACCGGCAATCTTCAGGCGTATCTGGTGGGTAGTCTTGTTCGAGAAGATGGCCACACGGCGCACTGAGCTCTGGAACTGCGTCCTGCTGATCAGCAGCTTGTTGGGGTTCTCTTTCGGTATTACAGCCTCATAGTTCGGGTACTTACCGTCGATAAGGCGGCAGGTGAGCACGTAGTTGTCAAAGGAGAAGGTGGCATTCGAATCATTGTATTCGATCTTCACTTCCGCATCCGAAGTGGCTAATATCCCTTTCAGGATGGTAAGCGGTTTTTTAGGCATGATGAAGTCGGCTACCTGCGAGGCGGTCACATCCGTGCGTGCATATTTTACCAGTTTGTGCGCGTCGGTAGCTACAAAGGTAAGCCCCTGCGGTGAAAACTGGAAGAATACACCCGACATTACCGGGCGGAGGTCGTCGTTACCGGCGGCAAAAATGGTCTTGCTCACGGCAGTCGCCAAAACTTCGGCAGGCACAACGGTTACTGAAGGGTCTTCAAGCGTTACCGCCTTTGGGAATTCGTCACCCGATGCGTATGCCAGTGCATATTTACCCGAGTTCGAGCTTATTTCGATAGTATTGTTGTCTTCAACGGTAAAGGTAAGCGGCTGTTCAGGAAACGTTTTAAGGGTTTCCAGCAACAGTTTTGCAGGTACTGCAACACTTCCCTGGCTGTCAGAATCGATCTCCAGCGTGGCCGACATGGTCGTCTCAAGGTCGGATGCCGAAACCTTAAGTTCGGTACCGTTCAGTTCAAACAGGAAGTTATCAAGGATAGGCAGGGTGTTGCTGCTGTTGATAACGCTGCCCAATACCTGGAGCTGCTTCAGCAAATACGAGCTGGATACTATAAATTTCATGTGTTTCGTTTAGTTTTTTTCAAACGCCACCGGGGCATTGGTTGCACAAATATATCGTAATCAAATGGAATTGGGAAAAAAAATTATCAACACTATTTTGCATATTTCCTTTTCCTGAGCCACGTGAACAGCACCGCGAAAACCAGCAGCAATGCCAATGGTATGCCTACCGTTATCAGCTGTGCGGCAGTATATTCATCGTGTACTTTTTGCATGTTCAGCATCGGCAGGCTTACGCTCTTACTGCGTATGTTGATAAGTCCGGTGTCATCCAGCAGGTAATTCACGCAATTCATCATGAAGTCGCGGTTGTCGTACATTTCGCCCGTCCATTTGTCAAAGCCCAGCTCCAGCGGGTTGCCCTTGCTGTCAAACTGGTTCTTCGCGATGTCGCCATCAGAGATGACGATCATCTTGCCCGGTTTCCCGGTTACTTTATACGACGGATCCTTAAAAGGCAGCACACGGTTCTCGTACATCGAGCGGAAGTTGCCCTCTAATAGCACCGCTACAGGAATAAAGCCCGGTTTGCCATATTGCTTGGGGTCGAATTCCTCATTTACCGCATCCAGTGTTATCAGTGTTGGCGTACCCACTGTAGTCGAGTAGCGCGAAGTTGACAGCAGTATGTTCTTTTTGATACCGTTCTTCAGCGTATCGATGCCCCCTGCAAAATCCAGCTTTATGCCGCCCAGGTTCTTCACGATGGGGTTGGTATTTACAGAGTCGGGGTAGATGAACGGTGCGAACTTCCACAGGTACTGGTTGTACTGCGTGCCGCTGCCTTCGTCGCCGGTAGCCAGCTTTATAGGCGTCGCCATTTCGTCCTTAACCAGTACAGGCGGGATACGCACACCGTACTTGAAGAGCATGTCGTTCAGGTTGAGGTCGCGCGCTACCGCAGGGGCTGTGCCGGTTTCGGTGAGGCTGTCCATTTCGGCCTCTACAGGGTCGATCATCCACAGGGTTTTGCCCCCGTTTACGATGTATTGATCCAAAACAAGCTTTTCTTCTTCGCTAAACTTGTCACGCGGCTTGGCAATGATGGCGAGGTCGTATTCCTTTAGCAGTTTCAGGGTATTCTGCGGATTTTTGGAAACCGAATCCAGCGTGAAAGGCGCCATCAGGTAGCTGCTGCCCAATTGCCTCAAAAAGCTGCTCAGGTTCCTGTCCTGCATTTCGCCATTGCCGCGAAGCACCACGATCTTCTTTTCTTTTTCACGGATGACCTTCTTAAAGCCATCTGCAAAAGCATATTCAAGATTTTGTACCGAGGTCTCGATGTTTTCCTGCGCCGATGCACCGCGTTGGTTTTTCAGCAAAGGTATTTTTACGGTCCTGCCATTGCTGGTCACGATGGCCCACGGGAAGATCACGGTTTCCGACTGCTTGCCCTTATCGATCACCGACACACTGGCGGGCTGCATGTTGGCGCGTACAAAGCCTTCCATTACCGCTTCGTCAATATTGGTTATCTGCGAAATGCTCTGTTTGATCTCTTTTTCTTTCACGGCAAACTGCGGGTTGTCCATGATATAGATGTTGTATATCAGGTCGCGTTTGGCGGCTTCGCTTTCGTTTTCGCCTATGGGGTTGAAGAAGCTGAACCTGATGTTCGGGCTGTACGCCCTGAACTCTTCCAGTATCTGGTATGTTTCGTCCTGCAGGCGCTTGTAGTTGTCGGTCACATCACCGGCCAGGAACACCTCTACATATACCGGCTCTACTGCTTCGTCAATGATATTGTGGGCAGCTTCCGAAAGCGTATAGCGCTTATCGTGCGTAAGGTCAAAACGCTTGAAAAAATAATTGCCTGCAAAGTTTAACGCAACAAGCGCAACGATGGTAATGGCCAGCCCTTTCAGGTTTTTGTTGCCTTTAGGGTTTTGCGGCGTTGTTTCCGGAGTTTTTGTTTCTGCTGCTTCCATTACCCTTTCATCGATTTAAGTTTGTAAACCGTCAGCGACAGGAACAGTACCGTAACGCTCACAAAATACAGGATGTCGCGCGTGTCCAGTACCCCGCGCCCCATGCTCTTGAAGTGGCGGTCCATGCCCAGCCAGCCAATGAAGCCGCTAAAGCTGCCTCCAAACCCGGCAATGCCTTCGAACCCGAAGTAAATGAAGAAGCACAGGAATACCGATACGATGAACGCCACGATCTGGTTGTCCGAAAACGTCGAGGTAAAGATGCCTATCGAGGTGTAGCCCGCAATGAGGAACAGCAGTCCGAAGTACGACCCGAGCGTGCTGCCCATGTCGATATTGCCCTGCGGGCTGCCGTAAGACGACAGCACGAAAACATAGATTATTGTAGGGATGATGGCCATTACAATGAGTGCCAGCGCCCCGAAGAACTTGCCGTTCACGATTTCCCACACGGTAAGCGGCTTGGTGAATAATAGTTCTATCGTGCCCTGCTTTTTCTCGTCGGAAAAGCTGCGCATGGTCACGGCCGGGATCAGGAATATGAGTATCCACGGTGCCAGCGTGAAAAACGGCGCCATGTCGGCAAAGCCGCTGTTGAGTATGTTGAAATCCCCTTCGAACACCCAAAGGAACAGCCCGTTGAGCAGGAGGAAAATAGCGATTACGAGATACCCTATCGGCGAACCGAAAAAGGATTTTATCTCACGCATTAATAGTGCTTTCATTAATCAGTTTAAAGTTTAAACGTTTAAAGTTCAAAGTTACGGCAGCGAAACCAGTTTATCCACGCTCCATGCCTCGGCCTTTTGGCGGAACATCGGCTTGGTGACGGCCCACGTTTCGCAGAACAGGTCCGACTTGCGGTACGTCTCCAGGTCGGCCTCGGTTTCCCAGTAACTGTAGGTAAAAAATACCGCCGGGTCGTTCCTGTCTCTGTACAGTTCTAAAAAACGGTTGCCTGGGAAATTTCGTATATCCTGCTTAACCTGCTCAAAATTATCAAGAAAGGCTTCGATCTGATCTTCCTGAAAGCCCATCTTTACAATGCGTACAAACATACTGTTTTTTTATTTTACTATTTACTGTGACTGCGACTGAAAACTATCTGAATACCACATTCACCACATCCCTGAACTTGAGCCCCAGCAGTGTTTTTGCGGTGCCAACGGTCAGCGGGTTGCTGCGGTAGATGGCTATTTCCAGAAACCCGGCTTCGTTGAATAGTGCCAGCTTTTCGCCCTCATAATCTTTTAATGAAAAGCGGTCGTTTACCGTAAAATCGGAGTAGCCCTTCTTTACGGACCGTATGCTCTTGATGCTGAATGTCACATCGAAATCGCGCCCTTTGGCAACTTCCTTCACCAGCTTTTTAGAGATGTTGGTCACGCAGTTGCCAAAATGGTCAATGTATACCACATTTCCTTTTATGGATGTATTATCGGCGGCAACGCTTACCTGCACATCGTGCATTTCCTTTATCTCCTTTATTTCCCGGCCTATCACGTTCAGCAGGCCCCCCTTCGCCAGATGGCAGGCGACTGTTACGAACACGTCCATTTCGGTAGCGCCCTCGGGCAGGCGGTCGTGGATGTTGATCTCCACGATCTTCTCGGGGACTATTTTTTGGGTAAGCATGCTCAGGATGCCGTTGTCGGCGCAGATGAAGTAATGACCGTTCCACAGCATGGCGATGTGGCGGCTTTCCCTGGTCAGCTCGGCATCCACGCCCACCAGGTGCACCGTACCCTGCGGAAAGCTGCTGTAGGCAGCGCCCACTATATAGCTGGCTTCCGATACGTTAAAGAGGTCTACGTGGTGCGAAATGTCAACAATGGCCGCCTCCCTGTACTCCGAAAGTATCTTTCCTTTCAGCGCGCCTACAAAATGGTCCTTCAGGCCAAAGTCGGTAGTCAGGGTAATTATTGACATAAAATTGTTTAAAACTTTAAATAAAGTCGTGCTTAAAATCACTAAATTTGAATGCAAAGCTAACAATAAATAGCGCATTCCACTAACTAAAATAAACTGCTTTTGAACGAAAGAATAATCGAACTCCACGACATTGCCCCGAAAGATTTTTGGGGCGCACAGGACTCCCATCTTGAAACCATCAAAAAATATTACCCCAAGCTGAAGATCGTGGCACGCGACACCACCCTGAAGGTTTTCGGCGAAAAGGAAATGCTCGACGAGTTCGAGACCCGTTTCAAGCGGCTTATGCTCCACTTTACACGATACAACAACATTGACGACAACGTGATCGAGCGCGTGATCCAGAGCGACTCCCGGGAGGAGCACATGGACCCGAGCGACAAGATACTCGTGCACGGCCTTGGCGGCAAGCTGATAAAAGCCATGACGCCCAACCAGCAAAAACTGGTTGACTACATGAACAAAAACGACATGGTTTTTGCCATTGGCCCTGCCGGTACCGGTAAGACCTACACAGGCGTAGCCCTTGCCGTAAAGGCATTAAAGGAAAAGCAGGTAAAGCGCATCATCCTGACGCGTCCCGCTGTGGAGGCGGGGGAGAACCTCGGCTTCCTTCCGGGCGACATGAAGGAGAAGCTGGACCCGTACATGCAGCCGCTATACGACGCGCTGCGCGACATGATTCCGCCGCAAACGCTGGAAGACTACCTGCTGAAAGGCATCATACAGATAGCGCCGCTGGCCTTCATGAGGGGGCGCACGCTGGACAATGCGTTCGTAATCCTCGATGAGGCGCAGAACACCACGCACTCGCAGATGAAGATGTTCCTGACGCGTATGGGCAAGAATGCGAAGTTCATGATTACGGGCGACCCGGGGCAGGTGGACCTGCCGCGCCGCACCATATCAGGGCTTAAGGAAGCGATACTTATATTGAAGGATGTGGAGGGCGTGGGCATCATTTACCTTGATGATAAGGACATCGTGCGCCACAGGCTCGTTAAGAAGATCATCGATGCGTATAAGAGCATTGAGAATCATGATTAAAGGTGATGGACTTAGGGGAATTTTATAAGTAGACACTAAAATATTTAAAAGCTAATATTTATTGATTATTTCTAAATATTAGCTTTTATTAATTATCTTCAGGCAGTTGATCAATTACATTTATCTTGAATATAGAATACAATGCGGGGTGAACGTAGAATCTACAACTGTTAGAAATGTCTGATTTTTCTATAATGACTTCTTTTGTGAAGTAAAATGCTGTTGGGAAATCTGGTCCTTTTTTTACACCTAAAATGCCAATTCTGTATAGAATATACATTAATTTTTTTTGGAAACTAATAAAATTTATGGTGTTCTTTTTCCAATCTTGAATTGCATTTAGTAATTCACCTTTAAACAAATTAGTGTCAATATCCTCAACATATAATTCTGCAAATTTATTTTCAGAAATAGTTTTTAACTTAAATCCATTATTTATACCACGTAAAAAACCGCAAACCTCAGAAATTTTACCGTAATTTTCAAACCATTCATCTTCTAATGCTTGAAATCGCTCGATAGAGTATGAAGGTTCTGCTTTAGACATAATGTCACTTGAAAACGAAGTTTTATCATTAGCATTTTCAATCATGTGATTCATAAACGAAATAATATCTCTTGGCCTGTAGAAGGTTCTTTCTAACACATAGTCTAGTCCTTTTTTATTCCCTCTTCTAATTTGATTGAATGCAACATTAATATTAAACTCGTTTTCTGATAATAATAATAGACGCTTATCTACCAACTCTTTAAGTTCTATCGAAGTCCATTCTAGAGAAGAATATAGTGGCTTTAACTTTTCTCTTTGGCTACCCTTATGCTGATGTTTTGAAAATACAATTTCGTTTAAGTTTTCTCGAAGAGATATTACTATTTTTATTCCTGGTAATTGTCTAAATTCCTTTATTACATCTACCATGGCACCAATAAGTTCTAACCTTAAAGAATCTTCAATCCATTCTGTATCAAGATCATCAATCAGGATATAGTATTTTCTTTGATGATCTAAAAATAAATCATCTTTCATAATTTCCACAATATCCAATAATTCTAATACTTGAGAATTTGAAATAATTGATTCAGCTTTTTGTTTTGCTTCATAAACAAAATTTTCATTTCGAAATTTTTCGTCTGCAAAGCCAAATTTTATTGCTTCTGCATCAATATTTAGTGAGGCAATAAATTTCTCTTGGATATTTTTTTCAAAAGTTTTTATAAGGATTTCAGTTTGTTGCCAAAAGTCATTAGACCATGTTTCCATATATTTTATAGCCTTATCTTTTCTAGCATTTGTTTTTTTACCGTGCCCTATGGAAGCCTTTAGCCTATCAAAAAAATTATGCTTTTTAAAAGTAGAATTTTCATCAAAATACATTTTAAGTAACTCAACTATAAATACATGCTTCCATAAGACTTTATAAAATAGATTTAGATTTACACCAATTGAATCAAAATATCGAAGTATAGTTGAATTGCTTAAGAATCGCAAAGACATAGATTCTGGATCAATACTTTTAACATTGTCACAGTTTTCAGCAAGATACTTGAGAATTGCACTTTTACCACTTCCAGTACGACCTAATAATATAGACTTCTGATTTTTAGTATCAAGAATTTCTTGGAGGTTGTCAATTGAAATGAAGGCAGCGAGTAATAAATCATCTGTTTCTGCGTCAGGAGACCCAATTAGCTGGTTTTTCTTGATTTTGTATTTTGACATAAAAAAGCTTTTAAACCATGCAAATTGCAATTTTTTCACGATTTTTAAAGAATATTTTATTAACATTTCCATAATATTTTTAACATTTTAATATATGTTTCTAGATAATCATTCTCATAAAATTCCTCTTTGTGATATATCATTGCCAGTTCATGAGTACACTTGAGGTATATTGCAATCTTTATTATAATGATTCATATTACTTTTTGTTTCAAAATTGTTTTTATACAAACATCCAATTTTAGAGTCTAAAAAAAAGTGGTTTTTGGGTGCCGGATTTCATGATCGAAGAGGCTATAATAAAAGCCTGACTGTGGTGGTCATCTTGCATGTTTCTTAGAAACCGAACTATTGGATATTATCACAACGCCAGCTAAAGCGAGCATCTTGATCGTGCCATTAAAGATTTAATTACTATATCCAAGAACTTGATGCTTACTAACGTAAAGAAAATCATTTATGATTGAGAACCATTACTGAGGTATTAAGTAGCCGATAGGCCTAAGTTTCATTGCATTCAATATAAATTACACCTGATAATTGGAAAACACAAGTGTCAGGAAGTGCTTTGAATAATTTACATTCCGCTCCTCCGGAGCTCTAAGCCACTCATATTTGATATTTCTATAAACATATCGCCCCGCCGGGGCTGCCACAGATGAGTCCTAGAGGGACGGCATATTTATAGCAAGAATAGTAACAAAATGTTGTTGAGCTCCGGAGGAGCGGCATATGAATATCACAATCCAATATTTTCCTGCAATTTTTCCGTTGTTTTATAGTTATCAGGTAACAAACAAACCCAATTGCCATCATGATAAACCTACAACGATCATTCTCCCTGTTACTGTTCTTACTGTTCAATGCTGCCACCGCCCAGGAAATTTTTGACTATGAGAGAGACATAAGCAACAGGGAAAATTATCATGCTGAGGAAATAACGTTCAGGGTCAAGGAGAAGAAGGACAGCATCACGCTGTCGGGAACGCTCCTGTACCCCAAAACCCCGTTTGATAAAGTGATCGTCATCGTACCCGGATCGGGGGCCGATACCCGCCATAGCCATTACCTGCTGACCCAAAAGCTGCTGGAGCACAACATAGCGGTGTACCGTTATGACGAGCGCGGCCTTGGCAAATCAGGAGGTAAATTCAATACGGCCAACTACACCATCACTACAATGGGCGAAGAACTGGCTTCCTGCATTGCAAAACTGCGAAAGGCCGCTGTGCTGGACGGCAAGAAGCTGGGGCTGTTGGGCCACAGCCAGGGAGGCATGGTCACAATGGAGGCGTACACAAACAAGGCGCCTGTAGATTTCCTCATACAATGGGCCACACCGGTGCAAAAGCATGGCAAATTCCTGGAATACCAGCTGATGAACGGGCAGAATGCTTTTAACGAAGTGCTGAACTACCCCACCAGGGAAGAGAAGCTGGAGACTATGGCCTATATGCATCAAATAGTAGCCGAAAACAAAGAGCTGGACAGCTGGCCGCTATCAAAAAAGCTGGACAAGGCAGCCAAAAAGATAGGGTATGGCAAAGAGCATTACGGGCGTTTTCCGTACCTCACGCTGGCCTCTGAAAAGGACATTGTGCGGAAGGATTTTGAGGAGGCTTATCGCACCATCGGGATACCTGTATTATATATAGTAGGATCGGATGATACCTTTGTAGACCCGGTTGCCGAGACAAAACTATTGCAGGGATTTGTAAACCCGAACATTACACTTTCCCTTGCCGAAGGGCTCAACCATTATCTTACCAAAGGAAAACTCTCATTGCAAACCATGTATGATATTGATGATACCGCACTTATCACCCTTTTCTACTGGCTCGATAATGAAGTTATTTAAGACGGCACAATTCAAGATTGCCATTATTCTTTTATTGGCCGTGCTGTAAAAACCGCCCCACTACTGCCGGCAAGTGAGTTACGCTCCCTGGCTTCCGTACCCTGCTATGGCCGCCTTGTATAGTAATGCTTGCGGTTGCTTTTTGTTTCAAAATTGTTTTTTAAGTATGCCATCCATTTTTTGGAGTGTAAAAAAAGTAATTTTCCGGTCCCGGATTTCCGGTTGTAAAAAGCGATACCCTAAATTCATCATGCCCATACCCTAAAATCATATTTTTCGGTCTCAAATATCCCCCTGGTGGTACCATAAACTCTCCCAACGTGGACTAAAAATACCCCATTATTTCCCCTATTTTTACCTTTCGCAAAAAACGGATATGAAATTTGGCCCCCAATCAAAAAATCTGCCCATAACTTTCTTATTTTTGCACCTCAACTACAACAAAACAACAACGACACATGGCACAAAAGACCATAACCACAACAGATTTCAATTTCCCGGGGCAAAAGTCGGTATATCGCGGCAAGGTGCGCGACGTGTACAACATCAACGACGAACTGCTGGTAATGGTAGCCACCGACAGGCTTTCGGCTTTCGATGTGGTGCTGCCGGAGGGTATACCGTACAAGGGTCAGATACTCAATCAAATAGCGACAAAGTTCATGCGCCTTACCCAGGACATCGTACCCAACTGGCTCATCGACACACCCGACCCTAACGTTGCGGTAGGCCATTTGTGCGAGCCTTTCAAGGTGGAGATGGTGATTCGCGGTTATCTGTCAGGCCATGCGGCCCGCGAATATAAGGCAGGCCGACGGGCGCTGTGCGGTGTGGAGCTGCCGGAAGGCATGAAGGAGAACGACAAGTTCCCGGCCCCGATAATCACCCCGACAACCAAAGCCGACAACGGTGAGCATGATGCCGACATTTCGCGTGAAGAAGTGATTACCAAAGGGATTGTCTCGGAGGAAGATTATACGCAGCTTGAGAAATATACCCGTGCACTGTTTGAGAAAGGTACTGAAATTGCTGCATCGCGCGGGCTGATACTGGTAGATACCAAGTATGAATTCGGGAAAACGAAAGAAGGCAAAATTGTGCTCATCGATGAGATACATACCCCGGATTCATCACGTTATTTTTATGCCGACGGTTATGGTGAGCGCCAAAACAAAGGAGAGGAGCAGAAGCAGCTTTCGAAGGAGTTTGTACGCCAATGGCTTATAGCTAATGGCTTTCAGGGCAAAGAAGGGCAGCAGGTACCTGAAATGACAGAAGAGTACGTAGTGAGTGTATCGGAAAGGTACATAGAATTGTACGAAAACATCATAGGCGAGAAATTTGCGAAGGCCGATATCAGCAAGATCCATGACCGTATCCAAAAAAATGTTGAGGCTTACCTGAAAAAATGATTACAAAACTAATTCTTTTTAAACCACCTGTAAACGCAGGTGGTTTTTTGTTTTATTAGGCGTGCATAGTAAGATAAATCTGTTAAATATTTGTTAAATAGTGTTTTCTCAGTAACGATTGTATGGTTATATACGTCTATTACTTCAAACGGCCTAATCAACCGTAGGGGCTAATCACCCAATAACAATAAAATAAAAACAATCATCAATTAAAATTTCAATCATCATGAAAAAAGCGATCATTTATTTCGGACTGGCTCTTGTAGCATTTAGTAATGTAGCAGTAGCTTCAACTGTGGAAAGTACGTCTCACGGATTTGAGTTAGTGAGGACGTACAAAGAACCTACACCACTGGGGATTGCAATCTCTAAAGGGGATGTTGAAGCTGTGAAAAAATTCCTTGAGTATGGCGTATCAATCGACGAGAAATGCAACGGTATGACACCGCTGATGATCGCGGCACGCTACAACAACGTGGAAATTATTAAATTGCTCCTGGAAAAAGGTGCCGACCTGAAGGCTAAGGATGAAAAAGGCTTTACAGCCCTTAAGTATGCTGAGCTTTCTAATGCTACACAGGCAATCGAACTGCTTAAAGCAGCCAAAAACGCCTAAGCATCCGCTCATCACTTAGAAAAAGAAAAGCATCCGCAGGCCGCAGATGCTTTTTTTGTTTTCATAGGGTAAAGAATTAACTGAAATATGAGAAAGTATCTTCGTTTTCGATAGTAAGGAGTGTTTCATAAATCAGCTTTATAACGTTCTCTACATCTTCGCGTTGCACCATTTCCACTGTTGTGTGCATGTAGCGTAGCGGCAGTGAAATAAGTGCCGAAGCCACACCGCCGTTGCTATACGCAAACGCATCAGTATCGGTACCGGTAACACGTGAAGATGCCAGTCTTTGGAATGGTATTTCTTTCTTATTTGCTGTATCAATGATAAGTTCGCGGAGATTGTTCTGAACTGCAGGGGCATAGGTAATTACAGGGCCTTTGCCTATCTGGGTTTCACCCTCAATGCGTTTATCTATCATCGGTGTGGTGCTATCGTGGCATACATCGGTTACAATAGCAACATTCGGCCTGATGGTCTTAGTGATCATCTCGGCACCGCGAAGGCCTACTTCTTCCTGAACAGAATTGGTAATGTACAGGCCGAAAGGCAGTTTCTTTTTGTTCTCATGCAACAGGCGCGCTACCTCGGCAATCATGAAACCGCCGATACGGTTGTCGATGGCCCGGCATACGAATTTATTTTCGTTAAGTACCATGAAATCGTCAGGATAAGTAATTACACAACCTACATGTATGCCCAGTTTTTCAACCTCTTCCTTTGTAGAGCATCCGCAGTCGATGAATATGGTCTCAATCTTGGCCGGTTCTTCTTTGCCTCGGTTGCGGGTATGTATGGCCGGCCATCCGAACACGCCTTTAACAATACCATTTTTGGTATGGATATTGACACGTTTGGATGGGGCGATCATATGGTCTGACCCCCCGTTACGGATAACGTAAATGAGTCCATTGTCGGTAATGTAGTTTACATACCAGGAAATCTCGTCGCTGTGGCCTTCAATAACCACTTTGTAGGGCGCATCGGGGTTGATGACACCCACAGCTGTGCCGTAAGTATCGGTAATGAAAGTGTCTACATAAGGCTGGAGGTAATCCATCCATATCTTTTGGCCACCGGCTTCATATCCGGTAGGCGAGGGGTTATTGAGGTATTGCTCCAGGAACGCCATTGAGGCATCGGTAAGTATAGAATTTGCTGACATAAATTTAATTTTTGGCTAAAA
Source organism: Flavobacterium sp. MFBS3-15 (assembly GCF_026107645.2). Lineage (GTDB taxonomy): Bacteria > Bacteroidota > Bacteroidia > Flavobacteriales > Flavobacteriaceae > Flavobacterium. The sequence continues at coordinate 38,145 of NZ_JAPCHV010000012.1, read as the reverse complement.
TATAAATTACATTACAGAGTTATATAATTATGCATAATTTTGGGATAAATTTCTTAACGATGAAAGCAAGGATATTCTTCATAATCCTATTATTTATGAGCATGGGTGCCAGTGCCCAGGTGGTTGAAAATGACAGTATTGATAACGATTCAATCGTTTTCAGTACCGAGTTGGAGGAACTGGTGATTGGGGATGGGCTCAGCGTTGAGGAAAAGAAGCAATTGCTGCTGCTAAGGCGCCGTGTACTAAAGGTATATCCGTACGCAAAGCTTGCTGCCGAAAAGCTGACTATGATGGCCAATAACATGGACAGGCTGAAGACCGACCGCGAGAAGAAAAAATATGCTAAAATTGTAGAGAAATACCTCGAAGACGAGTTTGAAGGCCAGTTGAAAAAGCTCACACGAAAAGAAGGGCAGATACTAGTAAAGCTCATTTACAGGCAGACCGGGCATACCACGTTCGATCTTATAAAGGAACATAAAAGCGGTTGGAAGGCTTTTTGGTCCAACAGGATGGCGCGCCTGTTCGATATTAACCTCAAAATGAAGTATAATCCGGCAAATGTGACCGAGGATTATGCCATTGAAGGCTATCTCCTGAAGGCTTTCGACGAAAAGAGGCTTGTCCGGCAGGAACCTGCATTTACGATCGACTACGATGCCATCACCGAAAATTGGCGGGAGAGGAATAAATAGCCATAAAATCATATTAATATGATGATTTTATGACAGATATCATGGGACTTTTGAGGAATTTTTAGGGTATTTTTGGGGTATAAGGTAGGGGATTTAAGAGTTATGCTGTTTAAAATACATAACCAAACAATCTCTTACTATGAAAAAGAAATTACTTTTCCTTGGGTTGCTCATGCTTCTTTGCCTTAAAGGCATGGCCCAGGCCGAAGCTTATCCCGTGCCGGATATTAACCAGTGCAACTATGAGGTTTTTGACCTTACAGTGCAAACCCCGGTAACGCTTGCCAACCAGTCGCCTGCCGAATACATAGTAACCTACCACCTTTCGTGGGAGGACGCTGATAACAATGTAAACCCCATTGCCAATCCGCAGGCCTTCATGATCACTACCGGCAATATCGAGCAGGCGTTGTATATCAGGGTAACCAATATTGCAACAGGTGAGTTTGACACTACCAGCTTTGTCATAAGCATGTGGAACGGTGCGATTGTACCCGAACTGAACGATGTGACCGCATGCGGTAGCTTTATACTCCCCGCGTTGAGCAGTGGCAATTACTATACGGGGCCAAACGGTAGCGGTACGTTGTTACCGGCTGGTACCGCAATAACTACTTCAATGGCTCTTTACATATATGCCGAACAGAATGGCTGCAGTGACCAAACCATGTTCATGGTTACCATTGGCAACACTTCCGCACAAATAACATTAGACTCGGTTGCTGAATGTATTATAAACGACATGGTTACCTACAATCTGGAGCCATGGATCGCGAATGTGTGGCTGATGTATCCGGACGCATTAAATGTCCAAATTTTTGAAACATATGAAGATGCCGAAACGAATGCTACCCAAAACGCAATCCAAAACATCAATAATTATACAATTACCCAGCCCGTTATATCCGGGCAGGTACAGGTGCTATATATCAGGGTAGATACCGGTAACTGTATTTGGATAGTACAACTGCCGCTAATAGCTATAGAATGTAGCAATATTACGGTGTCCGGCCATATATCCTTTGACGCTGACGGGAATGGGTGTACTGAGAATGACCCTCCTGCTTCAGGGATAGCGGTATATTACACACTTAACAACCAGATTGATTACGCGTACACGGATGCGGATGGCAATTATACTTTTTATAATGTACCTACAGGTACAATAAGTGTTCAGGCAAGCCCATACTATCCTTATAATATGGTATCGACCCCCACTGCCCACACTGTTTCAGTATCTGATGTAAATGTTGAAAACATCAACTTCTGCTTAACGCCTCCTGCCCCAATTAATGATGTTGCTGTATACCTTGCCCCGCTAAACGGTGCCCAGCCGGGCTTTACAGCGGCCTATGCGCTTGTGATACAAAACTTCGGTAACACAACCGCAAGCGGTACTGTGGCACTGCAATACAACGATACGCAGCTCGACTACCTGCAATCCTGGCCTTCCATGACGGCACTACCGGGAATGCTGGCCTTTGAGTATACCAACATGCAGCCTTACGGCTACCAAATCATCTACATAGACTTCCAGGTAGCCATGCCAGGAATAGTAAACCTTGGCGACATCATTACATTTACTTCAACCATTTCAATCAACGGAGCTGCCGATGCATTCCCATCCAATAACACCGACATATTGGACCAGGTTTCGGTAAATTCCTGGGACCCTAACGACATCAACGTTCGTGAAGGCGAAGAGATTACAGAAGCCCAGGCCGACGGCTACCTGCATTACACCATACGTTTCCAGAACGAAGGCAATGCCAATGCCCACAATGTGAGGATTGAAACGATGCTTGACGGCAATCTTGACTGGAACACCTTTGAGCCAATGATCGGCAGCCACACGTTCCAGGCTGAGCGCAGCGGCAACGGAAATGAAGTAACATTCCGTTTCAATGACATTCAGCTTCCCGGTGCAATGGTGAACGAACCCGACAGCCATGGCTATGTGATGTACAGGATAAAACCGAAAACTTCGGTTGTGGCGGGCGACTCTATGTCGGGCCAGGCGGGTATTTACTTCGATTTTAACCCTGTAATAGAGACCAATACGATTACTACAACCGTAATGTCTGCCGCAGGCATCAATGAAAATACGGCCAATGGTTTCGTAATGTATCCTAACCCTGCATCAGCCAAAATCACCCTGCAAATGATTGCTGAAGTCAATGGCGCCACGGTAACTGTAACCGATGTACTAGGCAAAACCGTTGCCAACGCCAAATTACAAGGCACACAATCCGACCTCGATGTGTCCTCACTCAAAAGTGGTGTGTACTTTGTAACGCTGAATGCCGATGGCAAAACGGCAACCCAAAAACTCGTAGTGAAATAGAAAAATCATATTACCAAAACGAAAATGCCGCAGTTCGATAATCTGCGGCATTTTTTATTTAATGTGAGTTCGATATAAAATTGATCACAAAGCCCTATTCTATATATCCAAATTAAACTTATGCGTAGTTGTAGAGACGTTGCATTGCAACGCCTCTACGCTCAAAACAAAGAAATTTTTCCGGGTTAAGAGTCTTGGTTGTATCGAAATCACGTTATTTTACGATTTTATCCTGTTCTCGGGTAGTGTTTCTGCCAAAGCTATCAATTTCGCACTGTTGACCCTTGTAACATATTCAAGGAATGGTTTCTTCCACGATGGCCTGCATCCCATTTCCCATAGGTCTAGAAGTATTTGCTCTTCGAACTTTGCAATTTTTTTGCGGCCTTCATAGCTACGGTATATACTTGTAAAAGTGTCGGTGCCGCCGGTAATATCATACCCCCGCTCATACAGCATCTTTAACTTCTTCATGGGTGCCTCAACTTTTTGCTGGTTGTTATCTTTGTAGCCCAGACGGGTAACGATACGGTGAAGGACGTTAGGCAGGTAAACCTCTGCACCGAGCTTCAGGTATGTTTCAAAAATTTCGGCAGGGCCATATTCAGCAGCATGCAGGATTCCGGTATACCCGTGGCGGTTTTTCATATCAATGTCGAATCCCAACGAAACGATTTTTTCGATGGTTTCCGGGATCTCTGCATTTTCAAGGCAGGTTGCACCATGGGAGCTAAGCTTAAGTAAATCGTTCTTATCGGCGCCGTTCTTTAGCAGCACATCTATAATGGCAGCACTGTTGCGGTCTGACCTCACTGCATAATTTAAAGCGGTCATGCCTTCGGTATCCTGATAGTCGACAGGTACGCCTTTCCCGAGTAGGTATTCTACAAACCACAGCATGCCGCCATAGCACGCCGATTGCAATAAAGAGCTTTTATGATAGCTTTCCGACTGTGAATTGGCAAATATATTGGCTCCGGCATCCATCAGGCAACGTACCATTTCGTCGCTAACCTCATTTTTGGCATGCCCGCCACACACCTGCTGAAGCAGCGGATGGTCGTATTCCTTATGCTGTGGGTCGGCGCCATTCTCAAGCAGGAGCTTAAGCATTTCCAGGTGCGCAGGTTTGGGCCTGTATTTATCGGCAACATATTCGAGAGCAAGTGTGCCATAGGAAGTCTTGAGCGTATCGGGATGAACGCCTGTTGCTAATATCGACTTCAGTTTTGCAACATCTTCGTTTTGTATCGCTTCTAGTGCAGCTTCGCTATGATCGGCCTTATTCTCGTTAATCTTCTCTTCTGCCTTGGCATTCCGGATATCTTCTTCAATATTGTATGCCGTATCGTAATTTTTATAAACAAGCTCATAGCCTTCTTCCTTTTTTGCAAATGCAAAAGCCTCTGCACGGTTGTTCTCTTCTTTGTAATAGCCTTTGCTGATGCCGGCAACAGGTTTCAGCTTGCCATCGGTTCCTATTTCTCCTTCGCGTGACATCCATCTTCCGCCTTCGCTCAGGAACATTACAAAAAATGTTCCCGCTGCTTTATTTTCCATATACCAAAATGGGCTTGCGGAACGGTAGGGGATGTTCATCCACGTGCCGGCCTCAATGGTTTCGAGCATTGCGGGTTCGCTTACCCGGATAGTCATCGTTGCGTGCATTAGCTTTTCACGCATACTGTCTTTAATGTCATCGAACTTATAAAGCTGTGTATCTTTCCATAGTTCATTGCTGTGAATCGCATTGAAATCGTAAACCTCAAACGACTTTATATATTTGCGCGCAACCTCAATATGGTATTTTTCATAGTCAAAAACAGTGGCTATATCCTGCCACACGGATGGTGTTTCGGCCCTTTCTAAAAGCGAGAATACGATATTGAGCGCTGCTGTGTGCGAACGTGGGAATTCCGTATCATACATATACAGGTTGTACATTTTTACGGTCAGGCTGTCCGCATCTTTACTGAGCACTTCAAGAGCCCTCCAGGAACTGACAGCGTCTCCGTAGCTGATCTTTAGAATGGGCTTTTGTGCAGGTGGAATGATCCCTTCCGGCATAGGCGGCAGTTTCCGGCCTCCTTTTTCATATTCCTTTAGGAGGAAAAATTCCGGCTTCCGGGTCCTGATCCTGTTCTTTTCCAGTAGCTCATAGATCGTCATGCCATTTTTGTTTGGCAGGTTCGGGTCTGCGCCGTTTTCGAGCAGGTTCTTCAATACATCGACCGAAGAATAAGGCTGGCGTACCATATAGGTCACCAGGTTTTCTCCGGTTACGGGATGAAATCCATTCAGGTCAAGCCCAGCTTCAAGCATGGGCCAGAAATACATACCGGGGCCCGAGGTTGATGTCATGTCGAAAATAACATTAGGGCTGCCCGGATCGTTTTTATAAGGCTTATTGGGATCGGCACCATATTCCATCAATAGTTTGAAGGGAAAGTATTTACTGCGGCCGTAAGCTTCCATAAACAGGGGTTTCGATCCGTCAACAAGATAATTAGGGTCTGCACCTGCCGCCAGTAGTGCTTCGAATAATTCAATATTGTCAAAAGCATCGGCAAGATGCTTTGCATCGGCTTCGAGTTTATGTTCTTTGAGTATGGACAGCGCTTTTTCAGGAGCCATTTTTTCCATTATTGTAATTGCGTTATTTCGTTATCAGGTTGAATGCGGTTTTCTTCAGAATATGCCCCCGTACAACAGGGCAGTTTTTAAATCATTTCCAAACATATAAAATTAATCCTATGGGTGGACTGTTGGGCAGGGCTAAAATAGCTGGAACAATTTGAAAATTTTTAAGCAATGAATAAATGCCGGTATTTATCGTATCAGTGCATCGAAAGAAAGTAAATTCGTTTTTCCCGAGGAAGATTACAGGTGATTAAAATCCTGTTAGGGCATAATTTTTTACCTGCGAATTACACCAATTTCACTAATTCGAAATTGGTGAAATTTGTGCTATTTGTAGCTAAAATTTATTTTTTAGCTTCATTCGGTGCGCCCTGCTTTTTATAAAGCGGTATGAAATAGGACAGCGTATAGTTGAATCCTGCGCCGAATTTTGATCCGTAAGTACGGTTGAACCCCGGCAGATAAAGGTTTTCGAAGCCATCAGGATTCTTATCTGAGACCAGGTAGTTGAGCCTCACGGAAAACCCAAGGAATATATTATCAAACAGTTCGGCCTTTACGCCGCCCAGGACTTCGATCCATTGTGAGGTAAGGCCGCTGTATTTGGTATCAGGGTAAATGGTCACTTCATCAAAGTAACCGGAACTGTCGTATATTTTATATGAATTGAGGTTTTGGTTAAAACCGGCAAAGCCGTAACGCACGCCGGCGTAGATCATGTTTTCCATGTCGAGCCAGTTCTCGTAGGCATTAAAGTCGAAACCGACTTTAAGGTAATTGCCTTTGGTGGTAAAGCTCAGCTGCGAGTCGTTTACGGTATAGTCGACATTACCTATTTCGGCGGCGGCATACCATTTTTTGGTGAGCCTGTAATCGGCCACCAGTTCAATCCCCCTGAAGTCATCCTCATAGAATGAGCGCGACAGCCTGTGCAGGTCGACACCCACACGGATGCCGTAGCGGTCGGATTTTACAGGTGGGGCAATCGTATCGGTGGCTGGCTGTTCCTGTGCAAAAGATGAAAATGAGCACAGCAGCAGGACGCTATAAATATATCTTGATATGTGTTTCACTTTCGTCTTCTATATTGGTGGTAATTACTTCAACATCATCTATCCAGAGACCATCTGCGTCTTCACTGTCCGTATGTAACGGATTAGGGGCTCCGTTCAAATTAGGGGAAAGCATAAACGTAGTGGCGAATCCGCAGGCACGGGAAACATAAGCGGTATTGGTCTCATAATTGAATTCGAGGAAATCGGTATTAGGTTCGGTAAACTGTCCGTTGGAAAGCCTGCGTGTAAATATGAGGCCCCACTTGGTGGTGGTCGCATCGGTGCGCAATGGCAGCTCGATTTTACTGAACGAAGTGGTGGTGCCTTCCTCTACATCAGGCAGGGTATCGGTTTCGCCTACTGCATAGTATTTGAAATTGATGAGGTTTACCAATTCCTCCCCATTATCCTTGTTATAAAACTCAACAATGAGGCTTGGCGTGGTTGGCGAGCCTTCGGCACAAATGTCGTCCTTCTCGCAGCTAACGGCGAAATAGGTGAGTACCAACAGCACAGTTACAGAACAGATTAATCTTTTCATAGAGGCAATGCCTTTTAATTATCTTTTTTCCAAAAGTACAACATTTTCCACATGGTGTGTTTGCGGGAACATATCGACCGGGCGCACGCGCGCCACCTTGTACACTTCATCCATCAGGGCAAGGTCGCGGGCCTGGGTGGCCGAGTTGCAGCTAACGTACACCACTTTTTGCGGGGCTATCTGCAGTATCTGGTCAATAACATCTTTATGCATGCCGTCGCGCGGGGGATCGGTAATGATGACATCCGGCCTGCCGTGCGTAGCGATGAACTCTTCATTGAACACCACTTTCATGTCACCAACAAAAAACTCGCAATTGGTGATATTATTGCGTTTTGCGTTCTCTTTGGCATCAGCAATGGCTTCGGGAACGGCTTCTACGCCAATAACCTTTTTCGCTTTTCGCGATACAAACTGCGCTATCGTGCCCGTACCGGTATAAAGGTCATACACGAGTTCATTGCCTGTAAGCCCTGCAAAGTCGCGGGTAATGCTGTACAGTTCATACGCCTGGTCAGAGTTCGTCTGGTAGAACGACTTTGCATTGATGCTAAAGCTCAACCCTTCCATCGACTCTAATATATAATCACGTCCTTTGTACAATATGATGTCCTGGTCATACAGCGTGTCGTTTGCCTTTTGGTTCACCACATATTGCAGCGAGGTAATGCCGGGGAAGCTTTCGGCAAGGAAATCCAGCAGCATTTCCCTTTGTTCCTTATTATCGTCAAAAAACTGTATGAGCACCATGATCTCGCCGGTTGATGCGGTACGAAGCATCAGCGTGCGCAGCAATCCTGAATGTTCGCGGGGGTTAAAGAACTCCAGGCCGTGCTCATTGGCAAAATCCCTTACGGCATTGCGAATAGCATTGCTGGGGTCTTCCTGCAGGTGGCATTTAGTAATATCCAGTATCTTGTCCCACATGCGTGGTATGTGGAAGCCCAGTGCATTGCGGTTGTCGATCTCCTCACCGCTGCGCGCTTCTTCCTCAGTTACCCAGCGGGCATTCGAGAAGGAGAATTCCATTTTGTTGCGGTAAAAGAACTGCTTTTCGCTGCCCTTTATCGGCTCGAACTCCGGCAGCTCTACTTTGCCTATGCGCTTCAGGTGGTTGTACACCTCACGGTTCTTGTAGAACAGCTGCTTTTCATAGTTCATGTTCTGCCACTTGCAGCCGCCGCACGCACCAAAATGCTGGCAGGGCGGTATCACCCTGTCGGCAGAATATTCATGGAAATGCACTGCTTTGCCTTCATAATAGGCCTTGCGCTTTTTGAACGTTTGCACGTCAACTACATCGCCCGGCACAACATTGGGTATGAATATCACCTTGCCGTCGGGCGCTTTGGCTACCGATACGCCTTTGGCGCCGGCATCCAGCACTTCTATATTGTCAAATACTATCTTGTCGGTATTTTTCCTTTTTCCCATTCGGCAAAAATAATGTTATTATCGTGAAATTGGATAAATTTGCTTTATACTTTATTTAAATAACCATGCCTACCTATCTCGCACTTTTTCGTGGCATAAACGTGAGCGGAAAAAAAAATCATTAAAATGGAAGACCTCCGCAAGCTGATGGAGGATGCCGGATATGGCGGAGTAAAGACGTATATCCAAAGCGGCAATGTTGTTTTTGAAGCATCGGAAAGATCAAAGGAAAAAATAGCCACAGCTATTGAAAAGCTGATTGAACGGCAATATGGTTTTGAGGTCACCGTATTTGTCATCGACAAACAGCATCTGGAAAAGGCCATTGAAAACAATCCCTACGCCGAAGGCAAAGCGCCCGAGGATGCCGGCACCAAAAAAATATACGTTACTTTCCTGAGCGAGGCTCCCTCCAGTGAAGCAATGGAAAAGCTCAGGCAGGCGCCGATAGGGGACGACCTTATAGCGCTGCATGAAGATATAATGTATTTTAAGCTTGCGATGGGTGCGGCTGATTCGAAGCTGTCCAATAATCTTATTGAAAGCAAGCTCAAAGTTAAGGCAACTACCCGAAACTGGAATACTACACTCAAACTATTAGAATTGAGTTCGTAAATTCTAATGTTATTTTAATTTTTTGTTAAAATGATGGTATTGTTTCGGTGTTCATTTCCAATTAGTTAATTTTATGGAACAACAAACAAAAATCAATGAAAAGAAATGCCACTGCCGTTTGGGCAGGTTCACTAAAAGAAGGAGAAGGTAAAATTACCACTCAAAGTAACGTATTAAGCAATACACAATATTCATTCAGGACACGTTTTGAGCAGGGCAACGGCACCAATCCGGAAGAACTGATAGCCGCGGCTCACGCAGGCTGCTTTACGATGCAGCTGACCGCCTACATCAATGAGGCTGGCTATAGTGTTGCATCCATAGAAACAAAGTGCGATATCGATTTTCAGGACGGCAGTGTAGTAGGATCCCATTTGTCGGTTGTGGCAAGGATTGATGACATTGAAACCGATGAATTCCAGCAACTGGTTACCAAAGCAGAAACCAATTGCCCTATTTCAAGGCTGCTAAATACAGCAATTACATCGAGCGCGACATTAGTACGGAGTTAAGTTAAATTTAGATTTCATATTAAGTTAAGAAGCCCTGTTTTGCAGGGCTTTTTATTTTATATTTGGGTATACATTTCATTTATGAACCGTTTCGACCGCATTACAGCAATCCTCATACAGCTCCAGTCCAAAAGGGTGGTAAAAGCGCAAGACCTTGCCGACAGGTTCGGTATCAGCCTGCGTACGGTGTACCGCGACATAAGGTCTATAGAGGAGGCCGGTGTACCGGTGTACGGTGAGGCGGGCATTGGCTACTCCCTGGTGGAGGGTTACAGGCTGCCACCGGTCATGTTTACCCGCGAGGAGGCCATGGCATTCCTCACGGCCGAAAAGCTTATGGCAAAATTTACCGATAATAACCTCACAGAGCATTTCAGTTCGGCCATGTTTAAAGTAAGGGCCGTTTTGCGTGGAACCGAAAAGGACATGGTAGAAACGCTGGAGGACAATATCATTGTTATGGAAAGAAAAGGTGATGTCCTGCCGCCTGGCAACATCCTCGATGTGCTGCTTAAAGCAATTGCCGACAAAAAAGCCATAAAGCTGGTGTACCGGGCCTTTGGCAATGAAGAAAACAGCGAACGTCTGGTAGAACCCATAGGCATTTTTCATGAGCATAATAACTGGTATACCATTGCATGGTGCCACCTGAGGGAATCGTACAGGCAGTTTCGTGCCGACAGGATGATAAGCGCCCAACTGACCGGCATATCGCAGCAGGAGCGTACCTCGCTGAAGGAATATTATAAACAGGATAAGGAAGCAAGGGCGGCCTTCCCGTTACAAAAGGCAGTGATACGCGTACACAGGGAAGCTACAAAATACATGCAGGAGCAAAAGCACTACTTCGGGTTTGTGTCGGAGAGGGTTGACGGCGATTATGTAGAAATGACATTCCTCTCAATGTCAATGGAGGAGGGGTTGGCGCGGTGGTTCCTGATGTTTGCGGATAAATGCGAAGTAGTTGAACCACAGGAACTCAAAGATGCCATTGCACAGCTGCTGGAAAAAATCGTACAAAGGCATCCCTTACAAAATGAAATCGCATCTTCAGGAGGTTTGTAATTTAGGATTTGCAACTGGAATTTTTAGCAAATTATCATTTTTAAAGGGGATAATTTTATTTTTAGTAATTTGCAAGCCAAAACGGGTGATTTCTCTCCGAAAGCAGGAATGGCTGATTAAAAAATAAAAAAAAGATTAGAATGTCAGTTTTAGAAAAAATTACCTCGGCAGATGCCATAATGCTTGAAGACAAGTATGGAGCCCACAACTACCACCCGCTGCCTGTGGTGCTAAGCCGTGGAGAAGGTGTACATGTATGGGATGTGGAAGGCAAAAGGTATTACGATTTCCTTTCAGCTTATTCGGCTGTAAACCAGGGACACTGCCACCCGAAGATCATCGGGGCCATGATGGGGCAGGCGGAAACGCTCACGCTTACGTCAAGGGCATTTTACAACGACCAGTTGGGCAGGTACGAGGAATTTGTGACCAATTATTTCGGGTTCGATAAGGTGCTTCCGATGAACACCGGTGCCGAGGCTGTGGAAACAGCAATCAAGTTGTGCCGCAAGTGGGCTTACGAACGTAAAGGCATTGCAGAGCATGAGGCAAAGATAATCGTGTGCGAAAATAACTTCCACGGCAGGACAACCACCATCATTTCTTTTTCTAATGATGAGAATGCCCGCAAGAACTTCGGCCCTTATACTGCAGGTTTCATCAAGATAGCGTATGATGACATCGATGCGCTTGAGAATGTTTTAAAAACTGAAAAGAATATAGCAGGCTTCCTGGCAGAGCCTATACAGGGCGAGGCAGGAGTATATGTTCCTGCAGAAGGTTACCTTGCCAAAGCGAAAGAACTTTGCGAAAGCCATAACGTACTCTTCATAGCCGATGAGGTGCAGACAGGCATTGCCCGTACCGGCAAATTGCTTGCGGTACATCATGAAAATGTTCAGCCGGATATCCTCATCCTGGGCAAGGCATTGTCAGGCGGGGCTTACCCGGTATCTGCGGTGTTGGCTAATGACAGCATCATGAATGTGATAAAACCCGGCCAGCATGGGTCTACGTTTGGCGGAAACCCTGTTGCTGCGGCGGTAGCCATTGCAGCACTTGAGGTAGTCCAGGACGAAAAACTGGCAGAGAATGCAGAAAAACTCGGAAAGCTTTTCCGTGAAAAAATGAATGAGTATATTGCAACAAGTAATATTGCAACGCTCGTGAGGGGTAAAGGGTTGCTGAATGCCATTGTAATCAATGACACTGAGGATAGCTCTACCGCATGGGACATCTGCATGGCCATGAGGGATAATGGCTTGTTGGCCAAGCCCACACACGGCAACATCATCCGGTTTGCGCCGCCATTGGTAATGAACGTGGAGCAGCTGATGGATTGCATAGGCATTATTACAAAAACACTTAAGGCTTTTGAGAAGTAAAATGCAATAACACCTATTAAAACCAAAAACATCTATGGAGGATTACAAATCACCCTTTTCTGAACAAACATCATCATTTGACTCTTTTGAAATGCAGTTAACCAATGACGCTAAGGATTTCCTTAGAAGCGCTGCCGGCTGGGCCATGGCCTTTGCCATCATTGGATTTATTGGCTGCGGTTTCCTGCTGCTTGCAACGCTGGCACTGTTTGCCGCAGGCGGTGAGCAAAACGGAATGCCTACGGGCGCAATTGCGTTGCTTTATCTGGTTATGACGGTAATGTATTTCCTGCCGATGCTGTTCCTGCTGAAGTTCTCAACAGCTTCAAAACGTGCATTGGACGAAAATAATACGCAGCAATTGATAGCTACTTTTAAAAATTTGAAGAACCATTTCATGATGGCGGTAATATCGGTCATCGTTATCATTATTTCATCAATCGTGTTCGGTGTCATAATTGTTGCCTCTGCAGCTTCGCAGTTTTAATTTTTAATAAAACGTAACTTTACAGGGCTCCGGTTAATCCGGGGCCTTATTTATTTTATATTTTACTACTTTTGGAACAATGAAAACTATCTATATCCTATTGATATTCGCACTTGCTTTCGTAGCGTTGTTCGAACAGTCGAAAGCCGAGCCCAATAAATTTATTATGATAGCCGCCATGGTGGCTTTTGTATATGGGCTTAGCCGTTTGATGGCTAAAGTACCAAGTAAAGGAGAGCGTAATAATGACGACGAAAATGGCAGCGAAAATATTTAAGCAGGGCGATGAGGTTGCGGTGCTGGATGATTCTTTTTCCGGCAGGGTAAAAAGCTATATGGGCAGTAGGGTAGTCATAGAAACCACCGAAGGCTTTGAACTGGAGTTTGCCGAGAATGAGTTGGTAAAGCTCCACAATGCCACCGACATCAAATCATTTGTTTCCTCACAATCGATGGGGCGCATCCTTAAAGAAAAGGAGGAACCCAAAAAGAGGAGCTTTGTGAAAGAAAAGAAATCGAAAAAGGATGGCTTTGTGCTTGAGGTTGACCTTCATATTGAAAAGCTGGTGCCCAATAAAAAAGGCATGTCCAACTATGACATCCTTACCCTCCAAACCGAAACCGCCAAACGGCAGATTGAGTTTGCCATGCGCAACAGGATGCAACGCGTGGTTCTCATCCACGGTGTGGGCGAGGGCATACTCAAAGCAGAGCTTGATTTCCTTTTAGGGCGTTATGACGGAATCACTTTCCAGGATGCCGATTACCAAAAATACGGCCTTGGTGCCACTGAAGTGTACATCAAGCAGAACCCTGACAGGTAGGCGAAAATCGATAGTCTTCAATCTAAGGCCTGTTGCCTACAGTCTGGGTTAGTATCGTATTTTAAGGGACATAGAGTCCGAAGTAATATCCGGTTTCACCCGGTTCAGGTACTATAAGGTCGGATATGGCAAAGGTTTGGCCGCTGGTATCGGATACCTTGGTAAATACCATGTTGGTAAAAGTTATTTCATGGTTCACGCCTGTACCACCACTTGCCGCTACCGTGTTTATGGTAATGGTACCTGCAGTAGCTTCCCAGCGCTCTGTAATGTTGGGAGTAATTGGGGCTATTACACTGCAAATGTGGGTATCGGTAATAGAACCGTCATAAACAAGGAATATGACCCCTTCATCTTCAAGGTCGGTTATGTTAATAGTATCAGTTGAGCCGGCAACATTATCAGAAAAAACATCAGGATCAATATTCAGGATTAGCGCTTCCCTTGCTTTTCTTTTGAATATAAGGTCGTTTTCAGTGCATGTTTTCAATTGCAGGTCAGCTTCCTCAACGCCAAAATTAAAGGTAAAGCTTATTGGCACGACAACAGATCCGAATTCGTTGTCAACAATGCGGGTAGTTTCGCCATCCCTGCTAAATGAAATGTCTAAAAGCGTTATTTTGTGGCTGTAGCCGGTTATTATGCCGTTGGAATTTTCCACGATGTCTGTTTCAATCGATAGGGTACCTTCACCGCTCCACTCTTCAATAACACCCGGAGATGCCGGGGCCGGGAAATTGCAAATGGATGCCGATGTGGGTGTGCCGTCATAATTTCTGTACGTAATGGTATTTGTAGCCCCAATGGTTACCAGTCTTGGCAGCCCATCTTCGGTAGGAACATTGATAAGCGGACTGCCGGAAAGGTCGATGATGAGCACCTCGCTGCCGTTTATTTTATAATACAGGTTGCTGTTGCCGCAACTCGCCGGGTTACCATTGGAAAAATTGAACGTATTGAAGCTCATTTCACCGTCATCACATCCCATCACCAATATTAAAGCGGCAATAAGGCCGAATATCTTTTTCATACAAAGTAATTTTCAACAAAAATAATGTTTTTAGCGGGTTAGCGAAAGGTTTTGCAAAATATGATTGCAAAGCATTTTTAAGTAATTTTGCACCATGAACAAAGCTTACCTTGACAACGCCTCCACAACAGCCATCCACCCCGAAGTGATCGCCGAAATGGTGCGTGTGATGTCCGATAATTATGGCAATCCCTCATCCACCCACGCCACAGGCCGGAATGCCAAAGTGGTGCTGGAAACCGCACGCAAAACCATCGCATCCCTTATTAACGCCGAAGCACGCGAAATTATTTTCACATCATGCGGTACTGAGGCGAATAACTGGATCATACGCAGTGCGGTAAAGGACCTCAAGGTGCAGCGCATCATCAGCAGCAGGGCCGAGCACCATTCGGTTCTTAACACGGTAATAATGATGAAGGCCGAGTATGGCATAGAAGTGCAGTACGTAAACCTTTTGCCGGATGGCAGTGCCGATCTTACCCATTTGGTAAAGCTGCTGTCGGAAAATGTACCAACGCTCGTTAGCCTCATGCATGTGAATAATGAAACCGGAGGGGTGCTGGATATTGAAAGGGCAGGACGCATCTGCAAGCAGGCCGGGGCACTCTTCCATACCGATGCGGTGCAGTCGGTTGGTAAGGTAAAATTCGACCTTCAAAATAGCAATGTTGATTTCCTTACGGCAAGCGCACACAAGTTCCACGGACCAAAAGGTGTGGGTTTTGCCTTTGTCAGGAAAAACACGCCTTTGCAGCCGATGATCTTTGGCGGTGAGCAGGAAAAGGGCTTCCGTGCCGGTACCGAGGCGGTACACCAGGTTGCCGGAATGGCCAGGGCGCTTCAGTTATCGTATGAAACGCTTGAAGCAGACAGGGAGCATATTACTTCACTGAAAAACTATCTTTTAGGCCAGCTTGAAATAAATTTCCCCGGATATAAAGTAAACGGAAAATCAGGAAATACGGAGTTGTTCTATAATATTACCAACATATTGCTACCACTGGGCGAAGAGAAAACTGCTATGATACTGTTTCATCTCGACATGAAGGGAGTTGCTGTGTCAAGAGGAAGTGCATGCCAGTCAGGGAGCATCAGGCCTTCGCATGTACTCAGGGAAATTTTACCGGAAGATGAAATTGGGAAACCCTCCCTACGTATCTCGCTAAGCCATTTCAATACTAAAGAAGATATAGATTTGCTTATCGATGCTTTGAAGGCTGTTTAAACCTTAGATTATATTTCTCCTGTTGGTGTTTTGATGGCATAAATTTTGTTACGTTTGCCAAAAAAACAGACACATGAAAAAAATTATCTTTACACTGCTTGCTATGGCGGGAATCGCTGTGGCAAATGCGCAATCAAAAGGAAATGTAGAATTCGGGCTCAATACAGGTGTTAGCTTTTCTACAATTACGTCAACCGATTATTATGGTAATCCCGATAATAATATCAGCTTTAACGTAGGCGGCTCTGCGGAATACTATTTTTCTGAAAGTTGGGGTATCAAGGCTAAAGTGATTTATGACAGGAAAGGCTGGGACAACGGCTATATCTATGATATAAATACCGGCGATGAATTCAGAACCGATTTTAACATCGACTATCTCACGGTACCTGTAATGGCAGATTGGCATTTCGGGCGTAAAAAGAACTGGTATCTTAATTTCGGCCCATATGTGGGTTTCCTGATGAGCGCTAAAGAAACAAGGTTTGATACCGACCTTAAAGATGATTTCAATACTACCGATGCCGGCCTTGCCTTAGGACTCGGGGTTAAAATTCCGGTTTCGAATTACATAAAAATATTCTTTGAATACGATGTGCAGGCAGGCTTTAGTGATATCTTCAAAGACAATTATGATGATAATGTGTTCATCTCCAGGGATGCTATAAACGTTGGTATCAACTTTATGCTATAACTTAAATAGGTATAAATAAAAACGGATGGTTTAAGCCATCCGTTTTTATTTATACCTATTTCCTTAATTCTTGACTAAATCCCCCTGGTTCCTGAATACCAGATGGCCGTCAAAGCTATCGAGCAGTATAATGCTGTCGGTGGCTACCTTGCCGGAAAGTATCTGTTTCGAAAGCTCATTCATTACTTCTTTCTGGATAACCCTTTTTACTGGCCTTGCGCCAAAGTCGGGGTCGTAGCCTTTTTGTGCAAGGTAGTCGATGGCTTCGGGCGTGGCATCCAGCGTAATGTTTTGCCTCGCCAGCAGTTTGGTAACCGACTTCACCTGCAGGCCAACGATCTCCCTGATGTTGTCGCTGCTCAGTGGGGTAAACATTACGATGTCGTCTATCCTGTTGATGAACTCCGGGCGAACCGTTTGCTTTAGTAAACCAAGCACTTCAACCTTAGCGGCTTCAATGGCAGCTTCTGTATTCCCTTTGAGGTTTTCAAATTTTTCCTGTATGATGCTGCTTCCCATGTTGGAAGTCATGATAATGATGGAATTTTTAAAATCGGCTACACGGCCTTTATTGTCGGTCAGCCTGCCTTCGTCAAGCACCTGCAGCAATATGTTGAAAGTGTCCGGATGTGCCTTTTCAATTTCGTCCAAAAGCACTACCGAGTAGGGCTTGCGGCGTACGGCTTCGGTTAGCTGTCCACCTTCATCATAGCCCACATATCCCGGAGGCGCACCCACCAATCGGCTCACGCTGTGCCGCTCCTGGTATTCGCTCATATCGATGCGGGTCATGGCGTTCTCGTCGTCAAACAGATAGGAGGCAAGGGCTTTCGCCAACTCGGTCTTACCCACACCTGTAGTACCCAGGAAGAGGAACGACCCTATCGGTTTCTTCTGGTCCTGCAATCCGGCACGGCTGCGTCGCACGGCATCGCTCACCGCTTCAATAGCTTCTTCCTGGCCTACCACGCGCTTGTGCAGTTCTGCTTCAAGGTTCAGCAGTTTTTCCCGGTCGCTTTGCAGCATTTTGGTAACCGGTATGCCGGTCCATTTCGCTACTACTTCGGCAATGTCTTCATGGGTCACTTCCTCTTTGATCAGGCTCTGGCCTTTGTGGCTTTCGGCCAATTGTTTCTCCAAAGTGTCCAGCTTGTCGTGTGCCTCTTTAATTTTGCCATAACGAAGTTCGGCTACTTTTCCGTAGTTGCCTTCGCGTTCCGCTTTTTCGGCTTCGGCCTTAAAGTTCTCAATCTCCGTTTTGGCGGCCTGTATATTGTCTACAACATCCTTTTCGCTCTTCCAACGGGCATAGATTTCGTTGCGTTCCTCCTTCATGTTGGCAAGCTCCATGCCGAGAGACTTTAATTTCGGTTCATCGTTCTCACGCTTGATAGCTTCAATCTCGATCTCGAGCTGCATGATTTTGCGGTCCAGCACGTCCAGCTCCTCCGGCTTGGAATTGATCTCCATACGGAGTTTTGATGCCGCCTCATCCATCAGGTCGATCGCCTTATCCGGAAGGAAACGGTTGGTAATGTAGCGCTGTGAAAGCTCTACTGCCGCTATGATGGCATCGTCTTTGATGCGCACCTGGTGGTGGGTCTCGTATTTTTCCTTGATACCACGAAGTATGGAGATGGCACTTTCGGTATCCGGCTCATCTACCATTACCTTCTGGAAACGGCGCTCGAGGGCTTTGTCCTTCTCAAAATATTTCTGGTATTCGTCGAGAGTGGTAGCGCCTATCGCGCGCAGTTCGCCACGGGCCAGTGCGGGTTTCAGGATGTTAGCGGCATCCATGGCACCCTCGCCGCCGCCTGCCCCCACAAGGGTATGGATCTCGTCGATGAACAACACGATGTCACCATCGGCAGAAGTCACTTCCTTCACCACCGACTTAAGCCTTTCTTCAAATTCCCCTTTGTACTTTGCACCGGCGATCAGTGCGCCCATGTCGAGGGAGTACACGATCTTGTTCTTCAGGTTCTCAGGTACATCGCCCTGGATGATCCGGTGTGCAAGGCCCTCGGCAATGGCGGTTTTACCCACACCGGGTTCGCCCACCAGCATTGGGTTGTTCTTGGTACGTCTTGACAATATTTGCAGCACGCGGCGTATCTCCTCATCACGGCCAATTACCGGGTCCAGTTTGCCATCGTTGGCCAGTTGGTTGAGGTTTTTGGCATATTTGTTCAGGGAGTTATACGTTTCCTCGGCACTGGCCGAGGTTACACGCTCGCCCTTGCGGAGCTCATCGATGGCCGATTTAAAGGCTTTCTCGGTTACACCCTGGTCTTTCAGTATTTGGGCAACCTTGCTTTTTGAGGCGAAGATGGCCAGCAGCAAATGTTCGATGGAAACAAACTCATCGTTCATCTTGCGGGCAATGTTGGAGGCCTCATTTAGCGCAGTGCCCGCTTCGCGGGAAAGTCCCATGTCGCCACCCGAAACTTTCGGGAAGCCTTCGATCACCCTGTCCAGTACCTGTTGGAAAATGGGCAGGTTTACATTCAGTTTTTTAAGTAGGAAAGGCGTTACATTCTCGTCCACTTCCAGTATAGCCTTCACGATGTGTTCGTTCTCTATCTGCTGGTGGCCGAAGCTTTGAGCGATTTGCTGCGCCCTTTGTATCGCTTCCTGTGATTTTATAGTAAAATTGGCAAAGTTCATAGTCTAAATTCTTTATTTTTGATTTCGATAAATAACCTTCAAATTATATTCCGTAAAGAAAAAACCGACAAATTGTCCTGAATATCGTATAGGTATTTCATTATTTCAGACAAAATGTCTTAATAAATGACATTATGGGCCTTTTTAATAAACTATTTGGCGAATCTGATAATAAAGATACATCATCTTCCCGAATCAATTGGAACGCTTTAACATCCCTTCAACAACTGGATGATATCATACAGGAATCAGCAGAAATGCCGGTCATCATTTTCAAGCACAGTACACGCTGCGGTATCAGCCGAATGGCGTTGAGCGGATTTGAAAAGGAGTATGCTATAGATACTGAAAGCGCTAAGCCGTATTTCCTCGATCTTTTGCAGCACCGCGACATTTCGAACGAGATAGCAACAATATTCCATGTGCAGCACCAATCACCTCAGATCCTAATTATTAAAGATGGCGTTGTGGTTTATCATGCCTCGCATGGGGATATTGATGCGGGGAAGGTGGGGGAGATGGTGTGATGATTATTATTAATCAATCAGGTCATCGAAAATGTATCGCTCATCATAGTCTATTTCAAATTTCCTGAGGAAGTCTAAATACTCATCTTTAAAAGTACTTCTTCTAAGATGTATTTCCTGGTTTTCAATATACTCAATTACAGCTTTGGTGTGCGATTTGCTGTATGAGAATGCTCCGTACCCTTCCTGCCATTCGAACTTATCGCTGACAACTCCTTTTTGATTGATCCATAAAGAAGAATTTCGCTTTATGTCCTGTAATAGGTCTGAAACCGATTGATTTGGTCGCATGCCAATGAAAATATGGATATGGTCGGGCATTACATTTATTGCCAACAATTTATGCCCTTGTTTTTCTATTATTCCCGAAATGTAAGAATACAATTCCTGTTTCCCTTGTGGTGCAATAATTCCGTGTCTGTATTTTACAGCAAAGACAAATTGAATATGTATTTGGGTATAGGTGTTTGGCATTTATTGGTGTTTTGACAAACATAATAAATATAGCAACCGAAATTAATTCCCTACGGGAAAATCGAACGTCCCAAATTGAAATTTCTACCGAAATTTAATCCCTACGGGATAGTTGTGCCGCAATATTTCCAATTAATGAACCGATTTCGGTGGAATTGAAATGATACATACAATTTCCCGTTAGGGAATTAGGAATTAATTTCGGTAGAACTAAAACACAATCAAATTGATATCCCTGTAAGAAAGCGAAAACCAATCCGCAATGGAGCGGTTAGTCAATAATCCGTGGTAGAAGTAGATACCGTTCTTTAATCCCGCATTGCAGCGTATAGCACTCTCAATGCCGCCATCATCCGCCATTTGCAATAAAAACGGACTGATGATATTACTAATGGACATCGATGCCGTTTTTGAATAGCGCGACGGAATATTCGGCACGCAATAGTGGATCACATTATTTTTTACGAATGTAGGTTTTTCGTGTGTTGTCACTTCCGAAGTCTCAAAACACCCGCCGGTATCAATGCACACGTCGATGATCACAGCGCCTTTTTTCATGTGTTCCACCATGGTTTCTGAAACAATGATAGGTGTGCGGTTCTTGCCGCGCATGGCCCCAATGGCCACATCGCAGCGCATCAGCGCTTTGAGCAATGATTTTTCCTGTATGGTCGATGTGAATATACGGTGATTCAGTGTGTTTTGCAGCCGGCGGAGCTTGGTGATGGAATTATCGAATACCTTTACGCTGGCACCAAGGCCGAGGGCGGTACGTGCGGCAAATTCTGCCACTGTCCCAGCGCCAATGATAACGATTTCCGTAGGCGGTACGCCGGTTATATTTCCTAATAAAAGCCCTTTGCCTATCTTTTGGTTGATCATCAGTTCCGCGGCGATCAGTACCGATGCTGTACCTGCAATTTCGCTGAGCGATTTTACGGCAGGGTAGGAGCCGTCCTCATCTTTTATAAATTCAAAGGCAAGTGCTGTTATCTTCTTTGATGCAAGGGCTTCAAAGTATTCCTTGCGCTGTGTCTTTAGCTGTATGGCCGAAATGATAAGCGTTTCGGGGTTCATCATTTCGATTTCGGCAACAGAAGGCGGTTCCACCTTCAATATCACCGGGCACCCGAATACTTTCTTCGGGTCCTGCGTAATTTCCGCGCCGGCATTGCTGTAATCCCTGTCGCTGAAGCTGGAGCTTAATCCCGCGCCGGCCTCAATCATCACACGGTGTCCGTGTGCCGTGAGAGAGTTAACCGCATCCGGCGTCAGGCATATCCTTCGCTCCTGGTAGGAGGTTTCTTTAGGCATACCAATGAAGAGTTCGCTCCTCTCCCGGGCTACTTCAAGTTTCTCTTCCTGCGGCAGCAGCTGTTGCTTTGTAAAAGGTGTTAAGGACATGGTTTTGGCTTGGATATTTGGCTCTAATTTACAAAAAGAAATGGAACAGCGGCAACTATTTTACAATGATGTGCCTCCTGCCATCGGGCAGCATTTTCATGGTAATGGCGGTGTGGTCCAGTGGTATGAGGTTGGGCGTTTTTTCCGGCCATTCGATAAGGCACAGGTTGCCCGAATAAAAGTATTCGTCGATTCCCATGTCGTATGCCTCAGTCTCACTGTTAAGCCGGTACAGGTCGAAGTGGTACAGGGTCCTGCCGTCTTCCGTTTCGTACTCATTGACCAGTGAAAAAGTAGGGCTGGAGGTCATGTCCCTCACGCCCAACTGCTTTGCCAGTGCCTTAATGAAAGTGGTTTTGCCAACACCCATCGCAGCATGGAAAGTGATGATGTTCTTGATATTCTGTGCCAGTACCTGCTTTGCCGTGCTGTCTATTTCCTCGAGAGAAAATGTGATCTCCATATATCTTAAAGCGCTTATTTAGGGTTGAACACAAGGAAAGGGATGACCATCTCCTCGAGCGAAATGCCACCATGCTGGTAGGTATTTCGGTAATAGCTCACATAGTGGTTGTAATTGTTTACATAAGCCAGGAAAAGGTCATTTTTGGCAAATATGTACGAGCTGCTCATGTTGATGGCCGGTAGCTGTATGCGTTTCGGGTCTTTTACAGCATATACATCCCGATCTTCATAGGTAAGGCTGCGGCCTGTTTTGTAGCGCAGATTGAGGCTGGTATTTTTGTCACCGATAACCTTGCTTGGGTTCTTTACGTTTATCGTGCCATGGTCCGTGGTCAGTATCAACCTGAAGCCCATTTGCTGGGCCTGCTGTATCATTTCGAGCAGCGGCGAGTTGCGGAACCAGCTCAGCGTTAGCGAGCGGTAAGCTTTGTCGTTGCTTGCGAGCTCTTTTACCACATCCATTTCGGTCTTGGCGTGCGAAAGCATGTCTACAAAGTTGTATACAATTGTTGTCAGGTCGTTGCCTTTCAGTCCCTTAAAGTTATCCACGAGCTTTTGGCCGTCACGGAAGTTGGTTATCTTGTAGTATTCCTGTTTCAGGTTTTGAAGGCCGAGGCGTTTCAGCTGCTCGGTAAGGAACTCACCTTCATACAGATTCTTTCCGCCTTCGTCCACGTCATTCTTCCAGTATTGCGGGAATTTCTTTTCCATTTCCAACGGCGTAAGGCCCGAGAATATGGCGTTTCGTGCATATTGGGTGGCAGTAGGCAGTATAGAGTAGAATGCAGTTTCCTTTTCCAGTTTGTAGTGGTTAGCTACAACACTTTCAAAAGCTTTCCACTGGTCGTAGCGGAGGTTATCGATCACTACAAAAAGTATTGGCTGCTTCTTTTGTATCTCAGGGACAACAAGTTCACGGAAGAGGTTATGCGAAAGCACCGGCTTGTCTGCTTTTGGGTCAAACCAGTCTTCGTAATTTTTCTCAATGAATTTGCCAAACTGAGAGTTGGCCTCAAGCTTCTGCGATTCGAGTATTTCCACCATTGCCTGGTCTTCGATAGTTTCAAGTTCCAGCTCCCAGTAGATGAGTCGCTTGTACATATCGATCCAGTCTTCCCAGGAATTGACCATACCCATGTCCATGGATATTTTACGGAATTCCTTTTGGTAATCCAGTGTGGTTTTAGAGGAAACAAGGCGTGAATGGTCGAGGTTCTTTTTTAGCGAAAGCAGAATCTGGTTCGGGTTTACCGGTTTGATGAGGTAATCGGCTATTTTGGAGCCGATGGCATCTTCCATAATGTATTCCTCTTCGCTCTTGGTTATCATGATCACCGGAACGGATGATTTACGCTCCTTCATCATTCCGAGCACTTCCAGCCCGCTAAGGCCGGGCATGTTCTCATCGAGGAATACAATGTCGAAGTTCTCTTCATCAAACAGGTCCAGTGCGTCCTGGCCATTATTGGCGGTGGTTACCTTGTAGTTTTTCTTTTCCAGGAAAAGTATGTGGGGCTTCAGCATGTCGATCTCGTCATCCACCCAAAGTATCTTTATCTCATTCATTATATGAGGAATTTTCGTTCGTAAATTGCACCCTGCAAGTTATAGCTATTTAACGATTTTCTTCCTAAATATTTTATAAAACTCAAGGTAATTTTCGGATGATCGCAAAAGGATGGCCGAGTATAATTTGGCATATATCCTTAAAAAATATAATCTGTGCTCAGGAATCCCGACTTATGGTCACGTACGATCTTATTAAGCAGTTCTTTATTGGCATCGGTAACTTTTGCCGCCACAAGCGACCGGATAGAGAAAGACCGTAGGGCATCGAATACAGAGAGTGTGCCTTCAGCACTGTCTTTACGCCCTGTAAAAGGAAAAACATCGGGCCCGCGCTGTGCCTGGCAGTTGATATTCACACGGCTCACAAGGCCGACAAAAGGGTCTATCAGGCTTGCCACTTCTGCGGCATCGTTACTGAAAATGCTCACCTGCATGCCGTGTGAGGCGTTGACCTGGTAATCTATCGGTTCATCGATTGAACTGAAACGGACTACCGGTACAACAGGGCCAAACTGTTCTTCATGGTACAGTTTCATCGAGTCGTTTACCGGATATACTACAGCCGGGAAGAAAAAAGAAGCCTCATTGTAGCCACCGCCATCGTTCATCACCTTAGCACCTTTAGCAACGGCATCATCTATGCACTCTCTTAGATAAACCGGTTTATCGGCTTCTGGTAATGGGGTTATTTTTACATCTTTGTCCCAAGGCAGGCCGGGCTTAAGAGCTGATACTTTTTCGCTTAACTTGCGAACAAATTCATCAGCCACGCCATCCTGTACAAACAGCAGCTTCAATGCTGTGCAGCGTTGCCCGTTGAAAGACAATGCCCCCGCAATGCATTCGGCTACAGCCACATCAAGGTCGGCATTATCGGTTACTATCGCGGCATTCTTAGCATCGAGGCTCAATATGGCGCGCAGGCGGTTCACTTTAGGGTGCTGTTTTTTGAGACCATTGGCTACTTTGCTCGACCCAATGAAGGCCAGTACATTGATTTTTCCGCTTTCCATGAGTGGCGGGATGATTTCTGCCCCCTTGCCATATAGTGTGTTCACGGTTCCTTTCGGAAAGGCTTCCTTAAAGGCCTCAAGCAAAGGGTAGTGGGCAAGTATGCCGTGCTTGGGTAATTTGAATAATATCGTATTACCCATGATAAGGGCCGGTATCAGTGTGGTGAATATCTCGTTGAGCGGATAGTTGAAAGGTCCCATACTTAGCACTACGCCCAGTGGCAGGCGGCGCGTTTGCGCTATGGTACCTTCGGCCTCCTGGAATCGTGACGACTCGCGGTCCAGATCCTTGAGTGCGTCGATGGTGGCGTTGATGTAATCTACCGTACGGTCAAATTCTTTGGTAGAGTCAGCAAGTGATTTTCCTATTTCCCACATGAGCAGCTTAATGACCAGATCACGCTTTTTCAGCATCAGGTAAACGAAATTCTGCATGCAGGCAATGCGCTTTTCTATCCCCATCGAAGGCCATTCTCCCATCCCGTTATCATAAGCAACAAGTGCGGCATTAAGAGCTGCCATGGCTTCTTTGGCTGAGGTATCAGGATAGCTCCCTACCAATTTTCTGGTTAGCCCTTCCGGTCCGGGGATGCATACGGGTGACCATACTTCGGTTACCGGGCCGTCCCATTGTACCATTTCGCCGTTAAGCAGGTACTCGCGCTGGTGGAGTTCGGGTATTTGAAATTCCTGGGGTATTTGGCTTTCTTCTGTAAATATGTTTTCAAAACGCGAGTTGGATGCTTCCATGAGATATGTATTGGTTGAAGCATTAAATTTAATCAACCCGCCCGTATTATCCTACATATTTAGATTAAATTATAAAAAAGGCTCTGTTAGCTTGTACTTATAAGAAAAGAGTACGAGGCCGACTTTGGATTTGATATCATGCTTATCAAAAAGTGCGGTTCGGTAGGCTTCTATGGATTTAACCGAAACGTTCATGATATCGGCTATTTGCTCATAGGTCAGCTCGCGCTGGTCGCACACAAGCTTTAAAAACTCATATTCACGTGATGTAAGCTCTATGCCATGCTTTTTCTTCCCTTCAAGCGATGCAATATCGAATTTGCGTACCCTGTTGAGAATTTCTACCACATTGGTATAACCGGTATTGGCAATGCTATCGATAGCAAACTTAAGGTCGGCGGCGCTGCAGTTTTTATGGAGGAACCCACGCGCACCGTAATGGTATGCGGCATCAATTATCTGGTCGTCAAAATGTTGGGTAAGTAGGAGTGTCCGGTATTCGCTTTCGAGTTTCTCAATTTCGCGAATGAGATCTACACCATTCATTCCCGGCATGGAATAATCCACAATAAGCACCGATGGGGTTTCATCCGAGTCACATTTCTGGAGAAAGGCACCTGCGCTGTCATACTCTGCAATGACTTTGTAGTTCCCCAGCTTTTCAACAAGTTCCTTAAGCCCTTGCCGTACGATCTTATGGTCGTCAACAAGGCCAATGGTAATTTTTTGCATGAGTTTTATTTTTCGTGTAAGGTGATAATCGTACCAGTACCCGGGGCTGAATCAATGGTAAGGCCAAGCCCGATTATTTCGGCCCGGTTTACCAGGTTCAGCAGCCCTAATCCTGCCGGATTTCCTTTCACATCTTCATAATTGAATCCTTTCCCATTATCGGAAACCTTTAGCATAAATGCAGGATTTGCAGTAATATCAATCATAATTTCCGAAGCACGGGAATGCTTCAGCGCATTGTTGATAATCTCCTGAAATATACGAAAAATTACAATTTGTTGACTTGGAGTAAAATTATTTGTAAGCTCACCTTCAGCACGGTACGTAATACTGAGACTGCTTACCTGACTTAGCCTGTCGGCCTCGGCCTCAATGGCCTTAAGCAGGTTTTGCTGTATGAGCATTTGGCTGTTAAGAGAGTGGCTTATACGACGTATGGAGTTGGATAGTACACGCACCGAATTTCCCAATGGTTCAAGGTCTTCTGTCAATTCCGGCTTATCGAGCTTGAGGTTCTCAATCATGAAGTTAATATAGGTAAGCTGCTGTCCGGCATCGTCGTGCAGGTCCTCCGAGATGTTGTTGAGAACCTGCTCTTGTGTTTCTAGTACGGTTGTAGTGATTGTTTTCTGAAACTCCAGGTCTTTTTGGTAAATGACGCGGGTATAGTTTTTTATTTTGCGGATGTAGAGTTTGATGAGAAGCGCGCAGAATAAGATAACCAGGCTGATAAAAAGCAGGCTTATGATGATCCCGAACGCTATGTTAATCTTGTCTTTTTCCTGCATAATCTGATTTCACTTGGCGATAAATGTACAGATTTAAAAAAGTATAATAAATAACATTTACAAAGAGACTTAAAATATCATAAAACTTGACTCCATATATCTTTATTTCCCCTAACCAATAATCTTTAAACGAAAAATAAAAGCTATACCCAAAAAATAAAATTATTGGTGCACTTATTAAAACAAAATTGTTGCTGGAAAAAAAAAGCAGATTCTCAGATTTCAATTTTTGAAAACATTCATAGGTAAATATAAAAATGTATATAAAAGCTCCAGTAATGAATGTAGAGTAGTTAAAGGTTATCGCTCCCTCAATAAAAAAAAGATTGACAAAAGAGATAAAGAGAAATGAATATAATAATACTTTATAGGGGAATCTGAAATGAACAAAATTTCCCAAAATCAAAAGCCAAATTCCATGATGTATGATTGTTCCGAATGTTGTACTAATAACCGTAGAAATGCCACACACTTTTAGCGTTGTATTTAAAAGTTCGATTATAAAGCAAACTATCAATACAGTCAATAGATATTTATGCATCCTTCCTATCTTTTTGAGAGAAAGAATGCTATAAATTAAAGTACAAAGTACAACAACCTTTACAGGATTTTTAAAATAAGTTAATATTATCTCATACATTTTAAGTTACTTTGGCGACTTAACAATATTTTCACCAGTATTAAATAGTTTTTCCGACAAAGTTAATTTTGGATTATCAGAGAAATCATAATATAGATTTTGCGAACCGGTTATCCAAAACACTATTACATCTTTATGTAAGATATTCATCTTCTTAAACTGAAATATTGGATTTGGATTTGAATCTATTGTAGCTCTTTTTTCTGTTACTGCTTTAAAAAGCTGAATCGAATAGCAGTATTTATCTTGATTGTAATCTTCGAGTACATCGATAACCAACTTTCCTGAACTGTCAATATCAAAGTACAAATAATGATCATATTTGTCAGTATCCCAATTTCCATGCTTTTTTTTAATTTCAGCCTTAAGGTTATCCAGAGAAATTTGATCGTCTCCTTTTATAGGGTTACCAACTCCAAAAGAAATTCTGTGATCAGCTTCAATATGTTTTCGACTTTCGCTGTAGTTTATAACCTTCTTATGATCCTTAAGAAATATTGCCTGACTATCGACGTCTCCAACACACGATAAATTTACAAAGATATTTGCATTAGCTTTATTACAGATAAATGCTGAGTTTTCATGTTCCCAATCAACATCAACTTCGCTATCAATGATTACTATTGTATTATTACATAAGTCATTACAATCTCTCGGAAAAAAGAACAAAGTAATGATTGCGATTATAAATATGATAAATCCCCCACCCAGTAAAATTTTATTTTTTCTCTTCATAATAAATGTTTTTGGTTAATAATTGGTTGTAGCTAAATTCACAAAATTAATTATACTCCTATATAGGTAAAACCCTATTTTTTAATAAATTTTAACAGGTGTTTTCACTCGTATTAATTCTGGTAAATACTTTTTATATTTATTCAATCACCTATAAATAAGATGTCTTCATTGAAATAATTTTGGTTTACAATCTTAATTATTCACATTATGGAAACAACATTTACATCAGCTCAATTGATAAATGCCCTGCTAATTGGAGGTACTTTAGGGATTATTGGGCAAGGCATCCGGATCATTATTGGGCTGAAGAAACTTGACGAAAGCAGGTCGCAGGCACAGGCAGACGCAAATGGTACAGTAGTTAAGGAAGTTTTCACATCAAACAGGCTGCTTATCAGCATCTTTTTCGGATTCGTGGCAGGAACATTGGCAGCATTGGTAAAACCACCAGCCGACAAGGGATATACTACCGAATTGATAATGGCACTTATAGCTTCGGGATACGCAGGTGCCGATTTCATTGAAGGTTTGTTTAATACCTATTTCAAAAAAATGACGTCAACCACTCCATCCGACAAGAACATGAATGCGACGGGAGCCGATGCGCCAAAACAAACAGCAAAAATAAATGCCGAAATACCCGCACGCAGTAATTATATCCCGGAAGCCGAAAAGGGTACAGAGTAGGCGAAATTTAAACTATAAAATTATGAATAATGTTATTTTAGGAACTGTTATTTCGTCAGTTTTAACCTACGATCAGCTTTGCGCCCAACTCAATGAAGACCAATCGGTAAATCCTCAACGGTCAAGTTATGCACCATGCGACGGTCGTTCAATTATCGGTTCAGGCTTAAATAAGTCAACTAAAGGAGCAATAAGGACCAGTCCGGATCTCCGCGGTAAATTTTTGCGCGGATTAAATACAATGTATAGTGTAGGCGAACCGCTTCCTTTCTTTTCTGATACGGATGGAGACCCGGAAGATAACAGGGTAGTCATGAGCCCACAAAGTGATTCTTTTAAAAAACATGATCATAAAGGCGGTGCCCATAGCCACCCATGGAATGGATCGGGAACCGTAAATGACTGGGGATATAATGTAGCTGTGGGAGGAGGAAATATCGGTGACAGGACGCCTCCTTCATCCGGAAAAATAATTGAAGAGGAAGGGGGAGATGAAACCCGTCCCCGCAACATCGCAGTTTATTTCTATATAAAAATAAATTGATAGAAATAGAATTTACAAAAAACGGGAAGTTTTAAGCTTCCCGTTTCCCTTTTAACCAAACCCTAACAACCTCTCACCCCTAAAATCCCAAACTTTTTGCGTAAATTTGCACTTCAATTTTATGCAATAGAAATGACAAAAGTAAAAGTAGGATTAGTACAGATGAGCTGCGTGGCCGAAAAGCAGCCCAACCTCGAAAAAGCTATTAGGGAAGTGCGCAATGCCGCTGCAAAAGGCGCGCAGATTGTATGCCTTCAGGAACTGTTCACCTCGCTGTATTTTTGCGATGTGGAGGATTATGAGAACTTCAAGCTCGCGGAGTCCATTCCCGGTCCATCGACCGAAGCACTTAGCGAGGTGGCAAAGGAGCTTAACGTAGTGATCATTGCCTCCCTGTTTGAAAAGCGTGCAGAGGGCCTTTACCACAATACCACCGCGGTTATAGATGCTGATGGCGAATACCTGGGTAAGTACCGCAAAATGCACATTCCGGACGACCCTGCTTATTACGAAAAATTCTATTTTACCCCGGGCGACCTGGGATACAAGGTATTCCAGACGAAATTTGCCAAAATAGGCGTGCTCATCTGCTGGGACCAGTGGTATCCTGAGGCTAGCCGCATTACCGCGCTTATGGGTGCCGAGATCATGTTCTATCCTACAGCCATTGGGTGGGCAACTTCACAGGACGAGGAAACCAACAAAGAGCAGTATGATGCATGGCAAACCATCCAGCGTTCGCATGCTGTGGCCAATGGCGTACACGTAGTAAGCGTGAACCGCGTTGGTTATGAGCAGGATGGTGCCATGAAATTTTGGGGGGGCAGCTTTGTTGCCAATCCGCACGGAAAGCTAATGTATCTTGCCACACATGACCAGGAAGAAACCACCGTAGTGGAGATAGATACCCAAACCAGTGACCATTACCGTACGCACTGGCCGTTCCTTCGTGACAGGAGGATTGACAGCTACCAACCAATCACGAAACGTTATCTCGACGGCGATTAGTACTGTTCAGGGTTTCGGGTTTAGAGTTCAGGGTTGCCACTCAGGCTTAATAAAATTAAAATAATGAGTTTTCATTCAGATAATACGCCTAAAAAGTTAGGATTTTCATTTCCGGCAGAATTTTCAGAACAACGCGCCATGTGGCTTTCGTGGCCGCATAAAGAGGCTTCGTGGCCGGGGAAATTACATACAATATACAAGCCATACTGCGAATTCATATTGCTGGTTTCGCGCCACCAGCCGGTATGCATCAACGTGGCTGATGAGGAGATGCAGCGCTTTGCCCAGTCACAGCTGGAGAGTTTCCTGCCACTTGTACCCGAAGGGCGCCTGGGTGAGGTAAGTTTTTACTTCCACCCTACCAACGATGCGTGGTGCCGCGACCATGGCCCTGCATTCGTGGTTAATAAAGAGACTGGTGAAAAGGCTATTGTCGACTGGGGTTACAACGCCTGGGGCGACAAATATCCTCCGTACGACCTGGACGACGTTATCCCTACGAAAATAGGGGAAGCGCTTGGCCATAAAGTTTTCCATCCGGGCATAGTGATGGAAGGTGGCAGCGTGGAATTCAATGGAAAAGGGACGCTGCTTACTACAACAGCCTGCCTGCTGAACGAAAACCGCAATCCGCACCTTAGCCAGGAAGAGATTGAGGAATACCTGAAGGAATACTATGGTGTAGAGCATATACTATGGCTGGGGGACGGCATCGTGGGCGATGATACCGATGGGCACATCGATGATATAACCCGTTTTGTAAATGAGGATACCGTAGTAACTGTTATTGAAGAAGATGAGAATGACGAGAACTATCACCTGCTGCAGGAGAATCTGGAGCTGCTTAAAACCATGAAATTACAGGACGGTAGCCCGCTTAATATCGTGGAATTACCGATGCCAAAGGCAGTTATCTACGAAGACCAAAGGCTTCCGGCATCCTATGCTAACTTTTACATTGCCAATAAAAGCGTCATCGTTCCCATCTTTAACGATGAGGTAAACGATGCAAAAGCGCTTGATATACTAAGGAAATGCTTCCCCGACAGGGAGGTAATCGGCATTGACTCTACCGATCTTATCTGGGGCCTGGGCAGCTTCCATTGCCTCAGCCAGCAGGAGCCTTTGTAGAATTTCAATTCTCAATAATCTCTATTTCAACACGCCTGTTCGCCGCTCTTTCCCCCTCACTTTTTTCAGGTAAGGGATAAATTGGGCGGCTGCTTCCGAAGCTTTGATAGGTTAACCGTGACTGGTCTATGCCGTTCCTGATCAGGAAAGTGTATACGGTAATGGCCCTCTTTTTTGATATCTCGTTCTGTTCTTTCTCGATGCAGCAGATGTGGCCTTGGATATCGATCTTCAGCCTGGGGTTGTCTCGCATCACGCTAAGTAATTCATATAGAGCGGGTTTTGATTCCGGTAATACCTGCCCGGAATTGTTCAGGAAGTGCAGGTTGGGCACCTTAATCCTGTCGCCTTTTTTCGCCTCACCTACTTTTCTTACGAATTCGCTTACCACCGGCTTGGGCTTTGGTTTGGGTTTTGTCCTGAAATAAAGCACTGCCTTCCTGTCTTTGGCCCTGTCAGGCGAAAAGGCTTCTGTTTCGCCAAAGCCCCTCTCGTCAACGCTGTCGAGCGCTATGTCAGCTTCCTTTAACTGTTCGTATACATACATTGCCCTGCGCTCCGAAAGGTCCTGGTTATACAGGGCATTCCCGGTACTGTCAGCATACCCGTATATTTTCAGCACCTCGGCATCTTTGTGGGTGGCTATCCATTTTTCGAGGCTTGTTTCCGATGCGGGATTGGCCTCATCGATATCGAAATCAAAATAGACGGTGAATCTTTCCTGGGCGTTTGAGTGTAGAGAAATAAATAGGAAAAACAGGATGAAACAGCGGTCTATTTGGCTATTTTTATGGTATAAAAAGGTCATCAGCAGGTGATTTTACGGTATGCACAAGATGAAAAAAGGGTATACTCATGATGAAAAACGAAGTTACCACTTTTTTATTTCTTTCTTTAAGACGTATAATTTAACAGATGCGATTTTTATTACAAAAAAAAGCCCCCGTTTTCCAACGGGGGCTTCAAACTCAAATTATCGAATATTACTTTGTAAAAAGTAGTTCCCTGTATTTTGTAAGCGGCCATATCTCGTCGTCCACAAGAAGCTCCAGCTTGTCGCAGTGCTCCCTGATCACATCAAAGTACGGCTTCACCTCGTCGCAGTAGGCATGTGCCATTTCCTCTGCGCTGCCCAGGTTGTTTGCTTTTTTGCGGGCTTCAATCATTTCTTCAACATTAGCGTTGATGCCTGCAATGTGGCCTGATATTTCCCTTATAAGCCCAATCTGCTCCTTGCCAATGTTTTCGAAGTCCTTGCCAAAGATCTCTTTAAGGCCTTTAACATTCTCTATAAGCACATTTTGGTAGCGGATGGCAGTAGGGATTACGTGGTTGCGTGCAATGTCGCCCAGTACCCTGCCTTCGATCTGTATTTTCTTGGTGTACTCCTCAAGTTCTATTTCGTAGCGTGCCTCGGCCTCTACATGGTTCATTACGCCCATTTCCTCAAACAGCGCAAGCGACTGCTCAGATACCTTAGCCTTAAGTGCAGACGGTGTAGTCTTGAAGTTGCTCAGGCCGCGTTTTGCCGCTTCCTGTTCCCATGCTTCGCTGTATCCGTCGCCTTCAAAAAGGATGGCTTTGGTTTCCTTGATGTACTCCCTTAGCACATTGAAGATCGCGTCGTCCTTCTTCATGCCTTTGCCGTCAATAAGCGCGTCAACTTCTTTTTTGAAGTCTTTCAGCTGCTTGGCAACAATGGTATTCACAATGGTCATGGCATTGGCACAGTTGGCGCTTGAGCCTACCGCCCTGAACTCAAATTTGTTTCCTGTAAAGGCAAACGGCGATGTCCTGTTCCTGTCGGTATTGTCCAGCAATACATCAGGTATCTTACCTACAACGTTCAGTTTTAGGTCGGTTTTCTCTTCGGGCGAAAGCTTGCCTGAAGATACGCCTTCAAGCTCGGCAAGCACTTTGGTAAGCTGGTCGCCGATGAATACCGATATGATGGCCGGCGGCGCTTCGTTGGCACCAAGCCTGTGGTCATTTGTAGCTGTCGCGATCGATGCCCTCATCAACTCTTCGTTAGTATACACCGCTTTGATGGTGTTGATGAAGAAGGTAAGGAACTGCAGGTTGCTCATTGGCGTTTTGCCCGGTCCAAGAAGGTTCACGCCCGTATCTGTAGCCATGGACCAGTTGTTGTGCTTACCGGAACCGTTTACGCCCTTGAATGGCTTCTCGTGGAAAAGCACCTTGAAGTCGTGGCGTTCGGCAACTTTGGACATCACATCCATCAGCAGAGAGTTGTGGTCTACAGCCAGGTTGGTTTCCTCGAATATTGGGGCAAGCTCAAACTGGTTAGGGGCAACCTCGTTGTGGCGTGTTTTTACCGGTATGCCCAGCAGCATGCACTCATTTTCAAGGTCACGCATATAGTTGAGCACACGTGTTGGGATTGACCCGAAATAATGGTCTTCCAATTGCTGGCCTTTTGCAGAAGCGTGCCCAAGAAGCGTACGACCTGTAAGGGTGATGTCCGGCCTTGATGCGGCCAGTGCCGAATCTACAAGGAAATATTCCTGCTCCCATCCAAGGGTAGCGGTAACTTTCTTAACGTTCTTATCAAAGTATTTGCAAACCTCGGTGGCAGCGTCATCTACCGCAGAAAGCGCCCTTAAAAGCGGGGCTTTGTAGTCAAGGGCCTCACCGGTATACGATACGAATACCGTTGGGATGCATAGTGTCGTCCCGTAAATGAAGGCAGGCGAAGTAGGGTCCCATGCGGTATAGCCCCTTGCTTCGAATGTATTCCTGATTCCACCGTTAGGGAAGCTCGATGCATCGGGCTCCTGCTGCACCAGTTGGCTTCCGCCGAATTTTTCTACCGGGTCGCTTCCGTCGTATGATGTTTCAAAAAAGGCATCGTGCTTTTCGGCAGTCGTGCCTGTAAGGGGCTGGAACCAGTGGGTATAATGGGTAACGCCTTTGCCAAGGGCCCATTCTTTCATTCCCATGGCGATATAATCGGCAAGTTTACGGTCTATCTTGGTTCCGTGCTGCACTGCGCTCCGGACTGCTTTGTAGGCTTCCGGTGTTAAAAACTGGCGCATTGCCTTATCATTGAAGACGTTGCTTCCGAAAATAACCGACTTTCTGTCGAGTTCATCTACTTTTACCGGCTTCCTGTTTGCGGTCTGCAGTAGCGCATTGGAACGAAATGTTGACATGAAACTGTGATTTTTAATGTTAATGTTTGACTAAAACCTGCGCAAATGTACAAAAAATAGTTTTCAATTTTAAACACCCCCTATTTTTTTAGGGGTCAAAATGGGATTATTTATTAAATACGTAAAACGACCCCTGTTTTTACTGAAATTTTAAATAAAGTTAATTGCCGGTGGCAATAAAGCGATTTGAATTACAAAATATTCAAAGATTTTCCTACAATCGTTAATAAAAATTAAAAATTCCCAAACCATTGTTAATTGAGTTAAATATTTACTAAGCAAATTGGCTTTTGGGTGATGATGTCATAATTTAGTCGAAGTATTAATCGATATAATAACCATAAGTAATGAGGAACAAAAAAATGATAGTAGGAATTGCTGTAGGAGCAGCAGTCCTCGCAGGAGCAGCGGTGCTGATAGCCCGCAGGAGGTCGCAGAGAAAATATGCCGCACAGGTAGAAGAGGCACGTGAAAACTTCAGCGGAAAGCTGAATGAGCTACAGCGCAAGGCAAAAAAAGAATACAGGGATGCCGCATCGGATGTTAAGGATGCCGTGAACTCTGCAAAAGACAGGGCAAATGAATGGGTAAACAAAGCCCACGCCTAATATAATCCACTCTTATATATATCCGAAAGGATACAATAAGCCGGTTATGATCACACTTTATAGCCGGCTTTCTAAAATTAAGCCAACAAAACAAAAAAAACTACTAGTAACAATACCACATAAATGCGCTATGAAAACCAGGAAATCAGCAGGAAAGAAATTCCAGCCCTATAACACCCTTATCGAGCAGCTTGCAGCCCATAATATTATGGGCCAAAACCCGGAAAACCTTCCGGAAATTTTGGTACTCACTACCTTCCCCCCAAGGCAATGCGGCATAGCAACCTATTCGCAGGACCTTATTAAGGCGCTGAATGACCATTATGTGGATTCGTTTTCCATTAAGGTATGCGCGCTAGAAACCAATAAAGAACAGCATTCGTATGACGACCCAAGCGTAAAATATACGCTGAATACTTCAGAGCCCTCATCATATGAGACTTTGGCAAAATCTATCAATGCCGATGAGAACCTTAAAGTTGTACTCATCCAGCATGAATTCGGGCTTTTCCATGAAACGGTAAAGGACTTCAACAATTTTGTTGATGCCGTAGAGAAGCCGCTGACCGTGGTTTTCCATACCGTGCTGCCTAACCCGAATGAGGAGTTTAAATCCAATGTGCAGCACATCCTGAACAGGGTTGATTCGCTTATAGTAATGACTAATAACGCCGCCGATATACTGGTGCGCGACTATATAATAGACCGTGATAAGATAGCGGTGATCCCGCATGGTACCCACCTTGTTGCGCACACTGATAAAAACGAGCTGAAGCGCAAGTATGGTTTTGAAGGCAGGACCGTGCTGTCTACTTTTGGCCTGTTGAGTTCCGGCAAGAGCATCGAAACTACGCTGGACGCCCTTCCGAAAGTGATAGATAAGACACCGGATACGCTTTTCCTTATCATAGGCAAAACACACCCTACCGTAGCCCTTAATGAAGGCGAGGCCTATCGTGAGTCGCTCATAGCGAAGATCAACGAGTTAGGTATTCAGGATAATGTGCAATTCATCAACAAGTATGTAGACCTACAGGAACTGCTGGAATACCTCCAGCTGACCGATATCTATGTATTCTCGTCCAAAGACCCGAACCAGGCAGTAAGCGGCACTTTTGCGTATGCGCTTAGCTGCGGCTGCCCGATCATTTCGACCCCAATTCCGCATGCTAAGGAAGTTTTGGCCGGCGATACCGGAATGACATTCGACTTTGGCAACTCCGAACAGCTGGCAGATGCAATCAATACATTATTGTTCGATGTGGAGCGCAGGACAACAATGGTGCTGAACGGCCTGCACAAAATTATCCACACCGCCTGGGAAAATTCTGCTGTGGGGCATGCTAAATTGCTCGAAAAGACAGCCAACGGCAGCATCAGGCTGCAATACAGGAACCCTGATGTCAACCTGCAGCATATTAAGAACATGACAACCGATTTCGGGATGCTGCAATTCAGCAGGCTCAACAGGCCCGACATCCATTCAGGATACACCATTGATGACAATGCCCGTGCGCTTATAGCCATGTGCCAGCACTACAAATCGTACAGGGACCAATCGGTTCTGCCTTACATCAGCACTTACCTTAATTTTATTGATTTCTGCCAAAGCAACGACGGCAGGTTCCTTAACTATGTAGACTATAACAGGAACTTTACCGACCAGAACAAGAATGAAAACCTTGAAGACAGTTCGGGACGTGCCATGTGGGCTTTGGGCTATGTGGTATCGTTGGGTAAAATACTGCCTGAAGGTTTTGGCAAAAAGGCAGAGGCCATGTTCCAAAGGTCGTTGCCGCTAACCCGCAATGTATATTCTACAAGGGCAATGGCATTTACCATAAAGGGGCTGTATTACTATAACCGCGGTGTAATAGATGCCGACACGATGATATACATCAAGCTGTTTGCAGACCGCCTGGTACAGATGTACCGCCACGAGTCTGATGAAGATTGGCAATGGTTTGAGGGGTACCTTACCTATGCCAACAGCGTGTTGCCTGAGGCCTTATTGCTGTGTTATACCATAACCGGCAACGAGACCTATAAAGAGATAGCTAAGGAGTCGTTCGATTTTTTGCTGTCGCAGACATTCGATGAAAGCTCTATCCAGGTAATATCCAACAGGAGCTGGCTGGTAAGGGGCAAAAGCCGTGGCAACTATGGCGAGCAGCCTATTGATGTGGCTTATACCATACTGGCTTTGCGTAAGTTCCACGACATATTTAAGGATGAGGATTACCTCAATAAGATGGAGATGGCATTCAACTGGTTCCTTGGCAACAACCGCCTGCACCAGGTAGTTTACAACCCATGTACCGGAGGATGTTTCGATGGTATGGAGGAGCAGAACGTAAACCTGAACCAGGGGGCAGAAAGCACCGTAAGCTACCTGATGGCGAGGCTTACCATATCGAAATACTTCGGCAACCCGAACATGACCTATTTCCGCAGGAAGCAAAGGGCGGCCAAGATCGCGGCTTTGCGCCAGATGGAATTCTAAACCCAATACACAATGATGAAAGCCCCGGATTAGGGGCTTTTTTATTTACATGTCTCGTCCTGAAAAAAGTTGACTAATAAATGTCAATATTATGAAAAAGCAGGATTCTAAGGGGACAGGTTTATCCCCGAGTATTAGGTACAGTGAAGCCTTTAAACGAGCTGTTGTC
>NZ_JAPCHV010000011.1 GCF_026107645.2 Flavobacterium sp. MFBS3-15 | reverse complement strand
AACGTATAACCTTTTATGGGCTAAAAAGGAGACTTTAAAATGTCAAAATCAGCATGCAAAGAAAAGTAAACTTAATTAAAATGAAAAAGGGGCTATCCTTTTGAGACAGCCCCTTTTTTGTTACTACTGCCCTATGATTTCCCTGTGAGTTTAAGATACATAATGCCAACGATGGAAGCCATCACTAAGACGATCCAGCGTGAGGCTTTCCTTGTCTTTTCATCCAGATTCCTGTCCTTTTTGATTATAAAAAACGACCAGCCAAGAACCCCCAGCAAGACTATGCCGCAAGTGCCCACGACGATTATATTTTCGGCGATGAAAATACCTGCCATCAATAGCATTACTGGAATGAGAAGGAGTATTTGAAACCTTTGAAAGAACGGAACATGAGTTTTTTGTACTATGGGCATTACTTCGGAAAGGCGGCTTTCGAGTCTGCCGTAATCTTCAGTCTGCGCGAATATTCCTATTATGTCATTTGCCGAACGGCCTTTAATGATAATATTTCCATTAGGATGTTTTACGATTGCGGATATCTCTCCCAAAGGAATGTTTATATCAGGAGTATTGTTCTGTTTCCTTCGCACATAATGCTCATCGATGCTAAAGCGATAGCTTTCCAATATCGTCTTCTGCATATTAAGCGCCCTTGAAAGCCCAATGACAATCAGTACGCCGAATAGCGGAATCACAAGCAGCAATGCGGGCAGGCTTCCCTGTCCCTCACTGCGATTAAAGTAAGCCATTAGCCCGCCACCAAGCACCGCCATTACTGCAAATGGTAAAGCCTTAGCCATCATGCTTTTTTTTAATTCTGATATTCCTGCTTCACTAATCTTAAATTGCTCCATGCCCATAACTTATGTTATGCATTGCCGGGTACAAATTTCCGGCAATTCCTTCATGCAAATATAGGTATCGGCGTGGATAATCTTTAATAGCGCCGACAGCTTATTTCCCATCCAGCTTAAATCCCTTCGGCGCATAGAGCTTGTCGGAATCATACATGTTAAGGTAAAGTATCTTCTTTTCGGGGTCGCCATCGATCACAATCTCATAGCGGTCGAGCATCCCGCCCCATGCGCTGTTTTTTGTCTCAAACGGGCAGCAGCTCCCAAGGCGCACATAAGCTATGGGTTCGCCATTGGGGCCGGTCAGGCGTTCGAGGTAGCGGCGCTCATTGGCCGGGCCGCTGTTGACACCACCTACTTTTATAGGATTGGTTTCGCTGTAGCCGTAATCATCGGCTACGGTGGCGTCGGCATTTCGGGCTGAAGGATTGCTTTTGGAAGATGAGCAGGCCATAATGACCAGCACCAGGCAGGATAAAAGAATTGATTTCATGGTTGTTGAATTTACCGGTTTATGGTTTAACGCAGCAGCGGGCAGGAATATTTTACAGAGGTTGAGCCGGGTTGATTTCATTGCAGGATTTTTTTTCGTCGTATAGCAATAATGAGATGAATTGAAAATGTTTCATTTTTGCGCTGCACATTTTCAGTGTAAAAAAAAATAAAATTTTTCTTACAAAATAGATGCAATCAAAATATCATCATGGGGACCATCAAAAATCATCATGGGCACATGCAAAAACCGCCCTGTTACTTCCCTAAATTCTGCAGGTACGTCTCCCAAATCTCCCTGTTACCATTAAAAATATTCACATCAACATCCCCCTCTATCCCCCCGACCGATCCCTTGTCGGTAAACTGCCAGAAAAGCCACTCTTTTTTGATCTCATCAGCGAAAAAGCTATAGTTGGCAATCCAGAGGGTATAGTCCTGAAATTCGTCCTTTAAAAAGTCGGCATAAAAGCGCTCGCCGCTATAAAGGATGGGCTTCATGCCATAGTGGCCCTCTACCTTGCCAAGCCACTTTTTCAGGCCGCTTTTGAGACTGTCCATACTTTGCCCGGCGGGAATTTTCTCGATGTCCAGCACAGGTGGGAGGTCGCCTTTGCCAAGCTTTACGCGCTTTATGAAGCTTTCGGCCTGCTTGAGGGAGTTCTCGTCGGGCCGGTAATAATGGTATGCCCCACGGACGAGCCCAGCACGGGCAGCCCCTTTCCAGTTACGGGTAAACTCGGTATCTACGCCATCCTTACCTGCCGTTGCGCGGATAAACACAAATTGCATGGGGAATTCGGCATTGTCTTTCTTCAGGCTGTCCCAAACGATACGACCCTGGTAATGAGACACATCCAACCCAAACACCTTGTCTTTGTGGCGGCCCAATATCTCATAAATGCGCAGGTTTTCGATTTTCCTTTCCTCTTTGGTCAGGGATTCAATACGGCTATTCACTTTA
The DNA here is from genome assembly GCF_026107645.2 of Flavobacterium sp. MFBS3-15. Taxonomy (GTDB): domain Bacteria; phylum Bacteroidota; class Bacteroidia; order Flavobacteriales; family Flavobacteriaceae; genus Flavobacterium. The sequence goes on along the minus strand of NZ_JAPCHV010000011.1, from coordinate 146,942 downwards.
AAACCAAGCCAATACAGGATACCATGGCGGTATTGGTATACAGCCACAGCGACAAAGGCCAAAAGCAATAACAGGAAGGGATACCTGAGTAGCTTACCCTGGGATAGCTTAGCGGTTTCCCTGGTTTTCGGTTTCGCCCGCCTTACGGCTGTTTTGGGCGGCACGCGTTTCATTGGCTATGCAGCGGTTTTGGCGGAAAGCTTATTGGTAATGGCAGACAGCGCCACATAGAACAGGATGATTACCGGTATTGCCAGGTATTGCAGGAAGAACAGCAACAGCACCGATATTACAAGGAATACGATCTGTATCTTATTGGTTTCCCAGTTAAAGTACTTTACTTTAAGGGAAAATAGCGGTATTTCGGCATTCAGCATGAATGCACTGAGCAGGCTGATTCCGATGAGTACATACGGATTGCTAAGAAAGGCGAAAAGCCAGCTGTCAGTATCAGAATGCGCCAGTATCATGGGCAGGCTCAGGATGAACAGGGCGTTGGCAGGTGTGGGCAACCCTATAAAAGAATCCGTCTGGCGGGCATCAACATTGAATTTTGCAAGCCTGTAACAGGATGCAAGGGTTATGATAAACCCAACATAAGGCAGCAGGCCCAGGTAAAAATTATCGGCAGCAAGGTTATATTCCTCCCTCATATCCTCAATTCCAACAAGCATCTGGAACATGATAAGCCCCGGCACGACACCGCTGGTAACCATATCGGCCAACGAATCGAGCTGAAGCCCTATAGGGCTTTGGGCTTTAAGTATCCGCGCGAAAAAACCGTCCCAAAAATCGAAGAATATCCCGATGCATACCCATACGAAAGCCATTTGATAATGGGTATCAAAAGCATAAACGAGGGCAACAAGGCCCGCGGCAAGATTACAAAGTGTTATGATATTAGGAATATGTTTCTTAAAAGCCATAGCCATAATTTTTATAAGCGCAAAGTTAACACAATAAGTTGGTAGAAATAGAGTTTAGTAATTGAGAATTTTATGTCATATTTGCACAAAATAACAGCTTTGAGAAAGATTTCCCTCATCTTAATCCTTTTTTCCACCGTTTACGCTTACAGCCAGACCGTCAGAAAGTACTCGAATGAGTTCATGAGCATCGGTGTGGATGCTGCCGCATTGGGAATGAGCAACGCTGTTGTTGGCCAGACCGGCGATGTAAACTCCGGCTATTGGAACCCGGCTGGCTTAATAAAAGTAAAAGACAAGCAGCTTGCCCTGATGCACGCCAGCTATTTTGCCAATATTGCCCAGTATGACTACGCTGCCTTTGCCATGCCAATAGATGACCGCAGCGCCTTTGGGGTGTCGGTAATCCGTTTTGGGGTAGATGACATCCTAAATACAACACAGCTTATTGACAGCGAAGGAAACATCGATTATAACCGTATCAGCCTGTTCTCTGCTGCAGATTATGGCTTTACCCTATCGTACGCCCGCGCATTGCCGTTAGATGGTTTCAATTATGGCATCAATGCCAAGGTAATACGGAGGACTATTGGCAAATTTGCCAATTCGTGGGGCTTTGGGTTTGATATAGGCATCCAATATGTAAACAAAAACGACTGGATGTTCGGGCTTATGCTTCGCGACATAACCACTACCTATAACACCTGGGCGATAGACGAGGAAGCCTATGAAGAAATAAGCAATGCTGTACCCGGCGAAAACCAGGAACTGCCTGAAACAACTGAAATTACCCTACCAAAAGCCCAATTCGGGGCGGCCAAGAAATTCTTCTTCCATAATGACTATACACTTTTGGTAGCAACCCAGCTCAACATGCAGTTTGCACAAACCAATGACATTGTTGCCAGCGATATAGTAAGCATAGACCCCGCTCTTGGCTTTGAGTTCGGCTATATTGACCTTGTTTACCTAAGGGCCGGTGTAGGCAACTTTCAGAACGTAAAAGCACTGGACAACTCTCAATCCCTGAGCTTCCAGCCCAATATTGGCCTTGGCTTCAAGTACCGCGGCATTGAGGTTGACTATGCACTTACCGATATTGGCGACCAAAGTGCGGCATTATATTCGAATATCTTTTCACTTAAAGTAGATTTAGGTATCTTTAGGCGATAAAAAACAACGTCATGCGCCTGAAAGTCTTACTGCTTTTCATAATCATATACCTCTCATTATCAAACACATCCGTTGCCAAAATCACCCTTTCACAGGATAGCAAAGTAACGTTGCTCACCTGTGGTCCCGGCGATGAATTGTATTCGGTATTTGGGCATACGGCGTTGCGTGTCAACGATCCTGCTTCCGGCAGAGACATCGTTTACAACTTTGGCACTTTTGATTTTGATACACCTAATTTTTATCTTAAGTTCGTTAAAGGCGACCTGCAATATAAACTTTCCACAAGCTCTTACGAAGATTTCATTTATACCTATCAATATTTTAATCGTGATGTTTTTGAGCAGGAACTTAACCTTACACTTAGGCAAAAAGAAAATATCTTAAATGAATTGGAACGGATATTAGGTTCGGAAGAAAGACTGTATACCTACAAATTCATTGACAGAAACTGCACTACCAGGGTAGCCGACCTGATTGAGCAATATGCTTCGGTAAAAATACCTATGGAAAATGTTGACAAGGGAAAAACTAAGCGCAGTATTATCATAGAGCGCCTTCAAAATAACTTTTATGAGAGCCTTGGGATCAATCTGTTGTTCGGATATAAGACAGATGAGAAACTTCAACGCCTTTTTCTTCCAGATCACCTTATGGATGGGATATCTACAGTTTCAACGCAGAACGGAAAAATAGCCAAGCCAGTAGTAACTGTTTACAAGAGTACTGCTGAAAACAGGAAATCAGCCTGGAATAATTTTTACACCTATGCCGCAGCATGTCTTATTTTGATGATTGGAACACGCAATAAAATTGTATTGCGTACCTGGCTGGCCATTACAGGGCTTTTAGGTATAATGTTCTGCTTCATGGGATTATATTCCCTGCACACAGAATTACAGCAGAATTATAATGTATTACTATTCAATCCTCTTTTTCTGCTACTACTGGTTTTTATATATTCAGGGAAAAGAAAGGCAATAATGATTACATCCAGCACCTGCCTTTTCTGCTGCTTGATTTATCTCGTTTTTTTGATTAACAAGCCTCATTTTGTAATGATGTTACCTTTAATTGCGGTCAATGCAGTAGTTTTATTAAGGCTAATTTATACTAAATTTAAAAAATAGAAAATTATGAAATCCTAAATGTTTTTTCGAAAACAGAAGTAATTTTTACGTTATTTTTGCACCATAACCCCTGTTTAAAAAGATCATTTTGCTATTTTTTAACAAACCTAAAATTCGGCTTGCAGATATTATTCCAGACGGATATGTAGATATTCATTCCCATCTCTTACCCGGGATTGATGACGGTGCTACAGATCCTGAGAACACTATACTGCTTATAAACAAATTAAAAAGTTACGGATTTTCAACTTTCATTACGACACCACATGTGATCAGCGGTGTTTGGAATAATACTTATCAAAACATAAAAGAAAAAGAAGCAGAAACACAAAAACTGCTGAGGCTGAATAATATCCAAAATCAAATCAAGGCTGCTGCGGAATACATGATTGACGAGGCTTTTTTCAGATTACTAAAACAAGAGCAATTACTAACGCTAAAGAATAGCTATGTACTCATAGAAATGTCATATATAAGCCCTCCTATGCAGCTATACGACATCATATTTGAGTTGCAGCTTGCAGGATATAAACCAATCCTCGCGCATCCGGAGCGTTATAATTTTTATCATTTAAATTTTGATGAATATAAAAAATTAAAAAAGGCCGGCTGCCTGTTCCAACTCAATTTACTATCTGTTACAGGTTATTATGGAAAGCCGGTGTTCGAGGCTGCCAAAAAACTTCTTGAAAATAATATGATTGACTTTACAGGCTCAGACACTCATCATGAAAGACATATAGAGGCATTCAAAAGTCCAATACTTCTGAAACAGCCTGACCTTTTAATCAAAGCTTTAAAAAAAAATTCCCTTTTTACTTTATAAAAGGGAATTTTTTTTCGCCTAACTTATTTATTTCTTCTTAAAAGCTTATCCAGGAATGTACGCGGTTTTGACCTCTCAACTCCGTAACCGTAACCATAGCCGTAACCATAGCCGTAACCATAGCCATAACCGTAACCATAACCATAACCGCTTTTTTGGTGAGTATCGTTAAGAATAATGGCCATATTAGGAAGTTTATTTTCCTTGTAAAGGGATTCTGGTATTTCAAGCATTCGCTTGTCAAGATGGCCATCACGAACTACATATACAAATGCATCCGCGTATTGAGCTATCGCAATAGTGTCCGTAACAAGGCTTACCGGAGCTGTATCTACAACAATATAATCAAATTCCTGTTTCAGTTCATCAAACATTTCCTTTACTTTTTGCCCCATTAGCATTTCAGCAGGATTCGGAGGTATTATACCCGGCGGCAGAATATAAAGGCTCTCAAAGCCGTCAACTTTATTAATAAAAGAAGAAACCGGCTCTGTGTTATTAGAAAGATAGTTAGTAACCCCTCTTGATGAAACTGTCAAATATTCATCTAATTTTGGATTTCGAATATCTAAACCTATTAGAAGTACCTTTTTACCCCCTAAGGCAATAGTAGATGCAAGATTGACAGAAATAAAAGTCTTACCTTCTTTTGGTATAGTTGATGTAACGAAAACAGTTTTAGCCCTTAAATCATTTTGAATATTACCAAATACAAACTCCAGATTTGTCCTTATTATTCTTAAGGATTCTGCAGTGCTGGACCTACTATTTAAGGTAACAATCTGATTATTAACTTCTGAACGCGGCACACTACCCAAGAATGGTACAGATAGTTTTTGGATATCAGCGTGTCCATGAATTTTGGTATCAAGAAGATCCCTCAAATAAATAATCCCGAAAGGCAAAAATATACCCAAAATAAATGATGAGAGATAAATTATTTTTGAATTTGGAGATATTGGAAAATCGCTTGTAAGAGCAGGGTCAATAATTTTGGCATTAGGTTCAGTTGTAGTCAAAGAAATAGCAGTTTCTTCCCTCTTTTGCAATAGATAAAGATATAGCGACTCCTTTATAGTTTGCTGGCGTATTATGGATTTAAATTCACGTTCTTGTCTAGGTATTTGCGAAATATCTCCCCTTAAAGCGACCTGTTGTTTAGAAAGATCATTCCTCTTTATTTGAAGTGTACTCTTTAACCTATCTAAACTCGAAATAATATTTGCCTTTAAGGCGGCTAGTTGAGAATCGATATTTCTGATAATTGTACTCTTAGGCCCAGCTCCAGAAAACAAATCCTCTCTTTTAAGAGCCAAAGCATTATATTCAGTTATCAAAGTTGGCGCAGAATTTGCGTCGTCTGAGAATGTAGTAAGTATATTTGCAGGAATCAGATCGGTATTAGGAGTAATAACAACCGCCTCCTTTAAAGAGGCAACAACCTTTAACTGAGTTTCAATTTCAGTAAGGGCTTTTTTAAAATCGGATGCATTGGTAAGAAAAATATCCGCTTCGGATGTAATATCAGTAATTGCATTATCTTTCTTATAATTTTCACCTTTCTTCTCAACATCTCCCAACTCTTCAGCAATTCTGCTGAGCCTGTCCTTTATAAATTCCGAAGTCCTTTTATATACTTTATTTTTATCATTTATTGCATCGTCATTATAATTCTGAATCACCGAATTGAGAAATTCCTCAGCCTTAATTTTTACAGGATCAACGATACTAAGCCTTACAACACTGGTATTATCGCCAACAACTTCAACTTTCAGTCTTTTTCTATAGCTCTCGGCTACAGACAATATTGGGTAAATTGTAATCGCTACATCAATATCATTATCAGTTGAGGCTTGCTGTTGTTTAACTATTGTCAAATCAATGCCTCTATATTTAAAAACATGTCCAAACTCGAAAACATTGGATGTATTATTGATTTCATCTGTAAGGGTAAATTTATTATTCTTAACAGAATTTAACTTGAATCTTAAAGAAGAATTGATATCATCAGTATTGAATATCACCTTTATGGGTGAATTCTTGTAAAGGTCTGTATGCTTAACTCTACCTTCACTTCTATAAACAACATTCAGGCCAAGATCCCTCACGGCATATTCAACAATAGTTCTTGATTTGAGTATCTCAATTTCGTTATCTACGTTATTTTTTACCTTTCCCATCATATCAAGTTCACTCAAACCCGCGAGTTCAGACACAACACCTCCTTTTTTATCATCTCTTACCAAGATAATAGCGGAAGAGTTATACTGAGGTATTGCATAACGAAGGTAAAAATAAGCCGACACAAGGCAGATTGTGATTCCTAACAAAAACCAAGGCCACTTATACAAATAATGAAAAAGAATATCTTTTACGATTAAATCGGTACCACCACCTGGAGTACTATTTTTTTCTTGTTGCATTTGCATATTTATCTTGTACTTAAAGCAATTATTGTAACCAAAAGTGAAAGTGCTGATAATCCAACTGTTAGATTTGGACCGATTGCAGATGAATTTACGCGAGTCTTATTAGGCTCAACGTATAAGAAATCATTACGACGCAAATAGTAAAATTCGCTATTGATTAAATTTGAATCTGTAAGATCTACGTAGCTTATTTTTTTCACCCCATCTTCCTCTCTGATAACCATTACATTATCTCGTTTTCCATATATTGTAAGATCTCCAGCTAAGCCCAAGGCTTCAAAAATAGTCAATCTTTCACCAGGTATGGTAACAACACCCGGCCTCGCAACTTCTCCACTAATAGTAACTTTAAAATTTACCATCCGAATGCTAACACTCGGATCTTTAAGTTCATCTTTTAACAAGTTTGTTATTTTCTCTTCAGCTTCGATACGTGTAAGCCCAGATAATTTTATTTTTCCGAAAACAGGGAAATTTATTTCGCCATTTTGGTCTATAAGATAACTTGAAAGTGCGTCATTATTTATAATATTTGACTTAGTGGTCATCATTGATACATAAACCAAATTAAATTGAGCAGCTAATTCTGGCTGCGAAGAAGTAACCGTTATAAAGATATTGTCGTCAGGCTGAAGTTTACTTTCATATTTAGCTTCAGAATCTTCAGTGCCAGAACCCTTGTTAAGATATACAATTTTTTTGCTTGAAACACATGAAACTAGACAGGTTGCAGATATTAATAGTATAGCTATTCTATTTATCATTTAGAAAGATTTATTTTAAACACAATCACGCAGCGTAAATTAGCGCAAATATACTTTTTATTACTGATCAGGAATGATATTAATCTGAAATAATTTTACTACTCGTCCGGTCCAGGGACTCAAAGCTTGAATTCATACTTATGTATTCGGGAATTATCTCTTTCATCCTCACAACTACATCTTCATCTGCATAGCTAGCTGCACAACTGATGAGTGCTGTAACCAAATTTTCCAACTCATCATAATTATCAAATTGCTCTTGGGCAATCATTATTTTCTCATGGTGAGTAGGTAATGTCTTCGATGTATTATTAAGCAACTCTTCATATAGCTTCTCGCCAGGACGTAATCCTACAATCTTTATTTCAATATCCTTTTCAGGAATAAAACCTGCAAGCTTAATCATCTTTTTAGCGAGGTCAATTATTTTTACCGGCTTGCCCATATCAAAAATATAAATTTCGCCACCTTTACCCATTGCACCTGCTTCCAACACAAGCTGACAAGCCTCCGGTATTGTCATAAAATACCTAATAATATCAGGATGGGTAAGCGTAATTGGGCCACCACTCTCAATTTGTTTTGTAAACAAAGGCACTACTGAACCATTAGAGCCCAAAACATTACCGAACCTGGTAGTTATAAATTTAGTACGGGAACTTTGATCTATAATAAGTTTATTATGCAAAGCCTGAACATATTTTTCAGCTATTCGCTTACTCGCCCCCATTACATTACTTGGGTTTACAGCCTTATCCGTAGAGACCATTACAAAGCTATCAACAGTATATTCACACGCAAGATCCGCTAAGTTCTTTGTTCCCATAACATTTACAAAAATTGCCTGAGATGGATTTTCTTCCATAAGTGGCACATGTTTGTATGCGGCTGCATGGTACACAACATCCGGCCTGTATTTTCTAAAAATTTGATTCATTTCGGCCCTATTTCTTACATCAGCAATTATTGCACAGACCATAGCGCTTGTAGAAACTTTTCCAATCTCGAGACTCAAATTATGCAAAGGCGTCTCTGCCTGGTCCAGCATAATGAGAGTCTTGGGGTTGAACTGGATAACCTGCCTTACAATTTCGCTACCAATCGAACCGGCAGCACCGGTTATTAACACCGTCTTACCTTTAAGCTGAGACAATATTGAATTATTATCCAGCACAATAGGTTTTCTCTCAAGAAGATCCTGAATTTGGAAGCTCTTTACTTTTTTGGAAATTTCTTTCTGATCTTCCCAATCCGCTACTAATGGTACTGTATAAACTTTAATATTGAATTCAATACATTCATCTACAATAGCCAGACTTTCATTTTTAGTAAGACTTTTATCAGCAATAATAAGTGCCTCTGCCTTAAAAATACGCATCAGCACAGATATCTTTTTCTTATGTTGCAAAATAGGCAAGCCCAAAATCATTTTAGAACGATTCTGACCATATTTATCAATAAAGCCAACAAGTTTAAAACGACTTGGAATTTCAGATTTCAAGGCATTGGCTACAGCGATTGCATTTGCATCTGTACCATAAATAATAGCATTAACTAACTTTTGGCTCCTTGATGTATTAAGATAGTTTTCAAAAAACTGTTTCACCAGTACCCTGTAAAGAAAAAGGCTGGTAAATGAAAAAACAGCATTGATAAAAATACCCATATTAAGATATACCAGATCCCCGGTAATTGACATATAGATACTATTAAAAGCAAGCAACAGAAAAGCGGCCGTAAATTGAGAAAAGAAAATCTTAACCGCATCAATATAAGATGAATGCCTAATAATTCCTGAATAAGTCCTAAAAACCCGGAATGTTAAAAGGCTTATGAATAAATACACAGGAATACTTATCACATACAAATTGGGTTTAATATACAGGATACCTGTTCTGAATATTACCGCATAGGTTAAAAGCCCTGTAATTGAGACAACAACAATATCAATCAAAAGGATAATCCATCGCGGAAGGTAACCAAGATTGTTAACCGTGTGCCACAATTTAGTATTATTCAATGCATGACTCATTGCGTTTGTTAAATTATTTTTATGTTTTTTACCCATTGAATTAATTTGCATCAATAATTATACATCCCGAAAAAACTAAAGTAACAGTTTTTCTCTTCAATTCGATCAACAGATTAATTATCTATAAAATAATTTATAATTACCTTACTAATTCTTTCTTTGCTTTCTGCATCAAGATTTGACCCTGAAGGAAGGCAAAGGCCATTTTCAAATAATTTTTGCGAAATGTTGCTTCCGTAAAATGGATATTTTTCAAAAACTGGCTGTAAATGCATTGGTTTCCACAACGGACGTGACTCTATATTATGCTTATCAAGCTCATTCCTTAGGCCTTCACGGTCTAATCCTTCTATATTTTCGTTAATTACAATCGCTGTAAGCCAATGGTTAGAAAAATAATCACTATCCGGTTCACTTAATACGGTAACAAAAGGTGTGTTTTTAAAAAGTTCTTTATAAAATGCATTCATGTCACGGCGAAGCCCAATATGCTTATCAAGTATCTCCATCTGCCCCCGGCCAATACCAGCACATATATTACTCATACGGTAATTATAGCCCACTTCACTATGCTGGTAGTGCGGCGCATTATCTCTTGCCTGAGTCGATAAAAAAACTGCCTTATCCTTTATTTCTTTACTTTTCGACACGATTGCCCCACCACCGGAGGTAGTTATAATCTTATTCCCGTTAAATGATAAGATACCGATGTCTCCAAAAGTTCCGCATTTTTGGCCTTTGTAAGTGCTTCCTAATGCTTCAGCACTATCTTCGAGAACCGGTATACTGTATTTATCAGCAACATTTTTGATAACATCGGCCTTATAAGGCATCCCATACAAATGTACCGCAATAATAGCTTTAGGAGTTTTCCCTTTACTTATCCTATCCTTAATTGCTTCTTCAAGCGCAATTGGATCCATATTCCAAGTATCAGACTCGCTGTCAACAAAAACCGGCAACGCGCCAAGATATAAAATCGGATTTGCCGATGCGGAAAAAGTCATACTTTGGCAAATGACCTCATCACCCGGCTTTATCCCTAAAAGAATCAATCCCAAATGAATCGCTGCTGTTCCCGAACTTAATGCCCCTACAGAGACATCTTCTCCTAAATAGTTTTCAAGATCGCTTTCAAACCCAGTAACATTTGGCCCTAAGGGCGCTACCCAATTGGTATCAAATGCTTCTTTTATATATTCCTGTTCATTACCTCCCATATGTGGAGAGGAAAGCCATATTTTACTTAAACTCATAGTATTGTTATTGGGCTAATTAAGATACAAATGTAAATTAAATTCAGTCGTAATTGTCAGTATTTTTGCTAGTCCTTAAAAAAATTATCTATATTACACTTTCCTCCGGAAAGTGTAATATAGATAATTTTAATATCAAGCCAAAAGTTCTGTTTTTTATAGTATTGCAAATTAATTTTCACCTTATCAGGAAATATAACTGTATCATTATATTCCATGGGATTTTCCTGAAGTAACAGGATTTGGTCTTCATTAGAATATTTTAAGCTGGCAGGACCGGTAATACCGGGTCTTAATTCCAAAATTTTCCGATTTTCACCTATAAGCATATCATAGTAACCCGGGATATCCGGTCGGGGTCCAACAATGCTCATATCCCCTTTCAGTACATTCCAAAGCTGCGGAAGTTCATCAAGTTTGTTGCGCCGCAGAAATGCAGAGAAAGTGTTTATAATGTAAGAATCCTTACCCATGGTACGAAATTTATATATAGTAAACGGGATACCCCACCTGCCAATTCTCTTTTGCATAAACATACCGCCGGAATGTGTGGAAACAGCTGCTCCTAACCATAAAGCCATTGCAGGCAATGCCATTATGATCAACCCGAGTAAAGCTCCCAGAACATCCATAATGCGTTTTATAAACATCTTCCTACCACAATATTTTCCCTCTAAAAACATCCTGTTCGTTAACATAAAGGCAAAATTGATATTTAACACCAAACAAAGACATCTGCATTACTGCTATTCTATAACAATCTTTTCCTTTAAAATTTTTCTCAAAATCACCCCTTCAACAGGCTGCAAAGGTTCAAGCCCCACCATCTTTGCATGGCCTTTCTTTTTTTCCCCTTTCCCAGTGTGCTTTATATATATAAAATTAATCGAAAGCGGATCCGTACTTTCCTTTAATTTAAGCACCTGACTCCAAAGCTCTTCAACCTTTAGTCCAGCTTTCTTATCACCTTTCTCAAATGCAATCATTTCCCTTCGTATCGCTACAATCAACTGACTATACTTAAGCCCTTCTTTTACAAATTCAATTCTTCTCCTGAATTTTTTCTCTTTTTCGCCATGCTTGATCTTACCTATCGCATCATCTAAAAGTTTATTAGAAGTTTTAAACCATTCTTCGCTATAGGTCTCGCCTATGGAAAATCTTGCATAATTTGACATCTTCTTTCCTGTCAAATGCTTTTGTCTGGATTTCTCTATCGACTCCCAATAAATCCTCATTGCAACAGCGGCTGGCCCATAAAACCTTTGATAATAATCATTAAGAAGTATTTCCCGATTGGCAAATGGATTCCATGCCAACTGTGCAGTAACATAATATTGCGGACCCTGTGTGGCCCAATGCTCATGAAATGAATCAAAGTAAAGCCCAATCGTACCGTGCTTGGCAACGAAATCAAAATCATCAAACGCCTGATTCGGAGCTATATCCGGCATTCCCCATTGTAAACCAACAGGACTTCCCAAATTTGGTCTCCAAATCATTTCATCAACAAGACCTGACCAATTTAAATATTCATTTATCTTTTCCTCCCCTTGGTTAAATGGGGTCTTCCTCCTAAGGTGAAAATTTGATACCGCAGTGACAACAACAGATTCTAAAGGCTTTTCCCTCAATGGTAATGGCTGGTCAGGACCATAAGCAAAATAATTTACTTTATAACTCTTATTGGGATACTTTTTCTTCAACGCCAAGGCAAGCCGGTTGGCGAAATGGATATGCCTGTCCGAAAGATTCGGTTCTTTATCGAACATATCCTTAACATCCAATTTACGGCAATTGGCACATGTACAGTAGCCAGAGGTGTAGCCATCGTTCTCATTTACATTGAATATTTTTTCAAATGGATTTCCTTTTAGTTCTTCAGCTACTTCCATGAGCCACAACTCATCAATTAAAGTGTTTGAAATACAAAGTTTTACATCCTTAACATTATATAAAGGCTTTCTCAAACTCTTAGTAGTCAAAGCAAATATATCGGGATACTTTTTACTATACTTTTCCCACCAAGTGCTAAATTTATGTCCGCCATTTATATACATCGAAGAGTAAAATATACGATTTCTTTGGCTCCATATTTCCGACACGCTTTCCTTTGCATCACGTCCCGGTGTCATAGTAACAAAAAGTCCGGAGCGAGCTTTAAACGGAGGAGCATACCGATAACCAAACGGTTTAAATGCGATTTTTGAAGATTTCATATAGTCCTCTCCAAGTTCTCCGGGCATAAACCACCTAACACCTAAATAATCCTGCAAAAAGGTATATATTGCATTCACTGTACCATATTCATCCTGAAAATTCTGCAACTTATTTTTACGTATCGTTACATTGGCACAGGCAGCATTCCATTTATCCCTGCCAAGTATCACTAAATGATTTCTAGTCGCTGCTATTAAAACTTCCTCTTGCTTAAGGTTAAAATCTAAATCATTAAATAAAGATTTTAAAATGGGCTGAAACCCCACCCAAACAGCCTTACTGGGGATACGTTTAGGTTCACCAACAATTAGTTCCGGCCTGGCGCCCGATATTTTATGAATATAATTTATAAGTTCCTTTGCAGCCTCAACTGTCCTTGGCGGAGCATCTTTATAAAGTATTACAGGGATGCTTGTTTGCCCCTTGTCAACTAAGACAAATTCGTCCAGAGGATTATCAGATACAATACGATGCTCCCCTGTAATAAGCAGTGTAAAAACAAGACTTACTGCAAGTCTGGTAAAAAGAAAAATACTTTTCTGAAAAACCATGCTAAGTTTTACTAATAATTACCTTTTCTTTAAACCTGTGGAAAATCGTTGAATCATCTTCAACATTCTTATCAAGTATCATACCCGCCGCTACAATATTCCTGTTGCCAATACTGATACCCGGAATGGTTGCGGCATTCACACCAAACATATTGTCGTTGCCAATTTTTGAAAACCCGCTGAAAATTACCTGTGGCCCAATAAAATTGTATTCACCTATGGTAGTATCATGCCCAATAGTACATCTTGAATTCAAAATATTAAAATCACCCAACACCGCTTTTGGTCCTATTGAGACATTATGTGAAATAACACATCCTGTTCCTATTATCGCAGACGGCGAAATAGTTGCCAAAGGATGTATGAATGAAATAAACTTAGCCCCTTTTCCCATAAGCTTTTCAGCAATAACCCTCCTGAACTTGATATTTGCAATACCCATTACATAGGATGCATCAGGGTTTATTTCATGATTTTGTATATCTCCGAGATAGGCTTCAGAATACTTATAATGTTCGTGGTTCTCAGGATTATCATCAATAAATCCGATTACATCAAAAGCAGTGGTTCCTGCATCATTATTATAATAATAAAAATAATCCCGTATTTCGGCAGCATGCCCACCAGCGCCCACAATTATAACTTTTTCCATATTTTAACGTGCAGTATATCCTCCGTCAACAATCAAAGTTGTCCCTGTTACCCAACGGGATGCATCAGAAAGCAAATAAACACATGCATTCGCTATATCTTCAGGCTTTCCTAATCCCAGCGGATGGTAGCTTTTTATTTTATCAAATGCCTCTTTATCCTGTGCATAAACAGCATTTGAACTCATCGGACTTTCCACTACCCCAGGAGCAATACAATTCACCCTTATATTCTTTGATGCAAGCTCTAATGATAAAGATCTTGTACCTGCTACCAATGCCCCTTTAGTAAGGCTGTATATAGTTTTTCCAAGCTCACCAACTATCCCCATAACAGATGCGATGAATACAACACTCAAACCTTCTTTATTATAGTTACCCATTTTTGTAACTAACTTGGTAATATTGATTCCTGCATAAACGTTAGTCTGAAAAAAAGGTTCAAGCTTTTCAGGGGTGATATTTTTTAGTGGCAAAGTGGTAGATATTCCTGCGGCATGTATAATACCGTCAATTTTACCAACCCTATCAATCGCACTTTTTAACTCATGTTCTGTTTTTGCATAATCTGTTACATCAGACGAAATGAGTAATGGGGTTTGTGAGCACAAAGCTCCTGTTTTTTGCAAACCTTCAAGCGAACGGGCTATGAGTATCAATTTCGCTCCCATTGCGTCCGCTGTAACAGCACATTGCCTTCCAATACCAGAAGAAGCGCCTGTAATGACTATTGTTTTATTTATTAAACTAAATGGATTTTGCATTATATCTCTACTAAATCACTAACCCGACAATCTTCAACATCTATTTGAGCTGTAGCCCATGACATACCTACTCCAAACCCGCACAACATTAGCTTCTTATGCCCATTCAGTTTGTTTTGGAGCTGGGTAACTAAAGTAAGAGGTATGGAAACCGATGAAGTATTGCCAAATTTTTCAATGCCGCTCGGTACTTTTTCAGTATCAAGCTTTAATTTTTTGGCAAGGTAACTGTTCATATAATCATTAGCCTGATGAAACAATACATAATCTATGGACTCTTTTGTAACACCTGAAATTTCCATTACAGACTTAAAGTTGCCGGGGATTTCCTTCAGGACAAAATTAAATACATCGGCACCATTCATATAGCCGTGTTCATCAGATCGGATATTTCCATATTCATCTACAACCTTTTCAGCAAGTGTCTCCGGAGAGCTTGGATTCCTGTAACCACCGGCATCCATTTTGATTAGGTCTGAAAGTGAGCCATCTGAATTCAGGGAAAAATAGCTTTTTCCAAACTTCCCGTTTCTTTCTATAACTGCAGCAACACCTCCATCGCCAAACAGGAAAGCCGTTTTTCTGTCCTTCGGAGAATATACCCTGGAACGGGTCTCACCATCAAGCAACAAAACTTTTCTGAAAGTTCCTGCATTAAGATAAGCATAAGCAATTGATAAGCCGTATACGAAGGCAGAACAGCCAAGATTTACATCAAAAGCTGCAACATGCTTACCAAGGCCAAGCCTGTCCTGTAGAATTACAGAAGTTGCAGGCATTTTAAAATCTGCTGTTTGAGATATGAAAATAAGCATGTCGATTTCCGACTTGTCAATTTTCATATCAGCAATAAGCTTCTCAGCAGCTGCAAAACAAAGGTCGGATGCCGTCATGCCTTCTGGCGCAAAACGCCTTTCTTTTATACCAACCTTATCTACAATATCTTTCACATCCTCCTTATCAAAATAAGAGGTATATTCATAATTATTTATAATGTTCGCTGGAACAGCTGCAGCAATGCCCGTTATCCCTATATTTTCAAACGTCAAGTTTGCCATAATAATCGTTTAGGCTTCTACCCTGCTTTGTATTTCTGTGTAAAGATCAGACAATGTATTTAGTGTCCTGAATTTTTCTTCTTCAATCTGCACATTATATTCATCATCTATCGAAGCAATCAGTGAAAGGCGGGCAAGAGAATCCCATTCATCGTAATCTTTGAAATTATCTTCCATATTCAGCTCCCTGTCTTCTATTTCCAACACTTCTTTGATCAATTCTAAAAATTTTTCCATAATCTCAAAATTTATTTATTATTCGAAAGGACTCATCGTTGCGCTTTCAGCACTGTTTATATCTTTTCGTAAAATTACTTTTTTTATCGTTAGCAGTATGATTTTAAAATCAAGATAAAATGAAATATTATCAACATACCATACGTCATAATCAAATTTCTGCTCCCATGAAATTGCATTCCGGCCATTAACCTGTGCCCATCCCGTTATTCCAGGCTTAACTTCATGCCTTCGCGCCTGATGTTCAGAATACAGAGGCAGATATCGTACTAATAGCGGACGTGGCCCTATAAGACTCATGTCGCCCTTCAAAACATTTATTAACTGAGGCAGTTCATCCATTGAGGTTGAGCGCACAAATCCACCCACCTTAGTAATCCTTTGAGCATCTGGCAATAGTTTTCCGTCCGCATCCTTTTTATCATTCATGCTCTTAAACTTAATCACCTTAAAAACTTTACCGTCCTTACCGGGACGAGGTTGTGTAAAAAACACATTGTTATTTTGTGCTAATGCTAAAAAAAGCATAAGTAGCAGCAATAAGGGTGATAATATAACCAGTGCAGTAAAAGAGATGATGATGTCAAAAAACCTTTTAAAGAAATACCTATACGGTTTCATTCCGGAATGTATTAAATTTTTTTGCGTTTAGGGGTGTATAATTTTGCGATGCCAGCAGTACCTTTTGTACCATCTCTTCATACATTGCGGGGTTGCTTTGAGCTTCCAGTATAAATTCCACAATAGCATCATGGTCGCTGAGACCGAAAGCTTTCCCTATAGATTCTTTAGCTACAAGCGCAGAAAGAGCTGAATCATGCTGTGCTACACATATGACAGGAACCCCAACAGACATGAGGTTAAATGTCTTGCTGGGAATACTTATATCCGAAGCTTCATTGCCAAGCGTTACAAGCGAAAGGCTTGCGGCCGGCAACGTGTTAGGAAGCTGCTCTGTAGGCTGCCATGGCAAGATGCTTATATTTGACAGATTTGAAGATATTATTTTAGCTTCAAGGTCTTTATATTGATCGCCACCGCCAATTAGCATAAAGTACACACTTTCATTATCCTTCATTCTTTCAGCCAGGTCGACCATAATTCCTACCGGATGGGTTTTACCCATATTGCCAGAATACATAACTACAAACTTACCTGTAAGCTTATGTTTCTTTAGGAATACATTCTCATTTTTATTTACCGGCTTAAGAAAATCATTGTCCGTCCATACCGGTATAACCGATATTTGTTCACCACTGACATACTTCATCAGCCTCTCCTTCATCCCGTCAGTAAGTGTAAAGACATTTTTGGCACGGGCAAATACTTTCCTGTTCCATTTCTCCCACTTCTTTGTTATAAGGGAGTCTTTTTTGAAATAATTAAATTCTACAAGGGCATCAGGATAGATGTCAAATATGAGTATATCAAAAGTGTTTCTGCAAAACAGAGGAATCAGGGTTGCGAATGGCGGGTTTGACACTAGGAATAAATGAGCTTTTCTATACTTGATGAGTATCAGGAATAGCGCCTTTAAAAAGGCCCATCCCCAAGTAAAAATCCTTTTTATTGATGATGAGCGATTATATTCACACAGCTTCACGACTTTTATACTCTCATCAAGGCTTTTATTACGCGGATTTATATAGCCTGCCATCAAAATACGCTCATCGAAGGTACCTTCAAATGATTCGATGATATCAATCATAAGGTATCCCGAGCTCTGGTTTACAAAAACAATCTGTTTTCCGGAATTCATTTATATAAATCGCTATTCAACCTGTTTTAAAATCCTGTGGCCACCTTTTGTAAGATGTATATCGCGCTGAAACAATGCAACATCAGACTCCATCATTTCTTTAACCAATGCCGCAAGATCGTATTTAGGCTTCCAGCCAAGCTTGGTTTGAGATTTGGTAGGATCACCTATAAGCAGTTCAACTTCTGTAGGGCGGAAGTACATAGGGTCTACTTTTACGATTACGGCACCAAGTTCAATTGGAAAATCTTCTGCTTTCATACCTGTAGTACTTTCATAAATATCCTTATCAATACCTGCAAGTTTTCCTACTTCATCTATTCCCTCGCCTTCAAAACCAAGTTTCAAACCAACTTCAGCGAAAGCCATTTCTATAAAGGATCTTACTCGAGTAGTTACACCGGTCGCAATTACAAAGTCTTCAGGTGTTTCCTGCTGCAATATACGCCACATTGCCTCAACATAATCCTTGGCATGCCCCCAGTCCCTTTGCGCATCAAGATTACCCATATAAAGGTCTTTCTGCAATCCTAAAGCTATCTTGGCAGCAGCCCTTGTTATTTTACGTGTTACAAAAGTTTCTCCCCTTAATGGTGATTCGTGATTAAATAATATACCGTTGCAGGCAAACATACCATAAGCCTCCCTGTAGTTTACAGTAATCCAGTAGGCATACATTTTGGCAACCGCATATGGCGATCTTGGATAAAAAGGTGTTGTTTCGCTTTGTGGAACAGCTTGTACCAATCCATATAATTCTGAAGTAGAAGCCTGGTATATCTTCGTCTTTTTTTCCATTCCGAGAAGTCTTACTGCCTCAAGGATCCTCAAAGTACCTATACCATCAGCATTAGCAGTATATTCAGGAGTATCGAAACTTACTTTAACATGGGACATGGCTGCAAGATTATATATTTCATCAGGCTGGGTTTCCTGAATGATCCTTGTAAGGTTCATCGAGTCAGTCATGTCTCCATAATGGAGTTTTAACCTTAGGTCTGTAGCATGCGGATCTTCATATAAATGATCTATCCTGTTTGTGTTAAAAAGAGAAGCTCTCCTCTTCACGCCATGAACCATATACCCTTTTTCAAGTAGCAGTTCTGCCAGATAAGCGCCATCCTGACCGGTAATTCCTGTTATTAATGCTGTCTTCATTTCAATATTTTTATTTGTTTTTGTAACTTTAATTTTAAAAGAATCTGACTTTATTGCCTTATAATTTAACCTGTTTATATTTGTCCTGGTTCTCAAGAAACCAATGATAGGTTTTCATAATACCGTCTTTTAGATCAATCGAAGGTTGCCATCCTAAAGATTTTAACTTATCAACGTCCATAAGTTTTCGCGGGGTGCCGTCGGGTTTTTCGCTATCCCAAACAATGTCACCTTTATGCCCGACAATTTCCTGTATGAGTAATGCAAGGTTTTTTATGGTAAGATCTTCTCCCGTCCCTACATTATAGAGGTTGTCAGGCAGTTCATTATCCATGGCAAAACAAACAGCTTTAGCCATATCGTCAACATGCAAGAACTCCCTCATAGGCGTACCGCTGCCCCAAAGTGTTACAGGTGTATCGCCTGCTAATTTTGCATCATGGAACTTCCTTATCATAGCTGGCATAACGTGTGATGTCTGCAGGTCAAAGTTGTCATGGCTGCCGTACAAATTGGTAGGCATAAGACTTACAAAATCTTTTTTAAACTGCTTTCGGATAGCTTCACATGCCTTTACACCAGAAATTTTCGCTATGGCATACCACTCATTAGTAGGTTCCAATGATGATGTCAACAGGTAGTCTTCCTTTAAAGGCTGTGGCGCCTGTTTAGGATATATGCAGGATGAGCCCAAAAATATGAATTTTTTTGCGTCGTGCTTTAATGACAGGTCTATGAGATTATTTTGTATCTGCATGTTCTCCATCAGGAATTGGTACGGATAATTGTTATTTGCCAATATCCCCCCAACCCTGGCTGCCGCATCAATCACAACATCCGGTTTTTCGATCTCAAAAAAATCAGTTACAGCTTTTTGGTCACGCAAATCCAGTTCAGCACTGGTCCTCCCGATCAGGTTAGTATAACCTTCGGCTTCTAGTGCCCTCCACACAGCCGCTCCCACCATTCCGCGGTGTCCGGCAATGTATATTTTATTATTCTTCATCATTATTCTTTTACAAGTTCTTCGTATATAGAAAGATAATCACTATATCTTTTTTCCTTATCAAAATGCTCTTCAGCCCTTGCCCTGCAATAGATTCTAAAAGCCTCTCTATCTTCAAGAACAATCGCTTCTATGGCTTGCTGCAACATGGCCAGGTTACCTTTTTCCACTGTTCTTCCAGTATTTTCATCCACAGCCTCAGGGCTTCCTCCTGTCCTATACGTTATCACCGGCGTACCGCAGGCAAGCGCTTCAATATTTGTAGTAGGAAAATTATCCTGATAGGTAGGATTGACAAATACATCTGCCCCGCCATACCAAGCTGCGAGTTCCTCTACATTTTCAGTGCGTGCAATACCCAGTATACTATCCGGAATCTCTTTTATTTGTTTTTCACTGAGCCCTATCAGTACAATCCTGAAATTTTCGGGCAACATAGATGAAAGCTTTACAAAATCATCCATTCCTTTACGGGCATCCCAAGTACTCGCTACCCCAAGTACAATCTTCTTTCCCAAAACAACTTCAGCATATTTTACGGGTATGCTTCCATTTGGTGTAAATACCTCAAGATCTACTCCGTTATAAATGCATTCCACCGGATGTTTAAGGTATGACTGCCTCACTTCTCCGGCTAGCCATTCTGATGGTGTAACCAACCGGACATTTTCAGGCAGGTTAAACAAATATTTTTTACTCGTATAGTTTGCCCTCGAATTATCGACCCATAAAGACTTAGGATATTGTTGCGTTTTAGGACAGTTGTGGCAATGTGTTTGCCATTTTTCACAATCTACCGACTCATAAAAAGTACAATGACCTGTATATGCCCATGAGTCATGCAAAGTCCAGATAACGGGAATTTCTTTTTTTGCTAAATAGTTAAAAAGCAACTCGATATTAAGGTAGTACCCATGTATGTTATGCAGTCCAATAACATCAGGCTTTATTGCCTCAATTTCTTTAATGAACTTCCTTGTGGCTTTTTTAGATCCAAATCCGTGCTTGTCTAAAAGCAGGGTAAGAGCAACATGGCCATAAACATCGAGATCAGTGCCTATCTTGATAAGTTCAGAAGCACTTGGCCTGTCACCCCGGCCATATGCAATATAACTTTCGTGACCTTCTGCCATCGCTACCTTTCCTATATCTTCGGCAATACGACCAGTACTTCCAGAATTGACTATTGTATTTATCTGAAGAATCCTCATTTAAGTGCTGCCTTAAAAATTTTCAACTGATAATCAGGATTATATTTTGCATCAATAACATGATAACAATCCTTTCTCGTTTCCTCGCGATTTTTCCCTAATGAAAACCAATCTTGAATCCTGTCGGCCAAATTGTTTTTTTCCTTAGAAAAATATAATCCAGTCTTTCCTTCTTCTATAACTTCATGTTCAGGCATCTGCTCAAAGAAATTATCGTGAGTACATACAGGAGTACCGTACATTAACGAATGTATTGCTGTAAGCCCTACATTCCCTGGAGAAACACAAAGATCTGAATTGGCAATCATTTTGGCATTAACTTGCTCATCATAACTTGATCCAAAAAAAAAGGTATTATCTGGATAACGCACCTGACCTTCGAGCACATCCCGCTCTTCACCATCACCAATTATTAAGAGGTTACAGAAAAACCCTTTATCCAGTAAAAGGTTGTGCGCATCGATAAGCAAATCAAGTCTTTTAATTTTTGCGAGCCTGCCGATAAAAAGCAATGTTGGTAAACTCTGATCTTTAAAAAAAATGAATCTTTCAGAAGAATTGCCATTAATTGCTAAACCTTGACGAAAGACCAGTTGTTTTGAATAATCAAGTGAATTGTATATTACATTAATTTTCTTAACTGGGACTTTGTATTCACGCATTAGTATGTTAGCCGCCCCATCAGAATATAGAAAACAACCGTCGTATAATGAAAAAATCAACCTGTTAAAAAATTTTCTTCCGACGCTTTCATTTCCATACGCCCCATGGTTCCAAAAATATACCTCTTTTGACGTAAATTTACAACATAAAATGAATGCTAAATCTGACAAGCAAGTTGGTTGTCCTGTTAGGATATATTTCTTATATCTTTTTTTAAACAGAAGTTTTACTTCACCATTAATCCAATAAAACGGGCCAAACCATGAAGAGTACAATTCGCTATGCAAAGCACCTAATTTATCCGGATTTATTTTTTTTATGTTTCCCTTTACGTAGCTTCCTGTAAATATATCCGACGGAAGTTCCTGTATAAGTTTTTGGAAAATTTCTTCCCGATAATGAGGGGCGTAATTTAGTATAAAACAAACACGTGCATCATTCATTAATTAATTCTTTAGTTTGATTTCCGATTTAATAGAGGTCCTGCTTTACCAGTTTCTGGTTTTGTCTTATCTGGTTTTGTCTTAAAGACAGCTCACAGGCGAGTTAAACTATTGTAAGATTTCATCATCAAATCGATATTTTTAATCCAAAAACGACCTTTATAAAAATTTATCTAATATAGACTGGTATTTTTCCGTCATATCCTTTATGTCAAAGTGTTTCTCCGCTCTTTGGCGTGCGCCTTGTGAATATAGATGCCAGTCCTCATATATATGCAATATAGCATTTACCATATGGTCCGGATTGGGATAACCTAATTTCCATGGATTACTTCCGTAAGGAATTACCATTCCTGAAGTTGTATCTACAAGTTCGATCAATGCTCCTGTATCATAAGCCGCAACAGGTGTGCCACTCGCCAATGCCTCGGAAACAGTATTTGGACATGCCGGATTAATATCCAACGATAAGTAAACACAATTGCTTAACACCTTAGAAACATCCTGCCTAGGTATAGGACCGTGATAATTTATCCTGGAATCAATTTTAGATCTATTTGACTTGTCTTCAAAACTTCCATACAGATCTATAACAACTTCATCAGGAAGCTTTTCGGCCAACTCATTCAATAATCTCACAGCATATGGCGTATAGTCTATAGTTCCTTCCAATATAACCAATCTCCTATTAGCATAATCAGGTATTTCCTGTTTAAATTCCTCAAGATCTACTCCATTATGAATTATTGTATAATTTTTATGTCGCCTGTATCCAGATTTGTCCCACCAATTGCGTACAAATTCACTTTGATAAATAATATAATCAGCTAAAAAAGCATGAATAAACTTACTAAGAAAATTCCTAAATTCATTTACTAAAAAGCTCCGCAGATTGAACTTCTTTTTCCTGTGTAGCCAATTGATTCCGTCAAGTCTGTAAATTATAGGAACACCCTTAAGTTTTTTGCGTAGCAACCAAAACAGTTTTTTTGTACCACCAACGATAAAAATCACATCGGGCTTGCTTTTATCTTTTGCATAGGAAACACTATAACCTTTTTCTTTTATAGCTTTTTCAAATCGTATTTGAAAACTACCCGGCCCGCCTAATCCAGGAGGGTGAGGAAAAGTAACACTCTTTTTCTTATCCATTTTTTTATAGCCATGAGTCCAGGCTCCTGTTTAAATATTGCTCAAGTTTTTTATTCCACGGAGAATAAAAATCAGTTAGTTTTTTTATCACACTCTCTTTAGGCAACTGGTATTTATAGTTTATTGCCTTGCCAAAAAAGAAAAACCGCCTCAGCCTCTTAGGCAAATATTTAGTATAATGTGGGTTTTTGAACATCAGGCTATATAATGGGTTTGTCCATATCATAGAACTGTTTGAAGCCTTCGGAAGTAACCGCAACCCAAGTGTCTCATTAATGCTCAAAAATCTATATAGATTTCTTAGCTCTTCCTCTTGATTTGCAATGAGGTCTTCCAGTATCATTATATGCAAATTTTCCCTACCGAAAAGAGCTTCGTATTGCATAATATATTTTACATATACACCCCGACTAATATAACCAAGCCTTTCGGGCAGATAGGTGTCGTCCATATACTTATCAACCACTTCTTCAAATTCCAAGGCTTCGCTCAAGTGCCTTCTATTATCCCAATATTGGGAAAGCGCTCTCTTGATGGGGTCTCTTAATATAATCACAATTTTGATAGGCCCCAAGTCTTGTCTAATTTTTTGCGCCACACCCGGATGGCATATATATCCTGGGCTAGATTCTCCAGTAACCTTCTGATCCTCCGATTGAGGCTTAAAATAGTGACGATAATATTCCAGCCCTTTCGAATATTTTTGCTCCAAAGTAAAAAAATTTATTTCTTTAACTTCAGACATATTCGCTTCAGGGTGCATACGTAGTATATCATGCAAAGATGTTGTACCGGCTTTTTGAGATACTACTATTAAAAAATTTGGAGTGTTCATCCTATTGTAATTTAAAATTGAATCTTATATTTTATAAGTCTGGTGAGTTCGTCGGAACTAACAAATTCAACAGATGGCCACCTTGTAACTATTTCTTTTAATAATTGACGAAGCAAAGTTAAGGTATGTTCCCTGTTTTTTTCAGAGAGGCTCCCAATATAGTTTAGCCGGTGGCTCCCAATTATGGCTGGCTTTTTCATTGTAAACGCTATTGATATCCTTCTGAGGCATTCCGCGACGGTATCTTTTCCCGTATCATCAAGAGACGGCTCAAAGAATGCATTTCGTACCAATGCCACGGGATTATCTTTTTCACGTTTCGTGTAGCGAAATTTCTTCTTGTACCAGGTGCCACCCGGATTAGGGATATATTGATATGGCAGGCCTTGTATCCCTAATATTCCCATGTCCTGCAAAAATTGCTCATGGGTCGGATGCCAAATGTAGCTTGGCGCAATGAATGTAATAGACCGGAAACCAAATAATTCCTCAAAATGATTTTGAGCTGCAAAAAGTATATCCCTGTGTAAATTTATTTCATGATTATCATTAAAGTCAAGCGCAGCCATGACATTTCTTCGCATATTTATCCGCTGATTTAACGGAACGCCAAACATGTGATGCTCAAATGCCGCCAAAAGTTCGGTGTGGCCTTCATTTAGTCCTTTTAACCACTGATTAACGTTTAAATGCTCCCGTCCATGTAGCTGCGGCCGATAAACTTTTGCTGCCATCCCTTCTTTTATTGTGTCAAATACGTGCAGGTTACCATCCCGTTTTTTCAATGTGTCGGTAAATAACTCGTAACTGTAGTCTGAATAAGCACTTTTTTGTATTGCTTCAAAATTCGGATTGGCAACAATTGTATTTGCAGTTAAAATCGCTGGACGGCCATTGCTGTCTTTTACAGATGCGAGTACCTCGTAAAGTGATTCAAGATCAGAAACATTCTCGAGCCTGTCATAATAAAAATAGGGATCTTTACAGAAATGGGTAAACCTGCTTCCTAGTTTGTCCATATTATCTTTTGATGAAGTACGGATACTTCCCCAGTCATCTGACTCAATCACAATCAATTTACGGTTTGTATGGTATCCGGGTATTTGTGATATATAGTTTGATAATAACATTAGTCCTCTAAAATATTGTTGATATATCCTTCCGTTGCAATATCTTTAGGTATAATTTTACCAGGGTTTCCAATTACCAGAGAATGGTCAGGCACATCGAAATTTACAAATGCCCCTGGTGCTATCATCACATCGTCTCCTATAGTAATGTTACCTACCATAACAGAATTCGCACCCATCCATACGTTGCTACCTATTTTCGGGGCACCCATTTTACTCCTCCGGGCCGCACCTATTGTAACTCCATGAGCAATGTTACAATTGGAACCAATAACTGCCAGGTTACTTATCACTATAGTACCAAAGTGGCCTATGTAAAAACCTGCTCCTATCTTGCCTCCTATTTGAAAACCATACTTGTAGGTATAGTGCCGAAGAAAAAAAAAAGAGATAATTCCCATAAAAGACTTTTTCCCATAATGGTCTCTCAACCTACGAAAAAACATATAGCGGAATCCTTGTGACCTCATGCCTTTCAGCAATATTCTGAAAGAATATTTTTGCGGAAAATACCTATACAGGTCTTTTTTTACAATCGGAATCATGTTTTATAATAAAATTACATCATGTTAATTTGCCAGACATCAAATTCCCTAATTCCGTTGACGTCATAAATTCGACATCCGGCCAACGGTTCAGGATTTCTTTAAAGAGACTTCCCAGCTCTCTCAAGCCCTTATCCCGGTTATTAACATCCAATGACCCAATATAATTAACCCGGTGCGTACTTATTACCACAGGCTTGTTAAACCTGAATGCGATTTGAATATCATTGAGGCAATCTGCATTCCAATTCCTGGAAGGATTAGACGGTTCGAAAAATGCATTCCTTGTTATGTATATTTGGTCATGCTTATTTTTTTGTCCCAGCCAATGATATTTATTCTTCATCTTTCCATTTCCTAAAGGCTGTTTATGAATTTTAGCAGCAGACATATATTTAATGCCTCCCTTAGCCGCCACCTCTTCTAGGCTTTCGTTAAAAGGTCCATTTGGCGGCACAAAAAGACTGGCTTCTCTTCCGTGTATTTCTTTAAAAAGCTTTAACCCATCAGCAATGATTTCTTTCTGAAAGGCCAAATCAGTACTGAATTCCAGGTCAAATGCAGCTTGGTAATTGATGCCTTTCCTTTTAAAGCCCCATATTCCAGAGTCAAAAGCTCTCAATGTATTTTCATCATTCATTTGTAGGCTTCTTAGCCATACAGGAACATTCAAGTGTTCCCTTCCATGAAATTCAGGCCAAAAAATTCCATTTTTTTCTCCTTCCTTCCAAAGTTTGAATGAGTTTTTACCTTCCCTCTTTAATGTTTCCGTAAAAGACTCATAATGATATTCTTGAAACCCAGATTGTCTTATCTTTTCAAAATCAGGGTTTGCAACTAAACTCATTCCTGTAAATACAGGGTGCCTTCCATTCTTATCCCTAAAACTCGAAAGTACTTCAAACAAATGGCTCAAATCATCTTCAGAAGCTAATGTATCGTATAAATTGTAACTGTATCCTGGAGTACCCTCGCCTAGTGGAATACCTTTTTGCTGTAATTCTTGCCTGATTTCGTTAGAAGGCATACGGATGCTTCCCCAATCGTCAGATTCAATAACCACAATTTTTCTCTTGGTTGAAAAACCAACCAGATTGCTAAGGGATTTTATAAATTGATTTTTTATACTCATAAATTTAAAAAAATTGTTTTAGTAATTGGCCGATTGAAATATTATCGCCAAAAAAACCTCCTATTGGAAACACTATCATATATGCGCTGGTAAATTGGAACATGTTAGCGACTACGTATATAATATAAGGAATAAAGGTTAATAAAGCAATCCATAAAGCAGTTTTCTGAAATAAATTTAAATGTCCTGTGCTTTTTATATCAAAAGCCCCTCTCATGGCCAATAAAGCAGTTGCAGCCGTCACATATATCCCTGCATTTGTCATTGTCCGGACATAAAAAGCACCAATAAAAGACACTAAATTAGCAGTTATTGATAATAGTAAGGCACTACAAAAAAGACCATATTCTATGGCAGTTAAGCGTTTTCTAGTTATAAAGCCTGATAATATTAAAGCAAAGATGAGGATGTGGGGTGATTGTATTTGGGACCAACTCCTGCCATAAACAGCATAAAAGGTACCTGATACCCTCCTTTGAGAAATATCTGTACCGCCATCTTCGTCATAATAAGCATCAATCTTATTAGCTCCAATGTCGGTACTACCAAGCTGTTTAACAATCGCTTCGTGATTTATTGTAATAAAAAAAGACATGATATAGAAGATAACTAATATTCGGAAATCCACTTTCTTTAAAATAATACTCAAATAAACAGGCAGCGCCATAATAAAGTAAGCAATATGAAATAGTGGGGCCATCAACATTATTAAAAGATATTTTTTCTTCCCCGTTGTGTAGAAACAATATGTTCCGTAAAAAAGGACCCACAAACCAGTCCATGTCCTTACGGATTGGAGATTATCCACAAAACGATAAGTAACAAAAATTATAATTATAAGCCAAAATAAAATTCCTTTATGTCCTATTGTAGGTCTATTCAATATTTTTTCCAAACTATTCACAAAGAAATATGCATAGACAAAAGAAACTAAATAAAAGTAAGTTTCTGGTAGCATTAGAAGAGTCCCGGAAATGTAAGAAACCAAGTGGTTGAAAACATCTCCTTTTGTTCCATATGGTTGCTTGAATTGGAGAATCTGAATTAGTTCATCCAGCCATTGGTTAAACGGCAAATTAATATAATGTATATATACAAGTTCTTTCAACACAGCCCCATCGGAACTTGAAAGCAAAATTGTAGCTCCAAAAAGAACTGTTAGGAATATAAAAAAAGGCTTTTTGACCTTCCAATCAAAATTAGATATAAGATAAAACAAACTTATGGCAGGCGATATGGCTACCATTGTTAAAAGGTAAGGTACATTATGTCTATTATTTTCTTGTCTCATCAAATAGGCTAATCCAGCTGTTAATTACTGTGTCAATCGCAAACCTGTTTACGTTATTGAGAGCATTTTTTTGCATTTTTAATAATTTGTCAGGTTTATTTGCTAAATCAATTATAGATTCTGCCATTGCTTTGACATCAAAGGGTTGTAATAATAGTGCATCTTGTTTGTCGTTAACAATCCAGCCAATCGCAGCATAGGAGTCGAATGCAAAAGAAACGCACCCATAGCTTTGCGCTTCAAGTATAGTATTTGGCAACCCTTCGTATGCTGAGGGCATCATAAATAGTTTCGCTTTTCGATAATACTCTTCAGGATTTTGAAATCCTGTCACTATAACCCTTGGTATTTTTTTTTCTTCAATCTTTCTTTGCAAAACAGTTAGATATGGGCCGTCACCAACAATTATAAAAGTCCATCCAGGCAATTGATCATAGCACAACTCCCAGGTCTTTAGCAATAAGTCTGATCGCTTTTGAGGTATATTGATTCTGCCAACATGAAGTAAAACATTTTCCTTTTCATCTAATTGGTTCTCGAAAATAGCGATTGGGTTGGGAATTGATATAATTTTTTCTTTAGGATAGTTCTTGCCTAAAAAATATTCCAGTTCTTCAATATTTTTAGGGGTCAACAATATAAGTTTGTCATGCTTGCTTATTATATCTGTTAATTCCTTTCGATGCTTAATTAAATGATTTCTTTGGGCAATTAGTTTTACTATCCTGGAAGTAATTATTAGTTTTAAATATGTCGGGAATCGTGACATGAGAATATCCTCTACATTGCTCTTAAAACTAAATAATGAATTATGTATACACGCTAAATTAATATACTTTAAAAAAAAACTGTGGTATGACAATAAATCACGGATATTCTTGTCATAAGGAGCTTGATTAATAACATAATCAGGTTTAAAATTTTCTAAATTCTCTATAAACAAGGCTTTATTAGCCTTTATAGCGCTCCCCCCTGCAGCTATAACAAAAAACAAACGACCATACTGCGGTTTAGCTTGATGTTTATTAGAAAAAGAAAAATAGGCTACGTCAAATCCTTTTTCACTAAAATGTTTTCCCAATGTAAAAGTAGTACGCTGCACACCTCCTGCGTTTGGATCGAAAGCCTGCGCTAGAACAAATAATATTTTCATATCATTTTAGTTAATTAAATCCGTAATTTAATTGTTTACTTAACTTTATTTTCATAATAGTTATTAAACCTGTTTCTTTTATTTTTCTTTGCAAAAAACATTAAAATTCTAACTCTTAAAGACACAGGTATAATATCTCTGAAATATGCGTAAAATTTCTCTCTAAAGGTGTAGTTATGTCTGGCTTTATTTGCGTAAGGAAATTTCACAGACGGCAAAGGTACGCCTAAAAATGGGCATAATTTATTCCACCCATCACCATTTTCTAGAGATAACAGCAAGAAATCATCAGGCCTGTTTTTAAAATATTGCAGTATTTCAGCATTATGCCTTCTGTAACGCTCAAGATATAATTCTTCATTTCCCGCTGCCATTCCATTTCCGTACAACCATCGGTGCAGTAATATATCCCTGCTTCCAAAATGTTTTACTGCGCTCTTAATCCATTTCGATTCGTCCCTAATAGTTAAAATAAATTTGCTCCCGGGGAAAGCGGCATCAAGCTCTTTATATAAAGCTGCCCATGGAACATCCTGAAACGCTTCAAATTTTTCAGCTTCCTTCAGAACCTTAGTATAATCACTTTCTAATAGTGATTCGGCAAAATCCAATCTCGCACCAACCACTTTATAACCTAAAAGGAGAAGCGCCTCTCCCATAGTTGTAGTGCCTGTTTTATGCCATCCGATACAAATTACTTTGCTTTTTTTATTATCGCCCATTTTATTTTCCCTTTTTAATATAATCTATAACAGCCCATTTAATTTTAGCAAGCTTTGGCCTTATTCTCTGGTTAAAAGCAACATCAATTTTGTAGGGTAAGGTATTGCTTTCCTTCATCAACAAAACAAATGCTTCAGTTTGTATTTCCGAAAAACATAATATCGATCCGCTATCTTGAATAATATCTTCTCCTACTGGAAGTTGTAGCTTATCACTATTAAAAATCATATCATTGCAATGATTCCACAAAGAATTATATTTTACCAAATATGAAGATATTACCGATAAGTATTTCTTTTTAAGAAACTTATCTTCGGCCTTTTGTTTCACAGGTATTGTAAGCATGCGCTTATAATAAAACGGCACCAAATTTGGACTGATTGTCTTTACTTGCTTAATTACCTGTAATTCCGACAAGGTAAGTGACGGATTGACAGAAGTATCATCTGAATGTGGAGGTACCTCTATTCCTAACCAGTCCTTAAAAAAATATTCTGAAAGAATAGCACTGTTTTTATGATACTTCTGAACAAGAAGGTGAGTTTTAGATTCTTCTACATTTTGGAAAAAACCAAATAAAAAACGGGGCAAAAAATATCCTTCTTCAAGCCACTTATCAATACTTGCAATATTTCCACTTTTAGCTCTGTGCTTATAAAGGGATAATGCCTGATCTACAGGGTCACGCAAAACCAATAGCATGCCGGAAATATCGATGCTTAAATTTTTACAACATTCTGTGAATTCATAAAGCGTTGCTTCCTGTGAAAATGCTTCTACAATATTTTCGTTTGAAATGAGTATTTTGCTGCTATTCCTTTTTTCTGCCTCTGCTTTATATCCCTGCAACAAATGTTTAAGTCTATTCCAGTCCTTCTTCATAAGTATTTCCCAAAGGTACTTACCGTTACCAGGAGATATTCTACCGGCCTTCATTCCTCGTTCATACTTACCCCCTGAAGGATAATGTATTCCTTTCGCCCAAAGTTTATCCCTATTTTGTGATAGCAATGCCTGAAGAAAGGAACTGCCTGTCTTTTCAGTTCCAACGTGGAGATATAGTTTAATATTACTCATTTTCAAATATATATTTCAGTAATGATCCCTTTGGAAACTCTTGAACGCCTAATTTCCATGTTAGTTTAAAGATGGGAGACTTTTTTTGATCTATCCAATCCTTACCTTCTGAAGTTAATGGTTTTAAAAGGCCTAAATGAAGAAGTTTATGAGGTATATGTGCTGAAAACTTAGGGACTGAATTCCAAATCGATTCATATTTTTTTGTTGAACTAATAATTTGGTAAAATTTATAGTGGTATACCATATAAGGGTAAATCCTTAAGACTTTTTTAAATAAGAACGTGAACCATAATTTTGTAAGCGGCAGGGAACGATTTAGCAAGCGATTACAAAAAGCTTCATACCAAACTTTGGAACCATGATTCTTAAATTTGTTATTCTGCCAATATTCACATAATTCCTTAAACATTTTTTTCAAAATCATATTGTCTTTTTCTGCAGCTATAAACCAATTGGAAATAATCCTGTCTCTCCCTGGTTTATAAAACATAAAAAGACCGCCTGACAAATATTCCGGAATCCATGAATTCAGGCTTGTGGTACAAAAAGTAGTAGGATCGGCCCAAACTCCACCATATTTTATTAATAATTGCGTCCTTATAAGGTCAGACCTGTGGGCTAGGTTAAGTTTATTAAGAACATTTTCCGCTATGGGCAAAGGCCCGGCATATTGATTAACAGAGTTTTGATCAAGCAATTTTATTTCCCAGTCAGGATGCATCACAATCCATTGTTCCACACAGCGTGAAACAATTTCAGGTGCTTGTTCAAAACCCTGATGCCAGTACATCCATATAATTTTGGTATATTCCATTTACAGCGTCCTAATTAATTTTGCAGGAATTCCCCCAATAATTGAATTGTCCGGAAAACTTTTAGTTACTACGCTGTTTGCGCCTATTACACAATTATTCCCAATAATAATACCTTCTTTTATAAACACGTTAGTGCCTATCCATACGTTATTACCAATGATCGTATCACTCTCGATATGTTTAATATTAGGACCTGTAGGCTGTGCTAAATCATGCGTGATACTTGATATTGTAACATTATGGCCAATTGCACAGCTTTCACCAATCACTATTTTGGATTCTTTTCCCGTTAAGAATCTTCCCGAATTAATATATGTGTGTGGACCAATGCTAATATTACCTTTCAAAGTTGTTATTAACGGATTGTGTAGTCGCACGCTGGAACTTAAGTTATACAATTTCTTATAATGCTGTTCCTGTATTTTTCCAATCCTTCTCTTAAGAAATAAATATATTTTTAATTGTAAATCCATAAAAAATTAAGCCTTAAACACTAGTTATATTCTTCAAGCACGATTATATACTCATTTAAGAAACTGTAAAGGAAATTCACCGATAAATCCTTTTTAAAAATTGTGGCATTGAATTCTTCACTTTGCTGACAATTGGTTTAAGTTCATGCAGAATAAATTGATAGCCTGCATTCTTGGTTGCTATAAAAAATATCCATTGTAAAGCGATAAATATAATAGCTAAAATCCATGAACTTATCTCCGGAAAAAGTTGTTTGTACCCTATGTATAAGCCAAATAACGGAACTAATGGCACAAAAAAGCCCGAAAGTTGTTTTGCAAAGCTAAGATGGAGATAACGATATACTACGTATGCATTAACTATAAAAGCTACAACATTGGCAATAACCATTATAATTACGAATACTGTAATATCATTATAAAGATAACCCAACGTCAAAGGAGTAAACATTATTAACCTTTGCACGATACTAAGATTAAATTTTACTTTGGAAAAGCCTTTGCTCAACAATGCTTTGCTTAATAAAGCTCCGAAAGGAGAAGTTAGCGTTTTGAAAACCAATATCTGGAAAATGACTATACTTGGTGCCCACTTACCTCCGAGAAGACCCAAAATGATCTTGTCCGATAGAAAGAATAAGACTCCCGCAATTGATGACGAAACGACAGATGCTAAGTTAAATACCTTAAAATATATCGTTTTAAAACGTTCATCATCATCCTGTACAGTACTTAAAATAGGAAAAACAATTTTACGAAGGCTATTGGAACAATAAGAATTAATCTGAGCATTTAGCGATTCAGCCCTCGTGTAAAAACCTAATATTGCAGGAGAAAATACTTTACCTATAAAAAGTGTGTCAATCCTGTCAAAAACATTCCTCATGAACTGATCGAGGAAAATATAGCTGGAATAAGAAAAAAGCGCACGAACTTCAGCAAGCGAAAAAATAAGTTTTGGCCGCCAGTTTGAGCTAAACCATAAACTTATTGTCCCTACAAGAGCAGTGACGATTTGCTGCCAAACCAAACTAAGCACTCCCTGCCCGTTGAAGGCAGCTATTACTCCGGCTATACCACCGGCAATAGTTGCGACAATGTCCCTTATATTAAGGGATTTAAAATTCAGGTTTTTTACAAGTATCGTACCGTGGACTTTACCCAAAGCTCCAATGACCGGAACAACAGAAAGCCAACGCAAAACGACAGTAACCTGGGCATTCTCATAAAATACACCGATATAAGGGGCCGCAAAGAAAATTATTACTGCTAAAAGTACGCTTATAGCGATATTGATATAAAAAATCGATGAATATGCAACATCACTTGCGTCTTTTTTCTGAATCAGGCCATCTGTAAACCCAACGTCTATAAACACCTGGGTAACAGTAATAAATATAAGGCTCATCCCAATAATACCGAATTGCTCCGGAGCAAGAAGGCGGGCTAAAAGAATAGTTATCCCTAAACTAACAGCTTGCCTCAAAAAGGAACCTGCAAGATCCCAGGCTAAAGCATTTTTTGCTTTAGATTTTAATGTTTTTTCCTTGGACGACACTTTATAGTATTAAAATATTCAGGAGAATTATTGCGGGCAGCCTACCTCAAAAACACAAAGTATTCTTAAGTCAGGTTAGCCATATTAGTTAACAACCATACCGGCAGCAACCGTTTCGTTGGTACCTTCATCAACAAGGATGATACTTCCTGTAATACGGTTCTCACGATATGAGTCAAGCATCAAACGGTTGTTTGTTTTCAGGGTTACTCGTGAAATATCGTTCATTTGAAGATCTTTATTGTCGGTAATCCTTTCATAGGTATTGATATCGACTTTGTAAATTACGTCTTTTATAATTGCACGCTGCTCATTCGAAGTATGCATAAGCGTATATTTCGCACCCGGTTTCATTGGATTGTTATTTAACCAGCAAAGCATTACGTCGAATTCCTGGAATAATTCAGGCTGGTTGTTCGCCTTTACGATCATATCGCCACGTCCCACATCTATATCATCTTCAAGCTGTATGGCAACCGACATTGGAGCGAAAGCCTCATCAACTTCAACCTCACCGGCGTTTATTGACTTGATCTTTGAAGTAAATCCTGAAGGAAGCACTACAACATCATCTCCAACACGGTATATTCCGCTTGCAATCCTTCCCGCATAACCTCTGTAGTCAATAAACCCTTCACGCTGTGGCCTGATAACTGTCTGTACGGGGAATCGTGCATCAATCTTATTAATGTCGCTACTGATATGCAGAGTTTCAAGCACATGCAAAAGTGGGGATCCCTGATACCAGTCGGCCCTTTCAGACCTGTTTACCACATTGTCGCCATCAAGCGCACTGATTGGAATAAAATGTACGTCCTTAACATTCAACTTTGAGGAGAACTCCTCAAACTGCGAAACAATCTTCGTATAAACCTCTTCAGAAAAATCAACAAGATCCATCTTATTTACACATACAATGATATGTGGAATCTGCAGGAGCGACGCAATGAAAGCATGCCTTTTGGTTTGCTCTATAACGCCATGGCGCGCATCGATGAGGATGATGGCTGCATTGGCGGTAGAAGCTCCGGTTACCATATTACGTGTATACTGTATGTGTCCCGGTGTATCTGCAATGATAAACTTCCGCTTTGGTGTTGTAAAGTAGCGGTACGCCACGTCTATAGTAATACCCTGCTCACGCTCGTCCCTGAGTCCGTCTGTAAAAAGCGCAAGGTCTACACCTCCGTGCCCTTTTCTTTTACTGGTCGCCTCAATGGCTTCCAATTGATCTTCAAAAATAGATTTGGAATCATATAAAAGGCGTCCTATAAGGGTACTTTTTCCGTCGTCAACGCTTCCTGCCGTTGTAAATCGTAATAGCTGATTATTGTCAATGCTCATTGTATTGAAGTATAAGTTGTAAGCTCGGGCTTAGATTGTACAATTTATTAAATATGGATTGGTAATTTGCTTTCCTCTTAGAAATATCCTTCGCGTTTCCTGTCTTCCATAGAAGATTCTGAACGTTTGTCATCAGAACGGTTACCCCTTTCGGTATGGCGCATAGTGGAAACTTCATCCACAATCTTGGCAAGTGTATCTGCGTCAGATTCAATACCTCCTGTAATCGTAATATCTCCAAGGGTACGGAAACGTATCCTTTTAGTGATAACCTCTTCTCTTCCATCCAGTTTAAGATATTCCGATTTTGGTATCCAGCTGTCATTACGCCACACAACTTCTCGGTCGTGTGCGAAATAAAGGGAGGGTATTGCAATGTTTTCACGCTTAATATAGTTCCAAACATCCATTTCAGTCCAGTTACTGATAGGGAATGCCCTAAAGTGTTCACCCATAAAATGCTTGCCATTCAACAGGTTCCAAAGCTCAGGACGCTGGTTTTTAGGATCCCATTGGCCAAAGTCGTCCCTGTGAGAGAAGAAGCGCTCTTTTGCCCTTGCTTTTTCCTCGTCCCTACGGCCACCGCCAATGGCACAATCGATTTTGTTACTTTCTATAGCATCAAGCAAGGCTGTAATCTGAAGCACGTTACGGCTTGCATTTTTACCTTTTTCCTCAGTAACGCGGCCTTTGTCAATAGCTTCCTGTACAGATCCCACAAGCAGGCTTACACCCAGCTCCTTTACAAGATCGTCCCTGAACTGCATCGTTTCCGGAAAGTTGTGCCCGGTGTCAACATGCAATAGAGCAAAAGGTATTTTTGCAGGATGAAAAGCTTTTTTAGCCAGATGGGTTACAACAATCGAGTCCTTACCGCCTGAAAAAAGGATTACGGGGTTTTGGAACTGTGCCCATACTTCGCGAAGAATGAATATTGCTTCGGACTCTAACTCGTCAAGGTAATTCAAATAATATTTGCTCATTGCTTTAAATTTCAAGTTTATGCTTTACAAATGTAACTACTTTTTTAACTGCCATATCAATAGATTCCTTTTCAGTTTCGATTAAAACATCAGGATTAACAGGCTTCTCGTAAGGGGCATCTATGCCTGTAAAGTTCTTAATCTCACCGGCACGGGCTTTTTTATAAAGGCCCTTAACATCCCTGCGCTCACACTCTTCCAGGCTGGTATCTACAAAGATTTCCACAAAATCGGCCCCGCCAACAATGTTTCTCACCAATTCCCTGTCTTTATGCAAAGGCGATACAAAAGCTCCTATCGTGACCATTCCCGCATCTGCAAATAGTTTTGCCACTTCTGCGATACGCCTTAAATTTTCATACCTGTCCTCTTCAGAGAAACTCAGCCCTTTATTTATTCCTGAGCGGATGTTATCTCCATCCAGTGTATAGGTCTGAAGGCCGTCAAGAAAAAGCGCTTCTTCAACCTTATTAGCAATAGTCGATTTCCCTGAGCCGGAAAGGCCGGTAAACCATAATACAACCGATTTATGTTTGTTCTTATGATTTCGCATTTCTCTCGAAACCACATAATCATGCATTACAATATTTTCGCTCATATCTTGCCGTTTTGCTTAGCAGCCTTTACTGCTTCCATTTCTTCAATCTTTTCTTTAGGCAGGCCGAATTTCACTTTATACCAAATCCTTTCGTGCAGGTAATAAAGCGTCATTTTAGTCATCACTTCCGAAAGGCCGATTTTAAATCCTGTGAGAGGATTACCCGAAATAATCCAGGCAAGTATCATAGTGTCGATTGTCCCAACCATACGCCAGCTAACAGTTTTTGCAAGGTGGCGCTTGCGGCTTTCGCGTAATATCCCGTCTTTAGAAAGGTTAATTTTAAACCACGCCCGCTCATGAAGATAATAGAGCAATATTTTGGTCAATACTTCAGAGAAGCCTACCTTGACACCTATCATTGGGTCTCCGGAAATCAGCCAGCTAAGCAGCATGGTATCAATAGTACCCACTACACGCCAGCTAACCGCCTTAACTAAATGCCGCTTGTGTGAATTATCCTTCATATGACACTAAAAAATACGGATTTAAAAGATTCTCTTTATTATACTGCATTTCCTGCTTGGTTCCCCAATCAATGACAGAAACGCCAACAGCCTTACAGATGGCCTGTCCTGCAGCTGTATCCCATTCCATGGTAGGGGCAAACCTGGGGTAAACATCAGCTTTACCTTCTGCAACAAGGCAAAATTTAAGTGAACTACCCTTAGAAACAATCTCTATTTCCTTATCCGTAACTTGTTTAAGGCCATCTACATACTCCAATGTATCCTGGCTCATATGTGACCGGCTGCCTACCACCCTCATCGCCTTATCGTCCCTTGCCGGGCCAATGGCAACTGCATTTTTTAACACTTCTTCAACATCTGCAGAGGTATCTTTGACTTCAGCACGATAGGCAGTACCTGTAGCTGCATCGGCATAATACACCATATTTACAGCAGGGACATAAATTACACCAAATTGTGGCACACCATTAGTCACTAATGCAATATTTACAGTAAACTCTCCATTCTTCTTGATGAATTCCTTTGTACCGTCAAGTGGGTCCACTATCCAACAAGATGTCCAGCCTTTACGTTCTTCATATGGCAATTGTTTGTTTTCCTCACTGATTACAGGGATTCCAATAGGCATCAGGTGCTCCATGATAACCTCATTAGCAGCCTTGTCGGCATCGGTCAGGGGCGACTCGTCCTGTTTGTAATCAACTGCAAAATCCTTTACATAAATTTGCATGATCGCCTCTCCTGCCTCAATACTGGCTTTTATGGCTGTTTTGTAGTTCTGGTTCATCAATTGTATGGTTTGGTTTTATATTTTCAAAAATTGCTTCGAAAGCCTGTTTTTCTTAACAATCTCAAGCTCTTAGCAACCGGGCAAATATAATGCAATTTCACAATAGCAAGCGAAGAATTCTATTAATTATACCAAATCAGTATAATTATATAGTGTTAGCATTCAACATATTGTTTCCAACCTTACTAATTATACTTTATAATATTCCTTATACCAGTTTATGAATTTTTCGACCCCCACACTGATATCGGTTGAAGGCTGGTAGTCAAAATCGGCAGCAAGAGGCGCTACATCGGCCCATGTCCTTTCAACGTCACCCGGCTGCATTGGCAGGTAATCCTTCTTTGCCTCGCGGCCTATGGTTTTTTCTATTTCGGCAATAAAATCTAACAGTTTTACAGGCTTGCTGTTACCTATGTTGTATACTTTGTACAGTGTATCCTTATCAGCATCAAACAATGTATCTACAATACCCTGCACTGTGTCATCTATATAAGTAAAATCCCTTGAGAGCCTACCTTCATTGAATACTTGTATTGGCTTATCTTTTAATATTGCGTCTGTAAACAGGAACATGGCCATGTCAGGCCTGCCCCATGGGCCATACACAGTAAAGAAGCGGAGGCCAGTTGTCTTGATTCCAAACAAGTGGCTGTAAGTGTGCGCCATCAGCTCATTGCTTTTCTTGGTGGCAGCATAGAGGCTTATCGGGTTATCGACGTTGTCATCTGTAGAAAATGGAATCTTATCGTTAAGCCCATATATACTTGAGCTGCTTGCATACACAAGATTTTTCACATTATTATTCCTGCAACACTCGAGTATGTTCATGAATCCTACAATGTTGCTGTCTATATAGGCAAACGGGTTTTGCAGGCTATACCTTACTCCCGCCTGGGCTGCAAGATTGCATACGATGTCAAATTGCTGTTGTTCAAACAGGGCAGGTAGCGCTTGCCTTTCCTCAAGCCCCATCTTCACAAAGCTGAATTTATCATAAATGCTGCTTGGCTGCAAAACATTGTCGGCAGGATCTGCAATACCCAATTGCAAAAGCCTTCCGTATTTAAGGTTTACATCATAGTAATCATTAATGTTGTCAAGCCCCACTACATCATGGCCCATAGCCAGAAGCCTCTCACAAAGGTGGTATCCAATGAATCCCGCAGCGCCTGTAACCAATATTTTCATGCTATGTCCGGTTTATCTGGTTGTGTCCTTGCCCGCGCCATATTTAATGGTCAGCACGACACCTATTGATTCTATTATCAGTTTAATTGTGCTTTTGCTTATTTCATGTATAACGCCGGAATGGTTTGCAAAAGGCCCGTCTTTAATTTCAAAAAGATCGCCTTTTTTTATGCTGCCAACTTCTACATCTGTCACCTCTTCTGTAAGCCATTTTTTTATGGCAAGAATTTCTTCTTCCCTCACAACCGCAGGCTTGCCAAGCCAAAACAGGTATTTGACAACTCCCCTGGCATCAAACACACGGTTTTTATCTTTTTCCTCTATATTTACAAACACATAGGATGTAAATAAAGGTACTTCTACCTTCTTCTTCCTGTCAGACCATTGCCTTACAGCAGACACCAAAGGGCAATATACCTCGATGCCCATTGCGACAAGCTGTTGTGAAACTTTTTTCTCGGATTTCGGATTTGTATAAACTACGTACCACGGCATTATCAGGTCCTTTTCGGCACGCCTTTTCACGGCTCCGCCCCGTCAGTCCCAATTACCTTTGGGCTAACATTCAGTATTATTAATTAATATTATTCAAAACCCTAAGGATCCGTTAATAGGCTTTTCCTACCCCATTAAATATGAACCCTATTCCCATCAGCTTACCGGCATCCAAAACATTCCTGCCATCAAAAACAAAGGCAGGTTTTTTCATATTATCGTATATTTTTTGCCAGTCATATCCTTTAAATTCATCCCACTCTGTCAATACTGCTATAGCATGAGCATTGTGGCATGCCTCATAGGCATCTTCAAATGTTACAACGCCCGATTTGTTTTCAGCAGGCGTCCTTGTACCGAGATAGTCCAGATCCCTGTAAATTGTTTCAGTCTCCACTTTCGGGTCATAAACCGCTATGCTGGCTTGTTCGTTTAACAGGTCATCAGCTACATATATTGCTGCCGATTCACGTGTGTCATTGGTGTCTTTTTTAAATGCCCATCCGAGGAAAGCAATTTTTTTCCCGGATACGGTATTGTAAAGCGTTTTAACAATGTTTGCCGCAAAACGCCTTTTTTGATGATCGTTCATTATGATAACCTGCTCCCAGTAATCAGCAACTTCATGAAGGCCGTATGACTTGGCAATATAGACAAGATTAAGGATATCCTTTTGGAAACATGAGCCGCCAAAACCAACAGATGCCTTGAGGAATTTTGGCCCTATCCGGCTGTCCATCCCTATAGCCCTTGCCACCTCATTCACATCGGCACCGGTTTTTTCACACAGCTCCGACATTGCATTGATAGATGAAACCCTTTGCGCCAGGAAAGCGTTGGCAGTTAACTTTGAAAGTTCTGACGACCATACATTCGTAGTAAGGATGCGCTCCTTAGGTATCCAGTTTGCATATACCTCAACCAGCGCATTGATAGCTTCCTGCCCTTCTGCATCGGTATCGCCGCCTATAAGCACCCTGTCAGGATTCAGCAAATCATCTACAGCTGTTCCTTCGGCAAGGAATTCTGGGTTCGACAATATTTGGAATTTAACACCATTCCCTGTATTATCAAGAATGCTCCTCACCGCTTCAGCAGTACGCACGGGAAGTGTTGATTTTTCAACTACTATTTTATCATCCTTTGCCACAGAGGCAATCTGCCTGGCACAAAGTTCAATATACTTCAAATCTGCCGCCTTGCCCTTCCCAAGTCCATAAGTTTTCGTTGGGGTATTCACAGAAATGAATATCATCTGCGCTTCGTCAATCGCTTTTTCAACTTCTGTAGAGAAAAAAAGGTTCCTTCCCCTTGCCGACCGGACAATCTCTCCAAGGCCCGGTTCATAAACAGGAAGGTTATCTATATTTTCATCATTCCATGCTGCAATCCTTTCAGCATTCAGGTCAACAATTGTTACCTTAATGTCCGGGCACTTGTGCGCAATGACTGCCATTGTCGGCCCGCCAACGTAACCGGCACCTATACAACATATATTTGTAATTTTCATAATTGTAAAAATGTAAGTATCCAATATTAGAGCTTACCGTCGGCTTTAGCGCCCAGTATACCCTTCACATCATAAACAACACTATTAGCTGTCCTGATATTTGAAAAATCAAGCTCTTTAAACTCATTGTGAGCGACACCAAGAACAATGGCATCATACTTTTCAGAAGGAAGCACGGTAACGGTTTCAAGGCCATATTCATGATTAACCTCCGCAGGGCTTGCCCACGGATCAAAAATGGTAATATTGATACCGTAATCCTTCAGTGCCTTGATAACATCGATAATCTTTGTATTCCTCACATCCGGGCAGTTCTCTTTAAAGGTAATACCCAGCATGAGGAGGTTAGAATTATTGATCGTTATATTCCTCTTTATCATCAGCTTAACCACCTGGGATGCTACATACTCCCCCATGCTGTCATTAAGCCTCCTGCCTGCAAGAATGATTTCGGGATGATAGCCTACCTCCTGGGCTTTCTGGGCCAGGTAATAAGGATCTACCCCTATGCAGTGCCCCCCCACAAGGCCCGGCCTGAAGGGAAGGAAATTCCACTTTGTACCCGCGGCCTCCAATACTGCATGTGTATCAATGTCCATGCAGTTGAATATTTTAGCCAACTCATTTACAAAGGCGATATTGATATCCCTTTGCGAGTTCTCGATTACTTTAGCCGCTTCGGCAACTTTTATAGTTGGCGCAAGGTGTGTACCCGCTTTTATAACCGACCTGTAAAGCTCGTTTACTTTCTCGCCAACTTCAGGTGTAGAACCTGCAGTCACCTTTAATATTTTTTCTACAGTATGTTCTTTATCACCGGGGTTAATCCTTTCGGGAGAGTAGCCTGCAAAGAAATCCTCATTGAATTTAAGGCCGCTTACACGCTCCAGCACCGGTACGCATTCGTCCTCGGTAACTCCGGGATACACAGTAGATTCATAAATGACAATATCGCCTTTCTTGAGCACCTTACCTACGGTTTCGCTGGACTTATAAAGCGGCGTGAGATCCGGCCTGTTGTTCTTATCAACAGGGGTCGGAACAGTAACTACATAATAATTACAGTCTTTGATATCGTCTATGTTTGTTGAGCAGTACAAGCCAGGCTTGCCCGGCTCATCTACAAGGACAGACTTAAGGAGATCATC
This sequence comes from Flavobacterium sp. MFBS3-15, assembly GCF_026107645.2. Taxonomy (GTDB): domain Bacteria; phylum Bacteroidota; class Bacteroidia; order Flavobacteriales; family Flavobacteriaceae; genus Flavobacterium. Next base: position 104,270 of record NZ_JAPCHV010000011.1, on the reverse strand, counting down.
TTCAACCTCCAGGGTACTGTCTTTGCCTGAATTAAGCTCATTTACCCGGGATTGGTTGATATCAAAGCCTATTACTGAATATTTTGTAGCAAACAGCCTGGCTAAAGGCAGCCCGACATATCCTAATCCAATTACTGCTATTTTCATCTATTATTTTACTGTTTCTGTAGTTTTTAGGTTTTCCCAATACCATCCCACGGCTTGTTTTAAACCGGCCTGAAGTGAAAATTCCGGATTATAGCCAAGCATCTGCTTCGCTTTGTCTATACTTGCAAGCGAATGCGGGATATCCCCCTGTCTGTTTGGCCCGTGAATAACTTCTACATTAGCAATTTCTGCATCGTATTCAGAAAGATATTGCTTCAGGTAGCCAATAAGGTCATTAAGCGTATTGCGGTCGCCAAAAGCGGTGTTATATACTGTATTTACAGCCTCCGGATTATCCGTAGTCATAGCCAGCTCATTCATCAGCACCACATTATCGATATAGGTAAAATCTCTCGAATAATTACCATCACCGTTAACAACAGGGCTCTCATGCTTCATGAACTGCATTACAAATTTTGGTATTACCGCCGCATAAGCCCCATTAGGGTCCTGCCTCCTGCCAAAAACATTGAAATAGCGGAGACCGATCGTTTCGATGCCATAGGTCTTGCTGAAGATATCGGCATATAGTTCATTCACATACTTGGTAATGGCATAAGGCGATAGCGGTTTCCCAATTTTATCCTCGACTTTAGGAAGCGACTCAAAATCACCGTAGGTGGATGAGCTTGCAGCGTAGACAAACCTCTTAACACCCGCATCCCTGGATGCTATGATCATGTTAAGAAACCCGCTAACATTGACATCGTTGCTGGTATACGGATCTTTTATGGAGCGCGGCACAGAACCCAAGGCCGCCTGATGCAACACATAGTCAGCACCTTCAGCTGCTGCCATGCAATCAGCCATATTCCTTATGTCGCCCTCAATAAGCGTGAAATCGGGATTTGAAAGATGGTGTTCGATATTCTTCCTGTGGCCGGTGGCAAAATTATCAAGGCAAACTACTTTATAACCTTTGTTTATAAAATGGTCGCACAAATTTGAGCCGATAAAGCCTGCACCACCCGTTATAAGAACTTTTTTCTTTAATTCTGCGTGCATTAAAATTGGTTTTATGCTATAAATAGCATCTGGTTTGGATTGCAAATATATAGACTAATATTTTAACATACTATTATTTTATCTTTACTTCTGTCCTTTTTTTATTAATTCAATATTACCCCAAAACACCTGAAAAAACAGCAATGATTCACCCATTTAGCCACGGTAAAAACCAATTATTTCCGTACCGGTACAAAACTATCAGAACATTTTGACAAAATACTATAATCAACATTAAGAGAACGCACAAATGCCGCTAATATACGACTATAAATATTTAAATTTTAAATATTTTAACACCATTATAGCAATTATCCTAAATCACTCCTTCAAATGGTACCCTGTGCACGATGCTCCTTCCCAGTGTAACCTCGTCGGCAAACTCAAGCTCATCCCCAACCCCTATGCCACGCGCAATTGTAGTTGTAGTAACCTGATAATCCCTGATTTGCCTGTATATATAAAAATTGGTAGTATCGCCCTCCATAGTGGAACTGAGGGCAAAAATAAGCTCCTTTACACCACCGGATTTTACTTTCTCAACCAACGATGTTATATTCAGCTGCCCCGGCCCCACACCGTCTATTGGTGAAATTTTGCCGCCCAGCACATGGTAAATACCTTTAAAAAAACCGGTATTCTCAATAGCCATCACATCGCGAATATCCTCTACCACACAAATGACCGACTTATCGCGCAGAGCATTGGCACATATCCCGCACACCTCAACATCAGATATGTTATGGCATTGCCTGCAAAACTGTATTTCCTCCCTCATTTTGCGTAGCGCCGCTGCCAGTTCCTGCGTTTGATCTTCCGGCTGTTTAAGCAGGTGCAATGCCAGCCTGAGCGCCGTACGCTTACCTATGCCGGGTAGTTGGGATATCTCTGCCACAGCCCTTTCCAGTAATTTTGAAGACATTTCCATCATGGTGCAAAGGTAACAATCATCCGAAATATTAAACAAAATTGATACAAATTTAGCATACGTGCATTATTCAAAATATTTTTAGTTGCTTTGTAAAACAAACACAAACATATGCAGCCGGTCACCATACTTTCCATCATAATAGTCTACTTTGGGTTACTCATCCTCATTTCGAGGGTCGTAAGCCGAAAGGACAGCAGCAATGATACGTTTTTCAAAGCCAATAAAAACTCAAAATGGTACCTGGTAGCCTTCGGGATGATAGGCACCGCGCTCTCGGGAGTAACTTTCATATCGGTACCGGGAGAAGTGGGCTCACCAAACGGTGAGCAGTTTAAGTATTTCCAGTTCATTCTCGGCAATGCCATAGGCTTCATACTGATTGCCAAAGTATTGCTGCCGCTGTATTACAGACTTAACCTTACCTCCATTTACAGCTACATCGAAGGCAGGCTGGGCTACTACAGCTACAAAACCTCGGCTATGATATTCCTCATCAGCCGTACTATCGGGTCGGCATTTCGCTTGTATCTTGTGGTTATCGTACTGCAACGCTATGTGTTCAATGCCTTTGGAATTCCGTTTTGGGTAACGGTACTGCTTTCATTGCTGCTCATTTTTGCCTATACTTACAAAGGCGGCCTAAAAACCATCATCATTACTGATACACTTCAAACATTCTTTTTGGTATCATCGGTTTTCTTTACCATTTACTTCATCTGCGACAGCCTGGAAATGAGCCTTGGCGAGGCATTTACCGCTGTAGAGCAAAGCAGCTATTCGAAAATATTTTTCTTTGAAGATTTCATAGGGAGCAGGTTCCACTTCGTAAAGCAGATACTGGGTGGTATTTTTGTCACCCTTGCGATGGTAGGGCTTGACCAGGACCTGATGCAAAAAAACCTGAGCTGCAAAAACATTGGCGAAGCACAAAAGAACATGTTCACTTTTACAGGCATCTTCGTGGTAATAAACATTTTTTTCCTTGGAGTGGGTGCCTTGCTGTACATCTATGCCTCCAGGAATGGAATAGACGTTCCGCTTGAGGCCGGCAAGCCCCGCACCGACTTGCTTTTCCCCGAGATCGCTTTCCATCACTTGGCGCTTATCCCTTCAGTAATTTTCCTGCTTGGGCTCACTGCCGCAACCTTCGCCACGACCGATTCGGCGCTTACAGCACTGACCACATCATTCTGCGTCGATTTTTTAGGTATGGACAAAGCCGAAAACCAGGGAAAAGCAGGCAATGTAAAAACACGCCATGGGGTACACATAGCCTTTTCGCTGTTGATGTTCCTGGTTATAATCGTATTCAATTCACTGAATGACAAATCAGTAGTAAGCATGATATTCCGTATTGCGGGATATACTTACGGACCGCTGCTGGGGCTTTACTCCTTTGGGCTTTTCATGAAAAACTATACCGTAATGGACAAAGCAGTACCTTTCATATGCATTGCATCGCCATTATTGACGTTACTGCTGCACACCTATTCCGGAGAATTGCTGGGCGGCTATGTGTTTGATAACGAACTCATCATCGTTAATGGATTGATAACCTTCCTGTTGCTGTTGTGCATCAGCAAAAAAGCCGCTAATACTGATTTATCGAGAGCATAACCAGCGTACAGGCCACTTCTATTTCTATCCCGTTTTTCTTTAGCAGCTCAAAAAACTCGGGGTTCTCAGTCCCCGGATTAAAGATGACACGCTCGGGCTCCAACTCAACAATGTAGTCGTAATACTGCCTTTGGTTCATTGGGTTAAGATACAGGGTAACCGTATCCACATCCTCAAAAGGCACCTGCTCCTTCTCTATTTTCAGGCCGTCGAGGTCTTCTTCTTTTTTGCCCACCGCCAAAACCGGGTGGCCATAGCGCTGCAGCATTTTTATGGCTTTATAGGAGTACCGGCCGGGATCGGTAGATGCCCCCATAACCAGGGTCTTTTTTACTTTCATGATGACTTTTTACCCAAATTTAGGAATTTTAGCGTGATCCCAAGATGATTTTAGGGTATATATAACAATTAGAATGATGATTTTAGGGGTAGCCCGATAGGAAAAAAAGGTTACTTATTGAGCCATTTTTTAAAATTGCCTGAATCCGATAGTCAACACTTTTAACTGCACTTTTTGCAGTTAAGGCTTCAGATCATTTCTCCTGTTTATTGCAAACAAAAAAGCCTTCCTTCCGGAAAGCTTTTGTATTGTTTGGGATGTAAATTACTCCGCGTTGGCAACGATCTTCTGGGCGCTGCGGTAGAGGTAGGTACCGTAGATATGCCTGCGGGCAAAACGCGCCGGCGACTCGGCATTTACCATTTTTACATAGGTGTTGTACGGCACACCGAAGTACTCGTAGCTGCTGCCGTCGAGGAAGTTGATGTACAGTGCCTGCTTCTCGAAGTAAAATTCGGTTATAGGCGATGCTGAAGTCGTCTTTGTGTATTCCTCCTTATTCTTTTCGGAAGTTTCGGGTGCAATGCTCACCAAAAAGTGGTACGCCTCAATGATGGTCTTGCTTTTTTCTTCGGCAGCATTCCTTTCCTCCTCGGTGGTCAGGGTATCAGGATGGCATTCTTTCATGCTGTTCCTGTAAATGGTTTTCAGTTCCTTTAGCGTGGCTGTTTTTGTAACGTTGAGCAGCTTGCGGTACTCAACAATCTTGTTCATGTTCATAAATTCCTCAGTAATTGCGCTTTAGTTAGCGGCGGCAAAAGTAGTCAAATATAATGAAGACGCAAGGCGTAATTAGAAAATATTGAGGGAATTAGCAAAATGATAATGATGCGTTCACACGATCTCAGCTTTCAGTATTTCTTTGAGGTCTTGCAGGCTTCCTTTGCTTTCGATCTTAAACAGGCCATGCACAAACGCTAACATAAATAAAAGCATCCCGAACAGCACTATGAAAGACATAGTGAATCCTCCCGAAAGAGCTATAGCGATGCAGCCCAATGAAGTACCTCCAAACCAAATGATCGTAAATGCGATCACAAAACCGACAGGCTTCATAGTTACTTTTATTCTTGTGCTTTCGGCGTGTTCAAATATCTCTCCTTTAATCTCAGGCAAATATGAATTTCTATACCAAATTACCCTTTTAATCCTGAAGGAGCTATCGCTGACAACCCCTACATAAGGTTTTGAATAACTATTCCCAAAAAAACTAAACTTTTGCATCTCAACATTCTCCTGAAGCCTTTGAAATACTTCTGTTTTGGAAAGGCTGGTCTTGTACTCGATACTTTCAAAAGGTAGGAATTTGCTCATGCCGCATTATTGACGGTTTCGGATTTTTTGTTTTGCTTCTTGCCAGTTATAAGACTTGCTTTCACCATTCAGGTGGCATTCCCTGCGGGAGTCGATTGTTATGTAATCGTCTGCGGTTAGGCTATTTTGTTCCCGGAGCAGTTGGGCAAATTTCATTTTTGCTGATTGTATATCCATGATGAATATTATATCATAAAGATAAATATTTCTTGTGGAATTTTTACAAAACAAAAAGCCACTCAATCCCGAGTGGCTTTCCTTATTATTATGAGATTCCTCAGCAACCCTTATTCTTGCTAAAGTCGCGCTTAAAAAGCACCTTGCCGTTATGCTCGATATAATCGCCCGACAGGATCAGGTAGGGATGGTTGTTCGAATAACCTGCACTGCGGCTCTTTACCGTAATTTTGTCGCCGACCTCAAGGCTGCTCAGCTGTTCCCACTCATCAGGGATAAACTGCATCATGTAATAGTCGCCATCAATACTCACGATAAGCCATTTAGGGCCATGTTCCGCACCCTCACGCTGAAAAGTATCCGAAATTACCACAGCCTCCATATCGGCGAATGCATCAATCTGCTTCCTGATCTTATCATGGCTGGCATGCACTTTTTTACCTTCCGGGGAAGCCTCCCATGCTTTGTACTTGACGCCGTCAGGGGAAGCCTCCCATTTTTTCTTTTCATCCGTGCAGGATTTCGCCGGCGCGACAGCTACCGGCTTTTGGGATAGTTGGGTTTCATTTTTGAATTCGCGATTCGCAAATACCAGTCCGCCCGCCACAACCAGTGGCAGGATCAGTACATAGAGTTTTTTTTTCATCTGTTTCATTTTTTAAATTGATACAGCGAAGCTACCCCCGATGTTTTGAAAATGAGCAATTTGGATTGTAAATTAAAATGTAAACTTTGTAAATAATTGTAAATGGCCGGTTTAACTGCGGTGGCAAACCCATCAAAAACAGCCACGAATTACACAAATTTCCACTAATTTTTACCTCATTTCAGTAATTTTCAGCAATGAAAATCTGACCATTAGCGCAATTTGTGAAAATTTGTGTAATTCGTGGCTAAAACTTTTATAAGACTCATAATAACTTTCCGTAGGGGAAGAGTAACAGACCTGTGCGCGGCAAAGATATTTTATAGGCAATAAAAAACTCTCTCATTTCTGAGAGGGTTTCCTTTGTAGCGTGAACAGGACCCGAACCTGTGTCCGCCGCTACGGATAGAAGCCCTCCAAAGCACATAATGAAAAAAGCCACTCATTTCTGAATGGCTTTTCCTTAGTAGCGGGAACAGGACTCGAACCTGTGTCCGCCGCGGCGGATAAGAGCCCTCCAAAGCCTACACTTTGATAATAAACAAAAAACCCTCTCATTTCTGAGAGGGTTTACTTAGTAGCGGGAACAGGACTCGAACCTGTGACCTTCGGGTTATGAGCCCGACGAGCTGCCTACTGCTCTATCCCGCGATGTTTCGAGTGCAAATATACGACGGTTATTTAAAATAGCAAGTTAAAATTGATAAAAATCTTTTATTTCTACTATTCCGCTGATATGCCTACCTTTGCGGGATAATATTTTTACCATGTCACACAAAGCCGGTTTCGTTAATATAATAGGCAACCCCAACGTAGGGAAATCAACCCTCATGAATGCCTTCGTGGGCGAGCGCCTCTCCATAATCACCTCCAAGGCACAGACTACGCGCCACCGCATACTGGGCATCGTCAATGGCGACGACTTCCAGGTGGTATTGTCCGATACGCCGGGCATCATCAAGCCGGCGTATGAGCTGCAAAGCTCCATGATGGACTTTGTAAAGTCGGCTTTCGAGGATGCCGACATCCTTATCTATATGGTGGAGATCGGTGAAAAGGAACTGAAGGACGAGGCTTTCTTTAATAAGATCATCCACGCCAAAATCCCCGTATTGCTGCTGCTCAACAAGATCGACAAGTCGTCGCAGGAACAGCTAGAAGAGCAGGTGCAATTCTGGACGGAGAAAGTGCCCAATGCCGAGATATACCCTATCTCCGCCTTGCAGAACTTCAACGTCAAGGAAGTGTTCAGCCGCATCATCGAACTGATGCCGCTATCACCGCCTTACTATCCTAAAGATACGCTGACCGACAAGCCGGAACGCTTCTTCGTCAACGAGACCATCCGCGAGAAGATACTCCTGCACTACGACAAGGAGATCCCGTATGCCGTGGAGATTGAGACCGAAGAATTCATCGAGACCGACAACATCATCCGCATACGTGCCCTGATCATGGTAGAGCGCGATACCCAAAAGGGCATCATCATCGGCCATAAGGGTGAGGCCATCAAGCGTGTAGGCATGGAAGCCCGTGCCGACCTCGAAAAATTCTTCGGCAAGCAGATACACATCGAAATGTTCGTAAAGGTCAATAAGGACTGGAGGAGCAACAACTACCAGCTGAGGAGGTTTGGTTATAATCAGAAGTAATTATTTCAGATTGTAGATTTCAGATTTCAGATTGAGCTACACTCTTGAGGTATTTCAGATCGTAGATTGCAGATTGCAGATTGAGCTAGACTCTTGAGGTATTTCAAATCGTAGATTGCAGATTTCAGATTGAGCTACACTCTTGAGGAATTTCAAATCGTAGATTTCAGATTGAGCTACACTCATACTCTAACTTAATGGATTAAACAATGACAGCAGAGCAGTTAAAAGCAAGGACTAAATCATTTTCCTTATCTATCATTGATTTGGTTGAAAAATTACCGATTACTGCTGCATCTAAAATAGTATCGTACCAAATTGCTAAAAGCGGGACTTCAGTTGGGGCAAATTACAGGGCAGTATGCCGGGCAAGGAGCGATAAGGAATTTATTGCCAAGATGGAAATCGTGCTTGAAGAAGCAGACGAGACACTCTTTTGGCTTGAGATAATTATGGAAAAAAACTGGCTCGATAAAAACATAACTGAAGTTGTCTGGAAAGAAGCAAATGAGTTAACATCAATATTTGTCAGTTCACTTAAAACAGTTAAAGCGAAGCTTTCGTAATGTAGGCCACCAAGCTATTCAGAAGGAGTGAAGCTTAATCTGAAATCTGAAATCTACAATCTGAAATTAGTGGAGTGAAGCTCAATCTGAAATCTACAATCTGAAATCTGAAATTAAAAGAGTACTTTTGCAAAAAATTAAAAACAACGAATGAATAATATCGTAGCCATAGTAGGAAGGCCGAATGTGGGCAAATCCACTTTTTTTAACAGGCTGATACAGCGCAGGGAAGCTATTGTCGACTCGGTGAGCGGGGTAACCCGTGACCGCAATTACGGCAAAAGCGAATGGAACGGAAAAGAGTTTTCGGTGATCGATACCGGTGGCTACATTAAAGGTTCTGACGATGTTTTTGAGGCCGAAATCCGCCGCCAGGTAGAGCTGGCCATCGACGAGGCCGACGTGATCATATTTGTGGTGGATGTAGAGGAAGGCATCACGCCGATGGATGACGAAGTGGCTAAATTGCTGCGCAAAGTCACCAAGCCGGTGCTTTTGGCTGTTAACAAAGTGGACAATTCCATGCGTGAAAAAGACGCGATAGAGTTTTACAACCTTGGGCTTGGCGATTATTATACCATTGCCGGGATGAGCGGATCGGGTACAGGCGAATTGCTGGATGCCCTTGTTGACCTGCTTCCCGAAGCCGTGGCACCGGATGAGAATGCCGTTGCCTTGCCGCGCTTTGCCGTAGTGGGCCGCCCCAATGCGGGAAAATCATCGTTCATCAATGCGCTTATCGGTGAGGACCGCTTTGTGGTGACCGACATTGCCGGTACCACCCGCGATGCCATCGACACGACCTACAACCGTTTCGGGTTTGAGTTCAACCTGGTAGATACCGCGGGCATCCGCCGTAAGGCCAAGGTGAAGGAAGACCTGGAATTCTATTCGGTAATGCGTTCCGTGCGTGCCATTGAGCACAGCGACATCTGCATATTGGTAATTGACGCGACCCGTGGCTTTGAAGGCCAGGACCAGAGCATCTTCTGGCTTGCAGAAAAGAACCGTAAGGGCGTTGTGATACTGGTCAACAAATGGGACCTTGTAGAAAAGGACACCATGACCACCCGTGACTATGAGCGCAAGATACGCGAAGAACTGCAGCCGTTTACGGACGTGCCTATCCTATTCGTGTCGGCACTGACAAAGCAGCGTTTACTGAAGGCACTGGAAACAGCGGTGGACGTATTCGAGAACAGGAAACAACGCATTGCGACTTCGAAACTGAACGAAACCATGCTGCCTATCATAGAGAATAACCCGCCGCCTGCACTGAAGGGTAAGTATGTAAAGATCAAGTTCTGCATGCAGCTGCCTACGCCTACACCGCAGTTCGTGTTCTTCTGCAACCTGCCGCAGTATGTAAAGGATCCGTACAAGCGCTACCTTGAAAACAAGATGCGAGAGATATACAACTTTGAAGGCGTGCCGATTGACATTTACTTCAGGCAGAAGTAATAATAATTTAACCACATAGATACATAGGTTTCTAAGAGGTAAAGGGAGGGATAGTAACGCAAAGATGAAGCTAAGCTTCACTATGAGTACCTTATTAATTCACGATAACTTCATCCGTTTAAATGCTATGTGCCTATGTGATTGAAATTTATTTGTTTTCACTAAATTTGTGTCAAAGCAGGTATCATGGAAATGCGGTTTGAGACAAAAGAAGAAAGCAACAGGCGTAGGGAAGAAGAATTCCTGAAGCTGTCAGGGGGTGAACGTGTGATGCGTTTCTTAAAGCTTTCAATGCAGATGAGAATGTTCCCGACAACTGCCAAGCCTGATAAATCGTCTAACTTTGTTTTAGAAATGCCAAAGAAAAATGCTACAGGCCTGGAATGAAAGCATAAGTACATTTATTACCTTAGCAAATAAGCATAATGTAAGGATGCTCATGGTTGGCGGGGGTGCGGTAAACTTTCACGGATACCAACGCCATTCGGCTGATGTGGACTTTTGGATCGAAACTACCGAAGAAAATTTCAGAAAGCTTGTTACAGTTTTTAATGAGATGGGATTTGAAGTTGATGATTTTCCTGATACTGTAAAAAACCAACAGCAAAACATCTCTATCAAGTTCACTCCGCAGGAAGACATGGATTTGGAATTAATAACAAACTTTTCGGTAAACAAATCTTTCGAACAGGCATATACCGATAGCGTTGCTGTTGAAGTAAATGAAACGCGATTTTTAAGGTGGAGCGTCTTATCATTGGAAGACCTCATTACCAGCAAGGTTAAGGCAGGCAGGCCAAAAGACCTTTTGGATATCCAGCAACTACGAAAAATAAATAATGACAAAAAATAACAAAACCCGGAGCTCACACTCCGGGTTTTTCAGTAAACAAACTGTCCCTCCCCTATTTTACTATTATCGCTTCGGAAGTAATGAAGATATTCCTGTAGGCGCCGCTGCCTTCGCAACGGTTCTTGTTGGTGCTTTTCAGCTTTTCGTCCACGCAGTTATAGAATATCTGTGCCGCACTGCCCTTCTGCCCGTCGGCCAGCTCATACATCAGCCCCTCCTCTTTTGACAGGAAGCGTTTTGAGCCATCGGGCCAGCTGTTCTTTATGGGAACAAGGTTTTTCATGGTATATACCCCTTTAAACGTATTGTAAAAGATAAAATGGTGGTATATGGTATTCTTATTATCCGGTGTGGGATAGGAAAATGCCATCACATACCCTTCGCAGTCGGCGCTTTTGCAAAATATGTCATCCTGCTGGTTGATGCGGAACTGTACGCTGTAGTGCCCCACATCGCCCTCCTGCTTTACAAGGGCATAGCGCACCTGCACGGCCTTATCCGATTGTACAAACAGCCAGTTGGTATAGTCGGCCTCCTTTTGTGCAAAGGCCGGCAGCGCGAACAGCAGGAACATGGCAAGGCCAAATCCGTTTTTGCATTCTTTAGAAAAATTCATAATTGGTATTTAATTGGTTATCAATGTAAATTTCATCCAAATAACATTTGCAGGCAATACCCATAAGTAGGTATTTTTACGCGGCAGTGCCTTGTTGATACTAAAACGCAACGTAATGCAGTTTACTTAATAAACCAGCCTCACTATACGCCTATGCGCCTTTTATTATTCCTGTTGCTTTTTACGTTTGCCGGCTATAGCCAATCGGTCACGCTCCGTGGTGTTGTTACCGACAGCGCCGCTGTACCGCTCGAATCGGCCACGGTGTACCTCATGCGGGCCAAAGACTCGTCTGTCGTAGATTATACCATCACGTCGAAAAGCGGAAGCTGGGAACTTAAGGTCCCTCCGGTGGCTGCCCCCGCAAATCTTAAAATCTCCTTCATGGGAATAGCAAATCATTCGGTGGAGATGGCCTCAGTGGAAAAAGACCGCGATTTTGGCACGGTACAGCTCAAAGACCTGCCGACAGAGCTGAATGAGGTGGTGATAGAAAGCGAGATTCCACCCATACGCATCAAAAAAGACACGCTGGAGTTCAATGCGTCATCGTTTAAGGTCAGGCCCGATGCCAATGTGGAAGCACTGTTGAGACAATTGCCGGGCGTAGTAATAACCCCCGACAAAAAAATAACCGTCAACGGCAAGGAAGTGAACCAGATACTGGTGAACGGCAAGCCCTTTTTTGATGCCGACGGACAGATAGCGCTGCAAAACCTGCCTGCCGACATGATTGACAAAGTGCAGGTTACCGATACCAAGACCAAAAAAGAAGAACTCGCCAAACAGCAGGCCAGCGGTGATAATGCCAGCATTAACCTCACCATAAAAAAAGACAAGAACAAAGGGCTCTTCGGGCGGGTCACGGGGGGCTATGGCAGTGACGGGCGGTATGAAGTCAGCGGGCTGCTCAACTATTTTAAGGACAAGCGAAAGATAAGCGTACTGGGATCGTCCAACAACATCAACTCTTCCGGTTTTTCGATGGATGAAATATTCGGGAGCGTGGGGCGCGGGGCGGGCCCGCGGTCGTTGGTAAGCGGTGGCGGCAACGCCCCCGGCATAACGATAAGCAACACGGCCGGGGTAAACTACAATGACGAATGGTTTAAAGGCTTTGAGCCCGGCGTGAGCTACAATTATTCCGGAGCCACCACCGAAAACCGCCGCAAGTATGAGGGCACCGAATACCTGCCCGAAGGTGAGGATGCCGATAATCCCGGCACCTTCATCGACAAGAGCTATAACACAAAATCGGAATCGCGCAACGAGAGCGAATCGTATTCCCATAGCATAAACGGCGAACTGCAGTATAAAATCGACAGTACTGCCACCCTCAATTACATGCCCAGGCTGCGTTTGTCCAATTCCAACAGCACGTCCGCTTCCAGCAGTTTTTCCAACAGGATGGCAGACGGGAAGCTGCTGAATGAGAGCACCTCCAATTCGTACTCGGAAAGCGAGACGCGCAATTTTGGCAATTCGCTCACCTTTTTCAAAAGCTTCACGAAAAAAGGCCGTGGGCTGAGCGTACACCTGAATGCCAATAGCAACGACAGCGACCGCGAGAACCTGAACCGGTCCAATACCATAAAGTATAAATATCCGGGCGGCATTACCGGGACGACAACTGACAACCGGAACCAAATACTGGACAATACGGACAACACCTCAACGTATAGTGCAAACGTTGAGTTCATAGAGCCGCTTACCGACTCCCTGAGCATCAGCCTCACTGCCCGTTACAGCAATAACAGCGACACCAGCAGCCGAAACAGCTACGATTATGACCCTGTAACAAATACCTATTCGGTTTTCAACGATTCACTATCGAACTACCTTGCATCGGTGACCAATACCCTTGCACCTGTGGCAGGATTTTCCCTGGATAAAAGCAAGCTCCGCATGAGTGGCGAATTCGGGGCGCAGTTTTCGTCGTTCCGCAACAATGCCGAATACATTGGCCAGCTGTATAACCTCGACAGGGACTACCTGATGCCACAGGGATATTTACGTGCCACCTACAGGTTTACCAAGACGAAATCGGTATTTGCCAACTATCGTTATTCGGTGACTTTCCCCCAGCCGGGCCAGCTGCTCCCCGTTGAGGACCTGAGCAATCCGCTGAACACCATTGTAGGGAACCCCAACCTGGACCTTACGCAATCGCACACCATCAGGGCCGGTTACCGCAACTTCAATAACGGCAGCCGCTCAGGCATAAACGCAAGTGCCTACCTGGTCATGTATGACGACCAGGTAACACAGTATGCCACCATTGACGAAAGCGCTAAGCGGACCACCAGCTACCGCAACATTTCGGGCAACATGAATGCTTCGGTTTCGCTAAACTGGAACAAAACCTTTAAGCAGGATGCGCACGAATGGCTGGTTAATACGGGCCTGAGCACCAATTTCAGCACCAACAAGGGCTACCTGAACACCGAACTGTACAATTCCAGATCCATCGGCATCAGCCCGAACGTCAACGTTACCTATCGCTATGGCGAATTGCTCACCCTCAGCCCGTCGTATAACTTTAATTATAATGAATATAATTACGATAATTACAGCGTTAGCAGCGCCTCGGGCTTTATGCATACCATAGGGATGGAGGCCACCAGCTACTGGCCGAAGCATACGGTAGCAGGGCTGGATTTTGGCTATACCTATAATTCCAATATACCTGACGGCTTCCGGAAGGATTTTTACCTTCTCAATACCAGTGTGGGCTATAACTTCCTGAAGGACGACCTTATGTTCAAGGTAAAAGTTTATGATTTGCTGAACCAGAACACCGGCGTGAAAAGGACAATTGAGCCAACGTCTGTAAGCAATGAGGAAAATACCGTACTGAAACGTTATGTGATGTTTTCGCTCACGTGGAAGTTCAACAAGTTCGGCAGCACACCGGCGCCGCAAAGGCAGCGTGGCCCACGCATGAGATAGCTCTAACAAGCGTTAAAAACGAATTCTTTTGGCCAATATTGGCAATAAAATGCTTTCTTAGCAGTTTTATAAGGATAACCTTACTATTTAAACCAACCTATTACCTAAAATTGCATGCACAAATTACTAACGTTCCTATTCTTTTTTGCCTGTACCACATTAAGCTTCAGCCAGACCATTACCTTAAAAGGAAAAATCACCGACAGCCAGGACATCCCACTCGAATCGGCCACGGTATACCTCACTTCGGTAAAGGATTCGACCATGGTGGATTACACCATTTCCAACAAAAACGGAAACTGGGAGATAAAGACCCGCAAGATCACGCAGCCTGTTTACCTTAAAGTATCCTTCATCGGTATGGCCGACCATAGGCAGCTGATCGAATCGGCTGCCGAAGACCGCGATTTCGGCACGGTAAAGCTGGAGGACAAACCCTCGGAACTGAACGAGGTAGTCATTGAGTCGGAAATACCGCCCATCCGGATCAAATCGGATACGCTCGAATTTAATGCCGCATCGTTCAAGGTGCGGCCTGACGCCAACGTGGAAGCGCTCCTGAAACAGCTGCCCGGCGTAGACATTGACGAAGAAGGCAAGATAACCGTAAACGGGAAGGAAGTAAACCAGATACTGGTAAACGGAAAGCCGTTTTTTGACAAGGACGGCAAGATAGCCCTGCAAAACCTGCCTGCCGATATCATCAATAAAGTACAGGTAACCGACAGCAAAACCAAGCAGGAAGAGCTTTCCGGACAAAAGGCAACGAGCGACAGCGCGAGCATTAACCTTACCATAGACGAAGATAAGAACAAAGGCTACTTTGGCAAGCTCATGGGGGGCTACGGCAGCGATGACCGCTATGAAAGCAGTCTGTTGGCCAACTACTTTAAAGGGCCTACCAAGATAAGCCTGCTGGCATCGTCCAACAACATCAATTCCAGCGGGTTTAGCATGGATGAGATATTCGATACGATGGGCGGCGGGCGCAACCGCTCCTTCTGGAGCAGTGACGATGGAAGTTTCAGCATCAACGGAATGCAGTTTGGCGGAGGCAGGGGAATTACGCAGTCCAACATCCTGGGCCTTAACTATGCGGACGAATGGGTAAAAGGCTTTGACGGGAGCGCCAACTATTTTTACAGCAGCGCCGATACCGACAACCGCAACCGCACCAGCGAAACCAATTTTCTTCCTGTAGATGCCGAATCCGGTGACCTGACCGATCCCAGCTACCGAACCGATTCGCGCTCTGTAACGAATACAAGCCGCTATTCCCATAACTTCAACACCGAGTTTGACGTTAAGATCGATTCAACGGCATCAATCTATTTTGCACCAAAATTTGTCACTGCAAATTCAAAATACAGCAATGCTTCGAGCCAGGAATCCTACCGTGTAGTGGATGCCCGCCCGATGAACGAGAGTGTGAACAACAACTTTACCAACAACGACAACAAAGGCTTTGAGAGTTACTTTGTATTTAACAAAGCTTTTAAAAAGAAAGGAAGGTCGATGAACGTTGTGCTGCAGAATGACAATAAGGCTGATGACGGCACTGAGCAAAACAGCTATGATATTGATACCTATACGTATGAAAATGGTGTAGAAGCCGTACGCAACAGGAACAGGAACCAGTTACGCTACAACCGCCAGGCGAATGACAATTACACGGCAGGACTTGAATACCTTGAGCCCGTAACTGACTCTATGAACGTAAAAATTGGGATGGCCTATGAGCATAAAAGAATGCTGCAGGACCGCGATGGTTTCGACTTTGACCCAACAACCAACAGTTACAGCATTTACAATGACTCGCTGACCAATTACATGACTTCCAAAACCAACATACTTCGCCCCACTGCAGGCTTCAGCATAAGCAAGGGCAAGCTGTGGTTCAATTTCGAAGCGGGTCCCCAAATTTCGAAGTTCGACAACTACTCGCTGTACAGGGGCGAGAATACAACACTGGCAAAAGATTATGTGCTGCCTTCGGCAAATTTGGGCTTCCATTACCAAATTACAAAGTCAAAATCGATGTGGGTCGGATACAATTATGATGTAACCTTTGCCCAGCCCAACCAGATATTGCCGGTAGATGATGTAAGCAACCCTTTGTCCATAACCCGCGGTAACCCGGACCTGGATCCGCAGCGTTACCACAACGTAAACATGAGCTTCCGTGATTTTGACTATGCCACCCGCTCCGGATACAACTTTTGGGCAGGCGGGCAGTTCAATCATGACGAAATAAAAGGCTTTACCGAGGTGAATACAAGCGGCGAACGCACAACGCAATACACCAATGTTTCGGGCACATTTTACACTTGGTTTGGGGGTAACTACAGCAAATCGATCAAAACAGAAGCCGGCAGCACCTACCGCTTTAGCTTTGGCCTAAGCGGCAACTACAATGTTGACAAGGGCTTCCTGAATGGTGAAATGTTTGACTCCCAGACATTACGTTTAACACCACGAGTGAATTTTACCTATGAATTTGGCGAGTTGCTTACTATCAACCCGTCGTATAATTTTACATATAACCAAACGAATTATTCCGCTAACTATCCTGAAAGCCAGGCAAGCAATGCGGTACACCGGCTTAACCTGCAGACAACCAGCTACTGGCCCAAGCACGTAGTTTTCGGTAACGACTTTGGCTATACCTATACCACACAGATTGCTGATGGGTTTAAGCGCGATTTCTTCCTGTGGAACAGCAGCCTTGGCTACAACTTTTTACAGGACCACCTGCTTTTCAAAGTTAAAGTATACGATTTGCTGAACCAAAACGTAGGGACTTCGAGAAGGATCAACGCTACGAGCATACGCGATGAGGAAAACACGGTACTGAAACGCTATGTGATGTTCTCGCTAACCTTTAAGCTGGACAAGTTTGCCAAGAAAAAAGACGAAGGCGGAAGCCCGTTCTGGTGGTTTTAAAAATAAGTAAGTTGTCCGAAAGGGCAGCTTTTTTTATTTGATTGACTTCATCAAAACATGATTCCTCCTGCTTTCTACAGACCTCACCCCCAACCTCTCTCCAAAGGAGAGGGAGCCCGAACCCAATACAATTATGAATCACAACCTCAAAAATAGGATTAGACAGTAGTTTTCATTCGAGTGTAACTACTCCCTCTCCTTTCGTGAGGGGAGTTTGAGGTTAAAACGTCAGGATTACTTTATCGAGAAGCTTGCCGTTATCTTAAATACAAGGTTGTCATTAAAATCATCGTAGGCATAGCCGCCATACCTGCAAAAAACACCAGCGCCAAAGCCAAGGTAGCCAATATTAAGGTAGTTCATCTTTACAATTTGATCTACCTGAAGGCCGGTTTCCATAAATAGTTTGTCCTTTACCTTAAAGTCGGTAAGGTGGCTGTACGGGTTGCGAAGGTCGCCATAGCCAAAGTTATTGTGTACGGAAAGTTGCGGCTGGAACCATGCCGTTTTGAACAGCAGGCTCTCAAAATTGTGAGAAGTGAAAAGGTTCACATACCTGTCGGATAAAAACTCATAAGGGAGCAACGTCTGGAAAGTGTTTTTCACTATGATTTTGGTATCGTCATCATAGCTCCCTTCTCCGGTAAAGAGCTGGCCGTAGGGCACCGGCTTATCGATGTAACCGGCCTCGACCCTGTATGTTGTTTTCCCAAAGCTTTTGGTATAGAAAGAATCCTCAATGACCGCTTCGATCTTGTTGTAATTGAAATCGCCCTCAAACATATCTTTTATCCCACGCGTATAATAAAGGTACAATACCGGCCAGGTTGTACCCGTGCTGATATTCTGGCGGAAAGAATTAACGATCTTTTCCTTGTACGCAAACCGGAGGCTTACGCCCACGGTACTGTTATCATACCTTGTAAAGGTGGTTCCGTCATTAATAAACGCATACGGATATAACGGATTGACTCTTTGGTGGCTCAGGTTCAAATTCCATTTGAAGTAGCGCATCGCCCTGAATCCGACATTAAAGGTTTCCTCCTGTATCCTGTCCATGCGGTAGGCAATAATATCACGGAAATTATAATAGCTGAAGCTGGCATGCTTAAAGCCATGCTCACCCACCTCGACCAGATTATCCTGGTACTTGGCCCCTATCTTAAATTCATGCCTTTTGGAAAGCTCATAATTGATCTCCCCGCCATACTTCCACTTTTCATCCTTTAGGCCATAGCCAAAGAACCCGCCAAGCTCAAGCCTGTCGAACAGCTTTTCGTTGGTATACAGCCCAAGGCCAAGCCGGAAGCCTTCATATTTGTTATAGACAAGCGTTTTGCCGAGGTCAATGTCAACAAATTTTACAGGGATCCTGCCGCGCACCAGTTTTTCCACAACGGTAAGCATCCCGTCAAAATTATGCTTTTCACCCAGGCTGTCAATAACCCTGTAGGTCGTTGCCTCCTCTGTATTCAGGGCTTCGCGTCGCGCCGTTTGCCAATAAATGCTGTCCTTTTTTGCAGCGTCGTCATCAATCCATACCGATTCGAGCCTGAAGTCCTTTTTGCGTAACGGCACATTGAGCTGCACATTGTCAATATAACTCCTCCCCTGCACGATCATGCCGGTTTTTTTGGTAGGATAATCATTCATGATGAGTGCGTATTCCAACTGTTGCGGAAACCATTGCCCATCCACAAGAGAGTACTGCTGCTGGATCTTGATGTCGATCTTACCCTTTTCAAACGGCGTGGCCGAAACATTTTGCAGCGCATACTTATTGGTATTGATGTACAGGAGTCCCGTAAGCCCGTCAAAATTTTTGCGTGGCAGCGGCTTATAGGAGATGACATACACGGTGTCCCGCCCCTGGTAAAGGGTATCCTGCAGCGTAAACTTATACTTGTTGAGGCTGCCTTTACTCACGGGGTTCAGGTAGTTGACGTTGATGAATGGTATATTGTCTTTATAAAATGAAAACGGCTGGAGGTCGGTGGCAAGTGAGGCAAACGAAGGATTCTTAAATCCGGAAACCCTGGTAGCAAGCACTACTTCCTCACTATTGTCGGGCGAAATGAACTTCCTCTCTGTAACCGACTCCATCATGAAGATGTGTCCGTTTTGCAGCCGCTGCTTCAGCTTAATGCTGTCGTTCTTATCCTTTGCCTTAAAATCGTAAATGACCTTGTTATAGGATTTGTATTTGAAGGATTCTATATTTTCGGGATTATTAATCTCTTTGTTGGCAATCACTTTTCTCATAATGGCGTTGGCCGGGTTTTCTCCCTGGTTGACGACAACCTCTTCAAGCACATTTTCGGCAAATGTAAGCTCTATGACTATGTCCTGCCTGTTGCCTGAAATCTGAAGCACCTCCTCGCTATAGCCAACATAACTGCATTTGATCGTATGGATGGCTTCGGCTCCGGAATAGGCAAATTTTCCATCGATATTGGTTGTTGTGCCAAAGCGTGGGTTATTATTAAAGATAACAGAGGCAAATGCCAGTGGCTCACCCGTGTCTTTATCCTTTACCCGGCCACTGATACGGTGTTGTGAATAAGCAAAATTAATAACTGCAAAAAACAGGAACAATGAAAATTTAAAGTGCATGATTGATGATTTTGCGGCAAAAGTAGGATTGAATAAAACTGAAAAATTGTACATATGGGACAAATGAGCCATGAATAAGCTACCATTTACCCCCCGCTCCGCCGCCGCTAAATCCGCCGCCTCCAAAGCCGCCGCGGAAACCGATTCTGGGGCTTTCCGATTTACCGGAGCTTGATAGCGCAGAGGCTGCAAGAGCTATGCCTGCCGGGGCTTTAAAATGGTACAGGAAACAAACTATGAACACAAAAAGTTCCAGCAGTACTATGGCCCAAAACTTGTTCATAAAGCCTTTATCAACCTCATCGGCAACATACTTGCCGGACAGTATGCTGAAAATGGCATCGGTTCCCTTGTCCAGCCCTGCATAATAATTTCCTTCCTTAAATTCAGGCAGGATGCGCCCGCGTATCATTTCGCCCAGCTTGCCTGCGGTTAGCCGGTCGTCTACCCCATAGCCGGGTGCTATCCATATTTCCCTGTCGCTTTCAGAAAGCAGTATGAGTATGCCATTGTCTTTTTCAGCCTGGCCTATGCCCCACTTTTGGGCCCAGCGCGGAGTGAGTTCGCCTATGCTTTCGCCCTGCAGGGAGGGTATGGTAATAATTACAATTTGCGTAGAAGTGGTATCGGCATAGTTCAGCAGCTTTGTTTCGAGTGCTTTTGCATCACTTGCCTTCAACGTTTTTGCATAGTCATAAACGCTCGTCTGTATTTCGGGCTTATCCGGTATGATGAATGTCTGTCCGAAAGACAGCGTATCCTGCACCCCAAACGCAGTATTTGCCCCCAGCAGCATAGGAAAAAGGGCAAATAATATGATTATCAGGTTTGTGCCGTATGATTTTTTCATTTTGAGCCTTTAAGTAAAGTTACCAGCTGCCACCTGCACCGCCGCCGCCAAAGCCTCCGCCGCCAAAGCCTCCGCGAAAGCCTCTTGAAGATTTACCCCCTGATGAAGGACTACTGTACGTTACACTTTCTGAACCTGAAGACGACGACGACGACGACGAATCACTCCATCCATCCTTGCTTTTGAAACGGAATATTAAAAGTGCCAGCGGAAATCCTATTATTATAAACCAGATGAGAAACTTGCATATATAATCGAGAATTGTGTATTCGTCAGTCCTTGTTTCTTTATATTTTCCTTTAAGCATTAAAAACAGGGCATCCGCGCCTTTATCGAGTCCTGTATAATAATTCCCCGTTTTAAATTCCGGGATGATGACATTGCGTATCATTTCGCCCAAAACGCCCGCGGTTAGCCGGTCGTCAACGCCATAACCCGGAGCGATCCATATTTTCCTTTCTTCTTTTGCCAAAAGGATAAGCACACCATTGTCCTTATCGGCCTGGCCAATGCCCCACTCGTGCGCCCATTTGGGAGTAAGCTCACCAATGCTTTCGCCTTTTAGCGATTCGATAGTGATGAGTACAATTTGGGTAGAAGTAGAGTCGGCATAGCGCACCAGCTTATTTTCCAGCACCTGTCTGTCGTTACCGTTCAGGATGTTGGCATAGTCATACATCGCCGTCTGTAATTCCGGCTTTTCGGGTATGTCAAACTGTGCCAATGCTATCGCAGGCAACATTAGAAACAGGTGAGCGAAGATAAATCTGATGACTAATGCTTTTTTCATTTTTACAAATATTTACGAAGAACTTTGGATACGGCATCCTACCTCAACCTACCAGCTGCCACCGGCACCGCCGCCACTAAAGCCTCCGCCGCCAAAACCACCCCGGAAGCCGCTTCGGGAACTCCCTGAAGAACTGCTCCGTGAAGACGATGAGCTGCGGCTTGGCGTATAAGAACTACCCGATGAACTGTAGCTGCTCCTGCCGGAACTGCTATAGGTCGTGCCTCCGCCTTTCGCAATTATTTTCAATATTTGCCATAAAAGCCATAGCCCGGCAAAAACTACAAGAATAACGATAAGCCATGCTATACCATTTATCCAAATATCATTCATTTCAAACTTCCTCTCCTCCTTATACTTGCCCTTCAGGAGTAAAAATATGGCATCCGCGCCTTTATCGAGTCCTGTATAATAATTCCCCGTTTTAAATTCCGGGATGATGACATTACGGATCATTTCACCCAAAACACCCGCGGTAAGCCGGTCATCCACCCCATAACCCGGGGCAATCCATATTTTTCGTTCTTCTTTTGCCAAAAGGATGAGTACGCCGTTATCCTTATCAGCCTGCCCTATGCCCCATTCGTGCGCCCATTTCGGGGTCAGTTCGCCAATGCTTTCGCCTTTCAAAGATTCGATTGTAATCAGAACAATTTGCGTAGACGTCGAGTCGGCGTAGCGCAGCAGTTTATTTTCCAGCACCTGTTTGTCGTTACCGTTAAGGATGTTGGCATAGTCGTACATCGCCGACTGTAATTCCGGCTTTTTGGGTATGTTGAACTGTCCCAATGCCATATGTGGCATCCACATGGCCAACATAAAAAGAAGGACGCTTGTTTGGTGAAGCTTTATCATCTAAATGGTTACGTCTTAAACATAATCAACACTTACAATCTCACTGGCCGGGGAAGGCTATTGGCCATTATTCGCTCTTTTTTTTAATGGCTTCGTATAGCAGCCATGCTACAAAAATGGCTACTGCGAGAAGTATAAAAAAAATTGTAGGGGTAGCATGGGTCACCTGTGCTGCCCATGCCATGGCATTGGCAGGCAACAGTAAAGAAATCAGTCCTGAAGCCAGAGAAAATGCTTTATATGATCTACTCATGGAAATGAGATGTGAATTAGGATTTTCGATTGTAAAACTACCAGCTGCCACCGGCACCGCCGCCACTAAAGCCGCCGCCACCGAATCCTCCGCCAAATCCACCGCCTCCGGAACTTCCGCCCCAGCCGCCACTGCTTCGTCCGCCGCGCCCAAGGCTGCTAAGTATGAGGATGTCGCCAAGCGTGCTTCCTGTAAAGCCACGGCCTCCGCGACCCCCTCCTCCGCCACGCCTGGAAAACACCGCTGCAAGGATGATGATTACGATGATGATGAAGATGAAGCCGCCCGGGCCGTCATCAGAGCTTTTTTTATTGGGGGGTCGCTTTGCTTCAGCCTTGTACTTACCGGTTAGCATTTTGAAAATGGCATCGGTCCCTTTGTCAAGCCCGTTGTAATAGCTTCCTGCCTTAAATTCCGGAATAATCACATCACGCGTCATTTCGCCAAGCTCTCCCGCTGTAAGCCGGTCGTCAACGCCATAGCCGGGGGATATCCATATCTTACGCTCTTCTTCTGCCAGCAGGATAAGTACGCCATTGTCCTTATCGGCCTGGCCAATGCCCCATTCGTGCGCCCATTTTGGGGTGAGCTCGCCAATACTCTCACCTTTCAGCGATTTAATGGTTATTACCACGATTTGCGTGGACGTAGTGTCAGAATACTGTACCAGCTTTTGTTCCAGCGCGCTTTTCTCATCCGCTGCCAGAACTTTGGCATAGTCATACACACTGGTTTGCAGTGAAGGTTTTTGGGGAATGTCGAACTGTGCAAATACCACCGCAGGAAGCAATACCGCCAATAACGTAATTATGTAGGCTGCCTTTCTCATCCTTTCGAAATGGTATCGGGAAGCTCATTCTTGTCGCTGTCGGCAAACGGAAAATAGGTCTTGAGCCTGTCACCCGCACGAAGGATGCCTTCCACAAGCCCCTGGCTGAAACGGCCTTCCTTAAAATGCCCTATCACAAGGTCTTTGGTACAGTCCCAAAAATCACCCTCCACCACCTTGTCGATACCTTCATCGCCCACAATGGCAAAAGAGTGGTCCTTCACACCCACATAAAACAATACGCCATTGCGCGCTTCGGTAGCCTGCATGCCCAATTGCTGAAAAACCTCCTGTGCCCTTTCGAGCGGAGGTTGTTCAGATGTATTTTCGACATGCACGCGTATTTCCCCGGACGTGTTTTTCTCTGCCTGGCCTATGGCAGCTATAATAGCTTCCTCCTCAGCCGGCGTAAGGAAATCTTTTGCCTTAGCCATCGCTATTTGATGTTAAATTGTACATCGACAGGCTTATAGGCGCTGGCTACCGCTTCAAAGTAAGGTTTCTCCTTGTAGTTGCCCAGGAACATCGAGTTAGGAAAACGCAGCACATAATTATTGTAAACCTCTACTTTTTCGTTGTAACGGGTCCTCGCTGTACGTATCTCATTTTCTGTAGAAGCCAGCTCGTCCTGCAATTTCAGGAAGTTTTGGTTGGTTTGCAGCGTAGGGTATGCCTCAACAGTAACCAATAGCCTGGATAATGCGGAAGACACTCCTGCCTGGGCCTGGTTGAATTCGGCCAGTTTTTCAGGCGTGATGTTGCTCGGGTCAACTTTTACCTGTGTCGCCGCTGCCCTTGCCTGGGTAACCTCCACCAAAGTGCTTTTCTCAAAATTAGCCGCGCCCTCAACGGTCTTAACGAGGTTGCCTATAAGGTCATTACGCCTTTGGTACGATGTGTTCACGTCGCCCCACGATTTCGAAACGCCCTGGCTGAACTCCAGCGCGCTGTTTTTAATATTTACCGACCAAAAGAAAATGATTACGGCAAGTATGCCGATAATGATTGCAGGTATTACCCATCCGGGCCTGCCGCTTTTTACTGTGCTAGAGCTCATTTTTTAGATTTATAAGGTTAGTTTTAATTGTTTCAAGCTTTCGGATAATTTCAAATTTATCCATGGTTTTTTTCTGCCCTTCCTTCAGGTGCACCCGCGCGCCATCGAGCGTAAAGCCGCGCTCCTTGACCAGGTGGTAAATCAGTTGGAGGTTCTTCACATCCTCAGGTGTGAACATGCGGTTGCCCTTGGCGTTCTTTTTGGGCTTCAGGATGTCAAACTCCTTATCCCAAAAGCGTATGAGCGAGGCATTCACATCGAAAGCCTTTGCGAGTTCGCCTATGCTGTAATATCTTTTTTCGGGAAGGTCTAAATGCATTAGTCTAACGATTGGTTTTCCTGGTTAGCTAATTTAGAAATTAAAATGTATTCTTTGGCAGAAATATTTCCGTAATAGAAATTTATCGGGTTGATCACCTCGCCGTTCTTATGCACTTCATAATGCAGGTGGGGCGCCTCGCTGCGGCCCGTGCTGCCCACGTAGCCAATGATGTCGCCGCGCTTCACCTTCTGTCCCGCTTTCGCCTTGAACTTGCTCATGTGGCCGTATAGCGTTTCGTAACCAAATCCGTGGCGTATCACGATGCGGTTGCCGTAGCCCGACATCTTGTTATCGGCCACGACCACTACGCCGTCACCCGTGGCAAAAATGGGCGTACCGGTGCGTGCAGAGAAGTCCATCCCGGCGTGGAATTTGCGTATCTTGGTAAAAGGGTCACTGCGGTATCCAAAACCGGAAGCCATCATCCGCAGGTCTTCGTTCTTGACCGGCTGTATGGCAGGTATCGAGGCTAATAGTTTTTCCTTGTCTTTTGCCAGCTTCGCAATTTCATCAAGCGATTTGGACTGCACTACCAATTCCTTCGAGATGACATCCAGCCTTTTGGTCGTGTTGATAACGAGTTCGGAGTTATTATATCCCTCCATGTCCTTATAGCGGTTTACACCACCAAAGCCCGCCTTGCGCTGCTCTTCCGGGATTGGTGTCGTATTGAAGTAGGTACGGTAAATATTATTATCGCGGTCCTCCACGTTTGCAAGCACTTCCTCCACTTCTTCCATTTTACGGTTGAGAATCTCGTAACGTATCTTCATGTTCTCTATCTCGCGGGCCTGCAGCCTGTCCTTCGGCGTTTCGAAGTACGGCGTATTAAGGAGCGCGACAAAACACAGGAACCCGAAGAGGGCCGCCGCCGTGAGGAAAAGCAGCACCACGCCTATCTTTTTGCTAAGCTTGGTCTTTATCTTCCGGTAGGCCAGGTTTTCGGTATCAAAGTAATATTTTACCTTCGCCATGTCTTAAATTATTCTATTTTTGCACCTTACGAAAAATGCCTGTAAAGTAGCGTGAAAACGAACAAATATAGTAAATGTTGCGACTTCGCGGAATCCTTTTTAATTTATGGGCGATAAATTTTTAACCACATAGGCACATAGATGAGCTTGGTCACGAAAAAATATCTTGATGAATTAACCTATGAGATTATCGGGGCTGCGATTGAAGTGCATAAAATTATGGGGAGGGGATTGTTGGAAAGCGTGTATCATCAATGCCTTAAAGAAGAGTTGCAGCATAGAAAAATAAATTTTTACACAGAGATGCAACTACCTGTTTATTACAAAGGAAAACTACTGGAATTAGACTTCCGATGTGACCTTTTTGTGGAAAACGTCATCGTTCTTGAATTGAAAACTGTGCAGGAATTTACGCCCGCTTTCGAAGCGCAGCTTCTCACCTATATGAAGCTATTGAAAGCTCCGAAAGGAATATTGATCAACTTTAATTGCTCTAACATTTTTAGAGAAGGTCAAAAAACATATGTAAGTGAATATTTTAGTTCTTTGCCGCCGAGTTAGCTATGTACCTATGTGGTTAAAAACTAGCAACAGTGGCTTATAAATATAAATGGTAAAATAAATTAGTATCCCGAAATATGAAATCCCGCGACATAAGGAAGCAATTCCTCGATTTTTTTGAAAGCAAAGGCCACCTCATCGTGCCATCGGCGCCTATCGTAACCAAAGATGACCCTACCCTGATGTTCAACAACTCGGGGATGGCGCAGTTCAAGGAATACTTTTTGGGCAACGGCACGCCAAAGAGCAGGCGCATTGCCGATACCCAGAAATGCCTTCGCGTGAGCGGCAAGCACAACGACCTTGAGGATGTAGGCTTTGACACCTACCACCACACCATGTTCGAGATGCTGGGCAACTGGAGCTTTGGCGATTACTTCAAAAAAGATGCGATCCACTGGGCATGGGAACTGCTTACGGAAGTGTACAAAATACCGAAAGACATCTTGTACGTAACTGTATTCGAGGGCAGCCCTGAAGAAAATGTGCCCTTCGACCAGGAGGCCTACGACATATGGAAATCGCTTATCGCGGAAGACCGCATCCTGCTTGGCAACAAGAAAGACAATTTCTGGGAAATGGGCGACCAGGGTCCGTGCGGGCCGTGCTCGGAGATACATGTGGATATCCGTTCGGCTTCAGAGAAGGCCGAAGTTGACGGTAAAGACCTTGTGAATGCCGACCACCCACAGGTAGTAGAGATATGGAACAACGTATTTATGGAGTTCAACCGCAAGGCCGATGGGTCTTTGGAAAAACTCCCGGCACAGCATGTAGATACCGGTATGGGCTTTGAGCGCCTGTGCATGGTGCTGCAAAACGTGCAGAGCAACTACGACACCGACGTTTTCACTCCGCTGATTGAAAAAATAGAAGCCCTAACTGGTGCAAAATACAACTCGAAGGCCGCCAACGATGCCGAAGAGAAAACCAACATCGCCATACGCGTTATCGCCGACCACGTACGTGCCGTGGCTTTTGCCATTGCCGACGGCCAGCTGCCCTCTAACGGTGGTGCCGGTTACGTAATCCGCAGGATATTGAGGAGGGCGATACGCTACGGCTTTACCTTCCTTGACAAGAAAGAGCCGTTCATCAATGAACTAGTGGCAGTGCTATCCAGCCAGATGGGCGAATTCTTCCCAGAGATAAAGAACCAGCAGGGTTTGGTAACGAATGTCATCCGTGAGGAAGAGGCCTCTTTCCTTCAAAAACTGGTGCTTGGGATGGAACTACTGGAAGATGTTGTCGGCGAAACAAAGGGTAAGGAAGTTGAGGGAGCAAAAGTTTTCAAACTGTATGACACTTTTGGGTTTCCGGAAGACCTTACTGCGCTTATATTAAAGGAAAAAGGATATACCTATGACAAAGCGTCTTTCGATGCTGAACTAAAAAAACAAAAAGACCGCTCGCGTGAAGCCAATGAAGTAGCTAAGGGCGACTGGGTTATTTTGACAGAGGGCAATACTGAAAGTTTCGTTGGTTATGACCAAACTGAAAACGAGGTAAAGATAACCCGTTACCGAAAGGTAGATTCTGCAAAAGATGGCATACAATACCAAATCGTTCTTAATGCAACACCATTCTATCCTGAAGGCGGCGGGCAGGTAGGCGACCGCGGCGTATTGGAATCTGCCAATGACCGCATAGAAGTACTTGACACTAAAAAGGAAAACAACCTCATCATACACACTACCCAGGAACTGCCTGAAAATGTAGAAGGCGTGTTTACCGCGAAAGTAAATGAAAAGCTGCGTGACGATTCGGCGAGCAACCACTCGGCTACCCACCTGCTCCACCAGGCGTTGAGGACCATCCTCGGCACGCACGTGGAACAGAAAGGTTCATTGGTTAGCCCTAACTACCTGCGCTTCGACTTCTCGCACTTTGCCAAAGTGACCGATGAGGAGCTGCAACAGGTGGAGGACTTCGTGAACGCCCGCATACAGGAGCACCTGCCGCTTATCGAGCGCAGGAGCATACCGTTCAAGCAGGCGGTGGAGGAAGGCGCGATGGCGTTGTTCGGCGAGAAGTATGGCGACAATGTGCGTGCGATCAAATTTGGCGAGAGCATGGAACTTTGCGGGGGCATCCACGTGAAGAACACTGCCGATATATGGTACTTCAAGATTGTGAGCGAAGGGGCGGTTGCGGCAGGCATACGCCGTATCGAAGCCATTACCAACGAGGCTGTGAAGGAGTACTTTGCCAGGCAGGAAAAAGCGCTTGAAGAAATCAACAATGCACTGAAAAACCCGCAGGATACCCTGAAAGCTGTGGTATCGTTGCAGGATGAAAATACAAAACTGAAAAAACAGCTGGAGGCACTGCTTCGCGACAAGGCTAAAAACCTGAAAGGTGACCTGGTGAAAGAATTGCAGGACATCAACGGTGTGCAGTTCCTTGCCAAACAAGTCGACCTTGACGCTAACGGCGCCAAAGACCTTGCTTATGAGCTGGGCAACCTGGGTACGAACCTGTTCCTTGTGCTGGCAACCGTAACCGATGGCAAGCCAATGCTGACGTGCTACATATCCAAAGAGCTTGTGGCCGAAAAAGGCCTCAACGCCGGCCAGGTGGTACGCGAATTGGGTAAATACATCCAGGGCGGCGGCGGCGGGCAGCCCTTCTTTGCAACGGCAGGCGGCAAAAACCCCGGCGGCATCAATGAAGCGCTGGGCGCGGCTGTTGAGTTTGTGAAGTAAGTTTATGTTTCTCGCGAAGATTACTTCACGCAAATCTTTTTTGAATTTCACGCAAAAGCGCTAAGACGTAAAGGTTGTACGCATAGAATTGCATGCAATTCAACTTTGCGGCTTATCAGCGCAACATTTCCGGTATGAGTCTTGGCGGCTTTGCGACTTTGCGTGAAAATAATTTCTACAGTAGCAGATGAAACCCTGATTAAAAATGGGATTACGAGAGTTGCAAATAACTTATAATGTGTTTTACATCTAGAATAAATTACTTTTTCCTGCGTTTTTCATAATATTGCAACACTTATAACCAACCAATGAAAAAAATAATTGCGGCAGCCGCTGCTGCCCTGTTCCTTTTTACTTCCTGTTCTGAAGTGGTCTCTTCAGACGATACCAATGTAAAAGAGGTACTCCTTAAGAAAAAGATCGAGCAATCTGAGGACGGTATCCTATTCACCACCCTATATGAATATGAGGGTGCCAAAATAGCATCGATATTGCGAAGCGATGGGCAAAGGATGGAATTTACCTATACCGGCGAACAGATTACCACAGTGGAATATTTTGAGAACAGCGGTCAGGCACAAACTACCGAATTTACATACGATACTGAGGGAAGGATAATCGAAATGCTCGAATATGGCATTGAAAACGTACCCGGCGAGGAAGGCGAAGATCCTACACCAGTGCCATGGGCCGACAGGACAACCTTTACTTTCAATGCAGACGGAACCGTTTCGCTTATAAAGTATAGCGGCGACCATGAATCGCAAACCGAAATTACTGAAGAAGGTACGCTTACCATTGCCAACGGGAACGTTACAGCCTATGCATCGGCTTCAGGAAACTCTTCCTATACTTTTGACGGTGCCAATAATGCCGAACTGAACATTACCGGCATTAGCCCGCTGAACATTGCGTGGGGGTATGGCGGCATTAACAATGTAACCGGTGCTACACACAGCAATGGGCCTTCTTATAGCGCAACGTTTACCTACAACAGCAAAGATTATCCTGTATCTGCTACCGAAGTTGAGGATGGGCAGACAACACAGATATGGTTCATGTATTAATACCCTACTTTACATATTTCAACAATTTTTAATCACTAACAAACCCAATTTACCAAATGAAAAAAATTTTTGCTGCGGCAGCTATTGCCCTGGTTATGATCACATCATGTTCTGATGACGATTCTTCTTCAAACAACAACAATAATTCCGACGCAGTATTGCTGAAGAAAATGGTTGAGACGTATGAGGATGGAACTAGCTTCACTACAACTTATACTTATGACGAGGACAAACTTGTGCGGAAAAATGAATCTGACGGTTATCGAACAGAATACTTTTATACTAACAATAAACTATCTGGGATAAAATCATATGATGATACTAATCACCTTACTGGTGAAGATGTTTTGACTTACGATAACAACGGCAGGCTTGCTACCCGTGTCGAATATTGGTATGCTTTGGAAGAAGGTGATGAAGAATGGGCTGAAAAATCTGTATTTACATACAATTCCAATGGCACAATATCGCGTACTATCTATATTGGCGACATGGATTCCCAAACAGAACTGTGGGAAGAAGGAACAATTACTATAGCTAATGGTAATATGACCAAGCTTGTTTCGGAAGGCGATACAGCCGTAAACACTTACGACTCGAAGAACAACCCAATGAAAAATACGTTTGCACAGGATATCTTTACACTCCTTGATGGAATATATGGCGGCAAAAACAACCTGCTCACTTACACACAGACTGGGGCTGATCCTGAAAGCATAACCAGAACTTACACTTATAATTCTGATGATTATCCAACAACTGCTGTGGAAACCAACCTTACAGATGGTTCGAATGATCAGACTAACATCCAATATTTCTACGAATAATCAATGCAATTCACAACCCAAATACCCGTCCAGAAAAGCAGTAATCCCATTGAGTACAACAGCAGGGTGGTGTCATTGGGTTCATGCTTTGCGGTAAACATAAGGCAAAAGCTGGACTATTTTAAGTTCAGGAACACGACCAACCCGTTTGGCATACTGTTTCACCCGCTTGCCCTCGAAAAATTCATCGCCTTCGCTGTAAACGGCAAAACGTTTACCGAAGGCGATATTTTTTTCCATAACGAGCGCTGGCACTGCTTCGATGCGCATTCCGACCTCAGCCATCCGGACAAGGATGTTTTACTGCAAAACCTCAACAGCGCTGCCGCCTTGGCAAATGCCGAAATAAAAGCCGCATCGCACCTTATCATTACGCTGGGCACGGCATGGGTATACCGCAGCAATGCAAGCGGGGAGCTTGTTGCCAACTGCCATAAAGTCCCGCAAAAAGAATTTACGAAAGAATTGCTTTCTGTAGATTCGATACGCCAAAGCCTGCAAAACATCATAACTTTGGTAAAGGATACCAATCCCGAAGCACACATCATCTTTACCATTTCACCCGTGCGCCACATTAAGGACGGCTTTGTGCAAAACCAGTGGAGCAAGGCCAACCTCATCACCGCCCTCCATCAAATACTGGCAACCGGCAACCAACAACCGGCAACTGGTTATTTCCCCTCTTACGAAATAATGATGGACGAGCTGCGCGACTACCGCTTTTATGCAGAGGACATGATTCACCCCAACCAGGTAGCAATCAACTACATTTGGGAGCGCTTTACCGACGCCTTCATGACCCACGAAGCCCTGGCCACCATGAAAATGGCCGACAGCATACAAAAAGGATTGCAGCACCGCTCTTTTAATCCCGAATCGCAGCAGCACAGGGATTTTTTATCAAACCTCAATGATAAAATAGCCGCCTTACAGCAACAGCATTCGCATATTCGGTTTTAAAATATACGTATAGTTTCGTATTGAATTGGTTTGAGCCACTTTACATCTTTGCGGTGTAAACTTCAAACCCGATTATTATGAAACTCACTAAAATTCTTCCTGTATTTTTCTGCATTGCAGCAGGCCTTATTTCCTCTTGCAGCAGCGACGATTCCTCCGATCCGGGTCCCGGGCCGGATGAACCCGGCGAACTTGTGCTCGTAGCCATCGATACCGCCAAGGTGATATCCATGGGCGAAAACGGCAATAACCCTACTATCGTCCTCAACCGCCTGCAAAACTCCAGCAGCTACTTCACCGGACTAGCTATCAGCCCGGAGGGCGACAAGATTGCGTATGGCGACTATCAAACGCTGTCGTTCTCTCCGGATGCTGTGCGCACCCGCCAAATTCGCATCGCAGGAATTGACGGAACCGGTGATAATGCGGTATATAGTGCAGACGACACGAGTGTATCTTTCGGCGCGATAAGATACCTCAGTGGTAATAAGATATTTTTTGTTGAAGAAACCTTCTGGCCTGATGCTACCAGAAAATTACAAATTGTAAATACGGACGGGAGCGGGCTGCAAATCCTGCCCGGACAATATGATGCCGCAGACATTACAGATGACCTGGGCTACTTGCTGCTAAATCCTGTCACTGCTGCTAATGGCCCACGCGTTCAAATAATAAACCGCACAGGCGACAATGGCGCGGGAAGCCTTTACCATAACGAAATGTTTGAAGGAATTGGAGAATATGCCGTTGGCCATGGTGTATTTACTACCGATGGCAAGCTTGCAATCATACCATACGCAGACGGCAATGAGATCAGGCTACGCATAATAAACATGGATTCGAAGACTTCATCGGACATGACTATCGTAAGCGGTCTTACCGGAGGGTGGCTATCATACCGCGTTGCAATGGCTTCAGACTCGAACAGGGGCGTACTGACCGTTACAGGAGAAGGATATGCCAAATCAAAATCGTACGTTTTTAACCTTACCGAAACTACCATTGCAGCACCATTTGAAAACAATGACGAAAACGTGCTTGACGTATACGTACATTAAAATTTAAAATATACGCAACTCTTCGTATTGAACTGCATACCCCAATTATAAACCTTTGTCAAATAAAAATCACATAATCATTTATCTTTTAAAACTATGAAAACAATCTACAAAACAGTAATGGCAATGATTGCAGCAACAACCCTACTAACTTCCTGCAGCGACGACAGTGACGGGAACACGGGCGGAAATACACCGAGCGGAACCTATATCAGTGCAAAAGTAGGCGGGTCGACTTTTGAAACTTTGTCACAGCAGGGCTTCAATGCAGCATCTGCAACAAAGCAGGTTATTGGCGATGACACTTTTATAACAATAACCGCTACAAGCGGCAACACCAACACCATGGTAATTACACTTATGGGTATTACCGCTACGGGGACCTATGATGTAGGGCCTGCTTCCGGAAATGCAGTTGCATTTTTTGATACGGCTACGGAGACAGCATTTGCAAGCAGTGCAGATTGTGCCGGGGCAGAGGGCGAACTGAAAGTAACCCATTACAGCGCTGAAAAGATCGAAGGAACATTCACTTTTACAGGTAAAAGTGATGATGACTGCTCACAAAGCAAAACTGTGACCCAGGGAAAATTCAGGGGCATTTATGCCAACTAAAAGATCATAGTAATTTTTCTAATTTGTGTTGGTTGCTTACGAAATACGGCTACGGCCGTATTTCTTTTACTTTAAATTACAAGAACATGGTATTCCTCATAATCCTCAACATTGCACTGTTCATACTTATAGCAGCAATTATTATCAGGGCGCGAAAATCGATAGCAGAGCATCATAAAAACATGGAGCTGCTTCACGGCATGATACAGGACGTAATAGCCATCAATAAATCGCAGGCTGAGCAAGCCGGTCTTTCCGAAGAACTTGAGATAAAGATGAAGCGTGTTAAAACCAGGCTTTTAACGGACATTGAAGAACTGATGCGCGAATTCCTCGACCTTACAGCTGAAAAAAAAATCTGAATATAATGATTATTCATTTATTAACTATATTTATTAAAATTTTGGATCATGGTAAAAAAAATACTCTGCCTGCTCTTTTTTATCGCGGCCATTGACTGCAATGCCCAAAATCCAAAAAAAATAATAGATACGCTCAAGGCTGAGCTATCCCGCCCAATCACCCCCGAAAGGAAAGCAGCAGTGTACAGCGACCTCACATGGTATTATGCAAATGTCTCCATTGATTCGGCACTTGCTTACGGCAAAAAGGCCTTGGCGCTTGCCAAAGTGCAAAACAATGAAAAGCTTATTGCACAGGTACACAGCGACCTGGGAGCTGTTTACCTGAACAAAGGCAATATTGATGATTCGTACGAAAATTACCTCGCCTGCCTCAAAATACGGAAGAAATTGAAGGACGCATCGGGCGTAGCCGGAACAATGAGCAATTTGGGCGTGATTTACGAACGCATAGGCCAACGCGATAGCGCTATGGCGAATTATACCCATGCACTGGATTATTTTGAATCTGTAAAGGATCATAAGAAAACGGACATGCTGAAGAACAATATAGGGTTGCTATATGAAAAAATGGGCAACTATCCCCAGGCAGAAAAGCTTTATAAAGAAGTAGCTGCCTACCGAAGGGCTTCAGGCCAAAAAGTACCGCTGGCCATGGTGCTGAACAATTTAGGCAATGTCAAAAAAACGCAGGGTAAGCTGGCGGAAGCCGAGCCTTACTACCGTGATGCGCTGGAAATATCCCTTAAGCAGAATGACCCTACGCTGGTCTCTTCAACATACCTGAATCTTGGCTTTTTATACAATGCCATGGACAAGCCAAAAGAGGCCATACCGATGTTTGAAAAAAGTCTCGAAATAGCTAACACCGTAAAATCCAATTATGACATTGCCAAGATAAATAATGGCCTGGGGATAGCCTATAAAAAGCTAAATGATGACGAAAAGGCAAAATCTTATTACCTGAAAGCTTTGGGTGAAATGAAAAAAATGGACCGCCGGGAAACCGAGAGGCTCCATCTGGACCTTATACCCATATACAGTTCGCTGGGCATGCAGGACAGTGCCGACTACCATTTGCAAAAATATAAGGCAGCCATGGGGGTAAAGGTCGAAGACCGTGTACTGGGCGAGGCTATGGAACTCGAAAAAAAATACCAAACCGAAAAGAAAGAAAAGGAACTCCTGCTTAAAGAGGCTGAAGCACGCCGGCGTAATGCACTGATTGCTATACTTTCCATAGTAGTAGTATTCTCACTCGTTGTAACCTACCTTATCTACAGGCAGCAAAAACTGAAAAACAAGCAGCTGCAACAGGAATTTACACTCAAGGAAGCACTCAAGGAAATAGAAACGCAAAACCGCCTGCAACGCCAAAGGCTTGAAATCTCTAAAGACCTGCACGACAATATAGGATCGCAGCTTACGTTCATTATTTCATCCGTAGACAATATTAACGAAGCATACCACATTGAGAATCCTGCCATTGCTAACAGGCTCAACACTATTTCATCCTTTACGCGCGATACCATTTTGGAACTGCGTGATACGATATGGGCCATGAACAGTAAGGACATATCGTTTGAGCAGCTTGGGGCGCGGATATTCAATTTTATAGACAAGGCGCGGCAGGCAAAAGAGGATGTGGCATTTACCTTTACGGTTGATGAAAACCTGGAGCAGGCCAGCCTTTCGTCACTGGAAGGAATGAACATTTACCGTACCATACAGGAAGCCGTGAACAATGCCATAAAACATTCCGCTGCATCTTCGGTAGATATTACTATTACTTATGAAAATGACGCTATCAGGATAAGCATCCGGGACAACGGAAAAGGATTTGCCAAGAATGAAGCAAGCCCCGGCAATGGCCTGCTGAATATGGAAAAACGCATAGGTGACATTGGCGGAAGATTTGAGTTGGCCACTGCTAATGGCGAAGGAACAACCGTATCAGCAATCCTGCCCAACAAAAAAGAAAACACCTAACACTACAGCCAATGATACGAATAGCCATTGCCGAAGACAATACTTTCCTGCAAAAGGCCATTATCGAAAAGATATCCTTTTATGAGGACCTGGCCTGCCGTTTTACAGCACTCAACGGAAAAGAACTGTTGGAAAAGCTGGAAGCCAACCCTAACATCGACCTTATCATCATGGACATAGAGATGCCAAAGATGAATGGTATTGAGGCAACTTTTGCAGTAAAGTCAAGATACCCGCATATTAAGATCATCATGCTGACTATCTTTGATAATGATGAACGTATCTTCGACTCCATAAAAGCGGGTGCCGATGGCTATTTGCTGAAAGAGGTAAAATCGGGAGAGCTGCATAAGGGTATCCTCGAAACCATGGAAGGAGGCGCTGCAATGACCCCTTCGATTGCACTGAAAACCCTAAAGCTGCTGCGCAATCCTATTGAAAACCGTAATCCGGCACCTGCCAACGACGTTTGTCTTACATCTCGAGAAACCGAAGTATTGGAACAATTGAGCAAAGGATTGAATTATAACCAGATTGCGACTAATTTATTTATCTCAACAGGTACCGTCCGCAAGCACATTGAGAACATTTATTCGAAATTGCAGGTACACAACAAGATGGAGGCTGTAGAAAAGGCGAGGCATAATAATATCATTTAGGTCGCAAGTCCGAATTCGGAAGTTATCATTTGTTACTTTGAAGCTTTTTGGAATTTGAGATTTGCATTTTGGAATTTAAAAATAAGCCATTTGCCTTATTGATTGCCTTAGTAGTAAATCAGAATTTTGGTTAACTAATTTAAACTTCTGATTACTATGAAAACAATTACTAAAATTCAGTTTGTATTGTTCATGGGGCTTACGCTATCGTTAACTTCCTGCAGTGATGACGACAGTTCCGGAGGAGGTACTCCGTCAGGCGAGTATGTTAAAGCAAAAGTAGACGGCCAGAACTTCAGGTCCAGCACATCGTTTGACGCTACGGCTGCATCCCACCCGAATGCATCTACCCTTATGGTGCAGGGCAGCGACAACAATGGCAAAGTGATCCAGCTGATGATCATGAACTTTAACGGCGAGGGCACTTACAACGTGACCGATATGACCAATGGCTTTGCTCAGTATGGAATGGCCACAACACAAACCTTTTACTCGTCTGCGGCGGGCGGAGGCGCTATGGGTGAAGTTGAAATTACCCTTGTGGATGATGAAAAGGTAGAAGGCACCTTCCATTTTGACGGCAGGCGTGTACAGGAAGGCAGCACCGAAATGGTTGAGGTTACCGATGGTTCGTTCAGGGCCAACTTCCAATAATATTGACGACAGGTATTTTTTTAGTTGCGCCCCGCACGGTTCCGGAATGTGATAGTTCCGGAATGGCGGGGCAATAACTATTTTAGTATCTTTATGCAAACCGCTGCACATGCACAAAATATACTGCATAATACTGGTCTCCATCATTTTCTTCGCGGGGCAAAATACCCATGCACAGGACCGCCGCACCGATTCTATAAAAGCGGTAAACGAATATGTCATTGCCCGCGACAATACCTACAGCAACCCTTCCCTCGGCAAAACACACGCGCAGGAAAGCGTTCGCCTGGCAAAACTGGCGAAATGCCCGCAGGTGGAGGCTACGGCATCGAACATTCTCGGGCTTTGCCACCGCAACCTGGGCGAGTACAAGCCTGCCATAAACGCGTTTACCAATGCCTCTAACATTTACTGTAAAAGAAAAGACCGCACGGGCTACGGGCAGACCGAGAACAACATTGCCATAACCTGGTTTTACCTCGGCGATGTGGAGAAAGCCCACGGTATGTTGCTGGAGGTGATAAAGGAGGCCGAGGAACACAAACTATTCTCGGTGCTTGCCAACGCCTACCAGAACATGGGCCTGATAAACGACTCTCAAAAACGCTATATGGATGCGCTGGAAAACTTCAGGCTGGCTGAAAAGTACCACGGCCTCTCGGGAAATCCGCGCGGCGAATCGGGTGCGCTCATGAACCAAGGCGCCATTTACTCCAAGCACCTGCAGGACTTTGACAAGGCCATTGCCATATACAACAAAGTTATCCCAATAAAGGAACAGGTACGCGACGACAAGGGAGTGGGTATTGCCTACAATAACCTCTCTGAAATTTACTTCAAAGAGGGCAATTACAAATTGGCTATAGAAACTGTGACCAAAGCCATTGCCATACGGCAAAAGGTGAACGACCAACTGGGATTGATATTGAGCAACGGTATATTGGCAAAGATTTACCTGGCACAGGAAAAGTATGCCGATGCCGAAAAGCACGCCACTATAGCCACCGAAATCGCACACAGGATAGGAGCCAAAAAAGAACTGGCCGATCACCTCATGCTACTGGCAACAGTGCAGGAAGCCAGTAACAATATTCCGGGAGCATACAGCAATTTTGTAAAGTCGACCAATATGCGCGACACCCTGCTGAACCGGGAGAACTTTGCCCGCATGGCCGAACTTGAGGCAAGGTACCAAAATGAAAAAAAAGAAAAGCTGATAGCTGAAAACAATATAAAGCTGTTACTGGCCGAAACTGAAATGCAGGAGAATGAAAAGCTAATTGCCCAAAAGAAAGCGGAACTGGCTGATGCTAAAGCCAAAACCGGACAGAGAGAAAAACAACTGGCCGAAGACCGCCTGAAACTCCTGAAAACCGAAGCCGAATCCGGGCGAAGGGGTAAGCTCATTGCTGAAAACCAGATAAAGATGGACCGGCAGCACCTGACGATCCTTGGGATTACAGCACTGGCCATCATTGTTACGCTTACCGTTTTCATTTTCTACAGCAGGCAAAAACTCAAGAACATGCGACTTGAGAAAGAAGCCGAACTGAAAGAAGCGCTACGGCTCATTGAAACACAGAACCAGTTGCAGCAGCAGCGGCTGGAAATATCACGCGACCTTCACGACAACATCGGCTCTCAACTTACCTTCATCATATCGTCGCTCGACAACCTGAAGTATGGTTTCGAGATACCCACCGGGTTGCAGGGGCGGCTTTCGGGAATACACACCTTTACCAAAGATACCATTACCGAACTGCGCGACACCATTTGGGCAATGAACAAGGACGAGATTTCGCTGCTGGACCTGCGTACACGCATCAGCAACTTCATCGAAAAAGCCAAAACAGCATCCAAAGGCATACAGTTTGACTTCACTACCGACAGCAGCATTGCCGACAGCACGTCCTTTTCGTCGCTTAAAGGCATCAACCTGTACCGCGTGATCCAGGAGGGCATCAACAACGCACTGAAGCACTCTGACGCCACGATGATCAATGTGGACATTTCGAAATCGCAAAGCGGCTATACCATCTGCATAAAAGACAACGGCAATGGTTTTGACGCTAATAACATCAACCCCGGCAACGGGCTGGCGAACATCAAAAAGCGTGTAGTCGAAATTGGCGGCGAACTGGCCATGGTCACTGCACCGGATGATGGGACAGAGATTATCATACACGTGAAATAAGGCAACTGGCGTATGTGATTTATCCTGCCGATGCGCTACATTTACCTTTCATAAAATGCCCATGGAACAAAAAATACGCATCGCGATCGCGGACGACAACACCTTCCTGCTGCGTTCGGTGGCGGAGAAGCTGTCTTTTTTTGCCAATGCCGATGTGCGTTTCCATGCCCTGAATGGCGAGGAATTGCTGAAGAAACTCGGCGACAGCCATAAGATAGACGTAGTGCTGATGGATATTGAGATGCCTGTTCTTAATGGCATTGAGGCCACTACCCAGCTCAAGCAGCGATATCCCCAGATAAAAGTGATTATGCTTACGGTTTTTGACAACGACGAGAACATCTTTAAATCGATAAAGGCCGGTGCGGATGGCTATTTGCTCAAAGATGTTGAGGCGCGCGACCTGTACGACGGTATTGTTGATACGCTGAAGGGCGGCGCTGCGATGAACCCTTCCATTGCCATGAAAACACTGAAGCTGCTGCGTAACCCCTTCGACATGGAGAACATTGGGGAAATGGATGACGTAAAGCTCAGCCAGCGTGAAATAGATGTCCTGGAGCAATTGAGCAAGGGACTCAGCTATACCATCATTGCCGACAACCTGTTCCTCTCCCCCAGCACGGTACGCAAGCATATTGAGAACATTTACAAGAAACTGCAGGTACACTCTAAGATTGAGGCCGTACAAAAAGCGAAGAGCAATAACCTGATTTGATTGCCACATACTCATTAGGGCAGTCATTGCGAGAAACGAAGCGATCTTTACAGATCACACCCTAAAAAGGAAAGATTGCCGCGCTCCAATCCTCCGCTCGCAATGACAGCCCGGTAAGAAATGATTCTCAATTTCCCGTTAATTATAACTCCTATAACATTCCTGCCTTATAATTCTTACTAACTTTAAAACAAAAAGATGGTAAAAAAGGCATTGCTGGGCATCATTGCAGTCGGGGTCATTATACTGCTGTTCAAATATTGCGGGTTTAAGGATGACAACGGCACGACCATAATCGAAGAAAGCGCCCTGATACAGGAGCAGATACGCAATGTGGGCAAGCTGGTAGTGACCGAAGGGCATTTCAGTGAGGTGATCACCTACAAAAACACCAAGAAAGGTTTTTTAAATATTTTTGATGCCGAGAAGAAAGCCATCGTAATTGTGAATGCGGAGGTAACTGTGGGCTATGACCTGAGCCAGATAAAATACGACATTGATGAGACTAATAAAACCATCACCATACTCAATATACCTAAAGAAGAAATTAAGATAAATCCGGACTTGAAGTACTATGACATCGAGCAGAATGGCTTCAACGAGTTTGGAGGGGAAGATTACAACAAGATCAATAAACAGGTAAGAGAAAGCCTTGCCAAAAAGATTGAAAAATCATCACTGAAGAGCAACGCCCAAAACCGCCTGATTAGTGAATTGGGCAAGATACTTATATTGACCAATACCATGGGCTGGACGCTTAAATATAATGGCCAGCAGGTGGATAACCAACGATTGAATGATGGGATTTTTTAAGTTTGTTTCATTGCCGGGAGGAACGACGAAGAAATCTTCCCTCCGGTTGTACTCAGACAAGGAAAGATTGCCGCGCTCCGTAAGCTACGCTCGCATTGATACGAACGCAGGGAAAACTAAACCGCTTTTTCTTTTTCAAATATGAGGTCGAGGCCGCCATCAATAAGATGGGCGACTTCGGGGCGTTTCTTTTTAACTTCATCGAGGTGCGCCATCACTTCCGGGAGCAGGCCTTCGGCATCGTCAGCGTTGAGCAGCTCGGCGATCTCTACAGACAGCAGCCAGTCGTTCGGGTGTCTTTCCTTCACTTTAGCGAAAGTATCTGCAATGTTGAGCGTTTGCTCATTGCCTTCCCTGATACTGCGGATATTTTGGTATAAGCCTTCCAGCTCTTCGCGTTCCGGTGATTTTTTAGCCTTGATAGTTTTGCTCGACGGCACGTGTGTTACCAGGTCAAAGCTGTTTACATCAGCAGGGCCTGAATAGGCCGAAACTACTTTTTTGCCAACTGCCATGTCATAAATGCCCCACTCCGGCTGGAACAGCACGGTATCGCCGTGGGTCACGGTACAATCTTTGAAACTGATGATGATGATCTTGCCCTGGATGTTTCGCGTGCCGGTAATGATTTCTCCACTCACTTGTATGTCGCCTTCAAATTCAAGGGTTACGCGGAGTCCTTCGTAAATATCGTATGCTTTCAGGTCGCGCGGGCTCATATCCTCAATAGCGAGGTTGATGCCTACCAGTTTGCCTATCGGGCTTCCAAACCCTTCGGAATGGTAATCTACGCCATGCCCTACCAATTCTTTCTCACGGTAGGAAAGAGCCGTTTTGCCGGTCGTTTGTATATAAACGGGCTTGCCGTCATTTTCTATTACATTGGTAAATATACCTGAAACCTGTATGCCCGTGCTCAGTTCTATTGTACCGAGCGCTTTCGATTTGATAAGCTTCTGCACTCCCGAAAGTCCCCCGGTGCGCAATGCCATTTTGTTGGCGAACTCCTCGAGCACCTGGCTCAGGAAGGCAAAATCGGGCGTAACAAAAAGCTGCGGCTGCGGCTTGGTAATGTCGAAGCCCTGGTAGGCAGCTTCAATATCGTACGGCAGTTTTGTTACATTATCAGTCATGCACCACGCGCTTTCTCCAATGGAGGAAAGCAATCCGGCGCCGTATATTTTAGGCTCTTCAACTGTGCCAATGAGACCGTACTCTACCGTCCACCAGTGCAGGTTGCGGATGAGTGCCATTTCGGATGGTTCTACCACCTGGTTCTGAAGTTCGTCAACACGTTTTTCAATCGCATCGATCTCTTCCTGCGGTGTGCCCTCGGCTTCTTTTAGTATGGAAAGCAGGCGTATCGCCTCGTAAATTTCATAATCGTGCGACGATGAGATGGCTTTACAGCCAATTTCGCCAAAACGCCTTAAATACTCGGCATATTCAGGGTTCGCAATTATTGGTGCATGCCCTGCACCCTCGTGGATGATGTCCGGTGCGGGTGTATATTCTATGTGTTCCAGCTGGCGTATGTCCGATGCGATAACCAGTACGTTGTATGCCTGGAATTCCATGAACGCGTTGGGCGGAATGAACCCGTCTACAGCCACGGCAGCCCAGCCTATCTCCTTCAATATCCTGTTCATGCCGTACATGCTCGGGATGTTGTCAATTTCAATGCCCGTCTTCTTCAATCCGTCAAGGTAAGAGCTGTGCGCAACCCTGCTGAGGTAATCTACATTCTTACGCATAACATAGCGCCACACTGCCTGGTTGATGGGGGTGTAATCGCTGTAATCCTGCGGTTTTATAAATTGCCTCAAATGATTGGGAAGCCTGTCGATTAAGGGATTGCTCTCAATGGGTGCACTCATAGTTTCTTCATTAGTAACTTCGTAAAATTACGAAATTCTCATTTAATATCAATAAAACGTAAAGTTTATATTTAAATTTCGTTCATTCGAAACTGTCGGTTAAAAAATAATCAACATGAAAAAGCCGTGGTTTTCACCACGGCTACAGAACAGAAACAAAGTAATAATTGAAATAACAGTAATAAACAGTATTTATAGAACTGAACTATTAACCTGTTTAGTATGCCGGTTGATAATTATTTTCATCCGACTTTTGTAATTTAGCCGCCAAACTTTTAAAGTAAGCCTAAATGCTGACTAATCTTAACTCAATAAAATAATACGGAATTAATTTCATCATGAAGAAAAAAACACTGTCAACCATATTAATTTTAGTTTCATTCTGTTCATTTGCACAGGAAAGAGTAACATTTTCGGAGAAATATAAAAAAGAGAACCTGGGGAAATATAAAATTGAAATCAACGAAGTTAAGGAATTGATTCAAATTATGCTTGCCATTACAAATTCAGGAAAAGAGAATGATGATATGGTGCAACAGGAAGGACAGTATTACCAGGATGTACTAAATCATTTTAAATCCTATGAAAATGAAAATATCATCAGGACGTTTGATTCGTTAATGGTTTCCTCTCCCTACAATTATATTTTTCTTACAGGGAATGCTATTTCTTACAATTTCAAAGGGAATAAGCTTGTAAAAAGTAAAGTCTTCATCTTTCCGGCTACCGCAGTGGCAAATATGAAAATCGACAAAAACCCCATTACTACCTATAAAGACGAAATAGAAAAATTTGCGAAAAAATCAAATTTCAGAAAATTCTATTCTGAGCACAAGGAGTATTATTCAGGCATTATCTCAGACTACGAAAAAAACGCTAACCTGGGAAGGCAGTGGAAATGGCTTGAAAATAATTTTGAAACAAAAAGAGACAGCTATATCATTCTATGCTCTCCCTTAATTAACGGATTGAACTATACGGGGCAATTTACCAATAATAATTTTTCATTAATTCACATGAATCTTCCACCTGTTGATTTTTACCCCAATCTTACCCCGAAGGAAAACGAATTATTGAATACAAGGGTAATGTTTACAGAAATTGACCATAATTATGTCGACACTCCGACAGAAGCAAATAAAGAAACTATCAATCAAATTTTTGCTGAACGAAAAATATGGGTAAATGAAGACGCAGAAGGAACTTTTGCCTATCCTAAACCTGTTAATGTATTTAATGAATATATGACTTATGGTGTATTCGTGCTTTATTGTAAAGATCATTATGACCAGGCTACATTGGATAAAGTAATTAAAGATATTACTGACCTAATGACTGAAAGGGGGTTTCCGAAAATGAAATTATTTATAGAGAACCTTTTAAAAATCCGCTCAAAATATCCCTATGAAAAAATTGATAAATGGTATCCGGAATTTTTAAAACAGTTTGAGGAAATAAAATAGATAACAAGATCTATTACACATAATCATGAAGCCGCAAAATGTTTTGCGGCTTCATGATTATATTTCAATAAAAATCATTTTTTGAAAACTTTCTCCACCTTCATTCCTTCTTCCGTAAACACCCTTACAAAATACATCCCGGCCGCCCGGCCTGAAGTGTCTAACGAAGCATTGGTGCCAGCCTGTAGCAGCCTGCCCTGTACATCATACAGTTCAAACGACTTTATTTCCGAAGCGGCTGAAATATTCACAATGCCATCAGAAGGGTTTGGATAAACCTTTATGGTATAATCCCTTTCAAATTCCCCACTGTTCAGCACCTCGAATACCGTTGTAGCATCATTAGTCTGTATTGGCCAGTTATAATCGAAATAGATATTGGCTTGCTGGGTAACGTCATCATTTGCCTGCAGTGTACTCAACGTTTTTATCCTGAACACCACATTACCCTTGCCCAGCGGCCCGAGATTGATATTATTAAAATAGAACTCCACTTTGTTTCCTGTGATGGTAGCATTGACAGGATGCGAAGCGCCCAGCATCCCGAACGAGGTTATATCGAACTGAGATGTGTCTATGACATTTTTTATAACAACGAAGGTGGCCGGAGCCGTACCGGTGTTCTCAAAATTGATGTTGTAGTGCAGGTACTCCCCTATCATGTCAG
The DNA here is from genome assembly GCF_026107645.2 of Flavobacterium sp. MFBS3-15. GTDB lineage: Bacteria > Bacteroidota > Bacteroidia > Flavobacteriales > Flavobacteriaceae > Flavobacterium. The sequence goes on along the minus strand of NZ_JAPCHV010000011.1, from coordinate 59,321 downwards.
GACTTACGCTCCGGCCTTCAAGACATGTAATATCATTAGGATCGAAGGACCCAATCACCGTTTCCTTAATTCCAAAGACATTATCCAATGGCGTATCATCGCCTGTTACCGGATTTATGGTTGCTGTAAATTGCAGGTTATCATCAATGTTCACAGGAGGGGTCTCCATTGGCCCGTTAACGTTTAACGTTACAAAGATCTCGCGCTGCTGAAAGGGTGCCAGATCGTTATAATCCCAAGTTAGCGAACCTGAAGCTGAAGCATCCTGCAGAGGATTGGCCGATACAAAGTCCAGCTCATCCTCCTGGTAGGTAAACACGATATTGCCGGAAAGCGTCTGGTTACCCTTATTTCTGTAAATGATCTTATAATCGGCATCAAAGCCCGGACGTGCGCCGAAAGGCACAATTACGATATCGAGGTCGGGATGGTTGCCGTTTGGCATAAGGCAGAAGTTTTGCGTAGTGACAAGGCTGTCGACTTCTATAAAATTTATCTCGGCGAATGGCGGTGTAATGGTGAAGAGGTCGTTTTCAAAATCAGGGGTTACCGTAAATGTGCCTGTCTGGGTGTAGAAGCTGTAAAGGCCGGTACTGCTAATGGTTGAGCCGCTTTCCGTACCGTCATTGATGTTAAGTTTTATGTTGCTGATAACCGTGTCATTGGTATCGCAGCCATCGGCTTCATTGTCAAAAAGCAATGAGCCGGTGATGACATTGTAATTGCCACCGGGTGTGAAGGTGCAGTAATTAGTAATTATTGCATTAGCATCAATATACGCTATATTTTCCATTTCCCCTTCGTCTAAGCAGACGAAGAATTTATATTGGCCCTCACCTAAAGTATAATTATAAAGGGCCGAAGAGTTCGGTTCGTAATAAGAGTTACCATTTTTAAGATTTATAAAAACATGGTGATTTTCGGTATTTAAAGTAACACCTACCATAGTAATATTTGGGCAACTGCTTAAATCAAGCTCCTGTAGAGAATTGGAATGAATTTCAAAAGCGTAAAGATTGATATTATCACCTATGATTAAAGACGTTATCGAATCCAAGCTGAGGCTAATTTCTACGAGATTTGGCAAACCCGAAAAATCCAAAGAAGTAATTGGTGCATTATATATTGTTAAATGACCCAGATTTTGCAGGCCGGTCATGTCTAATTCTGAAAGATTGGAACAGTCGAGAAAAAGATTTACAAGTTGGGACATTCCACTTAAATTAATATTTGTAACCGAAGATGTTATACTTAGTGAGCTAAGGTTACTAAATGCTTCTATTCCCTCTAGAGAAGAAAAAAGGCCATCCTCATCATATATAGTAAGCTGTTGTACCGCTAATGCTTCAGAAACTTGTATTTCGCCATCATTATTAGTATTGATAGTTTGGCTGCCACTCAGATACAATAAATAGTCCTTAAAATCTTCATCCGGGATATTCACGATCTGTGCCTGCATTATTCCCGTAAACAGGAGCAATAACAATAGTAAAGTTTTTTTCATAGCATTTATTGGGGGATTAACAATTGGTTGCGCTAAATGTATGAAAAAAGCCCGTTAAAAAACGGACTTGAAAATAAAAATAAGAGTACGATTACTTTTTTTGTACGGGCGGGAACTGCGCAATGATTTCTTCTACAAACTCATTAATACGCTCCTGCTTTTTGTCGCGCTCAAAGGTCAGTACGCCTTTACCCACACCCTGCCAGATCAGTTCCTTTTTGGAAGCGTCAATAAGGTCAATGAAAAGCGTCCCTTCGGTAGAGGTGCTCACTGAGTTGTAGTTGCCGCCCCAGCCCCAGGGTCCGCCCCAGCCCCAGCCGGGACCCCAGCCCCAATAACCGCCACCCCATTGGTTCACGTTTACTTCCTTATTGGCTTTGGTAAAGATATTTACCAGCAATGCAGGCTTGTCGCTTTTGGTAAAGCCTTTTTCCTGCATTTCGGTCTCAATGGCACGCATGATCCGTTTCTTGTCGAGGTCGGATATTTCAGCCTTATCGATCCCGTCTTTCAAGAAGCCATAGGTTTTGTATTGATCGAAGTTTACGGCCTCGTCATAATCCGACGAAACCCGCACCGAGCTGCACGATACCGTCATCGCGGTAATAAATAGCAACGATAGGAATTTTACTGTTTTCATGATTGAAAGGAGTTAATGATTCATAGCAATGCATCGTAACGCCGTAACCCGCTTTCCTTAGGAATACCGTTTAGAGTAAGGTATCGTCCACTTTATTCGGGAGAGTGACTTTTAGCAGCGGCTGCGCTTCCATGGCACGTTTTATGGCGAAAATCGCCTCGTCGTTCCTCGCCCAACTGCGCCTTGCAATACCGTTGTTCACATCCCAGAAAAGCATTGATTCCAAGCGCCTTGATGCATCTGATGAACCATCAAGAACCATACCAAAGCCCCCATTGATAACCTCACCCCAGCCTACGCCTCCGCCGTTGTGGATACTCACCCACGTAGCGCCACGGAAGCTGTCGCCAATAACATTGTGTATCGCCATGTCGGCTGTAAAGCGCGAACCGTCGTAAATGTTGGACGTCTCGCGGTACGGCGAGTCGGTACCTGAAACGTCGTGGTGGTCACGCCCCAATACTACCGGGCCTATTTCACCTTTGGCAATGGCCTCATTGAACGCCCTTGCAATGTTGATGCGCCCTTCGGCATCGGCATAAAGTATGCGCGCCTGCGAACCTACCACCAACCTGTTTTCCTGCGCGCCGCGTATCCATTTTATATTATCCTGCATTTGCTGCTTAATCTCATCAGGTGCGGTTTTGGCCATTTCTTCCAGAATATTTGCTGCAATAGCATCGGTCTTTGCTAAGTCTTCCGGCTTGCCGGAAGCGCATACCCATCGGAACGGCCCAAACCCATAGTCGAAGCACATCGGACCCATGATGTCCTGCACGTAGCTCGGATATTTGAAGTCGATGCCGTTGGCCGCCATTACATCAGCGCCGGCACGGGAGGCTTCCAAAAGGAAGGCGTTGCCGTAATCGAAGAAATAGGTTCCTTTAGCCGTATGCCTGTTGATGGCATCGGCCTGCCTGCGCAGCGATGCGTGTACTTTTTCCTTAAACAGTTCCGGGTTCTCGGCCATCATTGTGTTGGATTCCTCCAAAGACAATCCCACAGGATAGTAGCCACCCGCCCACGGGTTGTGTAGCGAAGTCTGGTCACTACCCAGGTCGATATAAATATTTTGCTTGTCGAATTCTTCCCAAACGTCCACCACGTTGCCCTGGTAGGCGATGGACACCACTTCCTTATTGGCTTTCGCCGAACGGACGCGCTTTACGAGTTCGTTGATGTCGGTTACCACTTCATCTACCCATCCCTGCGAATGGCGCGTGTGTACGGCTTTGGGATTCACCTCGGCACACACGGTAATGCAGCCCGCAATATTGCCCGCCTTGGGCTGTGCGCCACTCATCCCGCCAAGTCCGGAGGTTACGAACACCTTGCCATCCAGCCCTTCGCCGTTTTTGGATATTTTGCGGCCACCATTTAGTACCGTAATTGTTGTACCGTGCACAATACCCTGCGGCCCGATGTACATATAGCTTCCCGCGGTCATCTGCCCGTACTGCGTTACACCGAGTGCGTTAAATTTCTCCCAGTCATCCGGTTTTGAGTAGTTGGGTATCATCATGCCGTTGGTCACCACTACCCTTGGCGCATCCTTGTGTGACGGGAACAGCCCCATAGGGTGTCCGGAGTACATTACCAATGTTTGCTCATCGGTCATTTCACTCAGATATTTCATAGTAAGACGGTACTGTGCCCAGTTGGAGAACACCGCGCCGTTGCCACCGTAGGTTATAAGTTCGTGTGGGTGTTGCGCCACTGCATAGTCCAGATTGTTTTGGATCATGAGCATGATGGCTTTGGCCTGCTCGCTTTTTCCGGGATATTCGGAAATTGGCCTTGCGTACATCCTGTAATCCGGGCGTAGACGGTACATATAAATGCGTCCGTAGGTTTCCAGTTCGTGGCTGAATTCCTTTACCAGTTGGGCATGGTGCTGTGGCTCGAAGTAACGCAACGCATTACGGAGCGCGAGTTTCTTTTCTTCGGCAGAAAGTATCTCTTTGCGCTTGGGCGCGTGGTTGATGTCCGCTTCGTAAAGCTTAGGCTGTGGCAGAACGGAAGGGATGCCTTCCTGTATTTGTTCGTGAAATGTCATGATTTGTTGTTTGTCGTTTGGTCGTTATTTTGTGTCACCCTGAGCGCAGTCGAAGGGCATTGTACTTCTCGACAGCGCTCGAAGTGACATGCCATACATAAACTTGAAACTGCAACTATGACTGAAAACTATTTTCTATTAGTTCCTGTTCGTTTGTCAAATCCGTAAGGGCAATGGCGGCACCCGCTTTTGCAGCAGTAGCCGCGTTTGAGGTGGTAGGCCTCGGTAAACACTTTGTAACCTTCGGGGGTTAGGTAGTAATCTTCGCCTTCGGTTAATTTATTTCCAAAATTTTGCCCTGTCATACGCGCAAATTTAGGAACTTTAGATTTATGGCTGGCTTAAATCTAAGGTAACTATACTAATTTATACAAATTCCCGGGTGTGCTCAAAAAAGGAGATTTTCTTAAAACCCAAAGTACGATTTGAATTTATTATAAACAATGCTTTTTTTATCAAAAAAATCGCCAAGTTCCTCAAAAGAACTAAATTTATGTACTTCATCTTTTATATATAAAGATTCATCATATTGTGACCCTTTCGGACATTCCTCGTGGGTTAAAATAATATTACTGTCATGCAACCATACCTTTATCATGCCTGTTGTTTCATTTGATTCATTCTCATAAATATACTCGCATGTATGACCAGAAAGAATTTGTGCTATAAATTTTTCTTTATTCATTTCCTATGTTACGTTAGATCTTTTCAAACGTTTTACCAAAATTCAGTAACTTATTTAAGACGGGATTAATAAACATCATTCTAGAACAATAATTTCCCCCTTTAATTAAATTATTCAAAATTTGACCCTGTCACATGTGTAAATTTAAGAACTTTACATTAATGATCGTCGTCACCACCAAATATTTAATCCCGAAAGGTTACGCTGCTATGGCGCTGTTCCCCTTCATTTTGGTTCATGACCAAAAGATGAAAGAAAACAAAGTGCTAATTAACCACGAGCGCATCCATCTCCGACAACAGGTCGAACTGCTCATCCTTCCTTTTTACCTTTGGTATGTAACAGAATACCTTATCAATCGTCTACGGTATAAAGATGCAAAATCCGCCTACCGCAACATCAGTTTCGAGCGGGAGGCATACAGCAACGAAGGAAACAGCAACTACTTAACCAACAGGACATTGTGGCATTTCGCGAAATACCTATACAGGAAATAATTATTCATTATAAAATCGAATGGTTTAAAGCAAATAATATAAATTTGTTGTAACAAACCATAAAACAAAGCAATCATGATGAATTTTCCGGCCATTCTGGTGGCAACAATTGTAACCCTGCCAATAGGCTTTATATGGTATAATAAAAATGTTTTCGGTACCATATGGATGCGCGAAACAGGAATTACAGAAGAAAGCGCACGCAAAGCCAATATGCTCAAAGTATTTGGGCTCACACTCATTTTTTCGTTCATGCTGGCGTTTATATTGCCTACACTCGTTATCCACCAGATAGGTGCATTGCAGCTTACCGGCGGTGACCTTGCAAAAGTTAAACCCTCATATACCGCTTTCATGGCTGATTACGCCCATAATTTCCGCACCTTTAAGCATGGTGCCCTGCACGGGTTTATGGCAGGGCTGTTTATCATACTGCCGTCAATTGGAATCAATGCCCAATTTGAGGGCAAAAGCTGGAAATACATTTTAATCAACGCCGGATACTTTATCGTATGCCTGACAATAATGGGCGGCATACTTTGCGCATGGGAATAAACATATCATTATGTAAAAGCAACACGGCTCCCCGAGGTTTCAGCATTTTTGGGGGCTTTTGTGAAACTACAATTTTGGATCAAAACTTTTCTTTTACCATTTTTAGTACTGCGGCAGCACTCCCCGCAACATGGGATACAATTGCCGAAGAAAATGCGTTTCTTAAGCGCAATTACCTGTGCGTACTTGAAAAGTCGGCTCCCGAAAACATGGAGTGCCACTTCGTTGGGCTCTTGAAGGATGGCAAACTCTGCGGCATTGCCCTGGTACAATACATCAATCTTAGCCGTGTAAATACGTTTGTGGAGGAAAAGAAAAGTTTCTGCCTGAAAGATTATATTTTCAGGCAATTCTCCTCACACATACTGGTCATCGGCAACAATACGCTGACAGGACAAAATGCCTACCTGCTTACTGATGCCATTCCTGAAACAGCAGCGTTATCCCTATTACAGAGGTCACTGCAGCATATCGCCCGCGACTATCGCAAAAAGTGCGTGTACATGCACGTGCTTGCCATAAAGGATTTCAACCGTGAAGAGTTGCCCGATTTCAAAGCCGCAGGATTTAAGGGGTATTACCAGTTCTGCACACAGCCTAATATGATCTTTTCCATAAAGGAAAATTGGGGCAGCATTGAGGACTACCTCGCCGACCTGAATACCAAATATCGCACCCAGTACAACCGCGCCCGCAAAAAAGCGGAGGGCATCGAAAAGCGGAAACTGACTTTAGAAAATATCCGTGAGCAGCAGGACCGCATCCACGAGCTGTACCTTACCGTTGCCGGGAATGCCTCTTTCAATACTTTCCACTTGCCGAAAGACCACTTTGAAGCTTTTAAAGAACATTTGAAAGATGATTTTCTATTCTACGGGTACTTTCTTGACGGCAAACTGGTAGGGTTTAACACGCTCATCAAAAACGGCCCTGACATGGACACCTATTTTTTGGGTTACGATGACGCTATCCAAAAGGAGAAAATGCTGTACCTGAACATGCTGTACGACATGGTGAGCTATGCCATCAAAAAAGGATTTAAGCAAGTTGTTTTTGCCCGATCGGCCATGGAGATTAAGAGTTCGGTTGGAGCCAAAGCCGAGGAAGTATACGGCATGATAAAGCACACTAACCCATTATTGAACGCGTTCATGTCGAAACTATTCCCGTACTTCGACCCAAAAGTGGAATGGAAAGAACGAAGCCCGTTTAAATAACGTAAGATAGACGCTTTACCTGCATAATATAATTCTATGTCAGCAACCAGACGGGGGCAATCCGTCTCTACAAAAAAGCTGTCTGACACACTTACCATAATTACGGCACCGCCACCTTCATCTGCCTGTGAAGCATTTTTATTTCCAGCCGCTCTTCCTCGCCGCAGTATTCGCCGTCAATCTGGAAACATACGGGAACGTTGGTTGTAATAAGCGCTTCTTCGGTTGAGATAATTTCCACATCTTCCTCGCTGTCCAAAGGTATGTTGCCGGTAATTATTTTGCCTATAAGGAAAACATCCATGCTTTTTAGAATAACGATCTCAAATTTGCCATCGTCCATTTTCCCGACAGGGTTAATAGTCACCCCGGTGCCGTATCGTTGCGTATTGGCAATCACCACCATACGCGCTTCGGTTTCTATTGTTTTACCATTAGCCTGTATCTTTGCATGAAAGGGCGGTTCAAGTCCTGTAAGTGTGTTGATAGCCTGTAATGCGTAGCCAAGCTTCCCCCGAATGTTGCTTCCCTCATAATTGCGTATCAATTCAGCATTTACACCAATATCACTTAAGTGCAGGCTTTTTTTGCCATTAATACATACCATATCCATTTCCATAACATTACCGTGAAATGCGATCCTGAGTGTTTCCTGGATATCGCTGGGCAACTCTAAATCCACGGAAAGTCCATTAGCCGATCCGGCAGGCAGCACTCCAATTATTACGTTAAGATTCTCTACTGCCTCAGCAACCATTTTTATGGTGCCATCGCCTCCCACTACAAGAATACGCTCCGGTTTATGCTCCTTATACAGCGAACGGATGGCACTTTCATCCTCTTTTCCCGTAGTTTCAAATTCAATCAGCTTAATACCTTCACCTGCAGCATATTCTAGTGATGCATTGACTATTTCGGCCTTATCATTTCCACCTGCAATGGGATTAACAATCAATAAACATTTCTTTAGGGCATCCATCCTGAATTTTTGATTAAATTTAAAGAAATGGAATCGGTAAACTCTTATCAAACTTATAAATTTTCATGAAGCCAGTTTTAAAACTCTACAGAGGCTATGCCAATGAGCAGGAACTCATCGTTTTTGGACATATTTTCCGGCCAAATACGGCAGGCAACTATGAATTTGAGAAGAAACGTTTTAAGAATGCGAAATCAATTATCCGGATGTTCCGCATCAAGACAATACCTAATGCCGATGTATACCTGGACCACAATGGGATGAAAATTCATACGAAAGCTTTGGACGATGGCTATTTTAAATTCTGTATTCCCCTTAATAAGGAATTAAGCCACGGATGGACAGACTATTATGTAAGCATTTTCCATGATGGGGAAGAAATAAGGGAGAAAGGTACTTACATCCGGCCTTTTGAGGGCAATTTGGGCTTCATTTCAGACATAGATGATACTTTCCTTGTTTCGCATACCCGAAATGCCTTTAAGAAGCTATATATCCTTTTATGGAAAAACATCAACAAGCGCAAAATATACGATGACGTTGTACCGCACTATCAGGCACTGAGTACTGCCGGACGAAATACCAAAGAAGAGACCAATGCATTTTTCTATGTGTCCAGCAGCGAATGGAACCTGTACAGCTTCATTGTCAAGTTTACCGAAAAGCACGAGTTGCCCCGCGGTGTCCTTTTGCTGAAAGACATCAAAACCAGCCTCATGGATTTTTTTGTTACCGGGCGTGGCAACCACAACCATAAATTCGACAAGATAAAGCATATACTTGAGTTTTATCCACACCTGCAGTACACCCTGCTAGGAGATGACTCACAACATGATCCTTACCTTTATGAGGCCGTATGCAAGATTTTTCCCGTTACTTTAAAGGCTGTATATATCCGGCAGACGGGCAGGCATAAAAAGGGTAAAGCACTGAAGGCCCTCAAAAATATCGAGTCCATGGGAGTTGCAGTCTGTTATTTTAAAGACAGCAGCGAGGCAATTGAACATTCTAAAAGCATTGGTTTGATAGCATAATAGGTGCAAAACGTTAACTTTAAGATAGTTTTATATATAATACCTTACAGAATGGTTAATTTTAAGCTGCATTAATAACCACAAAGTAAATAACATGAAGAAAGTAATTATTATGGCAGGATTGTCAATCGTACTTTTGGCCTCCTGCAAAAAGAAAGAAGAGACGGTTCCTGTAACTCCTCCGCCTGTTGAAAACCCGGCTCCGGAACCTACGCCGCAACCACAAACCAACAACACTACAACCACAACAACCACGACAGTTGAAAAGGAACCGGATGGAACCTCAATCAGCGTTGGCCAGGATGGGGTAAGCATTAAAAGCAAGGATGGTGAAAAACAAAATAATGTGACTATCACCAACAAAAAGAAAGAAGTAGAGATTAAGACTCAGAATTAAACAAAAAGTCTCCGCCGCGGCGGAGACTTTTATTTTATGCATTTTCCATTTCTTCCTGTACTATTTCCCATTCTTCCATCAGGGCGTCGAGGTCTTTCTTTTTCTTTTCATAAGCAGAAAAGAATGAAGCATCTCCCATAAGCTTTTCAGGATGCTCTGCCAGTGCGCGGTCGTCCTTTTGTATTTCCTTTTCAAGTTCCTGTATCTGGCCTTCTATTTTTGAAAGGCGGTTTTGCAGGGTCTTGTTCTTTTTTTGGTCTTCGTAGGATACCGGTTGCTTTGGCGCAACCTTAGTAGTCTCCTTTACTACCGGATCCTTTTTCTCCACCTCGCGCATATTTTGCAGGTTGCGCTGCTCCAGATAAAAATTGATATCACCCAAATACTCCCTTATCTTTTGGTCCTTAAATTCATAAACCGTGTTGGCCATGCCCTGAAGAAAATCCCTGTCGTGCGATACAAGCAGCAACGTGCCTTCAAACTTTTGCAGGGCGACTTTCAGAACATTCTTAGACTTGATGTCGAGGTGGTTGGTAGGTTCGTCCATTACCAGCACATTTATCGGTTGCAGTAGGAGTTTACATAATGCAAGCCTGTTTCTCTCACCCCCGGAAAGCACCTTTACCTTTTTCTCTACATCATCCCCACGGAATAGGAAAGCACCCAACATGTCACGCACTTTCATGCGGTTAGTATCTGTAGCGGCATTCTCCATGGTTTCGAGCAGGGTAATTTCGCCATTCAGGTATTCTGCCTGGTTTTGTGCAAAGTAGCCCAGCTGGACGTTATGGCCCAATTTTATAGTCCCTTCATAGTCGATATCTTTGGTAATTGCTTTTATCAGAGTCGATTTACCCTGACCATTCTGCCCAACGAAAGCGATCTTACTGCCGCGCTCTACGAGCAGGTTTATGTCTTTCAGGATGGTTTTATCACCATATTTTTTCGTCACGTGTTCAGCTTCAACAACAACACGGCCCGGTGTTATGGAAACAGGAAATGAAATGCTCATCACCGAATTATCGTCCTCATCCACCTCAATGCGCTCCACTTTATCAAGCTTTTTGATGAGCGACTGCGCCATAGAGGCCTTGGATGCTTTGGCCCTGAATTTTTCAATGAGCTTCTCAGTCTGTTCTATTTTCTTCTCCTGGTTTTTTTGGGTAGCCAGCTGTTTCTCCCTTATCTCGTGACGAAGGTCGAGGTATTGCGTGTAAGGTTTGTTGAAATCGTATATTTTGCCGAGCGAAATTTCAATTGTACGGTTGGTCACATTGTCCAGGAACATTTTGTCGTGCGAAACGATAATCACTACACCCGGATAGTTCCTCAGGAAAGATTCGAGCCAGATGATACTTTCGATGTCAAGGTGGTTGGTAGGCTCATCCAGCAGCAACACATCATTGTTTTGAAGCAGAAGCTTAGCCAGCTCTATGCGCATGCGCCATCCGCCCGAAAAGGTATCGGTTAGCTTAATAAAATCCTCCCGTTTGAAGCCCAGGCCTAACAATATCTTTTCGGTATCTCCTACATAGTTGTAACCGCCCAGGATTTCATAATGATGCGTATGGTCGCTTAGGTCTTCTATGAGCTTTGAGTATGATTCACTCTCATAGTCGGTACGCGTCGCCAATTGATGGTTGATGTCGTCGATTTTCTTCTCGGAAGCTTTAATCTCCTCGAATGCCTGATAGGCTTCATCAAGCACAGTACGCCCTTTTACAAAATCGATATCCTGTCGAAGGAAGCCAATCCTAACTTCCTTCTCGGTGGCTATAACTCCTGAATCAGGTGCAATGTCTCCGGAAAGGATCTTCAGCATGGTCGACTTACCCGCGCCATTCTTGCCTACAAGGCCTACCCTGTCGCCGGCACCGAGCCTGAAAGTTACTTCCTCAAACAAATAAGTCCCGCCAAAGGACACCGATAAATTATGTATGTTCAGCATTATATGTCTGCAATTTTGCGCAAAGGTAGCATTTAGAAACCGGATTACATAAACCGCTCCAGATTTACTTCCTTCCTCACAGGATTCCCGGAAATAATAGAGTCAAATAATTCTTTTGCCATAGGCGGACCCAGCATTACACCGCGTGTACCAAGCCCATTAAGCAGATGTACATTCTTATGATTCGGATGTGTGCCTAGGAGGGGTTTGCGGTCTTTCGTAGTTGGCCTAATGCCTGCCAATTGGTTTACTACTTGGTAATCGCAGGTTATAATCTCCTCCAGCCTGGAGCAAAGTTCAGTACGAGCCGCTTCGGTAGGTATATTGGTTTTGTCTTCCCATTCATAAGTGGCCCCTACCTTGAAAAGGGTATTGCCTAATGGCAGGATAAAGACATCCGCTTTGATGATGACGTCCAGTTCGAGTCCCGGCGCTTCAATAATGAGCATTTCGCCCTTTGTGCCGTTGAGTGGCAAATTAGTGAAGAAGGGATTTTTCTTTATACCGAAACCTTCGGCAAAAATGATGTTCGTGGCCATTACACCTTTATACTCTAAGTAATCATCATGAAGCACTAGGGCATCATGATTGAATTTTTCCTCAATAAGGCTGTCGCTCTGCCTAAGGAAGTTATGGTAACCCGAAACTAACGCTGCCGTATCCAGGTAGCCGGTATGCATCACCTCGCCAAAGCCATATGGAGAAGGCAGGCACGGATAATTTTTGTGAATGATGTTAAGCGAAAGGAACTGATCCAATCCCGGCTTATCTGCTGCGGCAAACCAGTTGTTTTGCTCTTCTACAGAGGCAAACTTCCTGTAGATTGGCATATGCACATCAAACCTGATTTTCAATCGCTCTTCAATAGATTTATAAAACGGCTTGATGAATGCCATGTGAGCGACTGCATCCTGGGGCATATTGAGCCTTTTCAGGATAACAGGATTGTACAATCCACCGGCTACAAGCGAGGAATTCTGCGAATCATCAGAAACCACAGTAAAGGTCTTGCCTGCCCGGAAAGCTGTCTCCGCAAAACTTATCCCCGCGATGCCGCCACCTACAATAATAAAATCTTTCATGGGGTAAAAATAAAAAACTCTTACCACAAGGGTAAGAGTTTTTGTTATTTTGGACGAATGAGATTAGTAATTCCACATATCCTGCTCGAAGTTACGTATCTTATCCTTGATACGCTCTGCTTCAAGAAGCTGCATTTGGGAGTTATCTTTCTGATAATCTTCAACAAGCCTGTCACCGTAAACATTCTCCTCTTTATAGATCACACCACTAAAGCGACGTGAATTCAAAAGGTGGTCGAAGGTGATTGGCATAGCCGAGTTCCTTTCGTTGAACGCTTTAGCTTTGTGAAGTACATCGCGTGCCGCAGGGAAATACACCCATGTGTTAGCGAAATATTCAGGCTCAACATCAGGCTTGCCTACAGTAAATACATCCGGAAGCATTGGTGAAATACCAAGCATCCTGTACTTCAATTCGCCCTGGCGCTTGTCAAAATACCACAAGCCTACAACTTCATAACCGGCAACGTGGTACGCTTTAAGGTCAGTCCTTGTAATGTACTGCTCAGAAATTGTCTTCTTTCCTGACCTGTAAGCGGCCATGTCAGTACTCATTTCTTCCTTACCGGCATCTGTGGTGTCGATTGAAGAAAGTGAAGCTTCGATATCCTTGAAGGTTTTTTTGGTAGTAAAATAGCTGTCGTCATAAACTTCAGTAATCTTACCATCACGTATAGCCTCGATCAGCACATCATAAAGTGGTTTCCTGTCCGGGCCTAAATTGCCTTCAACAGGGAAATACATTGGGAAGTTCACCCTTTGGTCAAGGTCAATGCGTTCCCAAACCTTCCTTGCAAGCAACACATCCCTGTCACCTACATAGCCATAGGGAAGCGGATTGTCATTATCCAACGAATCCTGTGCAGCTGTTTTTTTACCAATCTCTGCCGGAGTTTTTGCATTCAGAATATTAGACTGTGCAAAAGCTGCCGTAGATACCATGGTAAAGAAAACCATTAATGATAAAATCCTCCTACTCATTGTCTATACTTTTAGTATGTTATTTTGTAAATTACTGAACTTCGTAAGTACAAGTTGAAACTCTTTTCACAGGAAGGTCAATACCTACGAACCTTGCCTTGATTTCAGAGATAACAACTACATCACCCCTGCTTGCCTTTGCGATGGCAGCTTTTGCCTTCGCATCCATTTTGTTACCTGAAACAACGATGGTTGGTGATCCAGGAACTTTAAGGTTGAATTGTGTAACGTTTACTGTTACAGGGAAATCGAAATCTTCCATCTCAGCAGAAATTGTACACACTTCAAGGTTCGATTTAGGACCTTTTGCAGCAACCTCATTCCTGATTTTACCTGTTGGTGCAGGAAGGCCTTTGATACGAAATACTTTCTTATCGCTGACATTCTTACCATCAGGAAGTTTACCAGTTACGTTAACCACTACTTCATTTCCTGATTGTGGACTTAGCATGTATTGACCCGGCTTACCGGCAGACCTCATGCCCGGAGCAGAAGCAGTAACGTTATTAGCAGCAATACCTGCAAATGAAACTGAAATAGGGTTATCTACTCCACGGTACACAACATTCATCTTGTCAGCTGAGATAGTCGCAGAGTTTGGTCTCGGTACTACTACATATTTTCCTTCAAATTGTAACGGCACTTTTTTACCATCTTCAAGGAAAACGAATTCACCTTTAATTGCCTGTTCTCCAATAGCACCGGCAGTCATGTTGATTGTTGCCTGACCATTCTCAATTTTACCAGGACCTTTAAAGTCAACGGGCTGTGTATTTGAGTCATAACGTCCTAAAACAACTTTACCTGTAACTGTTTCGCCCTGGAAGTAAGCGTTCTTGTCAAGAACTACTAACGCAGTGTAGTTTTTCATTGACATTGATTCCACCGCAGCTTTACCAAGAGCGATGTTGTACACGTTAGCTTCAATTGTTTTGATGTTATTCTGCATTGCAGAAAGTTTAGTCAAAGATGCGATTGAAGGGAAACCTTTGTAGTGATAATCAAGATATTTCTTTTTAACACCTTCTCCATCAGTAACATCAGCAGTATTGAACCTTGAATCAAGCTCCTTATTAATAGCAACGTATTTAACATCATTACCAATAACAGCCTTCATATCAGCTTTATACTTCTCAATCCTGGCCACAATTTCCTTACCTTTTGGTGAATAACCATCACCTTCAAACCAGCCTTCGTCAATTTTATCACCTTTATCCATTGCTTCGTAAGGAAGCTTTCCATTCTCTTCCTTTTCAATATCCTTAGTGATGTCGCCTTTAAGGCCTTCAATATAAGTGAAAAATTCAGCAGAAATACCTTTTACCTTATCAGACAGCTGTTTCGCTGCTGTAAAAGTAGGGTTCTCTGCAGCCTTTGCAGAAAGCGCTTGGTATAGCATATCATTGCTTGCCGTAGCATCTTTATTTGAAGACTCAAATTGCTCGTTCATAAGGCCGAAGGCCGATAGTACCTCTTTTGACATATTCAATGCCAACATTGCGATGAAAACCAGGTACATGAGGTTAATCATCTTCTGCCTTGGGGTTAATTTTCCTCCTGCCATTTCTAATTAGTCTGTTTTCTTTTAGTTAAAATAAAATTGATTGCTAATTAGATTAGCCCCTGTTACCCATTGCAGAAAGCATACCACCGTAAACATTGTTTAGTGAAGCAATGTTTTGTGTCATGGCGCTCATCTGCTCTTTTAGTTTAGCAGCGTTATCAGCGATTTCCTTGTTAGCTTCAGCATTACGTGAAGCACTTTCAAGCTGTACTTTGTAAAGGCTGTTTAGTGATTCCATCTGTGCAGCAGCCTGAGACATTTCTTCGCTGTATTTTTTCTGAGAAGCGATAGAGTCAACAGTTGGAGAGATACCTTTAGCAGCTGATTCAAAGTTCTTAATGCTGTTTCCAAGGCTTTCCATAAGCGCTCCGTCAATTTTAGCTTCTTTCAAAAGGTTGTCAAGTTTCTGAGAAAGTAGTCCCTGAGCTTCTTTAGGATCTTCTTTCTTTAGCTCTTTTTTCTTGGCTTCGCCACCTGCAAGCTCAGGATAAACCAGAGACCAGTCCAACTCCTTCTCAACAGGATCGAAAGCAGAAAGACCAAAAATCAAAGCTTCAGTCGTAAGACCAACGATAAGCATCAGACTTGCTCCCGGCCAGTGCATCAGCTTGAAAAGAGCTCCGATGATTACAACTGCCGCTCCCATACCATAGGCAAAATTCATAACTTTTTTAGGTAGTGCCATAATAAAAATAATTTTTAGTTTTTAGTTAAGTTAAATTTAAAATATTCGAAAAGAAAATGTTGGTTACTTATTGATTCGCTGTACTCTCCGTACCCATATAATCCTGACAAGTCCTGAATCCTATGTAGCTCCTCGCAGAGTCGGCATATTCCCAGTCCCTTGTACTCACCTGAAGGAAGTAGCCTACATCCTTCCATGACCCTCCACGGATTACTTTACGATTATTTGTCTGGTCAGGAACGTTAGGGTTCATTGTAGACACATACTCATAGGATGCAGCGTCATATGATGAATCCGTCCACTCAGAAACGTTACCCGCCATATTATAGAGATTAAAGTCATTTGGCTCGAATGATTGTGCCTCTACCGTATAAAGAGCACCGTCTGCTGCATAGTCACCCCTGTTAGGCTTAAAGTTAGCAAGGAAACACCCTGTATCATTTTTAGCATACGGACCACCCCATGGGAATGTCGCAGACTCAAGGCCACCCCTAGCGGCATATTCCCATTCAGCCTCAGTAGGAAGACGGAACTTGTTTACAAACTGCCTGCCTTTTTGCTTTTGATAAGCATTCTTATTTAGATGCCTCCACGCACAGAAAGCTTTCGCTTTTTTCCATGAAACACCCACTACAGGATATTCACCATATGCATCATGCCAAAAATAATCATTGTGCATTGGCTCATTATACGAGTAAGCAAAATCTTTGATCCAAGCCGTAGTATCCGGATAGATCGCTATCGGCTCCGACTTGATATACTGCCTCCTTTTTTCCCTTGAACTAACCGAAGTCGACCTGTCATTAGCGGCTTTCTCAATATCCATCCACTTGTAACGGAAAACAAGCTTAGACACATCTATAGTCCTTACACCATTATACGATTCAGATTCAGGAAGATAC
Organism: Flavobacterium sp. MFBS3-15; assembly: GCF_026107645.2. Taxonomy (GTDB): domain Bacteria; phylum Bacteroidota; class Bacteroidia; order Flavobacteriales; family Flavobacteriaceae; genus Flavobacterium. The sequence continues at coordinate 42,595 of NZ_JAPCHV010000011.1, read as the reverse complement.
ATAGAATCCATCACCTCTACATAATCCGCATCCGGATATTTGTATGGATCCTGGATCAGTTTTGGCTTATGGTTAAGCCTCCTGCCTGCATAAAGGTCATCAGGATTTGTTGGGTCCGGAAGGTCCCAATAGTTCTCTTTCATGTATGTCTCGTAAGGAGTCAGTTCCTCCCCTTCGTCAGCACCTTTAAATGCATATTCGCCTATACCGCCGCTACCGGGAGTAGCGCCCATCTCGTCTGCTTGAATAGCAAGCCTGGTCCTGATAGTCGAATCTTTAACCCATTCTACGAACTGACGGTATTCACTGTTTGTAATCTCTGTTTCGTCCATGTAAAAAGAACGCACAGTTACAGTTTTAGTCGGCGCATCCTGCACATTCGCCAAGTCATCATCCGACTTACCCATAATGAAAGCGCCGCCAGGAACCAAAGTCATACCATAAGGCTTTTCCGGCCTCCACTTCTTTCCTCTAACACCTACCAGTTCCCCCCGGTCACTGGAACCACAGCTGATTAAAAATGATAAAGTTGCTGTTAATGCAATGAACTTCTTCATAGATTTGGGTTGTTTTTGTAATTCTATTTTTAAGGGCGTAAACCTATTTATTTATTTTCAAAAAAACAATTTTTTTAATAAAAAAACCGTGTCAAAAAGCAAACATTTCAATTGTTAGCGATAAAGCAGTCTTTTTTGTAACAAAAACGTTAAATTATGTTTTTTCTTTGAGCTTTCCATAATCTTTCAGGAAACTCGTTATTGCAGGCACTAATGTAATCATTATAGCTACATGGTAATAACGTATTCCTTTTTAATTTATTGTCAACACCCGATACAAATGGGACATCAATCCACCATCGGTCAGTTTTGTCACTCTTATAAAACACGAGCTCCTCGCCTTCCATCGGCACTATATATTTCAGGTATTGCTCCTTGCTCCCAAACGGATATTCGTTCGAACGATAATGCATGCCCTCAATAAAGTACCATACCACCTGCGCTATAAGCGCTGCCTCCTGCCGGGTGTCCTCCTGATTGAAAATACCAAAGGAACTTACCTTGTCACTTATCCCGGCGTAGCGCGCTAAAGTACAAATTTCTTTGCCATCAAAACCATTTGGTATAAATTTAACAATATTGCCTGAATCTGCTGATTTAACTGCCGTCATATCAACACAAACCACATCAGCATCCCTGAAGACAGGCTCTGCGATTGATGGATCTTTACTAATCTCGCCCAGCCTGTAGGCATCAAAATAGAGCTTTTCAATAAGATCAATCTCTTCTTGAGAATTATAATAGGTCTGGAAACCAATATTACTATAGTTGAACAGGTTATTAGGCTCATCCACGATGATTTTTGTAAGGTATGACCTTGCCGACATCGGCTCATCTTCTTTCCCAAAATCAAACCTGCTGTCAATAGCTACCAGGTTCACCATCTGCTCCAGCTTGTCGTAAGCACGGTACATACCGTAAGCCAAATCCTGCGAGCCACCTATAACGATTGGGACCACCTTGTCTTTAATGAGCACTTCTAAAATGCTTTTCACAGCATAATAGGTATCCTGTGGGGTCTCGCCCGAAGGAATATTTCCAAAGTCGATAATTGCCTTGTCCCAATTGCCCGGAAAAAGACTGTACAGTTCTTTCCTTATATAATTAAGGTGTACATGGCCTTTTTTATCATTCATACCCCTGTTATCCGGCACGCCAATAATCGCAATGGCGGCATTTTCCGTTTCGGGAAAAACCTCTTCGGTATGCATCACAACTTTCCTACCCAACGACTGCGAAGGCAATTCACCTACAAACTCGACAAGTGCATGATCCAGTGGTTCTAAATATTCAAAAGGCATGGTTGGTTATTTCTTTTTTGCGGTTGTCTTTTTTGCCGGTGCTTTCTTTGGGGCAGTTTTCTTCGCAGGGGCTTTGGCCTCGATCATTGCTTTTACCTGGTCGAGTGTCAGTGCGGCCGCATCAACATCTTTGCCCAACTCTATCTTGGTTTTTCCTTTAAGGATAACTGAACGGCCCCAGCGCGCCTTCTCTACTTTTATACCTTCTGCTTCCCAGTTGTGAAGCACTTTATCCTGGTCTTTCTGGATTTTATCTTCAATCAGGTTAACGATATCATCCTGCGAAAGGCGGTCAAAATTATATTTTTTGTTTACGTTGATAAACATCCCGTTCCATTTGATGAATGGCCCAAAGCGACCAACACCTTTTTGAACCGGCTGGCCTTCATATACACCTATAGGAGCGTCGGCCTGCTCTTTTTCAGAAATGAGCTCCTGTGCCCTTTCGAAAGTAACATCCAACGGATCCTCTCCTTTTGGCAATGAAATAAATGTTTTGCCAAAGCGCACATACGGACCAAAACGCCCGTTATTCACTTCAACCTCTTCTCCTTTGTAAGTACCAAGGCTCTTTGGCAGCATGAAAAGCGCCAATGCCTGGTCTAAAGTAATCGTAGTAATGTTTTGGTCAGGCATCAGGCTGGCGAACTGCTTGTTCTCATCCTCAGCATCACCTATCTGCGCCATAGCACCAAACCTTCCGAGGCGCACACTTACCGGTTTACCTGTTTTAGGATCGGTACCCAATATCCTTTCGCCCGATTCTCTTTCGGCATTTTTTTCCACGTCCTGTACTGTCGGATGGAAATGTCCGTAGAAATCATTCATCATTTTCGTCCAGTCCTCATTGCCCGAAGCGATCTCGTCAAAATCCTGCTCTACCTTAGCGGTAAAATTATAGTCGAGAATCGTTTCAAAATGGTTTACAAGAAAGTCATTTACAATGATTCCAATATCTGTAGGGACTAACTTCCCTTTATCCGAACCGTAGTTTTCTGTCAGTTCCTGGCTTGAAACCTGCGAACCTTTCAGCATCATTTGCGTATATTTACGCTCCTGCCCTTCAAAACTCCCTTTTTCAACATAATTCCTGTTGATGATGGTAGAAATGGTCGGCGCATATGTAGATGGACGGCCGATACCAAGCTCCTCCAGCTTCTTAACCAATGCCGCCTCAGTATAGCGCGCCGGTGGACGGGAGAAACGCTCGGTAGCGGTTATGTAATTGTTATTTAACCTTTCGTTTACTTTTAGTGCAGGTAGCATTCCTTCCTGTTCTGCATCTTCATCATCACTGCCTTCAAGGTACACTTTGAGAAAACCTTCAAACAAAAGCACCTCTCCTGACGCTGTAAATAATTCTTTATGGTTATTGGCCTCAATCTTTACATTGGTACGCTCCAATTCGGCATCGCTCATTTGTGAAGCAACGGTACGTTTCCAGATCAGGTCATACAGCCTTGCCTGGTCGCGGTCGATGTTTACCGTGTGACGCGACATATCGGTCGGCCGGATTGCTTCGTGTGCTTCCTGCGCCCCCTTGCTCTTAGTTGCGTAGGTTCGCGGCTTGCTGAACTCCTTGCCATAAGACCTGGTTATTTCATCCTGCGCTGCCGCCATGGCTTCCTGCGAAAGGTTCACACTGTCGGTCCTCATGTAGGTTATAAGCCCTGCTTCATATAGGCGCTGCGCCAGCATCATGGTAACACCCACCGGGAAGTACAATTTCCTCGATGCTTCCTGTTGCAGCGTAGACGTAGTAAACGGCGCTGCGGGCGATTTTTTTGCCGGTTTTGTTTCAAGGTCCGACACCTTATATATAGTACCTATATTTTTATTCAAAAAGTCCTGAGCCTCCTGCTTAGTCGAAAAGTTCTTCGGAAGCCTTGCCTTAAAAGATTTTCCGGCTTCGTTCACGAATTCAGCAGTCACGCTGTACGTACCTTCCGAATTGAAATTCTGTATTTCACGCTCCCGCTCTACGATAAGACGCACCGATACCGACTGCACCCTTCCGGCTGACAGCCCGCTTTTCACCTTCTTCCAAAGTACCGGCGAAAGCTCGTAGCCCACCAGCCTGTCCAACACGCGTCGTGCCTGCTGGGCATTTACCAAATCATAGTTGATTCCCCTTGGGTTCTCGATCGCCTTTTGGATTGCTGTCTTGGTGATCTCATGGAAAACGATGCGCTTGGTCTTGGCCTTGTCCAGTTTAAGTTCTTCCGCAAGGTGCCATGCGATCGCCTCACCCTCGCGGTCCTCATCGGAAGCCAGCCAAACCATTTCGGCCGACTTAGACAGATCCCTGAGCTTTTTAACCAAAGCCTTCTTGTCGGAAGATACTTCATATTTCGGCTTGAAGCCATTCGCTACGTCCACCCCTATCTCCTTGCTGGGAAGGTCGGCGATGTGCCCGTAACTGGACTCTACCTGAAAGTCTTTTCCTAAAAATTTCTCTATGGTTTTTGCCTTTGCAGGCGACTCAACGATCACTAAATTCTTTGCCATACCATGTTTCTTTGGGGGCAAAAGTATTGGTTTTTTTTAAATAGTAAGATTTTTAGGGAATTTAAAGGTGTTTTTTTATGATAACACACCTGATTTTTAATGACCCCCTTGAGGATAAAAAGTGCCACACGTGAGTAAAGTCAGGGAAAGAGTTTAATTTTTCTAATCTTGATTTTTAAATAACCTGTCCGGTAATTTTAACTTTCGGCTTAAACCCAAAATCAATCTGCCAACTTGTCATAATAATTAATAAAGTGCTATCTTTGCCCTTCTAAAAAGCACTACAGGAGTGATGGAAAAGATAATTGAAGAAAATAAGCAGGGCCAAAGCCTTGTTTTGGAGCAGAAGGAAGGAAACACCAAAAAGCTTTTCATAGAGAGCTATGGCTGCCAGATGAACTTCTCGGACAGCGAGATCGTAGCCTCAATCCTTGCCAATGAAGGATTTAACACCACCCAGAATATAGAGGAGGCCGACCTTGTATTGGTCAATACCTGCTCGATTCGCGACAAGGCGGAGCAGACTGTGCGCAAAAGGCTCGAAAAATACAATGCCGTAAAAAAGATCAACCCCGGAATGAAGGTGGGTGTACTGGGCTGTATGGCCGAACGCCTCAAAAGCCAGTTCCTGGAAGAAGAAAAAATAGTAGACATGGTGGTAGGCCCGGATGCCTACAAGGACATCCCCAACCTGCTGAAGGAAGTTGACGAAGGCCGCGATGCCATCAACGTTATTCTTTCCAAAGAGGAGACGTATGGCGATATTGCTCCGGTACGCCTCAACAGCAACGGCGTTACCGCATTCGTATCGATAACCCGTGGGTGCGACAATATGTGTACCTTCTGCGTGGTGCCTTTCACCCGTGGGCGCGAGCGCAGCCGCGAGCCGCAAAGCATCATGGAGGAGATACAGGACCTCTGGAACAGGGGCTTTAAGGAAATAACGCTCCTTGGGCAGAATGTAGACAGCTACCTTTGGTATGGCGGCGGCCTGAAGAAGGATTTCGTAAAGGCATCTGAAATGCAGAAGGTCACTGCGGTCGATTTTGCACAGCTGCTCGACATGGCTGCCACTGCCTTCCCGAAAATGCGTTTCCGTTTCTCGACCTCCAATCCGCAGGACATGCACCTGGAGGTGATTGAGGTAATGGCGAAACACCATAATATATGTAAGTACATCCACCTGCCGGTACAAAGCGGCAGCACACGCATACTAAAGGAAATGAACCGCCAGCACACCCGCGAGGAATACATGGAACTGGTGGACAACATTTACCGCATCATACCGGAAATATCACTGTCGCAGGACATGATTGCCGGCTTCCCTACCGAAACCGAAGAAGACCACCGGGATACGCTGAGCCTCATGGAGCACTGCAAGTACGACTTCGGGTTCATGTTCGCCTACTCTGAACGCCCGGGTACACTGGCCGCACGCAAAATGGAAGACGACGTGCCTGACGAAGTAAAAAACCGCAGGCTGGTAGAGATCATCAACCTGCAGCAGTCGATGGCGTTGGGACGCACACAGCGTTTTGTAGGCCAGATCGTGGAAGTACTCGTTGAGAAAGAATCGAAGCGTTCCGACCAGCACTGGAGCGGGCGCAACTCGCAAAACACCGTAGTGGTATTCCCGAAAGGCGACTACAAGCCCGGCGACTTTGTGAATGTGTTGGTAAGCGAGTGTACCTCGGCGACCCTTATTGGTGAGGCAGTGGGATATTCAATGATGCAGTAATTTTTTGCCACGAATTTCATAGATTGCTAAAGCAATTAATAGCGAGATGAAAGTTTTTTGCCACGAATTACACGAATTTTCACTAATTTTTAGTTGAATGCTGAATAACGAAATTACAGTCATACAGAAAGAAGAGTATTATAAAATAATAGGGATTTGTATGGAAGTCCACAGGCATCTTCGTGGCGGATTGCTTGAGGTGGTTTATAAGGATGCTCTTGAATATGAATTCACAAAGAACAACATTCCTTTTGAAAGGGAAAAAGAATATTTTATTGAATATAAAGATGTCATTTTACCTCATAAATTTTATGCAGATTTCGTGGTCTATGATGACATAATTTTAGAGGTGAAAGCTGTTACAACGATAGTCGACGCTCATGTAGCCCAAACATTAAATTATATTAGGCTGATAAATGGATGTCTTGGCATTATTGTCAACTTTAATGGCAAATCCCTTGAACATAAAAGAATAGTCCGATAAACGCGATCACTAATTTGTGAAAATTCGTGTAATTCGTGGCAGAAAGAAAGCGGCAAAGAAAAATGGAAAGCGTACAAGCGATAAAACAACGATTTGAAATTATAGGGAATGACCCCAGGCTGAACCGTGCGGTGGAGAAAGCGATACAGGTGGCCCCTACCGACATATCGGTACTGGTAACAGGTGAGAGCGGTGTGGGTAAGGAAAGCATCCCTAAAATAATACATGCACTGTCGCACAGGAAGCATGGCAAATACATAGCCGTAAACTGCGGCGCGATACCGGAAGGCACCATCGACAGCGAACTTTTCGGGCACGAAAAAGGAGCGTTTACAGGCGCGACGGCCACGCGTGAGGGCTATTTTGAAGTAGCCGACGGCGGCACCATCTTTCTTGATGAAGTGGGCGAACTGCCGCTCACCACACAGGTAAGGCTGCTGCGTGTGCTGGAAAACGGCGAATTCATTAAGGTAGGTTCGTCACAGGTGCAGAAGACCAATGTGCGCATTGTGGCGGCAACCAACGTGAACATGTTCGATGCCATTGCGAAAGGCAGGTTCCGTGAGGACCTGTACTACCGCCTCAGCACCGTAGAGATACTGCTGCCGCCATTGCGCGACAGGCAGGAAGACATCCACCTGCTGTTCCGCAAGTTCTCATCGGACTTTGCACACAAATACAAGATGCCGCCCATCAAGCTGGACGATAATGCTGTACAATTGCTGCAAAATTACCGCTGGAGCGGAAATATCCGGCAGCTGCGCAATGTGGCGGAGCAAATCTCCGTTTTAGAGACAAACCGTAACATCTCATTAAGCACGCTGCGACACTACTTACCTGAAGCCGGCACCAACCTGCCTGCTGTAGTAAAGGGGCAAAAGGCCGAAAGCGACTTTAGCAATGAAAGGGAGATATTATATAAGGTGCTGTTTGACATGAAGAGCGACCTGAACGACCTGAAGAAGCTTACAATGGAGCTGATGCAGAACGGCAATACCAACAAGGTGCACGAATCGAATAAAGGGCTGATACAAAAGATATACGGCAACGGTTCTGAAACCCACAGCGACTTTGAAGAACTGTCGAGGCCGGAAGTATTTGCGCCGCAAAAGCCCCAAAGGCCGGAACCTGTAGTGGAACACCACGAGGATGAAGAAGACAATTACCTGTTTGCCGAAACCGTAGAGGAAGAAGAAACCCTGCGCCTCGACGAGAAGGAGATAGAACTCATCAAAAAAGCGCTGGAACGCAACAAAGGCAAGCGCAAGGCCGCTGCCGATGAGCTGGGCATATCCGAAAGGACGCTGTACCGCAAAATAAAACAATTTGACCTATAAGCCGATCAAATGAAAAAGATACAATTACTGCTTGCATTTGCCTTTATTTTTACCCTGAGCGGATGCAGTATTTATAATTTTACCGGCACCGGCCAAATTGATGCCAAGACATTCCAGGTGAATTATTTCCAGAACAATGCCGACCTTGTTGAGCCGGGCATTGAGCGCGACTTTACCCAAAGATTGCAGAACCTGATACAGAACCAGACCAACCTGAGCCTGACCAACACCGGCGGCGACCTGGTGTATGAAGGCGAGATTGTAGAATACCGCGTTACCCCAATGACGGCTACAGCCAACCAGAGGGCATCGCAAAACAGGCTGACCATATCGGTAATGGTGCGTTTTACCAATAAGAAAAAAGAGGCTGACGACTTTGAGAAGCGCTTCAGTTTTTATTATGATTATTCCGGAGACGGGCTGCCTACCGGACAGATAAAGTCAGCCGCCCTTGAGGAAATATTTGAGCGGATTACGCAGGACATATTTAACGAGTCATTGGCGAAATGGTAATTTTGGCGCATGGTTGTTGGTTGTCAGTTGACAGACTGCTCTTTATGACGACCAACAACCATCAACCGAAAACCATCAACCGACAACTATAAATTGAACACGAAAGACTACATACACCTTTTAAACAGGCCTTACTCGCTTAACGAAAAGCAGACGGGTGAGCTGGAGCGGATACTGAGTGAGTTCCCGTTCCTGCAGAGCGCACGTGCCATTTATTTAAAAGGCCTGTATAACCAGGACAGCTTTCGTTATAATACCGAACTGAAGAAAACGGCGGCCTATACCACTGACCGGTCGGTGCTGTTTGATTTCATCACCTCGGAACAGTTCCAGAGCGTGCAGAAAAAATTGTACGACGAGCAGCGGGAGGCAGTTTCACAAATAAGCGTGACTGACACTGAAGTAGTGGCGGTGCCTGCTGTTGCCGACAAGCTGGAAGAATCGATAAAAAAGCTGGTTGCGGAAGCGGAACCTGAAATTATTCCTGAGCCTGAAATCCCGGACGAACTGCTTCCCGAAATGAGCATTGTAAAAGATGCCGAACCCATCGCCCCGACAGGGTCACCAGAACAGCATGAGGCTGCTGTAGATATTGTCGAAGCCGGAACACAGCTTAATATAGGAAAACCACTTGAGTTTGATGAGGGTGAAAAGCACTCTTTTGCCGAATGGCTGCAACTATCAAAGCTTACTCCTATTAAACGGGAAGATATACCTTCGGTGTCGGAAAACTCCGGGACCGGAGATACTCCGCTGGCAAAAAAACTGGACCTTATTGATAAATTCATAGAGAACAATCCTAAAATTGCCCCTGCAAAGGCAATCCCTGCACCCGTTAATATTGAGCGCAGCGTAGAGGACAACTCAAGCCTGATGACCGAAACGCTTGCAAGGGTTTACCTGGAACAAAAAAAATATGCAAAAGCGATACAGGCTTATGAAATTTTAATTTTGAAATATCCGGAAAAAAGTGTTTTCTTTGCAGACCGTATTTCGGACATAAAGACATTACAACAAAATAACAATTAATAAAGATGGTTAACTTTTCAATTTTTCTGGTACTTATCACAATTGTGAGCTTCCTTTTGGTAGTAGTGATCATGGTACAAAATCCAAAAGGCGGCGGCCTTTCTTCTACACTTGGCGGAACTCAGATGATGGGTGGCGTACAGAAAACTACTGATTTCCTTGACAAAAGCACCTGGACATTGGGCACGATCCTTATCGCGCTTATATTGCTTTCCAGCCTTAGCTTCTCTTCAGGGTTTTCAGGTGATGAGCAATTGATCGACGAGAGCGCTGTACCAGCCAAAACTGCCGCTCCTGCTACAGGAACTCCGGCAGCGCCTGCCGCACAGCCACAGGGAACTACAGCCCCGGCTACACAACCTGCGAATTAATTTCATAATAAAACCATAAAAAATGCCGGCACCTTTACGCCGGCATTTTTTGTATCTGCAAATTTGTCAGCCTTAATGCGACTGGCACAATTTCTGAAAAAAACAAGTCAAATTTTAATAACAAACATAAAAACAGAGAATAATATGGCTTTAAACATCAAACCTCTTCATGACCGGGTTCTGGTAGAACCGGTTGCTGCAGAAACGCAAACTGCTTCCGGAATTTTTATTCCTGATACCGCAAAAGAAAAACCGCAAAAAGGTATCGTAGTGGCCGTGGGCAATGGTACTAAAGACCATGACATGACCGTAAAAGTTGGCGATACCGTACTGTATGGCAAATATGCCGGTACGGAATTGAAATTTGAAGGTAAAGATTACCTTATCATGAAAGAAGAAGAAATTTTCGCAGTGATCTAAGAGTTTATTATTTAAACACATATTCAAATTCAAAACAAAATGGCAAAAGAAATAAAATTCGATATTGAAGCACGCGACGGTTTAAAACGTGGTGTTGATGCATTGGCAAATGCAGTAAAAGTAACGCTTGGGCCTAAAGGCCGTAATGTAATCATCAGCAAATCATTTGGCGGGCCTACTGTAACCAAAGACGGTGTATCGGTAGCCAAAGAGATTGAGCTGGCTGACACCCTTGAGAACATGGGTGCGCAAATGGTTAAAGAGGTGGCCTCCAAAACCAACGACCTGGCCGGTGACGGTACTACAACTGCAACGGTATTGGCCCAGGCCATCGTAAAAGAAGGCCTTAAGAACGTAGCGGCAGGCGCCAACCCAATGGACCTGAAACGAGGCATTGACAAAGCGGTTGAGGCTATTGTTGGCGATTTGTCACAACAGGCTAAAGTTGTTGGCTCTGATAGCGAAAAGATCAAGCAGATCGCTTCAATATCAGCAAATAACGATGAAACCATAGGCGAACTTATCGCAACTGCTTTTGATAAAGTAGGCAAGGAAGGCGTTATCACTGTGGAAGAAGCCAAAGGGACTGACACATATGTTGATGTTGTGGAAGGCATGCAGTTTGACCGCGGTTACCTGTCTCCATATTTTGTGACTAATTCTGAGAAAATGGAAGCCGAACTTGACAGGCCATACATTTTACTATATGACAAGAAAGTATCGTCGATGAAGGAGCTTCTTCCTGTACTGGAGCCGGTGGCACAGTCAGGCAAGCCCCTATTGATCATCGCCGAGGATGTGGACGGCGAGGCCCTTGCTACCCTTGTGGTAAACAAGCTTCGCGGTGCGCTTAAGATTGCTGCTGTTAAGGCCCCGGGCTTTGGTGACAGGAGGAAAGCGCTTTTGGAAGACATCGCTATCCTTACAGGCGGTACCGTAATTGCTGAAGAGCGCGGCTACACACTTGAGAACGCTACCCTTGACATGCTGGGAACTTGCGAAAAAGTAGTTATCGACAAAGACAACACTACAATAGTGAATGGTGCAGGCGAACCGGACATGATCAAGAACCGCGTAAACCAGATAAAAGCACAGATAGAAACTACAACTTCTGACTATGACAGGGAGAAGCTTCAGGAGCGCCTTGCCAAACTGGCCGGCGGTGTTGCCGTACTATACGTTGGTGCAGCATCTGAAGTAGAAATGAAAGAGAAGAAAGACCGTGTGGATGACGCACTGCACGCAACAAGGGCCGCCGTTGAAGAAGGCATCGTGGCCGGTGGTGGTGTGGCGCTGCTAAGGGCCAAATCTGTCCTGGCAGGCATCAACGCTGAAAATGCGGATGAAGCTACGGGAATCCAGATCGTATCCCGTGCTATTGAGTCTCCACTAAGGACCATTGTTGAGAATGCCGGCCTTGAAGGATCGGTAGTAGTGGCAAAAGTTGCTGAAGGTTCAGGCGATTTTGGCTACAACGCCAAGACTGATGAGTATGTAGACATGCTTGCGGCAGGTATCATCGACCCTAAGAAAGTGACCCGCGTGGCGCTTGAGAATGCAGCTTCGGTTGCGGGGATGATCCTAACGACCGAGTGTGCGCTTATCGACATTAAAGAAGAAGGAGCCGGCGGCGGAATGCCAATGGGCGGCGGAATGCCGGGAATGATGTAATAATCATTTACCTGACATAACCTAAAAGGAGCGTTTTATGACGCTCCTTTTTTTATGTTAATTTTCACATAATCAGTAAATAATTTTTACTAATCTTGCGTTTAAGGAGTAGCATTTTATGCCAATTCCACAACCAACAACCAACACTTATGACACGAATACTACCTGCCTTAATCTGCCTGCTTGTTTTCGGCTACAGCCAAAAAACCACAGCCCAGCAAAACAAAAAAGAACAGATTGCAAAATACCTCACTGATTATTTTTTCCTTGAAAGGGAGAATATCCACGTGCACCTGAACAAAAATGTATTCATGACCAATGAGCAGGTATGGTTCAAGGGGTATGTTTTCCACCGCAAGAAAAACATCCCTTTTTTTTCTACAGTAAACATTTATGCATCTTTGATTGATTCGGAAGGAAAGATTTTGGAAACGCAGCTTGTATATGGCAACATCGGCAGCTTTTCAGGAAGCTTTAAGCTGGGGAACCAGTTTAAATCCGGGAAATACTACCTGCAATTCTACACCAACTGGATGAATAACTTCCTTGAGGACGAATCGTCGGTGTATGAGATTGCTGTGATTAATGAGAACCAGGGCGCCGGTACTGCCCTGGCCAAAGCCGACCCGTCAAAAATAAACATTATTTTAAAGCCCGAAGGAGGCATACTGGTGAGCGGTATCCAAAACACCATAGGCATCAGCATAACCAATTGTAACAATGGCCTGCTTCCTGTTTCTGTTGCTGACATTACGGACACATCAGGCAAGCCCGTCATGAAAGTCCAGATAAACAAAAAAGGGTACGGAAAATTTGTCCTGCCTGCAAACGCAACGGGTTATAAAGCTGTCGTATCCGTTGATGGCATAAAACATGAGCAGGCATTGCCTCTGCCATCGCCTACTGGTATCGCGCTGGATGTAAACAATATGCCCGATAAAACCCTCATAAAGTTACGTACCAACGCTGCTACAGCCGGCGCTTTGGCAGGCAGGCCGGTATTTATAACAGTACACCAGGATGATAATGCAACCATATATGAAATTGTTTTTAAAGACGGAACCACCGAACAAAGCATCGTTATTCCCACGAGTGAGTTGTTTGAAGGCTTAAATACCATCCGAATATTGGATAGCGAACTGAAGCAAATGGCTGAACGCCTCATTTACAAATACCCTACACAGGGCATTTCGGCTTCATTGACACTATCGAAAAACAGCACCGACAATCTGGAGTTTACAGGAAATGCCGGCTACCCTAACATGAGCCTAAGCATCTCGGCCCTTCCTGAAAATACAATGAGCCTGGATGAGTCCAATGACATTTACAGCTCCTTACGCCTAATGCCTTACATAAAGGGCCACAAAGGTGCCTCCGGGCGTTATTATTTTGAAAATATCTCTAAAATAAAAATGTATGAGCTGGATTTGTACCTGATGAACCAGGGAAGCAAATATGACTGGAATATCATAAAGACAAATCCTCCGGGGAGCAGCTTTTCGTTTGATATGGGGCTTGCCCTGAAAGGTACTGTACCCAAAAGTGCAGGCGACACCAAATCTTCAAATGTACGCTTATATTCACTCACTTCAGGCATCGATGAGATGACTGAGGTAGACGACAAACGGGATTTTCATTTCAACAATATTATAATTTCCGATTCTTCATACGTAAATTTTACTTTGGTTAAAAAAGGACAGAAACCAAAAGAACTCACTCTTGCCCCACAAATACTTAATGGAAATAAAATGTATAACAAACCCTTCAGGCCGGATCCGAAATATTATCTGTCGGATGAGGGCCAAAACCGCGCTGCCATTCCCGGATTTTACGGAGAAACCACTGTACTCAAGGAAGTAACCATTGAAGCTTCCTCATTGAAATATGCCAAAAACCTTGGCAACTCAAATTTGCGGGCTTACAAAATTTCAGACACCCAGGCTGCTATGTACCAAAACCTGCTTAACTATATTAAAACCTTCGGTGGCTTTAATGTAAGCGACAATAATGGACAGATACGCATTACAACACGCACCGTAAACACTATAAACGGTGCAGCCAGCGGCCCGATATTTTATATCGACAATATGCAGCAAATGGATTACAGTCTGATGAGCATGATACAAATGAGCGAGGTAGATGAAATTTATATGAGTCCGCATGCCATTGTGCCTTCAGTAAGAAACTACATAGGTGTTATTAAAGTTTACCTGAAAAAAGGAGCTAAGGGAGTCGCCAGGAATACAACTCCGGATATAATCATTAAAAATGGCTTCAGCAAGGTTGAGCCATTTGAAAATGTACGTTATGTATCTACATCTGATGCCGGCTTTGAAAACTTTGGTGTCATTGGCTGGGAACCATTGTTAATGGCTGATGAGAAAGGAAGCTTCAGCTTTTCTGTTGCCAAAACAGGAATAAAGGAAATGAAAGTTATTATAGAAGGCTTTAGCGCTGACGGCAAACTTATCTCTGAAACCAAAACAATACCAGCACACTAATTGAAGGATACCTGGTATTGCGCTACTACTGCGCCCCTGCTGCTTATTTTATCTCCGGCAGTGTTATAGACTGGCCTGTCCTGATAAGAAATCGTTAGTTTCGATGTATGCCCTGCCAGGAGCCAGTTGACCCCGGCATCCAGATACGCCATGCCATCATTCAGGCGCTCATAATTGGCATACTGCAACGATGCATAAGGCATGAGCGTAGTATTCCCGATAAGATTGTCCCTGAATTTATAACCTGCCTGCAGGCATACTATTTCACCTGTACCAAACATAGGGAAAGCAGTTCCCCCGCCATTGAGTATACCCGGATTGTCATTACCGTTGGCTGGGTTCATGGGGCCACCGTTCCTAAGGTAGTTTTTCCCATAGTCAGAATAGGTAAAGCTGCCGTAAAGGCTAATCGCCTGTCCTTTATCACCCATCGGGGCATCATAATACACGTCAGCCGCAAGGTGAAGCATAGTACTGTAAACAGTATCCGTAACCACCTCATCCAGCCTCCACATGGCATCTTTCTGATAAATGAATCCTGCGCCTATATTAAACACTTTCTTCTTACCGTGATAGGTACCAGTTGCATAAGGTGTCTGGTTCGATTCCTGGTCCCTGAACTGGTAAGAGAAGTAGCCGCTATATTGCATCTCCGGCGGCTTTGCAGAAAACATTGCATTCTGGCCGATAGCTGTATCAGGATCATAACCTGCCGACTCCTGAATCGCCATAGGCTGCACCATCTGAATTCGATAGTCCAGCTTACCCAGTTTTCCTTTGGCAAATACCGAAAGCTTACGCAGGAACTGGTCAGTGGCATCGGCAGTTGTTTGTTGGTAAATGGGTGCATCCAATCCTAAAATACTTCCGGCAGAAGGCGATGCAAAACGTGTAAGCCCGCTCCATCCTGAAAGCCCCGCACCTAATGAGAGCCTTGTCCTGTCTATGGCATATTCGCCATAAGCGTCGTGAACAAAAAAGCCCTGCTTCCTGTCGGAGATATTACTGAAGTTGTTTTCCCCAAACTGGCTGTACGCAAACACCCTGTCAGTCAATTGCCCGTACAGCTGCACGCGGTACCGACGGATACCGATATCGGTGCCTCCGCTTTTTTCCGTACCGTAAATTGTAGTCCCCGGATTATAATTGGCATTCCTGAGCCATAATTGTGCAAGGAAGGTAAGCTTAACATAATTGCTGCCGTCATCATTCAGGTATAGCTTGCGGTCCTTAAAAAAACTATTTTCAGGTTTTGCGGTCTGTTCCTGCGCAATAGCTATATTGGACAATGTTAATACAGATAATACGGCAACGAAATTCGTTAGCAATTTGGCCATTATGATAGTTTGAAGGTGATTCTTGCAAATTTACCTTTCTAAGTCACAAACAACAACTTTAGCCAATACATTAACGAAAAAAAATACCCCGAACTATCGTCCGGGGTACATTTATACTGCAGGGTATTATCCTTTGTCATATTTACAGCAATGATGCAGCTTGTTATAATCTTCATCGGTTGCCTTTACCTTATCGGTATCGTGGCCTGACTTTGCAACGGCCGCGCGCACATCGTCGAGGCTGCATTTTGTTTCGTCGATAATAAGGTGAAGGTCCTGGTGGTCTTGGTGCCAAACCGCTGATTTTACACCCTTAACGGTGTACGCGGCCTTCTCGATGCGTTTTTTACATTGGTCGCAATTGCCCTTGACTTCAATTTCGGCCTTGGCATTTTTGTTCTTTTTTTCCTGTGCCTGAAGGGATACACCCATGAAAAGCACCAGCATTACTAAAACGAGTTTTTTCATATAAATAGTTGTTAGAGGTTCTTACATTATAATTAATTGATCTTGAAACGCAATCCGGCATAGTACATCTGCCCGAATATCGGCGCATAGATAATGGAACTGTCAAAATACGGGCCAAAAGGGTCATCATTACCGATAATTGCTTTTTTCTGCTGGTAATTACCAAGATTTTCGGCACCTACATACATCTCAAATACGCTCGAGAAGCTGCGCGTAACCTGTGCATTCATCAGCGAGAAGGACGGCGAATAGTATCCCATCCGGTACTCTCCAGGGTTAGATGCTGTATTCGGTAAGCGCTGTTTGCCCATCCAGTTGTAGGTAAAGTCGAACTTCCATTGGCGGCCGCCTTCTTTCACGTGGGTCTCATAGGCAACGTTGGTAAAGAACCTGTGCTTGGCCTGCAATGGCCTTTCCTGTGTCCCGACTGAAGCATAATCGGTCTGGATGTCGTAATATTTGTAAGCCGTACGGATGTTGAAGTGGTGCGTGATTTCGTAGTTTAGTTCCACCTGAAGGCTGTTGGCGAACGACTTGCCATCAAGATTGTAGAAATTTACTTCCTGCGGCGAACCGAATACATCTACTACCACCTGGTTTTGGAAATCGGTACGGTAGAAGTCTACCACAAATTCCGCATTTTTATTGAATAACGGGAAGCTCTGGATGAAGCTTACACCATAGTTCCATGCAATTTCAGGGTCAAGGCCGTACAGCTTGCCTCCTGTACCCAAAATATTCATTGAACGGGAACTGCCAAAGAACGCCTGGTTTTCGGCAAAAATGTTCGCCGCCCTTTTACCCCTTCCGGCAGACGCCCTGAAGGTACCTCCCTCCCATGGATTGTAACGCAGGTGCATACGCGGCGTGAAGAACGAGCCGAGGCGGTTATGAACATCAAAACGCCCACCCAGGATAATGCTGAAATCGTTGGCATTGTCGTAGTTATACTCAAAAAAAGCCCCAACGGAATTATCTCTCCTGCTAAAGTCGGTTACATTTACAAATTCTCCATAGCTGTCATAAGTAAAGTTAAGCCCGGTAGTGAATTTGTTCATGGTGTTATCAATGATCGAGCTGAACACGAGGTTCGAGTATACACTCTTTTGGTCGATATCATAGGTTTTGAATCCAAAGTAGGATTCCTGATTGTGCCAGTTGAACGAGGTTTGAAGGCCAATGCTTTGGAAAGGCATATCCGGAAATACGTAGCCCAGCTTGGCCGAGGCGTCCACTTTGTCAGTATTGATTTCAGACCCCCAGTGGTTGGTTGTGAATTTATCACGATCCGGGTCAAAATCCACTTCGCCTGCCTGCCTCTCGTCCCGCATATACCGCAGGTTGATGAAACTCACCCAGCCCTTTTCGGCATCATTGTACTGCCAGCGGTTCATCACATTGATTTGCTTTGCAAGCGGGTTGTCCAGAAAACCGTCATCGTTCATGTCGTTCTTGCCAACACGGGCATTGCCGTGCACAAACAGGCTGCTGCTCCATTTATCAGAAAATTTCTTATTGAAATGGGTATTCAATTCAAAGCGGCTGTCGGTTGAGCCATAAGCATTAAGAAAGAACGGGATGTCGTCGGCAGGCTTAATGAGGTCATAATTGATTTGGCCTGAAATACTTTCGTACCCATTGACAACCGGCCCTGCGCCCTTGGTTATCTGGATACTGTTGACCCATGTGCCAGGCACAAATGAAAGCCCATAGGCCTGCGATGCACCACGTACTGACGGGATATTTTCCTCGGCTATTAACAGGTACGGGCTGGTAAGCCCGAGCATCTTTATCTGGCGGCTGCCGGTAAGGGCATCGGAAAAGCTGGCATCAATGGAAGGATTGGTCTCGAAGCTTTCGGCAATGTTGCAGCAGGCAGCCTTCAGTAGCTCCTTATGGCTCATAGTCGATACATTAGTAGTCTGAACGCGCGAATGCTCGAGACTCCTGCGGGTTTTTTCTACCACAACTTCATTAAGCTGCTGACCTTCGTCAGGAGTCATTTTGTGGAACACCTGTCTTGGAGCAGGTACACTCAGGGTATCCGTCTTATAACCAATGTAGCTGATGATAAGCTTATCGGTTTCGGTTGAGTAGCGCAACGAAAATGTGCCGTCCTCTGAAGTTACTGTCGACAAAATATCGTCCTGTGGCTGCAGCCAATAAACGGACGCTCCCGGCATGGGCTGGCTATTTTCGTCGACCACAGTACCGGTTAGGTTTACCTGTGCCTGCATGTATCCGGCAGCCATCAGGAATATATAGATGAATAAATTACGCATAAAAAAAGTTTAATGTTAATACTTAAGATTACTCCGAAGATCCGGAGGTTGTAAAAACATTGAACTTTAGGCGTAGAAAATATATTGGCAATAAAGCCTGTAGAGCGGTGGCGCATTGGATTCGCAGTAAAAAGACGGGGTGTCTTTTATAACAGGAAGCGTAGCTGCGCTGTAAAGGGTTTGCGGGTTCCACTCCTCTGCCAGGCAGAAAGCCCCCAAATCGAGCTGGAGTGATTTTGTAATTACATTGTCAGACTTGGTATCCTTAAGCTTAACCAGGTCGTCTTTGCAGCATTTTTTATGGGAGTCTTTTTCTACGCCACAGGCATGAGCTTTCTTCTCACTCTTGTGGCCGTTGCACGATTCGGCTTTCTTATAAGCAAAAGCAACGGAAGATATTCTGCCATGGCAATAATGTACATTGAGCGCCAGCCCCATACTGGATACCAATATGAGCATTGTGAGAAGCGCGCTTATGTACTTTTTTATTTGCATACGAGGCAAAATTATGCATTTATGTTGATAACGTGAAATTTGGAAGAAAATTATTTCATCCGCTTCTGGTAAAAAAACGCAGGAAGCAACAACAGCAGCAGCAACGGCTGTATCAGGAAACGCCGTACATAGAAAATCAGCAGCAGGTTGGGTTTTTCGGCATTTAGGCCGATAAATAAAACCGTGCACAGCACTGCAAAGAGCACACCATATAATATTGCGGCAAGCCGAATAATCGCCTTGTCCTTAAATGCAAGCCAGATAACGCCCAGCGATAATAATGTATTCAGCCCATACCGGAAAGCCAATCCAAGGAAAAGCTTCAGGCTATCATAGTCCGGAAGTTCTTTACCCTCCCGCTTAAAGAACGGCAGCAGGGGATCGTAAAACAATGTTTCTTCGTAAAAGCGTACAAGAACCAGCAGTACAAACAACCCGAATGCCCCTAAAAGGGCATTTACGTTTTTAACCTTGATTACAGACAACTTCATTACCCAGGCAACCCAAAGCACAACCACCACCCCGTAAATGAACAACGGGAAGATAATATCGTGCAGTAACGGTCCCTTTTCCTTATAATAGTAAAGCCCGACACCCAACAACCCTACCCTGATTATATTAAGGATATGCAATAGCGCTATACCCATTAGTATGTAAAGCGAGGTTCGCCTGAATGTGGTAGAGAAGGCGATAATAAATGCGGCGAATAAAGCTATTACGCTTACCGCGTTGCAACCCTCAACGATACGCGCAACCCGTTTATCATTCACATAAAACATCCAGGCAGCCTGCCCGGGATGCTTTTTGATATGCGACTCCTCCCCTATCAGGTTAACAAATGCCGATGCCTGCTCCGCAACAAGTGTAGTCATCCCGTCGGGCTCAAACGCTTCGGCATCATACCGGCTGAGATATGCCCAATACAGTACCGAAAGCAGCAGGTAGCTGCCTGCAAACTTTATGAGAAACAGAAAAAGAGGCCTGTTGTTCCGGAGGACGCCCATTGGCAGTTTAGTTTTTAACAAAAATATGGAAAACCGAACAACTTTAATGGATACTTTTGCCTTACTAAAGATTTTAACGCCATGACATTTGAAGAACTGAAACCAAAGGTGACCGATATATTGCACCACACTGATACCCTTCGTGATGAAAAGCTATTACAGCTGTGCCATCTTTTAAAAGAACACATCGACCATTATGACTGGGTGGGCTTTTACTTCCGTAACGGTGAAAAGGAAGAGCTTATCCTGGGGCCGTATGCAGGGGAACCGACCGACCATACTGTCATCCCATTCGGAAAAGGCATCTGCGGACAGGTAGCGGTATCGAATCAAAATTTTGTAGTACCGGACGTGAGTGCACAGGATAATTACATTGCATGCAGCATTTCGGTTAAGTCGGAAATCGTGGTGCCGCTTTTCGTGAATGGCGAAACCATCGGCCAGATTGATATCGACTCAGGCGTGCTGGATCCGTTTACAGACCTGGACGAAAGGTTCCTGGAGTTTGTGAACCAAGAAGTAGCGAAGCTATTTTGATTTGTTTAAAGTTTTTTTGAAAGTTCAGCCCGGCAATACAACGGCAACTTATTGAGCATGAGTGGCAACCTGAAACCTGAAACCTGAAACTTTTATAACAATTCAACCCTTGCACGTGTAAATATTTTGATTACCTTTGCACCCAATCGGGAAAGACCCGAATACATAATAATCATTTTAGTAATATTAGCATGTACTTAACTAAAGAAGTAAAAGCAGAAATTTTCGCCAAGCACGGCGGAGCAGAAGCTAACACAGGTTCAGCCGAGGGACAAATCGCGCTGTTCACATTCAGGATTAACCACCTAACAGGCCACCTTAAGAAAAACCGCCACGACTACAACACAGAGCGTTCGCTTGTGAAGCTGGTAGGTAAAAGGAGGAGCCTGCTTGACTACCTGAAAAAGAAAGATATCAACAGGTATCGCGAGATTATCAAAGAACTAAACATCAGGAAATAATCGAAATGAGAAGAGGTGCCCGCGCGCCTCTTTTTGTTTTTTACATATTGCGCAGAAAAAGTTTTGGTTTTTCATTGGGTTCCATACAACTACAACAACAACACAACAACTAAACCCATTGTTTAATCAAAAGAATTAAATTTTATGATCCCTAACGTAATTAAAGAGATCATCGATCTGGGAGATGGACGAAGCATCTCGATCGAGACAGGCAAACTTGCCAAACAAGCCGATGGTTCGGTAGTAGTACAAATGGGCAATGCGATGCTGCTTGCTACTGTGGTTTCTGCCCGCACAGCAAGCCCCGGCATCGACTTTTTGCCTTTGACACTGGACTACCGTGAAAAATTTGCAGCCGCAGGACGTTTTCCCGGCGGCTTCTTTAAGCGCGAGGCAAGGCCAAGCGACGGTGAGATCCTTACCATGCGCCTTGTAGACCGCGTATTGCGTCCGCTTTTCCCTAAAGATTATCATGCCGAAACGCAGGTAATGATCCAGCTTATGTCGCACGATGACGACGTTATGCCCGATGCGCTTGCCGGACTGGCTGCTTCTGCGGCCCTGGCACTTTCCGATATTCCTTTTGCAACACTTATCTCTGAAGTTCGTGTAGCGAGGATCAACGGAGAGTTCATCATTAACCCGAGCAAAGCCCAGCTTGAAGAGTCTGACATCGACATGATGATCGGCGCTTCTATGGACTCTATCGCGATGGTGGAAGGCGAAATGAAGGAGATATCTGAACTGGAAATGATCGAGGCCATTAAATTTGCCCACGAAGCCATTAAAGTACAGATTGCCGCACAGGAAAGGCTTCAGGCAGCTGCAGGCAAAAAAGAAGTAAGGACTTATGAAGAAGAGCGCAACGACGATGCTATCCTTGCCAAAGTAAAAGAACTTGCTTACGATAAGTACTTTGCAATTGCCAGCGAAGGCTCTGCAAAGCACGAGCGTTCTGAGAAATTTGCTGCTGTAAAGGAAGAAGTAAAGGCATTGTTTACTGAAGATGAGCTGCTTGAAAACGGCGACCTTATCAGCAAATACCTTTCTAAAGTCAACAAAGAAGCTGTACGTAACGTTATCCTTGATAAAGGCACACGCCTTGACGGAAGGAAAACCAACGAAATACGCCCGATATGGTGTGAGGTGGATTACCTTCCTTCAACACACGGTTCTTCCCTTTTCACAAGGGGTGAAACACAGGCGCTTGCTACAGTAACGCTTGGTACATCACGTGAGGCGAACATTATTGACCGCCCTACAGAACAAGGCGAGGAGCGTTTTTACCTGCACTACAACTTCCCCCCGTTCTCTACGGGTGAAGCAAAACCGCTTCGCGGAACATCGAGGCGTGAAGTAGGGCACGGTAACCTTGCACAGCGTGCACTTAAAAACATGATTCCTGCTGAGACGCCATATACCGTACGTGTAGTATCTGAAGTACTGGAATCGAACGGTTCCTCTTCAATGGCTACCGTATGTGCCGGTACACTGGCGCTAATGGATGCAGGTATCAAAATGACAAGGCCGGTATCGGGTATTGCCATGGGACTTATCTCTGACGATGCTACAGGCCGTTGGGCTGTGCTTTCAGACATCCTTGGTGACGAAGACCACCTTGGCGACATGGACTTTAAAGTAACCGGTACATCAGAAGGTATCACTGCATGCCAGATGGACATCAAGATCGAAGGACTTAAATATGAAATCATGGAGCAGGCCCTTAACCAGGCCCGTGAAGGCCGCCTTCACATCCTTGGCAAGCTGACAGAAGTGCTTGACACACCAAGGGAAGATGTGAAACGCCACGCTCCTAAGATCATTAAAGTTACCATTCCGGGTGCGTTTATCGGCGCGCTTATCGGTCCGGGCGGAAAAGTTATCCAGGAACTACAGAAGGCCTCAGGCACAACCATCGTTATCAACGAGGTGGACGAGCAGGGCGAAGTGGAAATCCTTGGTACAAGCCCGGAAGGAATCCAGATGGTACTGAACAAAATCGACTCAATCATATTCAAGCCGCAGGTTGGCGAAACCTACAGCGTAAAAGTGATCAAGCTGCTTGATTTCGGCGCGGTAGTGGAATATATGGATGCTCCTGGCAACGAAGTATTGCTTCACGTAAGCGAACTTGACTGGGCGCGCACCGAGAACGTAACCGACGTGGTGAACATGGGCGACGTGTTTGATGTGAAGTACATCGGCATCGACCCTAAGACACGCAAGGAGAAAGTATCAAGGAAAGCGCTTTTGCCAAGGCCTCCAAGGGATGAGAATGCTCCACAGCGTGAAAACCGCGGGCCTCGCGAAGGCAGCGACCGTGGCGGACGCGATAACCGTGGCGGCGGACGCGATAATCGTGGAAGGGACGACAGGAACTCCCGCGACCGTGGCCCAAGGGAAGAAAGAAGGAACGATGGCCCACGCGAGCCACGTAACGAAGATAATGGCGGAGAGCCACAAGAATCTTAATTACTTTTTAAGGTTAATTCAGGAAGAACCCTGCCGTTTTAGAATGGCAGGGTTTTTTTGGTTTCATACGCAACCTTTCAGTTATTAATCCATCTACTACAAAAACCACTACCATGAAAAAAACGCTATTACTTGCCGCCCTAGCTATTGCCGGAGTATTTACAGGCTGTTCCGATGACAATGCAACAACAAATAATGCCCAGGACACTTCCCTAGAATTAGTAAAAACAATTAAATATATTCCTACCAAAGAAGCCTATGACAACAATGTTGAAGGCAGCAAAAAAAATGTACAATACTTTGAAGGACATAAAGTGGTAGCCGATACTACGTTTGACATATCCGGAAATATAGCTATGCGCATAGCTCATACATACGCAACTAACACACATATCTCGGAAATATGGGTAAACGAAAGTCTTTGGAGTAAGACTACCGAAATTTTTGATGCTGAAAGCCGCATCATTGAGAGTCAAAATATATTTTATGCATCAGGAACGTTAAACGCGGGCTCAAGTATAAAGAAATATGTTTATAACACTGGCAGTATTACGCAGACCCCGTACGACCCTGACACTAACCAACCCATGACTCAATACACGCAGACTATCCCCGTTAACTCCCTTGGGCACATCCAATATGATGGAATGATCTATCAAAATGACAAACTGGAGCAATGGGATTTTGTCGCTACCGAGGAATCATCGACAGTGAATTTTGAATATTACGGCATTACCATGCCAGCCAATCAGTTAAAAACTATCAATGAGCTCAACAACCTTTTTTTTATTTCGGATGACTCCCGTATTAATATTACCGAAAACAACAATTATTATTTAAAACGATATGTCGTGACAACTACTCCAACACCTTCCACAAGTTATATAACCTTTGAAAACAGCTTCAATGATTCAGGTTATATAACATATTCAAAAGCCGAAGGGACAATATTTGAAAATATGCGTGACAGCGAAACTTTTTATTATTACGAGTAAGAAAAGAATAAGAATTCAGGAAGAACCCTGTCGCTGTAAAGTGGCAGGTTTTTTTGGTTTAAATCTCAATACAAATTTTGTACATTTGATAAAAATATTTGCCATGAAAATTCAATATATATCAGATAGCCATGGGAATACGACTGCGGTTGTAATACCAATTGATGAATGGAACCAAATCAAATCAAAACATAAGGATTTGGAAGAAACAGAAGATGATTACGAACTTCCTGATGCCGCCAAAGCAATCCTTGACGAACGCATCGCTTCCGAAAATAAGGCCGACTTCATATCTGTAGAGGATGCCCACGCCCAATTGAGGAAAAAATATGGGCTATAAAGTACGATTGTCTCCAAAGGCTTATGCCGATATTGCAGACGCTTTTGACTACTATAAAGAAAGCATCCAAACTTTACTGAATTTGGACAATGAACTCAATGAAGCCTATAGGACTATCAGTCTTACCCCCAATTTCAGGATACGCTACAAAAACATTACCGGCTACCCTCTAAAGCGTTTTCCTTTTTTGTTGCTGTACGAAGTTGACGATTTTGAAGAAACAATTTATATTTATTCAGTTTTCAATACTTATTTGAATCCAAAAAAATATCCGGGAAGATAATTCAGAAAGAACCCTGCCGCCGTAAAGTGGCAGGGTTTTTTGGTTATATATTTACCCATTAAACAAGTTATTCCGTTTAATATCCTTCCCCTTCCTTATCTGCCACGCGTGCCAGGCACTGGGTACATCGTGCGCCCACTTGGGTAAAAATAGGATAATAAGGTAAACATCGATGTGCGAAATGATGCCAAAAATCACTGCCAAAGCCAATGGTATCCCGCCATGCCCAAACCCAATGATGGAGATGAATGCAATGAACAGGGTAATGCCCCATAGCTTGGATAACAGTGCATGCGTGCAGGTTTCCTTCCCGAATTTGGCAATGCTCAGCACATAGGTAAGCCCTTCCATGGCGAAGATGGTAATGATGGCATACTTATTTTCGATAATGATCTCCGGGTTCAGGAGCCAGCTGCACCATCCGGCACAGACCCAGAACACAAGGTCGGTCTGGCTGTCCATGCGGCGCAGCTTTTCGGTGGAGACACCCGACTTGCGGGCTATGATGCCATCGAATATATCAGACAATATGCCTAACAGCAGCAATATCATAAGCACAATCCTTGCTGATGTGCCGTAAAAGTACGTTATGCCTATCATTAACGGTCCAAGCACGAAGCGGAAGGCGATGAGTAAAAGTGGTATGTTTTTCATGGTATTATTTTTTTAAAGTTTTATTGGGTATGAGTGTTACGTTCCGTCACCCTCTCCTTCGGAGAGGGCCGGGGTGAGGACTATGCAGTATGAGTGAAGCTATTTCCCTTTTTAGAGAGGTTAGGGTATTTTTTTACTCCTTAAAATTCCAGTTAAAAAAAGGCAGTATCCTTTTGCTGTTCTTATTGATGAGGCCGATCTGGATGCCTTTGAGCTTTTTGGCATTATTGAAAAGGCCAATCTGTACCCCTTTAAAATAGTCGGCTTTGCCATAAGTACCGTTGAGCACGCCTATCTGCACGCCTTTAAATTTATCATAGTCGTTATTGAAAGCCACTTGCAGGCCGCTCCCATCGTGCACCGATGTTACCATAGGAGACAGCATTACCCCATTGCTGTATACGGAACTGACACCGCCTATGGCAACCATCAGGCCGTTGTTCCTGTAGGAGCTGTTGTAAAACCCGGCTACCGAAAGCCCGTTGGTCCGCCGCAACGATTGTACGAATGCCGAAAGCGTTACCCCATTAACATCGGCAAAGGCATTGGTTCCGCACGACAGGTTGAGCCCGTTGATGACTTCATTGGGAATTTTCTTTTCAAATTCCGGGATTTCCGATTCATCTCTTGGATAACGCACCCTGTCGATAGGGAAAATAAACGTAAAGAATAGCACCGCCTGCGATATGGGCTCAATGCGGATGCCGTTTGACCGAACACTCACATAGTCGGAGTCCATGTAGGTATCCGACCCCACGCCGAAGGAAATGCCATAGATGTCGCTGTCGCCCGTGGTAAACAGGCCAACAGGGAACCGTGTTTTGCGGTGCTGCACTTCCTGTGCCTTCACCGGGGAATAAATAAGGAATAGCATAAGCATAAACAAAAGTGGTTTCATGGTTACTATAGATTTATTGTCGGTATACGATTCCGAAACTCAGGCTGTGGGAGCCGAAATCTTTTTGTACATAGTTGCTGAACATCCCGTAAGGGGTGTAATTGTAATTGAGGTACAGGCCCAGGTGAGGATATCCAAACCGGATACCCTGACCGATATGGAATGTGCTTAAAGCCTTAATATACCAGTCATTGGTGCTGTCCTCAAAATCTCGGGGGTTGGTTTTATGCATATAACGGCTACGCTTGTCATCATACACAAAAAAGGCATACCCGAAAGTGGACAGCCATTGTATTTCAATCCTGTTGCCTACGGCGTAATCCTTTGCTAAACGGATGCCTAACATTCCGGAAACACCTTTCGCTTTTACCCGATAAATGCTATCGGGTGCGGTATAATCAAATTCCTGCCTGTCCGTAGGAATATAAATGCTCGCGCCAATATCGAACATGCCCCTGCAATTGGTGACCCCGCTGCGGTTCCATATACCGAATTCCGGCGACGGCCCTATTTTGCCGGCCATGCTGCCAAACGGAAACCTGATACCGGCTTCGAAAATGAGTTGGTCGCAGCTTTGCCCGTATGCCATAACACTGCTAAATAACATTATTAATATCTTCTTCATGATAGCTTGCTTTAAATCTGAATCAAAACTATTGTGATGGC
The DNA here is from genome assembly GCF_026107645.2 of Flavobacterium sp. MFBS3-15. Lineage (GTDB taxonomy): Bacteria > Bacteroidota > Bacteroidia > Flavobacteriales > Flavobacteriaceae > Flavobacterium. The sequence continues at coordinate 15,273 of NZ_JAPCHV010000011.1, read as the reverse complement.
CGCAATTCAAATTGTGGTAATGAATTAATAAAAAACCTACATTTGTGAAAATCGCAAAAATGGACAACCAGGATATTTTGCTAAAAGCCATACGCAGAAAAGTGGACAAATCGGCCTCTGTCATCGATGAGATTGCTGCCGTGCTGAACATCAGCTATGATGCCGCCCACCGCAGGGTATCACAGAAGAGCAAGTTCTCAATAGAAGAAGCAGTGCTGTTGTGCCGGCATTATTCACTTTCGATGGATGGACTCTTTGCTGGCGAGAAAAAGGTGATTGTAGAGAAAACCAGCGAAATACGCTCGATGGAGGATATGGCTGCGTACTTCAGGCAGTCAGCAGAGAACATCAGCAGCTTTTTAGATTATCCGGAAGCAAAGATGTACTATTCGGCAAAGGACATCCCATTATTCTACACCATTGGCGGCACATTGTTGTCTAAATTCAAGCTGTATGTGTGGCTAAACCTGCTGGCAGGAACGCAAAACCAGGATAGCTTTGAGAATTTTACTATCGACCAATCACTTTTGGAACATAGTACAAAGTTGAAGCAGGTATATGACAGCGTAGAGGTACACGAGATATGGAATGACACCACCATCAACAGCAGCCTGCAACAGATTTATTACCTCTACCAGTCAGGGCTGCTCACTTTGGCGAATGCCCAACTGTTATGCGCCGACCTGAAAGCCATATTGCAAACCGCCGAAGACAGGTGCTGCAACGGCACATCGCGCTTTCATCTGTACTATAATGAGCTGCTCATCCTGAATAACAACGTGCTCCTCTCCGCATCGGAAAAACAGTCGCTGTTCGTACCCTATACCATGCTTGGGTATTTCATTACCAACGATGTCAATACCTGTGGTAATGCACTTGATTTTTTTAAGCACCAACTAAAGAATTCCAAGGCGCTGAACGAATCGGGTACGCGCGACCGGAAACTGTTCTTTAATAAAGCTCACCAAAAGATTGACCTTTATGTGCAACGGATGGAAGGCGAAGCCGGTATGATCTTTTAAAAATTTGCATCCTGCACGCAACCTTTTTGTTTTTCCGATACTATTGTATGCAGATATAGAGGAGAAAATTATTTTTGCTGCGCAAGCAACCTTTTGGCTAACATAAAGACTATCTAAAAAAGGACCGGCAATCCATAACTGCCCAACCGTAAAACCAACCTATTTGAACCAGGAACAACTCATAAAGGGCTGCATTAAGCACAATGCCGGCGCACAGGAAGAACTGTACCGCCGCTACAAGGACGTGCTTTTTACAGTGAGCCTGAAATATTGCAGGAATGAAGCAGAAGCAGAAGATAACCTGCATAATACGTTTATTGAAATTTTTACCACGATAAGCCGGTACAGGGGATTCGGGTCGTTTGAGGGCTGGATGAAGCGCATAGCCATAAATAAGGCCATTGACAGCTATAAGAAGGCCATACAGCTCTTACCGGTAAGGGAAGATTACAGTGCAGACACCGATGTAAGTGATACCGAAATGGACCTGCCGATGGATTACCTGCTTTCGCTAGTGCAACAACTGCCCGACAAATACAGGCTGGTATTCTCGCTCTATGAGCTGGATGATCATTCGCACAGTGAGATTGCAGCGATGCTCGACATCAGCGAAGGCACCTCCAAAAGCAACCTGCACCGTGCAAAGTCGATATTAAAAGAAAAAATAACCGGCAGGCAGCCAAACCCTAATTTTAATGTGAGTAATGGAAAATAAGAAAGACATAGGGAAAGCATTTCGCGACAAGCTGGACCGCCTCGATAGGACGGCGCCCCACAGCGGATGGAATGCAATTTCGGGAGAGCTGCAACAGATGAAAATGCAGTGCCGGTTTCCGTGGCGCAGGATAATTGGGCTGTCACTACTGGTACTACTGGTGGGATTGGTTGCAACCTATCCGCTATGGGAGGATAATCTTCCTCACATATATATGAGGATGCCGAAAGAACATGATACAAAAAAAGCAGCACCTGAAGAAGACAACACAGAGCTTATTGACAACAATGCTAAACCTGTAGTTACAGAACAGCCGGAAAGCAAACCACCTAAAAACGATGCAACCCGGAGTGTGAACAACATATCGTCTGAACCAACCCCTAATTTGCAGGACGTTTCCGGAAAAATGCAGAAAATCTCAACTCCTACCACTAACGAACCTTCTTCCGTCAAACCTCCGGCTACACGTTTAAACGCCGGCAAAAACAACAATTTACCGACCTCTGAAGCTAAAGCGTCCATTACCCCGGCAATACCTGTGGAAAAATCCATCATACAGAGTGACGATGCTATGGGCAAAGTTAAAATGCTTGACCTCAGCAAAGTGAGCTACGGTTCGGACAGCCTGAACATACGTAAAGATAAAAAACTGGACAGGAAAAGGATAGCCGACAGTCTGAACAAGCTGTACGGAAGGACAAAACCTGACAGGAAAAAGAAAAATACCGAATAATTGCCGTGCATATAATGCCGGCTGCTGATGTTTTCGTCCATATACCATTTTTTTAGTTGTGCAAGCCCCGGTCCCTGATCCCCCAAAGGCCGGGGCTTTTGTTAAATTTTATCCAAAATAAAAATCTTTGTAACTTTTTGCGTTTTCCTTACGTATAACTAATACATACTTAAACTCAGGAATCTTTACATGAGACAATTAAAAATCACAAAGCAGGTAACCAACAGGGAAACTGCATCGTTAGACAAGTACCTTCAGGAGATTGGAAAAGTGGATTTGATCACAGCGGATGAGGAGGTAGAATTAGCACAACGTATAAAAGCCGGAGACCAGAGAGCACTTGAGAAATTAACTAAAGCAAACCTTCGTTTCGTGGTATCGGTTGCAAAACAATACCAAAACCAGGGACTTACGCTTCCCGACCTTATCAACGAAGGAAACTTAGGACTTATAAAAGCCGCACAGCGTTTCGACGAGACACGCGGTTTTAAATTCATATCGTATGCCGTATGGTGGATTCGCCAGTCGATCCTTCAGGCGCTGGCCGAACAATCACGTATCGTTCGCCTGCCACTGAACAAGATTGGTTCCATCAACAAGATCAACAAAATGTACGCCCTGCTTGAGCAAAGCAATGAGCGTGCCCCTTCGGCAGAAGAAATAGCCAAGGAGCTTGACATGACGGTAAACGATGTTAAGGAAAGCATGAAGAATTCGGGCCGCCACCTTTCAATGGATGCGCCACTTGTAGAAGGTGAGGATTCCAACCTGTACGACGTACTTCGTTCGGGCGAGTCTCCAAACCCGGACAGGGAACTTATCCACGAATCGTTGCGTACAGAGATTGAGCGTGCACTGGAGACACTTACGCCACGCGAGGCTGATGTGGTAAGATTGTATTTCGGCCTGGGAGACCAGCACCCGATGACGCTGGAGGAAATAGGCGAAACTTTCGACCTTACCCGTGAGCGTGTACGCCAAATTAAGGAAAAGGCTATCAGGAGGTTAAAGCACACTTCCCGCAGCAAGATTCTTAAAACGTATCTGGGATAACTACCGGCAAGCAAAAAATACCGCCCAAAATTTTATATTTTAAATATAATTTGTATTTTGGCGGTATAATTACGCAATACACCGATATAACAATATATAACGCACCTACAGTTCAATAACTGTTCGTTTTTTGATTGATGATTGAACTCCGGCTGATTACCGGAGTTTTTTATTTTCATCAATTTTCTTTTCCCGCAATTTTAAAACATTGTTACTAACTCAAATTATTTAAACCGGAAAATCTTACAATAGTTAACGCAAGCATTATGCCAAAAATTGTATGATAATAAAAAATATTTGTAAGAAAAAGGCCGAAGGTTGCAGAGTCGTAAGGTGCAAAGCTTTAGCTGCCTGATCTCTATTCTTAATTATATCGCTTACTACTATTCAACTTTGTGACTTTGCGACTTTGCAACTCTGCAACTTAGGATTATCTTTGCCCCTCTAAACAACAACACACTAATGAAGAATACACTCATAGCACCTTCGGTGCTTTCGGCAGATTTTGCCAACCTGCAACGCGACATCGAAATGATTAACAGCAGCGAGGCGGATTGGTTTCACGTAGATATCATGGACGGCGTTTTTGTACCCAACATCTCCTTTGGGATGCCGGTACTCGAAGCCATTTCGCGCCACGCGAAAAAGACAGTTGACGTTCACCTGATGATCGTGAACCCTGACCAATACATCAAAACATTTGCACAGCTCGGAGCTAACAACCTTACTGTGCATTATGAAGCCTGCACCCACCTTCACCGTACATTGCAAGCTATAAAAGCCGAAGGCATGAAGGCCGGAGTGGCACTTAATCCGCATACCAACGTGGCCCTATTAGAAGACATCATCAACGATATCGACCTCATATGCCTGATGAGCGTTAACCCCGGATTTGGCGGTCAGTCGTTCATAGAGCGTACCTACAGCAAGGTAAAGCAACTGAAAGAGATCATCACACGCAACGGAGCTTCAACGTTGATAGAAATTGATGGCGGCGTGAGCGATAAGAACGCTGTACAGCTTGTTGAAGCAGGCGCCGATGTGCTTGTAGCCGGCAACTATGTATTCCGTGCTTCGGATCCTGTGGCAACTGTTGCAGGTTTGAAGAAACTGGCTTCTTTCTAAAGAAATACCGAATTATAAAGCAAAACCCCGAAAGTGATTTCGGGGTTTTATGATTTTGTACTGACAGGTCAGTCATTACGAGGAGGAACGACGAAGCCATCTTTCTTTTTCCATTATTATCTAATGAAAGATTGCCGCGCTCCGTTGCTCTGCGCTCGCAATGCCAGAAACGTATATTTTTGGAATAATTATTAAAAAGTAATATTCCCTGCCAGTTCCTTCAATGTCACTTCAGAAATTTTTGCCTGGTATTGTGCCGAGTTATTACGGGTTACAGCATTTACATAATTGAGCTGGGCGGTACGCACCTCAATTTGGGTAATGCTGCCTATGCGGTATTTTTCCATCGTAATGTCAAGATTTTGTTTTGCGATCTCAACATTATTTGCTTCAAGCTCCACCAGTTCCAGATTGGTCAGGTAGGTTTGGTAGGCGGAAATTAATTGCGAATTTATTGCCTGTGTCTGCTGTTCAATTATCACCTTGCTGTTATCAATTTGCAGGCGTGCCACATTCTCATTGCGCTTTTGCAAAAACCCATTGAAGATATTGATATTGGCCGATATGCCATAGCTCAAACCCCTGCCGCTGTTTTCGCGGGCAAATCCGAGGCTGTTTTCACTTTCAGTAAAAATATAGCCCGTACTTACAGCCACCTGCGGGTATCGAGCGGCCTTTACCTGCTTCAGATTAAGCTCGGCGACCCGCTTGTTGATGAGCGCCATTTGTATCTGCGGATTTTGCGATGATGCTGAAGACATCAGGTCTGCCAATTTGAGCTTATCATCTATTCCAACCGAATCTACTACCCGGAATTGCAATGTAAGGTCGCGTGCCAACAATTCATTCAGATAGGTTTTGGTATTTTCGTATAATTCCTTTTGCCGTAGGTAATTGGTAGTATCAGTATTGAGGTCAACTTTAGCGTTGAGGACTTCGAGCTTGGCAGCTTTACCTATCGTAAACCTGTTTTCTGCAAGCGTAACCCTCTGTTTTGAGATTACCACCGCTGTATCCAGTGCCTTCAGGGTCTGTTGTTGTTGTACAAGGTCGTAATAAGTAGTAAGCACATCACCAACACGGGTCATTATGGTAAACTTCAGTTCAGTACCCCCCAGCTTTTCCAACTCCTTAAGCTGGTCATAACGTGCAAACATACGGAAACCGTCAAATATGGTCCAGCCCAGGTTCACACCATACTGCATACTGTTGTTCCGGGCGTTGTCAAGCTCCTGTACGGTACCGTCGGCACGCACCTGTCGTGAGTTCTGTATATTGTTATTCTGGCTGAAAGTACCCGAAAGCGTAGGCATGATACCGGCATTGGCAAGGCTCACATTGTTCTCGTCTATCTTCAGGTCGTTGGCCGCCAGCTTTATGTCGTAATTGTTCTTCAGTGCTTCAGCTATGGCGCCTTCGGCGGTAAGCAACGGATATTCTGGCTTCACAATGCTATCCTGTGCCCATGCTGCAAGGCAGGAAAAACTCAGTGCTATGTAGATGAAAAACTTCATTAGTCTTCAAGATTATCAAATTCGGGGCGGTGTTTTTTTTGGCGCGACCACATATAGTATATTCCAGGGATAACAAACAGTGTGAGTATCAGCGAGAAAATGGTACCGCCCACTATTACCACACCCATTCCTATACGGCTGGTAGATGCCGCACCCAAAGACATTGCGATAGGCAATGCCCCAAGCGCTATGGCAAGGCTGGTCATCAATATCGGGCGCAGGCGCGATTCCGCAGCCTCCAATATGGCCTCATATTTTTCTTTCCCTTCCTCTCGGAGCTGGTTGGCAAATTCCACAATCAGGATACCGTTTTTCGTTACCAGACCTATAAGCATGATGGTACCGATCTGGCTGAAGATGTTCCATGTTTGCCCAAACAACCATAATGACAACAATGCCCCGGCTACTGCCATAGGTACCGTAAGTATGATGATGAACGGATCGATAAAGCTTTCAAACTGGCCTGCCAATATCAGGTATATAAGCAATAGCGCCAAACCAAAAGCAAACAGCGTATTGCTCGAACTCTCCACATAATCGCGTGACTCGCCTCCAAGGTCGGTCGTAAAAGTATCGTCAAGGACTTTCTCTTTGGCACGTTCCATGGCATCGATGCCATCGCTGATGCTCATGCCGGGCGACAGGCCTGCCGATACGGTTGCCGACATATACCTGTTATTATGATATAATTGCGGAGGGCTGCTTTCCTCCTTAACTGTCACAAGGTTATCTAACTGGATAAGCTGTCCTGTGTTGCTTTTAACGAATATTGAGGTAAGATCCAGCGGTGCATCGCGATCCTCCTTATCAAACTGGCCCATTACCTGGTACTGCTTGCCATTCATCATAAAGTAGCCAAAGCGCTGTCCGCTTAATGAAAGCTGCAGTGTTTGCGCCACATCAAGTAGTGAAACCCCAAGACTTTGGGCCTTTTCACGGTCTATAGTCACATTGATTTCGGGCTTGTTGAACTTCAGGTTTACATCAGTCATGGAGAATGTCGGGTCCTTGCTCACCTCATCCATGAATTCCGGTATTTTTTCCCGCAATTTCTCGAAATTCGGCGCCTGTATGATGTATTGTATCGGGAATCCTCCCCTGCGGTTCACTGCAATGGTTGGCTGTTCTGAGACCGATGTACGGGCTTCAGCATAACGCTTGGTCCATTTGGTAAGGTCGGCAGCGATATCCTTTTGCGAACGTTCCCTCTCATCCGGCTGTACCAAAGCAATCCTTATCCGCCCACTGTTTACCGATGCCGATCCCCAGCCCGGAGAAGTTATTACAAGGCTGGCTTTCTTCTCGGGTATTGAGTCGGCAATCAGGCGCTCCATTTCCTGCATGAAACGGTCCATATAATCATAGGACGCACCTTCAGGAGCCGTAATGTTCATTCCTATAAAGCTGCGGTCATCGTAGGGAGCGGTCTCCTTTTGAAGTGTCGAAAAGAATAATGCAATGAGGCCAATGCAAACGAAAAGTATCGGGAAGCTGAGCCATTTACGCTTCATGAAATTGGTTAGCGCACGTGCATACCCTTTGTTCATTTTTTCAAAATAAGGCTCAGTAAATTCGTAGAACCTCGACTTTTTATGAACCCCTTTAATCAGGTACGCGTTAAGCATCGGTGTAAGGGTAAGCGACACAAATGCCGATACCAGCACCGCCGCCGCGATGACGACCCCAAATTCCCGGAACAGCCGCCCGACGAAGCCTTCCAAAAATATCACTGGAAGGAATACCGCAGCCAGCGTTACCGATATGGAGATTACCGCAAAGAAAATCTCGTTGGCTCCTTTCATTGCTGCCTCAATCGGGGTCATCCCCTCCTCTACTTTTTTGAAAATATTTTCGGTTACCACGATACCGTCATCCACTACAAGCCCTGTTGCCAGAACGATGGCCAACAATGTGAGCACGTTAATGGAAAAGCCGAAAATATACATGATGAAGAAAGTCGCTATAAGAGATACAGGGATATCCAATAGCGGACGCAATGCAATGGCCCAGTCGCGGAAAAACAGGTAAATGATAAGTGTTACCAAAAGGATGGAAATGCCCAGTGTTTCCACCACCTCATGCACTGATTTTTTGATGAAAACCGTATTATCGATAACCACGTTGAGCTTCAGATCGGCCGGAAGCTCGTTCTTCATCTGTTCATATTGCTCGTAGAAGGCATCGGCGATCTCAATGTAATTGGTTCCCGGCTGCGGTATGATGGCGAGCCCAACAAGCTGCTGCCCGTCGTTGGTCATTTTGGTCTCGAGGTTTTCAGGCCCGAGTTCTGCATGGCCCACATCGCTCAGCTTAACGATTTTTTCGCCATCCGATTTGATGATGATGTTATTGAATTCCTCTGCCGTAGACAGGTTACCCATTGTCTTTACGGTAAGCTCAGTATTGGCCCCTGTCAGTTTTCCCGACGGCAGTTCGACATTCTGGCTGGACAATGCCGTACGGACATCAGAAACCGTAATGCCATAGGACGTCAGCTTAGATGGCTCAATCCACAGCCTCATGGCGTAGCGCTTTTGGCCCCATATCTGCACACTGCTCACCCCCGGAATGGTTTGGAGCCTTTCGGCAATTACATTCTCCGCATAATCGCTTAGTTCCAGCGGGTCGCGGGAGGCGCTCTGAACGGTCATGGTTACAATAGGCTCAGAATCGGCATCGGCTTTAGAGACTACCGGTGGCGCATCAATGTCCTGCGGGAGGCTGCGGACTGCTTGCGATACTTTGTCTCGAACGTCGTTGGCGGCCTCCTCAAGGTTTTTCTCCAGTTCAAATTCTATGGTAATGTTACTCGACCCCTGGTTGCTGGACGATGTAATGTTGCGTATCCCATCGATGGAGTTGATCGCTTTTTCGAGAGGTTCGGTAATTTGCGATTCGATGATGTCGGCATTAGCGCCTGTATAGCTTGTGCGCACCGATATGGTGGCCGGGTCGATGGACGGAAATTCACGTACTCCCAAAAAAGTATAGCCTATTACCCCAAACAGGATAATGGCAATGTTCATCACAATAGTGAGTACCGGCCTTTTTATGCTTAGCGTAGAAAGGCTCATGGTTTCGCAGCTTTAATTACCTTAACTTTTACAGGCGCATCCTTTTTCAGTGTCAGCACACCTGTTGTGAGCACGGTATCGCCCGGCTTGAGCCCGGAAAGCACCACAACATCCTTTTCGGTACGCGTAGTTGTTTCTACCCTAACCTCATCGGCTTTTCCGTTGCGCGATACAAATACCTTTTTACCACCCTGTACCGGGACAATGGCCTCGGTAGGAATGATATAGGCATCTTCAATTTTTTCCAGAGGCAATTCCACATTGGCAAAAGTCCCCGGAATGAATTTTCCCTGCTCATTATCTGCCACCGCCCGTATGCGTAGCGTGCGTGTAGCTTCCTCTACAGCCGGCTCGAGTGCATAAATAGTCGCTTTATATTTTTCCTTCGTCCCCGGAATGGTAAAGTTAACCACAGTGTTTGCCTTTACCTGCGATGCATATTTTTCAGGTATGGAGAAAGTGATTTTTATCTTACTGCTGTTTACCAGCCTGGCAATTAAAATGTCCGGCGTTACATAAGTCCCCGGCGATATGCTCCTCAAGCCTATTGTGCCTGAGAATGGCGCCCTTATTGATGTCTTGGCTATTTGTGCATTGATTAGCTGCGTTTGTGCCTGTGCGGTTTTATAGTCGGCTGTGGCAATGTCATATTCTTCGCGGCTGATGGCTTCTTTATCAAAAAGCAGCCTGGCACGCCTGGCATTTTCGGAAGCCAGGTTTTGGCGGGTTTGTGCCTGGCCCAGCTGTGCCCTGAGCTCTACGTCGTTAATCTTTACCAACACTTGCCCCTGTGCTACTTTTTTACCTTCCTCAAAATATATCTTTTCTGCTATTCCGGACACCTCACTACTCAATTCTACCTGCTCATTAGCTTCAATGGAACCTGAAAGTGAAAGGATGTTGGAAAAGGGTTCGGGCTTTACCACAATACCGTCTACAGCCATAGGAGGCTTTTTGCCATCTCCCCCACCGGAGGCATCGGTTTTTTTGGCATTGTTTTCAGAAATACGGTAGTAAATCAGGGCGGCTACCCCTAAAACGATAAGGGTGTAAACAAAATATTTTATCTTCATTGCAACAGTTAAGATATAGGCAAACGCAAAGCTAATGTAATATCCTATGATACAGTTGAAATTAACACTTTTTTAGGGGTATGTTTTCCTACAATTAACGTTAATCTTTGTCCGAATATATGAATCAGGATATCCGTTAACAGGAAAATACCCATTTATAGGTATTTCGCACTATTTAATAAACATCTATTTTCGCATCAAACCTGATCAGGTTTCAAACCAACCAATTTTTTTTGAGTAGAAAACCCCGCCATTTACAGCGGGGTTCTCGTTTTATTGGTTAATTGATTTTTATGATGAATGAGGGTCCTGACAGGGGAATTTTCCACACCCTACAGGATGATTTTAGGGTATATCCGGGGGGATATTTAGCACCCGTCAGTATGATTTTTGGGAACTCATCACTAAAACAGGATGTGCACAATTTTTTCTATAACAACTACAATTATTTTTGCCATGATTTTTAAAAATTGATTGATGATTGATAAAGCAAAATTGCAACATAGCCAAATCAAAAAATTGTAAAATTGGGACAGGCATAAATTTTCCAATTTACTACTCCTCAAAGTTCCAGTACAGCGACTCGTTCCCTAAATTGGTCAGCTTGGAAAGCAGGGTTTTGGGCGACTGCATGGTAACCGACTTGAAGTGCTTGATGTAGTGCGCCTGGTCGTAGTAATAGTTGAACAGCGCCACATCGGTCAGCGTGGCATCCTCACCGGCCTGTTGGGCATAGTTGAGCGCATTGCGGAACATCACCATCTTCTTGTATTCCTCTACCGAGCAGCACAGGTGTTTCCTGAAAAGCCTGAGCAGCATTTTGCGGTTTACGCCAATCGCTTCCGAAAGCTCCTCTACCTTTATGGTACCGTTGGAGTTGAGTATCTCCTGCACCGCCCGCTTTACGGCAGCCTCTTCAAAACCGCAGTAAGCCTCGCTGAAAAAACCATCCAGCAGTGCAGCCCCGGCCCGGGCATCACCAAGTTTTGTGATTTGGCCGACCACATCCAATAACGGCTTCCCGAAATAGTCAAAAGGCCCAAACGAAGGCTCAAAGGCCTCGCTTAACGGCTTGTTCAAAAAGTGGTTCAGCCCCAGCGGGTTAAAGACAATCCCTATTTTGGTAAAACGCCCCTCAATATCAACCGAAAAGCTCTGGTTGGTATTTATGGAGTAGTAGCAGCCTATACCCTCCTGCGCCGCCGGCCTTACAATGGAAGCGTTCTCCGTGAAGCGGACATCCGAATTCTTATAAATAGTAATGGCATGCATGTAATTGGGATAAAAAGTGAATTTGCTGTCGAAAGCTTCGTCATCAGACGAATGGAAATAGTAGTAGGCAATGTGCTTTGCCACAACCTTATCCGCAGGCTTTACCGTTGTGAAATTCCCTTTCGTGTCCAAGTCTTATCGTTTGCTATAAATATAGAAATAAATCACAAGAAGAAACCTTATACATAATTATTTCTTAGGTAATATGTACCTTGGAACTATAGTTTTAAACAGTGGAATGTTCTTGACAAATAAAACTTTTTATGTAATTTATGCTTGTGCTACATTAAAGGAATTTTGCATCAAACATAAAGTCTTCGATTTTATATAAACCAGATTGAATAATTCTATTTTTGAAGCCTGATTGTTTAATTATCTTTTTAATCTCTAAATAAACATCTTTCGGTATCCTTGGATCAACCACAATCTCTTGAAAACATTTATTTGGGTCAATTGGATAAGGATAGACCTTGTCAGAAGTTTGACATTGATCATTATGATAAACAATTCTTATTTCTCTTTCATGAGTAAACGCCAGACGCTTAAGCATTAGCGTTGAGGCTTGACCTTTACCACTTTGATCAATGAGTAATTCGCTGGCATTATCTCTTAACATAGTAACTAAATCCTGCTTTTTTAGATACTTAACCTTACCTATAAATGAGCAAAGATTGTATGGTCCACCATTATAGGGATTAATAGCATTTCGCTGAATAGTAAAAAGAGGCTCAAAAACATTCCTAATGGTAGACTTCACTTTTATTCCAATATTATCAACAATCAAATTTTGGTTTGAATCTTTTATATGTTGCGAATAGATTCTCCACATTGCATCACTTTCCTTTTTATAACTCCAACATTGTCCAAAATATTGATCTCTTGAACCGATTGTGAAGGTTTGACCCGTTGGAAGCCGACCAGTTGAATTTAATATAAAATTTTCAAATGGATCTTCCCACAAGGAAGTTTTTACTAAAACATTAGAATTGTTTTTCATCATATCCATAAATCTGCTTAATGGATAAATCCTATATATGTTTAAATCTAGATCTTTAATCTCTAAATTAATAAAGTTATTTGTCATAATCTAAGTATTGAATTTTTTAAAAATTGTTTTAGTTAAATCTAATAAAAACAACAATAATATATTAAAATAATAAAAAATAATTTTTAGTCTAAACTAAATTTATAATTTTACACAACGAATTATACTTTTAGCTGATGAGAATTTTTACACAGGTGTTTATTTTATTTATTTCAATTTCGTTTTATACCCAAACCGGCACAATTTCGGGAACGGTAAGCGATGCATCGGGTGGTGTTCCCGCAGCCCAGATTATCCTCTCCCCTGCCGGCATAAGCATTGCAGCCGATAATGATGGCCGTTATACCATTGCCGATGTGCCTTACGGCACTTACGAAATCATCTTCACTGCGGTGGGCCTGGAGACCGTACGGAAGAAAATAACCCTATCGCAGCCGGAAACCGTTATCGATATTAAAATGAATGAAGAAAGCACCTCGCTCGAGGAAGTGGTGGTAACCGGCACCATGAAGGAAGTCAGCCGCAGCGAAAGCCCCATACCGGTGGAGATCATCACGCCCAAGCTGTTCAAAAAGAACCCTACCGCCAGCCTGTTCGAAGCCATGGGGATGGTCAACGGCGTGCAACCGCAGCTGAACTGCAATGTGTGCAACACGGGCGACATCCACATCAACGGGATGGAAGGCCCGTACACCATGATACTGATCGACGGCATGCCGATAGTGAGCGCGCTCTCCACAGTCTACGGCCTGAGCGGCATTCCCAACAGCATCGTGGAGCGCATCGAGGTGGTAAAAGGCCCGGCATCGTCGCTGTACGGGTCGGAGGCAATGGGCGGCATCATCAACGTAATTACCAAAACACCTGCAAAAGCCCCGGTAATTTCGGCAGACACTTTTGTAACCAGCTGGGGCGAGCTGAGCATGGATGGCGCTGTGAAGTTCAATGTCGGCAAAGCCTCGTCACTACTGGGTGTCAACTATTTCAATTACAACCACAGGGCCGACAAGAACGGCGACAACTTTACCGATGTGACCCAGCAGAACCGCGTTTCCATTTTCAATAAATGGAATTTTGAAAGGCCGGAGGGACGCATCCTGAGCCTTGCCGGGCGCTATGTGTACGAAGACCGCTGGGGTGGCGAACTCAACTGGAGCACCAAATGGCGGGGCAGCGACACCATTTACGGTGAAAGCATTTACACGCGGCGGGCTGAGCTTATCGGGCTGTATCAACTCCCTTTTGCCGAACGCATCTTCACCCAGTTCTCCTACAACTGGCACGACCAGAATTCGTATTACGGATTTACACCCTACATGGCCACCCAACAGGTCGCTTTTGTGCAAACGTACTGGGACAAACAGTTTGGCGAGGAGCATACCTTCCTGCTCGGGGCAGCACTGCGCTATACCGAATATGACGATAATACCCCCGCCACCGCAACGGCCGATGGTACCGGTAACAATCCGCAGCGCACCCCCCTGCCGGGGCTTTTCATACAGGACGAATGGAGGCTGAACGACAAGCATAAGCTATTGGGCGGCTACCGCTTTGATTATGACAAAAACCACGGCGGAGTGCATTCACCGAGGGTGGCTTACAAGTTTTCGCCGAATGTGAATAACACGATACGTGCGAGTTTCGGCACCGGTTTCAGGGTGGTGAACCTTTTTACCGAGGACCATGCCGCACTCACCGGGGCACGCGATGTGGTGATTGCCGAAGCCCTGAAGCCGGAGCGTTCCTACAACGGCAACCTCAACTATGTACTGAAGATCCCTACGGAGGATTTTTTCCTGGGATTTGACATTACAGGCTTCTACTCATATTTTACCAATAAGATCGTGGGCGACTTTGATACCGATCCCAACAAGATCATTTACGACAACCTGCGCGGGCATGCCATATCGCAGGGCGTGTCGCTGAATACCGACCTCACGTTTACCTTTCCGCTAAAGATCATGGCAGGGGTATCGTACATGGATGTATTCCAGATGGAAGACACGGGTACCGGGCTTGAAAGGTCGCAACAGCTGCACGCGCCCAAATGGTCGGGGAACTTTGTAGGCACCTATACCTTCCCGAAAGACGTGAGCATCGACCTGACCGGCAACTGGTACGGGCCCATGCGCCTGCCCATATTACCCAACGACTACCGACCGGAATACTCGCCGTGGTTCCTGATAGCCAACGCGCAGGTAACTAAAAAGTTTGAGTACGGGCTGGAATTTTACGGAGGGGTGAAAAACCTGTTCGACTTCGTGCCGGGCGATCCCATCATGCGCCCCTTCGACCCGTTCGACAAGTATGTGGATGACGCTGTGAACAACCCCAACGGTTACACGTTTGACCCAAGCTACAATTATGCGTCAATGCAGGGCAGGCGGGTGTTTTTGGGGGTACGGTATAACTTTTTTTAATTGATTATTTTTTATTGTCTATTTATTATTGATTAGCTATGACACAAAGAGGCGCAAAGTTTCGCAAAGAGAAAAGTACCTCAGAGGCTTTGTGTATCTTTGGGGCTGCTTTGCGTATTCTATGACTTAAACAAGTTTAATTTCATATTTTTTACTAGCTCTTAAGCAGCATATTTCATCAGATCTACATAAGGTGTTTCACGTTTCACCACAGCAAAAATTCTTGC
>NZ_JAPCHV010000010.1 GCF_026107645.2 Flavobacterium sp. MFBS3-15 | reverse complement strand
TTTTTTTATTTAAAAATATGAACAATCTTATTAAGTTATCAGTCTCCCCCGGACCCCCTCTTTTAAACATCATCATCAAGAGGTAATTTAATCTTTCAAATCTAAAGGAATCTTTGTGTAATGAAAACAACATCATCACTTATACTTTTATTTTTTGTCTTCATCGGCTACAGCCAAAGCCCAGCCATAACCTTTGAGGAGCTTCCGCAGAAACTGGCCGAAGAGCCGCGCCCTATCCTGGTAAAAGTCTACACCACCTGGTGCGCCGTCTGCAGGATACAGGACAAGAAGATCGAAAAGGATGAAGCGCTCAAAAAGCTGCTGTCTGAAAAATGCTATTTCCTTGAGCTGGATGCGGAATCGCGCAAAACCATTTTCTTCAATAACACCGAGTATCGTTTTTTAGGCAGCGGTACGGGCGGGATGCAAAGCCTTGCCGCTGCCATGGCCAACCCGAAAGACGGCTACCCCACCTGGGTGCTGCTGGATGCCAATTACAAGTTTATTGGCAAGTATAACGGATTGGTGGAGACAGAACAATTGAGGAAATTGCTGGAACAGCAATAATTCCAAAATTCATTTAACCACATAACTTGTCCCGCAACAGCGGGAGGCGGTCTATAGTTCTTTACTGAATGTAAAGTAGATATAGTAAAACATAGTGAAGCGACGCTTCAACTTTGTGGTACTTAGTTGAAACCTGTATCCGCAATTTAAAACCTATGTACCTATGTGGTTAAAAATGAATGGCTGCAAAATTTACATTGTTATCCAATCTTGTCGCATCATCCCCCCGGAATTGTCTTTTTAGCGGGCTTTGAATGTGGCAATTCAATAGTACATTTACAATAGGCATTAGTAAATGTACAAATTCAAAATCTATTCGATCCTATTGTCACTTCGAGCGCAGTCGGGAAGCAAAAAACAACGAAAATGCCGCATTCGACTGCGCTCAATCTGACATTTTCATTGTTTTTTACAATTTTAAATTATGGCAATCATGAGAAAACTGATCTACGGCATAAACGTTACCCTTGACGGGTGTTGCGACCATACCAAAGGAATGGCAAATGAACAGGTGCATGAATACTTTACCGGCCTGCTCCGTGACGCGGACGTACTGCTCTACGGAAGAAAGACCTACGAACTGATGGTGCCGTTTTGGCCCGACATGGCAAAAGACAGTTCCGGCCCTAGTGATGCCACACATGAATTTGCCCGTATATTTGATGCGGTAGGGAAAATGGCAGTAGTATCAAAATCACTGGAAAATATTGACAGCAACAAGACTGAGATAATCCGTTCCAACCTGCGGGACCAGGTACTCCAACTGAAGCAGGAAGAAGGCAGGGCCATTTTAACCGGCGGCGTGGATGTCCCGTCGCAGCTCATGCAGATGGGGCTAATCGATGAGTATCACGTTGTTGTGCATCCCGTTATTGCGGGAGAAGGCAGAAGGCTTTTTGATGGTACCAGCCTGCCGGAACAGCTGGAATTAAAGCTTGCGGAATCAAAGGTTTTTGGATCGGGGCATGTGGCTTTAAGGTATGTGAATCGCTAGTAAAAAATGCGCTTTAGGAGTGTAATTGAACTTATTTAGTTTTTGGAATATTAAAAAGTGCCATAAACATTATGGACTTATTTATCAGACTCCATGATGAAACTAAATGCTTCAATAACGTTATTTGCAAATGGATTTTTAGTATTAACAATTAATGAAACATGTTCAGATTCTGGGGAATCTGGATAAACAAGTTTTCCATCATGCTTCTCAATCATTTCCCAAGAGTAATTTTTATACCACTTATCAAAAAGCTTACTTCTTGCAGCTTGCTTACCATCGCTTTTGTCACAAATGTACAAAATGGCATTTTCTTTAACACTCAGTACATTTTTCATTGAGGTTGCTAAAGTTTCTGCAATCCGTAAATCTTTGATAGGCCTTATTCCCTTGTCTATAGGAGCAAATTGAAATTCTAAAATTTCTGTATCACCAATATCTGAAGTTTCATCAAAATAATAATCAGTTGACGAGACATAGCGAACAACATACTGGATGTTATGCTCAGTGATAAATGTATAAGACACCTCTGTGCCTTCTTGACTTATTAAATCGTATGGGATAATTTCAGACTGGCCTGACAACTCTACGGTTTTCTTGTGATTTGAAATCCTCTACTTTTCCGCCATTAGCAAAATGTTCTACGAAAGCTTGTTTTTCTTTTACAGCTTTCATTAAACCGGCTTTCATTTTAGCTATTTGTTGCGTAGTTGGTTTCATAATACCGCAAATATATAATTTAATTAGTGAATAGCAAAAACAATGCTAAAGTTTTTGAAATGAGGTTTTTTCATTTTTTACGAACACTTGGAGAACCACCGAACCTTTACAGCCTCCCCTTCTCATCCGCATCCTGCCTTTGCTTGTCGCCCAGCTTTTGGTTGCCAAAGCGGTAGCGGAACTGTATGCGGAAACTCTGCGTATCGCCATAGGAATCTGCCACCCTGTCTTGGTTGGCATAGCGCACCGTGGTGGTTTGCTGCTCGCCCCGGTAAATGTCGGAGAAAATAAACGACAGCTCGGCTTTGCCATCGAGCATTGTCTTCCTGAAACTGGCCGAAAGGCTGGACATTTCACCCAAACGGAATGCCCCTGACACTCCCGGCGAAGAGTAATAATAACCTGTCTCGGCAATCCATGTTTTTTTCTTGTCGAGTGTAAAGCGGTGGTTCATGTACACAAAGAAGTTTACAATTTTGTTCTTCTGCATGGTGCCGTCAATTCCCTGGAAGGTATCTTCCTTATACATTGTGCTCGCCTGCAGGCCCGACTGCCACCATTCTTTCAGTTCCAGGTTGGTATTGAAGTCAAGCCCTGCCGCAAAGTTATGGTCGATGTTGGTTACCTTGCTTATGATGGTACTTGTCTCATAATCCTGGTACAACACCTCCATGGCCGGGTCCTTTTCGTAACGGTAGTACAGATCGAAATTATATTTATTCTTCAGGGTATAAAGCAAACTGAAGTTATGCGTTATGGCGGGCTGCAGGCGTGGGTCACCCGTTACGTAAGCATACGGCGTGCTGTACAGCCGGAATGGGTTCAGGTACGAATACGGTGGCCTGCTGATGCGCTTGCCGTATGACAGCCCTATCTGGTGGTTATCGGAAGCCTTGTACAATGTATACAGCGTTGGGAACAGCTTAAGGTAATCCTGTGAATTCACTTCGGCAGTAGTGACCGAGTTGCCGTCCAGCGAGGTGTATTCTCCCCTTAGGCCTGCCTTCAGCGCCCATTTTCCAAACTCCCTGTCAAGCCCGAAATAGCCCGCAAACACGGCTTCGTCATACAGGAAGCGGTTGGACAGCCCGTTGATATTTACGGGCACACCGTCAATTTCCTGCGCATAGTCGAAGTCGTTCTCGGCATTTACGTTGCCAAAGCGCAGTCCCGTCTCAATGTTGTACTTGCCCATTGCCCCGCTGTAATCGGCCTGCGCCGAAAAGAGGCTGATACGGCGGTTGTCATCGCTGGCCAGGAGCTGCGAACGGTAGGGCGCTTCGCCCGGCAGCGAGAACAGGGTGTTCACGTCCTGAGACTGGTTGAAGTAATGCCAGGTATAATCGGACATGAGGATGAGCTTCCCCTTGCGGAACTTATGTTCGAACGAGCCGTTGAGCGTATTGTTCTTCTGCGGGTAGTCGCGGTGGTTTTTGGCATCAAATACCGAATCGAGCACCCCGTTGCCGTCGTAAATGTAAGTCGGCGTATTGATGTTGGCAGTGCTCTTCATGCTAAAGAAACTGTTGCCGCCAAAGGTTACGGTATTCAGGCTGTCGATCTGGTATTCCAAATTCAGGTTGAAGCTGTTTTGCGATGTGGCCCTGTAGTGTGCCTGCTCCCGTATTTTCCAGATGGAGGACACGTCACCGTTGTCATCCCTATATTTTACGGTAGCATAATTTCTGCCATAATAATGCCCCGACCCAAACATGTACCCACCATAGGCCGAAAGGCGGTTGCCCTTGTAATAATGGTTGGTTGCCACAACACCCTTGGGGTACATGCTCTGCTCATAAGCCCCCACAACTGAACCCTTGTAGCCCTCGTTGGAACTGCGCTTCATTTTGATGTTGAGCACGGCACTGCCCTGCGCCTCATATTTGGATGGTGGGGTTGTAATCACCTCTATGGACTTGATGTTGTCGCCATCGGTATTTTCCAGCAGGTTTTTGAGCTCATCGCCGGTAAGGTATACTTTTTTATCGTTGATGGTCACGAGGATGCTGTTGCTCCCGCGGATGGAAATACCGCCTCCGGAAAGGCTTACCCCCGGTGTTTTGCGCAGTATCTCCCACGCGTTTTCAGAAGAGAGTATGGAATTCTCCACATCAAATTCCAGACGGTCGATC
Source organism: Flavobacterium sp. MFBS3-15 (assembly GCF_026107645.2). Classification (GTDB taxonomy): domain Bacteria; phylum Bacteroidota; class Bacteroidia; order Flavobacteriales; family Flavobacteriaceae; genus Flavobacterium. The sequence goes on along the minus strand of NZ_JAPCHV010000010.1, from coordinate 152,671 downwards.
TTGCGGTTCACCACCGGCCTGCGGTAGTTGATCTCAACATTGGAAAGCTGTTCGGTACTTTCCTCCAAAACGATGTCGGCCAATACCGAATTTTCAGGAAGGGAAATTTCGGCACTGTACGGCGCATAGCCCATGGTGTTTACCTTAAGGGTGTACTTGCCGTGGGGCATGTCCTTAAACTCAAAGCGCCCGGCCTCATCGGTATACGAGGTTTTGGCAGGATCAGTTTGAAAGAGGGCTACACTGGCGAATGCAATGGGCTGTCCGGCCCCGTCAATTACTTTCCCCGAAAGCCCCGCTGATTGGGCGGAGCATAAAATCGGGAAAACTAACGCAAAAAACAATTTGATGATTGATGATGAACTCATGGTTGAATGATTGGTTGGTGCAAATCTCTGAAAACCGGATTGATGGGTGGGTTAATGGACGGTTAATGCAAGGTTAATGGAATTTCAGATTGTAGATTTTAGATTTTAGATTGAGCTTCACTCGAATGTGCTCACTCATACCTCCATTAGTTTATACGACATGAGTGCAGTTGCTCCCCTCTCCTTCGGAGAGGGGCTGGGGTGAGGACTTTCGGTTAACGCACGGTTAACACACATCATCTCCACCACATAAATCATTAAAAATTATAGCTTTGCAGGATGAAGCGGAAAATATACTTCCTCATTGCCGGATGCATCATCACTGTGGCTGCCCTTGCGCCCATACAGGGGTATTTCATTTACAATACCTATCGATTATACGCGAAGGAAGCCAATGCCCAGATCACCCAGGAATTACTGCGGCTGGAAACCGATGGCAAGCTGGACACCATCAACTCGGTGTGGATGTCGCGCACGCAGCAGTTCATGAGGGATTATGCCGAGGGAAAAGTAAAAAGCACGGAGTACGAAAAAGCCATGCGAGGGCTGTCGGATTCGCTCTCGGGGGAAGTGCAGCAGTGCATTGCAAGCGACTCGATGCTGGCCAAATACGATGTGACCTACACCAACTACGTTACTTCCGCCCGCATTTGTAAAGACACGACCCAACCCGCTGACACCATCTTTAAAGGAAAAATGCTGCTGTATGGCACTAACGTTGAAAACGTGCCCGAAGACAAGGCCTCGCAGTCTACCTGGCGGGATAACACAAGGCAGAACGACAGCCTCTCAGGGGCGTTTGAGGTGGTAACCACCCGCTACTACAGCATTGCCAACTGGGAAAAGCTGGTTTTCGCACGGATGTCGGGGCTGTTGATTTTCTCGGTGCTGCTGCTGGTATTCGTTGTGGTGCTGTTCTACCTTTCGATAAAGAACCTCATTGCCCAAAAGAAGATAGCCGACATCAAGACCGACTTCATCAACAACATTACCCACGAATTCCAGACACCGCTTGGCGCCATGGACATTGCCGTGAAAATGCTGCAACGCAACGATGGCGGACTTACGGAGGAGCAGTTTGGGCACTCCATTTCCATCATCGACAGGCAGAACAAGCGGATGCAGAAACTGTTCGGGCAGGTAACTGACGCATCGCTTTCCACGGAAATTGATACGACACAGGCCACGATAATATCCCACACCGACATTGCCGAAATAGTAAATGATTTTGCGCTTTCGCATCCAGAGATAATGACCATGCAGCCGCAAATGGACGATGCCGCGCTATTTATGGACAAGTTCCACATTGGCACCATCCTGAACAACCTGCTGGACAATGCCGCAAAATATGGGGCGACAAAAATACTGGTATCCCTGAAAGACTGGGAAAAGCAGGCAACGCTAACCATTGCTGATAATGGCATGGGCATTGCCGAAAAAGACCAAAAGCTTATATTTGATAAGTTTTACCGGGTCGAAAAAGGCAACATCCATACCGCAAAGGGCTTGGGCCTGGGGCTATATTATGTAAAGGAAACCGTGGCCGCCTACAAAGGCACCATTACTGTGAAGAGCGAACCCGGCAAAGGCTCGGAATTTACCATTACACTGCCGAAACCATGAAGCACATCCTCTTAGCTGAAGACGACATCGACTACGCCAGCATCCTGAAACAGTACCTTGAAATTTCAGGATTTAAAGTAACGTGGGCCAAAGACGGTGCCGAGGCATTGGAACTTTACCCCACAGCAAAGCCGGATATTTGCGTATTTGATGTGATGATGCCGAAAATGGACGGTTTTACACTAGCAGAGAACATCGTTGCTGCCTACCCCGAAACACCCGTGGTTTTCCTTACCGCCAAAGGAATGAAGGAAGACAAGATAAAAGGACTGAAGCTGGGCGCCGACGATTATGTGGTAAAGCCTTTTGAAGCCGATGAACTCGTACTCCGCATTACCAATATCCTGAAACGTAGCCAGCGCACTGTTGCTGTACCTGCAGAAAAAGGGCAAACCATTACCATAGGGACTTACGCCTTCGATGCCTCGAACTATACACTTACCCACCCCAACATCATGCACCGCCTTACCGAACGCGAGTCGCACCTGATCAGCTACCTGTTTGCCAACCGCAACCGCATGCTGAAGCGCGAAGACATCCTGCTCGAGGTATGGGGCAGCGACGATTTCTTTTCCGGCCGCAGCATGGATGTTTTTATCAGCCGGTTGAGGAAGTACTTTTCCGAAGATGCTTCGATAGCGATTACCGGGTATAGGGGGTTGGGATTGGAGTTTATTGTGAAGTAGATGACGGTTTACGTTCCTCCATTTCGACGATAGGAGAAATCTCAAAATATTTTCGATGATTTGAGATTTCTCACTCCGTAAACTCCGTTCGAAATGGAAAACCGCATTCCTTCCAAAAGACTTACATCCGGGTGAAGCTCAATCTGAAATCCGTTAAACCATCTGCCCGCTAAACTTCTCCCGGTACATCTTGGGTGTCATGCCCACAGTTTTTTTGAACAATGTCCGAAATGTTTTGAGGTCGTTGTAGCCCGATTCGAGCATTACTTCCAGAATACTGTACCGCGACTGTTCCAGCATCTGCTTGGCGGCCTCGATACGGGTTTTTTGCAGGTACTCTATGGGTGTGATGCCCGTTACCTGCTTAAAGCGGCGCACCAGGTTGCGGCGGCTGGCGGGCACATCGATAATCAGTTCCTCAATGGTATTGGCGGTACTGAATTTCTTCTTTATCTCTTCCTGCGCCTGCTTTACAAGGTCGTCACCATGGTCCTGGGACGGCATGAACGTGCCGAAATAGGTCTGGCGATTCCGGTCCAAATCAATCGAAAACACTTTCGCAGCTTTCACAGCAACTTTGCGGCTGCAATACACTTCGAGCAACAGCATCAGCAGGTGAAAGGTATTGGTCGCCCCGCCACTGGTATAGATGCGGTCTTTTTCAGTTACTACGGCTTCGGCCTGCAGCAGTACGTTAGGGAACAATCTGGCAAAAGAAGCTTCGGCGTTGATGTGTGTGGTAGCCGGCTTACCGTCGAGGAGCCCTGTAGCGGCAAGTACGAAGGCCCCGGTACAAAAGCTGGCCAGTGCCGCACCTTCCCGGTATTGGTTTTGCAGCCACGGGATCCAGCCCCGGTTAGCCTGCATAGCTTCTCCTACGCCGTCGTGCGTGAAGGAGGGTATCAGCAACAGGTCATAATAATTGTCGGCATCAGCCTGTACGGCATTATGCCCCGGATAGGTTATGCATTCATGCTCCGGCAGGTGCAGCAGGTCGATGGTAAATGGCGCCGTTTCGCCTTCTTCAACATAAAAGCGGTTGGCGGTCTCCAATACATCCAACAGTGCTGCCACACTGAGCAGGCGGTGGCCTTTGGTCAAAAGAATTCCTATTTGCATAGTTTACATCTTAATTTAATATTTAACCACATAGGTACATAGCATTAACCGAGTGTAAAAGTTTTACCGGGTACACAGAGCGAGAAGCTACGCTTCTTCTATGTGGGCTGTATCATTCCTGGAAAGAAACTAATGACCCCTATGAATCCTATGTAACTATGTAGTTAATAAGTTTCAGGTAGCCATTGTTATAAAACAAATATAAAACTTTTTGTCTCAAACACCCCCTTTGGTTGACTTTTCAGCACACCGTACGCTATAGCACTTCGCCATATCTTTGTAATGCAAACAATTAAAAACTATGGAAACAGCAAAAGACAGCAGGGTGACATCATTGGTTAACCTGTATGACTGGCAAACGACATTCTTTACCAATGTGCTCGACGGAATTTCTGACGCTGATGCCCACAAGCGGCTCGGGACCCCGGCCAACCACGTTGCATGGCTTGCCGGAAGCCTGGTACAGCAGCGCTTTGAATTGGTAAACGAACTGACGGACAGCAGCCATGAACAGCTTGCGGACGAACTTTTTAAAGACAACCAGGGCATAAAGGACGGTGTTACATATCCGTCATTGGAACAATTTAAAACCTCATGGGAAACAATAACACCAATTGCCAAAGAAGCCTTACAGAATGCCACAACCGAAAAGCTAAACAGCATCCTGAAAATGCCGGGCATGGAAATGCCGCTGTATGACTATGTGCTGTTCACGATATACCGCGAGGCCAACTGCATCGGGCAGATTGCACTGTGGCGCAGGCTGTTGGGCTACGGGCCAATGAAGTATATGTAATTGTAGAAAATTTGCTACATTTACTATGCAAACCTTAAAACCAAATAAACCATGAAACGACTTTTAGGCCCGGACGCTTTAGACAAAAACCTTGCGGCATTATTATTACGAATTCTTGTCGGCGGATTGATGATCATGCACGGATGGCCAAAGCTGGCAAATTATGACCAGTATGTAGCTGAATTCAACCCTATCGGATTGGGCAACGATCTTTCACTATCGCTGGCAATATTTGGCGAGTTCATATGTGGCATCTTCCTTGTGTTGGGCTTCATGACGCGTCTCTCTACGATTCCCGTATTGATCACTATGATTGTGGCGTTTTTTGTAGTGCATGCCGCCGACCCTTTCCAGATTAAAGAGCTGTCGTTTCTTTACATGGGACTCGCTATAGTCATCTTCTTCCTGGGCGCAGGCAAGTATTCTGCGGATGCGCTGCTGTTCAAAAAGAAGTCTTTAGAATAAGCATTCAATCATAAAGGATCTTATCTCCCGGATTCCCCCGGGGTGGCTTGCCTTACCTTACATTGAAATAAAACAAACGATAAAAAAACATATCATGAAAATTTTAAAGGGGATAGTATTTACCATAGGAGGGATTATCATCCTGCTGCTGCTGATAGCATTATTCGTCAAGAAAGACTACGCGATAGAGCGTGAGATTGTCATTAACAAGCCGAAAGCGGAAGTGTTCGACTACATAAAGCACATCAAAAACCAGGATGACTACAGTATCTGGAACATGATGGACCCGAACAAAAAACAAACTTTTACGGGTACTGACGGAACCGTAGGCTTTATATATGCGTGGGATGGGAACAGCGACGTGGGTGCCGGCGAGCAGGAAATCACTAAAATTGACGAGGGCAACCGCATAGACATGGAGCTCCGTTTTGAAAGGCCTATGGAAGGTGTCGGGTTTGCGTATATGGCAACCGAAGAAGCCGGCAATGGGGCAACCAAAGTGAAATGGGGCATGACCGGCACAAGCAGCTACCCGATGAACATCATGAACCTGATGATGGATGGGATGATGGGCGACGGGCTGGAGAAAGGCCTTGCCAACCTGAAGAAAAACCTCGAAAGCCAGTAACCATGGAGACTGCAATTATAATTATCGCGCTGTTTGTCCCAAAGGAATACAGCGTAAGGAACGAAATTGTCATCAATGCGCCAAAACAGGAAGTATTTGACTATATAAAAATGGTCAAAAACCAGGATCATTACAGCAAATGGGTGATGACCGACCCGAATATGAAAAAGACTTTCACGGGAACAGATGGCACGGTAGGCTTCATCTATGCCTGGAACGGCAACAAGCAGGCGGGCGCGGGCGAACAGGAAATAACAGGCCTGGCAGAGGGCGAGCGCACTACAACCGAAATCCGGTTTGAAAGGCCCTTCAGGGCAATTGGCCACACCTACATGGCTACCGAGGCAGCGAGCGCGCACAGCACGAGGGTTACCTGGGGATTTACAGGTAAGATAAACTATCCTTTCAACCTTATGACCACTATGATGAAAGGCACTTTGACGAAGGATTTAGGGATCAGCCTTAATAACCTGAAGCAGATAATAGAGAACAAACAATAAACCATAAATAAAAAGACTATGAAATTCATTAATCCGTACCTGAACTTCAACGGCAATACCGAGGAAGCATTCAATTTTTACAAGTCGGTTATCGGTGGCGAGTTTGCCGCAGTAATGCGGTTTGAAGACACACCCGGCTGCGAGGATATCCCTGCTGAGGAGCGTAAAGGCATCATGCACATTGCATTGCCTGTCGGCAGCAGTGTTATCATGGGCACCGATGTACCCAAATCTATGGAGCAGGCAGTACACGGCACCGGCGTATCGCTTTGCGTGAGTATGGACAGCCGCGAGGAAGCCGACCGTATTTTCAACGGCCTTTCGGAAGGCGGAAAAGTGACCATGCCCATGGACGACATGTTTTGGGGCGATTACTTCGGGAGCTTTTTAGACAAGTTCGGCATCCAGTGGATGATAAGCTTCAGCACGCAGGATTACAGCAAATAGTCTTCAGTCGCAGTTTTCAGTCGCAGTCTATGTCACGAGGCTCACTGAAAACTGTGACTGTGACTGGATACTACTAAAAATCAATCAAAAAACGACAGTTATGCATAACGAAATCATTTCCCAACTGGAAACAGCATTGGGTAAGACCATCACGCTGCTTGGTTCTTTCAATGAGAAAGACCTGAATACCGTTCCCTTTGAGGGAAGCTGGACCGCCGCACAGGTGGGCAGGCATTTGTTCAAATCGCAAAACGGCATGGACGGGCTGCTCCTTGCCCCTACCGGGCCTGTGGACCGAAACCCGGAAGAAAAGGCTGCTGAGCTTAAAAACCTTTTCCTTGATTTTGATACCAAAATGAAATCGCCCGACTTTATCATGCCAGAAGAAAAGGAGTATGATAAGGACGAACTCATTGCCTCTTTGCGCGAAGTAAAGGATAAGATGATCCCAGCCGCCAAACAAGCCGACCTTACCCAGGTTGCTCCATTGCCCCAGGGCCATCCGTTTGAAGGCAATACAAAGCTCGAAATGGTGCACTTTGTGGTTTATCACACCATGAGGCACAACCACCAGATTGAAAAGATAGGGGAAGCGTTGTAAGTTTTTCAGTCACAGTCGCAGTTTTCAGTGAGTCTCCTGACTGAGACTGAAAACTGAGACTGGGTACTACTTCAAAAACTCAATATTTCGCCTGAGGCCATCGTATTTGGTGCGCTTTACGGCGGAATTTTTAAATACAGCCCTGAAGGTATCTTCAGTGATTTCCTCCCAGTCCTTTTTGGTCATGGACAACAGTTCGGGATGCGGGTTGAATAGCGGTTCGGAGTGCGGCTTGGAAAAGCGGTTCCACGGGCATACGTCCTGGCACACATCGCACCCGAAAGCCCAGTCATCAAACTTGCCCTTCATTTCCGATGGCAGGTTGTCCTTCAATTCAATAGTAAAGTATGATATGCATTTGCTCCCGTCTACCACATAGGGCTGAATAATCGCTTGGGTTGGACAGGCATCCAGGCAGGCGGTACAGCTTCCGCAATGGTCGGTGACCGCATGGTCGTAGTCCAGTTCGATGTCGACAATCAGTTCGGCAATGAAAAAGAACGAACCTACCTGTTTGCTGAGCAGGTTGCTGTTCTTCCCGATCCACCCCAGGCCGCTTTTGGCCGCCCAGGCTTTGTCGAGCACCGGAGCAGAATCTACAAAAGCCCTCCCCCCTACTTCCCCGATATTCGACTGTATGGAGTGCAGCAATTCCTTCAGCTTTTCCTTAATGACAAAGTGGTAATCCTGCCCGTAGGCGTACTTGGAAATTTTATAGGTATCGTCGGTTTGTTTTTCCGAGGGATAATAATTTAGCAGCAGCGATATCACACTTTTCGCGCCATCCACGAGCAGGGTTGGGTCAAGGCGCTTGTCGAAGTAGTTCTCCATATACTGCATCTGGCCGTGGCGGCCATCATTGAGCCATTTTTCGAGGCGTGGAGCTTCCTCCTCTAAAAAACCGGCTTTTGAAATTCCGCACGAAATGAAACCGAGGCGTTTGGCTTCAGATTTTATGAATTCGGAGTATTTGATTTCAGATTTCAGATTGTAGATTTCAGATTGAGGACGGTGTTTTTCATATTTTCGATTTTACCGTTTTTAACGAACTTACGAAAATCGCCGTAAGTTCGTTTCCTTCTTTCCAGACAGAATCGACAGTAGCCTTTTCAATCCAGTTCTTTTCCTTTATTATTTCCAGCCAAAACAAAGTTTCATCAGCTTCTTCAAGCACAATTTCCATCTTTGCAATGAATTCTTTATCACTTCTCGCACGACACACAGCCCTATAATTTGCTCCTACAGAAGTCCCGCTTTTTGCAATCTGATAGGCCACAATTTTTGAAGCCGCGGTAATAGGAAGCTTTTCTACAAGATTTATTATCGATAATGAATAATGTTTTGTCCTGTTCTTTAATTCCTCAGATGTCATAACCGATTATTTCTTCTTTTACTAAAATAATATTTTTTACGACTGCAGCTCAATCTGAAATCTACAATCTGAAATCTGAAATAATTAATCAAACAACCCACCCTGCGGCCCAAGCTTGTATTTACCCAAATGCCTGTACGCCTTATCCGTTACCTCGCGTCCCCTTGGCGTGCGGATGATAAACCCTTCCTGGATGAGGAATGGCTCGTATACCTCTTCAATGGTCTCCCCGCTTTCCGATACGGCAGTCGCCAAAGTGGACAATCCCACAGGGCCTCCCTTGAACTTGTCGATGATGGTGTTGAGTATGCGATTATCCATTTCGTCAAGGCCGTGGGCATCTACATGCAGCGCTTTGAGTGCGAATTTAGAGATTTCAATATCGATCTTTCCGTTGCCTTTTATCTGGGCAAAGTCGCGCACCCTGCGAAGCAGTGCATTGGCAATACGCGGGGTACCCCGGCTACGGCCCGCGATCTCGATGGCGGCTTCCATGGTGATGGGCATTTTTAATATCATGGAACTGCGCTGCACGATGGTTGTGAGCAGTTCGGTGGTGTAGTATTGCAGGCGGCTGGAAATCCCGAAACGCGCGCGCATAGGGGCAGTCAGCAATCCGGAGCGGGTAGTGGCGCCTACCAATGTAAAGGGGTTAAGGCTGATTTGCACCGAACGGGCGTTTGGCCCCGATTCGATCATGATGTCGATCCTGAAGTCCTCCATGGCAGAATAGAGGTACTCCTCCACAATGGGACTCAGGCGATGTATCTCGTCTATGAAAAGGATGTCGCGTTCCTCGAGGTTGGTCAGCAATCCTGCAAGGTCGCCCGGCTTGTCGAGTACCGGCCCGGACGTGATCTTGATGCCCACTCCCAGCTCATTGGCCAGGATATTGGCAAGGGTGGTTTTCCCCAATCCCGGAGGGCCGTGGAACAGCGTATGGTCCAGCGCCTCGCCGCGCATGTTGGCTGCCTGCACGAATACCTGCAGGTTTTCGAGCACCTGGTCCTGTCCGGTAAAATCGTCAAAGGAGAGCGGCCTTAATTTCTTTTCAAGGTCGAGCTCCTCAGCGTCAAAACGGGTGTTGGTCGGGTCAAGATTTTCATTCATACAGCAAAGATAAACGAAATTGCGGCTACTACATCCTGTATCCTTCAGAAAGGATATCAGCCCATTCAGGATGGTCGTTGACGTATTTTGCCACATACGAGCACAGCGGCATTACCGTAAAGCCGTTGTCTTTGGCGCATTGCAGGGTCATTTGTACCAGTTTTGCTGCAGCACCTTTACCACGCAGGGCTTCCGGCGCTTCGGTATGGGTAAGGAACAGCTTTTCGCCTTCGCGGTAGTATTCGATGAAGGCGACATGGCCATCGACGTGCAGCTCAAACTGGCTGCCTGACTCATTGACTTTAAAACCGTCTTTATTATTATTTTTCATAGCAGGTGGTTTTTTGTAAAGGTAACGGGAATTTGGTTAGGAAGATGGTAAAGGAAGCTTAAAGTACAATAGTCGAAAGTCTTAAAGTCTTAAAGTCTTAAAGTCGAAGGCCTGTGATGCGTACCGTCCGCGTGAGCGATAGAGCCGGTATCCTGCCGCAGGAACGAAGGCAGATAAAGGCGATAGCGCGACGGCGCAGGAACGGAGCCGGCACGCCCAAAAATTACTCCTTAAAATAATCTTCAAACATGACTACCTCGATAAGCGGATGCGCTTCGAACAAGTCCCGCAACGCCTTGACATGGCCGGCACCGTAGAGCACGAGCACGCTCTGCGGCCTGTCGGCGAGGATGTCGCGCATGATGTTGGAATAGATGTTCACGTTGCGCATCATGTTATATTGTGTCCAAAACGCACCCGTACCTTCCGTATTCCTGTCGAGGTAAGTGCTCACGTTCCCATAGTAGAACTTATTGAGGTACTCTTTTGAATTCAGGTTGCGGAAAACGGTTACCAAATCCTGTTTCGGTATGTTGCCATTAAACTCGCTGAGCTGTTTCAGGACGATGTTATCATATACCGTGAAGTCGTTCGTGCCAATTTGCAATGAATCGCACAGGCGGTTCATCTTTGCGGAATATTCGGCAAAGAGCCTGTCGCCGGGCTTACGGCTCCCGTCATACGCCCAGTCGATGCACTTTACGCCGCCGCGGATGTTGAGCCGCTGGGCAAGCTTCACCCCTATCTGGAAAATCTCGTTGCGGAGCGTGACCGGTTTTTTGGTGTAGTAAGCGGTATAGATGCTGTCCCAAAATTTTTGCTTGTCGGGAGTATTCTCTACATAAATTTTCTCAACGTCTTTCTTTTGGAGGATGTCCAAAAGGGCGCTGAGCTGCTTTTGGCGTTCGGGGCCGAGGATATTGTCTTTGGTGCCGTCGACTTTCAGGGCATCGGTCGTGCCGCCCATATGGTAGGTGGCAATGAGGTGCACTTTTATTTTTTGCTGGCCCACGGCAGTAAGGCAAAACAGCAGCAGGCAGATTGCAGGGATAGTTTTCATTCGTAGCATAGTGGTAAAAATAGCAATTATAGGGCATTTGCGTTAACCGAAAGCTTTTTTAAATATCTTTAGGCACCAAACCAAATACCAAAATGGAAAACGAACACGACAACAAACACTTAAAACGCGAACTCGGCCTGCTCGACGGCACCATGCTCGTGGTCGGCTCAATGATCGGGTCGGGCATCTTCATCGTTAGCGCCGGAATGGTGCAGCAGGTAGGCAGCGCGGGCTGGCTCATCCTCATTTGGGTGCTTTCGGGCATTATGACCATGATCGCCGCCGTGAGCTATGGCGAGCTGAGCGCCATGTTCCCCAAGGCGGGCGGACAGTATGTTTACCTGAAAGAAGCCTACAACAAGCTCATTGCGTTCCTGTACGGATGGAGCTTTTTTGCCGTCATCCAGACCGGCACCATTGCCGCGGTGGGTGTGGCCTTCGGGAAGTTTGCCGCCTACCTGTACCCTCCCCTCGGGCCGGAGAACATACTCTATGAAATTGGCGGGTTTAAGCTCAATGCCGCACAGCTGGTATCGATAGCGACCATAATCATCCTTACCTTCATCAACAGCCGCGGGGTGAAGAACGGCAAGTACATCCAAACCGTATTTACCATTACCAAGATCGCTTCGTTGGCAGGATTAGTGGTTTTTGGCTTTGCCCTGGCCTTTAATTCCGATATATGGGATGCCAACTGGGCCGATGCCTGGACGGCACGGCAATGGAGCAAAGAGTCGGAAACCTGGACAGCCATTGGTGGCGGGGTATTGATGTCGGCCATTGCGGCATCGATGGTAGGGTCCCTGTTTTCCAGCGATGCGTGGAACGGCGTGACCTTCATATCCGGCGAGATCAAAGACCCGCACCGCAATGTGGGGCTGAGCCTCTTCTACGGAACGCTCATTGTAACCGTGATTTACATACTCGCCAACATCATGTACCTGGCTGTATTGCCATTGGAAGGCATTGCCTTTGCCGACCAGGAGCGTGTGGCTATAGCCGCGGCGCAGCCTATCTTTGGCAGTACCGGAACGTATATCATTGCCGTCATGATCATGATTTCGACCTTTGGGTGCAACAACGGCCTCATCATGGCAGGGGCCAGGGTGTACTATACCATGGCGAAGGACGGGCTGTTCTTCAAAAAGGCGGCCGACCTGAACAAGGCCAGCGTTCCGGGATGGGGATTGTGGTTCCAGTGCATCTGGGCCTCCGCCCTGTGCCTGAGCGGGCAGTATGGCGACCTGCTGGATTATGTCATGATCATCGTGGTCATCTTCTACATCCTGACCATTGCCGGCATCTTTATCCTGAGACGCAAAATGCCCGATGCCGAAAGGCCGTACAAAGCGTTTGGCTACCCTGTGATCCCTGCATTGTACATCATCCTTGCAGCTGCCTTCTGCATCATGTTGCTCAAGGACAAGCCCGAAACCTGCGGCTGGGGTGTTGCCATCATGCTGGCCGGGATTCCGGTGTATTATTTGACAAAGCCAAAACCAGCCTCCTAACCCCAAGGGTAAATATCCCTCATTAGTGGAAAATTAGCAACCTGAATAAAACCCGTCATGATGAAAGTCGTGGCGGGTTTTGTTTAGAAGAGGGTGTGGCAGGAGGTTTTTTGGAGGGCTTTGAACCCCGCCCACCGGGGAGGGGGAAGAACGTGCCCAATGAAACACGTTCTTCCATTTCGAACGCAGCCTGCGGAGTGAGAAATCTCAATTAACATCCATAAAATAGAGATTCCTCCTGCCGTCGGAATGGAACACCGAAACCTCATGAAACACTCACTTCCATTTCGAACGAAGCCTGCGGAGTGAGAAATCTCAAGTTACCGGAAACATGAAGGGATTCCTCCTGCCGTCGATGCAAGGTTTCAACCACCCCGCCCGCCGGGCACCCCTCCAGGGGAGGGGAAGAGCTGCACTCATACGGTTATGTGACCCTGAAAGGAGCAAACCTCTTAGCCATTGGCAACGCCCTCGGTGTATGAAAACGAGACACAAAAAAAGCGGCAGGTAAAAACCTGCCGCCTTGTATAATTGAGTAAGATTGAATCCTAATGGTGAAGCTGCTCCTCGCCCTCCTTGTACGGAACGGTTTGCGGAACGAAGTCTTCGTCATGGCCCGGCTTGCTGTAGTCATAAGGCCACCTGTATACTTCCGGGATTTCGCCCGGCCAGTTGCCGTGCATGTGCTCTACAGGGGTAGTCCACTCAAGGGTGTTCGACCTCCATGGGTTTTGCGGTGCACGCTTGCCACGGAAGATGCTGTAGAAGAAGTTCCAAAGGAACACCAACTGAAATGCGGCACCTATAATGGCGAACATGGTGATCAGTACGTTTACGTCCGCAAGGTCATCGAACAACGGGAACGCCGAGTTGGTATAGTAACGCCTCGGAAGGCCGGCCATACCTACAAAGTGCATCGGGAAGAATACGCCGTAAGCACATACTGCCGTTACCCAAAAGTGGATGTAGCCAAGGTTTTTGTTCATCATCCTTCCGAACATCTTAGGGAACCAGTGGTACACACCGGCAAAGAAGCCGTAGAGTGCAGAGATACCCATTACAAGGTGGAAGTGGGCTACCACGAAGTACGTATCGTGCACGTTGATATCCAGCGTACTGTCACCCAGGATGATACCTGTAAGACCACCTGTGATGAACGTAGATACAAGGCCGATGGAGAATAGCATAGCAGGGTTAAGCTGCAGGTTACCCCTCCAAAGGGTCGTGATGTAGTTGAATGCTTTTACTGCCGACGGTATCGCGATCAATAGCGTTGTGAAGGTAAACACCGAGCCCAGGAACGGGTTCATACCCGAGATGAACATGTGGTGGCCCCAAACGATAGTTGAAAGGAACGCGATGGCAAGTATGGAGGCGATCATCGCACGGTAACCGAAAATCGGCTTGCGTGAGTTGGTCGCAATGATTTCAGATGTGATACCAAGGGCAGGAAGCAGTACGATGTACACTTCAGGGTGGCCAAGGAACCAGAAAAGGTGCTCAAACAATACCGGGGAACCGCCCTGGTAGTGCAGTACCTCGCCGGCAATGAAGATATCGGAAAGGAAGAAGGATGTACCGAAGCTCCTGTCGAATATTAGCAGTAACGCTGCTGAGAAAAGTACCGGGAATGAGATGATACCGATTACAGCAGTGATGAAGAACGCCCAAATAGTAAGTGGAAGCCTTGTCATCGACATACCTTTTGTACGAAGGTTGATAACGGTTACCACATAGTTAAGCGACCCCATTAGCGACGATGCAATGAATATTGCCATCGAAACCAGCCAAAGCGTCATACCGGCACCTGAACCCGGTATAGCCTGCGGCAGTGCGCTCAGCGGCGGATAGATCGTCCATCCCGCTGAAGCGGGACCCGCCTCAACAAACAATGACATTACCATTACGATAGTCGAAATGAAGAACAGCCAGTATGAGATCATGTTCATGAAGCCAGAGGCCATATCGCGCGCACCAATCTGTAACGGAATGAGGAGGTTACTGAATGTACCGCTCAAACCTGCAGTCAGTACAAAGAATACCATGATGGTTCCGTGTATGGTTACAAGCGCAAGGTAGATATCGTTGCGCATTACGCCTCCCGGAGCAAATTTTTCGCCAAGGAAAATATCGAATACCTTGAACGATTCTTCCGGCCATGCGATCTGCATACGGAATAAAAGTGACATACCCACACCAAGGATTCCCATCAGTATACCAGTGATAAGGTACTGCTTGGCAATCATCTTATGGTCGATGCTAAAGATGTACTTCGTTATGAAGGTATCTTTGTGGTGGTGGTGCTCATCGTGGTGACCGTGATTGTCGTGGCCGTGTATTTCGTGTCCTTCTGCTGACATATTTCTTTAATTTGAATATATTAAAAAAGAATTATTTTTTTGTTACCTGTGCTACTGCTTTGGGCATAACTGCAACAGTATCTGTTGGTGATGGTGTAGCATTCTCTCCCGCAGGCGCTTCGCCTTCACCCCTTGTATCGTTGGTATCCTGACCTTTAGCTGCATCCTCTTTAGATTTGTTTACAGCTACACCAAGCGACTCTTTGCCTTCAAGCCATTTGTTGAAGTCGGCTTCGTCCTCTACCACAACTTTCATCTGCATGTTGTAGTGCGACTGTCCGCATATTTTGTTACACAGCAACAGGTAGTCAAAAGTGTATGGGTCAAGTGCCGGTTTACCATCGGCAACAAGTTCGGCACTTTTCTTAGACCTGATCGCGTTGATATTGGCTACCTTATTCATAATGGCAGGATCCTGGCGCATTTCGTCGGTAGTCATGGTTGGCACAAAGGCAAACTCTGTAACCATACCCGGCACTACGTTCATTTGAGCGCGGAAGTGCGGCATATAGGCTGAGTGAAGTACATCCTGAGAACGGAAGTAGAACACCACCTGCTTACCTTTGGGAAGGTGCAGCTCGGTAGACATGATGTCGTCGAATGATTTAGGGTCAGACATATCGACACCCGTAGTGTTTACACCCTCGATGTAGCGTACGTTGGCTTTACCAAGCATACCGTCTTTACCGGCGTAGCGAACCTCCCAGCTGAACTGTTTGGCATATACTTCTACAAAAATTGTATCTTCTTTTTCCTTATCGATGAACATGATGTTTGTCCATGCATATAGCCCGTAAAGGATAAGCCCTGCAAGAACAATCACCGGAATAATCGTCCAGATGAACTCCAGCTTGTCGTTATCGGCATAGTAAAACGCCGTCTTACCCTGCTTGCCCCTGTATTTGAAGGCAAAGTAGTGCAACAGGAACTGCGTTATCGTCTGTACGAAGAAGATAAGCGCCATTGAGATAGCCATAAGGTTATCGTACTGCGGGCCGTGCTCAGAAGCAGGAGTTCCCAATACCAGGTGGCCGTATTTCCACAATGAGAAAATCGTTACGATGTAGATGAAGCCTACAAAGGCAAACATCAGGTAGCCATTTACATTATTATCCTTATCGGTGGCTACTTCAGACATTCCGTCCTCATACGCCTTCGCCGCTCCGATCTGGGTAAGTTGAAATATTTTAGTTAACTGCCATATTGCAATGCCTAATAAAACTAAAACTATAATTACCAATAAACTAGTCATCTGTTTATTTCTTTAAATATTAATAATGAAAATGCTTGCTTTCCTCAATGAGCGGGTTGCGTTTTGCCAATAGCGGAGCCTTGGTAAGCGCAGTGAACACCACGAATATGAACAAGCCCATAAAGAACAGTATCGCACCTATCTCGCCTGCACCGATGAACCACTGGTTGCCTACGGTAGCCGGCATGATCATGTTGAAGAAGTCAATATAGTGGCCTGCAAGGATTACAGTACCTGCGGTAACAACGATCCATGAAAGGCGTTTGAAATCGGTATTGATAAGGATAAGCACAGGGAACACAAAGTTCATGGCTACCATCCCGAAGAACGGAAGGTTGTAATCCTCGATACGTGTTTTAAAGTAGGTAACCTCTTCCGGTATGTCGGCATACCATATCAGCATGAACTGTGAGAACCAAAGGTATGTCCAGAATACGCTGATACCGAACATGAACTTGGCAAGGTCATGGATGTGGCTTGTATTTACATATTCAAGGTAACCTTTTGACTTAAGGTAAAGCGTGATCATGGCGATAGTAGTGATGCCGCTTACGAAGAAGCTCGCAAACACATACCATCCGAACAGGGTGCTGTACCAGTGCGGGTCAACCGACATGATCCAGTCCCAGGACATGATTGATTCGGTTACGATGAAGAATACAAGGAACCCGGCAGATGCCTTGAAGTTTTTCTTGTAGTAGCTGTTGTCGTTCGACTCATCCTGGGCAAGGGAATTTTTCCTTGCATACTGGCGGTACAATATCCATCCACCCATGAAAAGGGCAGCCCTGATAAGGAAGAATGTTTTATTCAGGTATCCTGATTTAGCTTGTATAAGGTGGTCATGAGCTACAACTTTCTCATCCATCCAGATGAAGATGTGGTGCATGTCAAGCGCTCCCAATACTAAAAGTACGTATACGATGATGGCACCCGGTACAAGGTAAGCCGAAATAGCTTCCATAACCCTGAACAATACCGGTGACCAGCCTGCCGAAGCGGCGTTTTGTATGGCATAGAATGCAAGCGCGCCAAGCGAGATCAGCATGCAGAACAGCGCGGCAACATATACAGCCGACCATGGTTTGTTCTGTAACTGGTGCAGCATGTGCTCCATGTGTTTGTGGTGCTCATCATGTGCGGCATGCGCATCGTCATGGCCGTGTGCAGCTTCAGCGTGTGCTTCGTGGCCTTCATGAGCATCGTGATCATGTCCTTCGTGGCCGGCAGCAACTACAGCCTCTGCGTGAACAGAATCTGTTGTTTTATGTGCAGAGTCAACAGCAACAGCGTGTGCAGTATCGGCAGGTTTTTCGGCCGGTGCAGCGTGTGCTTCTGCGTTGTGCTCTTCTTTTGCAGAACCGTGGGCATCGTGCGCAGGAGCGGCGTGGGCATCACCATGGTGGCCGTGGGCTTGCTCTTCCGCAACAATTTTCTCTACGTCTTCAATTGTCTTTGGTGCAGTGAAAAAACTATAGCCTATCCCCAGGATACCCAGTACCATCAGGACAAATGCAAAAGTTTTTAATCTACTTGAAAATGTGTACATACTTTATGCTTTCAGTGTTCTACAATTATAATTGGCTCTTAAGGTTCATCACGTGGCGGGCCACCTGCCAACGCTCTTCCTGCGTAAGCTGGTTGGCGTGCGATCCCATGGCGTTAAGTCCGTACGTCTCTACGTGGAATACGCTTCCTTCTGTGATAACCCTGTCTTTATAGCTAGGTACGCCCAGGAATTTTTCCCTTTTAGGAAGATTTCCTTTTCCGTCACCTTTGTCACCATGGCAAATGGCGCAGTATATCGTGAATAGCTGCTCTGCCCTTGGCGCATCAAAGCCTACAGAATCAAGCGGTGAAGGGTTAGCTTTGGAAGCCTCATATCCTTCTGTTGTATTAGGTATCTCATAAGGTACAAATCCCCTCGGTATAGAACCTTTGGCAGGCATCTGGCCCTCTTTCCCGTTAGGAAATACTGCATGCTCCGAATAGGTTTCGTAAGGTACAGCTTCATACATGTTCGGCATGTACTGGTAGTTGGGTGCCGATTTGTCAAAGCAGGCAGTAAGCGATGCCGATGCTACTGCAAGTAATGCTATTTTATATATCGCTTTCATACTTTCTCTTAATGCTTTTCTATTACTTTCACTTCCACAGCATGCGTTCCCTCAAAAAAAGAAACCATCTGGTCTACATCGCCGTGAACGGCAACCTCCATAAGGAAGTGGTCATCAGTAGTCCTTACATCCGGGTTTTCCGCATCTTTAAAAGGCCATAATTTACTCCTCATGTAGAAGGTAATCACCATCAAGTGGGCCGCGAAGAATACCGTCATCTCAAACATTACCGGTACAAATGCCGGCATATTCTGGATGTAGCTGAAGCTTGGCTTACCGCCAATATCCTGAGGCCAGTCCTGGATCATGATGAACCACATCATGGATGTAGCTACCGAAAGCCCAACCAAACCATATAAGAATGCGCATATAGCTAACCTTGTAGGTGCCAGGCCCATGGCCTTGTCAAGCCCGTGAACCGGGAAAGGCGTATAGATCTCTTCAATGTGATGATGCGCAGCGCGTGTCTTCTTTACTGCATCCATCAGGATATCATCATCATTGTACAATACATGTATAACTTTATTACTCATGGTTCTTAGTGATGGTTATTTTCTGAATGTGAATGATTGTCGTGTCCGTGGCCTTCTGAAGCCCATTTCTTTTTGTAAGTTTCGCTCGATGTCTTCATGATCGACTTCACCTCTGCCTGTGCGATTACAGGGAAGCTCCTTGAGTAAAGAAGGAACAATACGAAGAAGAAGCCTATGGTACCGATGAAGAAGCCCGCATCAACGAATGTTGGTTGGAACATCGTCCATGATGACGGAAGGTAGTCCCTGTGCAGCGATGTAACGATGATTACGAAACGCTCGAACCACATACCGATGTTTACCACGATAGAAATTACGAATGATACATAGATGCTCGTCCTGATCTTTTTGAACCACATTACCTGCGGAGAAATCACGTTGCACGTCATCATCAGCGCGTATGACCACCAGTAAGGACCTGTAGCCCTGTTAAGGAAGGCATACTGCTCATATTCAACTCCCGAGTACCAGGCCACAAAAAGTTCGGTGATGTAAGCGATACCTACTATCGAACCCGTGATCATGATGATGATGTTCATCAGCTCGATATGCTGGATGGTGATGTATGCTTCAAGGTTGGATACCTTCCTCATGATGATAAGGAGGGTGTTTACCATCGCGAATCCGGAGAAGATCGCACCCGCAACGAAGTATGGAGGAAGGATCGTGGTGTGCCAGCCCGGGATTACCGACGTGGCAAAGTCAAAGGATACAATGGTGTGTACAGAAAGTACAAGTGGTGTTGCAAGTCCGGCAAGTACCAGTGATACTTCCTCAAAGCGCTGCCAGTCTTTAGCACGGCCGCTCCATCCGAAACTTACAATTGAATAAACTCTTTTTGTAAAAGGTGTAATGGCCCTGTCGCGAAGCATCGCAAAGTCAGGAAGAAGTCCTGTCCACCAGAAAACCAATGATACCGAAAGGTAGGTAGAGATCGCAAATACGTCCCAAAGAAGCGGCGAGTTGAAGTTAACCCAAAGCGAACCGAACTGGTTCGGGATTGGCATCACCCAGTATGCTAACCACGGACGGCCCATGTGGAATACCGGGAACATTGCAGCCTGGATTACCGAGAAGATGGTCATCGCTTCCGCAGAACGGTTGATCGCCATCCTCCACTTTTGACGGAACAAAAGAAGTACCGCCGAGATAAGCGTTCCGGCGTGGCCGATACCTACCCACCAAACGAAGTTGGTGATGTCCCAGGCCCAGCCGATTGTTTTATTTGAACCCCATGTACCGATACCGGTTCCAACTGTATAAGCAACGCAACCAACACCCCAAAGGAAAGCGGCAAGCGCAATGGAGAATGCAATCCACCATTGCTTGTTGGCCCTGCCTTCCACCGGCCTTGCAACATCAACTGTTACATCGTGATAATTTTTGTCACCTATAATTAAAGGTTTTCTAATGGGTGCTTCGTAATGAGACGACATAATCCTTTATCTTGTTTCTTATTAATATTTCTTCTAACTATGTATTCCTCACTTTAACATGGTAGAACACATTTGGCTTGGTGCCAATCTGGCTCAAAAGGTGGTAAGCCCTGTCACCTTCCTTAAGCGCCACGATCGGGTCTTCCTGGTTGTTCACGTCGCCGAATACCATTGCCCCGGTACCGCACGCTTCAGAACAAGCCGTGTAGAATTCATTCTTATCAACCGGACGGCCCTCCCTCTTAGCTTTAAGGATGGTGGCCTGAGTCATCTGGATACAGAAAGAACATTTCTCCATAACACCCCTTGAACGAACGTTCACATCAGGGTTAAGCACCATACGGCCAAGGTCATTGTTCATATGGTAGTCGAACTCGTTATTCTTGTTATAAAGGAACCAGTTGAAACGGCGCACTTTGTACGGACAGTTGTTAGCGCAGTAACGCGTACCCACACAACGGTTGTAAGCCATGTGGTTCTGCCCCTGGCGTCCGTGCGATGTTGCAGCTACCGGACATACGGTCTCACAAGGAGCGTGGTTACAGTGCTGGCACATTACCGGCTGGAATACAACTTGCGGGTTTTCCGCAGGGTCTTCCATTGCGTTGAATGTAGAAACCGAATCGAACAAACCTGAAGTACCTTCCTTAAGCGTAACGTCGCCCGCGAAAGTCTCTTCGTGCGAGTAGTACCTGTCGATACGCAGCCAGTGCATATCGCGGCTCCTCCTGATTTCCGACTTCCCTACTACCGGTACGTTGTTCTCAGCGTGACATGCGATAACGCAAGCGCCACAGCCTGTACAGGCATTAAGGTCGATAGAAAGGTTAAAGTGGTGGCCCGTAGTCCTGTCGAATGATTCCCAAAGGTCGATTGACGCAGCAGGAACCTCTTCGTGGTTGAAGGATACCACCGGCATGATGTTCCACTCTGAAGCATCTTTGGCATTGAAATCCTTAAGGGTAGTTTCCTTAACGATGTCGCCCCTACCCATCAGTGTCTTCTGAAGCTGTACGCAGGCAAACTCATGCTCGCCGCCCTGCTTCTCCAAAGTTACATTCTGGAAAGAGCTGAAGTTATTATATAGTGTGTAAGCGTTTACGCCTACCTGCATTTCTTTTTGCATTGCTGCCTGGCGGCCGTATCCGAGGGACAGACCCACAGATCCTTTAGCCTGGCCCGGCTGGATGATTACCGGCACATCCTTAAGCTCTTTGTTGCCAAGTTTCACGGTAACAACGCTACCGTTCAAGCCGCCGTTGGCTACGTTCCAGTTTTCAAGGCCAAGCGCTTCGGCATCCGCTTTGGAAACTGTGATATAGTTATCCCACGATACCCTTGTAATAGGGTCCGGGAACTCCTGAAGCCATGGGTTATTGGCCTGTTGGCCATCGCCCATACCGGTTTTAGTGTAAAGTACAAGTTCAAGGCCGCTTCCTTTTTTGGCAGCAGAAAGTTTCGATGCCGCACCATTGTAGTCAGCGCCTGCACCTGCAGCAGCTGCCGGAACTTCGGTAACAGCAAGGCCATCATGCACAAGCTGGTTCCATGACTTACCGGCCGACCATGCAGGGGCAGCAGCCCTCACGTAGTCATAGAAAGTCTGCGAACTGCCCGACCATGCCAATAGCGCATCCTGCAACTGTTTCGTTTTGAACAGCGGGCGGATGGTAGGCTGTGTAATGGCGTAGTTGCCTTTTGCGATGCTTACATCTCCCCATGATTCAAGGTAATGAGGTGCAGCAGCAGCAATATTTGATTTAGAAGCGGTTTCATCAGCCTTAAGGGCAAATGCAACCGAAAGTTTTACTTTTTTAAGCCCCTCAACAAAGTCAGCGCTGTTAGGCAGCGTGTACACAGGGTTTACATTGCTCATGATAAGCGTGTGCACCTTACCTGCCTTCATATCGTTTACAAGCTGGGCAACCGCTTTGGCATCACCCTTACGGGTAAGGCGGGCAGCACCGGGCCTGAAAGCTTCCGATGCCAGCGCATTATTGATAGCTATGGCAAGAAGCTGCGCGTTAACATCATCAAGGCCTGTTACGAAAACACCTCTTGAACCTTTAGCCTTAAGCTCAGCAGCAGCAGCGTTAACTGCTTTTTCGTAAGCAGCATTACCGATGGCAGGCACACTTACATTAGCACCTGTAACGGCATTGTATATTTTAACAAGGGCGTATTTCTGCTCAGTAACCGTAAGCGGGATACGCTTGTCGGCGTTAGCACCAGCCAGAGACATATTCGCCTCGATCTGGATATGCCTTGACATTTTACCTTTTGAAGGGATGCGGCTTTTTGTATAACCGCCATCGTAGTTACCACCCTGCCAGTCACCAAGGAAATCGGCACCCACAGAAACGATAACATCAGCGTTTGCGAAATCATAGTCCGCAAGCGCCCTCTCACCATACACCATCTGGAAGGCATCAAGCGCTTCAGAAGAAGATACAGCATCGTAAACAACGTGCTTAAAGCCCGGGTATTTGGCACCGAACTCAGCAATAAGCTTATCTGTAGAAGGACTGGCCGTAGTACCTGTAAGCACCACTACCTGCCCGCCGCCCGCAGCTGCCTGCGAAAGCGCTTCTTTAACTTTGGCATCAACCGCTTCCCATGTAGCAGGCTTTTCAGCAATCATCGGTTCTTTCAGCCTCATGCTGTCATAAAGCGAAAGCACCGAAGCATACACCCTTCCGTTGGCAGTAAATTTAGCACCCGGAAGCGTATTATTCTCTACTTTTATAGGACGGCCCTCACGGGTTTTGATCAGTATGTTTGCGAAATCGAAACCATCAGCGATTGTTGTTGCGTAATAATCGGCAACGCCCGGGATGATTTCTTCCGGCTGGACTACATAAGGGATTGATTTGATAACCGGGCCCTCACATGCCGCAAGCGATGCAGCAGCAGTGGTAAACCCAACATATTTCAAAAAGTCACGACGGCTTGTTGATGAAGTTTCGAGCGCCTCTTTATTACCAAGGAACTCATCAGTAGGGATCTCCTCAACAAACTCATTGTTTCTTAGCGTCTCAACAATAGAGCTGTTTTCATTGAGCTCTTCAACACTTTGCCAGTATTTTTTGTTTGATGCCATGTTATATACAGATATTTAGCTTCTTATAGATTGATTAATAGTGACATTTTCCACACTCGGTACCGCCCATGTCAGCCGCGGTAAGCTTTTGCTTGCCATATTTCTTAGCAAGCTCATCGTGGATCTTGGTGTAGTATTCGTTGCCTTCCACCTTAACATCGGTCTCGCGGTGACAGTTCACACACCAGCCCATTGTAAGCGGCGCATGCTGCCTCATAACCTCCATGGTCTCAACAGGGCCGTGGCATGTCTGGCACTCAACACCTGCCACAGAAACGTGCTGTGAGTGGTTGAAGTAAACGAAATCCGGAAGGTTGTGCACCCTAACCCATTTAACAGGCTTTTGTTTTCCGGTATATTTTTGAGCTGCAGCATCCCAGCCTACAGCATCATAAAGCTTCTTGATTTCACCGGTGTAGAATTCTTTTGAATGGTCTACATAGGTCGAGTCTTTATCACCCACAAACTCATTGATGTTCTTGTGACAGTTCATACATACATTTAGGGATGGTATGCCAGAAGCCTTGCTTACCCTTGCAGAAGAGTGGCAGTACTTACAATCGATGTCGTTATCGCCGGCGTGGATTTTGTGGGAGAAGTGGATCGGCTGAACCGGCTCATAGCCCTGGTCAACGCCAATCTGCATCAGGTAGCCATACACGAAGTATGAAGATGCCAAAAGCAGCAATATTGCAGTAACCAGCACAAGGAACTGGTTTTTCACATACGCTTTCCAGATCGAAGTGCGTTGCTCGGCAACCACCACAACACCGTTGGCAGCAGCTACCCTCCTGAGGGTCCTGTTCACCAAAACAAGCATTACGATAAGCACTACAAGTACCAACACCAAAGCACCAAGGATGAGAGTATTTGAAGAACCTCCTCCTGCCGCAACAGTCGGCCCTGAAGGCGGTGGCGGTGGCGTAGCAGCCTCTTCAGACGTATATGCCAAAATATTATCGATATCACCCTCGCTCAATTGCGGGAATGGTGTCATTACCGAGTTGTTGTTCTCTGCAAACAGCTTTACCGCCACAGGGTCTCCCGACTTAATAAGCTCGCTGCTGTTATGGATCCACTTGTAGAGCCATGCACGGTCATGCTTATCTGCCACGCCACGAAGGGCAGGGCCTGTCGATTTGGCATCAAGCTTGTGGCATGCAGCACACAGGCTATTAAAAAGCTCCTTTCCTTTTACAGGGTCGCCAGCTCCTGCAGCAGGTGCCGCGGAAGCATCAGCTTCGGTGGCCGGAGCCGCGGGAGCCGCAGTTTCCTGCGCAAAAGATGTAAAAGGGATGGTGAGCGATAACGCCAGGAAGAACAATAAAATTCTTGAAAACGAAGTATGGTTACCCACTTTTTTCATATTAAAAATGATTATCGACTAAAATTGGTACAGTTTTTTCAGTACATAATTACGGATAACTATGCTTTTTCAAAAACTCCCACAAAAATACGACTTAGGAGTTATTCTCAAACCTTAAATAAATCTTAATGCACAATTTATAACAATTCTAAATAAATGCAAATTGTACAAATAATGCATTATGTCGTACATTTGTACTAAAGACACTTCATTATGAGAATTTTAAAGACAGGGACATTAATTTTAGGAACGGTTTCTCTTTTTATCGCTACAGAAAAAACCTACTCACAAGAAGGAACGGTAACCGTTGTGCAGGACAGCAAATTTGAGCAGCTTTTAGCCGAAAAACGCAGGATGAATGCGTCAATCACTGTAAATGAGAAGTATAAGATCCAAATCTTCTACGGAGACAATAACAAGGCCCGCAAAACACTTTCGGACTTTAAAAAAGAATTTAAGACCCTTGATGGCACCATCGTGTTTGAAAGCCCTACATATAAGGTGTGGGTAGGTAATTTCAAGACACGTTTTGAAGCAGAAAAAAGCCTTGCGGTCATCAGGAAAAAATATCCGTATGCGCTGCTGATCAAACCGAACAAGTAAGCCGTACAATATTAAAGAAGGAAGCAGCGTTATAGGCTGCTTTTTTTGTTTTGGAAAGGTCGCTATGCGCTAAGACACAAAGATGCGGAAAGGTTTTTCACTTTTCTCCCCTGAAAAGATCCATATGCCCATTTAGTCGAAGCGCAATGCCTTTACAGGTGAGATTTTGGTGATGATATAGGACGGTATGAGCAGCAGCGTAACGCACACTACTATCGTACCTATATTAATAAGGAGTATAGCCGGCACATCAATGGTTACCGGAGCCACACTTACGTAATAATTTTCGGGCGGAAGGGTGATGACGCCAAAGTACTTCTGGATAAGGATAAGGCCAAGGCTGATGCCGTTGCCCCAAAGCAAACCTTTTACAATAAGGTAGGCCGCGTTGTACAGGAATATCTTGCGTACGCTCCAGTTGTTCGCCCCGAGCGCCTTGAGCATGCCCACCATTTGGGTGCGCTCCAGTATGAGCACCAGCAGCGCCACCACCATGTTGATGGTTGCAACCACCACCATAATGATGATGATGACCATGATATTGACATCGAACAGGGTGAGCCACTCGAAGATATTGTAGTATTTCTGCCTGATGGTACGTGCCTCAAGGGTTGGCGGGACCGCATCGTGGATTTCCCTTCCCTTTTGGTCAATCTCGTCGAAATCGTCAATGAAGACCTCGAAGGAACCTACCTCGCCGTTACGCCATTTATTAATACGCTGCACATGCCGGATGTCGCCTATCACATATACGGCATCAAATTCCTGGAAGCCTGAGTTGTAGATACCCACCAGCTTAAAGCGCCTCAGGTTGGGTATGCCGTTGCCCCCCTCCTTCATAAAGTAGGTATTGAACTCATCGCCCACTTTCAGCTCGAGCCGGTTCGCTAAATATTCCGATAAAATGACCTCATTATTGAGCGCAGCATTGAGGTTGGGCTTTTTACCGTCGATGATGTACTCATCGAGTATGTCCCATTTGTATTCCCTGCCCACACCTTTGAAGACAATACCGTCGAATGCCTTCTCCGTACGTATGATGCCTGCCTTGGACGCCACCGCCTGTATGTGCTCTATTCCCTCTACCCCATTGAACTTCGGGTAGAAATCCTGCTTTATGGAGAGCGGCTCTACGCTGACCTCAGACTGGTTGTCATCGAAAGCAGAAATGATTACGTGCCCGTTGAACGCCGACACCTTTTCGCGTATCTTGTCCTGAAGCCCGCGTCCCGTGGCCACCGCGACCACCATCATGGTAATACCAATGGCAATGGCAATGATGGCGATTTTTATAATTGGCGCAGATATACTACTTTTATGGCTTTTTGCAGAAACCAGCCTCCGGGCTATGAAATATTCTAAATTCAAACGGGTATGGTATATAATTCGTTTTTCAAAAGTACAGTTTTATTCTCAATACTATTTATGGTTGCGTGCGGAAAATCGATTCGCCCAACCACTACCCCGCCCGCAATTGGAGAACCGAATAGCAAACATGTTTCCCTGGCTTCAAAAAATGACAGAAAAGAGATTGTAACCGGCGCTGATAATTTTG
This sequence comes from Flavobacterium sp. MFBS3-15, assembly GCF_026107645.2. GTDB lineage: Bacteria > Bacteroidota > Bacteroidia > Flavobacteriales > Flavobacteriaceae > Flavobacterium. The sequence continues at coordinate 125,732 of NZ_JAPCHV010000010.1, read as the reverse complement.
ATGCCTACCTCCCCCTGCTGGAGGGCAAGCGCGTGGGCGTGGTAACCAACCAGACCGGGATCATCACCTACCTTAAAGATGTTTATGTAGAGAAAGACGGAGGATCCTGGGTGAGCCACGAGAAAGACACCGTTAGCATCGTTGATTTTCTTTTAGAGAAGAAAGTGAACCTGCAAAAGATATATGCCCCGGAACATGGCTTTCGCGGTAAGGCCGATGCGGGAGAACTGATAAAGGACGGGAAGGACACCCGAACGGGATTGCCTATCATCTCGCTGTATGGCGATAATAAAAAGCCAAAGCCGGAGCAGTTGGACGGAATTGACATACTGGTATTCGACCTTCAGGACGTCGGCGCGCGCTTTTACACCTACATATCATCGCTGCACTACATTATGGAGGCCTGTGCCGAAAAGAACCTGCCGCTGGTTGTATTCGACCGCCCAAACCCAAACGGTGCCATTGTCGACGGGCCGATACTCGAAAAGGAAAATTCAAGTTTCATAGGGATGCATACCATACCTGTGCTGCACGGCATGACCATTGGCGAATACGGCAAAATGATTAACGGCGAAAAGTGGCTCAAGGACAGCGTGCAGTGCGAGCTGACCGTAATCCCCTGCCTCAATTACCGCAGGAATATGTTTTACCACCTGCCGGTAAAACCCTCACCCAACCTGCCGAACGACAAGGCTATCAACCTGTATGCCAGCCTGTGCTTTTTTGAAGGCACCAATGTGAGCCTGGGCCGCGGCACCGACAAGCAATTCCAGATATACGGCTCGCCCGACCTCCCTGATACCGGGTTCAGCTTTACGCCCATGCCTAACGAGGGCGCCAAGGAACCGCCACAAAAAGGGAAACTTTGCTATGGCGAAGACCTGAGCAACGTACCCAAAGTGAAAAGACTGGAACTGAAATGGCTGCTGAAAGCCTACGAAGAGACCAAGGACAAATCGGTTTTCTTTACCTCGTTCTTTACCAAGCTCGCCGGAACGGAAACGCTGCGCAGGCAAATTGAAAGCGGCATGACCGAGTCGGAGATTCGCGACACCTGGAAGGAGGGGCTTACCGAGTTTAAGAAGGTAAGGAAGAAGTATTTGATTTACAGATAGGAAAAAGGAACGCGGATGACGCGGATTTGACGGATTTTGCAAACAATTCGCTAAGGTATTTTCACCTTGCTAATGATCGTATATTTTCAGGAATAGGAAATTCTTTAGGCTGAGAGAAATTTGCATAATCCGCCCAATCCGCGTTCCAAAACCACAGTCAAAATCATAATGTTTTTACAAAGTGTTTCCGCATACCGATAGCGTTTCGTAATTTTCAGTTGTATTAATCTTAAAACATACCGCCATGAATATTACAGAAAAAATAAACGACTTTATCGAGATGATCCTTGGCCTGATTGAAAGGGCAAAAGGCTATGTTGACGATATCATTGCCTTCTTTGAGAGCCTTAGGGATAAGATTGAAGGATTACTGGAATATGTGGAAGACAAGATCCACAGCATCGAGAGCTTTGTGGGCGAACTGAAACAGCACGCCACCGAAGAGCTTGCCGCTTAAACTTTAGGGCCTTCCGGATCGGAAGGCTTTTTCTTTGTTACGGCTTTTGCACCTTTCATTACCGTACGCGCAATAAGGTACAATACGAATGTGAAGATAAAGATAAACACTCCTACCGTGGCGATCTCCCCAATCTCGTCGGCCCACGAAGCGGTTTTTACCACGTCATTATTTTTATAATAGAAAAGTGCCGAAAGTCCCATGGAAAAGACTGCGATGATAAGTATGTTGCGTAAAAGTTTCATAGTATTAGCAGTTAACAGCGGGCACATCAAGAACCCTTATGGGCAGTAAAACTATTAAAAAAAGCAATTTAATTTTACGACGCAATTAAAATTTAACCTGTATTCCGGGATTTATTTCGAGCAGGTCGTTGATGAAGGCATCGCGGTCTGTGGGTGAAATGAGCGCAAAGTCATATTTGCCATACATAATCTCCAGTCGTTTAAGGGACATGGCAGGAGCACTCAGGGGATTACGGGTCTTCTCTACCGACTTTATGCCTGAAATGGGAATTTTGGTTTTGCCCAAAATGCCGGTGCGTATTTCGAGTACATCGCCATCGATGATGTACCGGAGTGAGTACATGAGCAATGCGATGAAAATTATTACAGGCAGGATTATTGCCAATACGAGCCACTCCCGCACTAGTATACTCTCAATAAGGATGCCACCCAAGATTCCAAAAATAAGGAGGAAGAGCCAAAGGTCGATTTTGGAACGGTAGATTTTCATACGGTTATCTTCTTTTTCATTTCCTCTACAATGTTATATGCCGCGGGGCATATCGCCACATTCTTCATGGTGAGGCTGGCGATCTGCTGGAATTTTTTCCTGTCGGTGTGGGGGAACTCGCGGCAGGCTTTGGGACGAACGTCGTATATAAGGCAGTAGTTCTCGCTGTCGAGGAAAGTACACGGCACGCTTTGCAGTACGTAGTCGTTGTCCTCATCGATGCGCAGGTACTTGTCTATGAACTGCTGGGGCTTCAGGCGAAGGTGCTTTGCGATGCGCTCGATATCGGCCAGGGTAAAAAGCGGCCCGGTGGTCTTGCAGCAATTGGCACAGTCAAGGCAGTAGTCTTTCTTAAACTCCCTGTCGTGCAGCTCCTGCATTACATAATCCAGGTTTTTGGGTGTTTTCTTTTTAAGCTTATCGAAAAACTTTTTATTCTCGTTATGCTTATCTTTGGCAAGCTTAGGAAGCTGCTTTAAAAAATCCTCCATTCCGCAGTCATTATCGTTCTGTGGCAAAAGTATGAAAAAATGAAAGACCTTTTCGGGAAAGCCATATTAGACTACCAGACCGGCAATGCACCGGAAGACCTCATTACCGAAACTTCCATATCCGAAGAGGATGAAATGAGCATAGCCTACCTGTTCAGGGAATATAAGGATATGCCCAAAATAGAGCAGAAAGCCCTGATGATGGCCAAAGGGCGTGTACTGGATGTGGGTTGCGGCGCCGGGAGCCACGCCCTTTTCCTGCAAAAGGGGCTTGAGGTGATGGCAATCGATATTTCGGCGAATGCCATTGCGGCCTGCCAACTGCGCGGGGTAAAAAATGCCGTGTGCGTAAACGTACTCGAACTGGAAAATGAGAAGTTCGACACCATAATCCTCCTGATGAACGGCACCGGGATATTCGGGAAACTGAAGAACATCACCACCTACCTTGAAAAACTAAAATCGCTGCTGAACGAAGGCGGGCAGATCCTTATCGATTCGTCCGACATCATCTATATGTTCGATGAAGATGAGGACGGCGGCAAGTGGATCCCTTCGGATGCCGACTACTATGGCGAGGTGACCTTTACCGTAAAATATAAAGGTGAGGTGGAAGACACCTTTGACTGGCTGTACATTGACTACAACACCTTACAGAATGCCGCACACTCTAACGGATTCAACTGTGAACTTGTAATGGAGGGCGAACATTATGATTACCTGGCAAGGCTGACACTATAAAAACAAAACCCGGGACGGTGCACGGGTTATCATCATTCTTTATTTTCACGGAAATATTCCCGCTGGAATTTCCCGAAATTAATATCTTTATGTATCCTGAAAACGTTATCAACAAACTCATGATCAGCTTTAATTGTAGCCGCTATAAGCGGTCCTGTACTAACTATAACTTTCTTTCCAACTGGTGTCGCATAAAACTGAAATATTTCAACGAACTCCACATCAGTATAGTTATCCCGGAAATATTGCTTCAAATCAGCTAAATATCCGTCGGACATCCTATCAAAAGCTTTAACGTAATCCATCTCGAAACGAGGTTCAATCTGCATTACTTTATTTGCTTTGATAATATTAAGATATTTCTGAGTTTGCAGTAAACGAAGTAAAGAGTCTGCACCGGCACGGTTTTGAACAATTACCTTTTCATTTGCCGGCTGCCAATCCCTAAACTTTTTCTTTAATTCCGACAGCCTTTGGTATAGGGGTTTGTCTTCGGTAAGGTTACCTTGATATAATCGCCCCATATCAGCAGCAAACCTTTTTCCCGTTTTAGTTTTGCAGAAGACTAAAAACTGTTTCAATTCTTCTTTTGTATACTGCTCTTTATAATAATATTCAAGCCTGTCCTCAAATACTTTAGCTATTGAGTCGTACGCTCTTTTAAAACCCTTTCTCTCTATTGAAAGTAGGTCACTTGAAATTACTTCCCTCATTGCATGTACAGAACTTGTATCAATAGTCAAATCGACTAAGTCTTTTGCTTCAATATTAACGAGGTTTTCCTGAGCCCTTATACTATTTACAATAGTCAAAGAAATAAGAATCGTTAAGGAAACATTCTTTATCATTCCAATTCTCATAACATATACTCGTAAGTAATTATAGCACTATGATCTTGGACAGAGTTCTGGATCACAGAGACACAGACACCATCCAAATCTTCGGTTCACCCATTGCTTGTCTAAATAAATTGCAAATTAGCAACAGCCGTCGCGCTGGCCCCTGCAACAGGATTAGCTACAGCAAAAGCATTTGCCTGACGCAAAGCCACCCTATAGGCTTGAGCAGCTTGCATAAAGCCATCATTTGCTTCATTCCTACATTCAAATATACATTCATTGTTGCTAGCCACAAAATCCGGAATGGGAATAATTAACTCATCCCACTCATCTTTATCCCATTCAGTTTCAAAAAAATCTTTATTGTCAGCTAGAACAAGTTCAAATTCATCCTTTACAGCTTCCCAGGCAGTTACCGCATCGTTATAAGTTGCAAAGTCGGTTTTAGATAAATTATTGTCAATCCAGTCAAGCATCGCCGTTTCATCATCGAAGTTTTCCTCTTCGGCATCTTCACCCATTTTTAGTTACAAAAATGCTTAACGATGTTTCGTAGTCGGCATAAAGAGGCGATGCGAGCATTTGATCATAATAAAACTGCAAATCCTGCGCGGAAGTACGCATGGCATTCCCCCCAGCCGATTCCTGCAATTGTAAATCTTCCGTATCTTTTGTACAAGATACAAATCCTACAACGAATAACGTTGAAATTAAAACAACTTTTTTCATAAATGTTGGTGGTTTTTGATTACTATTAAGTATTGTAATTAAACCATTTTACAGCAAAAAGTATCAAATCAAAATATAGACAAACCATAGACCGCATTACCGTTCACGTTATTTTTTCAGCATTTCACGACATTGCTAAATTAAAGCTGGGATTTTTTTTCCTAAGCCGGGCCTAAAAATAAAAAAACCGGAACATCGTCCGGTTTATGTTTCTCAAAGCTAATCGCTTAAGGTATGTTCAGGTATTTATGCGTTTGCAACGACACCCGCCACTTGGGATTGTTCATCACATAGTCTACGATAAGCGGGGTCATTTCCTCTTTCTTGCTCCACTCGGGCTGGAGGAATAATATAGCATTGGGGTTCACTTTGGCAGCCTGTTCTTCGGCAAAAACAAAATCGTGCCTGTTGTGTATGATCACCTTAAGCTCGTGCGCGTGGGAATAAACAGTCTCTGTAGGCAGTTTGGTTTTCTTAGGTGAAAGGCAAATCCAGTCCCACGTACCGGAGAGCGGGTATGCACCCGAGGTCTCAATGTGTGTCCTCATGCCTTCGGCTTTCAGTTTTGAAGTAAGCGGACCCATGTCCCATGTAAGCGGTTCACCCCCGGTAATCACTATGGTCTTGCAGTATTGCTTTGCATTGGCTACAATAGCGTCGATATTGGTTGGTGGGTGCAGGTCGGCATTCCAGCTTTCCTTAACGTCGCACCAGTGGCAGCCCACATCACAGCCGCCCACACGGATAAAGTAGGCCGCCGTACCGGTATGGTAGCCTTCACCCTGTATGGTGTAAAATTCCTCCATCAGCGGAAGCATAAGGCCTTTCTCAACCTCAGTCTGTATTTCCTTCTTCAGCATTGTTTCAAAAATAGGGTGCAAAGATACGTATAATCAGGCAAATAAAAACCGTCCCGAAAGCATCGGGACGGTCCTGTATATAATTCAGCAGTAAATTATTTCTTAAGCTTAGACAATTCGGCTTTCACATAGTCATCAGCCGGGTCGATGGCAAGCGCCTTGGTATAGTAATCGGTAGCCTTAGCCTTGTCACTCAGTGCATAAATGCCCGCAGCGTTAGAGTAAGCTTCCACAAGGTACTTCTTCACATTGTCTTTAGACGTTTCCTCCGCGCCTTTCTCGTTTACTACCCTGATGTAGCCATCATATGCCTCAGCCATCGTTTTATACGAAGCATCAGTTCCTATCTGCCTGTTGATCCTTGCCTTGAACAGGTACGCATCCTGCGATGTTGGCGAAAGCTCAATTACCTTATCCATGGCGGCAGAGCCAGTCTTAAGACGCTCAATGTTGGTTTTCTGCTCTTCCTCCGGCATATTCAGGTGGCCGTAGTAAATCGCATACCCGAGGTAGAAGTTATCATAGAATGCATTCTTGTTATCCGGCACTGTGGTACCGATTTCAAACACTGCCGCAGCAGGACGATAAAGCTTTTGCCCAAAAAGTTTTTTACCAACCTCGTTGTATTCCGTAATCAGGGTCGGGTCAAGCTCAATGGCTTTTTTAAGGTCAACTATCGCCTGGTCAAACTTGGCCTGGTCGGTTATGATATTATTATCCTTGTCATCTTTGCCTACTGTTGTAGCCAGATTTGCAAGGCCAAGGTAAAGGTAGTCCCTTCCGATAACCCTCTTAGGGTCAACTTTAGCAAGGAATTCCTGCATGGCTGTCGCACTTGCTGCATAGTTGCCATTCTCATAAGCCGAGTAAGCCAGGTAACGAAGGATTTTAGCGTTTACCTTATCCATTTTTTGCATGGCTGCAGCTTCAGCCTCGAGGGCTTTCCATTCGCGGGTAAGCACCAGGAAGTCGGCATGCCTCATCCTTGAGTTAAGGGAATAATCCGTAAGCGACATATACTTTTCGTAGTACTCAAGCGCTTTTTTCGTGTACTCCTTATATTTTGCGGTATCTACATTAGCCCACAGGTAGTACGTTTCAGCAAGCTCCCTGTATACCGGTCCGTAGTTCGGGTTAGCTTTTATAACCTCGTCAAAGGCCTTTATCGCTTCCGGGAACGCTGCCCTGGTATTCTTGGTAATGGTACCTATCTGCAGCTTGGCCCTTAGCAGCGTGTTATCAAGTGATAATGCAGTCCTGTACGAAGCATAAGCTTCATTTTGGTTGCGGTCACGATAGTAGGCATCGCCAAGGCTAAGGTATGCCTGCGCGTTTTTAGAATCCTTCTCAATTGCCTTTTTCAGGTAAGAGATGGCTTTCTTGTAATCAGGGTTGTCTGATCCGATATAAGCACGCCCGATATAAATCAGCTGGTCAACATCTTTTCTCCTCAATTCTTTTTCAACCGCATCAAATTTTGCCTGTGCGGCGGCTGCGTTATTGTCATCAAGGTCAATATGGCCAAGACCGATGGTATTATATTCAGGGTCATTCTTAACGGCTTTCCCCCTGTTGAAATAAATCGCGGCAGAGTCCTGCTCCTTTTGCTTTAGGTAAATGTCCCCCAGAAGGAAATAATTTTTACCTTCATCAGGCGAACTTGCAATAAGCGTGTTTAGAATTTTCTTTGCTTTTTGGTACTGTTCGGCATCGATTGCTTTTTTGGCCTCGCTGACATCCTGTGCGGAAGCAACACCAAAAACGAGCAACGATAAACCTAAGAACTTGAAATTTTTCATCTTGGTCATTTTTGTTTCTCCTATTAATATTTAGTAGTTTCTAATTTATTTACTGCACCTCTACTTCCCTCGTAGGGATGGTTATCGGCAGCAGGCCCGACTTCAATATGATGCGCTGGCCTTCCGGTGCACTTATGTAAGTTGCAAAACCCATGCCCAAGCCCTTTTTACCCTGGTAATTTAACACATACAGCTTACGCGTAAGCGGATAGGAACCCGTGGCAATATTGGACTGGGACGGTTTGTAATACTTTTTAACACTCTTGTCAATTTTAACATTATCCACTGACAAAACCATGACACCCTCCACATATTTCACCATGTCTGTTGGGGGCTGCAACAGCCAGTTAACTCCTACAATTCCGATCGCCCCGGGGTTGTGGTGTACAAATTTAATGACTTCTTCATTAGTTTTCAAGGAATAAATATTTTCTGACGGAATTGTTTTTACTCCTGCCAGGCGCATCAGTTCCTTTACAGTGCTTGAGTTGGGGTTATCAAACACCAGCTTTGGCCCCCTGGCCGAAGCTTTGCCCTGCATCACCGCATACACGTCCTCAAGGTTAATTACCGTGTCTGCAGCCTTCTTATTAGTGATAAGCGCTATGGCATCTATTGCAAATTCGGTAATCCTTGGGGTTATCTTCCTGTTACGGAAGTGTGCCTCCTCCTCTGTGGTAAGCTTGCGGGGCATTACCAGCACCCTGGCCGAGTCTTTAGTAATGGCCTGCAATATCTCGTTCTCGGTAATGTTTACCTGCTTTATCTCAGCATGGTCGTATACGCTGTGGAAAACCGCCAGCACATCTTCAACAATGGGCTGTATGGTATTATCAACCACAAAAGTAGCTTCTCCGTAGGTTAGCGATTCGCCTTCAAATCCGCCCTTGCCATCGGTATCGCCTTTGCAGGCAAACATCAGTACGGCCGTGGCAGCGCAGACAAAGAATATCCGTATCGTATTTTTCATGTTTATTCTGTCATGTTTATGATAACCGGTAGCGAATAACAAGTACGAACCGGCTTGCCGTCCTTTTCGCCTGGCTTCCAGTTCTCCTTATACAGGTTCAGCACCCGAATGGCCTCCTGCTCCACTTTATACCCATACTCGCTCTTTGCCTTAAAACCGGTCATGGATCCATTTTCTTCAATTGTAAAGGTAAGCTCAATTTTAAGGGCTCCTTTGGTTTCTATTTTCGGCAACTTGTAGTTGTCACTGAATTTTTTATAAAAAGCCGAAATTCCGCCGGGATAAACGGGCTTGGCATCGGTATCTTCAGAATTGTATATTTTGCTGTCGCCGGGCAATAGTGTAGTTGGCGCTAAAGCCGGTGTTTTTGGCTTGAATACAGTGAATGGCAAGGAATAGCCTGAACGTACTTTCTTACCATTAATTTCCCCCGGAGTCCACTTCTCCATGAGTAGCAACACCCGTATAAGCTCTTTATCCAGATCATAACCCGGATGTCGGAGCACCTTAATTCCCGACATACTGCCATCTTTCTCAATCACGAAATAAAAATAAGCCCTAACTGTATTTCCAGAACTAACCAACGCTTCCGGAATCTTAACATTTTTAGAAAGGAATTGGTAAAATGCCTCCATTCCACCCGGATACTGCGCCTTTACGGGAAGGCCCTGAGAATTGTAAATCGTATCGTCCGGAACAGCAACAGCGTTGCCCTGCCCAAAAGCAGAAATACCTAACAGTAACAATACAGCGAATAGTTTTTTCATAGATTATCCCCTTTTACGTTTCTTTACCTTCATCGCTTCGATGTTAATGGTTATCGGCAGCAGGAACGACGCCCTTACCACCTTGTCATTCTGAATACCCGGCGACCATTTTTTAGAAAGCGAAAGCACCCTTTTAGCCTCATCGCCCAACCCGTATCCGGGATCGCGAATCGCCCTGATTTCCGACAGGGTCCCATCCTTTTCAACAATGAAAGCAACATATATTTTTAGCGAAAGGTCGGTTTCCGACTCTATAGGCGGTACAACCATCGTTTCGCCTACAAATTTGTAAAAGGCACTAATGCCGCCGGGATACTCCGGCCGTACCTGTAGTCCCTGTGAGTCGAATATCTTACTGTCGTAATCGATAAGCGTTGCGGGATCGGGCAATGCCAGCGAATCCTGCTGCGCCTGCACCATTACAGTAAACATTAACGCCACCAGGGCCACTATATTATTCCTCATTACCCCTTCTGTTATTCTTTTGGATAAGCCTGATGAAACGCAGGAACGAATAGCCAATGAGCAGTAACCCGAAAGCCAGCCTGCCGGTAGATGTAAGCTGCAGCGGCAGCTGCTTCCAGAATATGACCATTATCCCCAATGCGAAGTACAGCAGGAAGAAGATTAGCCCAAAAACAAACAGAAATCGCTGTTGAGGCGATTTCTGTGTTTGGTTTCGAGATTTATTTCGTGAAAGCATCTCTGAATTGTATTATGACCTGATGTTAACAGTAATCGGAAGGCTGAAAGATGCCCTTACGTTCTTACCGTTCTGTACACCCGGTTCCCATTTCTTCTTCATGGATTTCAGTACGCGCTCGGCTTCTTTTCCAAGTCCGTGGCCCGGATCCCTAAGCGCCTTAACGTTGCTCATGCTACCATCTTTCTCGATAACAAAGTATACATATACTTTAATCGTTTTCATATTCTCAATTTCAGGCACCCTGAAGTTAGCTCCCACATATTTGTAGAATGCTTCCATTCCACCAGGGTAGCTTGGCTTCACCTGGAGGCCCTGAGAGTCATAAACCCCGGTATCCTCTACAGGCTCTACACCTTTCTTAAGGTCGCCCGACGGCTTGTCGATATTGATATCACCTTCCGGGCTGGCCTCTGCGTTCCTGTCGCTAGGGTCTGCCTCCTTAAAGTCTTTGGTATCCGGAATTTCGTCCGGCACCTCTTCCTTCTTGGCAGCTTCAAGCGGCCTTAGCTTTACCTCTTCCACTATCGATTTTGGCGCCTGCTGCTGCTGCACTACCGGCGGCGGCGGCGGAAGCACCTCAACCGGCGGTTCAGGAAGCTCGGTAAGCTCTACCAGCTTGATATCTTCTTTTTCTTCTTCTTTATTCCCCATCCCACCTATAAGGCCGGGAAGGTGGTACGAAAGGATAAGCCCTACAAACAGGACGATACCGATGCCCAGGGCTATCGAGGTCGTCACAGGGCTTTCGGACCTAAGTTTGTAAGCACCGTATTTTTTGTTACGGCCCTCAAAAACGATGTCGATCCATTCCTGTTTAAATAAACCTATTTTAGACATAATTTATTGTTTTTTGGTTGCAGGACTACTCTTTGTACACTCCCGTTTGTTTCATCAGGTCAAGCTCACCCGGCGTCATGTCCCCGATAGCAAAAAGCTGCGGCTTTGTGATCGCCATTTCGTCAAGGATATCTACAAGGTTCTTGTAGCTCGACTTGTCGCTGGCCTTGATATTCACTACAAGCCCCTGTTCAGGTTTTCCTTCCCTTTTTGCAAACTCCTTACCTATCTCAACATTCTTAAGCAGGTCTTTCCTGATGCCGTTCTTACCAAAAGCAGCTTCGGTAGGCGGCACGCTTGGGGCTTCAAATTTGCCCATGTACCACAATATCTTATTATCGCTGCCTATCAGTATGGTCATCATCCTTTCTTCAGGAATCTTGGTTTTATCATTTTGCGGATCTTTTACATCCTTATCCGGCATCGGAAGCGGCATCGCCTGTGGCTTTGAAAGCGTCGTGGTAAGCATGAAGAACGTGATAAGCAGGAACGCAAGGTCCACCATCGCGGTAAGGTCTACCCCGGGATTGGATTTCTTACTTCTTACTTTTTTGCCTTTGCCACCGTCGCCGCCGGTATTTAATTCTGCCATTTTATATTATCTTTTTATAAGATTAAAAATCTTCATTTCGCAAACCTGTCACCAGGAAGAACTTGTTCTTCTTTTGGTCCTGCAGGATGTCCATTACTCGCTTGATGGTAGGGTATTCCTCATTAGCATCGCCTTTAATGGCTATCTGGAGGTCACCCTTTACCTTAAATTCCTCGGCATCGATAGCACCTTCGTCAAACTTATCACTGTAAATTTGCCTTTGGGCTTCCCTCGCCTGCTTCACCCAGTCAAATAGCTGATTGTTGATCGAGTCGTACGGAATACCTTCCTGTACGCCTTCTTTCACCCTGTCGCCCGGCTTGAGCGAAAGGAACGAACCCAGCTTATTGATTGGCACGCCAAACCCTTCGAGGTTTTCGAACTCTTTGTACTGCTCTTCCGTAAAACTTACGTTACGTATATTAGCCATACGCTCCAGCGTACCCCTCCTGATTTCCCTAGGCATAAGGAAGAACACCTGCTTGCCGCCTACGGTTATCGTAGCCACGCCCTCATCCGGGAGCTTCTCGATTACTGTAGACTCAGGTGTGTCTACCGGCTTGGGCTCAGGCTGTTTGGCCGTAGCAGTCATAATAAAGAATGACAGCAAAAGGAATGCCACGTCGCACATTGCGGTCATGTCTATCCTGGTGCTTTTCTTTGATATTTTAACTTTACCCATTTTTTTTCTGTTAGCTTAATGAAGCACCCGGATGCTGGCACATGTCAGCATCCCGGGCACTGTATGTTTTACAATAGTTGATTAAGAGTTGTTTGCACGTGCCCTGAACCTCCTGTAGGTTTGGGTAATCGCAAAACCAGCCTCATCAATAGAGTAAGTAAGCTTGTCGATTTTAGATGTAAATGCGTTGTAAGCGATGATCGCGATTGTTGAAGTCGAGATACCTGTAGCCGTGTTGATAAGTGCTTCAGAGATACCGTTTGCAAGCTGCGATGAGTCAGGCGTAGAACCGGCACCAAGAGCCGAGAACGCCTTGATCATACCTGTTACCGTGCCAAGAAGACCCATTAGGGTACCGATAGATACAAGGGTAGAGATGATTACAAGGTTCTTTTCAAGCATTGGCATCTCAAGCGATGTAGCTTCTTCTATTTCCTGCTGGATAGCCGCTTCAGCCCTTTCGCTGTCAAAGCCTTCCCTCTTCACTTCTTCATATTTCAAAAGGCCCGCTTTTACAACGTTAGCCACAGTTCCCTGCTGCTTGTCACACTCAGCCATAGCCTCGTTGATGTTGCCTGCAGAAATCTGGCCCTGCACTTTCCTTACGAAAGCTTCAACATTACCTTTACCTGCTGCTTTTCCGATAACGAACAGACGCTCGATTGAGAAAACTACCGTCATAAGCAATAGGCCCATAAGTACAGGTACTACATACCCCCCTTTGTAAACCATCGCAAGGTAGTTACCGGCGATAGGCTCGCCTTCAGGATTTCCATCCTGGAAGTTTGAAGGTGCTCCCATTATAAATTTCCACACTAGAGCGCCAACTATTAAACATAGTACTATAGTTAATGCTGCGAATACATTAGATCCTTTCGAACCTCCATTTTTTTCAACCTTCTGAATAGATGCGTTTGCCATTTCTTTTAAAAATTTAGTTTTCTGATTTTTTAATAATAGTCTTTTGTTGTTAAAATTTAGCTGTATAAGACTGGCAAATTTATATCATTACATCATAAAAAAAAACAAATTGATTTTTTTTCTCAATTCTTAACAGTAATTTATTCTTACGACAATATAAACGAAACCGTTATTTGAAATTATTTGTTATACAATATCCAATTTAAACCCTTTAAATCTATTATTTGTTAATTTTTTAATTTAATTACGCGAATTACCTACTAATAACATAATTAACGGGTATTTATTGTGCAGGCATTGTATTTTTAATTTGCCGTATTGGTTTTAATAAGTAATTTCACCTCTAAAATGTACATACTGATACTATTTTATCGTAAAAATAGTACAATTAGTCATCCTAAACCGTTTTAGCCGGAACTAAATGTATAAAATATGAAAGGATTTTTTACCATCGGCCTGCTCGTACTATCCAATATATTCATGACACTGGCATGGTACGGCCACCTGAAATTCAAGGAGTTGAAGTGGTTCGAAAACCTTGGCCTGATTGCCGTAATATTGATCAGCTGGGGATTGGCGCTGTTCGAATACTTTTTCCAGGTACCGGCCAACAAAATAGGCTACAAGGAAAACGGTGGCCCCTTTACTTTACTTCAACTGAAGGTGATACAAGAGGTAATCACCTTAGTAGTATTCACCGTTTTCATGCTCCTCTTCTTTAAGGGAGAAACCTTCCGGTGGAACCACGCTGTGGGGTTCTTGTTTTTAATACTGGCGGTTTATTTTATTTTTAAGAAGTAAACAGTCCCAGTTTTCAGTCGCAGCCACATTGATTTCAGCCACTGGAAAACTGAAAACCGTGACTGCGACTGAAAACTACTTTTGAAGCAGCTCCAATATTTTATTATCCACTTCCGGCGAATCCCACTTACCGGACAGGCCGTCAATGAGCATTACTTCGTCCATAATGGCCTTTTGGCGGTCGCCCAGGGCAAGGGCTTCGGCATATGGGCGGTGGCTGAAGGTTACACGGCTGTATAGCGGCAGCCACCTGTCGGGGTATTTTTCAGAGAAGCGTTTTTCGATCTTTTTCCGGAGAATGAAAGAAGGGTCTGCTGTATCAGAACTCATTTCCATGAAGTTACGGTAAGAGAGTTCGGCAATGGCATCGGCATTGGGCTTGCGGCTTTCCTCATATTCTTTAAATATGGTCTTCCAGTCGTCGCCAAACTGCTGCATCAACTGATTGAGTATCGTAATATCCTCGAAACCGGCATTCATCCCATGCCCATAGAACGGCACAATGGCGTGGCAGGCATCACCTATCAGTGCAACCTTGTCTTCAAAGGTCCACGGGTAGCACTTCATGGTTACCAGCGTGCTGGTTGGGTTTTTAAAGAAATCTTCCACCAGGTCGGGCATTACATCGGTAGTAGAAGGGAAATATTTTAAAAAGAATGCCTCAAGAGTTTCCCTGTCTTTTAAAGCCTCAAAAGAGTTCTCTCCGGTAAACGGCATGAACAGGGTACAGGTAAAGGTTCCATCGAGGTTGGGCATGGCAATGAGCATAAACTCGCCCCTCGGCCATATATGGAAGGAATTCTTGTCGAGCTTATGCGTCCCGTCGGCATTGGCAGGGATGTGCAGTTCCTTATATCCGGTATTAAGGAATTCCTGCGAATAATTGAACATGTTTTGGCGCTGCATCCTGTGGCGCACCCTTGAGAAAGCCCCGTCGGCACCAAATACGATGTCATAGTTCCTTTCGTCCCATGCGCCCTGTTCCGTTTCACCAGTGTGCAGTGTTGCAGTAGCCATGGTTACGTCCCAAACCCGCGTATTGAAAAAGAACTCCGCCCCCGCCTCTTCAGCCAGGGTCACCATCTTGCGATTGAGTACACCGCGCGATAAGGAATAGATGCTCTCGCCTTCTTTGCCGTAGTACAGGTAGTTGAGCGGCTGCCCGACCGTATGTATGGCCCGCTTGTCCATCGGGATGGCAATTTCCCTTATTGCGTCACCAAGGCCCATATCATCGAGCGCGCGCCAGCCACGATTGGACATGGCAAGATTAATGGAACGCCCGGTAAAATTCACATTCCTGATATCCGGGCTACGGTCATAAACATGAACGGTGTGGCCTGCCTTTTTAAGGTAGATTGCCAGTAGCGAACCCACAAGGCCCGAGCCTACTATGGCTATTTTTAAGGGAGTTTGCATGCACAATATTCTAATACAGGGCAAAAGTAGGCAATTATACCACAGGCAAAATGATTTTGCGCATTTATTTACCGCCGCTCCTACAAACACCAGTCTGTTAAGAAAACTTTAGCAGCCAAAAGATTCTTAATTAATTAACTATACTGTAATGAATGCAGTAATTTTATCCTACTAACTATTTAAAATATTACCGTCATGAGAGATTTAATTTGGTTGATCGTTGTAATCCTTATCATAGGATGGCTTGTTGGATACTTTGGCTTTCAAGAATCAGTAGGTAGCCTTATCCACATTTTATTGGTGTTGGCAATCATAGGTATCCTTTACAGGCTCGCAGTGGGCAGGAGGCCGTAACTATAACAGTCAATAACCTAGAAGCAAAAAGTACTTTACAAAATCCCTCTTCCGGAGGGATTTTTGCTTTTATGCAAACCTAACATTGCGGAAGGAAAAAGGATTCGTCAAAACCGCACCGCAATAGTCAGCCCCACCTGTTCCCCATTATAAAAAGGCATGGCAAGTGCGCTGTATTTCTTGTCCTCTCCTGCCCCAAAAAGCTGTTTCTGCATCCAGGGGTGTATCCAGTAGGCCAGCTTTGTGCTCAATATGCCTATCCCCGCCCCGGCAGCCACATCGGTAAGCCAGTGGCGGTCGTTGTATATGCGCAGCAGGCCGGTTCCTGTAGCCACCACATAGCCGGCAACACCATACCATACAGAAACATCCTTATACTCCTGCCACAGGAATTCCGCACCCGCAAAAGCAGTGGCCGTATGACCGGACGGGAAGGAGTTATCGGTACTGCCGTCAGGCCTCTTTACCCCTGCCAGCTTCTTCATCCCCATAACCGATCCGCACATGATAAGGTGCGATGTTACCAGGATTACGGTACGGTCACGGAAATTGTGCTTCCCCTCTACCCCCATCAGGTTGAGGGCATATACGGTGGCCGCGGGGGCATACCTTGTATAGTCATCAATACTTGTACGCTGGCCTCTTTCTCCGTTTACGCTCACACGGACGTTTGAGTTGATATTCCTCAATTCATCGCTGCACAATCCCATAGCGCCATATCCGACAAGGACGGTTGGCACCAGAAGCTTTTTATAAACAGATGTTTTTCCTGAAATTTTAGTGCGGTTGACAAGCGTGTCGCTGCCAATGATAATCCTTTCCTGGGCATTCAGGCACAGCATCCCCGTTACGGAAAGCCATAGTGCGAGTTTCTTCTTCATTCAGTCCTTTTCATCATCAATAGGCAATACATAACGCAAGGTCTGTGCCCAAAGTATCAGAAAGACTGATTTTTAACATGTTAAAATTAAAAAACTACACTATACGGGAAGGTAAATTATAATGCTTGTACCCACATTTGGCGTACTCTGAATCTCAATGCTGCCGCCATGATTCTCTACAATTTTTTTGCATAAGGCAAGGCCGATTCCTGTCCCTTCATATTCGTTTTGGGCATGCAGCCTCCTGAATATAGTGAACAGCTTTGAAATATGCCTTGATTCGATGCCAATGCCATTATCGGATACGGTTATCCTGTGCAAACCCCTGCCTTTAGCGGTTTTATCCCCCGATATGGATTCGTAAGCTATAGTAACAACCGGGTTTTCGGTTACAAATTTCAGGGAGTTTCCTATCAGGTTGTAGAATAACTGGTTCAGCTGTACTGAAACACCATTTACCGCCGGTAATTTGTCAACAATGATTTCGGCATTCTTTTCCTGCACCTGGAATTCAAAATCGCTTACTACATCGCTCAGTATATAATTAAGATCGACTTCTTCAAACGCGGTTTCGGCACCCGAAACACGCGAATAATTAAGCACGTCTTTTATAAGCCTTGACATTCTCTCGGCCGAATTGTTGATCTTATGAAAATACAGCTTTTCCTTTTCCGCTTCGGTAAGGTTGCGTTGTGCAAGCGATGTAAAATTCATAATCTTGCGCAGAGGCTCCTGAAGATCGTGGCTTGCAATGTATGCAAATTGCTCCAGCTCCTTATTCTTTTGCGAAAGTTCCTCATTGGATGCCTTCAGGCTTTCCTGAGCATCACGTAATTCCTTATTGTCTTTCAGGGTTTCTTCCACAAGTTTTTGCGCATGGATGTTTACCATGGTCACAATCCAATCAGAAATATTACCCTGCTCATCCTTATTGGGAACTATAGATACAAGATGCCAAAGATATTCCTCACCTATTTTCACCCTTGACTGGAAAGAGCATGCGATATTCTTTCGGCGTGCGGTTTCCCAACATTCAGAAATCCCTCCAACATCTTCGCTTTTAAACCATCGCTGAAGGGTCGTAATTGAAAAATCATTGAAGGACGAACCCAACATTTCCTTCACGTTTTTATTTGCGAGCGTTACGGCCCCGTTTTTTGAGACTGAGAAAACTATAAGCGGCAGTGCGTCTGTGAGCTGCCTGTAACTGCTTTCGCTGTCACTTAATTTCTCTGTAAGTTCTATCAGCTGCATGTTCTTCTTACGAAGCTCGTCGTATGGCGATAACGGTGCTTCCCTTGAAAAATATTCAATGAAATATTCGATACGGCTGGACGAAATTACACCGGAATATGGTATCCTAAGGTTTAGCGTTACCTCATATACGCCATTATTATGCCTCGTTTCTATATTCCTGGCCAATCTGGACGCATAAGCAAATGCCTCAGGGTTGCATTCGCTAAGGTTCACTTTATCATAAATCACGGCCGATATTTCTTTTTTACCGCCGCTTAGCGAAACTATCCCCAATACTAGCCTTGAGTTTTCTCCTGAAGATATAGAGCATCTTGCGATTTCAGAAACAGCCGTAGCAAACCTGGTTTGTGCCGACATCATCAGTCCGCAAAGGTCGGCAAGCTTCATAGCGCGTTTGTGGGCCAGGATAAGGTCCATATCGTTATCGAGGCTTAAACGTATAATTTCTTTCATCATATATTGATTTTGGCGGCAAGCACAGACATATCGTCATTAAATCGTGCATTGTCTTTATAAAGTGCAGCTGCAATCACATTCGGGTCATGCTTTAATATACCGGGGAGGTTAGCCAGATTCCATCTTGACCTCAGGCCGTCAGAATGCATTATCAGTGTTTGATACTTTTCCAGATCCAGCACTGTATCAGTGAGTGTCCTGGGGATATTCATACCCACAATCCCATTATAAGGTGTGTGTGTCTTGCCATACAATCCGGTAAACAATACGGTCGAGATATTGCCAACACCGCACATGTGCCATTTTTTTGCCGTATAATCCAAATACGCAACAGTGGCTACAAGGCCTCTGGTTTTCTTTACGTTTTCATGGATATGCCGTATTACTGCGGTAGGGCTTACCTCGCGACAGCTTTTAAAAGCTTTTATTGCTGCCAGAGCGGCCTCATGGGCATTTATGCCATGCCCCAGCCCATCGCCCATCAGGAACTGCATGCCGTTTCCTATCTTTTTTGTACTGAAACCGTCACCGCAAACCGTTTCACCGGGGCAGCACACCTGCACCACACCTGTTTCAACTGTAGTTTGCCTTCGTTCCACAGTGTCATCAATATATATCCTGCTGTGCATTACAGTGCCCCAGCCCGGAAGTGTATATATGGATGACGAATGGCTAAGCCTTTTTATCGCCCCAAGCCCCTGTCCAAGGGTATCTGAGGAAGACATGCCGTCGAGCAGCATTTTCGAAAGGTCTTTTATTCCTTTACCGTTATCAAGGCAGAAAACCTCAAGAAAATCGCCTCCGTCATCATTTCCTAACCTGTAGAGCAATTCACCTTCATCGGCAAATTTGATAAGGTTTGAAGTCAGTTCAGAAATAACGATATCTACTTCGCCAACTTTCTTAGGACTAAACCCGATACCGGTTACCAGGTTATGAATTTCCCTT
Source organism: Flavobacterium sp. MFBS3-15 (assembly GCF_026107645.2). Classification (GTDB taxonomy): domain Bacteria; phylum Bacteroidota; class Bacteroidia; order Flavobacteriales; family Flavobacteriaceae; genus Flavobacterium. The sequence goes on along the minus strand of NZ_JAPCHV010000010.1, from coordinate 106,375 downwards.
TTTATGTAGGAAACATAGCTTCTGTCGTCTATTTTATAATTAACAAATACGGCATCATCCATTCTTCCATTTTATTATTGTAACCGTTGTCCCAACGCCAACAGTTGAACGTATATCAAACTCATTCACAAGCCTTTTGCTGCCGGGCAGACCCAGCCCCAGGCTTTTACCGGTACTGTAACCATCTTTGAGGGCAAGAGCTACATCGGGTATACCGGGCCCTTTATCAGAAAATATCAGCCTGATGCCATCTTCCCTCCCATTGTTCACCTGCTCTATGCAGACTGTCCCGCCGCCTCCGTATTTCAAGAGGTTCCTCACGAGTTCGCTTGCGGCAGTAATGAGCTTGGTTTGGTTCAGCATGCCCATCCCTATCTTTACTGCAGCATCTTTCACCTTATTACGAAAAGGAACAACATCCTGCTCGCGGCTTATGGTAAATTCTTCTTTAATCCGTGTTGTACTCATGGCTGTTTTCATTTCCTTCATTTATAAAAATTCTGGAACGTAACAGGTCCATGCCCTTCTCAACATTGAGCGCGGTAGAAACTCCTGTGAGGGTCAGGCCAAGTTCAACCAGCGTTATGGCAACAGCAGGCTGCATACCTACAATAACAGACTCTGCACCCATTATTTTAGTCATGACACCTATATTACCCAAAATCCGGCCCATGAAAGAGTCTATGATGGAAACAGAAGATATATCGATAAGGACTCCTTTTGAATTGTGCTTTTTTACAGAATTCACAAGGTCGGTCTCAAGATTTTCGGCAAGTTGGTCATATAAGTCCACTTGTATGGTAACAAGCAGGAAATCGCCCATCTTTAAAATCGGGATTCTTTCCATAATATTAATTATTCGGGGTTATGCCCTTTTTCTTGTTTACCTCTAACTGCAGCATGTTAAATGCCGTTTGCAGGGCATTAGCCAGTGTAGATTTTGTGATAATGTTGGATAAGTCTATACCTAAATGCACTACTATTTGGGCGATTTCCGGCCTTATGCCACTGATGATGCATTCGGCACCAAGAAGCCTGGTCGCGCTTACTGTTTTTATAAGATGCTGCGCAACCAGGGTATCCATTGCAGGAACACCCGAAATGTCCAGAATAGCGATCGTGCTGCCCGTTTCTACAATCTGCACCAAAAGGTTCTCCATAATTACCTGTGTCCTTGAGCTGTCAAGTGTACCAATGATGGGCAGTGCCACAACACCGTCCCATACACGGATTACAGGTGTAGAAATTTCGGTTATTTCATCCGTTTGCCTCGCAATTACATCCTCACGTCCCTTAATATACCCTTCAAACGTGAGTATGGTCATGTTGTCTATTATTTTGCTCACTTTAAGACTGTCGGTGTAAAGCTTTTCAGGATCACCTATTCCCTCCGCAAGGGTTTCTAAAAGCGATTCCTTAAGCGAGAAAAGGTAAACCCCTGTTTCACGTGGCGAAAATCCCCTTTTTGCCCTGGAAACCGAAATACCCATAAGTATTTCGTATACTTTATCAAACTCGCGCGCGTTCCTGTCGTCGATGTTATGGTCGTCCAGCGCAGACAGGAAAGCATCAAGCAATTCCTCAGAATCCTGCTGCTGTTCATCTGCATTAAAATAATTGTCTTCCGCCTTCTGTTTATTTATCCAACGCTCAAGAATGAGCTCTTTTTTGTCTTTCAAGATTTGTATTGTTTTATCTCCCATTATTACTAGACCTTTTCTAAATTACTTACCTGGTTATTTTTTGCAGCTTCACGTTATTTAGGGCATGCGCATTCTTAACAAATATACTCTTTTAGTTAAGGCACAGGTTATTTAAGGGGTAAAAGTTTTTATACTTTAGAACATGGAGGCAAATAGTTTCCCAATATTCTTAACAAAATCATAATTATGTGGAATTTCATCTTTTTATGTAGAAAAATCCACACATACTGAATTTCAGCAAAAAACTTAAAACTCTATATTACAATACCATAGCATTATGGCACATGTGTTGCCTCACTCTCAGCAATAACCATAAATGTTGCACTATGAAAAGCGGAATAATTACCACCAACCAACCATATTCGCTCAAAAACCATGCAGGCCCGGCTACTGGCCCCATTACTAATTTTGTTTTAACCGGTAATGTAAACATCCCGAAAAAAAACATACAGCCCAAAGCAAATCAAACCATGCCGGACCATAAACCTGTAAGGGATAGAAGCGCATTGGGAAGTGTAGTGCTTATCAGTACCTTTATATTGATGGCCCTGTCGGCATACCTGATTTATGAGTTTGAGGCCGACTTCTCGCAGTTCAATGCCGACAGGATTAATTCTTCCTGGGGCTTCCCCTTCCTGATTGCTGCATCGGCCCTTTTGCTGTTCAAGCTGGGATTTTTTATCTATAACGTAATCCTTTACTTCCGTTATAAATCAATCCCTTCGGTTTCCGACGAATTGCTGCCAACTGTTACTGTAATAGTTCCGGCATATAACGAAGGAAGGCTGGTGTATGATACGCTCATGAGCCTTGCCGCCAGCAAATACCCTGAAGAAAAAATACAGCTGCTTGCCATAGATGACGGCAGCAAGGACAACACATGGGAATGGATGCAAAAGGCGAAATCAGAGCTGGGCGACAGGGTATCCATTTTCCAACAGCCACAAAATAAAGGCAAGCGACATGCACTGTACCGTGGCTTCAACCTTGGGAACGGAGAAGTATTCGTAACGGTAGACAGCGACTCCGTAGTGAAACCCGATACATTGCGCAACCTTGTAAGCCCGTTTGTAACCAACGAAAATTGCGGGGCGGTAGCCGGAAATGTGAAAGTACTGAACAGCGGCAATGCCATATTGCCAAAAATGCTCAATGTAAGTTTTGCCCTGAGCTTTGAGTTTGTGCGTTCTGCCGAAAGCATGCTGGGCACAGTAATGTGTACACCGGGCGCACTATCTGCTTATCGAAGGGATGCCGTATTCGCTTGCCTGGAGGAGTGGATCAACCAGACATTCATGGGGCAGCCGTCGGACATCGGTGAAGACCGTGCCATGACCAACATGATACTGAAACAGGGGTTCCATGTATTGTTCCAAAGAAATGCACACGTATTGACTAACGTACCGGAGAAATACAGCGGACTGTACAAAATGTTCATCCGCTGGGACCGAAGCAATGTGCGCGAAAACATCATGATGGGAAAATTCATTTTCAAAAACTTCAGGGACGGATCTAAAACAGGTGCAAGGCTTTTGTTCCTAAACCAGTCAATGAGGCTTATCATGACTTATCCGTTCCTGCTGTTCATGCTTTTCTTTATCGCCGTACATCCTATATTATTCCTTAGCTCAACAGTATTCAGCATATTGGTGTTCTCGAGCTTTCCGGTATTCTTTTACGCCAAAAGGCACAGCATCGCCGAGTCTGTCTGGGCTTACTCATACAGCATACTATACACTTTCGCACTGTTCTGGATCACGCCATATGCCATTGCCACCGCAAATAAAAGAGGCTGGCTGACCCGCGAACTCGCTTAAAATACAGGATTATTATTTTAAAAAGGTAGTGCTTTTAGATGCCGCATCTTAATGATGCGGTTTTTTTTTATTTGGAGCTCCCTGCAAGCAGTTTCATTGCCGAATCCCTCCCGCTTGTCAATGCCGCTTCCACGGTACCCATGGCAGGGCCGTCGTACAGATATTCCCCTGCAAAATAGAGTGTACCTTCAACAGGTTGCAATAAAATTTTCCGGGCTGCAGGGCTTTCAACTTTATCATAAGCATACGACCCCCGGGTAAAAGGCTCAGCGGTCCAGTTGGCTACCTGCCAGGCCACAAGCCTGCCGTGCAATTCCTCCCGCGTCCTTCCAAATATATTGGCTAATGAACCAAGCGCCATCTGTAATACAGCTCCTGCGGAAGCATCTTTTTGCGCATATGCCGGAGGGCCGCCCAGCCAGCCGGTCAATAACGGGCTGCGTAGGGGCGACTGTGTCCAGTAGGTAGGTATTTTCTCATCGCTGAACAGGAATCCCATGGACCCTGCAGCACCTTCCCAAAAAACAGCATCAAACTCCAGCAGTATCTTTATTACCGAACCGAAGCCTATATCCCTGAAGGCTTTTTCCTGCCTTTCGATCGATGGACTGAATTGTACGGCCCCTTTGCCCTGGGTGAACTGCAACACTCCCAACGGCAGGGCGATGATAATCTTATCAGCGCTATAAATGCTACCGTCTGCAGCAATGGCCTTCACGGCATTTTTTTCCCAGGCTATTTCACTTACAACAGTATTCAAATGGATTTGATTACCGGGGTTCCGCACACCCCTGGCGAGATAATCCATTAGTGCACCATAGCCTTCATTAATGCGGTGCTGGGCATCTTCGTCTTCATGGTTCCATTCGTTGCGAAGTGCAAAGGCGCCTGCATCATTTACATCGGCAGTATCATAACCGGACACATAATCCACAATCTGCCGTCGCATCACGACGTACTCCTCACCCGAAAATTCCTTTTCAATGAAATCAAGTATAGGCATGTCTTCTTCCAGTTGGTTCAGCTTTTCCAGAAAAGCATCCCAGCCTTCCACAAACTCATCACTCTGCTCCAGCATGCCGCCATGGTATTGCCACATTTCAAAGCCCACATCTTTATAAGCAATCCCGGCTTGCTTTAGCAGTCCCAGCGTAACCGGAAGGTTGCCGTGCACAAACTCGGCACCCAACTCAACCGGCATAGAGAAACCTTTACCGGTCATGGTGTGGATGCGCCCCCCTATGCGGTTACGGGCCTCGAGAACCGTAACTGTTTTTCCGGCCTTCGCCAAAGTATACGCAGCCATCAATCCGGATGCACCGGCACCGATGATAAGAATTTCAGATTTCATTGTTATTGATTCAGATACCCGAAGTTACAAAAAAAGAAAAGGGTAAAATGATGCAGCAATTTACCCTTCCCTGTTTTTTTAAAAGATTTATTCCTTCACGAACCTGGCGCTCCTGCCATCCAGCTTCAGGATATATATGCCCGCCGGCAAAGCGCTTACATTAATAACCTCCCCTGATAGCCGGCCTGTAAATACCTGTCTCCCGGTAAGGTCATAAATAGTGGTTTGCTTATCTTCTAAAGTACCGGTGGATGTAATATTCAGCTCGTTTTTCACAGGGTTGGGATATACGGTCCAGGCGGCCTGTTGAAATTCAGGAGTGCCCAGCACTTCAAACTGGAAAACTGCAGTTATCGGAAGGTGTGTAGAAGTCGTAAAATAGTAATCAGGAATGGAATTCGGCAACAGGGCTTCCTGCATTGCGCTGCTTCCCACATAATTATCGGCCAGTTCATTAGATATGACGACATTATCAATAATAGGACGTATGCCCCAGTTAGTGTTCACATCCGTAATATCTTTCGTAATGCCATTGTAATTGCCCGCATCGTCAATAAAATTCTTATAAGGCGAAACAGTACAGTTGCATACATCGCTGGAAGTGCCTATCAGATAGTCATTAAAGTCTCCAAGAATGATAACATTCTTGCTATTATATGTCGGGCTGTCGAGTATGCCTTTAAGCCCTTCCGACCCACCTTTCCTCCGTATGTAGCTGGATTCATTGCCATCCTCAGCCTTGGCATGGATATTAACGAGAGAAACCGGTATGACAGTACTGCCTGAAAGCAGGTTAATGTTGTATAACGCCGGAAAGCGACCGCTGGTCCAGTTATAATGATAAGTATTGCCCTGTGCCGGATTCCCGTTATTCAATTCCGATGAACTTACCAGCTGTACTCGCGCCTTTTTGTATATAATGGCCTGTCTCTGATTACAGTCTCCTGTATTAGACGGTACAATGGCACCTCCCCACTGGGTGCTTCCCATTTGGGCAACCAGTGATGCTATTGTTGGCATTGAAGGGGTATTGCTGATTTCCTGCAGGCAGTACACATCGGAATCCATCAGTAGCATCGCCGATGCAACGTTGCTAAGCTGCAGGCTCTCATTTTCCGGGCCAAACTGCGTACAGCCCAGCCACTCGGCATTCCAGTTGGTTATCCTGAAGCTTACCGTTCCCTGGGGCACAGCCGTAACCTTTACATTTTTAATTTCCCATGTGGCGCTTTGAGCTGCGTTGCTGATGTAGCGGAAAGCAATACGTGAATGTGCCGACTTTGCCAAAGAAGGAATTTCAAGGTTTCCTGAAGCTATGTATTGCCAGCCGTCGGTTATGCTCTGGTTTAGTCCGCTAAGTTCTACCCAGCTTGTTGTTGAGGGGTTACCCGTATAATTGGCGGTCGCAAATGCTTTGTACCAACCTTCGGCCACACCTACACTCACCATGGCACCCGGCCCCCGGGTATGATTAAAGGTCAGCGTTACGTCGTCTATTTGCAAAAAGTTCATTTCAGGACTTATGAGCCAGTCTTCATTGGCGTTACTTTGATTGTTAAAATATCCGCTGCACACCGCGCCATATTGCGGACTGAAGCTCCACTCCTGGGCACCGGAAACACTGACGCGCGTAAAGGTATTGAAGCTCTCCTGCGTGAGCAGCGTCTCGTTGAGGACCGTGGTCTGGGCGTTAAGCCACATACCGAAACCTGCTAAGGCGATAACAAGGAAATGGTGCGTAATTTTTTGCATAGGAACAGTTACAATCTTTGATTTATGGGCAAAGCTATGAATTAAGATGTTGCGGTAATATTAAATTTGATTTCCGGATACAGTACCCTGTAGCAACGTTATCGGTACAGCACCAATACAAACAAAAAACCCCAGTGTGAACTGGGGATTGTGACTCCATCGGGATTCGAACCCAAATCTTCAGAACCGGAATCTGAAATTCTATCCATTGAACTATGGAGCCAGTTTTATTACAGATTTCGGGTTTATGATTTCAAACTGTCCAACCTGAAACTTTAAACCTGATACCTTAAAAATTAAGCGAGTGCCTTTTTCACCGCGTTGGATATTGTCTTGCCATCCGCCTGGCCCGCAAGCTCTTTAGAGGCAATGCCCATCACCTTGCCCATATCGGCCATACCCGAGAATCCGTTATCAGCTATGATTTTCTTAACCAATGCCTCTACTTCGGCCTCACCCAATTGCGCGGGAAGGAACTTTTCAATTACGGCAACCTGTGCCAGTTCCGGGTCGGCAAGATCCTGGCGGCCCTGCTCTATGTATATGTTTGCACTGTCCTTACGCTGTTTAACCAGCCTTTGCAACAGCTTTATCTCTTCTTCCTGCGACAGCTCTTCCTTCGCGCCGCTTTCGGTCTGGGCCAGCAATATGGCGCTTTTTATCGCGCGCAGCGACTCAAGGGCCACCGTATCTTTCGCTTTCATGGCAGTTTTCATCTCGTCCATGATCTGTGTCTGTAAACTCATAGTACAGGGTTTTAAAATGTGCCTGCGAAGATAAAAAAATAACCCGAAAATTCTAAGATATTTTAAGGTAAGAACACTTGCTACCTTTATTATCTTATTGCCATGATCTGCACAGATACCCCAAAAGAGGTATGGGCAAAATCATCTTTAAGGGCGATTTAACAAGCCCGCAACTTTCCAAACTTTGTAAAGTAAATACAACAGCTGGTATCCGCTAAGGCATGCATCTGTAATAAAATCTGTTCCGGTTCAGCATTTTTAACCGGAGGTGGAATCTGAAAAACCAAAAGAGTAGGACAACCAAACAACTAAACATCATGAGTACATTAGCAGGAACAACATGGACATTTTCCACACAAGGAGACATGGAAGGAACCATTGAATTCATCCAAAACGGGCCTTCACAAAATGCAGGAGTAGCAAATATAACTGCTACTAATCCGCCAATGGGCTGCACGCCCGGAACCTTTCAGGCAGCCTGGGCAGAAGTTGCCGACGGTAATTATTTCGCGGTACAATTCAGCGACTTCATGCCTACACTTTATCCGGATTCGTCCAATGGCCCGGATTCATACTTACCCCCACCGCTGGGAATACCTACCATTAATGCCGGTCAGTACAATGCGCAGCCTGTTACTCTGTTCGGACAGCATACCGATGGGGTCGCAAGCATGTTTGGCACCAACTTTCAAACCGAAATCCCGGCAAACAACCACGTTATGATGGCTTTCACCATGACAAAGCAATAGGCCAAAAAATAACCCGAAAATAGTAAGATATTTTCGGGTTAAGGTTCACATTTGGGTTAGTTTAATCCACATTGTCATGCAGGAACGAATTGTTTGAACGCAACTGTAAGTCGTCGTTACTATCCATCCCCAATGATAAACGGGACTTGCTATTATCAGTACGGGAATCGTTCAGGTCTATGCCCATCCTTTTGTAGGCCGGTTCCCGCTCATATTCATCTACTTTCGAAGCGCTGTTGTGGAACTTATAGTTAAACTCCTTCATCTTTTTCCTGCGCTCTTCTGCCCTCAGGCGAAGCGTCTCCTCAATAGTCATCTCTACCGGAGAAATGCCATCCTGCGGATTGAACCTTGCAGGCTCGGACTGCTCACTCCTCTTTACGGTCAGGTTAAGTTCAGGCGCAATTGGCTCCTCCACCTTTGCAACAGGTTTTGAGTTAACCAGTTCCGCTTCCTTCTCCAGGTAATCATCCAGCGAATAGCGTATCACGCCAGATTCGTTCACTTCCGTCACCGGAACAACCTGTACAGGCTCGTTCACTTTTATTGCACGGGTCTCTTCTGTCAGGCTGAAAAGCAACGGCTCTTCTTTTTTCTGGTTGTCGATGGAAAGGTCGAATGAAAAAGCAAATTGCTCCTGTTCTTTCTCCACGATCACAAATTCTGCATCGATCACCTCAATTTCCCTTACATCTTTAATCTGGAATTGCTGCACAGGTTCAGGCGCTCTTTCAGGCGTTACAATCTCAAAGAAAACGTCAAGGTTATTGATGTATTCTGAAGATGGGAACGCAGGCACTTCGGCAACTGGCGCTTCAACAACTTCAGCTATCGGCTTTTTTTCCTCAATGACTTCCTCCTCAAGCGCAAATACAATTTTCTCCTCAACAACAGGCTCAGCCTTGATTTCACGCTTCGGCTCTTCAGCTACGGGAGCCGAAAGGTCGAATGATGGCACAATTGGCCTTTGCGTCAGGTCACGCACCAGTCTTTGGTCCTCCTCCAGCGCGTGGATTATCTTCTTGGGCTCCGTGTTCACGATCTCAGCCTGCTGCTCTACATTAAAGCCTGTCGCGATGATGGTTACCGCAATAGAATCACCCAGCGACTCATCCTCGCCCACACCCATGATGATGTTGGCATTGTAACCTGCTTCCGACTGGATGTGGTCGTTTATTTCGCCTATCTCATCGATGGTGATTTCGCTAGTACCCGAAACGATCAGCAACAGCACGTTTTTAGCACCTGTAATTTTGTTATCGTTCAATAACGGCGAATCCAAAGCGTCAACAATGGCATCCTTGGCACGGTTATCGCCCAAAGCCACAGCCGACCCCATTATGGCAGTACCACTGTTGCTCAAAACAGTCTTGGCATCCTTAAGGTCGATGTTTTGCGTGTAGTGGTGCGTAATTACCTCGGCAATGCCCCTTGAGGCCGTTGCCAAAACTTCGTCCGCTTTTGAAAACCCCGCCTTAAAGCCCAGGTTGCCGTATACTTCGCGCAGCTTGTTATTGTTTATCACGATAAGCGAGTCCACCTGCTTGCGCAGCCTTTCCACACCGGCAAGGGCCTGCTCGCTCCTTACCTTTCCTTCAAACTGGAACGGTATGGTCACGATGCCCACGGTAAGGATATCCCTCTCTTTAGCCAGCTGTGCAATAACGGGAGCTGCACCGGTACCGGTACCACCGCCCATACCCGCTGTTATGAATATCATTTTTGTATTGGTGTCCAGCATTTTCTCAATGTCGTCGATGCTTTCCAGCGCCGACTGCTGGCCTACCTCCGGATTTGCACCCGCACCAAGCCCTTCGGTAAGGCCTACCCCAAGCTGTATCTTGTTTGGGACAGGGCTATTCTGCAATGCCTGTGAATCTGTATTGCAGACAATAAAATCAACACCTTTGATCCCCTGCTTAAACATGTGGTTGATCGCGTTGCTACCGCCTCCGCCAACACCAATTACCTTGATCACGTTCGATTGATTTTTTGGTAAATCAAACGAAATGCTTCCAAATTCTGTGTTCATCATATCCATCGGGTTTTTATTCTGCGTTATCTAAAAAATCTTTGATCTTGTCTATATACTTGTCGAAAAACGACCTCTTTACCTTCTTCTCGGTGCTTTCATTCTGGCTTTTAGGCGCTTGGGCAGCTACGGCAACCGGTTCGGGTTCCTCTTCCATCACTGGTTCGGGCGCCACTACGGTATTTACGATCGGCTGATGCCTTGCTACCGGCGGCGCTGCAGGCTTTTGCAATTCTACCAGCGGCGTTGCGCTGTACGTATTATTGCGCATGCTGTTCATTACAAGCCCTACTGCCGTGGCATATAACGGGCTTGATATCTCCTCGTCGCTGTCGCCGGCCAGGTGCTCGTTAGGATAGCCTATGCGGGTATCCATGCCGGTAATGTATTCCACCAATTGCTTGATGTGGTTCAGCTGCGAACCGCCTCCTGTAAGTACGATGCCTGCAATCAGCTTTTTGCGCGGGTCTTCATGTCCGTATGCTTTTATCTCGGCAAATACCTGTTCAATGATTTCCACCACACGGGCATGGATGATCTTTGAGAGGTTTTTCAATGATATTTCTTTCGGCTCGCGTCCGCGAAGGCCAGGGATCGAAACGATCTCGTTGTCCTTATTCTCACCCGGCCATGCCGAACCGAACTTGGTCTTCAGCAACTCTGCCTGCTTTTCAATGATCGAGCATCCTTCCTTGATGTCGTCGGTAATCACGTTGCCGCCAAATGGTATCACTGCCGTATGGCGAATGATCCCGTCCTTGAAAATAGCAAGGTCGGTAGTGCCGCCGCCTATGTCGATAAGCGCCACACCCGCCTCTTTTTCTTCCTGGCTCAGTACTGCATCGGCAGAAGCCAGCGGCTCCAGCGTAAGGCCCGAAAGGTCAAGCCCGGAGCTCTTGATGCATCGGCCCACGTTACGGATGGATGATGCTTGGCCTACCACCACGTGGAAGCTGCTTTCCAGCCTGCCGCCATACATGCCTATAGGTTCCTTTATTTCGCTTTGGCCGTCAATCTTGAATTCCTGCGGCAGTACATGGATGATCTCCTCACCCGGAAGCATCGCCAGCTTATGCACCTGGTTGATCAGCATGTCGATGTCGGCATCGCCTATCACTTCCTCCGGATTGTTCCTGGAAATGTAGTCGCTGTGCTGGATGCTGCGTATGTGCTGCCCCGCAATGCCTACCACCACATCGTTGATCTTGTATCCTGAATCCGACTCAGCCTCCTGAATGGCCTGCTGTATCGACTGGATGGTTTGCGTTATGTTATTAACAACCCCTCTGGCAACACCCAGGCTCTTGGACTTACCCACACCCAGGATCTCCAGTTTCCCATACTCATTTTTTCTGCCTATCATCGCCACGATCTTTGTCGTCCCGATGTCTAAACCTACTGCAATGTTGTCTTTTTCCATACTCTATTTTTTGGTGCACACTACCTGTTGCGTAAACTTCAGGTTAATTGTTTTGTACTGTTCAATCAATGTATCCCTAACGGCTTCCTGCAGGAACGCCTTATAATTATTAAACTTCTTCTCAATGTTTATCGGCCTGCCAAACAGGATGTCATAATCATATCCCCTGCTCTTCATCCTCATGCCGCCCGTGGCGTAAACTTCCACACCAATGATATTCTTTTTCAGGAACCCATCGTTGTTGATATAGCAAAGCAGCCCGCGTAGCTTGTCCTTGTCCACACTGTCAATTTCGCCTGTTACAATAGGCACCCTGGCAGTATAGTTATCAGATAGCGGCATGGCCTGCCCTTTGCTGTCAATGTAATACGAATCCGCCCCCCTGTATATCCTGGCTACCGGCTGGCGCTGCTTTACAACCGCCTCAAGCCTGCCGTCTATCGTGGTAAAAACCTCTGCCTTATCAATCATCGGATCCGCATCGAGTGTTTTTTCCACGTTATTCAAATCTAATTTATCTTTCCTGATGCCCGTAACACTGCCATAATTTTGTATCAACAACTTATTAACTTTATCACGTGTTATAAAAGCCTCATTATCAGAAAATATTACATCCACCTTCTTCAGCATCCTGCTTTCATTGCGCTTTGATGAGAAAGCAAACAGGAAGATCACGGCGCCAAGCATCAGCACCAGCCGCACGTCATTCCAATTAATTTTTTTCATCTAAAACTTTTTTAATTTCAGGTACCATTTCCCCGATGTCCCCGGCACCTATCGTGATGATCACTTCGGCATCTGTCATTTTCAGCAAGGGCAGCAAATCGGCTTTGCTAACCAGCTTTTTATTGGGGTTATCCATCTTTTCCAAAAGCCATTTCGAGGTGATCCCCTCCATGGGCAGCTCCCTTGCCGGATAAATATCCAGCAATACGACATTCTCAAACGCAGACAGGCTTTTGGCAAACCCGTCGGCAAAATCCCTTGTGCGGCTGAACAGGTGCGGCTGGAACACTGCAAGGACTTTTTTGCCCGGATACAGCTCGCTTACCGCCTGGTGCACCGCATTTATCTCCGTAGGGTGGTGCGCATAGTCGTCTATGTATACCAATCCCGTTTTTTTTATCTGGTAGGAAAACCTCCGCTTTACGCCTTTAAAGGTTTCCAGCGCCTTTGCAATGTCTCCCGATGCCACACCATAGGTACTCGCCATGGCCAGCGCCAACAGCGCATTGGTCAGGTTGTGGTGCCCCGGAAGGCCGAACTTAATGTCCTTTATGTTTCCGGTTGGCGTCATTACGTCAAATACATACCAACCGTCTTCAATCCTTATGTTTTCCGCAGAAAAATCCCCACCGTTTACGCCCACTGTTACCCCTTCCAGTGGGAGTCCTTTGGTCACAAACAAGTGCTTTTTATCCTCCACTTTGTCGGCAAACTCCCTGAATGTTGCTACTATCGCAGCCTCATCGCCATATATGTCCAAATGGTCGGCATCCATCGATGTGATGCAGGCCATGTCCGGGTGCAGGTGCAGGAACGAGCGGTCAAACTCATCCGCCTCTACCACCGTTACCGTCTTGCCGCTGCCTATCAGGTTGCTGTTGTAGTTCTCAACGATACCGCCCAAAAATGCCGTCACGTCCACGCCGCTTTCATACAGTACATGGCCCAGTATGCTCGACGTTGTTGTCTTGCCATGCGTTCCCGCAACTGCAAAGCAATAGGTGTCTTTGGTAATGATGCCCAGCACCTCGGCGCGCTTCTTCACCACGAAGCCATTGTCCAGGAAATACCTCCATTGCATGTGGTGTTTTGGCACGGCAGGGGTTACCACTACCAGTGTATTTTCTTTTTTAAGAAACGGAAGCCCTATCAGCTCCAGCCTGTCTTCAAAATGGATGTGTATACCCTCCGCCTTCAGCTCATCCGTAAGGTGGGTAGGCGTACGGTCATACCCGGCTACATTTTTGCCTATGAATTTGAAATAGCGGGCCAGGGCACTCATGCCGATGCCCCCGATCCCTACAAAATAGACGTTATGTATGTTTGCAAGCTCCATAGGTCCTTAGTTGCTTAGTGCCTTAGGTTCTTAGGTTTTAGCTTCCGGGGTCCTTCTCTGGCACCTCAGAAACTAAGCCACTCAGTCCCTCAGCAACTTTATTATCTCCTCAACAATATCATTTGTGGCATTTACCTTTGCCAGTTTCTTTATGTTCTCACCCAGCCTGCGCTGCTTGTCTTCATTATGCAGCAAATCCTCAAACACGGGCTGGAATTGTGTGTCCAGCTGTACTTCCTTAAGCATCAGCGCGCCGTCTTTGTCTACAATGCTTTGCGCATTTTTCGTTTGGTGGTCTTCGGCTACATTGGGCGAGGGTATGAAAATCACCGGCTTGCCCACGATGCACAGTTCCGATACCGATGAAGCTCCCGACCTTGACAGTACCACATCGGCCGCGGCATATGCCAGGTCCATCCTGTCGATGAACGACAGCACCTGCACATTATCAGTATCGCCGTGGTGCCTGTACTGTTCAAAATAGAACTTGCCGCACTGCCATATCACCTGCACGTTTTGCGCCAGCAGCCACGTAAGCTCTTTTGCTATCAGCTGGTTGATGCGCATCGAGCCAAGGCTCCCGCCCAGTACCAGCAGGGTCTTTTTTTGCGGGTCAAGGCCATACTTCTGTAACGCGGCTGCCCTGTTATCTTCGGTATGTATCAAATCCTGGCGTACCGGGTTGCCTGTAAAAACTATTTTTGACGCCGGGAAAAAACGTTCCAGGTTATCATACGCCACGCATATCTTGTCCGCCTGCTTCGAAAGCCACTTGTTCGTGATACCCGGATAGGAATTCTGTTCCTGTATCACTGTCGGAATCCCCATTGAGGAGGCCGCCTTCAGCAATGGCCCGCTGGCAAATCCGCCCGTGCCTATCACTACATCCGGCTTAAAGCTTTTAATGATGCCCCTGGCCTTAATCAGGCTGCTCACCAGCTTCAGCGGGAACATCGCATTGTCGAGTGTCAGCTTCCTCTGTATGCCGGCAATCCACAGCCCTTTGATGCTGTAGCCCGCCTGCGGCACCTTCTGCATTTCCATCTTATCCTTAGCGCCTACAAACAGTATCTCACTTTCCGGAAAACGGCGCTTCAATTCATCTGCAATGGCAATGGCAGGGTAGATGTGCCCCCCTGTGCCGCCGCCGCTTAGTATGAATTTTTTATTGGCCATTTTTAATTGTTTATTTTTTATTGTTTATTAGCTTACCCCGGGCTGTTTGTCCTCCCCCCGGCCCCTCCGAAGGAGGGGGAGACGGGACGGCTAATCAGTACGTTTGTTTTTAGCCTCACCCCCAGCCCCTCTCCAAAAGAGAGGGGAGCCAGGGACGTTACAATCTGTATGTCTATTATCTTTTATCTATTATCTCGTGTTCAATCTTCATCCCCCAGAAGCAATCTGAAATCTGAAATCTACGATCTGAAATTATTTCCCTAAAACCGCGTTCATAGGGTTCGATGCATCTTCTATCGAGTAGGCTGCCGGTTGCGTTAGCCCTGCCGCTTCAGCTTCCTCCCTTTGCTTTTCACGAAGGATGTGCTCATCTATCATGCGCTGCATTACCTGTTCCCTCAGCTCCTTCTCTTCCATTTCCTGCGCTATCTCTTCTTCTTTCTTGGTTACGCTGATGATTATGCCTATCGAAATACATGTCATCCATATCGAGCTTCCCCCACTGCTTATCAGCGGCAGTGTCTGGCCCGTTACCGGGAGCAGCTCCACCGCAACCCCCATGTTGATGAGTGCCTGGAAGATGATCGGGAAGCCGAGGCCGACGATCAGCAGCTTGCCGAACGTCGTCTGCGACTTGTGCGCCGTGACGAGGAACCTGAAAAACAACACGAGGTACAGCGCCAGTACGCTCAGTCCGCCAATCAGCCCATATTCCTCCACGATGATCGCGAAAATGAAGTCGGACGACGATTGCGGCAGGAAGTTCTTCTGTACGCTCTTGCCGGGACCCAGCCCGTATACGCCGCCGGTCGCTATCGCTATCTTGGCTTTCTCAATCTGATAGTCATCCTCATCCGGCGCATCGGTCCAAAAGCGCTCCACACGGCTTATCCAGGTATCCACCCTGTTGGGTATCACATCCGGGAATGCCTTCGCGAACAGTACAAAAAGCGCCAGCATGGCAACCCCCATCCCTATGATGGTCCCGAGGTAGCGCATGGGGTACTTGCCTATGAACACCAGCATGCACACCATCGAAAAGATGAGCGCCGCGGTAGAAAAGTTGGCCGGTAATATGAGCGCCAGTATGATGAATACAGGAACCCACAACTCAAAGAACGACTGTTTGAAGGTTATTTCCTTACCATCCATTTTGGCCAGGTAGCGCGCCACATATACCATGAGCACTATCGAGGCCAGCGCCGATGTCTGGAAGGTAACACCTATGAACGGCACCTGTATCCAGCGGCTGGCATTGGCACCGTCTATCACCGTTCCCTGAAAGAACGTGTAGACCAGCAACAGCGCCACAATGGGCAGGGCGATCTGCGAAAGCCCCCTGTAGTAATGATAGGGCACCTTGTGCACCAGGTAGATTAGCCCGAAGCCGATGCAGATGTGTGCGAAATGCTTGATCAGGTAACCAATGGTCGAGCCCTTGCCGATGACGTACACCAGGTTGGTACTGGCGCTGAAAACCGGCATGAATGAGATAAGCGCCAGCAGGACCACGAATGACCAGATGACTTTGTCTCCCTTCAGGTTATTGATTAGCTCTTTCATTTTTATTGTTCTTCTTTGCCCTTCATCCGTCCTGTCATTGCGAGGAGGAACGACGAAGCAATCTTTATTTTTTTCTTTATGTGAGACGTTGCATGCAACGTCTCTACATTATCGTTTTGCTCAGACGCGAACGTCTCAATATTTTAACCACCCCGCCCGCCGTGGCGGGCACCCCTCCAAGGGAGGGGAAGGTGGAACTATAAATTCTGCACGGCGTTCTTGAACTGCTTGCCGCGCTCTTCGTAATTTTCAAACAGGTCAAAGCTCGCACAGGCCGGTGACAGCAATACCGTATCGCCTTTTTCGGCCAGCTTTTGGGCTATTTTCACAGCCTCTGTCATGCTGGTAGTTTCCACCATTACATCCACAACATTGCCAAATGCGTTCACGATCTTCTGGTTGTCTACGCCAAGCACCACGATAGCCTTTACCTTTTCGCGCACCAACGGCATCAGCTCGTCATAGTCGTTACCCTTGTCTACACCGCCCACGATCCAAACCGTAGGGGTAGCCATGCTGTCCAGCGCATAGTAGGTCGAGTTGATGTTGGTTGCCTTACTGTCATTAATGTATTGCACGTTCTGTATCTTCAGTACTTTCTCCAAACGGTGCTCCACACCCTGGAAGTTGGAAAGGCTCTCCCTTATGGTCTCTTTCCTTATGCGCATCAGCTGTGCTACCGATGTAGCCGCCATGGCATTCTTCACATTGTGCTTCCCTTCTAATGATAGTTCGTTTATTGGCATGGTAAATGGTTCGTTAGTTATATTGCTTATAATCGTGTCGTTCTCTGCATATATCCCTCCTTCAACTTTCTTTGTCAGCGAAAAGGGAATCTTTTTTGCTTTAATCTCGTGCTCACTGAGCCACTTTGTTATTATCTCATCATCGGCGTCATAGATCAGGTAATCGTTCTCTGTCTGGTTCATCGTTATCCTGAACTTGGCCGCGATGTAATTCTCATACTTGTAATCGTAGCGGTCGAGGTGGTCAGGGCTGATGTTGGTTATCACCGCTATGTGCGGTCGATATTCCCTTATCCCGTCCAGTTGAAAGCTGCTTAATTCCAGCACATAGCCCTCGTGCTTGTTTTCCGCTGCCTGCCAGGCAAAGCTCTTGCCTATGTTGCCCGCCAGCCCAAAGTTTACCGAACCCTGCTTGAGCAGGTGGTGGGTAAGCATTGTAGTGGTGGTCTTGCCGTTGCTTCCGGTTATGCCAATGGTTTCGACTTCAATGAACTGTTGTGCAAACTCTATTTCCGATATGACAGGGATGCCTTTTTCGTTCAGCTTCTTCACTATCGGCGACTTGTCCGGTATGCCCGGGCTTTTCATCACCACGTCGGCATTCAGTATCAAATCTTCAGTATGCTTTTCCTCTTCCCAGGCCAGGCCATTCAGGGCCAGCACCTCTTTATAATTTTCCTTTATCTTCCCAAAATCGGAAATGAACACGTCATACCCTTTTTTCTTTCCGAGAATCGCGGTACCTACACCGCTCTCTCCCCCGCCAAGTATTACCAGTCGCTTCATCTTACCTCAGTTTTAATGAAACCAGTGAAAAAATACCCAGCAATATCGCCACGATCCAGAAGCGGGTCACGATCTTGCTTTCGTGGTAGCCTTTTTTCTGGTAGTGGTGGTGCAGCGGCGACATCAGGAAAATCCTGCGGCCCTCGCCATATTTCTTCTTTGTGTACTTAAAGTAGCTCACCTGCATTACCACCGAAAGGTTCTCGGCCAGGAAGATACCGCACAGTACCGGTATAAGCAGCTCTTTGCGTACCGCGATAGCCAGCACCGCGATGATGCCCCCAATGGTAAGGCTGCCCGTATCGCCCATGAAAACGCTTGCCGGATAGGTGTTGTACCACAGGAAGCCTATAAGCGACCCCACAAATGCGGCAATATAGACCGTCATTTCGCCCGAATTGGGGATGTACATGATGTTCAGGTAATTCGAGAAAATGATGTTACCCGAAACGAACGCAAATATCCCCAGCGTGAGCACCGCTATGGCCGAGGTTCCCGCCGCGAGCCCGTCGATGCCATCGGTAAGGTTGGCGCCGTTGGAGACCGCCGTGATGATGAAGATCACGATTGGGATGAATATCAGCCATGCCCAGTCTTTATAGCCATCGCCCATGAAGGACAATACTTCGGCATAGTCAAACTCATTATTTTTAAAGAACGGAATGGTTGTCGCTGTCGACTTTTCTTCTTTCGGCATTGGCGATATGGTCGTCTGCTCTGTTGTGCTTACAGTGCTGTAGGTATTCCCGGCAGTGTCGGTGCGTACCGTTACCGCAGGGTGAAAATAAAGCACATACCCCACAATCAGCCCCAGTCCTACCTGACCAACTACCTTGAACTTTCCTTTAAGGCCTTCCTTATCCTTCTTGAATATCTTGATGTAATCGTCGATGAAGCCTATCGTACCCATCCACAATGTTGTCACAATGAGCAGCATCACATAAATGTTGTGCAGCTTTGCCAGCAACAATACGGGTATCAGCGTCGACATGATGATGATAAGCCCGCCCATGGTTGGCGTACCTGCCTTTTGCGTCTGTCCCTCAAGGCCCAGCTCCCTCACCGTTTCACCAATCTGCTGCCTGCGCAGGAAGTTGATGATCTTTTTACCGAACACGGTGGAGATGAACAGCGACAATATCACTGCCAGCCCCGAGCGGAAGGTTATGTACTGGAACACTCCTGTGCCCGGCACATCCAGCTGCTTGTCAAGATATTCGAATAAGTAGTATAGCATATACGCCTATTTGTTTAATTGCCCTAAAATTTGCTTCACCGTTGCCATGTCATCAAAGTCATACTTCACTCCCTTTATTTCCTGGTACGTCTCATGGCCCTTGCCGGCTATGAGTATAATGTCATTCGGCTGTGCCAGCTGGCAAGCCAGCTTTATCGCTGCCTGCCTGTCAACCATTGCCACCGTTTTTTTATAGTTCTGCGGCTCTACGCCCTTTTCCATGTCCTCAATGATGTCCACCGGATCCTCACTCCTCGGATTGTCCGAGGTGAATATCGCCCTGTCGCTCATGGTCGACGCGATGTTTGCCATCACGGGGCGCTTGGTCTTGTCCCTGTCGCCTCCGCAGCCCACCACGGTTATCAGCTGCTCGTTGCGGGTACGGATGTTCTCTATCGTCTTCAGCACGTTCTCCAACGCATCAGGTGTATGGGCATAATCCACTATTGCGGTTATGCCCGTATCGGACACGATGAACTGGAACCTGCCCGATACGCTTTCCAGCTCGCTCATCAGCCTCAGCACCTCCTGCCCTTCAAGTCCAAGGTTTACCGCTGCCGCATATATGGCCAGCAGGTTGTAGGCGTTGAACCTTCCAATCAGCTTAACCCAAACCTCCTGCTCGTTTATCTTCAGCAGCAGGCCGGAAAGCTGGTTTTCCAGTATCTGGGCTTTGTAGTCGGCATAGGTCTTCAGCGCATACGTCAGCTTTTTCGCCATTGTGTTCTGCAGCATCACCAGGCCGTTCTTATCGTCTACGTTTACCAATGCAAAGGCATTTTTCGGCAACTCGTCAAAGAACCTCTTCTTCACATCGCGGTATTCCGCGAAGCTGTTGTGGTAGTCCAGGTGGTCGTGGCTCAGGTTGGTAAAAATCCCCCCCGCAAATTCCAGCCCCGTTGTCCTGTGCTGGTGTATGCCGTGCGAGCTCACCTCCATAAAGCAGTAGTCCACCCCTTCGTTCACCATTTCCGCCAGGTACCTGTTGATGGCCAGCGAATCCGGTGTGGTATGCGTTGCCGGATACTCTGCATCAGCCACCATAACCTTTACGGTCGACAGCAATCCTGTTTTGTAACCTGCATTCTTAAACAGCTGGTACAGCAGTGTCGCAATCGTGGTTTTGCCATTAGTGCCCGTAATGCCTACCAGTTTCAGGCTGCGCGACGGATTATCGTAATAGTTGGCCGCCATGGTTGCCAGCGCCGCCGCCGAATGCTTTACCAGGATATAGGTCACGCTTTCGTGAAGCGTTGCAGGCATTTCCTCGCACACCACAGCCACAGCGCCAAGGCCAATAGCCTTTTCAATGTAGGCATGGCCGTCGCTCTGCGTGCCTTTTATGGCAATGAACGCATCGCCCGGCTGCACTGCGCGCGAGTCGAACTCCATCTTGCTGATGGCTATATCGGTCGGGCCTTTCACAGCCTCGATAGATGTCTTGTATAGAATATCCCTTAAAACCATCACGATAATTCCAATATTATGGTTTGATCCTTCACTATTGCCTGTCCCGGTGCCAGCGACTGTTTTTTTACTTTGCCCATGCCTATCACCTGCACCTTCAGCCCCATGTTGCCCAGCAGTGCCACGGCATCCATGCCGCTCATGCCTATCGTGTTCGGTACGGCATCCTTCAGCTTATTCTGCTTGTCGTAATAGGAGGCATACAGCGACTCCTGTTTCTTTATTGCCTTGTCCAGCTTTTTCACCTCGTTGGTGCTTGGCACATCGGTATATATTTTTTGCGCGATCCTCTTGAATACCGGCCCCGATACGTCAGCTCCGTAATACCCTTTGCCCACATGCGGCTTATGGATGATCACGATGCACGAATACTCCGGATTGTCAGCCGGGAAATACCCCGCAAACGACGAGGAATAGTACATATCATCGCCCTTGCCCCCACCGTAGTTCACCTGCGCAGTCCCTGTTTTGCCCGCCATCGAGAAGTTGGGCGAATACAGCTTGGAACCCGTTCCTTTTTTTACCACATTCGCCATGATGGCCTTCACCTGGTTGATGGTTTCCTGCGAACATACCTTTGGGTTGATCACTTCTTTCCCAAATTTCTTTATCAGCCTGTCGCGCTCCCTTATCTCCTGTACAAACAGCGGCCTTACCATTTCGCCATTGTTGGCAATCGCGTTATAGAAAGTCAGCGTTTGCAGCGGCGTAAGGCTAAGCCCGTAGCCAAAGCCCATCCACGGCAGTGAAATCCTCGACCACGTTGGGTCTTCCGGCTGCGGTATCCTTGGCGACGCTTCGCCCTTTATCGTTACCCCAAGCTTTCGGTTGAGCCCAAAATCATTAATGTGCTGCACAAATTGCTTAGGGTTGTCCTTATAACCTTCATATACAGCTTGCACAAGCACCGTATTGGATGACAATTCAAAGCCTCTTGCCAGCGATATTTTACCGTACCCGCCTTTTTTCGAATCGCGCACGTGGCGTCCAAAATAAGTGATGTCCCCACCATGGGTATCATACACCTTGCTGGTATCTACTTTCTTGTCCTCAAGTAACGCTACAAGCGCAGGCAGCTTGAATGTCGATCCCGGCTCCTGCGATTCCCATACCGCATAGTTCACGGTTTCGGAATAGGTACCGTCGGTATTCCTGCCCAAGTTCGATATCGCCCTTACGTACCCCGTTTTCGTTTCCATGACCACTACGCAGCCGTGGTCGGCCTCATAGTACTCCAGTTGCTTTACCAGCGCGTGGTGGGCAATGTCCTGGATGTACACATCGATGGTCGACACAATGTCCAGGCCATCCACCGGCTCCACCTCATCCACGTCGCTTATCGGCTTCCACTGGTTCTTGGCGATCTTCTGCATCATGCGGCGGCCGTCTTTCCCGTTAAGGTATTTGGCAAAGGCACCTTCAATGCCCACCTCAAGGTTTTCGCCCGAATGGCCTATCCTCTCGTATCCAATGGTCCTTTCGGCAATGCGGCCGATAGGGTGTTCACGTACTATCTTCTGCTCCGTGATCACGCCGCCCTTGAAAGCCCCAAGGCTAAACAGCGGGAAACTTTTCACGCGCAGGTATTCGGTATAGCTAAGGCCTTTGGCAATCAGCAAATACCTGTTCTTCGTGTTGCGCGCCTTGCGCAGCTCGTTGTGGTAATATTCCGCAGGCTGCCCAAACATCACGTTTAGCGAATCGGCCAGGCCTTCGGCATACTTGTCAAAATTCTCTTTGGTAGGCGCCATGGCGTCAAAGCGCACAGTGTAATGCGGTATCGACGTAGCCAAAAGGCTTCCGTCTGACGAGTACACGTTGCCGCGGTTGGCCTTGAGCGGGAAGTTTTTTACCGTTCCCTTTTGCGCCAGCTCACGGTAGTGGTCGCCCTGCACGAGCTGGATATTCATCAGCTTTACAGAGACAAGGATAGCCATCACGAAAATCATGAAGGCTACCAGGTAAATCCTGTACGATGTTTTTTTATCCTCTACTCCCATACCTTTAGCTTATCCCAAAAGTCCTTTTCTTTTTCAGCAACTACCTTTATCTTTTTTGGCGGCACCGATGAGGGGAATATTTCCCGCTCCTCCATTTTGCGCGACACGGTCGACTCCATCTTCAGCTCCATAAGCTCCGAGCGCCTGTCTACAAACTCCGACCTCAGTATCTTCACTTCGTTTTCCAGCTCCCCAATGCGGTACAGCTTCTGCTCGTAGTCGTGGGTGTTGGCGATCATCAGCATGGCTACGATAACCAGGAACACTATAAAGCGCCAGTTCTTCACAGACCCCTGGTCTACCAGATATTTTGCTTTTAAGAGATTGATTACCCCGCCTTTCATAGTTTTGACTTTATTTCCCGACCCCTTGAGCCGGGACGCTTATTTGTCCTCCCCCCGACCCCCTAAGGTTGCTTCGTCGTCCCTCCTCGCAATGACAGGGGAGACGGGACGTCCAATCAGTACGTTTATTTTGACCTCACCCCCGGCCCCTCTCCAAAGGAGAGGGGAGTGTGGAGCGGAAATTCATTATGTTTTAACCTTATTCTATTTCTTTTCGGCGACCCTTAGCTTTGCGCTGCGGGCCCTGTTGTTTTGCGCTATTTCCCCGTCCGTCGGGATGATCAGCTTTTCGATGCTTTTGAACGGCACCTCGAAATTCCCGAAGAAGTCGCGTTCGGGTTCTCCTTCAAACATCCCGTTGCGCATGTACCTTTTTACCAGCCTGTCTTCGAGCGAGTGGTACGATATCACGCTCAGCCTGCCCCCGGGTTTCAGCAGCTCGAGCGACTGCTCCAAAAACTCCTTCAGCACATCCATCTCCTGGTTCACCTCTATGCGTATCGCCTGGTATATCTGCGCCAGTATCTTATTGCTTTTATGCCCCGGCAAAAACCTCCCCAGCACCTGCTTCAGCTCGCTGCTGTTCTTTATCGGGCGCTCCTTCCTGGCATTGACAATGACCGATGCCATTGCCCCGCCATTCTTCAGCTCACCATATTCCACAAACACCCTTTTCAGGTCGGCCTCATCATAATCATTCACCACCTTAAAGGCATTCAGCTCGTTCTTTTTGCTCATCCTCATGTCCAGCTCTGCCTCAAAACGTGTCGAAAAACCACGCTCTGCCACATCAAACTGGTGCGACGACACCCCAAGGTCAGCCAGTATGCCGTCCACTTCCTTCACGCCATGAAACCTCAGGTACCTTTTTATGAACCTGAAATTCTCCGGAATCAGGGTAAACCTGGCATCATCAATCACATTGGCCTGCGCATCCTCATCCTGGTCAAAGCCAAAAAGCCTTCCGTCCGGCCCCAGCCTCTTCATTATTTCACGGGAATGCCCACCCCCGCCAAAGGTCACATCCACATACACGCCACCAGGCTTAATATTAAGCCCGTCAACGGTTTCCTTCAGCAATACAGGGTTATGATATTCCATCCTCATCGTCATTTAAGCCACCCATTACGTCTTCCGCAAGGTCAGCAAAGTCTATATCTGAGCCGTCAATCGACTGTTCATACTTATCTTTGTCCCAAATCTCGACAATGTTCACTGCCGACGACAGCACCACATTACCCTCAATACCCGAAAACACCAGCAGGTCTTTTGCAATCAGCATCCTTCCCGCCGCATCAATCTCCACCTCTTTCACCCCGGCTGTAAACCTGCGGATGAAGTCATTGTTCTTTTTCACGAAACGGTTCAGCTTATTGATCTTTGCCATCATCTTGTTCCATTCCGCCATCGGGTACAGTTCAAGGCACGGCTGGAAAACAGAACGCTTCAGGATAAAGCCCTCCTCGAGGCTTCCTGCCAGCTGCTTCTTCAAAGGCGCCGGAATCGCTATCCTGCCCTTCGCATCAGCCTTACACTCGTATGTTCCTGTTATGACTTTCAATGAGTTACCTTTCGGGTTGATTTTGAGCAAATATATGGAATATATCTCCACTTTTTCCCACTTTCCCCTACTTTGTTAATAAGTTTTGGTTTCAAAACCCACTTTGTGAGAAATTCCAACTACTCCCTGAATATCCAAAAGGATGCAGAAATTTTAGTGTTTAAAAAAAATGCTTTGAAAGTCTGTAATTTTTTAAGGGGAGTTAACAATCTTATTGAAAAATCCAAAAAATTCGTCGCAAGTGGGAGACCGTGGGAGTTTAATAGTATTTTAACGCCTGAAACTGCCTTCATATCATTACCCGATTGTAAATCCCCCCTGTTTGCCGTAAGCTCATTTCTTTCACTACAAATCAATATGCATGCATAATGCTTTATTAAATATTATGCCCCGCATTTCTTTATAAGCCATAAAGTCCTATATTTGTCCTGATACTCGATTTTTGTACACAACCAACATGCAAGACAAGATAAAAGACGGCAAATACACTTATTTTGAAGCCGGAGAAGGCACCCCGATAATTATCCTACACGGCCTTATGGGCGGGCTTAGTAATTTTGGAGGGGTAGCGGAATACTTTCCGAAGCACGGCTATAAAGTGGTTATTCCCGAATTGCCCATTTACACACAAAGCATACTGAAAACCAACGTAAAGGCTTTTGCCAAATGGGTAAAGGACTTTATTACGTATAAAGGATTTGACCGCGTTATCCTTTTAGGCAATTCCCTTGGCGGACATATTGCGCTTTACCATACCAAGATGTACCCGGAGAAGATGCTGGGGCTTATCATTACCGGAAGCTCGGGGCTGTACGAGAGCGCCATGGGCGACAGCTACCCGCGCCGCGGCGACCGCGACTACATCAGGAAAAAGGCGCAGGATGTGTTTTACGACCCCGCGGTAGCCACCGATGAGATTATTGAAGAGGTGTATACCATGGCCAATGACCGCATGAAGCTCATCAAGACCCTTACTATAGCTAAGAGCGCTATACGCCACAATATGGCCAAGGACCTGCCGAAAATGCATGTGCCCACCTGCATCATCTGGGGAAAGAACGACACCGTGACACCGCCGGATGTGGCGGAGGAATTCCACAAGCTGCTGCCTAACTCTACCCTGTCATGGATAGACAAGTGCGGGCATGCCGCCATGATGGAGCACCCCAATGAATTCAACAGGCTGATGCATGAATGGCTGAAGAAGCTGGACACCGCCCATAATTTGCTGACACAGGATTTATAGGATACCAACCGCGATAACTTTTATCGTGGTTTTTTATTTTAAGAACTGACCATGAACGAATTGAAGATAAGAGGGGGCGCCTACATAGGCCGCAGCAAAGCAACATGGCCACTCGTTACCCTTACTTTGCAGAATGGGGTATTGGAACTCAATGCCGGCCTCCTGGGCAAATTCGTTTTTCTCGCTGAAGACGTTACCTCACTTGACTCGTACAGCCTATCCGCCATAAGTGGCGATGGCCTGCGAATCTGCCACAACGTGCCAAGCTATAATGACAAAATCATTTTCATGCCCTTTAAGGGAACTGCGTACCGGCTGAGGCAGCAAATCGAGGCAGCAGGCTTTGACAACAAAGCAAACGGCCGTTCACCCAACACTTCACAAAGAGAAAAAGAAATCCGCCAACTACAGGCCTCGGGCGGTTTCCCTGTCAAAAAACCCTTCGCAATAGCCTTTATAGTACTATGGAACCTGCTGTTCATCGGTACTGTGCTTTTTAATATGCAAAGCACCACTCCTGAAAAAGCGTTTCCGTTTTCACCACTGCCGGCCCTTGCCTGTATGGCAATCGTTGCCCTACTCCTGCTGGTGTCGCCCGCATTTGCCCGCCTCGTGCTCAAAGAAGGGAGAAGCATAAAAGACATAAGGGGTTTCCTGCTTTTCATTTTGCTGATTTCAATAGTTATGTTTGGTGCATTCTCAACCTTTGCTATATAAAAACAGGCTGTGAACGTGTCCCGGATCGGAATACTGCGCACGATTTTGCCAATTATTTGTATTTAAAGAAAATTCGTATATTTTAATACCGGCTTCAAAAATGAAACAATTTGAAAGCCGTGATTTTTCGTGCGTGGCTAACTCTTTCCTCCGCCAAAAATAAGCTATCCCTTTTTTTCCTCCGGTACATACCCTAAAATCATCTTGTCCTGACCCAAATACACCCTTGGCTATCACCTTATAATACCCTACCTTTGCCCAAAATTCACCATAATGAAGATCAATACCGCCGAGTTCATAATCAGCAATTCAGATGTCAGCAAATGCCCTAATGAGCCGCTTCCGGAATATGCCTTCATTGGCCGAAGTAATGTGGGGAAATCTTCCCTGATCAATATGCTTACGGGACGCAACAGCCTGGCCAAAACATCAGGAAAACCCGGTAAGACACAGCTAATCAACCACTTCAAAATCAATGGCAACTGGTACCTTGTCGACCTTCCGGGGTACGGTTATGCCCGTGTTTCGAAGTCCACCAAGGAAACCTTCCAAAAGTTCATTACCGACTATTTTGAGCGCCGTGAGCAGCTGGTTTGCGCGTTCGTCCTGATCGACATACGCCTTGAGGCCCAGAAGATTGACCTGGAATTTATTACCTATTTAGGAGAGTCGGGCGTACCGTTCTGCATCATTTTCACCAAAACTGACAAGATAAGCCGCGGCAAGGTAGACCAGCACGTAGCCGCCTATCGCAAGCAGCTCCTGGCCAACAACTGGGAGGAAATGCCGCAATACTTCGTTACCTCATCTACCGAAGGTACCGGGCGCGAAAAGGTACTGGAATTCATCGACGGGGTGAATGACGGGATTTTTAAGAATCAGGGATTTATATAAACAAAAACGCAACCGATTTGGTTGCGTTTTTTGTTTTGAATGGCTATCGTTACTGCTTCTTCAGCTCCAGCTTCTCGGCGAAGTAATCGCAGAAGTCCTTCATGGTATCGGCCATTTTCTTGTCGTTGGTGGCGCGTTCAAAGGTATCGGACATAGATACCAGCGTTTGGTGGAAGAACGTTTTCATTTCATCAACCGGCATGTCCTTTGTCCACAGGTCAATGCGCATGCTCTCCTGTGCCCTGCTGTCCCACACCGAAAGCATCACGGCCTTGGATGGCTCATTTACCACACCGCCGTCCCTGGCAGTCCAGCTCAGCTTCTCGGGAACGCGGTTTTCGTCAAGTTCTACAACTATGTTTATTTCAGATTTCAGGTTATTCGGCATCGCTCTTGGGTTTGTATTTGGATTTATCAAAAAGTGCTTTGGCATCCATTGCCAGCAGCTGCTGCAAAGGTACGTTTTTATTGTTTTCGGCATACGACCTCACAATTTGCCAGCCTATCCATTGCCCCAGCCTCCCGGGTGACTCATTATCAAGCTCGAGATAAAACTTCGAGAACGGAGCCGGCTTTATGAAACGGTCCAACAGCTTGTGGTCTGTTGCAAAGAGCAGCTTTCGGTCGACAAAATAACGCCATATTTCAGCTTCATTGACTTTAGACCAAGCCTGTTGCTCCTTCGTGTAGCCTATTTTGTGTTCATCGGCCATCTCAGGAATCAATAGATCTTTAAGGTAAAGCTCCTTACCATAGTAAATCATTTCACTGAGCAAGGTATTGTCTTTCGGAGCCGGAATGCGCCCCATAGAGAACGCCGTAACAACATTAGGCAGTATCTGTGATGGCTCATACTCCTGCACCTGGTATTTCGGGAGGCCTTCATACAAATAATTGTCTTTCCCCAAATAAAGGCTTAATGGTACGATAACCAAATCTCCCTGGTATACTGCAGTGATATCATTATTATCGTCTATTATGGTTATTACACGAGGTGACTTAAAATTAGGGTAATAATATTTGATATGCCTGAAAAGGTTCTCAAAGTCGGTGTCCAATGATTGCAGATTGGGGAATTTTTTCTGCACCTCATCATATAGTTTTCGAAGAAAAGGATCATTCATACGCGCCTGCCATACAGCATCGCTGTTCCCTTCCGGAAAAAGGAACGGGAACTGCTGCTTTAGTTTAGGCAAGTCTTCGGGCTTGCTCTCAAAAAAGAGCTTGTCGAAACGCTCGATAGTTACTTTTTCAACCTTTACTTCGGCCACTTTCTCTTCAGTTTCATTTTCTTCTTTACAGGAAAAAAACAACAATGAAAAAGCCGCTAAAATGATGTATTTCTTCATTTTGTGTTTTTATTAGGAAATTCCTTATCGGAATTGTTTAATTTTACCCCCGCAAATATACGCACTCATATATTAATAGTAAAACAATGCCAATGAATGCTACTTTTCAGGCACAGGCCATCAACGACCATATAGTAAAATGGCTGAAGGACTATGCCTTTAACGCAAGAGTAAAGGGTTTTGTTGTAGGGATTTCTGGCGGGATCGACTCGGCACTTACCTCTACACTCTGTGCGCAAACAGGACTACCCACCCTTTGCATAGAAATGCCCATCCACCAGCCTCCTTCCCACGTAAGCCGTGCACAGGAGCACATCGGCAATTTAAAAGACATGTTTGACAATGTATCCTCTGCGCTCGCAGACCTTACTCCCGTATTTGAAACTTTCAGGCAACAGGTTCCGCAAACTGACGACGAGCATTTACTACATCTTTCTCTAGCCAATAGCCGTGCAAGACTGCGAATGACCACATTGTATTATTTTGCGGGAATCAACAGTGCCCTTGTAGCAGGAACAGGCAATAAAGTAGAAGATTTTGGCGTAGGGTTCTTTACGAAATATGGTGACGGCGGAGTGGACATCAGCCCGATAGCCGACCTGACCAAGACTGAGGTACGGTTATTAGCAAGACATCTGGGAGTGACAGAAAGCATACTCACAGCAAAACCTGCCGACGGCCTTTTCCACGACGACCGCAGTGATGAGGACCAGCTGGGAGCCAGCTACGAAGAACTCGAGTGGGCCATGGAACAGATGGCAAATGGGAAATCAGCGGTTGATTTTGAAAAACGTGACAGGGAAGTATTTGATATATACCATAGGTTGAACACAATAAACAGGCATAAGATGATTCCAATACCGGTTTGTGAAATACCCTTCAGCCTAAAGTAAATTATCTCATTCACAATCCTTTAAGATAAAATGCAGAAAAAGGATTATAAACCCTTAAAATTGAAATAAAATTCTTTCATTCACAATACTTTAAGATATTAATCCCTAACTTTACTTACAAGAAACCCAAAAAAACGGATATTATGATTAAACTATGCCTCGCGGACAACCACCCGGTAGTGCACTATGGGATGAAGTCGTACTTTAACGATAATCCGCAAATTAGTTTTGCAGGTGTGGTTAATAACCTCGACAGCCTGCTCGATACATTGGGAAAAAAGACAGTAGATGCTGCGGTCATTGACTTGGAATTAGATGGCCTTACCAGCATCAGCTCAGTTAAGTCATTGGTAAAAGAATTCCCTGAAACCAAAATCATCATCTTTACCAATCTTGCAGAGCAAATCTACGCTCCAAATGCCTTAAAAGCAGGTGTATCGGCCTACATACACAAGAGTGCACGTATGGAAGAGCTTGAAAACGCCATCAAGAGAGTTAACGAAGGTGAAGTTGTATTCAGTGATACTGTGAAGAAAAACCTTGCTCTCCTCAATAAAGGAAAGAAGTCAGAGAGACTCTACAGGAAACTTTCCTCACGGGAAATCGAAGTACTCCGCTATCTTAGCGAAGGCAAAAAAAATAAGGAAATTGCCAAATTGCTTGAGCTGAATGAAAAAACCATTAGTACCTACAAACTAAGGCTGCTTACCAAGTTGCACGTTACCAATCTGGTTGACCTTGTGAATAAAGCAAAAACGCTTGACATCGTTTAATCTTCAAACTCCAAAAAAAGGACAATAAAAATACGCAGCGGCTTTTCTCACTTTACTAAAAATACAGGCGCCTCCTTTTGAGAGGCGTTCTTGTTTTTGGATATTGGATTCTCTGATTATGTCCCCTGATTGCTTATACTAAAAAAACTGGCTCCGCAGTCTGCTTATTTTTCGTGAAAGGTAATTCACAAGTGTATTATAGTCATTTACCGCCATCAGGATTTCCATGTTATCAGCTTCCGGGCTTACCTGCATCTTGAGGTCCTGGATGAGCTTACCCAACAGCAGCCAGCGCAAGTCGATAATATGCTCATTAGCATAAGCCGAAACTGACAGGGATTTATCTTTTACAGGGATTTGCTTTTTCTCCTCCCATTCGTGGAGCACATATTTTTCATCCTGCATGAAAATATCAGTGGCCACGTACTGCAGTTCAGGATGCAAGGTATTGAGAAAGGTCTCTATGTTTAGCTCCTGGTGCGTGAGATAATGGTCGATTATGGCCTTATAGAGATCCCTGAATACCGGATTAGTAAACTGTATCTCGTCTTCCTGGAGGTTCAGGTAAATGCGCTCGTAAACTTTGTAGGTTTTCTGTTCGGTATACTCATATTCCTTGCCAAATTCGTCATACTTTATATACACATCCTCAAAGTCCTGCTCGGTGCTCCCATACAGCAACAATATTTCAATGATCCTTCTTTCCAGCCGGTCAAGTATGTCAACACGTTCCTGCTGCGGTACAAAATCATCCGTAACAGGCTTCATGGCATTCGCCCTCTGCTGTTCTTTTAGCTGCTTACCCGCATCGGCAACTTCCTTAGACACGATTTGTGACAAAGTACTTACCAGGACCTGTTCCGAAATATCCATGATACGGGCTACTTCCTGTATATATATCTCCCGCTGTATGCGGTCGGGAATTTTGCCAATGCTCACTACCATATCGCGTATCAGCCCGGCTTTTTTTACAGGGTCGTTCTTGGCTTCATCCATCAACAGGCCGGCTTTGAACTGTATGAAGTCTTTCGCATTATCGTTAAGGTAGGCGATCAACTCATCGTGCGGTGTTTTCTTCGCAAAGCTATCGGGGTCATCGCCATCCGGGAAGGTACACACTTTAACATTCATGCCTTCTTCCAGAATGAGGTCGATGCCGCGCACCGAAGCCCGAAGCCCCGCAGCATCGCCATCAAATAGTACTGTAATATTCCTGGTTAACCTGCTAATGAGACGTATCTGGTCGGGTGTAAGTGCCGTACCCGATGAGGCCACAACGTTCTCGATGCCCGCCTGGTGCAACTGGATTACATCGGTATAGCCTTCAACTAAATAACAATTATCCAGTTTTGCAATGGCCTGCTTGGCGTAGAAAATGCCGTATAGCACCTTGCTCTTGTGGTAAATGTCGCTCTCGGGGGAATTGAGATATTTGGCAACTTTTTTGTCATTACCTAAAATGCGACCCCCAAAGCCCAGCACACGGCCGGACATACTTTGTATCGGGAACATTACTCGGCCACGGAAACGGTCGACAGTGCGGCCATCTTCGCGCACAATGGTCAGCCCTGTCTTATCAAGGTAGTCCAGCTTATATCCTTTGCCCAGCGCTTCCTTGCTGAATGCATCCCATTCTTCAGGTGAATAGCCCAAGCCGAATTTCTTTATAGTGTCGCCGGTAAACCCACGCTCCTTGAAATAGGAATACCCAATAGCCTGCCCTTCATCAGTATTCATCATAGTGTTATGGAAATACTTCTGCGCAAATTCCGACACGAGGTACATGCTCTCTTTTTCATTGGCCTGTTCCCTGTCTTCATCAGTTTGTTCAGTCTCCTCTATCTCGATGTTATATTTTTTGGCTAAGTAACGAATGGCTTCCGGATAAGTAAAATGCTCGTGTTCCATAAGGAAGGCAACGGCATTCCCGCCTTTGCCCGAACTGAAATCCTTCCATATCTGCTTTACGGGCGATACCATGAAAGATGGCGATTTCTCATTACTAAAAGGACTCAGCCCCTTGAGGTTGCTCCCTGCCCGCTTTAATACCACGAAATCACCGATCACCTCCTCAACACGGGCGGTTTCATATACGGTATCTATGGTGCTTTTGGATATCAATTGTCGTGAGTGGCAAAGTTACAAAGGCTCAAAGTTACAAAGTTTTTATGCTATTGCAATCCTTTCCCCATTGCAAGCTCGCAGCTTTCATTTTGCATCTCCACTTCAATGGTGTAATGGGAGAAAGGGTATTTTTTTAAAACTTCTTTTACTCTCCGTTTTACTTCGAGCATTTCAGGAAATCCTGCTATTGCATCGAGCTTTATGTGTGTAGTAAAAACATGGTGCTCTCCCTCCAGCGACCAGATGTTCATATGATGCAGAGAGACAACATGCGGTACCAGGAGTATTTCCTGTTTTATCTTTTCGGGGTCGATGTCTTCAGGGGTGCCTTGCAATAATATAACCAGCGTTTCCCTGAGCCTCTTTACCACGTTATATACTATGAAAATGGTAATACCCAATGAAAGCACCGGATCGAGCCATGGAGCATCGGTGAACATCATCACTACCGAAACGATGAGCACTGCAGCCCAGCCCAATACATCTTCAACCAAATGCCAGCTTACTACCCGTTCATTGAGCGACTTGCCATGACTGAGCCTGAATGCGGCATAACCATTTACTGCTACGCCAATGATTGCAAAGATGAACATGCCTTTTGCATCTGACGGTTCCGGGTGGATGAGGCGCTTAACCGCTTCGTATATTACAAAACACGATCCACCTAAAAGTATGATACTGTTAACCAACGCGCCGAGTATAGAAAAACGGCTGTAGCCGAAGGTAAATTTGCTGTCGGCTTCCCTCTTCGAGCGGTTGTGCAGGCACCACGAGATGCCCAGCGAAAGGCTATCACCCAAATCATGCAGCGCATCGGACAGAATGGAAACACTGTTCACGAAAAAACCGCCTACAATCTCGAGTATAGTGAAACCGAAATTAAGAAAAAAGGCCACCTTAATGTTCTTGGCAGAGTTGTGGTGCGAATGTATGTGATGGGAATGGTCGTGCGGCATTACTTATTTTTAAGCTTAAAAATAAGAAAATTAGTATGCCTAAAAGCCAATAAAAACAAAAAAGGCGCCACCTCATCGGAAACGCCCTTTTCAAAGTACAAAACTAACCCTTAACTATTAATTGAAATCAAATCTTATGCCAAGAGACAAATTATTTGAGTCAACATCATTATTTGCAAATACCGGCTGCAGGTCGTACTTAGCATACAGGCTCACTTCGCCATAGCCTACATAAGCACTCACACCGTACACGAAGTCACTCACGTTAAAGTCGCCTTTCTGTTTTGTTTTAATATCGTGGCCGTCCTCGCTGTATTTCAGTATTTGTTTTTCTTTCACATTAAACCCTGTGTAACCTCCCACTCCCAAACGGAAGCTTTTGTGCGTAGGGAAATATGTTTTGTCGCCGTTTACCTGCTTTTTGGTAAAGTCGAACTCAAGGTGAACCGGCACTACAAGGTTTACATACCTAAGGCGCGCTACATCCAGGTCAAGGCCTGAATCAACCAGTACGGTCTTGCCGCCTTCGGTTGCGAACATCATATCATTGTCAGGACGGAGGTTGTTGTATTGAAGTGATAATCCATATTTGGCATGCAACAGGTTGTTGTTCCTGAAAACCCTTGTATTGAAGGCAACACCCCATTCATAGAAGTCAGAACGCCATTTAAAATTGTCGTTGTCAATCTTGTCATCTGTCACCAGTCGGTTCACACCAAGTGCAAATACCAGCTGCGAAGTCGTCCTTTTATAGCTAAGTTCTTTAGTAATCGTGGTGTCTTTACTAGATCCATTGAATACAATGCGGAATTTATCTTTCTTCACTTTGCCATCCACTTTGTCCCTTACAAGCTGAGCCAGCTTTTCTTCCTGCACCGCCACCCTTGTTTCAATATTCCTGGCACGTTGCTCAGCGAATTGTTGTTTTTTGGCATCTGCCTCTTCCTTAGTAATAGCTTTGTTCTCCAGTTGGATGTTCACAGTTTCCACTTCAGCTTTAAGAGAGTCCTTTTCCTCCTTGGTAATCCTTTCGATGTCGCGGGCAATAACGCCTGCCCTTTCTTCAAATGTTTGTGCTTTTGCGCTGGTAGCGA
The DNA here is from genome assembly GCF_026107645.2 of Flavobacterium sp. MFBS3-15. Lineage (GTDB taxonomy): Bacteria > Bacteroidota > Bacteroidia > Flavobacteriales > Flavobacteriaceae > Flavobacterium. The sequence continues at coordinate 71,817 of NZ_JAPCHV010000010.1, read as the reverse complement.
TAAGGCATAGCAATCCCGCTACATAAAAAATCATTGTTTTCATGTTCTTGTTATTTACTGTTCTGTTATTGATGATTTATTGATAGTTCCTGTTCACTACGGCAGTTTTTACCGCATTAAAGTTTTTGATTGCGCCCTGCAACGCCTTGTCGCGGAAGCTTTCGTCAAGCTCGCCTTCTACCGATGAGAGCAGCGAACCTGCATCTACTTTTACGGTAGACTTCTTTTTGGGAGCCGGATGATTGGCCGCTAATAGTTTCTCAGCTTCAAATTCTTTTTGTGCCTCAGGCTTTAAATTTTCCGGGACTACCGCTACACTTTGGCTATCTTGCTGTGGAACAACGTCATATTCCTTAACTGCCTGGCTTACACTTTGTGCTTTTACCGGCACAATTTTTTGTGAGGCACCTGGTGTTTGGGCCGCCATCGCTTCTTGCTTTATCGGGACAGAAATGTTATCCGTTGCTCCTGTACCTGATGGCTGTACTGTATCATTGTGTCCTTCCGTTTCAACAGGCTTTTCTGTATTTACAACCGATCTCCCTGTACCTTCCGGGGTGCTGCCGTTATATGATTCGCGGGTCAGAAAAAATGTGCCGATGGTCGCGAACAATACAAAGCTTGCTACCATGTACATCCAGCCCCTGTTGGGCTTTTTGATGGGTACTGCTTTTTGCACTTCTTTCTCCTCATTTACCGAAAGCATCGCATCGAGCCTGTCCCACGCCATTTTAGACGGCTGTATGGTGCGTTGCTCCAGCTTGTCCCTAAATTGTTCTTCTAATCTATTCGGTTCCATTTACGTAATTCTTTTGCTTGTTAATTTGATCCTGCAGCATCTTCCTGGCATGCGACAGTTGCGATTTTGATGTCCCTTCGCTTATCCCCAGCATCTTCCCTATTTCCTGGTGCTTAAAGCCCTCTATCGCATAAAGGTTGAACACCATCTTGTACCCATCCGGCAGGCTATCTATCAAGGTTTGTATGTCCTCCACCGAAAAATGGCTCTCTATATTATTGAACGTATCCTCAACATAAAATTCATCTTCCAGAAACCCCACCTTCTTCTGCACTCTCAGGTAGGATATGCACTCGTTTACCATGATGCGCCGTATCCATCCTTCAAAACTGCCTTTGTGCTCAAAATTCTTCAGGTTGGTAAAGACTTTCATAAAGGCGGTTATCATTATGTCTTCGGCCTGGTGCAGGTCCTTTATGTACTGCCTGCAAATGCTGAGCATCTTGGGCGAGTACTTCGAGTAGATCTTCTGCTGGGCATGCCGGTTGTTCTCCGCCGCCTGGCTGATGATGTCCCTTTCTTCCTGATGTAAGGCAATTACTTTCAAAATCTCGTTTTATTGGTTGGTCTTTGCGGATGCCGTTTTTCATTTCTCAATTACTAACCGACTTCTATTAGCATAGACGGATAGCATTGCAAAAGGGTTGCACGACCCGTAAAATTATTTTTGCAAAAATATGTAATTCATTAATTTTCAGTAAAATAAAATTTAAAATATTTTACATTATATTAAAAATCTTGAGCAGACAGCCATATCCTATAAGAACTGAACCTCCCAAAGTCTTAAAAAATCATGTCCAAACCATTAAGTTTACTATTTTTGGAAAATGAAGCATTTCCGCCGTTACCTGTTTTTAATCATTTTAGCCTTTGCGCTGGCCAGTGCCGGTATACATAAATATTATGTATCGGTATTCCAAATTGAGCATGTACAAAAAAAGAAAGTACTGCAAATGACCGCCCGCATCTTTATCGACGACATGGAACTGGGCCTCCAAAAAAAATACGGCAAGAAATTCTACCTTACTGAAGAGCGGGAACTGCCCGATACGGAGGAACATCTTAGCAAATATTTTTCTGAGAAAGTAACGATAAAGGTCAACGGTAAGCTGAAACCCGTCAAATACCTGGCCAAAGAAATGGAAAACGATGTACTGGTATGCTACTTTACCATAGAGGCCGGGACAAAGGTAAATTCGGTGGAAATGAAAAACACCACCTTACTAGATGTTTACCCTAAGCAACAAAATATCATTAATGTAAAAATAAACAGTAACAAAAAGAGCCTGTTGCTGACCAATGATGAACCGGAAGGTTTGTTGGAGTTTTAAACCATAATTATGAGAAAAGCATTTTACGCACTATTGATGGCAGCGGCAGTAACGGTTTCCGCTCAGGAAAAACCGACACAAAAACGTGAGCCCGGCCATAAAGACAGCAACAAGATGAGCCAGATGTATGACCTGATGGCAACCCCCAATATGTTCCGTACCGCATCGGGAGCGCCGGGACCTGCCTACTACCAACAACAGGCTGACTATAAAATGGATATCGAACTGGACGATAAGAATACGAAGCTTTTTGGTAAGGAAACCATTACCTACCATAACAACTCGCCCGAAAGCCTGGAATATCTTTGGGTTCAGCTCGACCAGAACATCAATACAAAAGACTCTAAATCAAAACTTATCGAAAGCCAGAAAATGGACCCTGCCTATAAAGCTGATGCTTTTTCGCGTCGCTATATGGAGGATGCTTTTGATGGCGGATTTAAAATTGATTATGTACAGGACACCAATGGCAAGCCGATGAAGTACACCATCAACCAGACCATGATGCGCATCGATCTGCCTACCCCTTTAAAGAAAGGCGAAAAAATATCCTTCTCGATCAAATGGTGGTATAACATCAATAACTACCGTGTGATTGGCGGGCGTTCGGGTTACGAGCATTTCGATAAGGACAACAACAACCTGTATGTGATTGCACAGTTTTACCCGCGCATGGCCGTATACAATGACGTAGAGGGCTGGCAGAACATGCAGTTTTGGGGAGCGGGTGAGTTCGCCCTGACCTTTGGCAACTACGAAGTGAACATTACCGTGCCGGCCGACCATATCATCGACGGTACCGGCGACCTGACCAACCGCGCTGAAGTTTTTACATCAGAACAGTTGAAACGCTACGAACAGGCCACAAAATCGTTCGACAAGCCAGTTGTGATCGTTACTCAGGATGAGGCCGAAAAGGCAGAAAATGGTTTTAGTACCAAAAAGAAAACGTGGAAATTCAATGCAAAGAACGTGAGGGACTTTGGGTTCTCATCATCGCGCAAATTCATATACGACGGCATGGCCGTGCAGCTGGGCGGCAAAACAGTAATGGCGCATTCGCTTTATCCTAAAGAAGCCAATCCGATGTGGGGCGAAACCTCAACACGTGTTGTGGCACATACATTAAAAACCTATTCAAAATATACCTTTGACTACCCATACCCAAAAGCCATTTCGGTTTCTGCTGAGGACCAGGGCATGGAATACCCTATGATTTGCTGGAACTATGGCCGCCCCGACGAAAAGGGTTATGTGTCTGACAGGATAAAATACGGCAACATGAGCGTGATCATTCACGAGGTGGGGCACAACTTTTTCCCAATGATCGTTAACTCCGATGAAAGGCAGTGGACATGGATGGACGAAGGCCTTAATACCTTCCTTCAATACCTTACCGAAAAAGAGTGGGATGCCAACTACCCATCCAACCGTGGGCCAGCCGCCAACATTGTACCGTACATGAGTGGCGACCAGAAATTCCTTGAACCGATAATGACCAACTCGGAGGCAATACACCAGTTTGGCTCCAATGCGTATGGCAAGCCGGCAACAGGCCTGAACATGCTGCGCGAGGTGGTTATGGGGCATGAGCTGTTTGACCACGCTTTTAAAACCTACGCCAACCGTTGGAAATTTAAGCATCCCACGCCGGAAGATTTCTTCAGGACGATGGAAGATGCCTCGGCGGTAGACCTGGACTGGTTCTGGAGGGGATGGTTTTACACGACAGATTATGTAGACATGGGCATTATGGACGTAAAGCAATATTACGTAACAGAAACCCAGCCGGAGAACATGAAAGACCACAAAGTAAAACGCGGCAGGTTTAATGAAGATGACGGGCCATTCGTATATATGGTTGCCGATGGGCCGGATACAGAAAAAGTACAGAAAAAGGCTTTGAACACCAAGGACGTAAAACTCCTGAATGCCTATTTGAGCGAAAAATTCACTTCAGAAGAAAGGTTGGAACTTAAAACACCAAAGTACTTTTATGAAGTAACCTTTGACAAGCCCGGCGATATGCTGATGCCTATATTGGTAGAGCTTAGTTTTGAGGATGGAACAAGCGAAAGCCACATCTTCCCCGTACAAATATGGAGGAAGAACAACCAAACGGCATCGCGCGTATTTGCCACCGAAAAACCGGTGAAGAAAATAACTCTCGATCCTAAGTTGCTGACCGCAGACATTGACACAAGCAATAACACATGGCCAAAAGAAGAGTTAAAAGACAAGTTCGATACCTTCGAAAAGAAAAAGTAGGCTGTTTTAGAGGGGGTTGGCATAAATTCTTATCTTTAAAAAAAACCAACCTATGAAAAAAACACTACTATCCATTTCAGTTTTATTTTCTTTTGTTGCATTTGCATAGGAGCCGATTATGACGTTTTACAATTCAACCGGATTTTTTGGCGAAGTGCAGACTAACGAGTATGTTCTGGTCACTTCGGCATCAGGACTTAACCAAACAGAGGCGGGGGCCAATATGGCTTGGAATTTTAATGACCTGTCTGAAATTACCGGGACGTTTACAACTACGGTTCCTGCAACTACAAACGACATTGCCAACTTCCCCGGTAGTAGCTGGGTAGTACAGACCACTACTGAAGGCGGCAATCCGTCGAATTACTTTCTTGCCCTGGGTGAAGGCACCTACCTTACCGGCCTTGAAACCTCACAAATGACCATCAAGTACAATGACTTTGCGCTGGTCGGATATTTCCCTATGAACTACCAGGCTACCGCGAGCAGCAATGTTTCAGGTACCTTCGAAGGGCAGGGCGTGACAGGTACATTTACCGGAACGACAAGCTCTGTTGCCGATGCCTATGGTACACTTACAGTAAATGAAGGATTTCAGGGTACAATGAACGTCACACGACTTAAAACCCAGCAAAACCTCGCCCTTTTTTATCTTGGATTCCAGGTCGGAACGCTGGATCAGACGACATACAGCTATTATAACGCGGACTTAATCACCGGGCCGGTTTTCAGGAGTATCACCACGCACATTGTAGTTTCGGGGATAGGGCTTGACCAAACGCAAAGTACAATAGAATCGTATTTGCAGACTACCAACAGCCGCGGCGATTTTAACATGGCCCAAACCGCCATAGCGCCTAACCCTGTGCAGGACGTACTGCACATTTCGGGTATTGCTGAGATCGGCAACGTAACCATAACCGATGCGATGGGCAGGACAGTACTGCAATCACAAGGGAATGATATAGCCATAAGCCACCTTCCGGCAGGTGTGTACCATGTTGCCCTTACCACTGAAGGCAAGAACACTACCCTTAAAATGGTTAAGCAATAAAGGTTAGGTTAAAATGTCATTTAATGCAATCCCTTTCGTCCAACTTTGCGTAACTTTGCTGTATAAATACGTATAATTATGTTTGGAATTGGCGGAGGGGAGTTTTTCCTTATCATTATCGTGGTGCTCATGCTTTTCGGGTCAGATAAGATCCCTGAAATTGCCCGAACATTGGGGAGAGGCATGCAACAATTGAAAAATGCCACCAACGACATAAAAAGCGAAATACACAAAAGTGCAGAAATAGACGACATCAAGAAAACCTTTACTGACATAGGCAATGATGTTGCCGGCAACCTGAACGCCAACAATACGGCGAATGAGATTACCGGGGAGATAAATAAGGTGAAAGAAAACCTTGAAGACATGCAGGGGCCAATTAAACGTATGCGATAATGCTTGAAAAACTGCAGCAGCTCGACAGGGAAGTATTCATTTACCTTAACTCTTTAGGGACTGAAACCTGGGATCCTTTTTGGGAATTCATTACTAAGCAGGTAAGCTGGATACCTGTTTTTGCTATCATACTTTACCTCGCGTTTAAAAGGCTTGGATGGCGCCATGCTCTTTTAGTCGTAGGAATGGTGGCTGTACTTTTACTGCTTACCGACCAAACAACAAACCTCATCAAAAATGGCGTACAACGCCTTCGTCCGGGCAGCAATCCCGAACTTGAAGGCCTGATACGCGCTATACAAAAGCGAAGGTCATTCAGTTTTATATCAGGCCATGCCTCCAACTCTATGGCTGTGGCATTTTTCCTGTATAGGGTCCTGCACCCCTATCTTAAATATATGGGATTTTTCTTCCTTTGGCCGCTTATATTTGCCTACAGCCGCATATACCTGGGACTGCATTATCCCGGTGACATATTGATGGGATACCTTTATGGGCTGTTTACCGGCTGGCTGGTACTGAAACTGTATATTTATCTGCGCGACCGTTACTTTCCGCAACATGAAAGGCTAGACAACCCTACTAACAGTGAGCCCGTCACGAATGGGTAGCAGTACCGTTTCCACGCGGGGGTCGTCTTTTAGCAGCCTGTTATACTCCAATAATATCTTGGTGCTTTTGTCATTGGGCTTAACCGGCTCCAGTATCTTACCGCTCCAAAGCACATTATCTGAAAGGATAACACCCCCTTTATTCATCATCGGCACGATCATCTCGAAATAGTTAATGTAATTCTCCTTGTCGGCATCGATGAAAACAAGGTCGAATTTTTTATCGAGTCCCGGAATAATTTCCAGGGCATTGCCCAAGTGCTGGCGAATGCTGTCTTTCCATTCCGATTTATCGAAATACTTTCTTTGGAAATCGTATAGTTCCTCATTATTGTCCAGCGTATCAAGCGTACCGCCGCTTTGCAATCCTTCGGCAAGGCAAAGTGTGGCATAGCCGGTATAGGTTCCTATTTCCAGAATATTCTTAGGGTTTACAAGCTTCGATATCATGCTAAGCACCCTTCCCTGAAAATGCCCACTGAGCATCCTGGGCTGTAATATTTTCTGGTGGGTTTCCCTGTTAAGGGCAGCTAATAGTTCCGGTTCGTTTTCGCTGTGGATTGCCGCGTAGTCCTCGAGTTCTTCGGATATGAAATGCATAAAAAAAATTTTCACGAAGGTACAAAAGCTGTTAGTTAAATATTTGGAATAATTATAAATAGTAATATTTTTTATTACAAAATGATTTATTTTTACCGGCCTAAACCTAAACGAATGAAATTTAAATTTACTTTTTTGCTGATGCTTTTTATGAGCATTGGCTACAGCCAGGTGACAAATCAGGGTGAGCCCGCAAGCTGGAAGGCTCAGAATCTGACACAAATTGCACCGGTAACAATGCCGAAATTTGACCTTGATGCCCTAGTGGCTGAAGATGAAGCCAACAAAAACAGGAAAGATATCCCGTGGCGTTTCGGAACCGAGTTCCTTGTAGACCATAACCTGCAAAACAGTGGGCAATGGCACACCCTGCCTAACGGCGACAGGATATGGAGGATGCGTTATGTATCAAAAGGCGCTAAAACAATGAATTTCCTTTTTAGTGATTTCTATATGCCGAAAGGCGCCAAAGTATATCTTTACAACAATGACCGTACTGACTTATTGGGTGCGTATGATGAAGCCCAGAATAACGACGAAAGGGTGCTGGGGACCTGGCTTGTAAAAGGAGAGGACATATGGATTGAGTACTACGAGCCGCTTGCAGCCGCAGGCCAGGGAAAGCTGGAGATATTCAAGGTGGTCCATGGCTATCGTACCTCAGACAAAATGAATAAAGCTGTTGATGATGACCTGAATGGGTCGGGCAATTGCAATTATGATGTAGAATGCTATATGGGCGAAATTGATGGCCTGAAAGACATCAACAAAAAAGCCATCGCACTGTTAATTACCAACAATAACAGCTTCTGCTCCGGGGCACTTGTAAATAATACAAGCAACAACGGGACACCTTACCTGCTTACCGCTAACCACTGCTATTCCAACCCGGCGCAGTGGGCATTCCGCTTCAACTGGATAAGCCCTGACCCAGTATGTGCAGGAACTGCGCCAAGTACAACAAACGCACCGGATTTTTATCAAACGGCAAGTGGCGCCCAGCTTCGTGCCAGGAATGCAGGCAGTGATTTTTGCCTTGTACAGATAACAGCCAACTTGCCTTCAGTATGGGATTTGGTTTGGGCGGGCTGGGATCGCAGCGATGCCATTCCTTCTTCAACATTTGGCATTCACCACCCCGCAGGCGATATCATGAAGGCCTGTGTTGACCTGGATGCCCCTACTTATGCCACCGGGCAAAATGCTCAATTATGGATGATCGGCAGCTGGAACCTCGGTGTTACAGAAGGAGGCTCTTCGGGGTCTCCGCTATTTAACAATAACGGACGTATCATCGGGCAACTATATTTTGGACTTGCCGATTGCAACGGTACAGAAAACAATGGGGAATATGACGCATATGGTCGTTTTGCAGTTTCATGGGATGCCGGCAACAATGCCGCATCAAGGCTTAAAGAATGGCTTGACCCTACTAACACCGGAGCCATGACAGTAGATGCCTATCCTGCACAGGAAGTTTTGGCCCTTAATGCCCGCATCAGCATACTTGACCTTGGTGTTGAAACATGCGGCATTTCGGCGGCACCGGTACTCAGGCTTATAAATAAAGGTTCGCAGGTACTAACATCTGCAGTGATCAGTTATACGCTTAATGATGGTACACCTGCAGTATACAACTGGTCAGGAAATCTTGCTAACAGCCAGGCAACAGACATAGAGCTTCCCGTAATCAATGGCACAACAGGAGAGAACATCCTTAATGTTACATTGTCATTGCCTAACGGTGGTGCCGACGGTGACACCATCGACAATGAAGCTACTGCAAACTATGTAGCCAACGTGTTCGACATTACCAATGTAAACCTTGCTGTTCGCACCGATTTCTATGCATCGGAAACAACATGGGAACTGCGCAATGAAAATGGTAACCTGCTGTACAACGGTGGCGGCAACTATACTAACAACACCCTGTACAATCATACCTTTAACCTTTCGAACGAAGGTTGCTATACGTTTACCATCTTTGATGAAGAAGGTGATGGCATCTGCTGCTCGTATGGGCAGGGGTATTATACCCTTACTACCGAAGACGGAACCCAAATATCCACAGGCGGTTCCTTTGGGGACTCAGAATCAATAAGCTTCAGGCTACAGGATACGGCAGGTACAGGCGAAACATCGCTAAAAGCTGCTGTCACGGTATTCCCTAACCCGTCTACAGGCGTTTTCAATGTGAACGGCTCCGGAGCAGTACTTACATACGAACTTTACAATGTATTGGGGCAGCAGGTAAAAGCCGGCGAGCTGGCTTCAGGTACCGGTACTATAGATATTTCTTCTTCGGCAAGCGGTGTTTACATCCTTAAGCTGGCAGACAGCAAAGGCAAGACGGCCAATTATAAGCTTTCAAAGAAATAAGATCCGGATCCATTTAATCTAAGGCCTGCGGAATTATCGGCAGGCTTTTTCATTTTTTACCATTCCGTGAAAATCAGCCGTATCCGTGTCATTCACGTACCGTTTCCCATCTAATTTCAATATTCGCAAATAGTTACTACCTTTGCGCCATGCAAACGGAAAAGAAAGACATAAGGGCGCTTACGAAAGAACAGCTTCGCGATTTTTTTGTAGCAAATGGGGATAAGGCATTCCGGGGCAACCAGGTATACGAATGGCTGTGGAGCAAACGTGCGCACAGCTTTGACGACATGACCAATGTTGCCAAGCCCACACGCCAGATGTTGGAGGAAAACTTTGTCATCAACCATATCCATGTGGATGAGATGCAGCAAAGCAGCGACGGCACGGTAAAAAATGCTGTACGCCTGCATGATGGCCTGGTTGTCGAATCGGTGCTGATACCTACAGAAACCCGCACAACCGCCTGCGTATCGAGCCAGGTGGGATGCAGCCTTGACTGCAACTTTTGCGCCACGGCACGCCTCAAGCGCATGCGCAACCTAAACCCTGACGAGATATACGACCAGGTAGCCGCCATAGACAGCGAAAGCCGCCTGTATCATAACCGACCGCTTTCCAACATCGTATTCATGGGGATGGGAGAGCCGCTGATGAACTACAACAATGTGCTGAAAGCCATAGAAAAGATCACTTCGCCGGAAGGCCTGGGCATGTCGGCCAAGCGCATTACCGTTTCTACATCAGGCATACCCAAAATGATAAAGAAAATGGCCGATGACGGGGTAAAGTTCAAGCTTGCCGTATCATTGCACTCCGCCATTGATGAAGTGCGCTCGCAGATCATGCCGTTCAGCAGGAACTTCCCGTTGAAAGACCTGCGTGAGTCGCTGGAGTACTGGTACAAAATGACCAAAAGCCGTGTTACATACGAATATGTGGTATGGAAGGGCATAAACGACCGGAGGCAGGACATTGATGCGCTGGTAAAATTCTGCCGCCATGTACCCTGCAAAGTCAACCTCATTGAGTATAACCCCATTGACGATGGCGAATTCCAACAAGCCGACCCCGAATCTATTGACGCCTACATAAAAGCGTTGGAAAACGACGGCGTAGTGGCAAAAGTGCGCCGCAGCCGAGGCAAGGACATCGACGCCGCCTGTGGGCAGCTGGCCAACAAGAATGAGTCGGCAAATGCTTAAACTTTTATAAATCGCCTTACCTTTCGAAGGCTTTTTCCTATCTTTGAGGGCGATGAAAATCACAGAACAAATCAAGCAGCCCATAGCGCAGGAAATGGAACTTTTCGAGACAAAGTTCCGCGATTCCATGTCGTCTAAAGTGTCGCTGCTTAACCGTATCACCTACTACATTGTAAACCGCAAGGGCAAGCAAATGCGCCCTATGTTCGTATTCCTTACCGCAAAAATGGTAAGCGGCGGCACGGTAAACGAGCGCACCTACAGGGGCGCTGCGGTTATTGAGCTTATACACACGGCTACCCTGGTACACGACGATGTTGTTGACGACAGCAACCGCCGCCGTGGCTTCTTCTCGATAAACGCATTGTGGAAAAACAAGATTGCCGTGCTGGTGGGCGACTACCTGCTTTCCAAAGGACTGCTGCTCTCTATTGACAATGGCGATTTCGACCTGCTCCGGATCATATCGGTTGCCGTGCGCGAAATGAGCGAAGGTGAGCTGCTGCAGATTGAGAAGGCCCGCAGGCTGGACATTACCGAAGACATTTACTACGAGATCATCCGCCAAAAGACGGCAACACTCATAGCAGCCTGTTGTTCACTGGGTGCATGTTCGGTAGCACCGGATAGCGAGGATACCGAAAAGATGCGGAAATTCGGCGAGCTGATAGGGATGGCTTTCCAGATCAAGGACGACCTTTTTGATTATACTGATGATGCCATTGGCAAGCCTACCGGCATCGACATCAAGGAACAAAAAATGACGCTACCGCTCATCTATACGCTGAACAATTGCAGTAAAGACGAGAAAAGATGGCTGATCAATTCGGTTAAAAACCACAATAAGGATAAAAAGCGCGTTAAGGAAGTCATCGCTTTCGTAAAGCAGAAAGGCGGCCTGGAATATGCTGAAAAACGTATGGCACAATACCGTGAAGAGGCATTGCTTCTGCTTGCCGACTATCCTTCATCGGTATACAAAGATGCTTTGGTGCTCATGGTGAACTATGTTATCGAAAGGAAGATATAAACAAAACGGGCGCCCTCAGGGCGCCCGTTCTTATTTCTTTATGATCTTGCTCAGTTCCTTAAAGTCCTTGGACTTTACAAAAAAGCTCATTATAGTATAATCCTTGTAAATGATATCCCCGGTTTTGGCATTCACTATGGTCATCATCTTGTTGCCAATTTCACGGGTGTACACTAAATAATAGAATTCCTCCCCGCTTTTGTTCTTGAGTATTTTGGTGTTTAGTGCATCATCATCAATATATTCAACCTTGAACTCATAGTCATTGAAAAGAAGGCTGGCGTCTTCATTCCCGCTCCTGCGCCCGTCCCAAACGGCATTCATTTTTACGTATTCCGGAACATACAGCGTTGCTGTTTTGAGTGCTTTCATCTTGGTTTTGTCAAATTCCGTTTCATACACCCAGGTGCTGGTATTGTTGAGCAGGTGGTTATTTATGTTCTGGAAATAGTTCTTCAGGTACCCAGGCTGGTAGTTGTACATTTGCTCCTGGATGTCGCCAAATTTACCTGTTTTAATGATTTCGCTTATGCCTTCAAGACTCCCAGAAAGGAAAATGGCAGCAACCTCATTTTTGTCATATTTGAGTTTGCCATTATTATTTTTAATGTTTGACGGATAGTAATACTGCATTACAAGATAGGTTGCAGTCGCAATGTCGCTGCTTTTAACTTGTCCCACCACTTCAAAAATGGCATTGCTGTCAGTAATGTAAGTAACTTTATTTTCGGTAAACTCTTCGCGGCTTACAACTTCAAAAGGGTTTACTTTCCATACTTCTGTCAAAACCGGCCTCATGTCTTCAATATCGATGCCATCCATAACAAATATTGTTTTTTTTGTTTTAATCAGGTCGAAATCCTTTTTGGCAAGTTCCTTGAATTTTCCCTGGCTTTGTTTACTTACAGATACCTGGGCATTGGAAATTCCTACTGTTGCAATCAACAATAGAGATAAAATCTTAATTTTCATGATTATTGGTTTATGTAGGCGCAAAAATAATAAAACATTGTTGTCTTAAGATTTTCTTAATAAAAAAATACTTACAGCGGAATGTTATGCCGGATCACATTAAAATTATAAACTGCACATTAGTATCTAAAATAAGATTTCCACCTATACATCACCTCAACAACATCGTTATAGGTTCCATTTTAACAAGCCTCGCAACACCTTATTTCATTGGATAATTAACAATCATATTTTAAAATAAATACATATTTCACAACGTATAGTATTTATAATGTAGATATGCATATTTTCAGGGAATTTCTCAGTACGTTTATCCTAACAAAAACAATAATTCCCAAAACAACTTTACAACAATGAAACAAATTTACTTCTCTGCATTACTCTTGTGTGCCTTTGCTTCGGCCAGCGCACAGAATGATATGAGCTTCGAACCAGGCGGATATGGTGCTAATTATGCGTGGAACGTGTTCGAAAATGATGATAACCCACCATTGGAGTTTGTGGCCAATCCTGACCAGACAGGCATCAACCCGTCAGCTACGGTGGCTAAATTCCAGGTTCGGGGCGCAGGCCAGCCCTGGGCAGGATGCGAAACGCAGCAACCCGGCACACAGCCGTGGGAAGGCGGCCCGGGCATGGGGAACTGGGTACTGACTCCCGAAAGCGCCATCATTAAAATAATGGTGTATAAAAAAACCATCAGCGATGTGGGCATAAAGCTGGTGATGCCTAATGACGATGCACGCCCTGAAAAAAAGGTTTCCAATACAATGATCAGCCAGTGGGAAGAACTCACCTTTGACTTTACCGATATCATTGACCACCCGGCCATGCCGCCAGGAAACGTATATAACCAGATTGTGATTTTCATGGATTTTGCCGAAAGGGAAGACGACGGCGTTATGTTTTTTGACAATATAATATTCGGGGATAATGACATTGACGACGAAACGAATGGCATTAAAGACAATGCGGCAATTGTAATAAATATGTTCCCCAACCCGGTAAAAGATGTGCTTACATTAAACTGCACGGGCAGCATTGACAGCATGAACGTTTATAATATGCTGGGGCAGCAGGTAGCGGCTACGGCACCGGGTACCAACAAAGCCGAACTTAACGTTGCTCACCTGCAAAAAGGCGTTTACATGGTAAACCTTGTGGTTGACGGCGCTGCGGTATCACAGAAATTTATCAAAGAATAGTTTTTTATTTGTTTAGTTAGCGGGCTGCCTTTATTAGGGCAGCCTTTTTTTTGTGTGCGGCATACACTTTCGGGCATACCGTTCGTTATAATAGCATCAACCGCCTTATTATGAAACATGCTTTCTACACAGCATGCCTGTGCTGCCTTGCTTTTGTCACTGCTTATGGGCAATTGCAGGATGCCGAAGAAATCCGCAAGCTGGTGAACGATGTGCATGCAGGCGATTCAGGCTTTTATGTAGAGGTTCCTTTTGAATATAACGGCGAAATCATAATCAGGGCCGAAGTGGCCGGAGAGGCCTACAACTTTCTGTTTGACACCGGCGGCTACACCATGATTGATGCGGCAGTACAGCAAAAGAACAATTTTACGGTTTTGGGGAAACAGCTTCTTAACAGCACCAACGGGCTTTCCAAAGAAACCGACATACTGTATGCCGGAACTTTCGACATAGGCGGATTGCTGTTTGACCACGTAAAAGCCTACTGCATCGAACTGGATAATTCGCCCAAGCTGCAATGCATGGTAAACGGTGGCATTATCGGTTCGGCAATCATACATAACCATATCTGGCAGATTGACTATCCCAACCGCAAAATCATCATAACCGACAGCCTAGAAAAGCTCCCCGGCATGGAAAGTGCCGTGAGGATACCGGTTTACCTCAACCCCAACCTGCAGCCTTACTTCATGTCGAAGGTCAACGGCCGATCCCAATGGCTGATGTTCGATACCGGCTGTGCCTCCCCGCTGTGGATGGGTGATAAGGACGCCCAAAAGGTCATTGGAGATGCAAAGAAAACCCGCATTATTGGAGCATCTGTGGAAACCCACCACGGCAGGGTATCCGACACCCTGAATGCCTTTAGCGCTGACTGCGAGATCAATGGCCTTACCTTTAAGGAAATCCCCGCATATTACCGCGATGGCTCAGGGCTGACGCTGTTTGGCAATCCGGTTATCAAAGACTACATCGTGACCCTCAATTTTGGGGAAGGCGAAATGTATTTTAAGCCTATAGAAGCCCAATCTGCACCGATAGGCTGGGAAAGCTTTGGTTTTACCCTTGAATACGAGGGAGGTAACTGCAAAATAGCCACTGTAATTGAAGGTACAGAAGCCCAAAAATCGGGGTTGCGCCCAGGTGATGTTGTAACCGCCATCAACGGGAAGAAAATAACCTGCACCGATTTTTGCAGCTGCTTTGCTACTTTTTACGAATTACAGGAAAAATCTTATGACATAACACTCTCTGTTTTAAAAAACGATAAGCCGAAACAGGTAAAATTGAAGAAAACGAGGGTATTTTAAAGTCGTCCCGGATGATTTTAAGGCAAATTCATGATGATTTTAGGGTATACGACAGGGGAATTTTGATGACGTAGGAGGGGAAAAATGATACTCCTTAATCCAAATCGCATCCTGACAAAATCGTTATCAAAAATTATAAGTATTTTCTTACACTTAAATGCGATTTACCTCGCATCGGGATTCAGTTTTAAAAATTCGGCACTTTTGGTCTTGAGGTATTCCAGCAATTGGGGTTCGTTCTGTTTTATCTGGAGGTACTGTTTGGCATCGCCATCACAAAAATTGAGGAATGCCCCAATGAACCGCACCGGGATGGTAAGCGTTTCGGTAAAAAAGCTATCGGGGTAGGCTGCCCTCACCACCTCTGAGAACTGTGACTTCTCAACATAATCTGCCGGTGGCTTGTAGGCCGTTGCCCTTTTGGGCTGTTTCTTCTTCTTAAACAGCTGCACTGCCCCCGCTATCCAGTTGGCTCCGCCAATGCCGGTTTGCACCACCACATCCTTATTAATCTCCACCGGGTCGAACAGGGTGTTCACCTGCATGGTCTTAATGCTTTTGCTGTCGGCGGCAAGGTTGCCCGTAAGGCTGCTTACCACCACCTCTTCCAGCATGGTAGCCACCGGCTCAAGCTTTACTACAAAAACCGCTTCGGCAAAGTCTTGCTGCCGCAGCACCACGGCCAGCGGCCTGAACTGTTCGCTTGTAAAGCGTAGGGTATCCCCTTTTTGGGCCGCTATCGAAAAATCGCCTTCGCTTCCCGTTACGGCATTGGCTCCCGTGGCTGCATTGGTCACGCCCACGCCATCCACATTGCCGATATCGGTAATGGCCTTGCCTTTAAGCTGCTGCCTTTCCTGTGCCATGAGGGCAACCGGAAGCAACGCTAAAAGCCATGTGGTGAGTTTACTCATTCCCTGATGATTTCGAGGTATTTTGCGGCAAGGCCTGCCATAAGGAACTTCACGCGGTCAGTATTACCGGCATTCAGGGCAGCGGCCAGGTCGGCATCTTCAACAATGTGGAACACAAAGCCGTTGACATACTCTTTCGGTATGGAAAACCCGGTTGCTATCTCCTCTTCAGTGTACAGGCCGTATATCTTTTCTATCAACAGTTCCTTACGCTCCGTGGCCAGTGCCTTCTTCAGCATTTTGGTCCTGCCCGTAATGGCGTTGATAATGGGATCTACCGGCATGCCGCCCGCAATGAGGCCCAAAAGCATGACAGGCTTAAACTCTCCTGCCGTTTTCAGTTTCCTTTCGGCGGGCGTGTCTTTTTTTGAACCCTTGCGTACCAGCCCCAATGACTCAGAATTGACGTTCTTATATTTATCGATCTCCACCCCTTCCAGCTCATAAGCCTTATAATTGACGCTCATCACATAAGGGTTTTCCTTAAATGAATTTGCGGTAATGTCAAATTCCCTTACATCGGTCCGGTCGCTGTAAACCGCCAGTGCATCACCTTCTTTAGCCAAAAGGCTGAAAGTGCCGTCATTGCCTGTTTTGGTTTCGGTTCCCGTTTTGTTATTGATTACAAACAGCGCTGCTCCCGGATCATCTCCTATGAGTACTTTACCATGGAGCAGCTGCCGGTCCTGCGCTACGGCAGCCGCTGCAAAAAACAGCATAGGGTACAGCAGCCTGCGCGTCATTTTTTGCTCTTGATGTTATCGATGAATTCCAGCACCAGGTCGGGCATCAGCTCTTCTGCCTTTGGCTTATCGTTGGCTTCAATGGCTTTTGCCATATCCTTATTTTCTATGCAGTAGTATATAAAGCCGTCGATGTTCTCCTTTGGTATGCCAAATTCCTCGTTGAGCACTACTTCGTCATACATCCCCTTAAAGGAGGTAATGAGCTTTTCGCGGCGCTCCATTTCCAGCGCGCGCTTAATGGCTTTCCTTTTTCCTGTAAACAGGTTAATGATGCCGTCGCCGTTGATGGCGGCACCCTGTACCGTAGGGTCATTGAACCTTGGGCCAATCCTCGCCCCGGCCACAGCCTTGCGTTCCTGCGGCGTGTGCTTTGCCAGCCTCCCCTGTTGGCCCTGTGCATAAGGATCTTTCTTCTCATCTTCCACCACTACTTCCTCCAGTTCGGTGGCTTTGTAGTCTACCGACACGGTAAACGGCGTATACCGGAAGCTGTCTTCGGTAACCGAAAAATCGCGTGTCTCGATCTGCTCTCCATACACCGCCATCCTGTCGCCCGCTTTGGCGGCAATGTTGAAATTACCCTGGCTGTCGGTTTTGGTCTCGTCGCCGGTTTGCCTGTTAATGACAAATACGTTGGGAACGCCCACACCACCGGAGTTGACCGTGCCGCGAAGGGCTTTGCGCCCCTGTGCGGAGGCTAGGCTGCACAGCAGCAGCAGGATAATGGTTATCTTACTTTTCATCGGCTATGATTTTGAGGTATTTTGTTGCAAGGCCCGTCATCAGGAAGCGTGCCATCGTATCGTTGCCCTGCCTTACGGCGTTGGCAAATTCCTTATCTTCTACAATGTAGTACACAAATCCCTGTACATATTCTTCGGGTATCTTGTATTCGGTCTTAATTTCATCTTCGGTACACACATACCCTATCTTTTCCATCAGCATTTCCTTCTTCTCCGTTTCCACGGCCCGCTTCAGCATTTTGGTGCGCCCGCTAAGGGCATTCAGTATCACGTCGATGCCAAAGCCGCTTGTCGCGCCATACAGCTTGCGCTCAGCCGGTGTGTACTGTTTCTGCCCTTCGGGCACCAGCCCCAGCGATTCGGAGGTTACTTTTTTCTCTACCACCACTTCCTCAAGCTCGTAGGCCTGGGTATTGACGCTGATGATGTACGGGTTTTCCTGAAACGACGTCTCGCTGATGGAAAAATCGCGTACCTCGGTTTTGCTGCTGTAGGCCGTAATCACGTCGCCATCCTTAGCCTCAATGGTAAAGTTGCCCTGCGCATCCGATTTCTTTTCGGTGCCCGTGCTTTTATTGATGATGAAAATGCCGCCAATGCCCACGCCGTCAGCCACCACGCGGCCGTTAAGGGTTTTGCGCTCCTGTGCTAAGGCCAGCAGCGGAAGGCACACCAGCAGGTATAAAAAGCTATTTCTCATCAGCAATGTTTTCAAGATATTTTACGGCCAGCCCGGTCATCATGAATTTTATCCGTTCTTCGTTCTCCTCTTTCACCGCCTTTACAAAATAATTGTTCTCTACGATAAAAAACAGGAAACCAGACACATATTCCTGCGGTATTTTGAACAGGGCCATAATATCATCATCACTATAAAGATAGCGCATCTTTTCGATTAATGCTTCCTTCTTTTCAGTTTCTTTAGCTTTTTGGAGCATGGCCGTACGCCCCGAAAACATATTGATGAGGGGGTCCAGTCCCAATGGATTCATTTTCCATTTCGATGCCGTGGCCAGCTTTCTTTCGGCAGGGGTATAGCGCACCTGCCCCTTAGGCACAAGGCCAAGCGACTCCGCATTCAGGTGGCGGTAGTCATTCACCACCACTTCGTCAAGTTCGCGGGTATGCACCGTAAGCGGCACAAAAAGCAGGTTCTCGCCAAAATCCTCATCGGCCACCACGATGTCGCGGGCCTCAAACTGCAATGCCGAAAAAACAAGGGTATCGTTGGGCTGCGCGCTGATGGTAAAATAGCCGCCACGGGTGGTAGCCACGGTGGCTTCGGTAGCGCGGTTGATGACATAGATCCCTTCAAGGTCGTCGAAATCAGAAACGACCTTGCCTTTCAGCGGCTGGCGCCCCTGGGCAACAGATGCCGCCGAAAACATCAGGAAGGCAAGTAATACGGAGTTTTTCAAAGTTCAGGTATAGGTGATTGATTGATGATAAAGGCAAAGCAAGCAACTATCAAAAAGCTTCATTTAACCACATAGCAACATAGGTTTTACAGGCAACACACTAACGCAAGAGGAGACATAATCACACCCAGTGAAGCGAAGCTTCAGGCTCTGTGTTCTTTAATCCTGCTAACAGACGTCATTTAAAGCTATGTACCTATGTGGTTAAAAATAATCTTCATAAAAATAGAGACAGTTACTAAATCTGTAACTTTACCTTTTCTAAGATAATTTAACGGATGAAGAAACTAATTATTGCAAGCACCTCCACGCTTCACGGCGGAAATTACCTCGAATACCTCAAGCCTGCATTGGCGGAACACTTTAAAAATTGCAGTTCGCTGCTGTTCATCCCCTATGCCAGGCCGGGCGGCATCAGCCATGACGAGTATACCCAAAGGGTGGCCGGTTTCTTTGCACAGCTCAATATAACCGTAAAAGGCGCGCACGAATTTGAGGATTCTGCCGAAGCCGTGGCCAATGCCGAAGCGCTGTTTACCGGGGGCGGAAACACTTTTTTGCTTGTAACGCAACTCTACAAAACCGGCGTGATGACCGCACTGAAAGATGCCATTGACAAGGGGACGCCTTACCTGGGCAGCAGTGCGGGCAGCAACATTTGCGGGCTGACGATGCAGACGACCAACGACATGCCCATCATCTACCCTCCGAGCTTTAAGACGCTTGGCGCCATCAATTTTAACCTGAACCCGCACTACCTCGACCCACAGCCGGGATCGACCCACATGGGCGAAACGCGCGAAACGAGGATAAAGGAGTTCCACCAGTTCAACACACAGCCGGTGCTGGGCCTGCGCGAAGGCAGCTGGCTGGAGGTAAAGGGCAACACAGTAGTGCTGAAAGGCGACTTGCCGGCACGGTTGTTCCGTCAGGGCAAGGAACCGGAGGAACTGGAAACGGGGAGTGATTTATCGGGGTTGAGGTAATGTCCTCTCCCCAACCCTCTCCAAAGGAGAAGGGCCGGGACGTGCGGACAGAACGCTGTAATTACAGGAAAATACATATATGTTACGCCACAGCCCCTGCCCCGCCCGTGCCAGCGGGAGACCTATTGGGGTTGAGGCAGTTTCCATTTCGAACGAAGTTTACGTAGTGAGAAATCTCAAAATACCGATTTGGATTTTTCCTTGTGTTGAGGTAATGTCCTCTCCCCAACCCTCTCCAAAGGAGAGGGGGCCGGGACGTGCCGACAGAACGCTGTAATTACAGGAAATACATATATGTTACACCACAGCCCCTGCCCCGCCCGCGCCAGCAGGGGACTATAGGGGTTGAGGCAGTTTCCATTTCGAACGAAGTTTACGTAGTGAGAAATCTCAAAATACCGATTTGGATTTCTCCTGGTGTTGAGGTAATGTCCTCTCCCCAACCCTCTCCAAAGGAGCGGGGGCCGGGACGTGCCGACAGAACGCTGTAATTACAGGAAAATACATATATGTTTACACACCACAGCCACAGCCCTTCCCGCGCCAGCAGGGGACCTATAGGGGTTGAGGCAGTTTCCATTTCGAACGAAGTTTACGTAGTGAGAAATCTCAAAATACCGATTTGGATTTCATTTGGTGTCGAAATGGAAGAGCGGTCATTATTATAACGTTACAGGTTAAAATTCGTATTTTATACGTATATTAGCCGTAAAACATAAGGTCATGATACAGCAAAAAAACCGGAAAGAAATAGCTCTTGACGACCAAACCATCGCCTTGCTTCAAATCCAGGCAGAGCGTGAGGGAAGGAAACTCAAGAATTATATGGAGCAGGTACTAAAAGAGAAAGCTAACAGCTTTCAACTTTCAGACGAGTACAAGGCAATGATGGATACAATGCTTGATCGTCATGAAAAAGGGCAGGTGAATTACACGCCATGGGATGAGGTAAAATCGAAACTCTTTAAAAAATAGTGTATCCTATTGTCATATCCGATGAAGCACAGTTGGACATTAGTGAGTCTTCCGAATATTATCTTGAAATTTCTGAAGACTTACAGGAACGTTTCCTGTCAGAAATCATTGCTGCTATAGATGAAGTCCAAACCAATCCGACATTACATCAAATCAGGTATCGCAATATCAGAATTGCTTTTACACAGGTATTCCCTTTCGGTATCCACTTTTTCATAGATAGCAATACAATATTCATAAACAGGATACTGCATACCAAAAGATTTTTTAAGTAACTCTACGCATTTACTTGTCCACATCATCTATTAGCCACATCATTTTCGGCAATATAGTCGGTAGAGATATATACATAGTTTATCTGCTTACCCTCTTCTTTAATATGCCCCGTCACATAGTTCACCGTAGCATTTAATATTCGCCCGAAGTTGCTGTCTACCACAAACACAACCGTAGGATTAGCTGTATTTAAATCCAACGGCTCGCCTTTATAATTGGTAATATTCAAATCGCCCAGATCAAGCGGCCGGTAGGTGGCCTTCGATTTATCGTAGTTCAATACAAACTTGTCCACAACCCCTATGCACCTTTTATCACCGGCCGCGCTGTCATCAACCCTCACAGAATCGTTTATCATCAATGCATAATACGGAAGATAAGCTCCGTGCTCATCATTTACCAAAAAATCAACCCTGTCTTTTTCTTTGGTAAAGAAGAATATCTTTTCCTTTTCCAGGTTGTTCTTTTTGTGAAAGTGAGTCGCTGCGGCATCTTTAGAACTGAAAAAGACGTGCTTATTTACACCATAAAGAGTTTCCATAACAGTGTTGCATGAAAAACAAACCGAAACCATAGCCGTTAGGAGGATAATTTTCTTCATATCACGAAGATAGCAAAATAAAAAAAGCCCGAACATTTCTGTTCAGGCTTTTAGCAGAGCGGAAGACGAGGCTCGAACTCGCGACAACCAGCTTGGAAGGCTGGAGCTCTACCAACTGAGCTACTTCCGCTTTTGTGGGTGCAAATATAAGGAATAACTTTTCTTCAATGCAAGTTTTTTGGTGAAAAAATCTAACCATATCTCATTTCAGGCTGTTATCCTTTTGTACAGAAAACAGTTAGCCTTAAATAATTTTATCTGAAAGCAATTTTAGCAGTGAGGTAAACTTTTGTTATAAAAAACTATGCAGGCATAATTATTTAACAAAATAATTAACCCCTAACCCACTCATTTCCAGCAAACGTTTTCGTAACTTTATTACAAGCAAACGCAAACACAAATGCTGAGAGCTGTTTCCATAGCGCTGTTGGTACTTTTCCTCTTCCCTGCCTGTAAAAATGCAAGGAAGGAAAACTTTCCTGTAAAGGCGGCAAGCACAGCCTACCTTAAAAACACCCCCATTGCCATTGATGCCGGCCTGTTGGAAAAATCTTCCGAAGCCGTAAAGGAATTTTACGCGTCCCACGAGCTGAAAACCATCTGGACCACGCCCGACAACCGAAAAAAACTCATCACCGCGATAAAGGATACCGCATCGGACGGGCTGCAGCCTGAAGATTACAGCCTCAACACCCTTGAGCAATTTGAAGCGCTGGACATCATCAGCAAGGAAGACTGCATGCGCTATGACATCCTGCTTACGGAATCATTCAGCAAGCTGGCTACCCATCTCTTTAAAGGGAAGCTGCTGCCCGGCACCGTATACCACGACTGGGCACTGGCCCCAAAAACACTTGACACCAACACCCTGCTGGCGGAAGTTTTGGAGAAAGGCAATATGAGTGAAGTCATGGGCCGCTGCCGCCCGAAACACGCCGTATATGGCGGGCTGCGCAAAAGCCTGGCTTACCTGGACAGCCTTCCCGATGACGCTAAACTGGAAAAGATTGAAGCAGGAACGACATTAAAAGTAAACGACTCGAGTGCTGTTGTCGCGATAGTAAAAAAACGCCTGGCCTATTGGGGCGACCTCAAAGAGGCCACTGGCGGGGTATATGATAAAGCGACTGCCAAAGCCGTAAAGAAATTCCAGCAGCGCCACGGGCTGGCCGCCACCGGCATCGTAGACCCCAAAACAGCCGAAGCCCTGAACATTACCCGTAACGACAGGAGGAACCAGGTCATTGCCAACCTGGAGCGCTGGCGGTGGTTCCCGTATGATTTCGGCAAGCGCGCCATCATCGTGAACATACCCACCTACCAACTGGCTGTCGTAGAAAATAACAGGGACACCATCGACACCTACAAAGTGATCGTCGGGAAGCCCGACAGGAGGTCGCCTGTGCTCTATTCGGCCATCAACCAGCTCACCATCAACCCTACGTGGACCATCCCTCCCACCTACCTCAAAAAAGACCTTGTGCCGGCCGCACGCAAGGATACGGCACACTTTGCCCACCTCAACCTGAAGATATTCTACAAAAATGAGGAGATACCGGTATCGGAATGGGATTCGCTGAAAGCCGACCATTATGTATATGTGCAGAGTCCCGGCAGCCACAACTCGCTGGGGCGGATAAAGTTCAATTTCAGGAACGGGTTTTATGTGTACCTGCACGATACCAACCACCGGGAGTATTTCAGCAAAGGCTACCGGGCGCTGAGCTCAGGCTGCATCCGCGTGGAAGACCCCTTCAGGCTTGCAGGGTATGTACTGGAAGATGATAAGGCCACTGACCGAAAAAAGCTGGATGAAATGGTAGAGGAAGGCGAAACCCAATATGTAGCCCTAAAAAAAACCACCCCTATCCACCAGCTGTACTGGACCGCCTGGATGGATCGGGATGGATTGCAGTTTCGCAATGATATTTATAACCTTGACAAAGTGCTTTACGACAAATTACGAAAGAAGTCGTGATGCCGCAGCATAGCTTTGCGACGGGTGGTAGATGAACAGGCACGACTTGCCTTTTATCAGGTTTATTATTTCTTTATTCAGGCCGTTAGGAAGCGCGGGGCAGCCAAGGCTCCTGCCTATCCTGTGGTGCTGCTTTGCAAATCCTTCGTTTACATAGTCGGCGGCATGCATTACAACTGCCCTGCTTCGGGCATTGTTATTGATGCCCTTTTCAAGGCCGTCAAGCCTTAGCGATTCGCCATGCTTGCCCATGTATATTTCGCCTGTGGCATAAAAGCCAAGGCTGCTGCAGTTGGAGTTGGCCGCGTTGGAAAAGTTGGTCGCAAATTCATCGCCGCTGTTCCTGCCGTGTGCCACAAGGGTATTGTACACCACGGTTTGCGTAGCCATGTCGATGATCCAAAGCCTTTTTGCTGTAGAAGATAGACTGAAGTCGATAACGGTAAGGAGATTTTTCTTAATCTTACCCTCTTCCTTAAGCTTATTGAAGCCGTTAAGAGCTGTTGAGAAGCAATCATAAGCCGGCACAGAAGCAGAATGTAATTTGATGCTGTTGTACAACATTTCTGCTGCCGAAATGGTACTTACTTCGTTTGAAGCCAGTAAATCCGGAGTTTTTTCGTGTTTTGGCGTTGTTGCTGTAATTGTAAAGAACAAAAAGAAAACGGACGTAAAAAAGTTGTAAACCATTGTAATTTTAGTAGTTGTGTGTTTTTAACAGGCCGCTAAAATAAGTTAAAGAAATTTAAACAAAAAATAGCAACGGTGTTAAAATCAATTATTTAACATTTTCATTCGGCAGGTACGCTACAACATACTGTGCCTTTCACTTTCATGGATAATCCTACACTATAACGGGTGCGCTTTGGCTCATATTGCCCGACTACAAAAATTTTTATAATTTTTTCTGCAAACGGTATAAAGCTGGACCCTTGATGTCAAACGTGCCTAAATATGTAGTAAATTTATGCCGCGTTTACGGACATCTATTATTCCAAAACCGTGCCAAAAACATCTAATCGTTTGAAAATGAACAAAAAAGTTATCTTAATGATACTCGATGGCTGGGGCAAATCGCCCGACCCGAAAGTATCAGCCATCGACAATGCCAACACCCCATTCATTGACAGCCTTTACAAAAATTATCCTAATGCCTCCCTCCGCACCGACGGCCTGAACGTTGGCCTTCCGGAAGGACAGATGGGCAACAGCGAGGTGGGGCACATGAACCTGGGCGCCGGCCGCATCGTATACCAGGACCTTGTGAAAATCAACCTGGCAGTGCAAAACAACACCCTGGCACAGGAGCAGCCGCTCGTGGATGCCTTCAACTATGCAAAGGAGCACAACAAGAAAGTACACCTGCTGGGCCTTGTGTCCAATGGCGGGGTGCACTCGCATATCGACCACCTGAAAGGACTGGTGGATGCCACGCAGCAGGCCGGGGTTGAGAATGTATTCGTGCATGCGTTTACCGATGGCAGGGACGTTGACCCGAAATCGGGTGTGTTCTTCATTTCCGACCTTGAGAACCACCTCAAAAATACAAAGGCAAAACTGGCCTCGATAGTTGGCCGCTACTACGCGATGGACCGCGACAAGCGCTGGGAGCGCGTAAAGCTGGCGTACGACCTGCTGGTAAATGGCGTAGGCCATCCGTCAACCAATGCGGTAGACAGTATACATGAGAGCTACAATGAGGGCATTACCGATGAGTTCATCAAGCCTATCGTGATGACCGATGATGCCGGCAACCCATTGGCTACAATCCGGGAGGACGACGTGGTGATCTTCTTTAACTTCCGTACCGACCGCGGCAGGCAGCTTACAGAGGTGCTTTCGCAATACGACATCCACGAGCAGAACATGCACAAGCTGAAGCTGTATTATGTGACCATGACCAACTACGATGACAACTTTAAAGGCATCCATGTAGTATACGATAAAGACAACCTGACCGAAACCCTGGGCGAAGTGGTAGCGCGCAACGGCAAAAAGCAGATACGCATTGCCGAGACCGAGAAGTACCCGCACGTGACGTTCTTCTTCTCCGGTGGCCGCGAAGAGCCTTTTGATGGCGAAAAGCGCCTGCTGTGCCCATCGCCAAAGGTAGCTACCTATGACCTGCAGCCGGAAATGAGCGCCTTCGACCTGAAGGATGCCCTGGTACCCGAACTGAAAAAAGGCGAGGTGGATTTTGTATGCCTTAATTTTGCCAACGGCGACATGGTGGGCCACACCGGTGTCATGGAAGCCGCCATCAAGGCTTGTGAAGCGGTTGATGCCTGCGCTAAGGAAGTTATAGAGACGGCCCTTGAAAACGGCTACACCACCATAGTGATCGCCGACCACGGCAACTGCGAAACGATGATCAACCCGGACGGCAGCCCGAACACGGCGCACACCACCAACCCGGTGCCGATCATTTTAGTAGATAAAGAGCTGAAGCACGTGAAGGACGGCATACTGGGCGACATTGCCCCTACCATCCTCGACCTTATGGGATTGCAGCAGCCCGAAGCCATGACGAGGCATTCGTTGGTTTCGTAACGAGGTGCTGAGGTGCTTAGATAAAGAAAGAGGCTATCCGTTCATCCGGGAATAGCCTCTTTTATTTTGTTGTGAGATTTCTCCTAACGTCGAAACCTAACGAAGTGGTTCAGCGAAGCTAAATGGAAGAGCGTGTTTTCCATTTCGAACGGAGCTTGCGGAGTGAGAAATCTCTAACCAATTGCCTTTTACCAGACAGTCTCTTTTATTTCTCGTAAAGTGTGTTTTATTTGAGATTTCTCCTAACGTCGAAATGGAAAACACGCTCTTCCATTTCGAACGCAGTGCAACGAAGAGAGAAATCTCTAACCAATTGCCTTTCTACCAGACAGTCTCTTATTTCTCGTAAAGTGCTATATTTGAGATTTCTCCTGCCGTCGAAATGGAAAAAACGCCCTTCCATTTCGAACGCAGTGCAACGAAGAGAGAAATCTCTAACGAATTGCCTTTCTACCAGACAGTCTCTTATTTCTCGTAAAAATGTTTTATTTGAGATTTCTCTTAAGGTCGAAATGGAACAGTGTGCTTCCATTTCGAACGGAGCTTGCGGAGAGAGAAATCTTTAAATCCTACCCTTTCTAATCCTTATAACAAACCGGGATGATCTCGCCTTTGGCAAGGCAGTAGCGCTCTACATCTTCCGGTGATAGCTTTTTGGTATAATCCTCCTCCACTACCCTGAAGCCGATGCTGCGCAGCTTGTCAAAATAATCGCGCCCATACACCCTTACGTGGTCGTACTGCCCGAATATCCTGGCGCGCTCCTTTGGGTCGGTAATCAAGTCGTCCTCAAACGTCGTTTCCCTGCTTAAATCCTGCGGTATCTGGAAGATGCCCATCCCGCCGGGCTTCATCACGCGGTACAGTTCCTGCATGGCTTTGGTATCGTCCGGGATATGCTCCAGCACGTGGTTGCACAAAATCAGGTCATAGGCATTGTCCTCAAACGGCAGGTTGCAGATGTCGGCCTTCACATCGGCCAGCGGCGAATAGAGGTCGGTTGTGGTATAATCCAGGTTCTTTTGGCCACGGAACAGCTTGTAAAAGGCCTGTTCGGGGGCAAAATGGAGTACTTTTTTGGGTGCAGTAAAAAAATCCGTCTCGTTGTTCAGGTACAGCCACAGCAGGCGGTGCCTTTCCAAAGACAGAGTACTGGGCGACAGGACATTATTACGCTGGTGGCCGTAACCGTAAGGCAGGAAGTTTTTAAAGCTCTTCCCGTCAATGGGGTCGGTGTACCTGCTTCCCTTTAAGGCTAATGCCAATACCGGCCTGACCACATAGCTAAGGCGTATGAGCACCGGGCGGGGTATGGTGTTAAGTATGAATTTGAATATTTTTTTCATTTTATATTTGGGCTATATACCGCAGAGATTCGCGGAGTTTTTAGTTTACCATCCCTGGATGGGAGTCCTCTGAGACGCTGTTAACATATCGCTTCAAGCCATTCTTTAATATTTTACTGTGAAAATTAATCAATAAACCAATAGGATAATTTCCTAGCTTAAGATATGTTATAAGTTGTGCCTGGTGTATGTCTGTGAGTTCTTCAACTGTTTTGAGTTCTAACACAAGTTTATTCTCCACAACTAAGTCAATCCTATAGCCGTGGTCAATAGTGATGCCTTTATATTTTATTGGAAGTATTTTCTCTCTTTCAACAAATAGTCCGCTATTTTTTATTTCATAGGACAAGCATTCACAATAGGCTGATTCCAAAAGGCCCGGACCTAAAGTTCTGTGAACCTCAATTGCAAGCCCAATTACTTTATGCGTCAATTCATTTATTTCCATGCCTATTATTATCGTTTAAGCACAACCTCTCTGTGACGTCACAATCTTTAGATTGTTAATCTATAATTCTTTGTGAATCTCTGTGCTCACTCTGCGAATCTCTGTGGTACAACTCCTTATATTACCAAAGGTGCCTTCCTGAACTCCTCTTCCTCATTACTCTCAATACCCAATGCTTTATAAATATAAGCGTAGGTTGAAAGCAGCTCAGGCTTGCCGTCTACAAGGGCTACATTGTGCTCAAAGTGGGCGCTTGGCTTGCCATCGCGGGTCACGATCGTCCAGCCGTCTTTCAGGGTACGAACGTTTTTAGTCCCCATATTGATCATCGGCTCAATGGCTACCACCATGCCTTCGACGAAGAGCTTGCCGCGGCCGCGTTTGCCATAGTTGGGCATTTCGGGCGCTTCGTGCATTTTCCTGCCCAGGCCGTGGCCTACCAGCTCGCGCACCACGCCATAACCTTCGGCCTCAGTATAGCGCTGTATGGCGTTGCCCACATCCTCAACGCGGTTGCCCGCCCTGAATTCGCGTATGCCTACATATAATGATTCCTTGGTGATCCTGAGCAGCTTACGGGTAGCCTCGGCTACTTCGCCAATCTCAAACGTATAGGCATGGTCGCCATAGAATTCGTTCATGATGGCGCCGCAGTCTACCGACACCACATCGCCTTCCTGTATCGGGCGGTTATCCGGAAGGCCGTGCACCACCTGCTCATTCACACTGGTAAGCAATGTCGACGGGCATCCGTACAAGCCTTTAAAACCCGGTATGGCACCATTGTCACGGATGAATTCTTCCGCCATGGTGTCAAGCTGCAATGTGGTTACGCCGGGCTTTATTTCAGAGGCGATCATGCCCAGTGTTTTCGATACCATAAGCGCGCTCTGGCGCATCAGCTCAATCTCTTCCCTTGTCTTTTGGATAATCATTGTCAAAAATTTACGGCTACAAAAGTACGATTTTTATACAGATTACCTATCCCATCAAGAACCATCCCGCATCGTAAACAAAAGCACAAAAAAAGCCCCTGCAAAATTGCAGGGGCCTTTCCAATTTAAATCCAAAAATTAATGCTGTTCCGGCATCAGCATACCGATAACCTTGTCTTTGGTCAGGTATTTTTTTGCCACATCCTGCACCTCTTTGGCAGTAAGCGCGTTGATTTTTTCTTCTACCTTAAAGATCTCTTCAGCACTGGTGCCATTAGTGTACGCCCTGGTAAAGTAGCTTAGCCAGTAGTTGTTCTCCTTGATATCTTTTTTATAGTCAAGCAGCTCGCCTTCCTTATATTTGGCAAGGTCTTTTGCTTCAGGCCCATTGTCGATGATCTTTTGCAGTTCCCTCAGGGCAGATTCGGTAAGCTTTTCAGCATTGTCCGGCCCGCACGGGAATGAGATGTTGAAATTATAAGAGCCATTCGGCACTTTGCCCATACTGCCTCGTGCGTTCACGCCATATACGCCGCTTTCGTTCTCCCTCAGCTCTTCAATAAGCTTGATGGTAAGTATCTCACCCAACGCCTGCATAGCAAGGGCTTCTTTTGGAGAGTAGGTCGCATCGCCATAATACATGATGGTCACGTTGCTCTTAGGGTCGGTTCCTTTGTTAACCACTTTTTTGTGTTCGCCCTTCAGCATGCGGTAACCAAGGTCGGTCGCCTTTTCCTTCACGCCTGTCGACGGAAGCGAGGCCAGGTATTTTGCAGAATATTCCTCGATAGCCTTATCATCTATGTTTCCAACAAAGTAGAACTCAAAGTCGCCCGCATTGGCAAAACGCTCTTTGTATTTGTTGTACGCCAGTTGGTAATCGGTTTCGGCCCATGTCTTTTCTGTCGGGATAAAGCCGTTGAAACGCGGGTTATCCTTGTACAGGTAGCCGTAGAATTCCTGCTGGAAATAGTAGGAAGGTTCCGAAGCCATGTTGGCATAAAATGCCGATTGCTTTTGCTTAAAGCCTTCGTAAGCCTCTTTATCAAGGTTCAGGTCGGTAAAATACGCATGCACCATCTGGAACATGTACTCCATGTCCTTCGGCGTAGCGCTTCCGCGGAAACCCTCAGTTACACTGCCAATATATGGCCTTGCGCTGGCCAGCTTGCCGGTCATGAATTTGTTGATATCGTTCAGCTTAAGGCCCGAGAAACCGGCTTCGGCAAGCGCGCCCTGGGCAAACTGCACCTTTTTTATATCGTCATTGCTATACAGGTTGCTCCCGCCAAAGCTAATGCCTTCCATGATTACCTCATCGTTCTTGAAGTCGGTTTTCTTGTAGGTCACTTTTACACCATTGCTCAGGGTAAGCGTAGTAGTGCCCAACTTGTCGTTCTTTTCCTTTTTGGTGATGTTGCCCGCCTTAATGTCTTTCCTCAAAAGGCTGCTGGCTACGGCTACATCTTCATACGCCGTTATGTTCTCACCGCCTTTGTTCAGTACGGCAAGCACTTCGCTTTCAGTTGGTTTTTTCAGGCCGTCTTTTTCAGGCCCGGTAAAGATCACCACCCTGTTGTCATTCTTGATATAATCCTTCACAAGCCCGTTAACATCTGCTAACGATACCTGTGGAAGCATTTTCTGCATGGCGTTGAAGGTCCATTCGATACCCGGTGTAGGTTCTTTAGTAAGGAAGTGGCCCTGGTACTCGCTCACAAAGCGCTCCGACTCTGTTTTATCACGGTCGTTATACGCATTTTCCATCCCTGCAAGCCATTCGGTTTTTGCCCTTTCAAGCTCGCCTTCGGTAAATCCGAATTTCTTCACGCGCTCGTTTTCTTCCACCAAAACCTTAAGCGCATCCAGCTGCTTGTTTTCCTGTGTCATGGCAAACGACTGGTAGGCTTCCTTCGTCCTGGCCCATGTTTCGCCATGGTAGGTGTACCCAAAAGTAAATGGCGGATTGGCCGAGTGCGTAAGCTCCTGCAGCCTGTTGTTGAGCATGGTCGAGAAAAGGCCTTTGGCAATGTACTGCTTAAAGTCGTTGATGGTTACCAGTGTCTTCGGCATGGTGTAGTCCTTATATAGCAGCTGCACCTGTGCGTACGATGCTTCCTTATCGCTTTCTACCGAAACAAAAGTTTCCTTATGGTTAGGCACATCGTATATTTTACGCGGCTTTTCTTTCTTAGGATTTTGGTAAGACCCAAAGTGGTCCTTGATTTTCTTTTCCATTTCGGCTACGTCGATGTCGCCTACCACAATAACCGCCATCAGGTCCGGACGGTACCAGTCCTTATAGAATTTGATTAATTTGTCGTACTTGAAGTTCTCCAGTATTTCTTTTTGCCCAATAGGAAGGCGGTTGGCATAGTGCGACTGGTACATCATCTTCGGCATGAAGCGCTTGGTCATCCTGTCGTCGGCGCCAAGGCCCAGGCGGTACTCTTCCAGCACTACACCGCGCTCCTTGTCAATCTCTTCCGGCGTAAGCACCGCGTTGAAAGCCCAGTCTTCCAATATCTGGAAGCCTTTCTCTACCTTTTCGGGGCTGTCGCTCGGGATTGGGAGGAAGTATACGGTTTCATCAAAGCTGGTATAGGCATTAAGGTGCTGCCCGAATTTTACGCCTATGCTTTGCAGGTAATCCACCAGCGCATTTTTAGGGAAGCGCTTGGTACCGTTAAAGCACATGTGTTCCATAAAGTGGGCGAGCCCCTGCTGGTCGTCCTCTTCAAGAATGGACCCGGCATTGATCACAAGCCTCAGGTCTACCTTGTTTTCCGGTTTGGCATTTTTCCTGATGTAATAGGTAAGGCCGTTCTTTAGTTTCCCTGTCTTTACGGCAGGGTCAAACGGAATGGGGGCGTCTCCCTTTAAATCCTGTGCAAAGCCCGAAAGCGGCACGGCCACGAGAAACATCCATAGTCTGAAATTCTTCATGCGATTGTTGTTTATAAATTGGTAAGGCTTAAAACTACGAAAAAGGGTTTTTATTGTATGTTTTTTAACACACATTCCGACAGAGTGCTTTTTCTGCCGACAAAATCACACCACGGAAGCTTTTATAATATATTTAGTATATTTACGTTCACGAATAAACAAATTTTCACAATGATAAATGCACTTACCCGGTTCTTCGGAGCGGCAGCATTATTTTTTTCACTTACGGTTTTTGCACAGGTACAGCAGGAAATAGCCCCGCCATACAATATAAAAACAGTATCATTTGTACAAAACACCGAGAATGTATTCCCATACTTCAGGCTGGGCGAATCCTTTTCACTTGTATTTGACGACCTGTTCGGGAACGAGGCCAACTATTATTACTCTATCCAGCACTGCAATTACGACTGGACACCGTCGTCGCAGCTTACGGTGAACGACTACCTCCAGGGCTTCGATTCACAACGCATCCAGAATTATGAAAATTCCTTCAACACGCTGCAGATCTATTCGCGCTATACCTTATCCTTCCCAAACAAGTTCACTACCATAAAGCTAAGCGGCAACTACATCATCAGGATACTTAACGAAGACCGCGAGGTGGTATTTTCAAGGCGTGTGATCATTTATGAAGACCAGGTAGCAGTGCCGGTGCAGGTTAAGCGGGCACGTGGCATGGATGCCATCAGCGAAAAGCACAACCTGGATTTCTCGATAAAGACCAATGCATTCGTATTCCAGAGCCCGTTGCAGAATGTGAAGGTAGCGCTGTTCCAGAACGGGCGTTTCGACAATGCCATTTACAACGTGAAGCCACAATATACCATAGCCAACGACCTGATATACAAATACGACAAGGAAACCCAGTTTTGGGCGGGCAATGAGTACCTGTATTTTGAAAATAAGGACATCCGCAATGCCGTGAACAATGTGCTGCGCATTTCGGCGGGTGAAATTTACAGCACCATACTGTATGTAAACGGGGCGAGGGGCAATAACGCGTATACTTTTTATCCCGACATCAACGGCAATTTTGTAACCCGCAACATCAATAACGGCATCA
Organism: Flavobacterium sp. MFBS3-15; assembly: GCF_026107645.2. Classification (GTDB taxonomy): domain Bacteria; phylum Bacteroidota; class Bacteroidia; order Flavobacteriales; family Flavobacteriaceae; genus Flavobacterium. Next base: position 38,726 of record NZ_JAPCHV010000010.1, on the reverse strand, counting down.
CCAACATGTTCCTGGAATCCGACTACACCTGGGTGTTTTTTTCGCTGGATGCCCCGGCATATTTTGGCAAAGACAATATTTACGTAAACGGGATGTTCAATAATTACGCGAAGACCGATGAGTACAAACTGGAGTACAACGAGAAGACCAGGATGTATGAAAAGGCGATCATGATGAAACAGGGCTTCAATAACTACATGTATGTGCTGGCCGACAAGTCGGGAAAAGTAAACGGGAAAGATGCCATAGACGGCAACTTTTACCAGACCGAGAACGTGTACAACATATTTGTATACTACCGTCAGAACAATGAGAGGTACGACAGGGTTATCGGGCGCGGGTCGGCCAATTCTGAAGATATAATTAATTAAGATGCAAATCGTTAAATATTACTCAACTATAATTTAACACCGCCACATTTACAGGCAGGACAATAATTTTTGTAATTTTACAACGCAAGCAGCAAATTCCGGAAGGATGGTATCACAAATAACCAGAGGCATAAAAATATCAGTTAAAACCAGTTTTGAAGGCACCTACTTCAAAAACTACCGCATACAGTTTGCCTTTTCCTACGAAATCACCATTGAGAACCACAGCAAGGATTCCGTACAGCTCAATACGCGCCACTGGGAAATATTCGACTCGCTTAACGACATCGAATTTGTAGACGGCGAGGGTGTAATCGGCAAAAAGCCGGTACTCAAGCCCGGCGAAAAGCACACCTACAGCTCCGGCTGCCTGCTGGCATCGCCATTCGGAGCCATGAGGGGCTATTTCAGCATGGTCAACTTTACCACTACCCGCACCTTTAAGGTTATCGTGCCTACCTTCAGGCTGAGCGCACCGTTTGCTCTAAACTAATCGCTTTTTAAGGAATTCGCACTTTTCATTGCCTTTTTAGCAAATTGGCTATGGATAATTTCTTGTATATTTGCAATACTTAAATTTAATCCTTTAAACTACATACCATTATGCCAAAAGGAATATACAATGTACCGAAGGCCGTAAACGAGCCTGTGAAGTCCTACGCTCCGGGAACCAAAGAGCGCGAGCAGGTACTTGCCACTTTTAAAGAAATGTACAATTCCAATATGGATGTCCCGCTTTACATTGGCAGCGAGCAGATCCGTACGGGTAAGACAAAATCCATAAACCCACCGTTTGACCACCAGAAAACAGTAGGCCAATACCACGAAGCAGAAAAGCACCATATTGAGCAGGCCATTGCCGCCGCGCTTGCCGCGAAGAAAAAATGGGCTGCCATGGCATGGGAACACAGGGCCTCGATATTCCTGAAAGCTGCCGAGCTGCTTGCCGGGCCATACAGGGCAAAAATAAACGCCGCTACCATGATTGCACAGGCCAAGACCGTACACCAGGCGGAGATTGATTCGGCTTGCGAGTTCATCGACTTCCTGCGCTTCAACGTGGAGTTCATGACACAGATTTATGCTGAACAGCCGGTATCGTCTGAAGGCATTTGGAACCGCATGGAGCACCGCCCTCTGGAAGGGTTTGTGTATGCCATCACACCGTTCAACTTTACCGCAATTGCCGGAAACCTTCCTGCCTCACCGGCCCTTATGGGTAACGTTGTGGTTTGGAAACCCAGCGCCGCACAGGTATACAGCGCAAACGTGATCATGGAAGTATTCAAGCTTGCCGGACTTCCGGACGGGGTCATCAACATGGTACACGGCAGCGCTTCGATGATAAGCGATGTGCTTATCTCCAGCCCTGATTTTGCAGGGGTGCACTTTACAGGCTCTACAGGCGTATTCAACGACATTTGGACAAACATCGGTAAAAACATAAGCAAGTATAAAACTTATCCAAGGATCGTGGGCGAAACGGGAGGCAAGGACTTTGTACTGGCGCACCCATCATCCATCCCTGCCGAAGTGGCCACTGCGCTTTCGCGTGGTGCATTCGAATACCAGGGACAAAAATGTTCGGCAGCATCCAGGGCTTATATCCCGCAGTCGATATGGCCTGCGGTTAAGGAGCATTTGTTGAAAGACATGGCGTCCTTTAAAATGGGATCACCGGAAGACCCGTCCAACTTCGTATCGGCCGTAATCCACGAAGCGTCGTTCGACAAACTGGCAAAATACATCGATGAGGCCAAAGCTGCTTCCGATGCCGAGGTTATAGCCGGTGGCGGTTACGACAAGTCGAAAGGCTGGTTCATTGAGCCAACCGTTATCGTGACAACCAATAAAAAATATGAGACTCTTTGTACCGAACTCTTCGGGCCTGTACTGACCATATATGTGTATGAAGACAGCCAGTGGGAAGAAACCCTGAAGCTGGTTGATGAAACCTCTCCATACGCACTTACAGGGGCTATTTTCAGCCAGGACCGCTATGCCATTGAGGAAGCTACCAAAGCACTGGAGAACAGCGCGGGCAACTTCTACATCAACGACAAGCCTACGGGCGCCGTTGTAGGCCAGCAGCCATTTGGTGGCGCAAGGGCATCGGGTACCAACGACAAGGCCGGATCGGTACTGAACCTGCTGCGTTGGGTTTCGCCAAGGACCATCAAGGAAACCTTCGTTCCGCCAACAGATTACAGGTATCCGTTCTTAGGATAATCAGCATTTTATATAAACGAAAAGTTCCCGCCAAAACGGGAACTTTTTTGTTGTTATGGATGTAGGGACGCAGTGCCTGCGCCTGGCATGATATTTAAATTTCCCAGATGCAGGCACTGCATCTCTACATATGGTTTAAGAAAGAAAATTCAATTAGAACGCCGTACTCAACTGCAACGATAACCCTGTACTTTCCGGCACGAAGCGGCATACACCGCCCACACACACAAGGCCGCCTCGCTGACGCCCATAGTTGAGCGCCACACGGGTTGCCCCTATACGGTAAGCCCCGCCTACATTATAGTAATGTATGCGCCTGTTTTCGTCATCATTGCCATAATTCATGATGTCCCATACGTAAAATGAGTATTTATCATTCAGGTTGAGTTCCACAGTACCGCCGGCCCAGTTTTTAAAATCGGCATCGGCCCACATATGCTCTCCTTCCACGCGAATGGATTTGGAAGGCGTAAAATTGTAGGTCGCCTCAGCAATAAGAATGTTGGTATTCACCTCCTCGCCGCCCTGCAGCCATTCTTTGTTGTAGTATTGTTTGATGTAGCTGAATGCCGTATGCCAGCTTTCAGACAGTTGTTTTTTCACTTCGATGTTATAATCGGAAAAATACTTTTGGCCTACGCCAAAGAAATTGTCATCGTATTGCGCAGGATTGAACCTGTATGACCCGGGAAGGTTATACCAGCTGGACAGGTTTACGGCCAGCTTGGTTCCGTATTTCCCGCCAAGCGCAGTCTCTTTTGCAAAATCATAAAAGATGTCGATCTGTCCGCCGGTCTCCCCTGCCATCATGATAGTGGGGTCTACAAAGCTTACCCTGCTCTGCGCCTGGTACACATAAATATTGGCCAGGTTGGAGTGGTGTTGCTTGGTAAGTGCAGGAGTATAGTTAAGCACCTTATCATTAAAGTTAAGGCTGGTTGAAATGCCGTCTCCGGCGCTGGTAGGTGTCCTTTCCGAAAGGAAGCCCATATTTTCCATGCGGCGCAGGGTCGCATCGATGCCCAGGCCTTCTTTGGAATAGCCAAAGTTGAGCAGCACCGCATTGCCCGGCTTTACAAAGTCATAATTCAGTGTATTGAGTGCATTCAGCAGGACATCCTCCTGCTTGTAGTTATATTCGCCGGATATGTAGAATGAATCATGAATGAAGTTGAACCTTCCGGCAAAAGCATTGGTAAGCTCATCTACAGGCGGATTGGGCATATCTATCTTTTCGTACCGCCCTACATAGCTGGCGCCAATGGAAAGGTCCGACATTTCAAACCCGAACAATGAGCTGACATTAAAGTCCGAATCAAACCCATACACATCGCCATGTGCCACATCAAAGCCGGAACGCTGGCGGCCGTACAGCGCCGTAAGCCTTACATTATCCGAAGGGCGGAACAGTATCCTTCCCCCGCGAAGGGCCGTATTGATGCCAAGCGCCCTGTCTTCCCATGCACGCAAAAGCAAGCCACTGCCAAATTGCTCGTAGAAATAACCGGCAGTAGCCTCGAACTTGTTGGTCTTATAACTGGCATAATAGGTAGCAATATCGGTTCCTTTAAAACCCGGATTGTAGTTGAGCAATGCATTAGGCTCATACGACTCTACCTGAACCCCGGCAGTAAACTTGCCAATCTGGTAATTGACCAACAGGTAATTATTGGAACGGATGGGGTCTTCCGGATGGGCAATGCCACGCTCCTTATCATTAAGATACCATTGAGCATTCGACTCGAACCCGCCGAATATCTTTCCGTAGTCCTTTTTTTGAATGGAATCGGTTTCCTGGGCAAACAGACTCCCAACCGACAGGGAAAACAACAGTAGGGATACTTTTTTCATCAAATTACAGCTGCTTCAGTTTGTTATACAGCTCTTTTTCGGCGCCCTGGCTATAACCATTGTGTACATACACCACTTTCTTGTTCTTTACAACCACTGTATAAGGCACATTGGCAATTGCCAAAGCCCTTTTCAGGTCCTGGTTGGTATCAAGCAATATGGTGTAAGGCCATTTTTTGCCATTGAGCAATGGCTTGACACGTTTTTGGGTACGCGTATCGTCTATAGAAACTGCCACAACCTCCATGTTAAGCTCTTTTGACCACTGCGCATAATGCTCATTGATGGCATCAAGCTCATTCAGGCACGGAACGCACCATGTGGCCCAAAAAGTAAAAACATACAGCTTATCCTTTTCGGCAAAGTCATTTTTTACATTAAAGCTTTTATTCTTATCCGATTTCAGCGTTACGTTAGGCATCTCTTTTTGCGCATAAACAGAGGCTGACAGAAACAGAAATAATACCAGTATTTTTTTCATGGGTGTGTAGTTAAATTGTCTTAAAAATAGTTGCGTGGCAATATTATAAAAATTTTAACTTGTGAAGACTAATTTTAAGGAAAATTATAAGCCTATAGGGGTAGTAGAATTATAAAAATCACAAAGTTAACCCCTAAAACATAGTTTTTATAACACATTTCGTACTCAAACATTAATTATCATCTCTTTTTTAAACATTTTATTGTATTTTTTTTTGCATAACAATTTTTTTACATAATTTTCGGCTCTGTTACAACGGGATAACTAAAACTATTAAACTTGAATTACATGAAAAAAACTCTACTTTTAAGCATGCTTTTAGCAGGAGGCCTTGCTGCTTCCGCTCAGGTTGCAGGGGATGACCAGCCTTTGGCAAACGGCACAGTAGTTCCGGACTTTACTGCTCCTGACCTTAATAACAATATGCATTCGCTATACGCAAATTACCTTAATGCCGGTAAAAGTGTTGTTATCGATTTTTCTGCTACATGGTGCTCTCCTTGCTGGCAGTACCACAAGAGCCATGCCCTTGCCGATTTTTATGAAGCATATGGGCCGGCAGGTTCTAATGAAGCAATGGTGATTTTTGTTGAGGGCGACGTTCCAAACACTACTACTGCCAACCTTTACGGTGAAAATGGCCCAATTGCCCCAAGCCAGGGAGACTGGGTTACAGGAACACCTTACCCAATAATAGAAGACACACAGGCGCTTGGACTTGGTAACGCCAATAAATTTGACGTGGAATACTTCCCTACCATGTACATCATTTGCCAGGGCACAAAGACGTCAATCAGCGCAGACCAGATGACACCAGCCCAAATAAGGAATGCTATGGGCAACTGCCAGACACTTACAGGTATTCCTAACCACGGAAGGATAGACCAGTCAACCGCTGCACTGAAATTCTGCGAAAGCGGACAGTCTGCCCTGCTTCAGGCCAAGCTTAAAAACTTCGGAAACAATGTTATTACCAATGCTGTTGTAGTGCTGAAAAAAGACGGTGAGGTTATAGACACAAAGACTTTTACTAATTCACTGGCACAGTTTGGAACAGCTGCCAACATCAACTTCCCTAACACTGTGTTCACTGCAGGATCAAATTATACGCTTGAGCTTGTGTCAATCAACGGTGTTGCGCAAACCAACCCGGAACTTACAACGGTTCCAGTACAGTTTACGATTGCTGCTGAAACAGAAAACACAGTTGAAGTAAGGGTTTATACCGACTTTTACCCAGCAGAGAACGGCTGGGAACTTAAGGACGCTGCCGGCAACGTACTTGCTTCAGGCGGACCTTACCAGGCCGGTAACGAAGACCAGTGGGGCGGTGGCGGCGAAGATGCCAATACCATTAAGTCGCACATGGTTACACTTACAAATACAAATCCTGAATGTGTGACTGTAGTACTTAACGACGTTGGCACTTTTGATGACGGGTGGGGAGCTGTGCCCGCAGGTGCGGAAGCCCCCGGTATCGAGATCTATTCTAACGGCCAGCTTATATTCCAGCGCAGGAACGTAGGGAATTTTGGCGATCAACTGTCTACAACTAAAGCGTTCAGGGCAATGGGCACACTTGGCAATGAAGAAATCGCAAACAATACTTTTGCAATGTACCCTAACCCTACAACAGGCATCCTTAACTTTTCAACTCAGGAGCCTGTAGATGTTACCGTAGTTGACCTTACAGGCAAAACCGTATTTACTGCAAAAGGCATCGAGAACGGAGGCAATGTTAACCTTGGTTCACTGCAAAGCGGCATGTATGTAGCTAAAATAAAAGGGCTTACTACTGAAAAGATCGAGAAAATTGTAATTGAGTAATCACTCAAATGCTTAATAAAAACAAATGCTATCGGGGATAAGAAATTATACCCGGTAGCTTTTTACTTAAAAACTACTACTCTTTTAACAAAAAAATCATGAAGAAAATTATTTTAATGGCCGGGTTATTTTTATGCGGGATTGTACAGGCACAAATAAGCGTTACGGGAAATAACAATCAACCGATTACAAACGGTTATGTATATACAACCAACACGCTTGCACAGCAGGGAAAACTCAACCTGCACGTAACCAATACTTCCGAGAACCCTATTAATTTGAAGCTCAGGGTCGAATCAATGTCCGGTACCGATGGGCAGGATGTGCAGTTTTGCTTTGGCAGCCAGTGTTTTTTCACTATCAGCAACGGAAAAGTAGTGCCTACGAACCAGGGACCTGACGGAATGACTATCCAACCCGGAGAGTCGAATGGCAATGACGACCATTTTTGGAATTTTAACCCGGGTACAGGCGGCAATATAGAAGTTGTGCTCGCTTTTGTACAGTTTGATGATGCCGGAGTCCAAATAGGCGAGCCATTAGTGAGCTTTACCTTTATTTACAGCGCAACAGCAGGCACATCTGACTTCAACGCGCTTCAAAACATGGGCATCACAGTCGGCAATACAATCGTAAACAATACGTTAGAACTTACAGCCACCCAAAGCGCGAAAATGGAAGTATACAACATGGCCGGCCAGCTTGTAAAAACTGCGGCTGTTAAAGAAGGAACTTTCTCGGCAGACCTTTCTTCGCTTAGCGCTGCGGTTTACATCGCAAGGTTTACCAATGAAGAAAACAAGACATCCCAGATAAGGATCGTTAAAAACTAAAACACTTTTACCTTTAAGGTAATGAAATGAGAATGAAAAAGAATTTTATCCTGCTTTTGCTTACCGTAGTAGCCCTTTCAGGCTGCAGTACCGATTATGAACTGCTGAAATCCATTGACGGCGTCATCCTTACCGCCGACAGTTCCATAAAAGCTTTAGGGGAAACCGTGACTTTTACCGTTAAGGACAACACCGGTGCCGACCTGACCGGGGAGGCTGCCATATATGTGGATGGCGAGCAGATTGAAGGCAACACCCTGACATCGGATCAGGTGGGCAGCTTTGAAGTTACAGCCGAGTACATAGGGGTAGAATCGCTGCCGCTGGAAGTACGTTTCCACGATGGTTCAGAAACCAACTTTGTGAAGCGTGTACTCATTGAAGACTATACCGGCACATGGTGTGGCTACTGCCCGCGTGTGGCGTTCGGCATTGAGCAGGCTAAATCGCAAAGCGACAAGATTGTAGCGGTGGCCATACACAGGCCAAGCTCTAATCCTTCGAGCCCCGTGTATGACCCCTATAACTATGACACTACCGAACTTGAAAATACCCTCGGCGCAGAAGGCTATCCTAAAGGCTTCCTGAACAGGAAAACACAATGGAATTTCCCTGAGCCTGAAAACCTTGCGCAGGTAATTGGCCTTACGCAGGGTAACAATCCTAAAATGGGGCTTGCCATGAATACTGCAGTTAATGGCAATACCATAAACCTGGATGTTAATGTAAAATTTGCAGGCGATTTCAGCAACCTTAAGCTGGTTGTTTATGTATTGGAAAACGGGCTTGTTTATGAGCAGCACAACTATACCACATATTATGATGGCGTAGATGTCCTTGAAGACTTTGACCACAACCATGTTCTCAGGGCGGTGCTTACACCGCTTTTGGGCGAAGCCATCAGCAGCAACGAAACGGTACTGAACAATGTTTTCACACGTTCATTCAGCGTGCCGGTACCCGCGAATGTTGCCAATGCAGCCAACATTGAATTTGTGGCTTTTGTTGTTGACGCGCAGGGCAATGCCATCAACGTAAGGCAGGCCGGGCTGAACGCAACACAGGAGTTTGAGGAGATGTAAAAGATTCGTTCTATAGAAAAAAACTGAAGCCCTGCAACTATGCGGGGCTTCTGCTTTTATCCTTTATACTTCAGCGGGAGGTGTACCACTTTTTTCGTTTCGAAAAATTCATCTTTAAAATAATCGGACAGGTTGTAGAGTGTTGCCTTTGGAAAATCCCGGAGCTCTTCGGACAGGTCGCCGCCCTTCAGGTAGAGGATGCCATTGGCCAGCTCGTGATCCTGCTTCTTTTTCACTTTAAGCTTCACCCATTTTACAAAGTCGGGCATATTGGTCACAGCACGGCTCACAATAAAATCGAATTCCTCCTTTACATTTTCAGCGCGCATTTGCTCTGCCCTTACATTCTGCAGGGCTAACGCATTGGCCACTTCCTGCACCACCTTTATCTTTTTGGCAATGACATCAATGAGGTAAAATTTTGTTTCCGGAAATAAAATGGCAAGCGGTATGCCCGGAAATCCCCCGCCGGTACCCACGTCAAGCACAGTGGCGCCGGGACGAAATTCCATTACCCTGGCAATGCCCAGCGAATGCAAAACATGCCTTGTATATAGCTCTTCAATATCTTTCCTCGAAATTACATTGATCTTTGCATTCCACTCTTCATACAGCGCTGAAAGTTTTTCAAATTGCTGCACCTGTAATTCAGTAAGATTCGGGAATTGCCTGATAATTTCCTCCATTATTTTAATTTTCGCAAAAGTAATCAATTGCTGTGATATTTATCACTTAGTTTGGTTTGAGCATTGATTATGACTACCTTTGAAACCTAAGATAAATCATTTTCATGAACATTACCCCTCCCGTTTTTTCTAAAAACGACTCAATAAAATTTTTCCGTACGCTCAACAAACGCGTTAACGACTACTTTAAGGACAACAACATAAAGAAGACAGGCAACTGGCAGCTGCACCTCAAGGCCGGTATAATGTTCTCGCTTTTCTTTGCGCCATACTTCCTCATCCTGACACTGGACATACCTGTGTGGGCACAGCTGCTGCTCACGATCGTGATGGGCATAGGCATGGCCGGGATTGGCATGAACGTAATGCACGATGGCAACCACGGTTCCTATTCCTCAAAATCCTGGTTAAACAAGATAATGGGCGGCAGCCTTTACATACTTGCCGGCAATGTGAACAACTGGCAGATACAGCACAACGTGCTGCACCATACCTACACCAACATCCATGGGCATGACGAAGACCTGGATGCAGGGCGCGTGATACGCTTTACACAGACCGCAAAATGGAGAAGGTTCCACAAGTTCCAGCACTATTATTCGGTGTTCCTGTATGGATTATTAACGTTCAACTGGGCGATTACTACCGATATCAAACAAATGAGGCGCTACATTAAAAGGGGATTATCATACGGCAAATTCCAAAGCCCTATCCAGCAATGGACCATTTTGGTTGTAACCAAAATGATCTATGCCACAGTTTGGCTTGTAGTCCCAATGCTTTTGGGCATTACATGGTGGAAAGTGCTCATCGGCTTTTTCGTGATGCACTATGTAGCCGGGCTTATATTGAGCATCGTTTTCCAGCTGGCTCACGTTGTAGAGGAGACGGACAATCCGCTGCCTGATGAAAACGGCGAAATGGAAAACACATGGGCCATACACCAGCTATACACAACAGCTAATTTTGCCCCAAAGAACAAGATCATCAACTGGTTTACCGGTGGCCTTAACCACCAGATAGAACACCACATTTTCCCGAACATCAGCCATATCCATTACGGCAAGATTGCTGAAATAGTGAAGACTACGGCCAAAGAACACAACCTGCCCTATCATGAGTTCAGGACCATGAGGGAAGCGGTAGCCGCACACTTCAGGCACTTAAAAGAGCTGGGCATGAAACCGGCCATGAATTAATACTAACCCGATCATTAAACAACACACATGAACGCGCTTTCAGACAGGATCAACAACCTATCCACTTCGCAAACCCTTGCCATGGCTGCCAAGGCCAGGGAACTAAAAGCCCAGGGAAAAGACATTATCAGCCTTAGCCTTGGCGAACCGGATTTCAATACGCCCGATTTCATTAAAGAAGCCGCCATACAGGCCATTCATGACAATTACAGCACCTATTCGCCAGTAGAAGGCTATGCTGAACTGAAAGAGGCGATTTGCAGGAAATTCAAACGCGACAACAATCTTGACTACAAGCCTTCGCAAATAGTAGTATCTACAGGAGCGAAGCAATCATTATATAACATTGCCCAGGTAATGCTGAACGATGGTGACGAAGTGATACTGCCTGCACCCTATTGGGTAAGCTATTTCGAGATCATCAAACTTTCAGGTGGTGTGCCGGTAGAAGTGCCGACATCTGTTGACAACGATTTCAAGATAACACCCGGGCAGCTGGAAGCCGCCATTACCCCAAAAACAAAAATGATGTGGTTCAGCTCGCCTTGCAACCCAAGCGGATCGGTTTACAGCCGGGAGGAGCTTACCACACTGGGCAAGGTACTCGACAAGCATCCAAATATTTATATTGTATCCGATGAGATCTACGAACACATCAATTTTTCGGGGACATTTTGCAGCATCGGGTCGATTCCCGGCCTTTTTGAGAGGACCATTACCGTAAATGGCGTAGCGAAAGCCTTTGCCATGACCGGCTGGAGAATAGGTTACATAGGCGCACCGGAATTCATTGCCAAAGCCTGTACCAAAATGCAGGGGCAGATAACCAGCGGTGCCAATAGCATTGCGCAGCGCGCTACCATAACTGCCGTAGATGCCGACCCATCGGTACTAAAGGATATGGTGGCCGCCTTCCACAGCAGGAGGGACCTGGTAGTAGGCTTGCTGAAAGAAATACCGGGTGTAAAGATCAACGTGCCGGAAGGAGCTTTCTACGTGTTCCCTGACGTATCTTCCTTCTTCGGGAAAACACTGAAAGGTGTAACCATAAACAATGCCGACGACCTGAGCATGTACCTGTTGGAACATGCCAACGTAGCCACGGTAACAGGCGATGCCTTCGGGAACCCCAATTGCATCCGTTTCTCTTACGCCACATCCGAGGCACTGCTCACTGAAGCTCTGAAAAGAATAAAAGAAGCGCTTGCTTAACTCATACTGCCCCAAAATTTTGGGGCTTTTTTTATATATACCAAACAACAACACAATGCAAAAAAAGATTTTACTCCTCGGCAGCGGGGAACTGGGAAAGGAATTCGTGATTGCGGCACAGCGCATCGGGCAAAAGGTTATTGCCGTTGACAGCTATGAAGGCGCGCCTGCCATGCAGGTAGCACACGGATTTGAAGTCATAAATATGCTTGACGGCGCTGCGCTGGATGCCGTTGTTGCCAAACATCGTCCCGACTTCATAGTCCCCGAAATTGAGGCCATACGCACCGAGCGTTTTTACGATTATGAAAAGCAGGGCATTACCGTTGTACCATCGGCAAAGGCGGCCAACTATACCATGAACCGCAAGGCAATCCGCGACCTGGCCGCTAAAGACCTTGGCCTGCGTACCGCCAACTACCGCTATGCCACCTCGGCCGAAGAGCTGCAAAAGGCAGTCGCCGAAGTAGGCATTCCCTGCGTGGTAAAGCCGTTGATGTCTTCATCAGGCAAAGGGCAAAGCACTATTAAGGCCGAAGCCGACATCGAAAAGGCCTGGAATTATGCCGTTGAAGGTTCGCGTGGCGATGTTGTGGAGGTGATTGTAGAGGCCTTTGTAAAATTCAACTCAGAAATCACACTGCTTACCGTGACACAAAACAATGCCCCTACTCTCTTCTGCGCGCCGATAGGCCACAGGCAGGAACGCGGCGACTACCAGGAAAGCTGGCAGCCTGCATACGTATCTGACAAGGACATTGCCGAGGCACAGGACATGGCGCGGAAGGTAACCGAAGCGCTGGGCGGTGCCGGATTGTTTGGCGTGGAATTCTTCCTGGCTGATGAAGGCGTGTATTTCTCCGAGCTGTCGCCACGTCCGCACGATACCGGCATGGTGACATTGGCCGGAACGCAGAACTTTAATGAGTTTGAGCTGCACCTGCGTGCGGTACTAAGCCTTCCCATAGCCGAAATCACTTTGGAAAAAGCCGGGGCAAGCGCGGTGATACTGGCATCGGAAAACAGCGACAGCCCTACCTTTTCAGGCATTGAAAAAATAGCCGCACTGCCGCAAACCGACTTCAGGCTGTTTGGCAAACCCACATCGCGCCCCTACCGACGGATGGGCGTGGCATTGGTAAATGCCCCACTTGATTCCAATATCGAAGAAGTTGTTGAGAAAGCCAAAGCGGCAGCAGCATTGGTTACTGTGAACAAGTAACATCTATACAAACTAAAGAAAAATGCCCGGAAAAAACCGGGCATTTACTGTATACAGAAGCTATTACTTTTTGTTTCCTATCGCAAGGTTATCAAACGTAGACACGTCAATCACCTCTTCATTGTCGGTATCAAAAGAGATACGAATGCTGTCTCCCGCCGCAGTAACCGGCAGCTCATTAGAGAGCTGCGATGAACCGATGAAGATCTTTGGAGAGCTGTCTACCGTAAAATAATAGAAGCTGTTGCCGTTCTTGATGTCGCTATGGATGCGCTGTACCACCGTGTTTAATGTCTTTCGGTTGTCGGCAGCATCAGGGTTAATCCTGTTCCCGGCCATATTAAACACGTTCTTGTAGGACATCAGCGTTTCGCGCATCGTGTTGCCAACACCTACAATGGTATAGTCGCCAATGGCTACCATGGCATACATCTTCACGAGGCCTCCGCCATCTTTCAGTGTCATTACATAGGTTGGGATCCCGTTGATGTTATAGGGAACGGGCAACGAAGCACGATAACCTTTCTCCTGCACTTTCCCTTCGGCTGAGCGCTGTGCGGCATATTCGGTAGCACCGCTCTGATTGTACATCGTGGCCTCTTTTGTACGTGTATCGACCAAAACAAAGCCCACTGCCGATTCTTCCTTACCTACCGACGATACGCCCGTGTACCAGTACGACCTGCCGTCATCGCCATATACAAGCGTGAGGTCTTCGGTAATCATGAGCTTATTTTCGTTCGAGAAGTTCCAGTAGCCGTGCACGTATTCGCCCCAGTCGGAAAGCTGGTCAATCACGAACGATATCGGTTGGATACGCTCCACCCATTTGGGTGCATCGGCAATGGAATATTCCTTAATGTCACCGGTTTGAGCATCAAGAAGTACTACGCCTGTAGCATCGTTTCCGCCAAAACCAACCTTTTTGGAGTATTTTGTGACTACCCAATAAGGTTTGCCGGTATCGTCTATCTCGAAACTGTAATCGTCGAGGGGTGTGGTGGCATATCCTCCGAAATAAAGTTTGCGTTTGGTATAGCTGCCAAAGAAGGCGCCCGGCTGGTATTTTATTTTAAGGTCTTTGCCGTTAAGCTGTTGTACCAGTTTCACGTCGCGCTCGTTGGTCGCCGAAACCATCACATACCCTTCCGTGCCTTCCGAATTATTAAGCCACTTGAAGAAGCCCGAATGCAGCAGCGGTGCAACCCAATACAGGTCGTTGCCCACTTTTTGGATGAAGAACTCTCCCAACTCCGACTTACTTCCCAGCGCGGGATCGGAACCTAAAATTTTCTCGCCCAGAAGGTGTGCCAGTTCCTCATCTACCACCCTTGCCTTGTTGATAGATATAGGTGCAATATGGTTGGCTATTTCTTTGCCTGTATGCACCTTGCCTATCATCTCACGATATGCCCGGGCATGGAACATCGGCGCGCTTACAATCAGCGGCAGCAAAGTGATATAAAAAATCAAAAGGCCACCAATGGCAAACAGGGCTTTGTGCAGGCCGGTGAAATTCGTAACCAGTTTTTTTCCAGAAGCGGCAAAGCCTGTAAGAATGATGTAAAAAATAATCAGGGCGATCAGGATAAGGGCAAAGCCCGTAAATCCGTAACTGATCACCGGCAGCCCAAGGTAAAAGAACAGTAAGCCGATAATCGCGATAATAAGAGCAGCAGCAAATTTATTCATGATGTTTTTGTGTTTAGGGTATTAGTCGTGTGGTTGAGGGTAAAGTTACGATAATAGTATTATTTTTGTCAAAACAACTAACGTACACCATATGAAAGCATACGTATTTCCGGGCCAGGGCGCCCAGTTTACCGGAATGGGCAAAGACCTTTACGAAAGCTCAGCCGAAGCAAAAGAACTATTTAACAAAGCCAATGAGATACTTGGCTTCCGCATAACCGACATCATGTTTGAAGGCACTGCCGACGAACTGAAGGAAACCAAGGTAACGCAGCCTGCGGTATTCCTGCACTCGGTAATAAAGGCCAAAACACTTGGTACCGATTTCAAGCCGGAAATGGTAGCCGGGCACTCGCTTGGCGAATTCTCAGCGCTTGTAGCTGCGGGTGCACTGACCTTTGAGGACGGCCTGAAACTGGTTTCGCAACGCGCGCTTGCCATGCAGAAAGCCTGCGAGATCAAGCCATCGACCATGGCGGCCGTATTGGGTCTTGAGGATAAAGTGGTGGAAGATGTTTGCGCGGGTGTTGACGGCATCGTGGTTCCCGCCAACTACAACTGCCCGGGCCAGCTGGTTATTTCCGGCGAGACCTCAGCGGTAGAGAGGGCCTGCGAAGCCATGAAGGAAGCCGGAGCCAAAAGGGCACTGATACTGCCTGTGGGCGGGGCGTTCCACTCCCCGATGATGGAGCCTGCCCGCGAAGAGCTTGCGGCGGCCATAGAGAATACAACGTTCTCAAAACCGGTATGCCCGGTGTACCAAAACGTGCCTGCAACGGCGGTAACCGACCCTGAAGAGATTAAGGCCAACCTGATCATCCAGCTTACAGCACCTGTAAAATGGACACAAAGCGTACAGAACATGGTTGCCGATGGCGCTACCTTGTTTACCGAAGTTGGGCCGGGAACTGTACTGCAGGGATTAGTAAAAAAGATCAATAAAGACGTAGAGGCAACGGGAGCATAATACACCCTCCAAACCCCAAAACGGTGGAATTGCCTACAATATGAGATCCCCTTGCTGAAAAGTTATGGGGATTTTTCATTAATATAACATTACTGCAAGCAACCATTAACGGGTTTCCTTATCTTGTAAGAAACCGACTATTGCCATGATAAAGAAATTATTTGCATTCGCCGCTGTGCTGTGCCTTACCTCCTGCGCCACCATTTTTAACGGTAAGGAATACAAGATGAAGGTATTTTCCTATGATGCTAACATGAAGGCCGAAATCAACGACAGTGTTTACAGCCTTCCTGCCTATGTAAAGGTAAAACGCTCCAAAGAAGACCTGAAGGTTACACTAATCACTGATTCCATACGGAAAGACTTTACTGTAAAGGCATCGCCTAACCGCGAACTGATCTACGGTAATTTCCTGTTCTCAATAGGCTATCCGGGTGCTTTTGCCATTGACATGACCAGCCCAAAGCGTTTTTATTACGGCAGGAAACTACGCCTTGACAAAGATGCCACAGACAGTATCATCGAACCACCAATCCTAAGATCCTGGAACGATTTTTTAGAAAAAAAATATACCATCCCGAAAGGCACATGGGCGTTGACGGTTTCTGTACCGTATGCCAACCATTTTCATCAACAACCACGGAATGAAGGCAAAAAGAACAGGGTCGGCTTTTTTGGCATAGCCTTGGGATTGGAATATTACTATAAAAACGATCGCTTTGTAAAAATCAGCGCTGCCGCACCCATTGATTTTGACCTGCCCTTTCCTGCGCCGCTCGACAAATTCGATTCGTATGAAACAATGCGTGCATCCAGCTTTTCGCTTACCAACAACCATAAGTTCAACCGGCTGTCTTTTGGCTATGGCCTAAACTACACCATACACACCTGGCAGGTCGTGAACAGCGACTGGGAATTCCCATCCAACGACGAAGAGCCGCGCAAAAAGCAGAGCCATTCGTTTGGATTGACGACCAACACGTATCTACAGTTTTCCGACCATTGGTCTGTAGGATTGGTTTACAGCCCAACTTTTTACAATACCTTCCCAAAAAGCGGCTTTTCCTACCAGCATGTCATCAGCCTGGATGTACTGTACAGGCTCCCGTTTGGGTTTTGACTTTTTAGGATAAGAAAGGAACCCGGATGACGCGGATCGGGCGGATTTTCACGGATACAATAAACAGTAGAGCCGTTGCAATGCAACGGCTCTATATCGTTAAGATCATATTATATCCCTTGGCAATATTGATAACTGTAACTGCGACTGAAAACTATTTCCCTCTCACCTTCTGCTCCCACTTCCAGGCAGAAGCCAGGGCATCTTCCAGGCTAAGTTCGGCTTTCCAGCCCAGCACATCGTTGGCTTTGGTGGTATCGGCGTATGCCTCTGTTACATCGCCCGGCCTTTTGGGTACTATCTTATAATTGAGTTTTTGGCCGGTTGCCTTTTCAAAGGCATGTATCACTTCGAGCACACTGCTGCCTTTACCCGTGCCAAGGTTGAATACCTCTACTTTTTCGGCATTGGCTTTATTGATGAGGCGCTTTAGTGCGGTAACGTGCGCTTTTGCCAGATCGACTACATGGATGTAATCGCGGATGCAGGTTCCATCGGGCGTATTGTAATCATCCCCAAATACCGAAAGCTGTTCTCTTAAACCAATGGCGGTTTGCGTGATGAAAGGCACCAGGTTTTGCGGAACGCCAAGCGGCAGTTCGCCTATATTGGCCGAGGGATGCGACCCAACCGGGTTGAAATAGCGCAGCAAAACCGCAGATATACCGCTAACGTTAGCAACATCCCTTATTATTTCCTCACCTATCTGTTTGGTATTACCATAGGGTGACATTGCCGGCTGTACGGGTGTATCTTCAGAGATTGGCATTTTTTCTGCCTGCCCATACACAGTACACGACGAACTGAAGATGAAATGCGCTTCATCCTTTTTCTGCAATTCCTGCAACAGGTACACCAGAGAACCAAGGTTATTTTCGTAGTACAGCAATGGGTTTTCTACGCTCTCCCCTACAGCCTTTGAAGCCGCAAAGTGGATAACGCCGGATATATCCGTATACTTTCGGAAAAACTGCTGTACGGAAACTTTATCACGCAGGTCGATCTTTTCAAATTCGGGTTGTTTTCCTGTTATGGCAGCAATACGGTCTGCAACGCCGGCTTCGGCATTGGAAAGGTCGTCGATTACCACTACGTCAAAGCCTTCATTTTGCAGTTCGACCACGGTGTGCGAGCCTATGAACCCGAGGCCGCCGGTTACGAGTATTTTCATTTGTTGTTTTAGTTGTTGGTTGTCAGTTCTCGGAAGCTGCCATCAACCGGCAACTGTAAACTGTCAACTATTTTAAAAATTCAAGTACACTATCGGTTATGAACTGTATCTGTTCATCGTCCAGTTCCGTATGCATCGGCAGCGAAAGGACTTCTTTTACCAGTTGGTTGGTTACCGGAAAATCGGCTTCGTTATAGCGCTCATCGGCATAGGCCTTTTGCTTGTGAAGGGCTATCGGGTAATAGATCGCACACGGAATACCTTTGTCAAGCAGGTGCTGCATGAGGGCATCGCGGTCGGCATCAATGATCCTCAGCGTATACTGATGGAATACGTGACTGTCCCTGTCTCCTTTCACAACCGGAGTAATGATATTCTGGTGGTTGGCAAAGGCTTCGCTGTATTTTTCAGCTGCGGTTTGCCTTGCATCGTTATAACTGTCGAGCAATGGCAGTTTTGCATTAAGTACTGCTGCCTGTACACTATCCAGCCTTGAGTTAACACCTACCACATCATGATGGTAACGCAAATACATACCGTGGTTCACAATGCCGCGAAGCGTATGGGCAAGGGCATCGTCATTCGTGAATATCGCACCACCGTCGCCATAGCAGCCCAGGTTCTTCGACGGAAAGAATGACGTCGAAGCCACATGGCCAATTACGCCTACTTTCGTTTTCGAACCATCAGCATATTTATAGTTGGCTCCAATGGCCTGTGCATTGTCTTCAATAACATATAGGTTATGTTCTTTGGCCAGTGCCATGATCGCCTCCATATCGGCCGCCTGGCCAAACAGGTGTACGGGAACGATTGCCTTTGTTTTTGGCGTAATGGCTTTCCTGATTGCGTCTATGGAAATATTGAACGTATCCGGCTCCACATCCACCAACACCGGAGTAAGCTGTAGCAATGCTATAACCTCAACGGTAGCAGCAAAAGTAAAGTCGGCGGTAATCACCTCGTCACCCGGCTGCAGGCCAAGGCCCATCATGGCAATTTGTAGCGCATCGGTACCATTGGCACATGGGATAACGTGCCCGGCACCAAGGTAATCTTCCAGATTTTTCTGGAAACTGTGTACCTGCGGGCCGTTGATGTAAGCAGTTGTATCAAGCACTTCCTGAATGGAAGCGTTTACAGTATCTTTTATACGGTCATACTGGCCTTTCAGGTCGACCATCTGTATTTTTTTCATGTTGTAATGAAGTATTAAGTCACGCAAAACTACTAATTAAATGACTGCCTGCCAATGAAAATATGTAATTTAGCGCATCAATAGTACAACCATGCTTTTTATATATAACCTGCTCACCCTAATCGCCTCAGGCATCGTAAAGATCGCCGCTATTTTTAGCACGAAAATGAAACTTTTTGTTGAGGGGCGCAAGACGGTTTTTAATACGCTTTCACAAAAAATACAGCCGGGCGACAGGACTATATGGTTTCACTCTGCGTCATTGGGCGAATACGAGCAGGGACTCCCTGTGATGGAAAAGGTGCGCGAACTCTACCCTAACCACAAGATCGTGCTAACGTTCTTTTCACCATCCGGTTACGAAATCAGGAAAAATACAAAAGCTGCCGATGTAGTGGTGTACCTGCCAATGGACACATTGATGAATGCCAAAAAATTCATGCACGCGGTAAAGCCCGAAATGGTGTTCTTTATCAAGTATGAGTTTTGGCCCAATTACCTTAATGAGGTCAGGAAAGCAGGGATACCTGCCTACCTTATTTCCGGATTGTTCCGGGAAAAGCAGGTGTTCTTCAAATGGTATGGCGGCTTTTACAGGGAGGCGCTAAAAGCATTCAGCCATTTCTTCGTGCAGTACGAAAGTTCTAAGAAACTGCTGCAGGATATCGCGTTTACCAATGTGACCATTAGCGGCGACACGCGTTATGACCGCGTGAGCGAAATACTCGAACGCGACAACAGCCTTCCATTCGTTGAAGAATTCATCAACGGGAAAACAACAGTGGTTTTCGGGAGCTCGTGGCCCAAGGATGAGGCTATGTTTGTTGATTTCATCAATTCCTCCCTTGATACAAAATTCATCATCGCGCCGCACACCTTCGGGCATGTGCCGGCCTTAAAAGAAAGCATCACCAAGAAGACTATTTTATTCACAGAAAAGGAAGGCAAAAACCTTGCTGAATACGATGTTATTATAATCAACACCATTGGCCTTTTGAGTAAAATATACAGTTATGCCGATGTGGCGTATGTTGGCGGTGGCTTCGGAACATCAGGGCTGCACAACATACTTGAACCGTCGGCTTTTGGCGTACCGGTCATTATTGGCCCCAACCACCAAAAATTCCCTGAGGCAGTGGCATTGGTACAAATGGGCGGCTGCGTTGCTGTTGCCAGCAAGCAGGAAACCGAAGATGCGCTTTCATCACTGGTACATAATGACGACTACCGTTGGGAGAAAGGCCATATAGCAGGGACATTTGTTTCGATGAACCGGGGAGCCGTAAACATCATCCTAAACCATATTGCAAATGACACCCGTATTTAAACCCTTCGAACCTGCCGATGCACATGCCGTCATTTCCATGATGAAGAACTTTTATGCCATCGATAATTACCCCATAGATGCGGCAGTATCGAGGGATTTGTTTATGGAATTTATTGAAAATAAAAGCCTCGGCCGCGGATGGATTATTTTACACGACGGAAAGCCTTCTGGATATGTAATCCTCACCCTTGTATTTTCATTTGAGTACAAAGGGCGCATCGCATTTTTGGACGAGCTGTTCATTTCGCCCGATGCGAGAGGGTTGGGATTAGGGAAGCTAGCCCTGGATTTCATAAATGAACAGGCAAAACTGTTATCCGTAAAAATAATTTACCTTGAAATCGAGGGGCATAATTCCGTCGCGCAGAAATTGTATTTGTCCAAAGGGTATAAAATCCACAATAGGGGCTTGATGAGATTGGTGGTGTGAGTTTTTGGTATTGATGTTTCACCCTTCATGGCTATGCGGGCCATACGTCGTAATAACCGGAGGTTTGGCATAACCAAAAAAAAAATGATACATCGACTGCTTAGACTTAAGGGGAGCTCAATCTGAAATCTACATTCTGAAATCTGAAATGGAGAAGTTATCCACCATTTACAAACATCCTGCGCTCCTTTTTGGGAATTTGAGTAAATTCGCCTCTTAATCAAACCATACCCTTTACATTGGCAGCCGCAAAAGAAAAACCCGCAAAGGAAACCCCGTTGATGAAGCAGTACAATGCTATTAAAGCCAAGTACCCCGATGCCTGTTTGCTGTTCCGTGTGGGTGACTTTTATGAGACCTTTGGTGAGGATGCCGTACGTGCTGCCCGAATTTTGGGCATCACATTAACCAAGCGCGGTAACGGCAGTGAGACCGAAACAGCGCTCGCAGGTTTTCCGCACCACTCTTTGAATACTTATCTTCCGAAGCTGGTAAAAGCCGGGCTTCGCGTAGCGATATGCGACCAGCTGGAAGACCCGAAAATGACCAAGACCATCGTAAAGCGGGGTGTAACCGAACTGGTGACTCCAGGTGTTTCGATGAACGACGAGGTGCTGCATTCCAAATCGAATAACTTCCTGGCGTCGGTATATTTTGGGCGAAAAAGCATGGGAGTCTCATTCCTGGATGTGTCTACCGGCGAATTTCTTACGGCGCAGGGCAATGAGGAATATATTGACAAGCTGCTGCAAAATTTCAGCCCCAGCGAGGTGCTGGTTCCGAAAAATGAAAAGACCAACTTCCGCGATACTTTTGGCGACGATTACCATACGTTTTATCTTGAGGACTGGGTGTACAAAGAAGATTATGCCTTTGAAAGCCTGACCACACATTTTGGCACCAATTCGCTGAAAGGCTTTGGTGTGGAGGAATTGCAGGAAGGTATCATAGCCTCGGGCGCAGTGCTGTTTTACCTTTCCGAAACACAGCATAACAGAGTGCAGCACATTACGAACATACAACGCATTGCTGAAGATGCCTATGTATGGATGGACCGCTTTACTATTCGCAACCTCGAACTGTACCAAAGCCCGAACGTGAATGCCGTCACCCTGCTCGACGTGATCGACAAAACCCTTTCTCCCATGGGAAGCCGCCTGCTGAAACGCTGGTTGGCACTCCCGCTGAAGGACGCCAACAAGATACGTGCACGCCATGAAGTGGTCGCCTACCTTAAAGAAAACAAAAATACACTCCAAAAAATACAGCAGCAGGTCAGGCAGATCTCCGACCTGGAAAGGCTGATATCAAAAATAGCAACAGGAAAAGTATCGCCGCGTGAGGTGGTCTACCTGAAAGACTCACTGGATGCCATCGTGCCGGTAAAAACCCTGGCACTGGAAAGCAACAATGAGGCGCTGAAAGCCATTGGCGACAGCCTGCATGCCTGCGAATTGCTGCGCGAAAAAATAAAAATCACACTGCACCCCGAAGCACCGGTTGCCATAAGCAAAGGCAACGCAATAGCCAAAGGCGTACACCCTGAACTCGACGAACTGCGGGCCATTGCCTATTCAGGAAAAGAATTCCTGGAAGGAATTGAAAAACGAGAGTCGGAACTCACAGGGATATCATCGCTAAAAATTTCCTTCAACAATGTTTTTGGGTATTACATTGAGGTACGCAATACCCACAAAGACAAAGTGCCAGCTGAATGGATTCGCAAACAGACACTGGTGAATGCCGAGCGCTACATTACCGAAGAGCTGAAAGAGTATGAAACCAAGATACTTGGCGCTGAGGAAAAGATACACCAGCTTGAATCGCAATTGTTCGAACAGTTGGTAGTGTGGATCGCGACCTACATCAAGCCCGTACAGCTCAATGCCAGCCTGATCGCGCAGGTGGACTGCCTGGCTTCGTTCGCGCAGCTTGCCATCGACAACAAATATGTTTGCCCGGAAATTGAAGACAGCTTTGAGCTTGACATTAAAGAAGGCCGCCACCCGGTCATCGAAAAGCAGCTGCCGGTAGGCACACCGTACATTACCAACGATGTATTCCTCGACAGGGCACAGCAGCAGATTATCATGATCACGGGACCTAACATGTCGGGTAAGTCGGCTATATTACGTCAAACGGCACTAATTGTCCTGCTGGCGCAAATGGGCAGTTTTGTACCCGCCGAAAGCGTGCGCATGGGCGTGGTGGACAAGATATTCACCCGTGTGGGCGCATCGGACAACATCTCGATGGGCGAATCGACCTTCATGGTAGAGATGAACGAGACGGCAAGCATCCTTAACAACATTTCCGACCGCAGCCTGATATTGCTCGACGAGATAGGGCGTGGCACAAGCACTTACGATGGCATTTCCATTGCGTGGGCCATTGCTGAATTCCTGCACGAGCACCCGGCACAGCCCAAAACGCTTTTTGCGACGCACTACCACGAGCTTAACGAGATGCAGGATATTTTTGACAGGATACAGAATTACAATGTATCGGTAAAGGAACTGAAGGATACGGTGCTGTTTATCCGTAAGCTGGTAAAAGGCGGTTCGGCACACAGTTTTGGTATCCACGTGGCAAAAATGGCCGGAATGCCGCAAACGGTAATACAAAAAGCCCAGAAGATGCTCAAAAAACTGGAGAAAAACCATTCCGGCGAAGCCCTGGGCAACGTTAAGGCGGCAGCCAAAGATGAACTGCAGCTGAGCTTCTTTAACCTTGACGACCCATTACTGGAAGAGATCAAGGAAGAGATCATGAATATCGACATCAATACGCTTACCCCGGTTGAGGCATTAATGAAGCTGAATGAAATAAAGAGGATGTTGGTAAAATAATTACCCGCTCATGTCCTAAAACCGAAGCGGGTAATCACTCTGTTTAAATAATTTGTTAAGCGGGCTGCATTCCTGTAGTTATCGCAATTCTGTTCCAGGAGTTAATGGCAAGTATTGCTACAATCACTTCGGCTACATATTTCTCACCTAAAACTGCAACCGCACGGTTGTAAGTGCTGTCGGAAACGTGGTTTGAAATTTGGGTCACTTCTTCGGTAAGGGCCAGGATGACCTGCTCCTCTTCAGTAAAAAAAGGTGTATCCCTCCAGGCACTCAGTGTATAGATGCGCTGCTCGGTTTCGCCATTCTTGCGGGCATCCTTAGTATGCATGTCAAGGCAGAAAGCACAGCCGTTTATTTGCGATGCGCGTATCTTTATCAGTTCCTTGTGGGTTTTGGCTACTGATGTTGCGGTAACATATTTTTCAAACTCCAGCATCATTTTATAGCCGTCGGGTACTACTGCGAAAAGGTTCATTCTTTTGTCCATGATTATGTTGATTTATAATTACAGGACAAAGTTCCGCCATAGCAATGGCAAAAAACTTAAAGTAGTTTAAGAAAGTAAATTAGCTGGGAGATGTTATTTTTTC
This sequence comes from Flavobacterium sp. MFBS3-15, assembly GCF_026107645.2. Lineage (GTDB taxonomy): Bacteria > Bacteroidota > Bacteroidia > Flavobacteriales > Flavobacteriaceae > Flavobacterium. Next base: position 14,386 of record NZ_JAPCHV010000010.1, on the reverse strand, counting down.
GCCCGCAGCATGCTCAAAAACTCCGGTGTAATCCCTAAAAACGAGGCCAGCATGTATTGCGGAACCCTTTGTACAAATTCAGGATACTTATCTACCATCATACGGTATTGTTCTTCGCCTGTAAGATTGAATATGTAGTGAATACGCATCAGCTGTGCAGAGTAGGCCTTTTCCAAAACCAGGCGAAAGTATTTTTCGAGTTGTGGCAGCTTTTTAAAAAGCTCTTCCTGCACATTGCGGTCGAGTGCCACTACCGTGGCACTCTCTATAGCCTGTAGGTAAAAGCCCGAAGGAAGCCCGCTCTTGTAGCTGTGGTATTCTGTTATCCACCAGTTTTCGATGCCAAACTGTATCACCTGCTCAGCCCCTTTGGAGGTAATGAGGTACAGCCGGAAACAGCCTTCCAATATGAAATAATTTTCACGGCACACTTCTCCCTGCCTCAGTAAATGCTCCTTTTTTTTAACCTGCTTTACCGTCAGGTATGACACCAGCAATTCCTCTTCAGCTTCAGTAAGGCTGATGAATTTTTTCATATGGCATATAATCCCGGCAAACATAGGCTATAGAATTAATGGCGTGAATATACCAATTTTACCATAAAAAAGAAGAGCCCCGCCATTACAGCAGGGCCCTATCGGGGTAATAAAACAAAGCTACAAAACAAAGTAGGCATTCTTCACAGGCTCTATATGGCGTGTTATCTGTGGCATTGCCTCGTCATCAAACTCATCCCGGTATTCGTATACCATCTGCATGAGGTTCTTTTCAATATTCGTCGATATGGTTATCATCGGCGTATCGGTTGGCCTGCTTTCAAATGGATCCTGCAGGTGTATTGCCATTTTCTCGATAAGGAAGCACGCTGCACCAATGGTAGCAATTACAGGTATCTGCATCCAGCCAAGGTAATCGGTAAGCCCGAAAGGAAGCAGGAGTACAAACAAGCAAAGCGTAAAGCGGATATACATGCTGTATGTTGTTGGGAATATGGTGTTTTTTATACGCTCACACTTACCCATATGATCGCACAGCCTGGTCAGCGTATTGTCTATCTCCACCTGTTGGTAGGTATTCATTTTCCCTTCCTCCTTCGCCTTTTTAAGTTCTTTAGCGTGAAGTATCAATAGGGCATTGGGTACATGCCTGTGGTTCTTTACGAATCGCATTTCTTTATCGTTGAGAAGTCCTGACAATGGCTTGTACGGATCCTTGCCCCGAAGGGACTGTGCCAGCGCATAACACCAGGCCGACTGCCTTTTGGCAAAACGTTCCTTAAAGTCGTGCGCTTCGGTCGAAAAATCGGGATCCTTGTAAAATGCAATTACCTGGCGCAGCAATGTGCGGGAATCGTTTACTATGCCGCCCCATACGATCCTGGCCTCCCACCAGCGGTCATACGCCTGGTTAGACTTGAATGCCAGCAAAAGTGATATGATAGTACCCAAAATGGTAGGTACCGCAATAGGTATGTTTATAGAGACAGCATGGTAAAAGTGATGTATCACTTCAAATAATATGGTATAGGCTACCACAAGTGAGAGCTCAATGCGTATCTTGCCCAAAACGTATTTCATCGGTATTCTTTTCTTCAACAGCATAATCGTTTCATTTTATTATTAGATATTATACCCGTGCCGCTTCCTCGTGTATGGACAGCACAGGCAGCCCGTAGCCATCACTTACCAATGGCGCGCGCTGGACAGCTTTTGGCTTGCGGGTCTCGATAAGCAGGTCTATGCCATTTTTAGCTATAGCTTCGTTAACAAGAGGGGCAAAGCCTTCGGGATTTTGCTCTTCGGCAACGCTTGCCTGGCTTACAATCCTGAAATCAAACTGTACATTGACTAACTGTTGCAGTTCCTGTAGCCCTATTCGGGTATTGTTACGCTCTATGTAAAGCGCTTTATTGAATTCGGGACAGGCATTCTCACTCCCCAGGTGCAGGATAGGTTTTTTGCAGGTGCTTATCAGCTTACAGAAGTAAGAATTAATTTTTTTCTTATCGGCCTTATACGATTGGGAAAGGATAACCATATCGGTTGCTAAAAAGTCCAGCAGGTTGCGCAGCAATGATGCTGTAATTCCGTATTGATTGCGTACTTCGAGTGTGCAGTTGGCCGACGCCGCTACCCTGAGGCTGCATTCTTCCAATAGTTCCGACTGTGCTGCAGTAAGTGGTTTTCTCGTTTTCCTTAAAAACTCAGCAGCAGATAAGGCATCCGGCGTTTCAGTAAGTGTGAGCAGTACAATGCTGGCGCTTTTCCCCCTGGCATGGCTAATTGCTGTTTCTATGGCCTGCAGCGTGTCATTTTCCAGTACGGTAGGTATAAGGATGCTTTTCATAGTATAAAGCTTTTTAAGTTTATACAGCAAAGCAACAACCCCAAAATTAGCAGGGATTTAAAATAACATTAGAAAATACTAAGATTTTGCATTAGGATTTTTAATGTTGGATACATTGAAGGTTATGGTCACAACAGTGCCTTTGTCGGGTTGCGACTGTACCTGGAGGTCTCCGTTATGCATTCGTATGATTTTCATGGCCAATGGGAGGCCCAGTCCGTAGCCGGTATAGCGGGATGCTTTCTTCCCACGGAAAAAAGGCTCATATAAATAAGGTATATCTTCCGGGGGGATTCCTATCCCTATATCGGTAATGGATACTTTTATGGTTTTGGATTCAATCGTAAGGGCCACGAATACCTCGCTGTTATCCGAATATTTCACACCGTTGGCTATGATATTGCCAATGGCAAGTTCCAGCAAAGGCTTATTGCACGGCAGTATCAGCAGCGACTCGTCTTCCGGCATTGCACCCAGGATAATGCTGATCCTGTTATTGGGATACAGCCTGTCGAGATCGCATTTCACATCCATCAGGAGTTCGTCTATGCGCGCCACATCCTGCACTTGCTTCTGGCCGTCATATCCGGTTTGGGTTAGCTTGAGCAGGCTTTCGGTAAGGCTGGAAAGGCGTGCGGCCTGCCTGCCAATGCTTTCCAACGATGCGCTGTACTCTTCAGGCGTACGCTCCTTAAGCAGCGCTATCTCACTCTCGGCCATAATGGTGGCTATTGGCGTCTTGAGTTCATGCGAGGCATTATTAATAAAGTTAGCCTGTATTTCGAATGATGTTTCCAGCCTGTCGAGCATATCGTTGAAGGTACGGGTAAGATCAGCTATTTCATCAGAATCTTCAATATTTGTAAGCGGCAGGCGGTTGTGCAGGTTTGATGCGCTTATATGGTTTACTTCGCGGGTAATCCTTGCAACAGGATTGATAACCCTTTTTGCCAATATCCGCCCCAAAAAGTAAGCCAGTATAACGAATGCCAGCCCGCCAAAGACCATAATCCGGATAAGGTAAAGGCTTGATGTATTGCCCCGCCTGTCGCGTGCGGTGACAATAACCATATATTGGTTGCGTCCCTCGTTGAATATCTGGGCGTAATAGTATTGCTGCCCGTCCTGCTCCCATCCTGAGCCATCCCGCATCACTGCTTTGTAAAAATCGGGGGAAAGGTGCAGGTCTGTATTATATTCAAACGATGTGGAACCGTTGACGCGCAGTACATAATCCTTTTCATTAATCATTTCCTCCAGCCCGTTGGCTTTGAACTCGCGAAAATACTCTGCCTTTACAGGATCATGCTGATAGTGTATGGAGGCTACGACCCTGGCACGGTCCTGCAGCCTTTTCAGGAAATAGTAGCTATTGTTCTGGCGGAAAAGAAAAAACATCACGATGCACAGCAGGAGCGTGCTGAAGACCGATAAGGCAACATAGGTTATAGTAATCTTTTTCCGTATCTGCATACTATGGCTTTAGGGTATAGCCCAACCCTTTTAGGGTATGGATGAGTTTTTGGGCATACGGCTTGTCTATCTTTTTACGAAGGTAATTGATATAAACATCTACTACATTGGTATTCATATCGAAATTGATGTTCCATACATTATCGAGTATCTTTTCGCGCGAAAGGATGATACCTGAATTCTTTGCAAGATAGTACAAGAGCAGGAATTCTTTAGCGGTAAGCTGTATGGCATCACCCGCACGCGTCACTTTTTTTGTACTCAGGTCAATTTCAAGGTCTTCTACCTTTATGCGCTCGGCCGGCTTTTGCGATTGTCCTGCCCTCCTGGCGAGCGCATTTATACGGGCCTCCAGTTCGGTAAATTTAAAAGGCTTTGCCATATAATCATCCGCACCCGAATTGAGCCCCGATACTATGTTTTCGCTGCTGTCAAGCGCCGTGAGCATCAGTATTGGCACAAAATTACCTGCAGCACGCAGGCGGCGGCATATTTCGATACCGTTAATGTCAGGCAGCATCACGTCCAGCACCACCACGTCAAACCTGTTATCCTGCAAAAGCTGCAGTGCAGTAGACCCGTCGAGCGCGGCGCTCACGTCGTGGTTCTGCTCAGAAAGGCCTTTACGGATAAGGGAGAGTAATTGCGGCTCGTCTTCTACTATAAGAAGTTTCATGGTGTTGAAAAAAGGTTTAACTACAAAAATATAAATTCAAATGTTAATGGTTTCTAAATTAATTCTGGCAGGCAGCGAATTGCGATATTCTAAAAAACTTTATGCAAAACATAAAGAATATCCTTTGTCAGATGTGTATTTGACCGATTGATTGTTTATTATTATCCTTTATTGACGTGAACAGGCATTTGTGATTGATATAAAGCATTTATATAAATAACAAAAGCAGCCCGAAAGCTGCTTCTAAGTCAAAACCTGTAACTTAAATTATTTTGCTTTTAGCGTTTTTGCGGCCTCCAGCATCAGTTTAACATCGTCGTTACTGTAGTCGGTAAACTGGTCCGGCGACTGGTCGTGCGGCATACCCTCCTGCACAAGGATACTGCTTTCATCACCCGTAGTAATTGCATAGATAAATGAAAGAGTACCATCTGTACTGGCTTTAAGATAATAGGCCGGCTGATCTTCTACAAGTTTATCGAAACTTGGGTTCAGGTCTTTATCTGCCTGCAATTCTTTCATGGTAGCTACCGTGCTTTCGGCAGTACCCGACATTTGCTTCACAGAAAGCTTGAATCTTTTCCCGCCATATACGTACACTTCCCCTTCTATGGAACCCTTAATGACCTTGGCATCTTTTGGGGCTTTAATGGTTACCGGCATTCCCTCAGGGCTTAGGTCAAGCTCTGTAAATTCAGCAAACACCAAAGGTTTCTCTTCCGGTGCGGCAGTTTCGGTTTCGGCAGTTTCAGTCCCAGCTCCTTCCGTAGGGATTTTATCGCCTTTACAACTGTACAATGATAGGGTTAGCATGGCAAGTGTACTTACTAAAAATATTTTTTTGTTTTTCATAGTCTTAATAATTTGTAAGATGTAATAAATATGGGTTAATTCAGAAAACCGGGTCAAAGATAATGCGACGAAATGTAAGATTTTTACCGCATGATAATTCGTCGATAGAAAAAAAACATACGGCAGCAATGGGGTAATATTCGTTTTTGCAACGGGCTTTGGAATGGTTGTCGGCAATAATTATTAACTTGCGGCACAAACGAAACAGACTATGAAACTATTACGCTTACTGGTACTCCTGCTAGTCCTTCCTGCTTATGCGCAGCAAGGCGGCATGTGGATACCTTCCCTGCTGAAAGGGATGAACGAAAAGGAAATGAAGAGCCTGGGCATGAAAATGACGGCTGAAGACATTTATTCAGTAAACCATTCCAGCCTCAAGGATGCTGTGCCGCACTTTAATGGCGGGTGTACCTCGGAGGTCATTTCATCGAAGGGCCTGCTGCTTACCAACCACCACTGTGGCTTTGGTGAGATACAGGCACACTCCACCATCGACCACGATTACCTGACCGATGGTTTTTGGGCGATGACGCTGGAAGAGGAACTGCCAAATCCAGACATGGAAGCTACCTTTATCATCCGTATTGAGGATGTAACCAATAAGGTGCTGGAAGGCACACAGTCTATCACTTCTGAAAAAGAAAGGCAGAAAAAGATACAGGACAACATTGCATCGCTTACCAGATCGCTGCCCAAAGAATCGTGGCAGGAAAACAGCATCCGTACGTTTTACGAAGGCAACCAGTACATGCTTTTTGTAACCGAAACCTATAAAGATGTGCGACTTGTGGGCGCCCCGCCGTCATCTATCGGTAAATTCGGGTCGGATACTGACAACTGGGTATGGCCAAGGCATACCGGTGATTTTTCGCTGTTCCGCATTTATGCAAGCAAAGACAACAAGCCTGCGGAATACTCCAAAGATAATATACCCTACACGCCAAAACACTTCTTCCCTGTGTCGATAGGCGGGATTAGGGAGAACGATTTTACCATGGTATTCGGCTATCCGGGCCGTACTACCGAATACCTGCCTGCAGTAGCGGTAGAACAGATCGTGAACGTTCTTAACCCTGCCAAAATTGAGGTAAGGGATGCTGCGCTGAAGGTTGCCGACGGCTTCATGCGCAAGGATAACGCTATTAAAATACAGTATGCGGCAAAGTATGCCAGCATTGCCAACTACTGGAAAAAATGGATCGGCGAATCACAGGGGCTTAAGAAATCGAACGCGGTTGCCATTAAGAAGAAGTTTGAAAAAGATTTTCTGGCAAAAGCAGCCAAAGCCGGAAAACAGGGCGAATACGGAAATTTATTCACTGAATTTGAAAAGAACTACAAGGAAATAGAACCCTACTCCCTTGCGCGCGACTATTTTATGGAAGTGGCCCTGCGCAACACCGAACTTTTGACCACCGGCTACCGCCTCTATCAACTGGAGCAGGTGTATAATGCGCGCGGTGAGCAGTCATTCACCGACAGGAAAGCCAATACTATTGCCGCACTGGAAGGTGTATTCAAGGACTTTAATAAGGATGTGGATGAAAAAGTGTTTGAGCAGCTGATCGCGCTGTATGGCACCAAATCGCCAAAACAATTCCTGCCGCAGGAGGTTATCGGGGCCGATTATAAGGCGCTTACGGCTTCGGTTTACAGTACTTCTAAGCTTACCTCGCTCAATGGTGTGAAGGAATTACTTGAAGGCGATGCCAAAACGGTTATCGCCAAGCTTAATGCCGACAGAGGTTATCAACTCATAAAGGCCATGGCCGATGCATACTCCACAAAGGTTGCCCCGAAATACGATGAGATCAACCTAAAGATAGCGTCGCTGCAACGTACCTACATGAAAGGCATACTTGAACTGAGCCCGAAAGATGCGAGGATTTTTCCTGATGCCAACAGTACCCTGCGCGTGACCTACGGCAAAGTCAATGGCTATGAGCCAAGGGATGCTACTTATTACGAGCCGGTAACCTACCTGGACGGTGTTATAGAAAAATACATTCCGGGCGATTATGAGTTTGACGTGCCTGCAAAGCTTATTGACCTGTATAATAAAAAAGACTACGGCCCGTATGGAGAGAATGGCAAGATGCCTGTATGTTTCATCGGTACAAACCACACTACAGGAGGCAACTCAGGCAGCCCTGCCATAGATGCCAGAGGTAACCTGATAGGGCTTAACTTTGACCGCGTATGGGAAGGCACCATGAGCGACATTTACTACGACCCGTCTATATGCAGGAACATCATGGTAGACATGCGCTATGTACTGTTCATCATCGACAAATATGCAGGATGTAAACGCCTTATCGACGAAATGAAGATTGTGGACGGAAAAAAGAATAAACGAAAAAAATAAAACAGTGCCGGATATGCTATTTCATTTCGGGAGCATGTCAGGGATTTCCTGACGGGGTATGTCTTAAAAAGGGGTAAGAATCTTAAAATAACAACCACAACACCCTTGCTTACAGCGCATTACACCCTTATAAAAATTTTTATCGAAATATATTGCGATATTAAAAAATTCATATCTTTGCTCCGAATTAATAATTAACCTTTATAATTTAGTAAGATGAAAAAAATCGTATTGAGCGCTGCTCTAGTTGCTATGATGTCTCTTGTTTCTTGCAAAGAAACTAAAACTGAAGAAACTGCAACAGAAACTGAAACTACAACTGAAACTACAACTCCTGCTGAAACTCCAGCTGAGACTCCTGCAGATTCAACTACAGTTAAAGATTCAACTACTACAACTACAACTACTGAGACTGCTGCTCCAGCTGCTCACTAAGATCTGTAAGATTATAGTATCAGGAAGCCTCCGCATTGCGGGGGCTTTTTTATGTTCATTTTTAGGGAAATTATACTGCAATAATGAAAGAACCGGTTATTCAATTCAATGAAAAGGATTTTGAAGAGAACATCTATGATCCTTACATTTATTTGCTTTATAAAGGCGTACTGTTTACAGGGACTCTGCTTGATGAAGACGGAATATGCTATACAGAATTTGAGAAGGGCAATGCGCACGGTAGATCGATATCTTACTATAAATGCGGGCCGCTACAAAGCGACGGCTTTTTTGATAACGGCAATTATGTAAGCGGAACGGAATGGTATAAAAACGGCCAGCTAAAGTCTGACGGTACGTATTTATATAACGAAGATGGCTCCCTGATCTGCGATCGCGGATCCTGGTTGTATCCTAATGGCGCAAAGCGAAACGGGAAGGACGGCGAAGATTATCTTGAATTTTCGCCAAATGGGCAATTAGCAATCAGGACCATTATCAATATGACCGGCACATATAAAAATACAGTTATTTATTATGATAAAATATTATCCGGCTGTTATCATGAATTACTGATTAATCGCGATGCAGAGCATGATTCACTTTTTTATAACCTTGAGCATAAAGTATGGGGATGGATAATGCTTAAATACAAGCGTAATCCCTCTGTGGGATTCGAAATTCTAAACAACCTCTACAGTCACCCAAATAGCAATATAGCAGATAGTGCCAAATTCTTCCTTGAACAGTTGAAGAAAAGTGTAGTAGATATTGACCGTTATGTTGACGAAGTCCACATGATTTTGGCTTAGAAAAATCATAAAAAAAGCCCCAACATTTTGTTGGAGCCTTGTACTGAGTACTCAAGGTGGGACTTGAACCCACACGGGCATTGCTGCCCACTGGATTTTAAGTCCAGCGTGTCTACCGATTCCACCACTCGAGCTTAAAAAATTGAGCGAAAAACGGGATTCGAACCCGCGACCTCCACCTTGGCAAGGTGGCGCTCTACCAACTGAGCTATTTTCGCATTATTTCAAACGCTTTGATTACTTCATCATTGCGGATGCAAAGGTAGCACATAAATCCAATTTCGCAAGCCTTTGATGAAAAAAAATTACATTAAAAATATAATATTCTGATAACGTTTGGCTTAAAATCCAAAAAAAAATCTGCTTTATATGCCTTGCAGCTACTTTGGGCAAAAACAGCCGCTTTAATGTGAATGCATTTTTTATATTTGGAGTAACCAACTAATAGAACCCTTATGAAAATAAAATGTACACTTTGGATTATGTCCATGTTCTTTGTATCAACAATATTATTGTCCTGCTCTGAAGATGATCAGGCTGAAGCCTGCCGGGATACCGAAATATCGATGAAAATAAACGGAGAGTTGCATACCTACCACAATTCCGGCACAGGAATCGACATGATTTGGGGCACCGGTGGACACGAACTTACTTTATGGTTTGACCGTGACGGGTCGGCAAGTGAGAACATGATCCTTAAAATGCGCTACAAAAAAACCGGGCACAATGTAATTGATGCTTTGATGCTTGACCGTTTTGATGCAAACCACACAGGCGGGTACAATCTTATAAATGATAATCTCGAGACGTATGTAAAGATCAATCGACCCACTTGTTTTTATGCCACTTTTTCCGGTAAATTTATAGCTGATGGCGAAGAAATGACGGTAACAGATGGTATCATTAGTGTAACGTATGACGAACCGTTTAGTGAGTAATTGGGGCACTTAAGACACTTGGTTTGCAAGAACAAATGATATTGCCGTGAATTCGTTTTTGGGTTTCATTAAACGTTAAAGTTTACCCAAATCCCTTATTTATGTTACTTTTGCTTTTATCTATTCTAAAATAACATGAGAAAACTGGCCAATAATGAGCTGGGGCGCATGAGCATTGCCGATTTTAAGGCTGCCGAAAAAACACCCCTCATACTTGTGCTGGACGATATCCGCAGTCTCCACAATATCGGGTCGGTATTCCGCACAGCCGATGCCTTCCTGGTGGAGAAGATATACCTTTGCGGTATTACGGCCACACCACCCAATAAGGAGATACATAAGACAGCCCTGGGCGCAACTGAAACCGTTGCCTGGGAATACCAGAAAAATGTGCTGGATGTAATTGCATCACTACGATCAGATGGTGTTGATGTATGGGCGGTCGAGCAGGTGGAAGGCGCCGTTTACCTCAACGATTTTGAACCTGAAGAAGGCCGGAAATATGCCCTTATTTTTGGCAATGAAGTGAAGGGCGTGTCACAGGAAGCGATACAACAATGCACAGGATCGATAGAAATTCCGCAACTGGGAACTAAACATTCCCTCAACATTTCGGTAAGCGCAGGTGTTGTAGTATGGGATATATTTCAAAAAAACTATACAAACCACACACGGTAGCATATTTACCTATTTTTACAAAATGAAGAATTTATACCCCATACCGAATACATACGCCTTCTTATCGAAATCGTTTTCACTTATGCTGGTTTTTTTTGCAGCAACAACGATTCAGGCACAGGATCAGCCGCCAGTGGTTACTGCAGCCGGCGAACAGATATATTGTCCAGGTTCGCAAATGCCGATCGTCACGGCCTTCAACATTACCGATCCGGATGACACCACGACCGACGCCATTTATATCCAGATATCCTCAGGTTATGTAAATGGCCAGGATTTGCTTGTATTGACCCCCCCGGTACCCAATGTGGTAACTACATGGAATGCCACATCTGCCAAGCTTGTATTGCGTGGCGTAGGGGGCATAGAACTTCCTTACACCACATTTATACAGGCGGTACAAAATGTGAAATACAGCAGTACAGCGGGTAGCCCTACAGGTTCCCGTTCCTTTTCGATTACTGTGGGAGAGGCTAATTACCTTCCCTCCACGGGACATTACTACCGTTTCATATCGCAGCCCGGGATCAGCTGGACTTCCGCACGTACAGCCGCGCAGGCGAGCAATTATTATGGCTTGCAGGGCTATCTTGCCACACTGCTTTCTGCCGAAGAAGCGCAGCTTTGCGGTGAGCAGGCCACAGGTACCGGATGGATTGGCGGCAGCGACTCGCAAACCGAGGGCGTATGGCGCTGGATGACAGGCCCCGAAGCAGGCACCATTTTTTGGAATGGCGGAATAAACGGCTCCACTCCTAACTTTGCCTTTTGGAACAATGGCGAGCCCAACAACTCCGGTGAAGAGGATTATGCCCACATTACCGCTCCGGGTGTTGGTATCCCGGGATCCTGGAACGACCTGCCTAACGTGGGCAGTACCGGACAGTATGCACCAATGGGGTATATAGCGGAATATGGCGGAATGCCGGGCGACCCCGTTTTGCAGATATCGGGCAGTACGGTCATCAATATGCCACAAATAGTCGGGACAGGCTCAGATTTACGCTGTGGCCCGGGGACCTTAACACTTTCTGCCAGCGCGAGCTACAATGCCGAAGTGCACTGGTACACCACCGCGACCGGACCCACAGAGATAGCTACTGGCAGTACCTTTACAACACCCTATCTGACCGGTACAACTGAATTCTACGCCTCTCCCTATGACAGTAGCTGCACTACAGTCGGGCGCGTAGCTGTTCAGGCCCAGGTATTACCTGCGGTAACAATAAGTGCAGTATCGCCTGTAAATGTTTGTTACGGGAATACCGTAACATTACAGGCTACTTCATCTTCAGGCATGGTCAGATGGTATACCTCCCCAACGGGAGGAACACAAATCGGTTCCGAAACAAGCTTTACAACACCTCCAATTACTGCTAGCACCTCATATTATGCTGAGGGAGTAGCCAATGGCGGCTGTACGTCCGACACACGGGTTGAAGTGGTCGTTACTCCTACCCCGCTGCCCACAGTTTCAGTGACAACGCCTTCGGCTTTATGCGGATCGGGTGTTGCGACCCTACAAGCGTCGGCATCAGCGGGAAATATAAACTGGTATACGGCCGCAACCGGGGGAACGGCCATTGCTACAGGCAACAGCTATACCACACCCAACCTCACAACGACCACAACCTACTATGCCGAAGCTGAAGATAATTCATGCGTTTCTGCTGCAAGGCAGCCTGTAACAGTTACCGTAAATCCGGCACCTGTAATCAATTCGGGCGTATCTGCAACAGTTTGTACCGGACAGGCGGCAACACTGTCAGTAAACATCGCAACGCCGGCAACCATCAATTGGTATGATGCGGCTAACGGCGGCAATCTGGTAGGTTCAGGAAACGGATACACTACCCCAACCCTGACAGCTACCACAACCTACTATGCCGAGGCTGTAAGCACCGACGGCTGCATTTCTGCAACGCGTACAGCTGTTGAAGCTACGGTAACACCACTGCCTACCCTTACAGCCATTACACCGGTAACCACCTGCAGTGGCAGCACTGCCACATTGCAGGCGACACCATCGGCAGGGGCATCGGTCAACTGGTATACTACAGCAACGGGAGGTACTGCTGCAGGCACAGGCGATACATTTACCACACCTGCCATTACAGCCAACACTACTTATTATGCGGAAGCTGTCAGCGGAAGTTGCGTTTCGGCTACGCGAACGGCAGTAACCATTACGGTAAGTGCCCTGCCTACGCTCACGGTGACTGTACCTCCTGCCATTTGCGGGCAAGGGACCGTTACACTGCAGGCCAGTCCGTCGGCAGGTACAATAAACTGGTATACCGACGCAACAGGAGGCACAGCCATTGGCACAGGCAACAGCTTTACAAGCCCGCTCGTTACCGCAACTACAACTTTTTATGCCGAAGCGGTAAACGCAGGGTGCAGCTCTGCTGTAAGGCAGCCTGTTACCGTAACCGTAAATCCGCTCCCTGCCATTACATCAACGACTGATGGCATTATATGTGCACAGGGTACTGCAACAATCGGTGCAGTATCGGACACAGGCAATGTTAACTGGTATGCCTCGGCAACCGGGGGGTCGATACTTGCATCAGGAGATACCTTTACAACGCCCGTGCTAAGCAATACCACTATCTATTATGCCGAAGCGGTGAACCCCGAAGGTTGTGCCTCAAACGGACGTACGGCTGTAGAGGCTTTGGTACTGCCGTTGCCAACACTTACCGTTACGCCAACAGCGGATGCCTGCGGCCCGGTTGCAGTAACCCTGGCGGGAACACCGTCTGCCGGAACCATTGAATGGTATGATGCTCCGGTGGGTGGCAACCTCATAGGCACAGGAAACAGCATCCAAAGCCCTGTAATTACATCTGACATTACTTTTTATGCACAAGCGGTTGACAATGGCTGCGCTTCTCCTGCACGTGAGGCTGTAATTGTTTCGTACCACGATATTCCTGTGGTTGGGCCGGATGAGGATGTTGTATTTTGCGAGAATGGCGATACCGACCTGGATGCGGACATTACAGGTGTTACCTACCTATGGTCTACAGGGGAAACTACAAAAATCATTAACGTTGATGAGCCGGGTTTGTATACCGTGACGGTAACCAGCCCGTTTGGATGTACCGCCGAAAGGACGTTCACCGCAACGACCATAGATGCACCGAACATCCGGATCGTGGCTGTAAATACGGACGTTGCCATAATAATTATGGAAAACGACGATCCTGAAAACTATGAGTTCTCTATGGATGGCGGGGCGCTCCAGGATTCTAACCAGTTTAACGGCATGACCAGCGGATACCACACAGCTTCGGCAAAGTCACGAAACGGCTGTGGTGAGGATTTTTATAATTTCGCAGTCTACCTGATCCCTAAATTCTTTACCCCTAATGGTGATAACATCAATGATGTGTTTACCCTGGCCGGGATGTATACGTTCCCGAATGCATCGGTGGATATTTTTGACCGTTACGGCAAGCTGATCACACAGCTTAACAGGAGGAACCGCAGCTGGGATGGCACTTTTAACGGGGCGCCAATGCCTGCAACTGATTACTGGTATGTGGTAAAGATTGACGATGCAACACCGGAGATAAAAGGGCACTTTTCGCTGATGCGATAAGTTTCAGTCTGAATTATTCACACAAAGGGGCTGTCTCAAAAGTGAGGCAGCTCTAATTTTTTAAACAAATAAGGGAGCCCTCGGGCTCCCTATATTCTGCAAGTTTGTTAACTTGCGGTGTGTATAATAAATCAAAAGTAATCTTTAAAGATTACAATCCCAAGCAAAATTTTCTACTTCCTCCAAGTTTAGAGGAGCTGA
>NZ_JAPCHV010000009.1 GCF_026107645.2 Flavobacterium sp. MFBS3-15 | reverse complement strand
ACTTTTGATTTATTATACACACCGCAAGTTAACAAACTTGCAGAATATAGGGAGCCCTCGGGCTCCCTTATTTGTTTAAAAAATTAGAGCTGCCTCACTTTTGAGACAGCCCCTTTTTTGTTTTCTGACACGCACATGTGTTTTAATCCCTTATATTTGGAAAATAAATCTTTCCGAATGAAAAAACTACTGTTATTTTCCGTTCTGCTTATCATGAATATTTGTTTTGGGCAGGAATCCTTGAAAATTGATTGGCCAAAAGAAGATAAACTTAAGATCGAAAGCGACCAAACTGATGGCCCAACCCATATGGTTGAGCTAATCCCTGAAAAAGAGACATTCGAAAAGTGGACACTTATGGCAACAATGATGACCATAAAGGGTGTAAAAATTCCAACCACCTCACAAATTGCCGGGCTTTTTAAGCAAAGCGCCCTGCAAAATGCCCCTGAATCGAAAATGACTATTTTGGAAAGCGATGACAACGCGAAGAACATTTGGGTACTATTTAAAATTGAGAGCCCTAAATTTAATAACGACCCAAAACCCGAATCGCAATTATATTATGCGATACAGGGTGACGAAGGCCTTTACGTAAATTTTGCTGCGATTAAGAAGAAAAACCTTGATTCCAAATTCATTGAGAAATGGTCTAAAGTATTTAAGGCAAGTCAATTAATTAAAGGGTAACCGGGACATCTCGCTATGAAAAATAAAATTTTACTTTTTACTGCATTATTCTGCTTTCTGTCACTATCGGCCCAGGAATATAAAACCATAACCTATTTTACCAACGACAGCCTGAAACTGGAGCTCGACCTATTCCTGCCAAAGGGCAAGCAGGCTGGTAAAACCCCATTGCTCATCCATGTACATGGCGGGGGCTTTGCGGGCGGAGAAAGGAAGCACGGGCACCACATCTGCAGCTATGCGGCTTCTAAGGGCTATGCGGCAGCATCCATCACCTATTCGCTGTACATGAAAGGGAAAAACTTTAGCTGTGGGGGTGTGTTGACCGAAAAGGTCAAAGCGATCCAGATTGCGGCCAACCAGCTGCAGCAGGCCGCTGTGTTTTTCATCAATAATAAGGAAACCTATAACATTGACCCGGCAAAAATATTCATCTCAGGCAGCAGTGCCGGTGCTGAAACGGCGCTGCACGCCGCATTTTGGGAGCAGCCCATGCTTCAGATGTACTCCGGCAGGCTTCCGGCCAATTTTAAATACGCTGGAATCATTTCGGGAGCCGGTGCCATTATGGACATCAACCTCATCAACAAAAACACACAGGTGCCTGTAATGCTCTTCCATGGCAGCTGCGATAAGACCGTACCCTATGCCACGGCGGCGCACCATTACTGCCCGGCAGGCTCATCAGGATGGCTGATGCTGTTTGGCTCGTACTCCATTTACAACCGCATTATCGATTTAGGCGGAAGTACACACCTTGTTACCTATTGCGGTGGCGAGCATGACTACAGCGATATGCTTTTTGCAAAGGGCCAGCAACAGATTGTCGACTTTATGAACCTCACGCTACAAGGCGGGAAAGAGCAGTCGCATACCGTTATCCCTACCGGTAAAACATGTTATGCAAATAGTGAGTATAATTTTTGTTTTGGGAAATAACGGGCTTGAAATTTCAACTAAAAACCTCCCGCAACACCTCTACCGAATTGGGTTTCCTAAAACCTTCCAGATGGAGCGCATAGTAGTCCAACAGTATTTTCAGCAATGCCTGACGTTCGGAAACATGAAAGGCCTTGCCACTGTTGTCGAATTTTAAATCCATGAGTGTCCGGAATAATGCCGTTTCCTCCTCCGTTAAGCAACTTATGCCGTGATAAGGAGAAAAAACGCCTTCGGTCATTTCGAAAAACGGATGGGAACTGTTCCTGTCAGGATAAAAACCAAGAAACTTGGTTACCTCCATCAGCAGCACGAGGTGAAAGTTGGCCGAATTGTCATGGCTGTCAAGCCACAGCAGTGCTGTTTCCAGGAAAGAGTACAGGTTTTGGTTCTTCTCCTCTTCCTTTATGCAGTGGTGCAGCATTTCCGAAACAAAAATGGCTATCGTGGTCTTTACGATATCACTATTGATGGTGTAGTACGGATGCGCCAGCCTGACTTCCTTAAAATATTCGAGGGTGCCTTTGTTCTTGTGTACGGCTTCTATTTCCAAAAGGGTAAGCGGCTGGAAGTATACGGTTTTTTGTGCGTTTTTTTTGGAGGAAAAAGCATCCCTCACATAATAGGATTTTACCCCGTCCGACTCTGTTAAGCACTTTACAATAAGGCTTTTGTCCTGATACCGGAGCGAACTGATGACTATGGCTTTTGTCCTGACTAACATAAGTTTAGTTGCCGCGGATGATCATCACCTTTTTCACCTTCGTTTCGGTACCGTCTTCCGAAGCGATGAAGATCATGTATACGCCCGATGCCACTTTGTATTTGCCAAAGGCCGTAGTATTCCAAAGCACGGTACCGCCTTCAGATGTGGTTTCAAATACCAGGTTGCCTTCTATGTCGGTTATCTTTACGTTTACGTTATCCATCAGTCCGCTGATGTTTACGTCGCCGTCAAAATTGGGACGTACCGGATTGGGGAACACATATACTTTGCTCAGGTCGCCGGCAGCGGCTGTAGAAGTGCCTTTATAGGATACCATACCGCCTTCAGTGGCAAAAAACACCTCACCGGTAACCGGGTCAATCTCTATGTCATTAATGTTGTTGCTGGGAAGCGGTGAATTCAGCTTGGTGAAATGAAAAAGGGTTTTCTGCCCGTCCGGCGACACCAAAAATGCCCCTGCCCCTGCAGTGCCTATCCATTTGTTATTGGCGCCGTCCACAACAATATCGGTTATTACCTGCTCAAACATCAGTTCCTGTGCGAGGCCATCTTCCATTATAATGATGGCGTTTGCAGTAAGCTCGTCCTCGGTCATAAACCGTTCAATGCTGCTTATTACCCTGAGGCCGCGGGTTGTACCTATCCACAGGCGGTTGTTGTTGTCTATGGCCAAAGCCTTTACATCATCGGAAGGCATATTGTCTTCTTCACCGCGCACTACTATGAATTTATTGCTCAGGTTTTCATTGAAAGCTACAAGCCCCTTGCCCCCGGTACCCATCCATTTGGTCGTATTCCTGTCTACTATAACTTTTACATAATTAGCAATTCCTGTAGCTTCGTCGACACTATAAGATGTCCATTGGTTAGAACCGGGATTCAGTCTCCTTATGGTATTCATAGCCAGGCTGTTCAGCACCCAAAGATTGCCGTTTTTATCAAATGCACTATCGAACACTCTTACCCATGTATTAGAGTCACTTTCGAGGGGGCTGTTGCTTCCCTCAGTATAGCGTATTACCGCTTCATCGTTCTCCACTTTCAGCAGTCCCGATTCGGCTGAATTAAAAAAGACCTGGTTCTCATTATTTGGATTTGCCGTTATAGAGGCTATTGATTGGGTATCAAGCAAGTCTTCATAAGGAATGGACGTCCACCCCGATTGAGTCAGTTTACTTACACCATACCGGGTACGGGTTGGGGTATAGGTACCGTCATACCCCCCAAAAGCTGCCCATAGATTATTGGCTGTTTTTTCCAGCGCAAATATATTGCTGCGCAAAGGTCCGTTAGGAGTTATGTTGGTTACCGCTGATAAGTTTGTCAGAGGCATTGTAAATACACCTTTTTCCTTTGTACCGATAAATATCTCCCCGCCCACAATTGTGGCACAGGTAAACGTAACGTTTTCACCCGGAATGAGATTGACCTGGTATACACGTACCAATGCCTCATTATACACATTTATCCGCGTGGCACATGTAGCGAGCATATAGCCGGCAGCATCGCGCAGGTCGACTACGGCAGACGGCAGGTGGTCAAACGGCCATGGAATTGTTCCTTCAGGCTTGAGAAGGTCACCACTTGGATGCCCTGCAAAATAATAGCCTGCATAGCTATGTATTGCTGTCCACCCTCCACCAAAAATCTCAGTCCATTGGCTATAGTCGTTAAGATTGGGGTTGGGAAAGGTTGCGCGCCTGATACCAAAGCCCCCGCAGCCGGCATAAATATAGCCATCGAGTATTGTGGTTTGGTTTACCGGTATTTCTGCACCCAGGGGCCCCAAAAAATAAGTGTCGCCAAACTCAAGTGTAGCAAGGTTGAAGACCGCGATGCCAAAATCACAAGCTATGTAAGCCTTACCCTCATATTCATAAATATGGTTGATTTTCTTTTTTGCTGCCGGAATTGTGGTCTCCTGTATAATGTCGATTTTATTAAGGACAGAAAAGTCACTGTTTACAACCAACAAAAGTCCGTTGGCATTACCTACCAGCGTTTTGCTATAGGTAGGGCTGTGGTGTATGGCAGTAATGGTTTCAGCCTTTAAACCATCTACCGAAGTAATTGTTTTTATTTCGTTAGTACCAACATTCTTGGTAAACATGGCGCTTTCCGATGCGGCAAACACACGATTGTTGGACTGTGTAATGTCCTGGATGTTATTATAGGAAAAATAGCTTCCCCACGTTTGGTTGCCCTGCCCGAAGGACAACACATGAAGCAAAAGGAAAACTATTGGAAAAAGTCTTTTCATCAAAGCAATTATTTGCGCAAATATAAGCTAAAACGCATTTATAGCCGTTTTTGTATGACGGGTAAAAAAAGCCTCCCGCTAAAGCGGGAGGCTGCATATAATCTGTAAGGGATTACACTACCCCCTGTGCAAGCATGGCATCGGCAACTTTTACAAAACCGGCAATGTTGGCTCCTTTTACATAGTCAATAAATCCGTCCTCCTTCGTGCCATAAGTAAGGCAGGCGCTGTGGATGTTGTGCATGATGCTTTTTAGTTTTTCATCCACTTCCTCCCTTGTCCAGCTGAGGCGCAACGAGTTTTGCGACATTTCAAGGCCCGATGTGGCAACACCTCCAGCGTTTGACGCTTTGCCCGGGGCAAAAAGTATCCTGGCATCCTGGAAAGCAATAACCGCTTCCGGCGTACATGGCATGTTGGCTCCTTCGGCTACACATATACAGCCATTCGCAAGAAGCTGCTTCGCCTCATCGCCATTCAGCTCATTTTGCGTAGCGCATGGCAGCGCAATGTCACACGCCACTTCCCACGGCTTTCCTCCTGCCACATATTTGGCATTAGGGTATTTTTTAACATACTCGCTTATCCTTGCGTACTGCACATTCTTCAGATCCATCACATGGGCAAGTTTTTCTTCGTTGATACCTTCTTCGTCATAAATATATCCGGCAGAGTCGGAGAAGGTAACTACCTTACCACCCAGCTGCATGGCTTTTTCTGCAGCATATTGCGCCACATTGCCTGATCCTGACACGACCACTGTTTTGCCTATGAAGCTTTCACCTTTGGTATTCAGCATGCTTTGTGCAAAGTATACACAGCCGTAGCCGGTAGCTTCCGGACGGATAAGCGACCCGCCAAAGCTGATGCCTTTTCCGGTAAGCACGCCTGTAAATTCGTTTCGTAGCCTTTTGTACTGGCCGAACATATAGCCCACTTCGCGTCCACCCACACCAATGTCGCCCGCAGGAACGTCGGTATCAGCCCCGATATGCTTTGACAGCTCGGTCATGAAACTCTGGCAAAAACGCATGATCTCATTTTCTGATTTTCCTTTTGGATCGAAATCCGACCCCCCCTTTCCACCACCCATTGGCAATGTAGTAAGGCTATTTTTGAAAGTCTGCTCGAAAGCGAGGAATTTAAGGATGCTCAGGTTCACCGAAGGATGGAAGCGCAGGCCGCCTTTGTAGGGCCCGATGGCCGAATTCATCTGGATCCTGAATCCCCTGTTTACCTGGGTTTCGCCTTTATCATCAAGCCATGTAACGCGGAACATGATTACCCTTTCGGCTTCCACCATGCGTTCCAAAAGCATTTTGCCCTGGTATTTCGGGTTCTTTTCAATGAAAGGGAGTACGGTTTCGGCAACCTCGTGTACTGCCTGTAGGAATTCGGGTTCGTTGGCGTTCCTTTTTGAAACACTGTCCATAAAGGACTGTAAGCTATTCGTCATGTGTTGAATGGTTTAGTATTTAAGAAAACGTTTTCGTTAGACTCGGCAAATATACATTTTTTGTTTATTTGGATATGTGTGTATGCGGTTATTTGTTAAACAGGCTAATTTGTGGATTTGGTTATTCGATTATGTTTAAAAGACAAATAACCAAATCCACAAATAACCGCATCAACTATCCCAAAGCCTGCTCAATATCCGCAATAAGGTCTTCCGCATCTTCGATTCCTACGCTGAGGCGCACCAGGTCGTCGCTTATGCCTATCTCCTTGCGCTTATCTTCCGGAATCGAGGCATGCGTCATGAGCGCCGGGTGGTTGGCCAGCGACTCAACTCCGCCAAGTGATTCTGCCAATGTGAACACTTTGAGGTTCTCCAGGAATTTTATGGCCTCTGCCTTTTCACCGGAAGCGAAGGTAAACGACACCATGCCGCCAAAGCCGCCCTGCATCTGCCTTTTGGCAAGATCGTAAAACTTATGGCTCTCCAGCCCGGGGTAGTATACCGCTTTGATCTTAGGGTTTTTGCTTAGGTATTCGGCAACCTTTTGGCCGTTCTCGCAATGGCGCTGCATCCTTAAATGCAGGGTTTTGATACCCCTCAACACAAGGTATGAATCCTGCGGACCGAGGGTAGCCCCAGTGGCAAATTGCAAAAAATGCAGCTGCTCGCCCAGTTCGGCATCTTTAATTATCAGTGCGCCGGCAATCACATCGCTGTGCCCTCCCAGGTACTTGGTAGCCGAGTGCATCACAATATCGGCACCCAAATCTAACGGCCTTTGCAGGTACGGTGTAGCGAAAGTATTATCTACCGCAAAAAGTACCTTTTTTTCCTTGCATATTTTTGCTACAGCGGCAATATCGGCCAGCTTCATCAACGGGTTAGTGGGCGTTTCCACCCATACCAGCTTCGTATTGTCATTGAACAGCGATCGGAATTTGTCCAAATCGTTCATGTCCACAAAATGGAACTTTATTCCGCTATCTTTATACACACGGGTAAACATGCGGTAGGTACCGCCATACAGGTCGTCCATTGCAATAACCTCATCGCCCGCTTTCAGCATACGCAGTACGCAGTCGGTTGCCGCAAGACCTGATGAAAAAGCAAGCCCGCGGGCGCCGTTTTCAATACTTGCCAATGCATTTTCCAATGCCGTACGCGTTGGGTTCGCCGCACGGCTGTATTCGTAGCCGCTGTGTACGCCCGGGCTCGATTGTACGAAGGTAGATGTTTGGTAAACCGGCGGCATTACTGCCCCTGTTGAGGGATCATGATGCTGGCCGCCGTGTATGGTTTTCGTGTTAAATTTCATATAACGTGTAGTTTGTTTGTCGAAAATTTTAGGCAAATTTACTGGAAATTGGTTACGTGTGTAACACTACAGGCCACCTTTTGCAAAAGAATAACACCATACTATATGAAAAGCTGCCTCACCTTTGCCCTTGCACTGATACTGCTCGCCGGATGTAAAAAAGAAAAAGAAGAAACGACAACTACAGTTGTAACCGAAGCGCCCGCTGAAGCTGTACCTCTTAGCTTTGAGCAAAAGTCCTACACTAAAAAAAGCACCATTTGCCAAAAGAAATGCTCGTATGTGGACATAAAAATCGAAGAAGCTTTAGGCGTTGATGGCCTTGCAGACAGCATTAACAATGCAGTTTTCAGGGTGGTAAGAAGCATTGTCTATTTTGGTGAAAAGCCTACTAATGCGAAAAATTATGATGAACTTACTTCTAAGTTCATCCAATCCTACGACGACCTCGCCAAAAAATATCCTGAGGAAGCCGCCTGGAACTGGGAAGCGGAAATTAAAGCCACTAAAGAATATCAAAGCGAAAATATCATCAACTTTAAGGTAAACAACTATATGTTTACAGGCGGCGCACACGGCTACGAAGGCAACCGTTCAGTAATCATCGATGCCAAAACCGGAAGGACACTGAAGCGGTCGGACATCCTTAAAGACGAAAAAGGGTTTACCTCCTTTGCCGAAAAAGCATTCCGGAAAAAATTCGGCATCCCCGCCGGCAAGCTCATCAACAGTGGCGGAATGATGTTTGAAAACAACCGTTTCGCACTGCCCCAAAACATTTTTTATACCGATAACGGGCTGTTGCTCCTCTATAATCCGGTAGAGATAAGTTCATTTGCCGATGGTGCAAAAAAACTGGAGATTCCGTATAGTGAAGCAGAGCCCTATCTTAAAATTAAATAGTTTTGGGTTTTGAGTTCCGGGTGAGCAAACTCCGGATTAAAGGAACTTCCTGATGCTCATCATGATCCCAAGGTGAATGCCTTCGTGGTAGTTGTTGAAGCTGATGGCATCCTCCACGCTTGAGAGCGTAAAGCCAAGCTGGGTTGTGCGTTCGGTAAATGTTTTAAATAGCTTATTGTAGTAATCCTGCTCCGTCCTCTCAACGGGGGTAAACAATAGTGCGCGTATTTCATCTGCTTCTTTTTGCGAGAGGTCATATTCCGGTTTTGTACCCCGCATGTATTTGCTCACCAGCTCGTCGCTTACATGCAGCTGCTCTCCTGCACCGCCATATACCAATAGTTGCTGCGACACGATGATATGCCCGATATTCCATATCAGGTTGTTGCTAAAACCGGGCGGTATCCTGTTTAGCTGTTCCAGCGAATACGTGTCAAAATAGCGATCATAAATTTCACGGCTTACGCGCGTGATCCTGAATTGGTGTTCCATAATTGTTTTGTTTGGAGTATAAATATAACGAATTTCACCATTGGATTGGCGAATTTTTACATCAGGATTTCTTTATCTTTATCAAAATTTTCCTTCCGAAAAAATGAAAAAAGCAACACTACTACTATCATTATTCGTTTCTGTAATCACATATTCACAAAATACGGCGTGGTCAACACACGTCAACCCCTTTATAGGTACCGGCGGCCACGGGCATACGTTTCCCGGCGCTACGGTGCCGTTCGGGATGGTGCAGCTTAGCCCCGATACCCGCATCGACGGCAGCTGGGACGGTTGCAGTGGCTATCATTATTCCGACAGCGTGATTTACGGCTTCTCCCATACGCACCTCAACGGCACGGGCGTTTCCGACTACGGCGACATCATGCTGATGCCTACGATGGGGGAGCCGAAGCTGGATAATAAAAGTTATTCCTCTTCCTTTTCGCATGCCAATGAAATGGCTACGGCAGGCTATTATTCTGTAAAGCTGAATGACGATGCCATTAAAGTAGAACTAACGGCCTCGGCACGTGTGGGGCTGCACCAATATACCTTTGCCAAAAAAGGGCAGGCCAACATCATTCTCGACCTGAACCACCGCGACAAGCTGCTGATGGGCGATGTAAGAGTAATTGACAGTAAAACCATCGAAGTGCTGCGCCGCAGTGAGGCCTGGGCACGCGACCAGTATGTATATGCCCGCATTGAGTTCAGCCAGCCGATGAAAATAACAGCAGTAAACAACAACGCCTTTGCACCTGCAAAAGTGACCGATAAGCAATTCGCAGGCTCGCTGTTGGCATTAAGCTTCAGCAAAGATGTGAAGGCCGGTGAAAAGCTCCTTGTAAAAGTAGCGCTCTCGCCAACAGGCTATGAAGGTGCGGCAAAGAACATGAAAGCCGAAATGCCGGGATGGGATTTTCAAAAGGCAAAGTCGGCAGCCGCAAAGCTATGGGACAAGGAACTTTCGAAAATTGAGATACAGGAAAAAGACAAGGATAAACTGGCAGTTTTTTATACCGCGTTGTACCACACCATGATGCAGCCCAACATTGCCATGGATGTTGACGGGATGTACCGCGGACGGGACAATGAACTCCACAAAGCGGAAGGTTTCGACTATTATTCGGTATTTTCGCTGTGGGACACATTCCGTGCGGCGCATCCGCTGTACACGCTCATCGATAAAAAGCGTACGGCCGATTTCATCAATACATTCATCAAACAATACGAGCAGGGCGGCAGGCTGCCGGTGTGGGAACTGGCCAGCAACGAAACCGACTGCATGATAGGCTACCACTCCGTTTCGGTAATGGCCGATGCGATGGCAAAAGGCATTAAGGGTTTTGATTACGAAAAAGCCTTTGAAGCCGCAAAGCACAGCGCCATGCTCGACCACCTGGGGCTGGATGCCTATAAGAGTAACGGCTTCATCAGCATTGACGATGAGCACGAAAGCGTATCGAAAACCCTGGAATATGCCTATGATGACTGGTGCATTGCGCAAATGGCGAAGCTATTGGGTAAGGATAAGGAGTACGATTACTTCATGACACGCCAGCAAAACTGGAAAAACCTGTTCCATCCCTCAACCGGGCACATGAGGCCAAAACGCAATGGCGGGTGGGACAAGCCCTTCGACCCGCGCGAGGTAAACAACAACTTTACCGAAGGGAACAGCTGGCAGTATACGTTTTTCGTTCCGCAAGACATCATGGGGCTTATTGAAGCCTTTGGCGGGCAGCAGCAGTTTGAGGCGAAGCTGGATGAGATGTTCTCGGCGCCATCGACTACTACCGGCAGGGAGCAGGTGGACATTACAGGACTCGTGGGCCAATATGCGCATGGGAATGAGCCAAGCCACCACATGGCCTATTTGTATACGTATGCGGGCAAACCGGAGAAAACAAAGGAAAAGGTGCACTACATGCTCGACAATTTTTATAAGAATGCACCTGATGGCCTGATTGGTAATGAAGACTGCGGGCAAATGAGCGCATGGTATGTGCTGAGCAGCCTGGGCGTATATGCCGTAACACCGGGCAGGCCTTTGTGGGACATTACCGAACCAAACATTGATTTTGCCAAAATACATTTTGAAGATGGGACATCGACCAATATTTCTAAAGGGAGCACCAACAGAGAACTTTACTTTCTTGGGTTCATGAAGGAGTGGTATGGCAAGCAGCAAATGCAAGGCTGGAGTCCTCTGCACCCTGTGCCGGTTATTGAAGCAGAAAGCAAGTCGTTTAAAGATAAAATGACGGTGAAATTTGTTGATACTGAATCTGGGCAGATGCCTATTAACTATCGGGTTTATGGTATTGATTCAAAAGAAAAAGGCCTTTTCAAAATATATAAAGACCCTGTGGTACTTACGGCATCCTCAGTTGTAGAAGCGCTTAAAGATGAGGGCAACGGAATAAAAAGCGATACTGTAACCGCACAATTCTTTAAAAAACCCAACGACTACACCATCACGCTCAAATCAAAATACAACCCACAATACCATGCCGGTGGTCCCGATGGCCTGCTGGATGGGATAAAAGGGACGGAAAACTGGCGTAAGGGCGACTGGCAGGGCTACCAGGGGCAGGATTTTGAAGCGGTAATCGACCTCCAGAAAAAAATGCCTGTTAAGAGCATTTCATCCCGCTTCCTGCAGGATACACGCGCGTGGATCGTATTCCCGACAAAAGTGGAATATTATGTATCGGATGATAATGTGAATTTTACTTTGGCAGAGACCCTTGAGAATATGATTCCTGCGCAAAATTACGATGTAAGGGCAAGCAGCATGGTAGTGGGTTTGAGTAATACGTCTGCACGGTACATAAAAGTGAAAGCCTATAACTTCGGCACGCTTCCGGAATGGCACCAGGGTGCAGGGGGTGAGGCATTTATTTTTATAGATGAGATTACAATTGAAACCGGTAAATAATGGCAAAGTTTTTATTTTTCGCGCTGTTTTGCATTGCAAATGCATTGGCCCAAAGCAATGATGTGTATGTGCCCTACCGCAAAGGCAGCCTGTGGGGTTACAGCGATGCTAATGGGAAAGTTATCATTGAACCTGTTTATGACAAAGTAGATATCAAAAGCATTGAAGGACAATATAAGGTTTATAAGACTGGTAAGGCCGGAATTATAGACGGCTCCGGTTCAGTAGTGTTCGAGCCGGAATTCGACAGCATTTTTGCTCGTTATTATAACCCGCGCGGGCACATGTTTTTTGTGCAGAAAAAAGGTTTGTGGGGGTTGTATACCCATGAAGGAAAGGAAATGGTGCCTATAAAATATAACCTGCTTGACAAATTCTTCTTTCACAGGGGACACCTGACGGATGGCAAAATTTTCATGGCAAAGAAAGGTAATGAATATTATATAATTACCAATGAGGATAAGGTACTCGAAAGTGGTCTGCAAGCGGCTGTCGAAATGTCGCATGATGGTGTAAAGCTGAAAAAGGGCAACAAGTTTGCTCTTTTCAACCTTAGCGAAAGCAGGACCGTAACCGGTTTTGAATTTGACAGCCTCGCCATGATTGACCAGGATTTCGACTATGCCGATGCAAAGGGAAAGATCTTCTATGGAGCAATAGGCAACAAAAACTATGCGGTCAGCATTGACGGGAAAAAGGAGGAACTGAAGCAAAAGCCGGACCTTACCGAAAATGGCCTTAGCGTAATGAGCAGCTTTATAGAGCTATACACGCAAAGAGAAGAGATAACCCTAATTGCAGAAGAGGTAAATCCGGATTTTTACAGCACTTTACGCACCAATGGCAAGCATGAATATAAGCCTGCGCAGATACCGGGTTGGAATGCGGGATATGTGATTAAATCGAACAAAAAACAGCTGATCGGCCTTGAAGGCAGGAGGGGCGAATTTTTCATACCCCCGGTGTACGGAAAGATTACAGTATTCGATTCCTGGGGGAAGACAGTAGTGCTTTACAATGATAAAAAAGCCGGACTCTATAATTATGAGACATCCACCCTGCTGATACCGCACAATTATGATGCGATACACGACATGGGTGTAAAAGTGTTAGAAAGCAAAGGGAAAGTCGGCATATTTGATGACAACGGCAGGGGGCTTGCTTTAGGTATGGAAGGTACAGTACTCATAGAACCCGCCTATGACAAATTCATCACACGCATTGATCTTAATAGCCGCTCCCGAAGCGATTTTTATATCTATGAATTCATCGATAAAGGCAAAACCTGCTATGTAGGCAGCAATGGCGTAAAATTCTTTGAGGATAGCAAATAAGCTATTGGCTTTTCTTTGCAGGAAACATTAGCGACGCTACAACGGCGCTTACAAGTATCCCGCCCACCACGGCCAAAGATACCGGCGAGGATATATGCACAAACGGATTAATTAGCATCTTAATTCCGATGAAAGCCAGGATAAGCGCCAGCCCGTAATGCAGCTTGCTGAACATGTGCATAAAGTTGGCCAGTAAAAAGTACAGCGCCCGTAATCCCAATATCGCAAAGATATTGGAGGTGTACAGAATAAAAGGGTCGTCAGGTGCTATGGCAAATATGGCCGGGATGGAATCTACCGCGAAAATGAGGTCGGTAAATTCGATGACGGCTACAACTACCAGTAGCGGTGTGGCCATGCGCTCACCATTAATCTTCACGAAAAAGCGGCTGCCCTCGTAGTTTTTAGTGACTTTAAAAAATTTGTAGATAATTCGTGCGCCCGGGCTTTTTGAAAAATCCTTGTTCTCGTCATCGTCTTCTTTGGCAAACCACGACTTTACCCCTGCAAAAACAAGGAACACCCCAAAGAATGACAATACTGCGTTGATGCGTACCTTTTCGCCAAAAATGCTCATTTCGGGCAGGTAGGTATGATTGATAAGCTCTACCCCCGTAAAAATGAATATCGCCCTGAACACCAATGCGCCGATGATGCCCCAAAACAATACTTTATGGTGCAGGCGTTTCGGGACATTAAAGAACCCGAAGACCAATATAAATACAAAAAGGTTATCGACAGACAGTGCCTTTTCTATCCAGTATGCGCTCTGGAACTGAGTGAACTGCTCAAAACCAAGAAAATAATAAATCACCCCACTGAACAGCATGGCCAGCGATATCCACACTATTGACCATGTGAAGGCCTCTTTATTGGAAACGACATGGCTGTGCTTATTGAACACCCCAAGGTCCAGCAGGAGCATCACTATGACCACTATCGAAAAGGCTGCCAATACGCCGGGATGATTGATAAGGTGGTCGTGATTCATGCTACATGGTTTTTAATCGAGTTTTTCCGTTAGCTTTTTAAACGTAGAGCGTGCTTCTTTCCCTTCATACAAAATTTCATATACCGCATCTATTATCGGTGTTTTGGCTTTGTAGTCCGTATTCAGCTTGTAGGCGCTTTTTGTAGCGTAATAGCCTTCGGCCACCATGCTCATTTCCATCATGGCCGATTTTACCGTATAGCCTTTGCCTATCATGTTGCCGAACATCCGGTTGCGCGAGAATACCGAGTAACCGGTTACCAGTAAGTCGCCCAGGTAAGCCGAGTTGTTGATGTTGCGCTTCATTTTATGCACCTTGCGGATGAACTTTTTCATCTCCCTTATGGCATTGCTCATCAGTAGGGCCTGGAAGTTATCGCCATAACCCAGACCATGTGCAATACCGGCGGCAATGGCATAAATATTCTTGAGCATCGCGGCATATTCGGTGCCCACAATGTCATCAGATGTTTTAGTTTTAATGTAATGGCTGCTCAGGTTTTTGCCCATTATCTTGGCCTTTTTCTCATTCCCGCAGGCAATGGTAAGGTACGAAAGGCGCTCGAGCGCTACTTCTTCTGCGTGGCAGGGACCCGTAATTACTCCTATGTTTTCGTAAGGAATATTATATTGCTCATGGAAATGCTCTCCTACGATAAGGCTGGTTTCGGGCACGATACCCTTTATGGCCGAAAATATTACTTTATCTTCCAGGCTCACCGTCATCTTCTCCAATTCTTTGCTGAGAAAAGCCGACGGTATGGCAAATATCACGTAATCGGCATAGGCAACAGCCTCGTTGATGTCGCTGGTAAGGCGCAGTTTTTTAGGGTCAAATTCCACCGAGCTCAGGTAGTTGGGGTTGTGCTTTTGCAGTTTCAGGTGCTCAATGGCGTCGTTGTTGCGCATGTACCACGCTATTTCAGGTACATTTACGCAAAGCATCTTGGCAATCGCCGTGGCCCAGCTTCCGCCGCCTATAACGGCGAACTTTGGAGTGTCACTCATTAGTACATCGATTGAATTGAAACGTCAAAAATACTCATTTTTAACACAACCTGCCTCTTAGCATCATGCTAAATGTTTTTTCCGCCTATTAAAAACACATCAAACATTAACATTTTATTATGATTTTCAACGCAATTCCAAAAGCACTCACAGCGTTATCCAACTATAATTACGTTATAATTAGGATATACAAGGTTAGTTAAATTTTTTGTTTTTGGTGTTTTAAAAGGCATTCCTTATTCCACAGGAGTGCCTTTTATTTTTGCTTAATAGCTCATCTCTACTATTTCCCTGACCTTATCAGTAGTAATGTTGCCGCGTTCGCCCATTGCCCTCCATCCGCGTTCTTCAAAGCGGTTCACAATGATATCGGCAGTATTTTGATAATCGGCGGTATATTCGGACACCCTTGCCGGCATCCCCATGGTTTTGAAAAATTCTACTGTTTTAGCAATAGCCAGCTTTGCGGCTTTGTCAACATCCGTTTCAGAAATATTCCAAACACGGGTCCCGTATTGTGCCAGCTTTTCTTTTTTGGTCTCAAACATCACTTTGTACAGGCTTGGCGCAATGATGGCCAGTGTACGGGCATGATCGATGCCGTAAAGCGCGGTAAGTTCATGGCCAATCATATGGGTAGCCCAGTCGGTAGGCACGCCTTTTTGGATGAGTCCGTTTAGGGCCATGGTACAGCACCACATAAAGTTGGATGCCAGTTTGTAGTCGGCAGGGTTTTCAGCAACTCCCGGGCCTATTTCGATTAATGTCTGCAAAATGCTTTCGGCTATGCGGTCCTGCAAAATCGCATCGTGCGGGTAGGTAAGGTACTGCTCCATCACGTGGGTAAAAGCATCTATAACGCCATTCTGCACCTGCCTTTTCGGTAGTGAGGCCACTGTAGCCGGGTCGCAGATCGAGAATTTCGGAAACAGGGCAGGCCCTCCGCAGGTCAGCTTTTCCTGTGTACTTTCCACACTTATAACAGCACCCGAGTTCATTTCGCTACCCGTTGCCGGCAATGTAAGCACGGTACCGAAAGGCATGGCGTTGCTTTCTATGCGAATCCTTTTCCGTAAGATGTCAATGGGGTCGCCTTCAAAGTTTACCGCTGCCGAAATGAACTTTACACCATCGATAACCGATCCGCCACCCACTGCCAAAATGAAATCGAGTTTTTTTTCGCGGATAAGCTGCACGGCTTTCATCAGCGTTTCGTAGCGGGGATTGGGTTCAATGCCGCCAAATTCGGTAATGTCATAGCCTTTCAGGGCTTCGGTTACCTGCGCGTGCACGCTGTTGGCGAAAATGCTCCCGCCGCCATAAGCTAATAATATTTTGGCATCCGCCGGAATGAGTTTGGAAAGTTTTTCCATCTGTCCCTTGCCAAAAACGAGGTTGACAGGGTTATATAGTTCGAAGTTGAGCATGGTATTTCGTGTTTTGTTTTGTATTCAAATATACGAAATAGTATATATCCTGCCTATCGGCAAATAGGTCGCATTCACAGTTTTCAGCGTAATGATTGCTGATGATTGC
Organism: Flavobacterium sp. MFBS3-15; assembly: GCF_026107645.2. Taxonomy (GTDB): domain Bacteria; phylum Bacteroidota; class Bacteroidia; order Flavobacteriales; family Flavobacteriaceae; genus Flavobacterium. The sequence continues at coordinate 164,360 of NZ_JAPCHV010000009.1, read as the reverse complement.
GGACTAATGAGAACTGAGACTGGGACTGGGACTGAAAACTACGACTATTTCTTGTAGAATAGATTATGCTCCACATACTGCCATACCTTATGGGGCAGCATGGGCTGTACATTTTTCCCTTTCTTTATGCTTTCGCGGATAAACGTGGATGATAATTCAATAACCGGGGCATCAACCCGGTGGATTCGGGCCGAAGCTTCAATTTCCGGGTCGATAATCTCTGTGTTGAGGCGCGGATATACGTAGATGTCGTGGTTTTGGATGATTACCTCATAGTTCTTCCACTTGTGCAGGGAATTCAGGTTATCCTCACCCATCAGGAGCGAAAACTCATGCGTGGGGAACTTCTCCTGCAAGTGTGCCAGTGTGTGTACTGTATAATTCGGTTGTGGCAGCTTGAACTCGATGTCGCTGGGCTTCAGTTTCGGGTAATCTTCTGTAGCCAAAAAAACCATCTGCAGGCGGTGGTGGTCGTCCAGCAGCGTACTTTTTTTCTTGTGCGGGTTGTGCGGGGTTACCACGAGCCACACCTGGTCCAGATCGCTGTTCTCGGCGATATGGTTGGCAATGATGAGGTGCCCTATGTGCATGGGGTTAAATGTTCCGAAATACAGCCCGACTTTCATGACTTATTTGCTTACAAAATCCTTTACCAAATCATAGGCCTCCTGCTTCGCCACATCCAGGTCGTAGTTCTTTATCACCACGTCAAACTGCGGTGCGGTGGCCAGCTCTACCGAGGCCTTGGCTATGCGCATGTTTATCTTGTCGTCCGATTCGGTACTACGTTTTTTCAGGCGTATCTTCAGCTCGTCGATACTTGGCGGCTTTACAAAAACAGCCAGCGTTTCTTCGGGAAATTTCTTTTTGATGCGCAGGCCGCCTGCCACATCTATGTCGAATATCACATTCTTGCCCTGCGCCCAGATGCGTTCTACCTCGCTTTTCAGCGTACCGTAAAAATTGTCGCGGTACACCTCTTCCCATTCTACAAATTCCTCTGCCTTGATATGCTTCTTGAATTCCTCAAGCGATATGAAGTAATAATCCTTGCCATGCTCCTCGGTTCCGCGTGGCTCGCGGGTGGCTGCCGAAACAGAGAACTCCAGGTTCAGTTCGGGCTGGGCCAGCAGGTGCCTTACTATGGTTGTTTTACCCGACCCGGAAGGAGCCGAGAATACTAATAATTTGCCTTTCATTAGTTGTTGTGTTGTTGTTTACTTTAGAGTTTGGGGTTCAGGGTTCAGGGTTCCATACTGTATGGCAACTCTGAACTCTAAACCCGGAACTATAGAACATTAAGTACCTGTTCTTTGATCTTTTCCAGTTCATCCTTCATCTGCACCACCAGCTTTTGCATTTTTGCATGGTTGGCCTTAGATCCCATGGTATTAATTTCGCGGCCCATTTCCTGTGTAATGAAGCCCAGCTTGCGGCCGTTCGCTTCCGATCCGGCCAGTGTTTCAATAAAATAGTTCAGGTGGTTTTCAAGGCGCACCTTCTCTTCGGTAATATCCATTTTTTCGAGGTAGAAAATGAGCTCCTGCTCAAAACGGTTCTCATCGACATTCACTTTAAGCTCGTCAATGGAGGCGTGCAGCCTTGTTTTAACGGTTTCCAGCCTTTCGTTGTCAAGGGACACCGTTTCATTCATCAGTGAAAGTATGTTGGATATCCTCACCAGGAATTCCTTTTCCAGCGCTACGCCTTCAGTTACGCGAAAATTGTGTATGTTGTCCAGCGCCTGCACTATAACCCCTTGTATCTGTCCCCAGTCGTTTTCGTCTATTTCTTCACGCTCGGTTTTAAGCGCATCGGGCATGCGTACGGCCATCTTCATGAATTCGGTGTCATCGCCGTTGGGGATCACCTCCTTCATCTGGCTGATGTATGCCTTTACAATAGGCACATTGATCTTTGATGATGTTTCTTCTCCTGTCACTTCAACAAAAAGCGAGAAGTCCACTTTGCCGCGTTCCAGCTTTTGGGCTATCTGGTTGCGCAGGCCCAGCTCCATTTCGCGGAAAGCCGACGGCATGCGCACATTCAGGTCAAGGCCTTTACTGTTTAGGGATTTTACCTCTACGGTAATCTTTTTGTTGGGCAACTGCAGCGATGCTTTGCCAAAGCCTGTCATGGATTGTATCATGCAAAAAATTTAGAGCCACAAAGTTAATAAAAATAATGGAGGGATGGTTAGCGGCCTAAATGCGCAATGGCAGCCTCCACATTTTGCTTGCTGTTGCCTACAAAAATACTGTCGCCATCTACTATAACCGGGCGGCTCAGGAAGGTATAATGCTCATTGATGAGATTCTTGTAATCGGCTTCTGTCAGCTGTACATCCTTCAGTCCCCGCTCTTTATATAAAGTTGCCTTACGGCTGAACAGCGCTTCGTAGCTTCCGGCCAGGCGGTGCATTTCCGCCAGTTCTTCAGGGGTAATGGGTTCGGTCTTTATCTCGCGGAGCGTAAAGCCTTCTGTATTGGGTAATGCCTTGAGTATCTTGCGGCAGGTGTCGCACGTCTTGAGGTAGAATATTTTTTTCATTTTGCAAAAATACAGTTTTTACCCTATAAGGTATTCCAGGAAAGCTTCCACAGTTTCATAGCCTACTGCATTAAGCTTTTTCTTGAGGCGCATTTTACAAACCCTTACGCTTTGAGGCGATATGCCCAGGATGCCTGCCATGTCGGGGCCGTTGAGCTCCAGGCGCATGAGCACCAGTATGCGGGTTTCGGCTTCGGTGAGGGTTACACCGCTCTCCCTGATGCGCGAAAAGAATCCGGGATATATGGCACGGAAACGCGACCGGAACTGTTCCCAGTCATCATCCGTAAGTATCTTTTGTTCCAGCAGGGCCGAAATTTCATCTTCGGTAGGTTCATCAGGTTCGGTCTGTGGCTGTGTTTCTTCCTGCAGGCCACTAATTATGGCATTTTTGCGGGAAAGGTCAATGATATACGTTTTGAGTTCCTGTTCCTTTATATCGATGATCTTTTGGGTGTTGCGCAGTTCCATTTCAAGGTGGCGTTCCTTAAAGCGCATCCTGGAAAAATAACGGTACACAAAAAAGGCAACCGCGAGCAATACTGCCAATATCCCCAGGGCAATCATCCACAGGCGGTTGTTGGCAATATCTTTTTCATTTTGCAGGTTTTGTATGCGCAGGTTTTATACTTCCAGCCCCAGTTCCGCCTGGTTTTGCGACAGGCGCTCGCTTTGGTTGGCCTCCATCAGGTCGCGCTCTACCTCAAAATACTTTTTGTAATAGTATAAGGCAGAGTCGGCTGTGCCGAAACGTTCATGGCTTTTAGACAACTCCTCGTAAGCCTCACGGATGCGAACCTTACTGTCAAGCCGGCGTGCAATGGCAAGGCACTTGCGCGCAGCATCGAAAGCTTTTGCTGCATCGCCTTTTTGGGTATATACGGTACCGAGATTTTGCCACGCGGTTGCCATCCCTTCCATGTAGTCAATCTTTTTGCATTCTTCAAGCGAAAGCAAGTAATAGGTAAGGGCCGGATCAGGATTTTCTCCATAACGGTATATCTGTCCCTGGTTGTTATAAGCAATGGCAAGGTCGCGGGGTTCGTTAATCTCTTTAAAGATGGCTATTGCAGCGTTATTACGGGCAAAGGCTTCCTTAAAATTACGCTGCTCCCTGAGTATCAGTGCGCGATTAGTAAGCGTTAGCCCCAGCAGGCGCTTCATGCCGGTTTTTTGGGCAAGCTCCGCGGCTTCATCATAGCACTCCATGGCAGCCTCGTTGTTCTCAAGCCGCCAGTGCACCAGCCCGAGGTTGTTGAGCAGTGTTGCCATCTGCTCTTCGTTACCTTCTTCCTTTACTTTTTTGTAGGCCTGCGTAAAATAGTCGAGTGCTTTCTGGTAGTTTCCCATACGCCATTCTTCATTGCCCAAATCGGTAAGGCTGACGGATTCGGAAACCTCTTTTTTCCCGGTAGCCGCTTCCTTATCCTTATCTTTCCGGCATGCGCCGAAAAGCAGCAGGATAAAAGCAGCAAAGCAAAAAGTCAGTACAGGCAGTTTTTTCATAGCGGGACAAGGAGATGGCTTAGCCTGCCGCAAGATAGAAAAAAATATACTCAGTGTAATTCTTTTATAGACCTCACCCCCAGCCCCTCTCCAAAGGAGAGGGGAGCCAGTTGGGTATTACGTAATATCATTGTTTAAGAATAAGACCTCCAATGAGGGAAGCTCCTCCCTCTCCTTTGGAGAGAGTCGGGGTGAAGTTAACCCGGAAAATGTCCGGTATAGGATTACCCCTTCTCCCCGGCAAGATGCTCCAGCATGTCGGCTGTCATCGCTTCGAGGTCGAAATCGTGCTTCCACCCCCAGTCCTGCCTTGCATTACTGTCGTCAATGCTTTGCGGCCAGCTGTCGGCAATTTTCTGGCGGAAATCCGGCGCATAGTCAATGGTGAAATCCGGGATGTGCTTTTTGATGGCTTCGGCAATCTCTTCCGGCGTAAAATCCATTGCCGAAAGGTTGTATGACGAACGGATTTTTATGTTCCCGGCGGGAGCCTGCATGATCTCTACCGTGGCGCGTATGGCATCGTCCATATACATCATGGGCAGGCGGGTCTCTTCGCTCAGGAAGCAGGTGTACTTGCCATCGGCCAAAGCTTTATGGTATATATCCACGGCATAATCGGTAGTGCCGCCGCCCGGAGGGGTCGACCAGCTGATAAGGCCCGGATATCGTATGCTGCGGATGTCGACACCGTAAATGTTGTGGTAGTATTCGCCCCAACGCTCGCCCGACTGCTTGGAGATGCCATAAACGGTTGATGGCTCCATTACGGTATATTGCGGGGTATTTTGCTTGGGTGTAGTAGGCCCGAACACCGCAATGCTGGACGGCCAGAATATTTTTTTTATCTTTCCTGCTTTGGCAAGGTTCAGTACATGGAACAGCGAGTTCATGTTCAGGTCCCAGGCGAATGCAGGGTTCTTTTCGGCTGTTGCCGAAAGCAGTGCCGCCATCAGGTACACATCTTCTACGTTATATTGCTCAATCACGGCCTGCACCTGGTTGAAATCAAGTGCATTCACAACCTCAAAAGGCCCGGAAGCGACAAATTCCACATCGCCTTTACGCACATCGGAAGCGATCACTTCGTCTTTCCCGTAAATGCTGCGCAGTTTTTTAGTAAGTTCGGTACCAATTTGCCCGCAGGCGCCTATGATGAGTATTTTTGCCATGAGTCGTGTAGTTTGCAGTGCAAATATAGCGGTTTCGAATTATGATATTCATTCTTTTGCAATGCGGTTCTAACAATTTTTTAAAAGATTGTGATTTAAAACAGGTGTCAATCGTATTATTCATAAAATCAGCATTACAATACTGACCCGTCGGGCCTGAAAGATTTAAAAACCTTCCGGCTCTTGCCGTATAATGATTGGTGTAAAATCCGTTCCTTAAAGAAATTCAAAACACAGCAGGCATTTTGGCCTAACATTTGTAAATTTGCTGTCAACTTAAAGAAAATGAAATACCTAAAGATAATTGCCGTCCTTGTGCTTTCCACAATGCTTTTTTCCTGCGAAGACGACCAGGAAAAACGTGTGGCCCAGGCCAAAAGGATAGAGAGGCAAAACGACTCCATAGTTAAGGCCCTCGCCAAAGGCTGGAAGTTCAGCATACCTGTGCCGTCGGCCAAAGTACAGCAACAGATGGGCGTGTGGGGCGAATGGGAACAGCTGAAAAGCGAACTGGCACAAAAACCAACAGGCGACCTGGCGGCCTTTCGCCAAAAAACCAAAGAGCTGGTACGGAAGACGGAACTGGCACGAAACACCATACCGTTGAACTTCAGGAAGCCACAAGTAAGCAGCCGTTTTGACGTGCTGGTAACCAAAATAAAGTCGCTGCACACCTTTGTGGGCGTGGACCCTGTGCCTACAACCAAAGTTTTTGAGATCATGGCAGGCATCAATTATGAAACCGCCTCCATCTTCAACCAGTTTGACGAAATGATCCGCATAAAGGAAATACCGAAAGAAATAGGCGAAGAGGAAATGCTTCGCGCGCTCGATACTGTGCGCCACGCCAACCCCGAAGCACAACCACAGCCACCGGCAACCACTACAACACCTTCGCAAAGGCCACGAATGGTACCCCAGCGTTCCCTATCTCCGGGCAACGGATTTATAAAAAAGCAAAATTGAAACCTGAATTTTTAGATAAATACGGGCAGTCGCCCAAAGTAAAGCAGATTGCCGACGCTATCGCGAAACCGGAGAACAAACTGCAGGTAAAGGGTCTTTTGGGCTCTTCGCTGTCTTTTGTCATCGACCCGCTGTTCCGCCAGAGCGAGCTGCCGTTCCTCCTCATCCTGAAGGACAAGGAAGAGGCTGCTTATTACCTTAACGACCTGGAGCAGCTGACAGGCGACCAGGACGTGCTGTTTTACCCCGGCTCCTACCGCCGCCCCTACCAGATAGAGGAAACCGACAATGCCAACATACTGTTGCGTGCCGAGGTGCTCAACCGCATCAACTCGCGCAAAAAACCGGCCATCATCGTATCCTATGCCGAGGCGCTTTTTGAAAAAGTGGTAACGCGCAAGGAACTCGAAAAAAATACGCTCAAGATTGCAACGGGCGACATGGTATCCATCGACTTCATCAACGAGGTGCTGTTCGAATATGAGTTCCGCCGGGTGGATTTCGTGTCCGAACCGGGGGAATTCTCCGTACGCGGTGGTATTGTGGATGTCTTCTCATTTTCGAATGACAACCCGTACCGAATCGAATTTTTCGGCAACGAGGTAGACAGCATCCGTACCTTTGATGTGGCCTCGCAATTGTCATTGGAAAAGAAGAAGAAAATTACCGTTATCCCCAACGTTGAGAATAAATTTTTGCAGGAAAACAGGGAAAGCTTCCTGGAATACATCAGTGAAAAAACAGTCATATTCATAAAGGACAGCGAGGCATCACTGGCGCAGCTGGACATCCTTTTCGGCAAGGCCAATGAAGCTTTCGCAAAATTGTCCAAAGACCTGAAGCACGCGTCACCGGAAGAGCTGTTCCTCAACCAGCAGGCATTCCTGAAAAAAGCGCTCGACTTTACCATTGTGGAACTGGGCAACCGTGCTACCTTCAAAATTAGCCAGGCATTCGAATTCCACATACAGCCGCAGCCGTCGTTCAACAAACAGTTCGACCTGCTGCTGAACAACCTGCACGAAAACCACCATAACGGGTTTAAGAACTACCTGTTCTGCTCGAATGAGGCGCAGGCCAAACGTTTTGACGACATCTTCGAAACCCTGGACGAGGCCAACCACGAGAACACGCGGAAGCAGTATAAAACGATCGTCTTCCCAATCTATGAAGGATTCACAGACGAAGAAAACCAGATTGCCTGCTACACCGACCACCAGATCTTCGAGCGCTACCACAAATTCAGCATCAAGAACGGTTATTCGAAAAAGCAGACCATTACACTCAAGGAACTCAACTCACTGTCGGTTGGCGATTATGTAACGCACATCGACCACGGCATCGGGAAGTTCGGAGGGCTGCAGAAGATTCAGGTAGAAGGCCGCACGCAGGAAGCCATCAAGCTGGTGTATGCCGACAATGACATTGTGTATGTGAGCATCCACTCGCTGCACAAAATATCCAAATACAACGGGAAAGACGGCGCACCCCCCAAGATATACAAACTCGGTTCCGGAGCCTGGAAAGCCCTAAAGCAAAAGACCAAGGCACGCGTTAAGCACATTGCCTTCAACCTTATCCAACTGTACGCCAAGCGCAGGCTGGAGAAAGGTTTCCAGTATGCTCCGGACAGCTATTTGCAGGCAGAACTCGAATCGTCTTTCATTTATGAAGATACACCCGACCAGATCACCGCGACCCGCGATGTGAAGGCCGACATGGAAAGCGAACGCCCCATGGACCGCCTCGTTTGCGGCGATGTGGGCTTCGGTAAGACGGAAGTCGCCATACGTGCTGCCTTTAAAGCCGTTGATAACGGCAAGCAGGTGGCTGTGCTCGTGCCCACTACCATACTCGCCTACCAGCATTACCGCACATTTAAAGAGCGGCTTAAAGACATGCCCGTAAGTGTCGGGTACCTGAACCGTTTCCGCACGGCAAAGCAAAAGGCAGATACCCTGAAACAGCTTGAAGAAGGCAGGCTGGACATACTTATAGGCACGCACCAGTTGGTTGGCAAGGGAGTAAAGTTCAAAGACCTTGGATTGCTTATCGTAGACGAAGAACAGAAATTCGGCGTCAACGTAAAAGACAAGCTCAAGACCATTGCCGCCAATGTGGATACCCTTACACTTACAGCCACCCCGATACCGAGGACACTGCAATTCTCACTCATGGCTGCGCGGGACCTTTCGGTAATCACCACGCCGCCACCCAACCGCTATCCTATCGAGAGCCAGGTGGTGGGCTTTAATGAAGAAGTGATACGCGATGCCATTTCGTACGAGATACAGCGCGGCGGGCAGGTGTTCTTTATCCATAACCGGATTGAGAACATCAAGGAAGTAGCCGGAATGATACAACGCCTCGTGCCGGGCGCCAAAGTGGGCGTAGGCCACGGGCAGATGGATGGCAAAAAGCTGGAAGAGCTGATGCTGGCCTTTATGGAGGGCGACTTCGATGTATTGGTCGCCACGACCATCATCGAGAGCGGGCTGGACGTGCCGAATGCCAACACCATATTCATAAATAATGCGAATAATTTCGGGCTTTCCGACCTGCACCAGATGCGAGGGCGCGTGGGCCGGAGCAACAAAAAGGCATTCTGTTATTTCATCGCACCGCCATATAGCGCAATGACCGAAGATGCCCGCAAGCGCATACAGGCGCTGGAGCAGTTCAGCGAGCTGGGCAGCGGATTCAACATTGCCATGAAAGACCTTGAGATACGTGGTGCGGGCGACCTTTTAGGCGGCGAGCAGAGTGGTTTCATCAACGAGATCGGGTTTGAGACCTACCAGAAGATCATGAACGAAGCCATTGAGGAACTGAAGGAGAATGAGTTCAAGGATCTGTATGACGATGGCGACGAAACGACTGAAAAGGAATATGTAAAGGACCTCCAGATCGATACCGACTTCGAGCTGCTGTTCCCCGACGAATACATCAACAACATCACCGAAAGGCTCAACCTGTACAACGACCTTGGCGCCATTAAGGACGAGGCCGGGCTTATCGCCTTCGAGCAGAAGCTCATCGACCGTTTCGGGCCATTACCGAAACAGGCACAGGCCCTCCTCACGAGCATGCGCATCAAGTGGGCCGCCACCAAAATGGGCCTCGAAAAGCTGGTGCTCAAGCAGGGCAAAATGGTGGGCTACTTTGTGGGTGACCAACAAAGCGATTACTACCAGTCGGCTTCCTTCCGCAGGGTGCTTAAGTTTGTACAGCAATTCCCGACATTATCTAAAATGAAGGAGAAGCAGACGAAGAATGGGTTACGATTATTACTGACATTTGAGAATGTGAAATCGCTGAAAAAGGCATTGGAGCTGTTGGAGATGGTGTTTGAAGGTGAAGTCAAGCTCTAAAGTCTTAAGTGCCAATTATAGTATATTACGTATTGAGATTTTTTGTACGTTTATCCTCAATCACTAAATCATAGTCTTATGAAGAAACTATTATTTTTTCAAATCATCACTGTTTTATGTCTCACTAATTTAAAAGCCCAAACAGTTTCCACTTTTTTAGAAACAGATTCTAATGGATGCTATGGTTTGACAATTGACGAGAACTTTCTATACGTTGTATCTTCATTTACTGGGAAGGTTCATAAGAAAAGTTTAACAGTAAATGATTCAGCTTACGAGACTTTCAATATCGGAGGAAGTGGTTATACAGGAATTTGTAAGGTAGGAGATTATGTCTATCTGTCAAAGCCCTATAACGGATCAGCGGGTATTTACCGATTTGATTCTACTCAATCAAATATTTCACTTGAAAATTTTATAAATCTAAATCAAACATTTGGATTAGCTTTTAGGAATAATGAATTATACATTAGTGTTGGCAATAAAATTTATAAAGTTAACTTAGGCAGTTCTCCCGCATCTCTAGTCCAAATAGCTAGTGGTATTACAGGGGTTGGAGGAATTAATGGTAGTACAATCGGTCTAAAAGTTTATGATGACTTTCTATATATCGCAGAATCAACTGGAATTTCAAAAATAAATTTAGGTTCAGGAAACTATGAAAAAGAAACCATTACGACTCATACCGGAACTAGTTTCGCAAAAGGGGATAATGATATATTTTATCTGACAGGTGGTGAAATAAATAATGCCGTTTACGAATTAAATCTCCAAACACAAACCTATTCTCTTTTAGCTACAATTGATAATTTTATAGGAACGTATGATATTGTCTTTAACAGCGATACTTTGTTTGTAACAACACAAGAGGGAGATTATAATAAAGTGGCAAAAATTGATTTAGAAAATCTAAATACCGGAGAATTCCTAAAGAGAAAAAGCATTCTATTTCCAAACCCTACAACTACTTATATAACCTTATCAAATTTTGAAATAGGAGAAAATATATCAATTGTGACTCCAAATGGTCAAATTATAAAATCCTTTAAAATAGACAGCAATAAAGTTGACGTTTCATATTTGGAAGCCGGAATATATTTTATCAAAAGTGGAAATGTTTATAATCGATTTATAAAGAACTAAAACTACTCCAATCCCTCCCACCATTTCTTAAACACCCCCGGGTTTTCGAGGTTCACCTTTTCCCCTATCATTGGCGTTAGTATCGGCATGCCTTGTTTTTCAGCTTCGGCGGTTACGCGTTTTATGGGTTCGTCCCAGTCGTGGAGGGCGAGGGAAAACTTGGCCCAGTGTACCGGAAGCAGCTTTTTGGTTTTCAGGTCCTGTGCGGCAGCAACCACCTGTTCGGGCAGCATGTGGATGTACTCCCAGTTGACATTGTACTGGCCACATTCCAGCACCGCCAGGTCGAACGGGCCGAACCTTTCCCCAATTTCCTTAAAGAAATAGTCGTAGCCTGAATCGCCTCCCAAAAATATCCTGAATGATGGCGTCTGCAGTACGAACGACATCCATATTGCCTTGTTGCGCGTAAAGGTCCGCCCGGCGAAATGGCGGGCCGGGGTGGTGTGGATCGTAAAGCCATTGCCGAAGTTTATGGTCTCGTTCCAGTCCCTTTCTTCCACAAGAGCCATATCGTAGCCCCAGGTTTGAAGGTGTTCGGCAGTGCCGAGGCCGGTAACGACTTTCTTTACTTTTGGTTTCAGCTTCAGTACTGTTTCGTAGTCAAGATGGTCCCAATGGTCATGGGTGATGATGAGGATATCGATTTCAGGAAAATCTTCTACAGTATATGCATCGCTCCCGGGAAATGCTTTGGTCGTAAATTTTAACGGCGAGGCATTGCCACTGAAAACCGGGTCGACGAGCAGCTTTATACCATCCACCTGCATGAAGTAGGACGAATGGCCGAACCACACCAGCACATTCTCATCCGGTGCGAGGCGGTGCAGGTTTACTTTTTGCGAAGGCAGTGGTAATTTAGGCCGGCTCCTTTTGCTTTTGTTGAAGAAGAACTCGTACAGCACGCGGGGCATGCTCACGCCCTCCTTCAGGCTGGGCGTGTGGCTCAGGTTTTGGAATTCGCCATCGCGGTAATTAGGGGACAGCTTGATCCTTTCGAGCCTTTGGCCGGAAGGTAGTTTGCCAAATTGCGGCTGTTTCATGAATACGGCTATACCTGCAATGAGGAGGATAACGATTATGAGGGTTGTGGTCATTCAGGTGGAGTTATACCCAAAGGTAGCTAAAAACAAAATGCAGCGGTTATCGCGCTGCATCTGTTTATGTAATTCTGTAAAGATTAAAGGCTCTTCAGGTCTTTTATCACTTTAAAGGCCATGTCTACCTCATCTTCGCTTACCAGGATGGTAAACTCATAAGACGTAGAGATCACCTCATTGATGATGATGCCTTCCCATGCCAGCCTTTGGAAGATGTAGTAATATACGCCCGGTGTAGAAATGTTGTCTTTCGGCAGCTTTACCGTGATGGAAGCCAGGTTATCGGTACGTTCTATCTGCTTTTCGTCGGCAAATAGCCCGTCTACCACATGGCTCATCGAAGAGCTGACTACCACATTGGTCTCGTTTACGCCCCTTGACGAGGTATAGAACACATCGGGGTTGGCATTGATCTTGGCGATAAGCTCAGCCTGCTTGTTGAGGATGGTGTCGCTTACGGCGAAAGTATAGTCGGTAAGCGATGAGCGAACCGTAATTTCGCCAATGGCTTTCAGTACCTTAACGATTTTGTGGTTCACACGGAAATCCAGGTCTTCCGACAGCCTTTTCAGCGACATTACCACGGCACCCTGCTTAACATCCTTGCCCAGCTCCTGCTCGAGCTCGGGCATCATGTTACGGGCCAATGAGGTAAGGTTTATTATACCCTGGGAGAGCGCACTAAGCAAAAACGGCTTAGTTTTGATGTAGTGCTCTACTACAGAAGAAATGGTTTTCATAATCAGTGCGTTGTGTTTGTAGTTGTTGTGGGGACAAATATACAAACTTAAATTTTTTGTTAAAAATTTAGCTGTTAAAAATAATAGAATGCGTCCACTAAATGTTCAATTTCAAACATATTGTTATTTTTATGTATTGAAATAATGTCAAAACGCACCTCCGACTCAATGTCATTTTGCTCAACATAAGCATCTACGGCACGCACGAGGTTTTTGATTTTTGAAGGTTTTACAAACTCCTGCGGCAATCCGAATTCGAGAGTCGAGCGTGTCTTTACCTCAACGATGGCCAGTATATTATCCTTAACGGCTATAATATCAATCTCAGCTTTCAGGTACACCCAGTTGGTCGCCAGAATTTCGTAACCCGCCTTTTTCAGGAAGTCGGCCGCCAGTTCCTCGCCAAGCTTTCCCAGTTCGTTATGCCCTGCCATCAGTCGAACGTGATTTTTGTCCCTGTTGCCGTAACATCCATCGTTACCTGACTGCCGAATACCAATGCGCGGTTGTCCTGTATGTGCCCTGCCGGGAAATTGAAGCAGATGGGGATGTCATATTCTTTGGTAATATCCTGAATGATCTCAAGCGCATCGTGACCCCACGGGATGTCGTTGTCGCGCATTTTGGTCATGCCCCCGATGATGATGCCTTTTACATTTTTGAAGTAATCGTTCCGTTTCAGGTTCATCATCATGCGGTCGATGTGGTACAGGTACTCGTCCAGGTCTTCTATGAAGATGATCTTGCCCTTGTAATCGGCTTCCGAAGGCGACCCTATGATGCTGTACAGCACCGAAAGGTTGCCGCCCACCAGTTCGCCGGTAACCTTGCCGGGCTTGTTGAACTTGTGTGCCGGAAGGCTGTACGACAGCTTTTCCCCAAACAATGCCTTGCGGAAACTCTCGATAGCCTCCGGGGTAGCGCGGCCCACGGTGATGGCGACCATGCCGTGCAGCGTGGCAATGTCGAGATTATTGATGTGGCTGTGGAGTACCGTGGCATCGCTAAAGCCGACAAACCACTTGGGCTTCTTTTTAAACTTGGTGAAGTCGAGCCTTTCGATCAGGCGGACGGTGCCGTAACCGCCTTTGGCACACCAGATGGCTTTTATGGCCGGGTTGTCCATCATCTGCTGCAGATCGGTGGCGCGTTGCCAGTCGGCCCCGGCGAGCTGGTCGTTGTCCAGCCCGATGGTCTTGCCGATGACCACGTGCAGCCCCCAGCTTTCCATAAGCTTTATACCGGCCTGCAATGGCGCCATGTCTACCTTGCGGGCGGTGGCGAGTATGCCTATCGTATCGCCTTTTTTGAGGTATGGCGGAATTTTAACCGATTGGGCGAATGATGGGAGACTAACAAGAATTGTGAGCAGGAATAGCGTTTTTCTGTACATTTTCAATGGCTTATACTAACAAAGATAAGAAAAGAAGTCCTCACCCCAACCCACTTCAAAGTAGAGGATAGCCGGAATGGTTATTAAGGAGGGTTGATCGTGTTTGAGTGAACCTGCCCTTCTCCTTTGGAGAGAGGTTGGGGTGAGGCTAATTATTTCGTACTTTTGCCTCTTTAAAATCCGAAAGCAAAATGTTACAAGACCCGAAACGATATACTGTTACCGCTGCGCTGCCTTACACCAATGGCCCCATACACATAGGCCACCTGGCAGGCGTATATGTCCCTTCCGATATTTATTCGCGTTTCCTCAGGCTGCAGGGCAAGGATGTTGCCTTCATCTGCGGAAGCGACGAGCACGGCGTGGCCATCTCCATGAAGGCCAAAAAGGAAGGCATTACCCCGCAGGAGGTAATCGACAAATACCATGCGGTCATCAAGCAGAGTTTCGAGGACTTTGGCATTTCGTTTGATAATTATTCAAGGACTTCGGCGAAGATTCACCACGATACGGCTTCGGAATTTTTTAAAAAGCTGTATGATGCGGGCGACTTTATTGAGGAAGTGACCGAGCAATTGTACGACGAGCAGGCCGGGCAGTTTTTAGCAGACCGTTTCGTTATCGGTACCTGCCCCAAGTGCGGCAACGACGAGGCGTATGGGGACCAGTGCGAGCGCTGCGGGTCGACCCTCAACGCGACCGACCTCATCAACCCAAAATCAACCATTACCGGAAGCAAGCCAATCGTAAAGGAAACCAAACACTGGTTCCTGCCGCTGGACCGTTATGATGCGTTCCTGCGCGAATGGATACTCGAAGGACATAAGAACGACTGGAAGCCTAACGTATACGGCCAGGTAAAATCATGGCTGGACGACGGCCTGAAGCCTCGTGCCGTAACGCGCGACCTCGACTGGGGCATACCTGTTCCTGTGGAAGGCGCTGAGGGCAAGGTGCTGTATGTGTGGTTTGACGCACCTATCGGATACATATCTTCGACCAAAGAGTGGACACAGCGCGAGGGTAAGGACTGGGAACCGTACTGGAAAAGCGAAGATACCAAGCTGGTACACTTTATAGGTAAGGATAACATCGTGTTCCACTGCGTGATATTCCCTGCGATGCTGAAGGCCGAGGGCTCGTATATCCTGCCGGACAACGTTCCCGCCAACGAGTTCCTGAACCTTGAGGGCAATAAGCTGTCCACCTCCAAAAACTGGGCGGTGTGGCTGCATGAATACCTTAACGATTTCCCGGGCAAGCAGGACGTGCTGCGCTATGCTCTGACATCGAATGCACCTGAAACCAAAGACAATGACTTTACCTGGAAGGATTTCCAGGCCCGCAATAATAACGAGCTGGTGGCGATATACGGCAACTTCATCAACCGTGTAGTGGTACTGACCAATAAATATTACGAAGGCGTGGTGCCGCAGCCGAACGAGTTCAGCGATGTGGATGAAGCCACGCTGACCGAAATGCGTGCTTACCCTGCCGTTATAGCGAGCAGCGTGGAGCGCTACCGCTTCCGTGAGGCGCTGGGCGAACTGATGAACCTGGCCCGCCTGGGCAACAAATACCTGGCCGACGAAGAGCCATGGAAAGTGATAAAGGACAACCCTGCACGCGTACAGACACAGATGTATGTGGCCTTGCAGATCGCAAGGGCGCTATCGGTGCTGAGCGAGCCGTTCCTGCCGTTCACTGCCGCCAAACTGAAAGCTATGCTTGGCGTTTCGACTGCGCTCAACGTGACAAGCGCATCGGATGTCACTTCGAGCGCAGTCGAGAAGTCGGGCGCAGTCGGGAAGCTTTCATGGAACGACATTTCCCTGAAAACCGACCTGCTACCTGCCGGAAGCCAGATAGGCCAGGCGGAACTGCTTTTTGCTAAAATAGAAGACGAAGAAATACAAAAACAAGTGGATAAACTGGAAGCAACCAAAACGGCCAACGCCGCCGAAAACAAAAAGGCCGAGCCGCAAAAGGAACTGATACAGTATGACGATTTCGCCAAAATGGACATCCGTACCGGAACCATCCTTGAGGCCGAAAAAATGCCGAAAGCCAACAAGCTTTTGGTACTAAAAGTAGATACCGGCATTGATGTACGCACCATCGTTTCGGGCATTGCCGAAAGCTTTACTCCGGAAGAAGTGGTAGGCAAGCGCGTTACCGTATTGGTGAACCTTGCCCCCCGTGCCCTACGCGGCGTAGAAAGCCAGGGCATGATACTGATGACCCAAAACAGCGAAGGCAAGTTGGTTTTCGTAAACCCTGATACTGATGGTGTTGGGAATGGGGAGGTGATTAGTTAAGATTTCGTATCTTTGCAGTATGTATTATAGAAGAAAAATATTATTATCCTTAATTGAGGTTTTTGAAGGTGAATTGGAAAAAATCCAACTTCAAAAGCTATTATTTCTTTACACCCGATTTCAAAAAGATAAAAAAACGTACGATTTCGTTCCTTATAAATTTGGATGTTTTTCTTTCCAAGCTAATAGCGACTTGTCAACTTTAAAAAAATATGGCATAGTCAACGAAACAAACATTAGTTGGAAAAAAGAAGACGAAGTAAATTATCTCAATCAATTGACGAAAGAAGACAAGAAGATAGTTAATGATTTTAAAATTATATATTCAAATAAAACAAGCGAAGATTTAATTAAACTTACTTATAAAAGATACCCTTACTATGCTATAAATAGTATAATAGCTAAAGACTACCTAACTAATGACGAATTAGAAGACTTGAACAGATATAGATCCTTCGAAGATGACATAGTACTTTTCACAATAGGATATGAAGGTGTTTCACTAGAAAGCTATTTAAATAAGCTAATTAAAAATAATATTAAGATTCTTTGTGATGTAAGAAAAAATGCCTTGAGCATGAAATATGGTTTTAGCAAAACACAGCTAAAAAATGCTTGTAATGGTGTAGGAATACAATATATTCATATTCCAGAAGTTGGAATTGATTCCGAACAAAGGCAGGAGTTAAAAACTCAATCAGATTATGATGAATTGTTTAATATTTATAAAAATAATAATTTAAAAAACACTATTAGAGATCAGCAAGAAATTTTGGAAATGTTAAAAAAAAATGGTAGAATTGCATTAACTTGCTTTGAAGCAGATGTTTGTCAGTGCCATAGAAAACATTTATCAGAAGCGATTTCTAATCTGCCTACCTTTAAATATAAACTAGAGCATTTATGACATGCTAAAAACAAAAGTTCTAATTACCGTGACAACTTACCCTCTCCCTTCACGGAGTTATGATGAATTAGTTTGTACTGCCGGTATATTAGAAGATGGTAGTTGGATTCGTATATATCCCGTTCCATTAAGTTTTTTAAATCAAGTAAAAAAAGATACTGGATTTAAAAAATATACTTGGATTGAGATTGATTTAAAAAAGCGTACTGACGATTTTAGACCTGAAAGTCATTCCCCAACAAATTATAATATACGGATACATAATACACTTGACACTTCTAATTATTGGAGAGAAAGAAAATCTTATTGTTTAAAAAACTTCTATACTAATAAGAATAAGCTTATTGAGGACTCAAAAAATCCAAAGAATATTTCTTTAGCAACATTCAAACCAAGCAAAATTACTGGTTTTGAAATCGAAGATGATTCAAGCGAATGGAAAGATGAATGGAAAGAACTCCGAAAACAAACAAACTTATTTGAGGACATCAATAGTGACCCTGAAAAATTAATACCAAAGATTCCGTATAAGTTTTATTATATCTTTGAGGATGATGAAGGTATATCAAGTAAACTAATGATTGAAGATTGGGAGATTTTTGAGCTGTACAAAAATTGTCAGCGAACCTATCAAAATGAGGACATAGCCTTACAGAAAGTTAAAGAACAATATTTTAATAATTTTGTTCAAGAAAAAGACATATACCTTTTCTTAGGAACTACAATGCAGTGGCACAGAAGAAGAGCTACTAATCCATTTGTAATTATAGGTGTATTTTACCCAAAAAAAGAAGTTCAGCTTAGTCTTTTCTAGGTTTTAATTTTATTTCATGCGCACCAAACTCAACCTCTCCACCTGGCCACGCAAGGAGCACTTCGGGTTCTTCAGCAAATTTGAGGAGCCGTTCTTCGGGCTGGTAGCTGCAATAGATTGCACCAAAGGGTACGCTTCGGCTAAAGCCAACAATATTTCTTTCTTCATTTACTACCTGCATAAGGTAATGGCAGCTGTAAATAGCGTAGAGGAGTTCCGCTACCGCATTTCGGGCAATGAGGTGTTTGTGTACGACCGGGTAGATGCTTCGGCTACACTGACGCGCGAGGACAATACGTTCGGTTTTTCATTGATGGAATTTAATGCTGACATTGACTTGTTTTCGGCAAATGCCAAAGCCGAGATAGAGCGCGTACGCAACACACCGGGATTGTTTACAAGGGAATTCGACAACGACAACATCATCCACTTTTCGGCCATACCGTGGGTGGACTTTACATCACTTTCGCACGCGCGCAGCTTTACCTTCCCCGACAGTTGCCCCAAAATATCGGTCGGAAAAATGACAGAGAAGGACGGCGTGAGAACCATGCCCGTTTCGGTACACGTGCACCACGGCCTGATGGACGGCTACCATGTTGGCCTGTTTTTTGATGCGTTGCAAAAAGCGATGGACAATTAGGTCTTCACAAAATTATTATAACCACATAGGCACATAGCATTTATTACCTGCTTAGGTTAGTAAACAGCACACAGAGCGCGAAGCTATGCTTCGCCTATACGTGGATATGCCTCCTTTGACCGTTAATGGAAGCTATGTACCTACGTGGTAAAAATTTTATGTGGCAACCCAATTCTGTCCGGAAGCAATTAAAACAAACACATCATGAGAATACTCCTTTTGCTCCTGCTGGTATCCTTCAGTACCATTGGCCAAACCCAAATGGCATCAGTCAAAACCAATCTGCACAAACAGGAGCGCCGGCACGAAGCGTTCATGGCATCGGATTCGGCCAATTCGCAATTGATGGTGTTCATGGCCGACAAGGAACACCTGAAGGCATTGCGGTTCAACAGGGCGGTATTCTTTTCGGACAGCCTTGTCACCACACGCCCGGCAAGGGAATTCCATGCGATGGAGGGCTACAGCTTTAAGGGGCGCAATGCCACGGTATATTACCGCGACGAATGGGTCAACAAGATTGAGGCTGTCAATTTTGATTTTGAGGCAAAAGCTGTGACCAAAAAGCAGTTTAAATTCACCTATGGCAAAAACGAGGACCGGATGTTTACCTTTAGCGGGAACAATTCGTTTTACCTGCTTACGCTGATGCCGCAGGGAAAGCTGCGTTTCAGCATTTTCAACGGGACGGGATATGTAGACAAAACAGCCGATTTTTCATCCTTCCACATTGTTGGGGCCGACAACAAAAAGACCTCGCTCAACTACCTCATAAAGGAATACGGCATGCAGAAAATCGAAGCGAAGACCTACAACAACCTGATTGAGGCCGGAAACAAGATCAAGTTTTATGTGCTGCCCGACAAAATGCTGCTAACGCTCGACAACAACCCCGAATTTACACAAGTGTTTACCATCGATCCTGAAACTTTTGAAGTAACGTCCAAAAGCATTCCGCAGGCCGGTTACGAAAAAGAGGCCGATGCCAATTCCTATTATTTTGACGGCAGGCTGTACCGCATTGTGCTGAAGGAAGATGCCATCCGACTTTCGGCGTTATCTCTGGAAACCGGAGAGGAGCTGAAAAGCTACACCGCGACGAAAAATGAAGCCATTGCCTTTAAGAATACGCCACTGTATACCGAAAGGGGTGTTGGCGCCATCGCTTCGGAGTTGGAGAATACCGAAAAGTTCCTCCGGAAAGCAAAAGGCGAGGGCGCAGCGATTTCTGTGTATGGAATGCGGGATGGGCTGTTGGTTACATCCGGCAGCGTTCGCACCATTACACCGGCTGAGAACCTTGTGGTTGGCATCATCGTTTCAGGTCCCGATGTGGAAGATGTGACTGATATACGAACCACCTATTTTGAAAGCCTGTTCGATGAACAATTTGTTCACAAGCCCGGCCCGACAGCTACTCTGGCCATAGATGCCATGGGCAGCTTCAGACGCAGTAATAAATCGGCATCAATGCATACCATTATCCCCTTTAAAGGCTATTATATCATGGGTTTTTACGACAAAATCATCAAAAGTTACGTACTTTCGAAATATGAAGACGGCAACCCGGAATAACAAATTATGAAAATACGAAACATACTGTTTGCAGTCGCCATACTCTGCCTCTTTGCCGTGCTGGCCGACCTGTTCCTGTGGTTTGCCGTAACAGGCAGGACAGACAGCTTTGAGGAGGCCAGAAGCCTGTATGTAAGCTATTATCCGGCTGCACTGCAAAATGCAAGGCTGCTCACAGTGATGTCTATACTGCTGCTTACCATAGCCGGCTTCATTTTCCTGAATGCGGCAAAGACCAATTCGCTAAAGAAAACCGCCGCCATATTGGGCATCGCTTCGGCAGTGTTGCTGATGTGGAAGCTGTTTTCGCTGATGTAGGTCTTTATCCATTTAACCACATAGGCACATAGTTTTTGAGATATTTTGAGTGCTAAGGAAACATATCCGCGCATAGAGAAGCTCCGCTTCTGCTATGTGTCACTTTATTGTCCTTAGGATACAAAAATTAAAGCTATGAAACCTATGTATCTATGTGGTTAGACAGACTTCCTTAGTAGCAACAGCTTTGCGTGAAATAAAAAGTCAGGTTATCTTTACGGCAAAATTTACCAATGCTGCCCATCGCCTTCCATCCCATTTACAAGCATCCCCTGCCGGAGGGCCACCGCTTCCCGATGATAAAGTATGAGCTGCTGCCCCAGCAATTGCTCCATGAAGGCACGGCTGTGGAAAGCGATTTCCATGCACCCGGCCTGCCGGATATGGCGCGCATACTGGCAGTGCACAAAAAAGAATATGTCGATGATTTGCTTAACCTTACCCTCAACCCGCGGGCGGTACGCAAGATAGGCTTCCCCCTTTCGGCAGCGTTGGTGGAGCGCGAACTGCGCATTGCACAGGGCACGATATGGGGTTGCGAAAAGGCTTTGGAAACCGGCATTGCCTTCAATATTGCGGGCGGCACACACCATGCCTATAGCTGCCACGGCGAGGCTTTCTGCCTGCTGAATGACCAGGCGATAGGGGCGCAATATCTATTGGACAATAGCCTTGCAAAGAGAGTCCTTATTGTCGACCTCGACGTACACCAGGGCAACGGCACTGCCGAAATTTTTACCCATAATGACAGGGTATTCACCTTTTCCATGCATGGGAAGAGCAACTACCCGTTCCACAAGGAAACATCAGATCTCGACATTGCCCTGCCCGACAATACCGGTGATGACGACTACCTGTCCATCTTAAAAGAAACCCTGCCGAAACTCATTGACACAGAAAAGCCGGATTTCATCTTTTACCTCAGCGGGGTCGATATTCTTGCTACCGACAAACTGGGTAAATTGGGTTGTACCCTCAATGGCTGTAAAGAGCGCGATGCCTTTGTATTATCGCTGTGCCACAAGCTGGGCATTCCCGTGCAATGCAGCATGGGCGGCGGCTATAGCCCGGACATACGCACCATTATTGAAGCGCATGCGAATACCTATAGGGTGGCGAAGGGATTGTATTGAAATAATTTTACGTTAGACGTTGCAGTGCAACATCTCTACTACGTTGATAAAATTTTGACGCGTTTGCAGAGGCGTTGCACTGCAACGTCTCACATGTAGTTACATCGAAATTACATTAATTAAAGCTCCGCCTGAACTCCACGGGCGACAGGCTGGTTTTGGTTTTGAACAGTTTGCTGAACGATTGCGGGTGTTCAAAGCCCAGATCGTAGGCAATTTCGCTGACCGACAACTCTGTGGTGGATAGTTTTTCCTTTGCTTTTTCGATGAGCTTTCCGTGTATGTGCTGCTGGGCATTTTGTTCGGTAAGCGAGCGCAGCATGTCGCTTAAGTAGCCCGCGGAGATGTGCAGCCTGTCGGCCAGGTATTGTACTGTGGGTATGCCCTTTCCGGCGGATGCATCGCTGCCGAAATATTCGTCCAAAATTTCCTCCATGTCCTGTAGCAAGCCTGTGCTTACGGCCTTGCGGGTGATGAACTGGCGCTTATAGAAACGGTTGGCATAGTTGAGCAGCAGCTCTATCTGCGAAATGACAACATCCTGGCTGAAATCGTCGAGCCTGCCCGTAAGCTCCTCCTCGATTATGGCAAAAATCGAAAGGATGGTCGCCTTTTCCTTATCCGACAGGTGCAATGCCTCATTGGCCGAATAGGAAAAGAAGCCGTACTGCTTTATCTTTTTGGCAAGGGAATAGCCCAGCAGGAAGTCGGGGTGAATGAGCAGCGTGTATTGCGAGCACACGCCGCCGTGCTGCTCATCGGCGCCAATGATCTGACCCGGCGCGGCAAAGAGCAGTCCGCCTTCATCAAAATCATAGTAGTCCTGGCCGTACTTTACGCGTCCGCTAAGGCGCGGCTTGTAGGACATCTTATAAAAGTGCAGCACGTGCGACTGCGGTACGGCGCGTTCTATAACATTATTGCTTTCGGCGCCCAGTATCGTTATGAGCGGGTGGTTGGGCTCCGGCAGGCCAAAAGTGCGTGCCGCCTCGGTTAGCGAGGTAAAGCTATAGGGAACGATGGCTTCTTTTTTCATGGCTGTATTCTTTGTATAAAGGTAACGGATATTTTTTTGCCACGAATTTCACCAATTTCACCAATTCTGAAATTCATTTAACCACATAGATACATAGCATTGATCGTCAATTTATTAGGTTCGATAAAGGAACACAGAGTCTGAAGCTTCGCTTCACTATGTGGAATTATGCATCCTCTAACATCGATAAATAACTTTAAAACTATGTGCCTATGTGGTTAAATTTTGTTCACGACAAATTCGTAGGTGCAATTCGTGTAATCCGTGGCAAAACCCTTAATTGCCCTGCGCGGCGATTGCCACCTCTTCCCAGGCTTCCCATTCGGCCATGCGTTCGGCATAGGCACCGCGCACCCAAGGGAGGTTGTTGCTGCCCAGCGACAGGCGCAATGGCGGGTTCTCCGCATCTACCGCCTTAAACAGGCTGTCCGGCGTTGCCGCAGGATTGCCGCGCTCCATGTTTTGGAGGCTTTCGAAAAAGTTAGCCTTAAAGCCGTCGTATATGTCCATTGACGGCGCAAACTTCAGCGATTCCGGCGTGCCGAATTCAGTGGCATAAGCCCCGGGCTCAATGATGGTTACTTTTATATTAAACTGCTTTACCTCCAGCGCCAGGCTTTCGTGTATGGCCTCAAATGCCCATTTTGACGACGCGTAATACCCGATTACCGGCAGCGTTACATGCCCCAGGTTGCTCGATGTGCCCAGTATGTGGCCGTAGCCCTGTTCCCTGAGCAATGGCAAGGCCGCCTGTATTACGATAACGGCGCCGAAAATATTGGTGTCAAACATGGCCCTTACATCGTCGGCAGGGGCTTCCTCTATGGTGCCTACCAGCGAGTAGCCCGCGTTGTTGAGCACCACATCCAGCCTGCCGAAATGGGCATGGGCCTGCTGCACGGCTTCTCTGGCCTGCGCGGCATTAGTAACATCCAACTCCAGGGTAAGCACATTGTCGCCAAACGTTTCTTTAAGGGCTGCTATACTTTCTAATTTGCGTGCTGTTGCAGCTACCTTATCGCCGCGCTTTAATGCCGCTTCGGCCCATATACGGCCAAACCCGCGTGATGCGCCTGTGATGAACCAAACCTTTGTTTTTTGATCTGACATGATTTTTAGTATTTAAGATTATGGTACAAAGGTCGGCAGCAAGGTGTGGCCGGATGTAGCCTAAACGGAGGGTTACGTAGCCGAAATGAGGATGGGTTACCAATTCTATTTGAGGAAATGATAAACCACCCTACCCGCCGCGGCGGGCACCCCTCCGTGGGATAGGGAAGAACTTCACTCATGCCGTTTAATCCTCTCCCCCGGCCCCTCTCCAAAGGAAAGGGGAGCGAGACGTGCCAACAGGGCGTGACACATTCCACTCTAACATTTCTACTCACTATAAAAAAACAAAGGCTGCCCGTGCACAGGCAGCCCCTTCAGCAAAGGTGGCCATTCCCCACAGCCGCCCTGCTATTTACCAAACAGCAGCACGTCACTAACAACGACTTCGGTAATGTAGCGTTTCTCGCCGTTTTTGTCGTCGTAGCTGCGATGCGTCAGCTTGCCCTCTATGGCGAGCTCTTTACCCCTGGTAACATATTTCTCTATGACGGCCGCGGTCTTCCCCCAGGCGGTGAGCGTGTGCCACTGCGTGTCGGTTATCTTCTCGCCCTTGTCGTTGGTGTAGCTTTCGTTGGTGGCCAGGGTAAACCGTGCCAGCTTTTTGCCGCCTTCAAAGGTTTTGATCTCCGGGTCGGACCCCGCATTCCCTATCAGCTGTACTTTGTTTTTTAATGCATTCATGGCGTGTAGTAATTTAATGGTTATCGTTATCTTTATCGTGCAACTGAAGAAACCGTATCATAGTTTCAACAGGGCAAAGTTGCGGCAGGCGCCAAATTTTATCCGGTTGTTAACTGTTTAAAATCGGTTGTAGCCGTTTGTAAACGCTTACAAGCAGAACTAAACTAACCATCTGCTAAGGCAAAAAAAAATTACACAAAGCACTGCTGCCTTGTGTAATCCGTTCAGTAACTGTCTAAAAATTCATTTAACCACATAGGTACATAGGCTTTATAGCTCCTTAATAATGTAACAGGCGTATATAGTGAAGCAAAGCTTCAGGCTCTGTGTCCCTTAATTACATTCTATACCCGACAGCTAAAAGCTATGTACCTATGTGGTTAATTTTTTAATTCAGAAAATTTAGACAGTTACTAAGTGAAATCGTTATTATTGTAGCTCCTACCTACACAATCCGTTTTTCGATATACTGTGAATTCATGATCCTTACAATGCCCATGTAGTCCATTGTAAATTCGATCACGTCGCCTACTTTATAGCCTTTGGGGTTATCGCCCAGGTTGAGCACCACCATGTCCGAAGTTGCCCCCGCATACTGTATGGCAGTATCGGTGGGGTCCAGGTGCTTCATGTCGATGTCGAGCAGCCCGATGTCTATAATGGCCCGGATGGTCGTTTTGCCGTAATTGTCCTTATCAAATTCCGTGGTCTTTCCCTCCAGGTTGGTGCCCATTTCGCCCGAAGGCACCAGGGGCTTTTCGTACAGCTCGATGATTTCGGCGTACAGGCTGAAAACATTATTTTCCATGCTGTCAAAAGGCTCGTTGTTGTACACATCATTGCCCATGAACAGCGTTTCGCCAATCCGGAAATGGTTGATCCCTTTCGGGATAAGGCCCTGCTTTACCAGGGGTATGGTAACCGAGGAACCCCCGGATATGTAGGGAATGCTTACGTTGAATTTTGCCTCTACCAGCTGCTTGTACAGGCTGAGCTGGATCAGCTTGTCGTTGTTGGGCAGCACGCCGTATAAACAGGAAAGGTTGGTGCCAAGTCCCGTAATCTCGATATTCGGCAATTCGAACACCTTGGCATAGAAGGCGATGAAGTCGTCGCGCATAACCCCTTCACGGAGTTCGCCGAGGTCGATCATAATTATGATCTTATGGATGACGTTTTGCTTTTGCGCCTCCTGCGAGAGCCTTTCTATGGTCCGGATATCGGTATTCATGCTGATATCCGCATATTTTATCACATCTTTTATCACCCCTTTGGCCGGCGGCTTTATATAAATAGTCTGCGCGCTGCTGTCAATGGCTTTTATGGTCTTAAGGTTGCTGATGCGGGAATCCGAGTACTGGCTTATGCCCATGTTCAACAGGGCGGTAAGGTATTTTTCGTTGCCACACAGGATCTTTGTCACTGCCGACCATTCGATGCCGTGGTGGCTAAAAAAAGCATTCAGGTGGTCAAAATTGTGTTTTAGCTTTTGCTCATTAAGCGTTATAAATGCCATTAGTCTGTTTTTTTGTACCTCATCTCGAGGTATTTGTTGGTAAAGCCGAGGCTTTCATAAAGTCTTCTTGCGGGGTTGTCTGCTTCTACATGCAGGGCCACGTCGCCCTGGCTACATTCCAGGGCTTTGTGCATCAGCTGTTTTCCTATGCCTTTGCCGCGCAAATTCGGGTCGGTGGCTATATACACCAGTATGTTTTCGGGTATGTACCCTCCCATCCCGGTTTCGTTGATTACCACCGCGCCTGCTATCTCGCCTTCGTGTTCCGCCACGAGTACCAGCCCGCCTGTGCGGGTATCTGTGTAGAGGCGGCCCAATGCATAATTGATGGCCTTGTCGATATCGGCTTTCGGATCGCCATATTGTTCAAGGCTCTTATATAAAAAATTGACTAAAGTTTCCTGTTTTGATAAACTCATCACCCTATTTCCTGAGTATTGTTGAATTTTTATCATTTTTTCTGTTTTAAATTGTAAAAAACGCAATTTAACACTTTAAACCCCCTTAAAAAAGAAATTCCTGTTAAACTATGTTAAACAGGCTGTTAAACGCCACTATGCGCATACAAACGTTTGTAAACGGAAAAATTTCTGTATATTTATAGCATATTCATTTTCTATGGTAAACAATGATCTCGAAAAATTAAAGGCGCATGTAGCAGGTGCGACAGTAGTGCATACAACTCCTTTTGCTGATATGATTTCTTTTAAAAACGACGCAGAATTGACTCAGGAGTTCATAGATAAATGGATTATTCCTTATTATATGAATCTCGAACGTACGGATGACGACTGGATTTCTCAAATATGCGACCTAAAGCCAACGATTACAAAAGATGTAATTGAAAACTGTCTGGGAGATTTCAACTGGCGTACAAGGCAGGTGGGCGCTTATTTTGCCGCCATTACAAACAGGCCGGAGTTTATAGATATAATAGGAGTCCACCTGCTTAAAAGTGAGGTTTGTTATGCCGGGACTATGTATGCTAAGGTAATGGCTTATTTTAATACACCAGGAAGTGTGGGTTACCTCAACACTTATTTGGATTATTACTTAAAACAGCCCGATCTATGGTTTGACCAGCAAGATGTACTTACTGCCATTGCTTATCTTGATAAACAAAACGGTACCGCAAACTTTAATAAACATTCGGAAAACTGGGAAAAATTCATTGAGAATAAACCTTACTGGAAGAAAGAAATAGAAACTGCTCAATTTGAAAAACAAATAGCAGCAATGATAATGATACATAAGAATTAGTTATGCAAACAGAAATCTCAAAGGTAGAACTCCGCAACCTCCGTATAGAAGATTATAAAGAACTCCGCATGACCATGCAGCACGCCTACAAACCGGCCGACATGGAAATGGACCAGCCCTACTGGGACGAAAAGGACATCAAGCGCCTGCTGAAGATATTCCCCGAAGGGCAGCTCGTAGTATTGGTAGACGGCAAAGTTGTCGGGTCGGCACTTTCGCTCATCGTTGACCATAAAAAGGCGACGATGAACCACACCTACGAAAAGATAACCGGCAATTACAGCTTCGATACCCACGACTACGACGGCGAGGTGCTGTATGGCATCGACGTGTTCATCGACCCAGAATACCGGGGGCTGCGCCTGGGCCGACGCCTGTATGACGCGCGAAAGGAACTGTGCGAGCAGCTCAACCTGCGTTCCATCATTTTTGCGGGAAGGATGCCCGGCTATAACGAGCATGGCGATGACCTGACCCCGAAGGAATACATCGAAAGGGTACGCCTCAAGGAGATACACGATCCCGTGCTGGCGTTCCAGCTGAGCAACGATTTCCACGTGATAAAGGTGATGCGCAACTACCTCGAGGGCGACAAGAACTCGCAGGACTATGCCGTGCTGATGGAGTGGAACAACATTTATTACGAAAAAGACCCAGTGCTCATCAATACCCGCAAAAGCGTTATCCGCCTCGGGTTGGTACAGTGGCAGATGCGCCCGCTGGCCAATGTGGAGGCGCTGTTTGAGCAGGCCGAATTTTTTATCGATGCGGTGTCGGGTTACGGGAGCGACTTTGCCCTGTTTCCCGAGCTGTTCGTGGCCCCGCTGATGGCCGACTTCAACCATCTGTCCGAAGCCGATGCCATCCGTGAGATTGCCCGCTACTGCGAACCCATACGCAAGCGTTTCCAGGAAATGGCCATATCCTACAACATCAATATCATTACCGGCAGCATGCCCATGGTTGAGGACGGCAACCTGTATAACGTGGGCTTCCTGTGCAAGCGCGACGGTACGTTTGAGATGTACACCAAGATACACATTACCCCCAACGAGGTGAACTACTGGGGCATGGTGGGCGGCAACGAGATCAAGACCTTTGATACCGACTGCGGCAAGATAGGCATCATGATATGCTATGACGTGGAGTTTCCCGAACTGTCGCGCCTGATGGCCGATGAGGGCATGGAAATACTGTTCGTGCCCTTCCTTACCGATACGCAAAACGGCTACACCCGCGTAAAGCACTGCGCACAGGCCCGCGCGATTGAGAACGAATGCTACGTAGCCATTGCCGGGTGTGTGGGCAACCTGCCGGGCGTAAACAACATGGACATACAGTATGCGCAAACGGCGGTATTCACGCCATCGGATTTCTCGTTCCCGTCGAATGGCATCAAGGCCGAAGCCACACCGAATACCGAAATGACCATTATCGTGGATGTGGACCTGGACCTGCTGAAGGAACTCCATGAGTTTGGCAGCGTACGCATACTAAAAGACCGCAGGCAGGACCTGTACAAAATAAAAAAGCATCCCGCAGCCCAACCGAAGCCTGAGGTGCAGGAAAGCAAACCCAAAACCCGTACAAGCAAATGACGCGCAATTGCCCCGAATGCGGCGAAAAGATAATAGGCCGCGAAGACAAGAAGTTTTGCAGCGATGCCTGCCGCAATGCCTGGAACAACAAGATCAATAAGGACAGCAACAACTACATGCGGAACATCAACAACCGGCTGCGCAAAAATTACCGCATACTGGCCGAGCTGAATGTGGAGGGCAAGACCAAAACCACAAGGGCCAAAATGGCATCGATGGGCTTTGACTTTACCTACTTTACCAGCCTGCTGAACACCAAGACCGGCAATACCTATTTTTTTGTGTACGAACAGGGATACATGCCATTGGAAAATGATTATTTCATTTTGGTAAAAAAAGACATTTCCTCATGAAAGCATCAATATTAGGCTGCGGATGGCTGGGGCTGCCCCTGGCGCAGGCAATGATCGCTGATGGCTTTACCGTAAAAGGGTCGACCACCACGCCCGAAAAACTTCCTGCTTTGGCAGATGCCGGAATTGAACCGTATGTCCTTTCCCTCAGCACAACTGCTTTACAGGGCGGTGCCGATGGCTTTTTGGCGGATGCCGATATCCTCATCATCGACATCCCGCCGAAATTGAAGGAGGGGGATTTTACGGATAAGATTCAGGTTTTAATGCCGCACATTGAGAAGTCGGGGATAAAAAAAGTGGTGTTTGTAAGCTCCATTTCGGTATACGGAAACAACCAGGGGTTAGTTACCGAAGATACCCTGCCTTTACCCGACAGCGATAACGGGAAGCAGCTGCTGGAAGCGGAAAAGATGCTTTTGGCGAATGCCAATTTCCAAACCACAATACTGCGCTTTGGCGGATTGGTTGGCGGCGAGAGGCATCCTGTGTACCACCTTGCCGGAAGGGAAAACCTGCCCGATCCTGATGCCCCCATCAACCTCATCCACCGGGACGACTGTGTGGGCATTATACTATCCCTCATCCGGCAAAACATTTGGGGCGGGGTGTTTAATGGCGTAGCGCCTTTCCACCCTTCGCGGATGGACTACTATACAGGTAAAGCTAATGAAATGGGGCTACCGCTACCGGCCTTTGCGCCGTCAGGAAACGAAGGGAAAACGGTACGCGCGGAAAAGCTGGCGCGCCTTACGGGTTATGCCTTCAGCAGCCTGTTATAGCTTATACCGGACGGTAAACAGTACGACGCGCGGTAAGATATAAGTTACCTGGTTGGTGATGGTATAATCAGAAAAGCTGCTGGTTTCTTTGCTCCGGTCGTTGAGGAGGTTATTTGCCCTTAGCTCAAATCCCCACGGGGAGTCCTTTACCTGGTAGGCTACGGATGCATGGGCAATACGGTAGGAACTCTCCTGTCCTTCGGTATTGGAGTTATTGAAATAGGTATAATTGCCCCTCACCACCCAGCCCGGCGCAAATTCGTAGTCGAAATCCGCTTCAAACGTATCGGTCATGAAATCGGTATCCTGCACGCTACGGAACTGGCTGAAGCCTTTGGCATAAGCAAGCGATACATACGGCCATTCTTTTTTGGCTGTTTTGAGCGATAGGCCCACATCCTGGCTGTTCCTGTTGTTGGCGGTTTCAAGCCCGTTGAGTGTCTGGAAATATTCAAACCAGCCCAGGCGTGCATTTGCCCCCACACTGAAGTTATAAATTTTCTTCTGTACGGCGCCCGAAAGGCTCCAGCGCGTTTCCGGATTGCCTGTAAGCACCGGGGTGGTAAACTGGCTTACCTGCACTGCGCCGTCGCTTACAATTTCCTGCACTACCACTTCGTTGCGCAGCGTGCGTACTTTTTTCGAGAACGATGCACTGCCGCTCACCACCAGGCCACGGTACATGTTCATCTTGCTGTAGGAAAGGCTGGCCGCGTGGTACCGTTCGTTACGAAGGAAGGCGTTGCCTCGGTATACCGCATTATAACTTTGCAGCATATACCGCTCTGCCAGGTTTTCGGCATCAGGAAATGAGTTGGCAAGGCGGTAGTTTAGCCGTAGCGACTCGGATTTGTTAAACTCATATTCGCTTGTCCATTGCGGCTGCAGCAGCCACCGGGACAGCTTATAATCGTTATCCGGCTGATGTGTAGACAGGTGGTACCAGTGGTAATACAGCCCCGGGCGGTTGACCAGCTTTCCGAATTTAAACTTGTATTCCATGCCCACGTAGGCGTCGTTTAGGCGGTAGTACACGTCATTTCCAAACCCGGCATCGCTAAAATCGTTCACAGTGCCGTCGGTTAGCACCTGGCGCTCCGTAACATCCAGCGCCGTAGTGCCCAGATTGTTGCCGATAACACTGTACAGATGGTTGAAATTGTCAATGATCCAATAGTGCTTTACCAGCGCGTCGATGCTGTTGCCTTCAACCGCCTTAAGCTGTTGCACATTGTACAGGTCGTCTTCCTGCAACGGTATAAGCCCGGGAAGGAACTCCCGGTTGGTAACCCACGCATTGCGCGGTGTGTTTTTGTCGTAGGCATGGTTTACCACAAACGTGGCCGTATGGGCATCATTGTAGCCTTTATGCCACTCCAGGTACTGCTTAAATGAATTGTTGTCGGCGTGGCGAAAAGTTTCAAAAACGGTAGCGTTATTATTGATTACCGAGGTAAGCGTACTTTCAAAATCGTTGTTTGCCGACTGGTATTGGGCGTTATAATAAATCTTCTCCTTTGCCCCGCGGTCGTAGTCGAGCTTAATGTTGCCCGCTCCCAGCAGGGGCCTGTTGCTGCTTTTAAACAGCCGTTCCTCGACAATGGGCACATCATTTTGGAGGTACTGGACTTCGCTCTCTACCAACGATCCGGTAAAAATTTTGGAAAAAATGCCGAACCCGGATACCGAAAGCTTATCGGAAAGGCGGTGGCTAAAGTTGAGCGCGGCAAACTGGGCCCTGTTTTGCACCACATCCGTATTGTCATCGGTAAAGCTGTACAGGTTGCCCAGCGACTTCCTTCCGGTAAGGTATTTGCTCCTTCCGCCCTCAAACCGCACAAGGTCGTCAAACGAAAAAACACGTTGCCCTATGGTGTTCGCATCGCCTATAAAGCTCAGGTTGGTTTTGGGGCTGTAATAAAACAATGCCGCGTGGGCAAGGTAAAAGCTGTCGTTGCCCGCGCCTGCCTCAATGTCGCCAAACATGAATTTCTTTTTATCTTCCTTCAGTTTTACGTTCATGGCAAGCTCTTCGCTGTCGGACACCTCTTTCATGAAGCCTACCTCGGTAAAGTGGTCGATCACTTCAATTTTGTCCAGGGCATCTGCAGGAATGTTCTCCACCGCCAGTTTGGACCCGCCGCCAAAAAACGACTGCCCCTCCACCAGCATCTGGGTCACTCTTTTACCCTGTACGGTAACCGATCCGTCTTTTCCCACCTCTACACCGGGCAGTTTGGCCAGGATATCCTTCATCTTTCGCTCATTACCCGAAGCAAAGCTCCCTATATCATATACCAGCGTGTCTTTTTTTACAATTACGGGCTTAATCTCGTAATCGATAATGATTTCCTTCAGGTTTTCGCTGGAGGGCTTCAGTAAAAAGTTATGGGAAGTTGCTGCAGCATCCGGCTCCAGCAGGAAGGTTTCATCCAAAAAACCGAGATAGGACACGGTAATTTCATACGGCACCTGCTTTTCGAGTTCCAGCCGGTAGCGGCCCTTATGGTCGGCAATGGCAAATTTCAATTGCAGTCCTTCCTTTAGCGGTTTGGCGATCACATTGGCATTTTCCAGCGGCATCTCCAGCGTGTCGCTAACCACGCCTGTAAAAGACAGCGTTTGCGCCTGTGCTGTGCAGTAGCAGAAACAAAAGATAGCAAAAAAGAGTCGTACCATTAAATTCATAATTCCGTGCGCAGTTACCGTAACGGCAGGTACTGCCCATGAGTTTGATAACCAGTATCAGGAAGGTGGTGTTTAAAAATCATTTTTGCGGATTATAATTAGAATCCCACATTCCGGCACGGCCTTTATTCTTTATACACGCCCTCCATCAGCTTTTGGATGTTGGCATTGTATTCTTCCTGTGTCCACAATTTCCGGCCTTTGCGGGATGGCTTTTGCAGCTTCGAATTTTTCCGGTCAATTTTAAAATCAATCGCAGCTGCCCCATACACCACATTGCGTTCCTGCAGTTCGAGTATGAGTCCCGGCAGCCCGCCATACCCAAGCGGCCCATACGGCAGCGGTATTTCGGGCGCATACCAGGCAATAACCGGAAACCTGAATACGCCATATTTACCATTATCCCTTACCAGTTCGGCTGTTGCTTTATAGCATTTGTACCGGCCTATCATTTTGGTTTCGTTATGCAGTTGCCATTGGGTATCCCGCGACTCCTTAATCAGCAGCTTCCCGAAATCTTCATCATCTACCGGGCGCAGGCTGTACAGGCTGTCCTTATTTTTATAATATACTACTTCCCTTGCCACCCTGTCTGAATTTACAGACAACCCGGGAACAAGGTAATATACAAATTCGTTTTTATTAAATTCCAATATGTATTTTTCTGATTCCTTTTCTTTTATGTACTGGTCCCTGATCTCTTTATCCAGTTTTTCAAAAAGCTCGTCAGTACCCACCACTACCCTGTAGTGAATGGTACCTTCGCTTACTTGTGCAAAAGAATGACTGCAAATAAAAAAAAGTATCAGTACAATTTGGCGCTGTTTCATTTCCTGGCTAATTTCCCATTATGTCTTTTTTCATTTTGTCCGTTTGGCTATCCAGTTCCTCCTGTGTCATTGCTTCACCGCTTTTGGGGCGGGCTACCTTTATCTTCTTTTTAGGACTAAGGTCGATCCTTTCAACAACCCAGGAACAATAGCCTTCGCTCAGTTCAAGTATCAGCCCCGGCAAACCGGCATAACGCAACGGGCCCAGGTCAATGGGAATGGATGGCGCATACCACGCGGTTACGGGCCATGACCGGTCTTTACCGTTCCAGTGGTATTTATATTCGGTAGTTGCTTTATAGCATTTATAGCCGTCTATCATTTTTGTTTCATCGGTAAGCTGCCATCCGGTTTCTGATATTTTTTTCTCAATGAGCACGATCCGGTCCATGATATTGGCCAGCTCCAGGCTTTCGTCAGTAGCGAGGTTATTGTAAAAGCTGTCCAGTCCATAAAATTTGCTTTGCGCAATGCTCACATTCGTTTCGTCGTAGCTGTCGGCAGGCAGTCCCTCCACCATGCTGAAGAATGATTCGTTATTTGAAAAATGCATCTCAAAACGAAGTGTCCTGGCTATTTCTTCATATTCCGCCTGGTCTCGGTAGGCCGACGGGTCCTTCTTCTTAAATTCTTCGGTAAGCTGTGTCGCCGTGTAAAAACCCCGATAGGTAACAATTCCCGATTTTTGGGGATAGGCCCATATACTTATAAATAAAATTACTGCTAAAAATGGTTTCATAAGGTATTATTAAAATGGCATACAAGCCGTGTAGGCCTGTATGCTGTGATTATTGAAGCAGGCTTGTAGTAAAGTTGGAAAAAATAAATGACAATTAATTACGGTTTTTCCGCAATTAACAGTGATAAAAAAAATTGTGAACAGAAAAGGAATCCAATCACAAATAACATTCATTTACTACTAAAAATATTTAAATATATCTAACAAACTGGTTAAAAAAATATAATAAACGCATAATTGTTAATATCTATTAATTAAATATTATGGTTAATTAAGAAGATTAATGTTTTTTTTGCACCCTGGCAGAGGCATGTCATACTAAATATACCCCAATGCCCTGGCCCTGCGTATGAGCTCCTCATCGCCGCCACTAATGTTAAGGAGGCGCTTAATGCGGTACTTCCGTTTTTCGATGCTGCTTTCAGAAAGGGGAATGTATTTATTGAGGTTACAGGTCTTGATGCCATTGGCCAGGAGAAGGATAATCTTAATGTCGAGCTCCTCCAGCAGCATCCCGCTTTCCTGCCGTGCCATAAAGGCGGCCACGGTTTCAGAAAAATAGGTAGCGCCCTGCAGTACGGCCTTAAAGGCCTCCATGAGTTCAGTGCACGAACAATCGCTTTTATTTATAAACCCTTCCGGCCTTACTTTTTCCAGGATGCTACTCAATACGCTTATGTTATTGTGCATGGTCATCATGATGATTTTACAAGAGGGCATGGCCTGCCTCAGCAGCATTGCCATATCTTCGCCGGAATACAGGTGCTTTTCCGGAAAAGGCGGCATACTGTAATCCAATACCGCAACATCAAAAGGGTCATCCTTGTGCGTATATATAACCTCACTGCCCGACCGGCAATCATGAGCTTTGGTAAACCTTACTTCATCGAACCCATCGAGGCTCCTAAAAATAGAATGGTAGCCCTCGAGTACAACGGCATGATCGTCAATGCCGAGTACATTTATTTTTTTAACCAAAGCTCTTTTTAATTATATTTTAACTTATAACCAAATATATACTTTAAATATTACCAAAAAAACTGTATTTTATTCAATTAACAATTAATTAAGAGTTGTGTAAAGAAGTGGCTTTTTGATGTAACAAACAATATATTTATAACAAGCTGGAGTATCTGTTATCCTTAGCTTTTCGCTAAATTATTCAACTGCCGCACCAATGAAGATTTCTGATACGGCATTGTCGGCAATCGTAAAAATTACTCCCGAATATATCGAACCTGCAACAATGCTTTGACCTGATGATTCTTTATTATTAATGACATCTGCATAGGCTTTACGCACATCGCCTGCAGAGGAGCCAATTGCTATGCCGCGGGAAGTTTGTAATCGCGAAGGTTTATATAAGGTGATCTGGATTACGCTTTTTTGGCTTTCAGCATTTTCCGATTCCATTAACAGCGTAACCCCGTTGTCAGGATAGTCCCATTCCTGCCAGTACATCCCGTTAACCTGGGATATTTCACCCTCAGCAGCATTATAGTCGTTCCCGAAATTTTCGATAACCCGGCTGGCATCCACTCCAATCTTAAGCCATCCGCCTATAGTTTCATGATGAGTGTCGTAGTATTCAGCAATTCCGGGATCAGCAA
Source organism: Flavobacterium sp. MFBS3-15 (assembly GCF_026107645.2). Classification (GTDB taxonomy): domain Bacteria; phylum Bacteroidota; class Bacteroidia; order Flavobacteriales; family Flavobacteriaceae; genus Flavobacterium. Next base: position 128,505 of record NZ_JAPCHV010000009.1, on the reverse strand, counting down.
GTTCGGGCTTAGCTTTGCTGGTTGTGATGACAGTTTCCGATTTTATTTCAGCCTTCTTGTCATCTTTGCATGAAAACAGAAGCGCCAGCACAATTGCGGTAATAATCTTTTTTTTCATCTATGTGGCTTATTTAAGGCACACTGCCTTTATCTTGTCGGCGATCACCTGCGCCAGGCGCTCATGGCTCTGGAACGTCCACCCGGCGATGTGGGGCGATAACAGCACGTTATCCGAGTCCAGCAGGTATTGGAATGCCTCTGGGATGTCGGTAGTAAACAATTGTTCGAACGATGATTTTTCATATTCTAAAACGTCCAATGCCGCACCCAGTATCTTTTTAGATTTGAGCGCTTCGGCCAGATCTTTCGTCACCACGCTTTTGCCACGGGCCGTATTGATAAGCCAAAACGGTTTTTTAAACGCATCGATGAAACCGGCATCGACCATGCGGTGTGTTTCGGGCGTGTGGGGTGTGTGCAGGCTCAGCACGTCGGCTTTTTCCCGCAGCTCTTCCAGCGAAACCTGTTTGGCATTGGCATTGCCCACAAACGGCTTAATGTCGTAGCATAGTACTTCAACATCAAATCCCCTCAGCTTTTTGGCAAACGATTTGCCCATGTTCCCGTACCCGATGATGCCCACGGTCTTGCCGTCCAGCTCATGCCCGCGGTTGCCTTCGCGCACCCATTGCCCCTTGCGTATCTCCCTGTCGGCCTTGTTCAGGTTGTTGAAGAGCGACAGGAGCATGCCCAGCGCCTGCTCGCCCACGGCATTGCGGTTGCCCTCGGGCGCGGCAATCAGGTGGATGCCTTTTTCGGCGGCATACCCGCAATCGATACTCTCCAGCCCTGCCCCTACGCGGGCTATAAACTGCAGGCTGGCCGCCGCATCGAGGAACTGCCTGTCGATATCGAACCGGCTGCGGATCACGATGCCATGGTACCCGGCTATCTTCGCTTCTACTTCAGCTTTAGTCGATTTGTAGTCGGCCTCATTGATGAAGCCGGCTTCTTCGAGCTGTGCCCAAAGGGTGGGGTGGTTGGAGTCAATATGGAGGATCTTTATGGTTCCGGGTTTAGGGTTCATGGTTCAGGGTTATCCGTTGTTACGCAAAGTTACACAAAGAAGGCGCAAAGGTCCACAAAGTGATCTTTCAAAATCTTTCAGGAATAAATCTCGATAAGGAGTCAATCGAAAACAAATGAGAAGCAATTCTATTTTAGATACTTTTTAAGAAGAAAAAATTGGTAACAAAAGTCGTATTTTTCAACCATTAAGAAGGACTACCTAAAATTCCCCCTTTCTAACCCCTAAAATCACATTCATATACCCTAAAATCATCACGCAGGAACCCAAGAATTCCACTAAAATGCCCTTTTTGGGGTATTTTAGGGTATGATAAATTTCAGAAGCCCAATATCATTTTCGCAATCGAAAAGTAGATCAATATCCCGCAGATGTCATTGCTGGTCGTAATGAAGGGCCCGGTGGCCAAAGCGGGGTCTACACCAAACTTATTGAGGAGTATCGGCACAAAAGTACCTATCAATGAAGCGATTACGATAACCGTAATCAGCGAAATGCCCACAGTAAGGCCTAAGATGTAGGTTTCGTCCAGTAGAAAATGGCTGCCCAGTATGAGTATGGCGGCCAGTATGGAACCGTTGAAGAGCGTAAGCAGGACTTCCTTCACCAGGCGGTTCCACAGCGACCCGCTGATGGTATTGTTGGCAAGGCCCTGCACGATGATCGCCGAAGACTGAACGCCCACATTGCCCGCCATTGCTGCAATGAGCGGCGTAAAGAAGAACAGCTCACCATGGTTTTTCATTGCGGGTTCAAATATGCCGAGGACTTTAACGGAAACAAAACCACCCAGCAGTGCCAGTACCAGCCAGGGAAGGCGGGCTCTGGTAAGCTCGAGGATACTGTCATCAGCTTCAACGTCCTGCGAGATACCCGCAGCGAGCTGGTAATCCTTGTCGGCTTCTTCCTTAATCACGTCTACGATGTCATCGATAGTAATGCGCCCTACGAGCCTGCCCAGCTCATCAATTACCGGGATGGCCTCAAGGTCATACTTCTGCATGATGCGCGCCACCTCAACATCGGGCGTAGTCACCTTTACAAAGTCTACTTTTTTGATGTATACCTCACTGATTGGGGTCTTGGTAGAGGTCACCAAAAGATCCTTCAGCGACAGGCGGCCTTTCAGCCTCTCCTCGTCATCCACCACATATATTGAATGTACGCGCTGTACGTTCTCGGCCTGTACCCTCATTTCGCGCACGCAGGTAAGCACGTTCCAGTTCTCGTTTACCTTTACGAGTTCCTTGGCCATAAGCCCACCCGCAGTATCTTCATCGTAGCGAAGGAGGTCGACAATATCCTTGGCGTGCTCGTCATCAGCAAGTTCCTGGATAACCTCTTCCTTCATGTCAGCCGGAAGTTCGGCAATGATGTCGGCGGCATCGTCGGTGCTCATTTCGTCGAGCTCTTCGGCGATCTCCTTTGGCGAAAGGTCTTTTAATATTTTTTCACGGCTCTCCTCATCAAGCTCAAGAAGAATCTCGGAGGTCTTTTCGCTGTCCAGGATATGGAAGATATAGCTGGCCTCGCTGCTGTCCAGCTCATCCATGATCTCGGCAATGTCAGCAGTATGGATGTCCTGGAGCAGGTTCTGGAGTTCCTGCTCGCGGTTTTCACTTATATATTGCTCAATCTGGGCAATAAAATCCTTACTGATCTTAAATTCCATTGGCCGCTATCTTTTGGGTAAGTTCTATGAATTGCTCCACCGAAAGCTGTTCGGGGCGGAGGTCAAAGATACTATCTTCCTTTAAATTATCCGACAGGTTATAGGTTTTTAAACTGTTACGAAGTGTTTTCCTGCGCTGGTTGAAGGCGGTTTTTACCACGTTGAAAAACAATTTCTCATCGACAGAAAGATGGAAATTCTCTTTGCGGATCAGCCGCAGCACGCCCGACTTCACCTTTGGCGGCGGATTGAAAACGTGTTCCGGAACGGTAAATAAATATTCGGCATCATAAAACGCCTGCACCAGTACTGAAAGGATGCCATAAGCCTTGCTGCCTTTCTTTTCGCAGATACGCTCGGCAACCTCCTTTTGGAACATGCCTGAAAACTCAGGTATGCGGTCGCGCAGTTCCAGTGCCCTGAAAACGATTTGCGTAGAAATATTATAGGGAAAATTGCCAATGATGGCAAACGGCTCATTGCCAAACGAATTGCTGATGTTATACTTCAGGAAATCTTCCGAAAGAATCTTGCCGTGCAGCTTGGGGTAATGCGCATTGAGGTACTCTACCGATTCGGTGTCGATCTCAATGACCCAGGTTTCAATATCTTTTTCAAGCAGGTACTTGGTAAGTACTCCCATACCGGGGCCTATCTCGAGCACCTTGCTGTAGCCATTTCCGGTTAAGGTGTCAGCAATGTCTTTTGCTATGCTTTCGTCCTTCAGGAAATGCTGCCCGAGGTGCTTTTTGGCTTTTACTTTATCCATTTTTGAAAACTACCCGAAGGCTCTATGTTATACCATCTTAAACTCTTTGATCAGCTCCATCTCGGTACGGAAGGCCAGCATTTTGTCGCCAAACAGCCTTGCGCCTTCTTCCCTCAGCCTTGGTGCATCCTCATTATAGTAGGCCTGCAGTTTTTCCATGCTTTCGGCAAAATACTGTATGGCATATGTCGTGCCGCCCATCTCTTCCACAATAAGCACCTTGACTATCTTGGCCTTGAAGAACTTTCCGGTCTCCATTACTTCGGGGATGTGCTTTTCCATCATCCAGGAAAACCATTTGTCGTGCACGCTGTCGTCTATGTTGATGGTAACGTTGTAGATGATCATATCGATGTTGTTTGTTGATGGGTTTATTTGTTTATCTGAACAAAAACTGTTAACAAAGATAGGGTGTAAGGCAATTATGGGCTAATAATTTTATGGTAAAATTTCAGTGTCCAAAGTTTTATCCTTCTTGCCAACTACAGAATTTATGATGTTGACCAAAAGCAATAACGGCAGGAAAATAACAAGCACCGGCATAATGAAAAATAATAGTACTGAAGCCAGTAGCATATCATCATCGGCAGTAGGGTATTCTGGGTCTTCAACAAGGGGGCCACAAACATTCCCTATGAGGAAAACAGGACCGCAAGAATAATGTAGGCCGCTATCGTACCATTTGGCACGCGCACAAAATTCCCATACGAGCGCTTCCTGAAAAGGTTATAATGCCTCAGCAAAATAACCAACGGCACTAGGTATAAAAACAGTAGTAACAGAATTGAAACAAGCGTATCCCGGTTGCTCATATCGCTAACTATTTGTATCCCCGCGCAACTGCCTGAACTGCTTTCTGGCCTCAATGAAGTAAATGCTGTCCTCGTGTTCAAACAGCACTTTTTCGTAGAGTGGCTTGGCCTTTTCCGGGTCGGAGAGCTTTTTGTTATAGATCTCGGCCGAGAAAAACAGCGCCTCGTCTACATAAATCCCTTCTTTATAGTTGTCGATGATCTTTTGGTAGGATTCCAATGCCTGGGGGTACTGGCCCATGCTTTGGTAGAGTTCGCCCATGCGCAACAGGGTAATATCCTGTATGCTTTTGGTCGGGTCGCTGAGCAGTTCCTTAAATCCTGCCAGGGCATCGGCCTTCTTATTTTGGTAGAGCTTAAAGTCGGCACGGGCAAATTTCTTCAGTGCGGTTTGAGTGCTGTCTTCTACGGTATTGTCGGTAATCAGCAGGAACATTTCCAAAGCGTCATTGGCAATTAGTTGCGACACTGATGATTTCAATACCTTGAATTGCTTTTGAGCCCATTCAAAATCGCCCTTATAATAGCTGCTTTTTGCCATTTTCAGGCTGGCGTCGTGACCCACAGCGTCGTTCTTGAGGTCTTCCTCGATTTGCGCATAATAGATGATGGCCTGGTTGAATTTTTCATCAAGCAGCAACACATCGGCCAGCTTCATCTTTACCTGTGCCTGCTGGTATTTGTTGAGCTGCAGTTCCAGCGTTTTATTAAGCGTAGCAATTGCCGCACCGGTATCTTTAAGATGGAATGCCTCAAAATCAGCCTTGAGTAATTGCAGGTCGAGAGAGTACGGGCTCACACCATACTGGCTGAGCAGTGCATCTATAAGCTGCCTGATTGCGGGGTGGTCTTTCTCCTGCGCCGCTTTTATATCCATTGATAATAGGTAATAATGCGACTGCATCTGCAACTCAGGGTCGGTAGTATTTTGAAGTATAAAGTTGAGTATCTCTCTCGCAGTGGCATCTTCGTTTTCTTCAACGGCCAGCTTAGCCAGGTTCACGATGTTGTAAAATGTATCGGGGTCGCGCTTAAAGATGGCTTTTTCCTGCACGAATGCCTTGCCGTAATCGCGTTGCTGCACAAAATACCAGCTCAGGAACTGGTTCCAGAAAATGTCCTGCGTTTTTTGCACATTCAGCAAAAGGGCCTTGCGCAACAGGGTATTGAAACTTTTATCGCTCTCAGCCGTCGGGTTTTCTTCTCCTTCCTCGCTCATGAATCGTACCAACTGGTTTTGCACCACAATCAGGTTCTGCTGGTTATGGTAGGCATAGCTCAGGAGCTTTTGTATCATCAGTTCCACGTTGCCCAACTGCCCCTGCAACAGCGCCACCTGGTAATCAAAATTCAGGTTAGGGTTAACCTCCACGGCTTTGGCATAAGCCTTTATTGCCTGTTCCAGCAGCACCTTTTGTTCAAAGGTAGAAGCGACGTTGTATACATTTGACGGGTTATCAGCTATGGCATCGAGCGCGGCCTTATAGTTTTTTTCCGCATTTGGCATGTCTTTTTGCAACTGGTAGTTGTACCCCAGCTCCACATACAGCATAGGCTGCCCCATGCGTTGCAACTTTTCCTTCAGCAGCTTTTCGGCATTGGCATACTGCTGTAACTGTTGGTAGCATGCCGCCAGCTTTTGCGCGTAAAAGATATTATGGGGCTGTTTCTTTTCCAGGTCCTGGTAAATGACCAGCGCCTTCTCGAACTCTCCTTTTTCAAAATAATTCTGCGCCAGCTGCTCGTTTTGCGCGAAGGCGGCAAATGTAAGCAAGAGGGCTATGATGGTGATTATCTTTTTCATCGCAATGATTGGAACGCGTATGACACGGATCTCCACGGGTTTTCTATTCGTTATGGACATACTCAATAATCCGGCCAAATTGCCGGTAAATAAAAAACGCAAATGACACTGATTTAGCATAGTACCGCATCATTTTATAAAATCTGCGGGCATTCGCCAAAATCCGCGTCATCCGCGTTCCTTTTGTGCCTTTACACAAATCTACTAATTTATTATATCAAATCCGGTATAAGGGCGTAAAACTTCGGGGATTACGATGCCTTCGGGAGTCTGGTAATTTTCCAGTATCCCGGCCAGTACCCTTGGCAGTGCCAGCGAGCTTCCGTTTAGCGTGTGTGCCAGGTGGTTCTTGCCATCCTTATCACGAAAACGCAGTTTCAGCCTGTTGGACTGGAACGTTTCAAAATTCGATACCGAGCTGATTTCCAACCAACGGTCCTGAGCGGTAGAGAATACCTCAAAGTCGTAGGTCAGTGCAGATGCAAAACCCATATCGCCACCGCAAAGGCGAAGGATACGGTAGGGCAATTTCAGTTCCTGGAGAAGTGTTTTAACATGCTCTACCATGCCGTCCAAAGCTTCGTATGATTTATCCGGATGCTCTATGCGCACGATTTCTACCTTATCAAACTGGTGCAGTCGGTTCAGCCCCCTTACGTGTGCACCATAGGAGCCCGCCTCCCTGCGGAAGCACGGCGTGTAGCCCGTACACAATACCGGCAGTTCATTTTCCTGCAATATCACATCGCGGAACATATTGGTTACCGGCACCTCAGCCGTTGGGATAAGGTACAGGTCATCAAGGCCTGCATGGTACATCTGCCCTTCCTTGTCAGGAAGCTGGCCCGTGCCGTAACCGGAAGCCTCATTAACCAAATGCGGCACCTGGTATTCCTTGTAGCCCGCATCGGTATTCTTATCCAGGAAATAGCTTATCAGCGCGCGTTGCAGCCTGGCGCCTTTACCTTTATACACCGGAAAGCCGGCGCCTGTTATCTTGTTCCCAAGTTCAAAGTCGATGATGTCGTATTTTTTCGCAAGATCCCAGTGCGGCATTGCGCCTTCGTGAAGCACAGGAATGTCTCCTTCAAGGTGCACCTCAACATTTTCCTCGGGTGTTTTCCCTTCCGGAACAATGTCGGCCGGGGTATTTGGCAACTTGTATAAAGCCTGTGTAAGTGCCTCGGTCACTTCGTCAAGGGTCTCTCCCAATGCCTTGCTTTTATCTTTAAACTGTACGGTTTTTTCCTTAATGATGGCAGCCTTAGCTTTCTCTCCTGCCTTCATCAGCTCGCCAATGTCGCGCGACAGCTTATTTGATTCGGAAAGCACGGTATCAAGCTCTACCTGCGTCGCCCTTCTTTTTTCATCGAGTGCGATCACTTCGTCTACCAACGGCGTGGCGTCAAAATTCCTTTTGCCCAAAGCCTGTATCACTTTTTCCCTGTTTTCCCTGATAAATGCTGTCTGTAACATGATGCTGTTTTTTATAAGTGGAGCAAATTTAAGGATTTGTTTTAATAACAAAGAGTTTAGCTACGAAAGTTCTGCCGCGCTCAGGTTTTACATCGATTTCACTATCAATGCCAAGCAATACCGCGTAATTTGCCGGAACTCTAATAATTGAATTATATAAAATTTGTTTCATTATTGTATATCCTGTACTTGCGGTATATTTTATGCTGAAAGGACTATCAAATTTCATATGCCTGTTTTTCAATCAAATTCTGATTATATTTGGAAAAATTTCAGCAAATGATAAAGAACTTTGCCCTAACCATATTCGGATTGCTATCTATATCGGCATCTTTTGCCCAGTCGCATCTTGAAGAACTGCAACAGATCGCCGACTCTGAAATGAAGTCGGCCTACGCAATCAGCCGCTTCACTGCCAATGAAAATACCGGTGATTACGACGTTACTTACCACAACCTTCATTTTACGGTTAATCCCGCCAACCAGTTCATAACAGGCACTGTTACCACTAACTTCATTGCAAAGGACGACATGTCATCCATAACTTTCGACCTTACCAACCAGCTGACTGTAAGTTCTGTAACAAAAAACGGCAACAGCGTCGCTTTTACCCAAAATAACAACGACGAATTGATCATTACCTTCCCGACAATACAGCCTGAAGGCACTACGGGTTCGGTTACCATAAATTATTCCGGCGTTCCGCCAACCGATTCGGATGCTTTTGTGAGCGATGAGCATAACGGCACCCCTATAATCTGGACGCTTTCACAACCTTATGGCGCCAAAGACTGGTGGCCCTGCAAGCAGGACCTGAACGACAAAATAGAAAGCATTGATGTGTACATTACCGCGCCATCGCAATATGTGAGCGTATCTAATGGCGTAGAGCAGTCGCAGGTAGTAAGCGGAAGCAATAAGACAACACATTTTCACCACGGTTATCCCATACCGGCATATTTAGTTGCCATAGCGGTGACCAACTATACCATATACACGCAAACGGCAGGTACTGCACCCAACACCTTCCCGATAGTAAATTACTTTTACCCGGAAAATGCCACAACGGCACAATCGCAGGTGGCGGTAACAGTGCCTATCATGAATTTTTATGAGCAAACTTTCGGGACCTACCCCTTCCATGAAGAAAAGTACGGGCATGCCCAGTGCGGCTTTGGTGGTGGCATGGAGCATACTACGGTATCGTTCATGGGCAGTTTTGGGAGGAACCTCATTGCACACGAGTTGGGCCACCAATGGTTTGGCGACAAAATAACCTGCGGCAGCTGGAAAGACATCTGGCTGAACGAAGGCGCAGCTACCTATCTTTCCGGGTTGGTTGTTGAAGAACTGGACGGCGCTGCAAGCTTTCGCGACTGGAGGTACTGGACGATAGATAACATTACCTCGCAGCCGGGAGGCAGCGTGTACCTGACCGATGCCGACACACTGAACGTAAGCCGCATATTCAGCAGCAGGCTGTCGTACAACAAAGGCGCAATGGTATTCCACATGCTGCGCTATAAGATGGGCGATGCCAACTACTTCCAGGCATTGCGCAACTATCTTGCCGATAATGACCTTGCCTATGCCAAAACGCCCGATCTGCAATCGCACCTTGAGGCTCAGTCCGGCATGGACCTGGATGAGTTTTTCAACGACTGGGTGTACAGGCAGGGTTATCCTACTTATAACATAACTACCACCAGTGGCCCGGGCCCTGCAACGGTTACTATTAACCAAACGCAGTCCCACTCATCCGTCACCTTTTTCGAGATGCCGGTAACAGTGCGGTTCACATCTGACAGCGGTGCGACCTTTGATGCCGTGCTGGACAACACCTATAACGGGCAGCAGTTTACCGTAACATTACCCTTTGAGGCAGAAAGCGTTGAATTTGACCCCGAACACCATATCATATCAAGAAACAACAATATTACACTTAAGAGGGATGCTGTAAGCCCGCTTGCTGCCATAAAGCTATATCCTAACCCTGCATCAGCCCTGCTATCTGTAGAAGTGCCCGAAGGAATTTTGGTAAGTAAAGCCACGTTCTACAACACCCTTGGACAACGCGTGCTGGAAGCAGCTGAAGGTACTTCATGGAATGTTTCGCAACTGGCTACCGGGATGCATTTTGTAGTTCTGGATACTAATGCCGGCAGTGTACAGATGAAATTTATAAAGGAGTAATCCACGCGCTTTAGCATCAAAAAAGTAATCCGACTCCTGAATTGATTTATTGTTACAAATTGGTTTAAGCCTACTACATCTTGCAAGGATTTTTCTTATCATCATGAATAAAGCTGAACCGGTCGCCTTCCTGCTGCCCTTTTAAAAAGTTTATATCAGCAACAGGTTTTAATCATAGTAATAAGTCTGCACAAAAGGTAAAGTAAATCTTGAATCGTCTACGATAATAGTATTAATACGCCCGTCAATGTATTCATAATCATATTGTACACTTGCCGGATTGGCACCCGGGGTTATCGAGTTAGTTGATACCGTATTGTATTTGTAAAAAGTTGGGTCAGTACCATTATCATAATTAACTATATATAGATTCTGTATCCCTGTAATCTTACTTAATGGATTGATTTCTTCAGTATCAAAAGTCCAATTTGCTGTAAACGCAACAAAATTACCAGCGTCTATACCCTCATATTTCATATTTGAGTCGCTGAGATAGGTTAATTTTTGCATACCCGGGCTGTCTGGTCTACTGATTTTTATCACATCGTTATTATTTTCTGTTTCATGGGAATATAAAACTGTGAAGATTACCTCTCCGGTCGACCGCGACTTTCGTTCCTCTTTTATTAATTTCGAATCGGAATTGTAGTGGTATACATTATACTCATCCATTAATGTCAAAGGCACCAAATTGCTTCCTGAATAATGATTAATTTGTGTGATAAGGTTATTTGTATACACAAATTCATGTCTGCTTTTTTCCACATAAGAACTGGTGCCGGACATGAATTCCCTATCCCATGTTTTAATTTTTAGCCCATCGTAATCAAAAGTATGATTTACAATACTAGCGCTTGAACTGGAATTTTCTACTCTTATTCTTTGCGGTAGGTTAGCAGCGTCTTCTGTATTTTTATTTGTTCCGGAATCATCAGAGCATGAAGCAAATAAAATTGAAACAAGCAAAAATTTAAATATTTTTTTCATTTGGTAATTATTATGTTTATTATAATCTCTTTCTAAAACATTCGCCCTCAGATACATTGATGGTTCCATCCGAAGTTATATTGGCAGGACTTGCGGTATAGTTATGGATGCCGGGAGGAACCCTGCCAATCCAAACAACCTGCATTTGCAATCCGGGTTTCATGCTGGTTCATAATTAACCTATTGCTATTTATCCTTAAACCTGTCCCGGTTTATTACTATTCGCCCAATGCTTTTAGCAAACTGCAAACCCACAGCTTCCCATTTATTAGTATATATCATAAGCGTATAGGCACTCACTCCGTCCCGGTAACTCGCAAGATGCTGCCCCGAATCGTTGCATAAAATCCCCCATTGTATGTCAAACATCTGGCCGGCCTGGCCGGCTTCGGTAGCATACTGAAATTTTCCGGTGCCGTCAGCATTGAGCTGTGTCACCACGTTAGCACTCCCGTCAAAAGTATAGTTCCCGGCTATGTTAAAAGGTACTTTTTGGGTGATGTACCCCGTTCCACCTGTAGGCAGGTCAATGGCACGCAGGTTTTTTTTATCAAGTTTAGGCAAATCCAGCAATAAGTTCACCACTGTAGCTTTTCCGTTACTGTGAATTTTATAGCTGCTGTCGGATTCGATGGTAATATAGTCTGCACTGCTCTCAGAAACATAGGAATTGCCATTTTTTATATACTTTGTTTCATACTTTCCGGCATACACCGTTACGAGTACATCATTTTTTAATTCAGCGTATGTAGTTATGCTGGCATTCGGATCGGAAGCATAAAGGCCCGGCTTAAGCGTTTGTGCTTGCAGGCCGTAACATCCGGCGAGAAACAAAAGTGCCAGCAGGTAGAAGGTGAAGTTTTTCATATCTGATAGTTTATAGTTAATATTCGGGGAAATAAACGAGTCAAATCATAATTATTTGGCCAACAAACTTATAAACTAAGCATGAATCAGAAAATACCTATTAAAGGGTATTTTTTCCATTACGCAGAACGTAGCCCCGGCCAGCTATAAAAAAACCATCCTGCAAACAGAATGGTTTTTTATAATGATTACTTTTTAAGCGAGCGCTACCAAATCTTTACCCTCTTATCAGGAGCCACATACATTTTGTCTCCCTCCTTTATCCCGAATGCCTCATAGAAAGCATCTACGTTTTGCAGTGGCACATAGGCGCGGTACATTCCAGGTGAGTGCGGGTCGGTTTTTACCTGGTTCTTTATGGCTTCGTCGCGCATCTTGGTCCTCCAGATGGTGGCCCATGAAATGAAAAAGCGCTGCTGCGGCGTGAATCCGTCAATCAGTCCGGGGTTGCCGTTTTTCTTCAGGTGCAGGAGCAGGCCGTCGTAAGCGGCATTCACCCCGCCAAGGTCACCAATGTTTTCACCCAGCGTAAATTTGCCGTCAACATAAATGCCGGGCAGTGGCTGCAATGCACTGTACTGATCGGCCAGTGCGCCGCCAAGGCCTGTAAATTGTGCCAGGTCCTCATCGCTCCACCAGTTAACAAGGTTGCCGTCGGCATTGTAGCGTGAGCCTGAATCGTCAAACCCGTGCGATATTTCGTGGCCGATAACTGCACCAATGCCTCCATAGTTCACCGCTTCATCGGCCCTGTAATCATAAAAAGGCGGCTGCAGTATTCCGGCAGGGAACACGATCTCATTATTGGATGGGTTAAAGTAGGCATTCACTATTTGCGGTGCCATTCCCCACTCGGTCTTATCTACAGCCCTGCCCAACTTTTCCAGGTCACGCTGCCATCTCCAGCGCGATACGTTCTTCATGTTTCCAAAAAAAGTCCCGCCATCTTTCGGTGCCTGTATCGTCAGGGCCGAATAATCCTTCCATTTGTCCGGATAGCCTATTTTCACTGTTAGCTTACGCAGCTTCTTTATGGCATTATCCCGGGTAGACTGTGCCATCCAGGGTAAGCGGTTGATGCGGTTCTCGTAAGCCTGCATTACGTTTTGTATCATGACTTCTGCCTTGGCCTTGGCCTCGGCAGGGAACTTTTTCTCTACATAGAGTTTACCCAGCGCTTCGCCTATTGTACCGTTAATGGTCTGCAACGCATTCTTGTCGCGGGTCTCTTCCTTTAATGCGCCCCTCAGGGTTTTACTGTAAAATTGCCAGTTAGCAGTTTCAATGTTTGTAGAAAGCTGTCCGGAAGCCCTGTTGAGCAAAGTCCATTTCATGTAGGCTTTCCAGCTGTCCACATTCTTTTCGGCAAACATTTTTTCGAGGCTTGCCATATACTTGGGCTGTGACACAATCAGTGTATCAATCTTTGGTATGCCTACAGTCGCTAAATAATTTTCCCAATTGATCGATGGTGTGACGTTTTGCAGGTCGGCCACCGTCATGGGATTGTAGCTTTTTCTTCGGTCGCGGCGCTCTACCCTGTCCAGGCGTGGCTGAGCCATTGCAGTTTCAAGTTCAAGTATCTGTTTTGCAGCAATTGCGGCATCCTTTTCTTTATAGCCAATATACTTCAGCATGCGAGCCACATGGGCTACATACAGTTCGCGTTTTTCTTTAGAGTCGGCATCATCAGACACATAGTAATCCCTGTCCGGCAACCCCAGGCTTCCGGGGCTTACCGACACTACATTGCGGTTACTGTCCTTCGCATCGGTGCCTATGTACACACCAAAAAAGCCTATTCCTCCTTCCGGTTCCATTTCCATAAGCAGTGCCTGAAGGCTTTTTATGTCCTTAACCGCATCAATTTTTGCAAGATACGGCTGCAATGGCTTGATGCCGGCTTTATTCCGCGCTACGGTATCCATAATAGTTTTGTAAAGGTTGGCCGCTTTGCCCTGATCAGTATTTGGTGCAAGCTTTTTGTTGGCGGCGGCCTCTTTCAATATGGCAAGGGCATCGTTGTTTGTATTTTCCCTCAACTGGTCAAAACTGCCCCAGCGGGTTTTGTCGCCCGGAATTTCAGTCTGGTCAACCCATGTGCCATTTACATAGCGGAAAAAATCGTCGGCAGGCCTTACCTTTTTATCCATGTAGGACAGGTTGATGCCCGGCTTTTCCTGCTTATTTTCCTTGGTTTGTGCGCTTGTTGCAGTTGCAGCTAAAACAGCAGTAACTGCCAGCGCTGTGTTCAGGTAAAATTTCATTGTTTATGTTTTCGTTGTTTTGCTTGTTTCACAAAAATATAGCGTAACCATCAAATACCTTTCCGAAAAGTGTTAAATGTGGTTTTACCCTATCACCTTTATATCTGTATAATGTCAAAAATGCCTTATATGTTCTGCGTTGTTCGTAATTTTGCAGAAATTTTCACCCATGCTTGCCTTCTTCAAACGCTATAAAATCTTTTTCATCGTACTTGCATTGCTATCCGCTGTGATATTGGCGCTTTTCTATACAGCCCTCAAGCCTAGGAAAGTCCTCAAAGTGTACAACCCGGCAGATGTAAACCCTGAGATGGTCGACTCCATGGTGCAATACATCAACCGTAACCACCATATTGCCGACTTTGCCTTTACCAACCAGAATGGCAAAACCATAACCCAAAAAGACTACGAAGGCAAGATATATGTGGCCGACTTCTTCTTCACCACCTGCCCCAGCATTTGCGTGCCAATGGGAAATAACATGGCATGGCTGCAGGAACAGGTTAAAAGCATGCCCGACGTAATGTTGCTCTCGCATACCGTGATGCCAAAAATTGACAGCGTACCGGTACTAAAGGCCTACGCCGAAAAGAAAGGCGTTATCGACAGCAAGTGGAACCTCGTCACCGGAAACGAAAAGAACATTTATTACATAGCGCGCCAATCGTATCTGGCGGCTAAGACGAACACTTCTGCCGAATTATATGACATGGTGCACACCGAAAATTTTGTGCTTGTTGATAAAAAAGGGCGTATCCGGGGATTTTATAATGGGACGCTACTTGACGAAGAAGCCCCTAAAGGCGAAAAGAATGTGAAGCAGTTGCTGGAAGATATAAAGTGGTTAAGGGAAAACGAATAGCTTAATTCACAGCCTACGCCTCAGTTTCTGCAATACCGGATTGAAAACTGTGACTTAAACTGTAAACTGAACAATATTTCGTAGCTTTGCAATCTGAATTTATTCTAAATAAAAGTATTGAAAACCACTCTAGCCAGTCTCAAAAAAGGGCAGAAAGCAACGATTACCGATTTCAATATCGATGCTATTCCGCTGAAGCTGCTCGAAATGGGCTGCCTTCCCGGCAATATTGTTGAATTATTACAGGTAGCTCCGCTGGGTGACCCAATATATATAACTGTAAATGACAGCCACGTGGCCATCCGCAGGGAAACCGCCATTGAAATTGATGTGGAACTCCTGCAAGAATCTTTGCTTTAAATGGCCGAATCCCTAAAAATAGCACTTATCGGCAACCCAAATACAGGGAAAACCTCTGTATTCAATCACCTTACCGGCCTCAACCAACAGGTGGGCAACTACCCCGGCATAACTGTAGAGCGCAAAACCGGAAGCTGTAAACTGCCCGGGAATGTTAAGGGCAACATTATCGACCTGCCCGGCACCTACAGCCTCAACGCCAGTTCCATTGATGAGAATGTGGTGATTGAACTGCTGCTCAACAAGACTGATAAAGATTATCCTGACGTTGCCGTGGTAGTGACTGATGTTGAGAACCTGAAGCGCAACCTGCTTCTGTTTACACAAATAAAGGATTTGGAGATACCCACAATCCTCGCAATCAATATGGCTGACAGGATGGATAAGAAGGGCATTAGCCTCGACATTCCCTATCTTGAAAGCCGCCTTAATACAAAAATAGCCCTGATAAGCTCGCGTAAAGGTACGGGGATTGCAAACCTGAAGGAGCTTATTGTAAATTATACAAACCTTTCTACAGAGCCATGCCTGCATGCCTCGTCTATTGACACTGAGTATTTCGGGAGGCTGCGTAAAGCATTCCCTAATGAATTGCTCTACAAGCTATGGCTTCTCATAACCCAGGATGCTAATTTTGGGCTCTCTCACAAAAACGAGCTAATGGGCACGTCGTTTACCAAAACACGAGCAGACCTAAAAAGGCTTCAGCAAAAGGAGACTATAAAGCGTTACCAGTTCATCAACGATGTATTGAAGGTAGGCCAGGTGATCGACAATTCCAAAGCCAAAGACCTACGGGCACGCCTTGACAGGGTGCTGACGCATAAAGTATTCGGTTATGTCATTTTTCTTGGCATTTTGATGCTGATATTCCAATCCATTTTCTCGTGGTCAGAGCTACCAATGGGGCTTATCGAGGATGGCACGGCCTGGCTCTCCAACTTTGTGGTCGAAAATATGGCCCCGGGCAAATTATCTGACCTTCTGGCCAATGGTGTCATTGCAGGGATTGGCGGGGTTGTCATCTTCATCCCGCAAATAGCTTTTTTATTCCTTTTCATATCCTTACTCGAGGAAAGCGGCTACATGAGTCGCGTTGTATTCCTTATGGACCGCATTATGAAGCCTTTTGGCCTTAGCGGGAAAAGTGTGGTGCCGCTCATATCGGGCACAGCCTGCGCCATTCCGGCAATTATGGCGGCAAGGAATATTGAGAACTGGCGCGAAAGGCTCATTACCATACTGGTCACACCGTTTACCACCTGCTCGGCAAGGCTACCGGTGTATATCATACTGATATCGCTCATCATTCCCGAAAATACAATTGCGGGCATCTTTAACCTTCAGGGACTTACACTGATGGCGCTGTATTTACTGGGCTTCCTCGGAGCAATCATGGCTGCCTGGATACTCAATAAGATTCTGGACACCAAACACAAAAGTTTTTTTGTAGCCGAAATGCCCAATTATAAACTACCGTTACTAAAGAATGTCAGCCTTAACGTACTCGAGAAGACGAAAGCATTCGTATACGGCGCAGGAAAGATAATATTGGCGCTTTCCATAATTATTTGGTTTCTCGGCACACACGGCCCGGGTGATGATTTTGACAATGTGGAAAAAATCGTTGAGGGACAGGAGTATAAATTGCTTACTCCAGGAGAACCTGACGATGCTGTGGCCGCCTATCAACTCGAGCATTCATATATCGGAATCATGGGCAAAGCCATTGAACCAGCCATTCGTCCATTGGGATATGACTGGAAGATAGGCGTTGCCATTGTTTCATCGTTCGCTGCGCGTGAGGTATTTGTGGGTACGCTGGCTACCATCTACAATATTGGCAGTAGCGGAGAAAAGGAAGATGATGTTACGATACGGCAGCGCATGGCTGCTGAAATTGATCCTTTAACAGGGAAAAAAGTATTCAATTTTGCCACTGGCATATCATTGCTGCTGTTTTATGCGTTTGCAATGCAGTGCATCAGTACACTGGCCATCACCAAAAAGGAAACCAATTCCTGGAAGTGGCCCCTTATCCAGTTATTCGGAATGAGTACTTTTGCTTATATAGTTTCATTGATTGCTTACCAACTACTTAAGTAATGGATATACAAAGCATCATAGCGTACATTCTTGTCGCCGGGGCGGCAGTGTTCCTGGTAAAGAAATTCTTTTTTAAAAAGAAAAAGAAGAAGGATTGCGGGGATTGCGGTTGTGGTTGAATCCTATTCCAGCGACAATCCTTTAAGTCTACCCCAACGCCACATCCAGCATCATCATCACGACAAAACCGCCGATGAAGCCCAGTGTAGCAATATCAGTATTTTTGTCCTGCTGTGTTTCCGGAATAACTTCCTCTACAACTACAAATATCATGGCCCCAGCTGCAAAAGCCAGCGCATAAGGCAATAAAGGAGTAAAAAATGTTACAGCCACAGCGCCCAGCACGCCCGCAACAGGTTCCACCAATGCGGAAGATTGCCCATACATAAAGCTTTTTCTACGGCTCATGCCCATACGCCTCAACGGCATGGAAACAGCAATGCCCTCGGGAAAATTCTGTATGCCTATGCCTATGGCCAGCGTTAATGCCCCGGCGATGGAAGCCTCGGGGATTCCTGCAGCCACACCTCCAAAAAGCACACCTACAGCAAGACCTTCAGGTATATTATGCAAGGTAATCGCGAGCACTAAAAGAGTTGTGCGCTGCCAGGGTGTTTTGGTCTTTATTCCTTCAGCTTCGGTTTCCTTAAAATTGATATGTAGGTGAGGCAACGCTTTGTCGAGGCTAAAGAGAAATATTGCGCCGAGTACGAAACCTACTGCTGAAGGAATTACTTTTACAAAACCTTCCCCATCACTCATCTCTATGGCCGGAGCCAAAAGGCTCCAGTAGCTCGCTGCCACCATGACCCCGCCTGTAAAACCCAGCATGCCATCAAGCATGGTCCGGTTCATCGACTTAAAAAAGAAAACAAGTGATGCCCCCAATGCTGTCAGGAACCAGGTAAACAGTGTGGCATACAACGCCGCGAGTACGGGCGGGATGCTTTCGAAATACTGCACTATGCTATCAAACATACATTAAACAGGTTTTACAAACAGGTTGGCGGCAATTTTATTGGAAACGGTAACATCCTTATTTTCAAGGCGCACGGTAAGCGACATGTCGAAATCCTCCTTGCTGATAATCTCTATGGCGGATCCGAGGGCAATCTGCTGCTTATCGAGGTATTGCAGGAAGGGCGGAGAACTGTCTTTTACACCAACACAAATTACCTTTCTGCCTACGCCAATTTCAGATAAAAGTTTTTTATCCATCTTGGCAATCTTGCCATTGCGGTCAGGTATTGGATCACCATGCGGGTCCTCGGTTGGGAAATCGAGGAACTCGTCGAGCTTGTCAGTCAGTTTTTCGCTTTTTATGTGCTCCAGCTGCTCAGCCACATCGTGTACCTCATCCCACGAGAAATTAAGCTTTTCAACGAGAAAAACTTCCCACAGGCGGTGCTTTCGCACAATCATCAGGGCGGTAAACTTACCTTTATCGGTCAGTTCTACGCCTTGGTATTTTTTGTAGTTGACCAAATCCTTATCTGCCAGCTTCTGCATCATGTCCGTTACCGACGACGGCTTACTTTCCATCACATTAGCAATGGCATTGGTAGTAACGCCCTTGTCGGCATTTTGCGAAAGATGGTAAATTACCTTGAGATAGTTTTCTTCAGAATAAGTCATTAACACCAAATTATAAACAAATATAAAATAATTTTTAGGTTAGCCTAAATATTTGAATTATAAAATTGTGCTAATGTTGTTAAGAATACTATTCCAGGAACAGCGCTTTCAGCTCGGTGGCGTCGTGCGGACTCATTTTGCCGGCAAGCACAAGGCTCAGCTGTTTCCTGCGAAGGGCAGCATCAAAGCGCTGTTTTTCGAGTTCGGTTTGCGGTTCGATAGGCGGCACCTCAACAGGTCGGCCGGTTTCATCCACAGCAACAAAGGTATAAATGGCCTCATTGGCCTTAGCCCTTGTCCCCGACTCACGGTCTTCCGTCCATACATCAATGAAAATTTCCATCGACGACTTAAAGGTACGCGATACCTTAGCCTCAACGGTCACCACACTTCCCAACGGGATGGCGCGGTTAAAAGCGACGTGATTAACCGATGCCGTTACCGTAATGCGGCGCGAATGCCTGCGTGCGGCAATGCTGGCAGCACGGTCCATGCGGGCAAGGAGCTCACCCCCGAACAGGTTGTTGAGCGGATTGGTTTCGCCGGGTAGCACCAGGTCGGTCATTATACAAGCGGAATCGGAAGGATATTTTGGCTGCATCGGTTTTTTTTTAGCAAAGATAGGGCAGATAACAGAAAAATTCGATTGGATGGCTAATCCTTTTTGAAATGAAATCCAATAAAAAATCCCCCTTGCGGAGGACTTCAATTATAATTCTTTCAACAGCAGCCAGGCTTCGCTGTTTTCTGTCCGGCGTATTTCCTTCATTTTTTCGTGGGCTTCTTCACGGGTGGCATAGCTGCCGTAAATTACCGGGTACAACCCAAATTTGTTCTTCCCGATCACACGTGCCTTAAAGCCTTTTTCAACAAGCCGGGCGGCCGCTCTTTGTGCGTTGGCCTCGCTGCTAAAAGCGCCTCCCACCACATGGTAGGGCATTACGATATATTCTTCCTTAACCGGAAGGGTAACCGCCGGTAACGGGTTGTGTATTAAAAAAGTAGACTGCTGTATTTTCTGCTGTACTTTTTCCTGTACGGCATTTTCCACCACAAGCGTTTGCATTTCTATCTGGTTGTTGCGCCAGGCGATAAAGCCTGCACCGCCAACGCCTGCCATAAGCACCACTGCCGCGGCATATTTCAGGTAAGAATAACTCCTTCTTCTTTCAGGAGTGAAGGCAACAGGCGCCAGTTCCTCTATGGCTTCGGCCTGCTGTTTGTATTCTTCGCGTTTTATGGAAGGCGAAACTACAGTGCTGAGCCCAAAGGCATCTGCAAGGTAATTGATAGGCGTATCGGGAGTAAAAACAAGGCTGCCCTCTATATTGTACACCATGGTGCCGAGGTTTTTTATGCCCAATATTTCCCTGCGGCCCAGCTTGTCCTGCCATAAGGCTACCGCCTGCTCAATGTTGCTAACTGCCCGGTCGTAAGAAATTTTTTCCTGCAATGCGATATGGTTGGCCAAAAGCCCGTCATTATTTTTTAAATTCGCATTGAAGGAAATTAGTTTTTTGGGAGGATAGAACGTATTGGCCGCTGTATCCAACTGTGCCGTGCGGATCTCTGTAAGGAAAGCGCCAAAGCCCGGAACGGTAACGCACTGGTAGCGATATAATAAAGCCGATATGTGTTTTTCTATCATCATAGAAACAAAATTAACCATTCGTGGGTGAAACAAAAATTTTATCCACAAATTTTATTAACAATGCCAAAATGATTATTTAACCGCCTGTAAACACTTTTTGATGACTGACAATGAATTACTTACTACCCTTACCCTTCTCCGTGTAGAGGGCGTGGGCGATATCGTGGCCAAGCGCCTCATCAACCACCTCGGTTCTGCCGAAGCTGTTTTTAAAGCTAAAAAATCACAAATCACTGCCATTGAAGGCATCGGCGAGATCCTTTACAACAACCTTAAAAATACTGCCATTTTCGCATTGGCGGAAGCCGAGCTGAAATTCATAAAAAATTCAGGCATCAGGCCTCTGTATTATTTAGAATCCGATTATCCCGAAAGGCTGCGCCACTGTATCGATGGGCCTGTGCTGCTGTTTTCGTCGGGCAATATCAACCTGCAATCCAAAAAAACCATCAGCATTGTCGGCACCAGGCAAATGACATCTTATGGGGCAGACTTCTGCCGTAAGCTCATCGAAGACCTTGCGCCGCTGGAGCCCGTCATTATCAGCGGGTTTGCCTATGGTGTGGACATACACGCGCACAGCATTGCCATGGAGCAAAACCTCCAAACCATTGGCGTGGTAGCGCATGGCCTTAACCAGGTGTACCCCAAGCCGCATAAAAAATATGTATCAAAGATGGAGGAGAACGGCGGTTTCTTAACCGAATTCTGGAGTACGTCCAATCCCGATAAAGAGAATTTTGTACGCCGCAACCGCATTGTAGCCGGGTTATCGGAAGCTACGATCATCATCGAAAGCGCCGATAAGGGCGGGTCGCTCATTACCGCCAATATTGCCAACGACTATAACCGCGACGTTTTTGCCGTGCCGGGCCGCGTGACCGATAAATACAGCATGGGCTGCAACAACCTGATAAAAAGCCAGCGTGCCAACCTGCTTACCGATGCCGCCGACCTTATTTACATGCTCAATTGGGAACTGGAGGAGAAGAAAGCCAAGCCGGTGCAAAAGCAGCTTTTTGTAATGCTGGAACCCGACGAGCAAAAGGTGTACGACTTCCTCCAAAAGAAAGGAAAAGAGCTCATGGACATTATTGCCCTGGAATGCGAAATGCCGGTTTTCAGGCTTTCTTCTTTGTTATTGACGATGGAGCTGAAAGGGGTCATACGGCCGTTGCCGGGGAAATTGTTTGAGGCGATATAGTCAGTTTTCAGTCGCAGTCGCAGTTTTCAGCAAGACTACACTAAAAGAAGGTAGCCCAAAGGTTTTGAAACTTTTGGGCTGTTATATATTGTGAAAACTGTGACTGCGACTGAAAACTACATTGGGGCCTGGTATCCCATCTTCTCCCTCACTCTGCCAAGTACGCCATTGGCCACCGCCGAAGCTTTATCTGCGCCTGCCTTCAGGGCTGTGTCTACTTCGTCAAGGTTATTCATGTAGTAGTGGTACTTTTCCCTTACGTCTTTGAATTTCTCTACGATAAGTTCATACAGCGCCTGCTTGGCATGGCCGTAGCCATAGTTGCCGGCAAGGTAATTAGCCTTCATGGCTTCAATTTGTTCCGGGGTGGCGAGCAGTTTGTAGATGGCAAATACATTATCGGTGTCCGGATTTTTAGGGTCTTCCAGTGGCGTGCTGTCCGTCTGGATACTCATCACTACTTTGCGCAATGCCTTGTCATCAAGAAAAATATTGATGGTATTGTTGCGCGACTTGCTCATTTTCTCTCCGTCAAGCCCGGGCACTATTTTGGTTTCTTCGCTGGTAATCGGCTCAGGCAGTACAAAGGTTTCTCCCATCTGGTGGTTGAAGCGCGAAGCCACATCGCGGGTTATTTCGATGTGCTGCAGCTGGTCCTTCCCTACCGGGACGAAATTGGCATCATACAATAGTATGTCGGCAGCCATAAGCATCGGATAGGTAAATAGTCCCGCATTTACATCTTCCAGCCTGTCGGCCTTGTCCTTAAACGAATGTGCCAAAGTTAATCTTTGGTAAGGAAAAAAGCAGCTCAGGTACCACGAAAGCTCTGCGGTTTGGGGCACATCACTCTGGCGGTAAAAAACTACCTTGTTAATGTCAAGCCCGCATGCCAGCCACGTTGCCGCAACGCTGTAGGTATTCTCGCGAAGTGTTTTGCCATCCTTGATCTGCGTAGCCGAGTGGAGGTCGGCAATGAAAAGGTACGATTCGTTCTTCGGGTCGTTGGCCATTTCTATGGCGGGCAGTATTGCGCCCAAAAGGTTGCCTAAATGCGGGGTGCCGGTGCTTTGTATGCCGGTAAGTATCTTTGCCATTATCGGTAATCTAAATTTTCACAAAGGTAACGGTTTTGGGTAAAAATAAAGGATTGAATTCTTACATTTGGCAGGTATGAAAATAGTGCAGTATATTTTATGGACATTGTGGCGCATATGGTTTTACATCCTCATGGGTGTGCCCATTATCGTGCTTTCGCCCTTGCTCATACTCTCCATCCTTTCCGAGAAAACATACCCGCAGTTTTTTATCCTGGCAAGGCTTTGGGCAAAAATCATTCTTTGGGGGATGGGCCTGCCGTACCGAATAGTGCGCGAACAGCAGCTTGAACAAGGCAAAAGCTATATGCTGGTGGCCAACCACACCTCGATGACCGACATCATGCTGATGCTTGTCATCTCAAAAAATCCATTCGTTTTTGTAGGTAAAAAAGAGCTGGTAAAGATCCCCATCTTCGGCTTCTTTTATAAGCGCACCTGCATTTTGGTAGACCGCAGCAGCTCCAAGAGCCGTTTTGAGGTTTTTAAACGTGCGCAGGCACGGCTCAACCAGGGGCTGAGCATCTGTATATTTCCCGAGGGTGGCGTGCCCGACGATGAAAATGTAATTTTGGACGAGTTCAAGGATGGAGCATTCCGCCTGGCCATCGAGCACCAGATACCCATTGTGCCCATGACCTTTTACGATAACAAAAAGCGGTTCTCGTTTAAATTCTTCAGCGGATCTCCCGGGCTGATGCGTGCCAAAGTGCATGAGTTTGTAGGAACAGAAGGTCTTAGGCTGGACGATAAAAAAGACCTGAAGGACAGGGTGCGGCAGATTATTTACAAGGAATTGCTGAAAGACCAAAAGTAAACGCTTAGTGCGAAGGTATGGCCGCAATGAGCTTCTTCGTATATTCCTTTTGCGGATGGGCATATAGAGCATCGGCTTCATTCATTTCCTCAATTTTCCCTTTGTTCATCACCAGTACCTGATCGCTCATGTATTTTACCACGGCAAGGTCGTGCGAAATGAAGATGTAAGTAAACCCGAAGTTCTCCTTCAATTCGTTTAGCAGGTTGAGCACCTGCGCCTGTACCGAAATGTCGAGCGCAGAAACGGACTCATCACATACAATCAGTTTTGGCTGCAGGGCAATGGTACGCGCTATCCCAATACGTTGCCTTTGCCCTCCTGAAAACTCGTGCGGATAGCGGTTGAAGTGATCTTCTCCCAAGCCAACGCGGTTCAATATCTCTATGGTTTTAGCCCTTCGCTCTTTATCGTTTTTGTAGAGCTTGTGCACCTGCATTGGCTCCATGATAGCTTTTCCCACAGTAATGCGAGGGTTAAGCGAAGAATAGGGATCCTGGAAAATGATTTGTATCTCTTTGCGTAACGACCGGACTTCTTTATGAGACAATTTTGTGAGGTCTTTGCCTTTATATAAAATCTTGCCGGCAGTGGCTTTGTCGAGCTGCAATATAGCATTACCCAGTGTTGACTTCCCGCAACCCGATTCGCCTACAAGGCCCAGAGTCTCTCCTTCATAAATCTTAAAGCTCACATCATCTACCGCAGGGAATTTTATGTCCTTGCCAAACAGCCCGGCATTGGAAACGTACTCCTTTTCAACATTGATAACTTCCAGTAATGGCTGTTTTCCGTACAGTTGTTTATGATCTTCGCTTCGTTGTGCGGGTGTTATCTCTTCAGGATTTACGGCATCATTGAGGTAATCCTGTATGGTAGGCAGCCTTTTCAGCCGCACATCCAATGATGGCCTTGAGCTAATGAGCGCCTTCGTGTAGGTATGCTGCGGGTTGGTAAATATTTTTTGCGAATCGCCCTGTTCCACAATGTCGCCACGGTACATTACCAGAACCCGGTTGGCAATTTCCGATACCAGCGAAAGGTCGTGCGATATGAACAGGATACTCATGCCCGTTTCCTGTTGCAGCTCTTTCAGGAGCAGGATGATTTCCTTTTGTACCGTAACGTCGAGCGCCGTAGTGGGTTCGTCGGCAATCAGTATTTTGGGCTTGCAGGCAATTGCCATCGCAATCATTACGCGCTGCTTTTGCCCGCCCGATATTTCGTGTGGGTAGCGATTGTATATTTTTTCAGGATTAGGAAGCTTCACCTTTTCAAACAGTGAAATCACCCACTCCTTTATTTCTTTTTTTGATAAATTGGTATGCTCTGATAATATTTCCTCCACCTGGTATCCGCATTTCAGCGACGGGTTGAGCGAACTCATAGGCTCCTGGAAAATCATCGCAATGTCGTTGCCCCTCAGGTTGCGCAGTTCTTTTTGGCTTAGGGCCGAAATGTCCCTGCCGTCAAATTCAATTGTTCCTTCGGTAATTGCCAATATGCCCTTAGGCAGCAGCCCCATCACGGCCAGGGAGGTGACAGACTTGCCTGACCCCGATTCGCCTACGATGCCCAATATCTCGTTTTGCCCCAATGAAAAAGAAGCATTTTTTACAATTGACGCCCACTGCCCGTCCTTTTTGGCAGAAATGGTAACGTTATCAAGATGGAGCAAGGGGTTGTTCATGGAGTAAAAATACTAAAAAGTCATCAGTCTCAGTCACAGTTTTCAGTAAGAGTGATCTGTAACTGTGGCTGAAAACTACACATGTATTATCTCATTTTCCACCAGCAAATCTTCGCGGCGGAAGCGCAGCAGTACCTGTGCTACGGCTATCACATCCTTTTCGCAGTAGGTAACGATACGGTCGATATCTTTTTCTATGTGGTATACAACGCCCACCTGGCTACCGTCGATGTCGCCTTTTGGGGAGGGGATGCCGAGTATTTTGGTCAGCAGCTTTAACGAGGTAAAACTTTTATAGTCGCCGAATTTCCAAAGTTCCATGGTGTCGAGGTGCGGCACTTCCCATGGCTTTTTGCCGAATAGGTTTAGCTTGGGCGGGATGGCGATGTTATTAATAATCATACGGCGGGCAATGAACGGGAAGTCGAATTCCTTGGCGTTATGCCCGCACATGATATGCTGTGGCTGACTGAAGTGGTTGTTGAGGAGGTTGGAGAAATCATGGAGTATCTTTGCTTCTTCCCCGCAAAATGAGGTTACGCGAAAATGCCGGATGTCTCCCCTGAAAGTGAAATACCCGGCGGAGAGGCACACGATCTTCCCGAACTCGGCCCAAATTCCTGCCCGGTCATAAAATTCCTCAGGTGTAAATTCGTCCTTGCGCTGGTAACTGGTTTTCATGGCGAAGAGCTCCTGCGTTTCCTCATCCAGCAGCCCGAAGTGCTTTTGTTCCGATACGGTTTCTATGTCGAGGAAAAGAATATTTTCCAGTCGTACTTTTTCGATCATCGTTTCGCTTCCTGCAAGGTTACTTCATATTCTTTACTTCAGCCTCTTCTATCGTCATGGGCAATGCGTTACCCTTACCTTCGTTGGGTTTCATTTTACCCATCATTTTATAGGCCTCATCCACATATACATAAAAATCATTACTGTGTGCATCGGTGGTCGTCTGCAGTCCTTTAATATGCCCCAGCCTCACGATAATGATATTATCCTCGGGAATCACAATCACAAACTGCCCCAAATGGCCACGCATGTAGTACATTTTTTTGCCGAGATAGTCATTTAGCCAAACACCATATCCATATTGTGGCGATTCTTCAAACTTTGGCGCGGTCATTTTTGCTACAGCAGCACTGTCCAGTATCTGGTTGCCGTTCCAGTTGCCCATATGCTCGAACAGTTTGCCAAAGCGTGCAAAGTCGCGGGCATTGCTGCCGATGCAGCAGTATGCTTTTTCGATACCGCCCTCATGGTCGATCTGCCAAAGCGCGTCATTTTCCGCACCCATTGGCTGCCAAAAGTGTTTGGACACATAATCGGACAGATGCTCACCCGTTGCCTTTACAATGACCATAGCGAGCAGCTGTGTAGCGCCGCTCACATATTCGAACTCAGTGCCCGGCTCCCGGACGATAGGCACATTCAGTACCGTTTTTTCCAGCTCATCGCCAAAGTAGGCGCGTGTGGTTACAGAAAATGCACTGCTATACTGCTCGCCCCAATCCATCCCGGTTGACATGGACGATAGGTCACCCACCGTAAGTTTTGCGGCCAAACCTTCTTTATATTCCGGAAAATAGTCTGATACCGGCTGGTCCAGGCCTTTTATCTTACCCTCCATTATCGCCTTAAACATGGATGCTGTGACTACGGTTTTCGCCATGGAAAAGGAGTTGGATTTTGAATCCTTGCCATAGCCGTCATAATAGCTTTCGTGCCAGATGCTGTCATTCTTTATGATGAGATAGGCCACGCTACCGAGCTCCTTGTGTACTTCCTCAAGCCGATTTGTGGCTTTCACTTTATTATAGTCTTTGTGCATGGCCCACGGCTTTGCTATCCCTTTTTTAATCTGGCGGTTCTCAAAATAGGTGTAATCATCCAGGTAGGCAGTGGTCTTGCCATTGAGGTATACCACCCGCACCGCCTTGAAGAGGTAATCGACATCAAAAAGATAAGCCAGTATGATGATGAAGGAAATGATGATGGCGAACCCAAGCAGGAATTTTCGAAGGAAGTTCATGAGCGATTGATTAATGGATTGCTACGAATTTAAAGAAATTTGCAATACGGATAACACCTAATGTACAGATTGTAAATTGAAAGTATTTTTGAGAAATAAACTTTAAAACAAACTTTGCTGTACCGGCGGTGTTTCGTGTTCCAGCAGCCATTTTTTGCGCCACAATCCGCCTGCGTAGCCGGTAAGCGAACCATCGCTGCCGATGACGCGGTGGCAGGGAACAACTATCCACAGTGGGTTTTTGCCATTGGCGGAGGCTACTGCACGAATCGCCTTTACATCACCCAACTTTACAGAAAGCTCGTGGTAGGAAACTGTTTTACCAAAAGGAATTTCCAGCAGGGCATTCCATACCTTTTTCTGGAAATCAGTGCCGGCCGGGTTCAGTTTAAAGGTGAATGATTGTCGGCTGCCGGCAAAGTAACCCTGCAATTGGGAAACGGCTTCCCCAAGTTCTTCGGGGATTTTCGCTGATAGTTGCTGAGGTTCATCGAGCACCCATATTTTAGATACGCCCGCCCCATCGCCCTCTATTAGGCAATGTCCGACGGGCGTATGTATGGTGACTTGTTGCATGTATCAAAGATAAGCATTGCAATGATTTCAAATGCTAATCTCCTTCTTCAAGGTCAAAAATTTCATTTACGCTTTTATCAAAAAGCCGTGAGAGCTTTAAGGCCAAAACCGTTGATGGCACGTACTTCCCAGCCTCCAGCGCATTGATGGTCTGCCGGCTCACACCTATTTTTTCGGCCAGGTCCTGCTGTGTAAGGTTGAATATGGCGCGCTGCACTTTTATGTTATTCTTCATCTTGCCTGGAAGTATTGAAGTGGTACATCTTGTAACGGAAAAGGATGATAAAGATAATAAGCTGCGAGAACATGGCACCCATGAGCACATTTAAAAATGGCAGCCCAAAAATGAACATGTAGCAGAACAGCAGTATGCCGTAGTTAGCAATGGTAGCCCAAGCCAGGCTATGCAGGCGTATGGAGGCGACCATTTCGTCCTCCTGCTTTTCCTTTGAAAATGCGAAAATAATTCCGGAAGGAATTAAGAACAGCATAAGGATTTCGTCAGTGATGCTGTCTTCAATAACACTAAAGAAAATGTTGTTACCCAGATCTTTTTGTCCAATGATGGCAAATACATTAGCTCTAAATTCAAAATCAGCCTTGTCGAAAAAGAATAAGAGGCACAGACAGGCAAAGCTCAGGGTAAACAGGATACCGCTGACAACTTTCCACTTGTAAGGAAATAAAAAATTCGTTTTCATGATAATTAATTTAAAATTCAAATCAAATGTAAAATATAATTTCCAATATGACAAATAAACTTTACATTTTGTAAAACAAAAAAGCCATCAGGTTATGATGGCTCTTTCCTACTATATATAAATCTAATTATTGGTGCGTAGCGGGTGCAGGTGCAGCTTCGTTTTCAGGAGCAATTACTTTACCCTTGATGGTAAGGATCTTGTTCACATCGCTGTCGTTTGTAGTTACAGTAACTGTTTTAGAGAAAGCTCCCGGGTTGGCGGCGTTATATGTAGCTGTTACCACACCTGTTTCTCCCGGTTTGATTGGGGTTTTAGTGTAGTTGGTAGCTGTACAGCCACACTGTGCTTTTACGTTTGTGATAAGTACAGTTTGTTTTGTAGTGTTCTTAAAGGTAAACTCGTGCGATACCGGCTTGCCTTTTTCAATGTCGCCAAAAGTGAATGAATCCTCTTTCC
Source organism: Flavobacterium sp. MFBS3-15 (assembly GCF_026107645.2). Taxonomy (GTDB): domain Bacteria; phylum Bacteroidota; class Bacteroidia; order Flavobacteriales; family Flavobacteriaceae; genus Flavobacterium. Next base: position 99,384 of record NZ_JAPCHV010000009.1, on the reverse strand, counting down.
AGGTAATTCCTGATGGGGTCATGTTTTTTGGGGCTTCATTTGTTGCAGCAGCTTTTACAGCAGGCTTGGCCTCGATCTTTGCAGGATTCGCTTTTGCAGTACCTTTTTTAGCTACAGATGTTTGTTGTGCGTTGGCAGAGAAAGAAAGCAAAAGAGCTCCGGCTACTGCGAACATAGAAAGTTTAAGGGTTTTCATAGTCTTACTAATTTTATGAATTAATACTTTTTTGGTTTGATAACGATACAAATATATTTACTAATTGCTACAAAGTTGTTAATCCGTTTCAAAGTCTTGTTAATAACATGTTAACGCCTTGTACATTAACGCTATTTATATTGTTACCTGTTATAATTTTATCCCTGTAATAGCAAACAGCATTCCAAAATTGAAATTCAACAAGTTAAATATAATTGTCTTTATTGGACTCATTGCCATTATCGGGGTGCTTACCATGCAACTGGTCATGCTCGGGCAGGCCTATGCCTTTGAAAAAAAGGAACTGGGCGAAAAGATACATTTCGCACTTCAGGATGTAGTAAACAAAATATACCGCGATAACGACAGCGAATTGCCTGCTGCCAGCCCTATTAAAAAAGTGTCTGAAGATTATTATGTAGTAGATGTGCAGGATGTCTTTGATGCCGAAGTGCTGGAATACTACCTCAAGACTGAGTTTCAAAAGGTAAAGCTAGACATGGATTATGAGTATGCCATGTATGACTGCTCTTCAGACGAAATGGTGTACGGCGAATATGTAACCATGAACGGTAAAGAAGTTTCAACCGACAAGCTGCAATGCGAGAATTGCTTTACCAAACGTGCCGGGCTGGTCTATTACTTTGCGGTGCGGTTCCCTAAACTTACCCATAGCTATGTCAATTCCCTACAGCAATACTGGATCTATACCGGTGTACTTTTGTTGGTATTGGTCATCTATGTGTATTCGGTTCTGTTGCTTTTGAAACAGAAAAAATATACCGAATTGCAAAAGGACTTCATTAACAATATGACACACGAATTCAAAACACCGCTGTCGTCAATATTGATTGCCTCTAACTATGCCGTAAAGCAGGAAGCCATTGAGACCAATCCAAAGCTTAGCAAATACCTGAAGATAATTATTGAGCAGAGCAACAAGCTGAACCAGCATGTGGAACGCATATTATCAGTAGCGAAAACCGAATCGAACATTATTAACCTTGAGAAGAAACCGTTTAATATTGTTGAATCCCTGGAACTTGTAAAGGAGAACGCTTTGCTGAAGTTTGAGCACACATCAATACGATTGGTTACAGGAAAGCCGGAATATTTAGTTAAAGCCGATGAGTTCCATTTTTACAACATCGCCTATAACATTATTGAGAATGCGGTGAAATACGGTAATGCCCATCCGGAAGTGACAATCAGCATAAAAGAAAGCAATGGCATCCAACTGCAATTTAACGATAACGGCCCCGGCATACCACAGGAGCACATCGAATATGTGTTCGACCGCTTTTACCGTGTGCCCAGAGAGAATAAGAAGGAAGTTGAGGGGTTTGGCATTGGACTTTTTTATGTGAAAAAGATTTGTGAACTTCACGGCTGGAAGGCATCTATAAAAAATAATGCCGGACAGGGTATGACGGTAACCCTGTACATCCCGAAAAAAAGCATGGCATGAGGAAAAAAATACTTTATGTAGAAGACGATAATACCCTGGCGTTCCTTACAGCCGATAACCTGGAGCAACACTATGAGGTTACACATTTTTCTAACGGAAAGGAAGCCTGGGAAGCTTTCCGCAAGCAGGATTTCGACCTTTGCATACTCGACGTGATGTTACCGGAAATGGATGGTTTCGAGCTGGCAGAGGCCATAAGACAGCAAAATGTTGAAGTGCCAATTATTTTCCTTTCGGCAAAAACGTTGAAAGAAGACCGCATCAAGGGCCTGAAATTAGGCGCCGACGATTATCTGGTAAAGCCCTACAGCATTGAGGAACTCATATTAAAGATACAAGTCTTCCTGCAACGCAGCCAAAAGCAGGCTCCTGTTAAAAATGCAACATGTACGATTGGCTCATTCGTTTTTGACCCCGAAAATTATGTTATCACAAGGGGCAGTGAAAGAATAACGCTTACCGAAAGGGAGTCAGCACTATTGAAGTTGTTCATCGACAACAAGAACACGATATTGAAGAGGGAAAAGATACTTACCGCACTCTGGGGTACCGATGATTATTTCATGGGCCGTAGCATGGACGTATTCATTTCCCGCCTCCGCAAAATATTCAAGGATGACGAAACCATCCGCATCGAAAATATCCCAAGGATAGGGTTTAAATTAGTAGCACCTTAATAACTAAAACCAAACACTTATGAAATCGATATTGTTCTCGGTCATTTTTATTTTGTCAGGGATAGCCAACGCACAGGATTTTAAAACTTATAGTGAAAGTACAGAAAACGGATTTATTGTTTATGCTGATAATGCTGAACTGTGTCCGGTATCGGTAAAATTTGAATGGGGATTAGTAAATATGAAGCCCGCTACCGCCCAAACAGTTTTTGTAGTACCGGCAAAAGCTACCAAATTCAAAGTGACTGAATGTACGAGAACGGATCCTAAGAAACAATCAAAAGGTGGTTATAAGACAAAATATAACTTTGGAGATATTACAATTCAAAAGGCAGACGATTACATATATGACCTGCCATTTGCCAAAGGTGCCGAATATCAGGTATGGCAAGGTTACAATGGTACCTTTTCGCACCAAAATGAAAATATGCTCGATTTTTCAATGCCTGAAGGTACAGCAGTACACGCTGCACGGGAGGGAATCGTGGTAAAGGTGGTAGAGTCAAACAGTAAAAACTGCCCTTTTAAAGATTGTGCCCAATATAATAATTATATAGTAGTACTCCATGCGGACGGATCGTATGCTGAATACCTGCATATAAAGAAGGACGGAGCCGTAGCGGAACCGGGCGATGCGATTGAAAAAGGCCAGCTAATTGCCTATAGCGGCAATGTCGGATGGTCCGACGGACCCCATTTGCACCTGACAGTTTATTTGGCCGGGATTGATAAAAAACGTTCCCTGAAAACCAAATTCCGGACCGGCGATGGCAAAACTACAGAATACCTTAAGGAAAAATCAACATACAAAAAATCGTACTAATGCCCAAGGTAAAAGGGATGGTTATAGAGCTGTGAAACTATATATATAAGCCTCCACCGCTTTCAGCTCCCCATCCGTAAACGTTTTGGTAATGTAGAAGTTGGTTTTCATCACTTCATATTGTGATGGGTCAACAATAGGATCACCTTCTCCCAAGAGGAAGGCTGCCATGTCGCCTTTCTGGTCTTTATATATCTTCGCGATTTCCTGAATGCTTGGCCCTATGGCTTTTTGTTCGGGCTTGTGGCAGGTAAAGCAGTTGCCCTTGCCGTCAAAAATTTCCTGCCCCAATTTTTGCTGAGGAGTAAGGTTAGTGACTTCGCCTTCAGAGACATTTGTAGTTGTATAAATATAGTCCGTTTTTTCTTCAGGTATGAATTTTCCTTCTTCTGAAGAGCCACCTGAATTTTGATCCGTATTGTAGTCCGAATCTCTTTTACATGAAAAAACACTGAAAGTAATTAATAAGAATAAGATACCTTTCATAATGTAGTAGTCAAATTATTTATTCAAAAGTATAGCAGCCTCTTTAGCGAAATACGTCGAGATGAGGTCGGCACCTGCACGCTTCATGCAGTACAACTGCTCTATCATTACCCTGTCGTGGTCCAGCCAGCCCCTTTCAGATGCCGCCTTGATCATAGCGTATTCCCCCGACACGTGGAACACCGATACCGGGACATTCACGGCGTTCTTAACTTCGCGTACAATATCAAGATAGGCAATGCCCGGTTTTACCATAACAATGTCGGCACCTTCTTCAACGTCCTGCACCGCTTCCTTAATGGCTTCAATGCGGTTGGCATAATCCATCTGGTAGGTTTTTTTGTCTTTTGGCAACTCAATTTCCGCTTCCTTCGGCGCACTGTCCAGCGCATCGCGGAAAGGCCCGTAGAACGCCGATGCATACTTGGCACTATAACTCATAATGCCCACATTTTGGAAACCGGCGCTGTCCAGCCCTTCGCGCAGGCGCAGTACCCTGCCGTCCATCATGTCGCTGGGCGCGGCAAAATCAGCTCCGGCTTCGGCATGCGATACTGCCATGCGTACCAGTGCGTCTACGGTCTCATCATTAGCCACGTCTCCATTTTTTATGATGCCGTCGTGTCCGTAAACCGAGTAGGGGTCAAGCGCCACATCGGGCATCACGATCATTCCCGGCACAGCATCCTTTATCGCTTTTATGGCGCGTTGCATCAGCCCGTCACCGTTCCAGGCTTCTTTCCCGGTGTTGTCTTTCAGAATGTCGTCAACCTTCACGTAAATGTTCACCGCTTTGATGCCAAGGCTCCAAAGCTCTTTTACTTCCTTCACGGTAAGGTCCAGCGAACGGCGGTATATACCAGGCATTGAAGGGATGGGGATTTCCACATTTGTCCCCTCCGCTATGAACATCGGGAACATAAAATCATTTGGGGTCACTATGGTTTCGCGAACAAGCGAACGGATGGAGTCATTTGTTCGTAATCTTCTATTTCTGTGTAATGGATACATAAATGTTTCAGGTTTAAAGTTTAAAGTTCCGGAGACAAGAATATTATTCGTTAATCAAATTGTTTCGCGGTATCTAACCAATCAATGGGGTTCGCTAATACACTAATAAGCTTTTCCTCCTCACTTCCCGCTTCTGGATGGTGGTCGTACACCCACTGCACATGGGGAGGAAGGCTCATCAATATGCTTTCGATACGGCCATTGGTCTTTAGGCCGAAAAGCGTACCCTTATCATGCACCAGGTTAAACTCCACATAGCGACCGCGGCGTATTTCCTGCCAGGTACGGTGGCTATCGGTCCACGCAATGTCTTTTCGGCGTTCTACAATAGGCACGTACGCTGAAAGGAAACTGTTGCCCACTTCGGTTACAAAATTGTACCAGTCTTCCATTCCAAATCCTTCCGAGGCCTTGCAATGGTCGAAGAACAGCCCGCCTATCCCCCTGCTCTCATCGCGGTGCGCGTTCCAAAAGTAAGCATCGCACTGTTTTTTGAATTTAGGGTAAAACTCAGAGTTGTGCCTGTCGCAGGCCGTTTTGCACGCTTGGTGGAAATGCACGGCATCGTCATCAAACAAATAATAAGGAGTAAGGTCCTGCCCACCGCCAAACCAGCTATCAACCACATTGCCCTGCTTATCGTACATCTCAAAATAGCGCCAGTTGGCATGCACAGTGGGTACGAACGGGTTCTTGGGGTGGATGACCAGGCTCAGCCCGCAGGCAAAAAAGTCTACATCGCCCACATTGAAGTAAGACTGCATTGCTTTGGGCAACTCCCCATGCACGGCAGAGATGTTCACCCCGCCTTTTTCAAACACATTGCCGTTCTCTATTACACGCGTGCGTCCTCCGCCACCTTCAGGGCGTTCCCAAAGGTCTTCTCGGAATTTGGCCATTCCGTCCACTTCCTCCAGTTCAGAGGTGATGGCGTCCTGTAGTTGTTGTATATATTGGTAAAATCGTTCTTTCATCAGTATTATTTCAGGCGCTCCAAAACACCTTTCCTTTTTACAATATTCTTATAATCCCACTGGATATCGGCCGACTTCAGCAGCCAGCGCTTCAGATTGTCCAAGTTAATTTCGCTTACATCATTATAGCCGATGGAAGCATCCTTAAACTTCGCAACATGCAGGTTCAGCCCCGCCTCATCAAACGATTGCCCGCTCAAGAACATCAGCTTAACATTATCTTTCAGTTTGCTGTAGCCTACGATAGGGTTACCCTCCAAGAACCAAACGGGGTGCGCGTGCCATATCTTATGCTCCGCACCGGGCAGGTTTTCGGTTATGGCTTGAGCCAAGAGGTTGGCAATGGCCTTATCGCTGTCGCCAAGGTTGTTGTTGTAGCCCTGAATTTCTGCCGAATACTGTATCATTTGAAATCCGTTTAGTGATATTACATCGGAATGAATGATTGAGCGGGTATGAGTTCCCCTCTCCTTTGGAGAGTAGTTAGGCTCTTATTTATATTCCTTCACCGCATCAATAAACGCCTTGGCGTGGTCTACCGGGATGTTTGGTAGTATGCCGTGGCCAAGGTTCACGATATAGTTGTCCTTGCCGAACTCGTCGATCATTTGGTGTACCATTTTCTTAATCGTCGGTATCGGCGAAAGCAGCCTGCTCGGGTCGAAATTACCCTGCAGTGTTATCCTGCCGCCCGAAAGGTAACGGGCATTGCGGGCAGAGCACGTCCAGTCTACGCCCAGTGCCGATGCTTTGCTCTGTGCCATGTCGCCCAGTGCGAACCAGCAGCCTTTGCCAAACACAATTACGTGCGTTTCCGGTGCCAGCGCCTCCACGATCTGGTTGATGTATTTCCACGAGAATTCCTGGTAATCCACAGGCGAGAGCATCCCGCCCCAGCTGTCGAATATTTGTACGGCATTCACGCCCGCTTTCACTTTCTCTTTTAAGTAGGCAATGGTGGTATCGGTTATTTTTTGCAGCAACACGTGCGCGGCCTCGGGTTGTGAAAAACAGAAGCCTTTGGCTGTATCAAAGCTTTTGCTGCCCTTGCCTTCCACTGCATAGCAGAAAATGGTCCAAGGCGAACCGGCAAAGCCTATAAGCGGCACCTCATCATTCAGCATCTCTTTGGTCAGCTTTATGGCATCCATTACATAGCCCAACGTTTCGTGGATGTCCGGCACAATCACCTTCTCCACATCCTGCGGGGTACGTATCGGGTTCGGCAGGAATGGTCCTACGCTTTCCTTCATCAAAACCTCAATACCCATGGCCTGCGGCACCACAAGGATGTCGGAGAACAATATGGCAGCATCCGGCTTTACAATACGTATGGGCTGCACGGTTATTTCGGCGGCAAGCTCTGGCGTCTGGCAACGGGTAAAGAAATCGTACTTGTCGCGCAGTGCACGGAATTCAGGCAAATACCTGCCTGCCTGGCGCATCATCCATACCGGTGGCCTTTCTACAGGCTCGTTGCGTAATGCTTTTAAAAAGAGTTCGTTTTTTAAGGTCATTTTCTTTTATGTATTTTAAAAAGGATAGGCAAGCGCCCGTGTTTTGTATTTTTTGTTTTCTATTATCCACACTAGTCCGTAAGCTCCCGCGCCATCGCTGTTAAATGCCCTGATGTACAGGGTATCGTAAGCCGGGTCATAATATGCCGAAGTGTAGTCAAGGGTTGGTTCATATAGATTTTCAAGTGCCTGTTTGGGTAACCGGACCGTTTCATTGCCGATTTTTATCGTAACCGACTTGTATTCCTTTTTTGGAAAATTGCCATCGGTTCCCCACATTTCTTTGCCGTCGACGGCATCTACCATACCCGGATTTTGTTTAGAATAAGTGAACTTATGATCTGACTTTATAAAGTCAGTTTGGGCAATGTCTATTTTAATAACAGAATCAGAAAATGAAGCTGTGTTTTCAGAAGTCGCGATATTTTTAACAGGTTTGAATGAAGACAACAATTTCATACGGTCTTTATAGATATATCCCTGGACAAAATTGTCATTCTCTATATGCTCTACACTCATCCAGTTGCCTTGTTTTTGGTGGCAAAAAAATACGAATCCATTTTGCAGCGTGTCGACGATGGGACTTTTTGCGTCAGGTTTGGATCTTACATAAACAAACTTATCAGCATCCCGAACAACAGCAAATTCCCCAACTTCATTTTGGGCATAGCACATCGTCAGGCTACTTAGCAGGGTCGTTATGATCAGTATGCTTTTTTGTATATTCAATTCTGATTCTTATAATAATTTACACACTGTACTATCACATTCTCTACAGTGGGCTTATTGGCAATGACAATCTTTTCATTAATTCCTTCTAAAGCCGACGCCGTGGTCTTACCTATGCAAAAGCAGACAGCATCGCCAATCACGTTCTCCTTTAAATAACTCTCCACCCCCGACGGGCTGAAAAATAGCACCGCATCCGGTGTTGCGTTTATGTTTACAGGCGACAATACCGTTTCATACACTTCAATCTCATTAAAAGCTATACCGGCATTCGCCAAAGCATCCGGCAGTGTGTCGCGCCTCATGTTCCCCGAAAAGAACGTAAAGCTTTCACCCGAATGGTCCCTTTTAATTATCTCTGCCAATTCTTCCGCATATTCCGCAAAAGCGGTGACTTTAAATCCGGCTCTCTCAATCGCTTCCTTTGTCTTGCCGCCTACGCAGAAAACAGGATACGCTAAGTAATCCCCTGCTTTTTCATGCTTCAAAAAGCTTTTCACGGCGTTCTGGCTCGTAAAGATAAGGTTTTGATTTATAGTGGTGATCACGAAAGGCTTGTAGTATACTGTGATGAAGTCGGCTTCCAGCACTGCCAGGTCTGCGTTGAGCAGTAATTGCCTGTGGTTGGGCAGCAGTTTTTTTGTTGACAGCACCCGCGCCTTCATTATTTCTTCAGTTGGTTGCGGATTTGCTCCATCAGTTGCGTACCACCATTTGTCAGGATTTCCTCAGCGCATTCGTTGCCGAAGTTGGCATAGTCAATATCAGCAGCGAGCACTTTTTCAATATGGAGCTTCTCTATGCCGTCTATCGAGAGCAATACACCCTCAAAGCGTATCTCGTCATCAATATACGTAGCCAATGCGCCAATGGGTGCCGTACAGCCGCCCTCCAGCTTTTTCAGGAACTGGCGTTCAATGTGCGTGGCAATTTCGGTAGGCTTATGGTTCAGGCGTGCAAGTGCCTCCTTGCAATACGCATCATTTTCCATGGCAACCACTACCATGGCTCCCTGTGCGGGTGCGGGTATCATCCAGTCGAGCATAGTATGGTTTTCCGGAAGCAGGTTGATGCGCTCCAGTCCGGCGGCAGCGAAAATTGCCCCCTGCCAGTCGTTGTCTTTCAGTTTTTGCAGGCGGGTGTTCACGTTGCCCCTCAGGTCGGTTACGTTATGGTGCGGGTAGCGGTTGAGCCATTGTGCCTGGCGGCGAAGGCTTCCTGTTGCTATGGTGGCGGGGTTGGCAAAAAAGTCAGCACTGCCTTTGTGTACGAGTATGTCGTGTACATTGGCCCGCTCCAAAACAGCAGCCTGAACAATGCCTTTCGGCAGGGCGGTAGGCACGTCTTTCATCGAATGCACTGCTATGTCCACCTCGCCCCTAATCATCGCAACGTCGAGCGTTTTGGTAAAAATTCCGGTAATGCCCAGTTCGTACAGTGGCACATCTAAAATTAGGTCGCCTGTAGATTTTACCGCTACGATTTCGGTTGCATAGCCAAGATGGTTGAGTTGGCGCTCTACGGTGTGTGCCTGCCAAAGGGCGAGTTCACTGTCGCGGGTGCCTATCCGTATGGTTTTTTTCATTTTACGGGAGTTTCGATCCTGAAAACCTTCTCGATCCATTCGATGCTTTCATCTACCAGGGTATCGCGGTCTTTCAGGTGATTGGCAAAGTGCGTTGTAATTTTATGGATGATACGCCGGCTGATGATCTCGGCCTGCTCTTCATCAAAATTACTGATCTTTTTACGCTGGAAGTCGAGCTCACTGTCTTTTATCGAGTTCAGCTTTTCCTTTAGCGCATTTATTGTAGGTGCAAATTTGCGGGCATTTGTCCAATCATTGAATTCGGCCATCACTTCTTCAATGATCGCCTCAGCAGCCGGGATGTGCAGCCTTCGATTTTCCAAAGTCGCATCGGTAATTGATGAAAGGTCGTCCAGGTGTACTACGGTAACTCCCGGTAGCTCCTTTACATTATCGTGTACATTTTTAGGTATCGAAAGGTCCAGGATAAGCAATGGCTTTTCCAGTACAAGAATGTCTTTGTCGATGGTTGGTTCCTGTGCGCCGGTAGCCACGATTAGTACATCGGCTTTGGGTATTTCCAGAGGAAGCAGGTCGTGGTCTTTTACGATGAGGTTAAACTTTCCGGCTACCTTCTCAGCCTTCTCGCGAGTACGGTTTACCAGTACGATATGGTCGTTCTTGGTATGCTTCACCAGGTTCTCGCAGGTGTTGCGGCCTATTTTGCCCGTGCCAAAAAGCAGTATGTTTTTATGGCTTATATCGGCCACGTTGTTCATGATGTATTGTACCGATGCGAATGATACCGATGTCGCGCCCGAGCTCAGCTCTGTTTCATTTTTGATGCGCTTGCTGGCCTGGATTACGCAGTTCACCAGTCTTTCCAAAAAGGCATTTGCCAATCCCGCTGCTTTCGACTCGATGAACCCGGTTTTTATTTGGCTGATGATTTCGAAGTCTCCCAGTATCTGGCTGTCAAGGCCGGTGCCTACGCGAAAGATGTGTGAAATGGCCTCGTTATTCTTGTATACAAATGCGGCACGCTGAAACTCCTCAACGGAGCCGCGGCTGTTGTCGCAAAGCAGTTTTATCAGTTGAAAGGGGTGCTGTGCAAAACCGTATATCTCGGTACGGTTGCATGTAGAGGTCACGATAAGGTTCCCGATGCCCTCATCCTTTGCCTGTTGCAGCAATGCTGCCTTTGCATTAGCATCCAGGCTGAACTTACCCCGTGTCTCAGCATCAGCTTTCCTGTAGCTCAATCCCACCGCATAGAAGTACTGGTGCTTTGACGTGTTGTTGTTCTCCATATTCTGTTCTTCACACTTTCTTAAAAGTTTCACAAAAGTAATTTGAACGTTTTTTAAAAAGTAACGCTCAAAGTCCTTTTTATGTCGCTCAGGGATATTTCGCCCTCAAAACGTTTTTTTATGGCTAAAAACGCTAAATTTGTGGTGAAATCAATGCTTTGCGAAAATTTAGTTTAGAACAATTCTAAATAAAGCGGTGTCGTGTTTTTGCAATAGCGTCTAAAAAAATATCGCTATGGGTTCCCATGAGGAAGTAATGATAGAAGATGGTTTTTATGTGCTGCGGTTTGAGAACAACCGTGATGAGGCTACCCATTTTGAAAGGGAAGTGGATGTAGACATGATACAGTTCCACTTCGGGCTTAAGGGCAGGGCCAAATTCATATTCAACCAGGGCCGTTATGCGCTCGACCTTCGGGAAGAACTGTCGTTATTCCTGTTCAACCCCCAGAAGGAGCTGCCGGTACACCTTGAGATCGCGCCGCACAGCTGGGTGGTTTCGGTGCTTATTTCCATTAAAAAGTTCCACGGATTTTTTTCCGACCAGGCCGACCATATCCCGTTCCTTAGCCCCGAGAACATCGACAAAAAATATTATAAGGACGAAAAGACCAATCCGGCAATGTCGGTCGTGCTGAGCCAACTGTTCCATTTTAACCTGCACCCGTCCATAAAGAAATTGTATTTTAAGGGTAAGGTCTACGAACTGCTTAGCCTCTATTTCAACCGTGCCGAAGATGCCAACACCGAGGCCTGCCCGTTCCTGGTAGATGAAGAGAACGTGATGAAGATACGCAAGGCCAAGGACATCGTAATCGCCAATATGGCCGAACCGCCCGGGCTGCAGGAACTGGCCGACCAGGTGGGCATCAACCTGAAGAAGTTAAAAATGGGCTTCCGCCAAATCTACGGCGACAGTGTGTACAGCTTCCTGTTCGACTATAAAATGGACTATGCAAGGAAACTGCTCGACAGCGGGTCGTATAATGTGAACGAAGTGGGCCTGAAGATAGGCTACAGCACGGCAAGCCACTTTATAGCGGCCTTCCGGAAGAAATTTGGCACTACGCCGAAGAAGTATTTGATGAGTATTAACGAGAGGGTGTAGTTAGTCCTCTCCCCCGACCCCTCTCCAAAGGAGAGGGGAGCAACAACGGGGGGCACGTGCTTACTCAATCCCATAAGCCGCTCGAGTCAGGACGTTCCGTCACCTCTTGTCATTGCGAGGAAGAATGACGAAGCAACCTGAGAGGGCCGGGGTGAGGACCTGAGCATGAGTAAGCTTATATAACCTGAATAAACCGCACGGTTTTTGATACACCTTGCCAGGCAAAACAAATAAACAAACAAATGAAAGGAGTACTATTAGTAAATCTCGGCTCACCGGACAGTCCGGAGCCAAAAGATGTAAAACCCTATCTGGACCAGTTCCTGATGGATAAGTATGTGATTGATGTACCATTCCTCTTAAGGGCGTTGCTGGTACGCGGTATCATACTGCGCAAAAGGCCTGAGGCATCGGCGGAAGCCTATAAAAAAATATGGTGGGAAGAGGGCTCCCCACTTATCGTGCTTTCTCAAAGGATGCACAAAAAAGTAAAGCAGAAAACCGAATTGCCGGTGGTATTATCCATGCGTTACGGCAAACCTTCTATTGAAACAGGACTTCAGGAACTTGCCGACAAAGGCGTGACCGAAGTGCTGCTGTTCCCACTCTACCCGCAGTATGCCATGGCATCGACCCTGACCATACTTGTTTTGGCAGAGGAGATAAGGAAGAAGAAATTCCCGCAGATGACCTTTACAGATGTCCCTGCGTTTTATGATAAGCCTGATTATATAAAGGTACTCGCGGATTCGATAAAGCAGTCATTGGAAGGATTTGAGTATGACCACCTGCTGTTCTCTTACCACGGCATCCCTGAGCGCCACATTCGCAAAACAGATGTAACCAAATCGCACTGTAAGATCGATGGCACTTGCTGTGTAACGCCGTCGGCAGCGCATAAGTTCTGCTACCGCCACCAGTGTTATGAAACGACAAGGCTTGTAGTAAAAGAGCTTGGCCTTCCTGAAGATAAATACTCACTCACTTTCCAGTCGCGCCTTGCGGGTGACAAGTGGCTTGAGCCTTATACCGATGTTGAAATCAACAAGATGCCGGAGCAAGGCATTAAAAACCTCGCTGTGGTAACACCCGCCTTTGTGGCTGATTGCCTTGAAACACTCGAAGAGATCGCAATGCGCGCCAAAGAGGAGTTTGAAGAACATGGTGGCAAGAGCTTCCATGCCATACCGTGCCTGAATGACAATGATGAATGGGTAAATGTAGTAGCCAACTGGATAAACGAATGGGCTAATGCGGAAATACCGGTAAGCTAAATGGAATTATCCAATCAGGAGCTTGCAAAAAAAGATATACGCGGATTACTCATAAAACAATCCGTACCCGCGTCGATAGGCATTTTGTTCATGACTGTGAACGTGCTTATCGACGCTGTTTTTGTGGGCCGTTGGATTGGTTCTTTGGCCATTGCCGCACTATCTGTGGTAATGCCAATCACTTTCTTTATTTCTGCAATCGGTTTGGCTGTAGGCACCGGTGGTAGTTCGGTACTCTCCCGGGCGTTAGGTGGAGGCGATAAAGAAAAAGCACTGAATACTTTTGCCCACCAGATCATGATGACCTTTGGGCTGTCATCGCTGTTTGTTATTTTAGGGTTGTTTTTTGGCGATGAAATATTGTATGCCTTCGGGGCAAATGGCGATATAAAAGAGCCCGCTACAGCATTTTTCCTGCCCATATTGCTGGCAGTACCGTTCCAGGCCCTGTGCATGATGGGCAATACAGTAATTCGCGCAGAAGACAAATCGCGGCATTCCATGGTATCAATGATTGTTTCGGCAGTAGCCAATATCCTTTTTGATATCCTTTTCATCAATATCCTCGACATGGGCATCTTCGGGGCGGCACTGGCTACCGCGTTGTCCTTCTTTGCGTGCTTCCTGTATATTGCATGGTTCTTCGCTTTTAAAAGTGAATTGCGACTTATTTGGAAAAACTTTGCTTGGCATAAAAAAATCGCAGGAGAGATCACTTCCCTTAGTTTTGTCACCTTTGCGCGGCAGGGTGTCATCAGTGTGCTGGCGGTGTTGCTTAACCACACGCTCTTTTCCTTTGGAGGGGAGCATGCCGTTACGGTATATGGCATTATCAGCCGTATGCTGATGTTTGCGCTTTTTCCCGTACTGGGTATCACGCAGGGCTTCCTTCCTATCGCGGGCTACAACTACGGTGCAGGCAATTATGGCCGTGTGCGCGAAACCATCTTCACCTCCATAAAATACGCCGGCGGGCTGGCGATATTGATATTTGTCGTAATACTTGTTTTTGCCAAGCCTATAACATCAGTTTTCACTACCGACCCGGAAGTGATACGCGATACGCCGGGGGCATTGCGGTGGGTGTTTGCGGCATCGCCCATTATTGCGGTGCAGCTGATAGGTGCGGCTTATTTCCAGGCGGCGGGCAAGGCCACCAAGGCATTGCTGCTTACGCTGAGCAAGCAGGGTTTCTTCCTGATTCCACTTGTACTCATCTTACCGCATTTTTTTGGTATCTTCGGGGTATGGGCGGCGTTCCCCATTGCCGATGTGCTTTCCACGATCGTGACAGGAGTGTTCCTTAAGAAGGAGATGCAAACAGAACTCAAATCAAATTAAATGGAATACTACAACTACATAAAATCCCTGCACCTCATTTTTGTGATCACCTGGTTTGCCGGGCTATTTTACATTGTGCGGCTGTTCGTATACCATATTGAGGCGAACGATAAGCCCTCGCCGGAAAAAGAAATCCTCACAAAGCAATACCAGCTGATGAGCTACCGCCTGTGGTACATCATCACATGGCCGTCGGCAATTTTGGCGACTGTTTTTGCCGTAACGCTGCTTGTTATGATGCCGGGTTGGCTCAATGAATCGTGGATGCACGTAAAACTGGCATTCGTATTGCTGTTGTTCCTGTACCATTTGAAATGCCACCAAATCTTTAAGCAATTGCAGCGCGGCGAGGTACGCCATACCACAGGCTTTATGAGGCTTTGGAACGAAGGTGCGACCATCATACTGTTTGCTGTAGTGTTTTTAGTGATATTGAAAAATGCTGTCAACTGGATATTTGGTGTGGTAGGTATTATCCTTTTCAGCATTTTGCTGATGTTGGGCTATAAATTTTACAAACGCATTCGCGAAAAGAACAACTCCTGATGAAGGAACGCTTTAAAATAAAACGATGGTCACTCCGTACAAGGATATTTATGTCGATGATCCTTGTTACGCTCATTGCATCGTTCCTGATTGCCATAGTGGCCATTTACCAGTTTAAAAAAGAAGCGAGAGATTACCACCAGGAGCGGTTGGAACGAAAAGAGATTGCCATTACTGAGCACATGAACTACGTGCTGTCGACCACAACTTATCCCATGACGGCCGAAAACCTCCCGCTCATCTTCCGGGAACGCATCCACGAGCTGGCCAACATCCACGGCATGGAGATCAATATTTATGACCTCAACGGCCATCTGCTAAAATCATCCAAAGCCGCCTTTTCTGTCGACACTATCAACAATACCATTTCACCAACGATACTGAAGGTCCTGCGCTCAACTGCCGAAAAACGCTATGTGGACCATAAATCGTATGGAGGGAAAACATACCGGTCTGCCTACAGCTACATTAAGGATAACAAGTTTAAGCCGCTCGGCATCCTGAACCTGCCATACATTGAAGATGACGGTTACTATAAAAAAGAGACCAACAACTTCATGTGGCGCTTTGTGCAGGTATATTCATTCATGCTTTTCATTTCGATAATCATTGCCTACTTCCTTTCGAGCTACATTACCAAGTCGATTAAGGAAATCAGCGAGCGCATTAAGGAGACCCGCCTGAATGAGGAGAATGCGAAAATTGACATGGGCGACTCCCCCCAGGAAATAAGCTTGCTGGTAGACGCCTACAATAACCTTGTAGATGACCTCGACGAAAGCGCGACCAAGCTCGCACAAAGCGAACGCGAACAGGCTTGGCGCGAAATGGCGAAACAGGTTGCCCACGAAATCAAGAACCCGCTTACGCCCATGCGCCTTACCGTGCAGAGCTTTCAGCGCAAGTTTGATCCGGAAGCCCCCAACATCAGGCAGAAGCTGGACGAATATTCCAAAACGCTCATCCAGCAGATCGATACCATGAGCGCGGTGGCATCGGCATTCTCGAGTTTTGCCTCCATGCCTGCACAGCAGAACGAAACCCTAAACGTAGTAAAGATCGTGCAGTTGGCTTTGGAAATATTTAATGAGCCCTACATAACATTCCACAGCGATGAGCCCTATATCATAACCCGCATGGACCGCACGCAGCTTATCCGAATTATCACCAACCTGGTTAAGAACGCGACACAGGCCATTGAAGAAAACGAACCCAACCCGATGGTCGGCGTACGCGTGTACCGCGATTGCGACAAAGCAATGATCAGCGTAAAAGATAATGGCAAAGGGATTACGATAGAAAACAAAAACCGTATTTTTGAGCCGAAGTTCACCACCAAAACCAGCGGCATGGGGCTTGGGCTCGGAATCATAAAGAATATTGTGGAAAATTACCACGGCACCATAACTTTTGAGAGTGAGCAGGGACAGGGAACAACCTTTTTGGTACAGTTGCCCATTACCCGTCCCGAAGGAAACGAAATGGAAACAAACGACAAAACGATATAACCATGAATTACGAAAACATACTGGCCGAAAAAGAAAACGGCATAGGCGTAATAACCATCAACAGGCCTGCTAAGCTCAATGCGCTGAACAAAGCAACTATTGTTGACCTGCACGAAGCTTTCAAGGCACTTGATGCCGACAAAGAAGTGAAAGTGATCATTGTGACCGGCAGCGGCGAGAAGGCTTTTGTGGCCGGCGCCGACATTGCCGAGTTTGCCGACTTCAACGTGGAAGAAGGCGAAAAGCTGGCCGCCCTTGGGCAGGAATTGCTTTTTGACCTTGTGCAGAACCTTGGCACGCCCGTTATTGCTGCAGTAAATGGTTTTGCCCTGGGAGGCGGACTCGAACTGGCCATGGCAGCACACTTCCGCATAGCAAGCGACAATGCCAAGATGGGACTTCCGGAAGTATCGCTGGGTGTAATACCGGGCTATGGCGGTACGCAGCGCCTCCCGCAGCTGGTGGGCAAAGGCCGTGCGATGGAAATGATCATGACTGCCGGAATGGTAAATGCCGAAGATGCGAAAGCTTATGGATTGGTAAACCACGTAGTGCCCCAAGCCGAACTTTTAGACTTTTGTAAAGGCATTGGAGGTAAAATAATGAAGAACTCATCGGTAGCTATTGCCAATGCGATAAAGGCTATCAATGCCAATTATGAAGATGGCACGAATGGCTACAACACCGAGATACGCGCTTTTGGCGAATCTTTCGGTACTGCCGATTTTAAAGAAGGAACTACAGCGTTTTTGGAAAAAAGGAAAGCAGAATTCCCGGGGGCTTAATCTTCATGGGAAGAATAACTATAAAGCCGGGACTTTGCTAAGTCCCGGCTTTTATTATTTAAGGCAATTAATTTTTAGAGGATGAAAACCCCTCACCTCCCCGCCGTGGCGGGAAAGCATGGGGCACCGCTAAGCGTTATGTATTTGGGCTTCGGCCTGTTTAAGGTCGCGGGTGTTTTTCTGTACGGCTATCGCGGCAAAAAGGCTCAGTGTGAAGGCCATCCCGAAGAAGCCTTTTTCGCTCAGGAACAGGTCGGCATTCCAAAGGCCTACGATTAGCAATACCACGGCGGCGATGGTGGTAAACCAGCTGATGCCATAGTATAGGTCGGTTACCGGTATGCCCTCCATCCGGTCGCGTACGCTTTTTTGCACCGAGATTACCGAGAACAGCCCGAAAAGCAGGATGGTAAAATAGTACCCTTTCTCGTTCAGCTCCATTTCGGCATTGAACAGGCCGATGCAGAAGGCCGTCATCCCGATGAGCAGCGCCATCCAGGAGGCACCCACAAAGGCAGGGCTTGGCTTGAGGGTCATTATCCCATTGGCAATAGTTTCTTTTTTCATGGTTTCGGAAGTTGTTGCTTCCTGTGGTTTTAGCGGTTCCATAATTTATCTTGGTTAAAAATTATGAGGGCAAATCTCCGTTAAAACAAAAAGCCCTGAAAATCAATTTCATTATAAAACTGATGATATAAATTATGAATTTAGATATCTTTACATCTTTTATAAAATGCCATGAACAGCCTCAATGATATCGTGTCATTAATGACATCAGAAGAAAAACAATCATTCAAAGCACATTTACGTAGCCGGAACAAGCGTGGTGATGTACAAAATGTCCGCCTGTTCAAAATGATTGAAACTGATGATATAAACATTGAAGGAAAATTTGTTGCAGGGAAAGCCAACCGCGATGCCTACCATGCCCTGCGCAAAAGGCTGTACGATACGCTGGTCGATTTTATGGCCAACCGCGCGTTTGAGAAAGGCACCTCCGAGACCCATGAGGTATTGCGCCTAATTGTGGTAAGTCGCCTGTTTTTTGAGCACAAGCTCTACAAAGCCGCCTTTAAATGCCTGGCAAAAGCCGAAGCAAAAGCCCTTAATCTGGATCACTTCAGCCTGCTAAATGAAGTTTACCAGTTGCAGGCGCAATATGCCCACTTTAGTGCAGCGCTGTCTATACAAGAGGTAATTGAAAAATATAAAATTAACCGCAGCCGTATGGAAATGGAGGAAAATCTCAATATGGTCTATGCGCTGCTCCGCAGGGAACTGGCGGAAATATACCACAGGGGCAAAGTAGTTGATTTCCGGTCGTTAGTAAAAGGTGTAATGCAGGCACAGGGCATTTCGCTGGACGATATACTTTCCTTCAAATCGCTGTACCAGATACTTTTTATCTCCAATGAATATGCCTCCATGAACAGCGACTTCAGCCTTGTCGAGCCTTTCACTGAAAAGAGCTATGCCTTCATAGCTGCAAAGGAGGACAGGACCGAAGGTCAGCTGTACTACCACATTTACATATTGTACCTGCTGGCAAACATGCATTTCCGGAACCACAGGTTTGCCGAATCAAAGGAGTACCTTGACAAGATGTACGGCCAGATGCAAAAACAGTCGGCCAAATACCATGGCCGTTTTACATTGCGGCATTCGTTATTACTGGCACTGAATGAGAATTACTCCGGCGCATGGCAAGATGCACTGCACATAACCGAAAAAGCCCTGAAAGGTGTAACGGCCAAGTCGGATCCTGTAGATGTAAACGACCTTCGGATGTGTGCGGCGATCATTTGCGTGCAGCAGCATGACAGAGCCGCACTGAGGCACCTCAAACTCTTTGCCCATACCAATGCGTGGTACGAAAAGAAAATGGGGATGGACTGGACGATAAAAAAGGCACTTGCAGAAATATTGGCCCATGCGCAATTTGATAACACCGAGGTGGCCCTGTCCCTCCTGAAAAGCTTTAAGCGGCGCTATAAAAAGTACTTGCTTGACATCAAAGAAGAACGGGTTTTTGCCTATGCGCAATTGGTGGAGCGTTACCTAATGAGGCCTGAGATCCTTACACACCCGGATTTTATTAAAGGGATATACAGCCTGAGGACAGATGATGGTAAGGAAGATATTTTTGTGCTCAGCTTTATGGCGTGGCTCATAGCAAAGGCGGATAAAAAGCAGGTGTATGAGGTGATGTTAGGAATGATAGGATAACGCCTTTCCATTTTGACCAGCGGGAGAAATCCCTTTATCATCGGGATTTCTCCCGCTGGTCAAAATGGAACAGAGCGAAACTGAATAATTGCAAATTGTAATTATCGTTCCCCCTTCCATTCCCCGTAAAACTGTTCTAAAAAGCCTTCCATGTAATTATGGCGGCTTTCTGCTATCTGTTTTCCGGTTGGGGTATTCATGCGGTCTTTGAGCAGTAACAGTTTTTCGTAAAAATGGTTGATGGTAGGCGCAGTGGTTTTTTTATATTCCTCTTTATCCATGTGGAGGTTAGGTGCAATGGCAGGGTCGTACAACGCCCGGTTTTTAAACCCGCCGTAGTTGAAAGCCCTTGCAATCCCTATGGCTCCCAATGCGTCGAGCCTGTCGGCATCCTGAACGATATTCAGCTCAATGGAATCGAATTTCTTCTCGAAGTTGCCACCCTTGAATGAGATGTTCTCAATGATATTTACCACATGGATGATCGTTTCCTCAGCCAAGCCCTGCGCCGAAAGGAACCGCCAGGCCAGCGTTGGCCCCACGGTTTCATCCCCATCGTGGAACTTGCTGTCTGCAATGTCGTGAAGCAGCGCACCCAGCTGGACAACCAACAGATCGCAGTCCTCACCTTTGGCAATGTTCATAGCGTTGTTATACACCCGCTCAATGTGGAACCAGTCATGGCCGCCCTCTGCGTGTGCAAGCTGTGCTTTTACAAAGGCTATCGTGATGTCTACAAGGTTGGTCATGGGCTAATTTGTAAAGTAGTAAATTAAAATCTTATTATCCAAAAAGCATACTTCGCAATTTGGATTGGCGCTTATTTTAGTATTTGTGTAAGACTTCACATTTTGTTTATTCGTAACTAACTCTTCTTTTATCTCTTGTGGCAGCCATTCAAACATAAACGTATTGCTGTTAAAAAATTGGTTTAAGTTTTCATCGCTTTGGCAATCAGACTTTAGTTTTTCAAAAGTTCCGGGATCAAAGTAAGCAACTGCCTGCAATGTATAATCCGCAGGCCCTAATCTGTCATCACCAATCTTTGTTAATTCATATTCAACCCGCTTAGGCTTATAGTCTTTAAGATTTATAAACCCTGCTATATCTTCGGCTTCATCTCCATGACTGGTGTGAATGTTACTGCAGCCGGCAATAAAGATTACGATTAAAACGATTAGAATTTTTTTCATTTTCGTTAGGTAAAAAAAGCTGCCCTAAAGCAGCTTCATTATTATTTTACCAACGCAGGTGTTACCCACTTGAATATATGCGATTCTTCAGGGATTACAAGCCTTTCGGATATCCGTGCCATACGGTCAGGGAGCTTCATCAGGAAGTCGCGGGCTTTTTCGGCCTCGGCGGTAAGCCCATCGATCTTGTCGATCTGCCATTTTTCAATAAGCTTACGCAGGATATCTACATAATCCATTGCAGTATATACCCCAATGCGCTGTGCCGAATCCGAGAATTGCTCAAAAGCTTCCCCAATTTTTTGGCCTGATTCCCTTAGGAAGTGTGCCGGCATAACGATCTTCTGCTTCATCATGTACTGGAAGGCCAGCATCATTTCGCTTGGATCTACCTGGAAAATACGGTTGATGAATTCGCTGTAAGCCATGTGGTGGCGCATCTCGTCGCCCGCAATGAGTCTGCAGGTTTTAGATAACTTGTTGTCGCCGTATTTCTTCGCCAGTTGTGATACACGGTTGTGCGATATATAGGTGGCAAGTTCCTGAAAGCTGGTATATACAAAATTTTTGTACGGGTCACGGTCGGTACCAATATCGAAACCGTCGTTGATAAGATGCTGCGTAGTCATTTCCACCTCGCGCATGTTCACACGGCCCGAAAGATACAGGTATTTGTTGAGCACATCGCCATGGCGGTTTTCTTCACCTGTCCAGCTCCGTACCCATTTAGACCATCCGTTGCCGCCTTCGTCTACCTGGTTAATGCCTTCTACGGTCATCAGCCACGATTCGTAGGTAGGCAGGGCTTCTTCGGTTATGGTGTCGCCCACCATTACCACCCAAAAGTCGTATGGAAGGTCTTTTGCAATTTCCTGCAGTTCCTTCAGGTCTTCATGAAAGCTTTCGCTTTGCGGGTCGGGCAGCAGGTCGCTGGGCTGCCATATCTTTTCTACCGGAATGAGGTATTCATCAACAAAAGTGTTGATGTCCTTTTCGAGCAATTGCATCACCTCAAGCCTTACATTGTGTGTAGACATAGTATCTTAATTTTTTATTCCTTTTATTACTGCATTCTCTGTCCGCTCCATCACTTCAGCAAACGGAATATCTTTAATAGCAAAAGGTTCCTGTACCGTGAAAGTCAGCCGGTTCCCCAATCCTAACGGGAACTGCCCGAAACGCACCAACTTCCATGAGTTGTTGATGCTAACCGGTACAATATACGCAGAAGGGGCGTATTTACAAAGTATTTTAAGACCGTTTTCGGAAAAGCGCTTCGGCACTCCTGTCTTGCTCCTTGTCCCTTCAGGGAAAATAACTGCCGAACGGTTGTGTTTCTGAATGTATTCGCCCATCTGTTTAATGGCAGGTAAGGCCTGCTTGGGGTCTTTGCGGTCTATCAAAACGCTTCCGCCATGGCGAAGGTTGTATGACACACTTGGAATGCCCTTGCCTAACTCTTTTTTACTGATGAATTTTGGGTGAACCTTGCGCATGAACCATATTATTGGCGGTATGTCATACATGCTTTGGTGGTTGGCCACTATGATGAGCGGCACTCCCTGCGGAAGGCGTTCCAAATGCTGTATGTTATATGTAGTGCCCAATATATGTGTGGTTCGCACGAGGCAGCCGTTAAGAAGGTCGACACTTTTTTTGTGTGCCTGGTAACCAAATACGTTCAGGCATACCCATTGTACAGGATGGAAAATGAGCAGCATTATTAAAAATGCCAAATAGAAAATTATGGATAACGGATAGGATAATATCTTTTCCATTTATGGTTTTAAAAAATTCCCGTAAAAGTAATCCCTTTTTGTGGAATACGAAAAAGTTTTAGTATGCAGGCATAGCGGAGTGATGAAGATCACATTTTTTATATCCAAAAAGGAAGGTAGTTTGAAAGAATTAAAAAAAGATGTAAAAAAATCTACTAAAGCATTACTTTGTTTGAAAATATTCTTATATTTACGCCATCAAAAAAAGAATTACTTTTACATCATATATCTATAACAATGAACGGAGATAAAGAAGCAAAACTAAAAGCATTACAGCTAACATTAGATAAACTGGACAAAGCCTATGGTAAAGGCACCGTAATGAAGCTGGGTGACCAGGCTGTTGAAGAAGTAGAATCGATACCCTCGGGATCTCTTGGTGTAGACCTTGCCCTTGGTGTAAACGGCTACCCGCGCGGCAGGATAATAGAAATTTACGGTCCGGAATCGTCGGGTAAAACAACCCTTACGCTTCATGCCATTGCCGAAGCACAAAAAGCAGGTGGCATTGCCGCATTCATCGATGCTGAGCATGCTTTTGACCGCAGCTATGCCGAAAAACTCAATGTGGATGTAGAGAATCTTATCATTTCGCAGCCGGATAATGGTGAACAAGCGCTTGAAATTGCCGAAAACCTAATCCGTTCAGGCGCAATCGACATTGTGGTTATTGACTCGGTGGCTGCATTAACGCCAAAGAGCGAGATAGAAGGGGAAATGGGCGATTCTAAAATGGGGCTCCATGCACGCCTCATGAGCCAGGCACTAAGAAAGCTTACGGCCACCATAAGCAAAACCAACTGTACGGTATTCTTCATCAATCAGCTTCGAGAGAAGATCGGTGTAATGTTTGGTAATCCTGAGACTACCACCGGTGGTAATGCACTGAAATTTTATGCCTCTGTACGCATCGACATCCGTCGCGCCTCCCAGATAAAAGACGGTGAGAATGTAATTGGCAACCGTACTAAGGTGAAAATCGTGAAAAACAAGGTGGCACCGCCGTTCAAGACTGCCGAATTTGACATCATGTATGGCGAAGGGGTTTCCAAGACGGGGGAAATACTTGATTTGGCTGTAGAATTTGAGATTATCAAGAAATCGGGATCCTGGTTCAGCTATGGCGATACAAAACTGGGGCAGGGCCGCGACGCTGTTAAGGCACTCATCAAAGACAACCCGGAACTCGCTGATGAACTGGAAATCAAAATAAAGGAGATCATCAAAGAAAATATGTAGTACATTTAAAACCCGATTGTTCGGGTTTTTTTATTGAAATACGCAACCTTTCCTGAGTTTGTGCATCTATTGGAATAAGTGAATTTATTTTAGAAACGATTTATGAAAAAGATTTTGTTGTTGCTCGGCGTAATTTGTCTTATATCATCTTGTTCAATGGAAGAAGACAGGGTAAAATTTGACATTGCATTCCTGCCTGCTGTGGCAGTTGAAGTGCCTGAATATATGCAGCCGGGACAAACGTATGATTTTAAAATTAAATACAACAGGCCTACTGATTGCTATTATTTTGACGGTTTTTACTATGAGCCTGATGGCAATGCGCATATTGTTGCGGTACAGGCACTCGTAATACGCGATGCCGACTGCAAGGCTATTGATACTTTGGTTCCGGAAGAAGGAACATTCCAGGTTACGTGTTCGCCGTTGTATACCGAAAGCTCGTATCACTTTAAGTTTTACAAAGGAGAGAATACAAACGGAGACCAGGAATTCATGGAGGTGGAGATACCGGTTCAACAATAAAAAATGAATGAAAGCCATTGGGGTTAGACGAAATCATAAAAGATTGCCAGCGGGACAGCATAAAGGCTCAGGAACAATTGTACAGGCTACTGGCCCCAAAGTTGTTTTCGGTATGCCTCAAGTACTCGCGCAATTATGAGGACGCACAAGATAACCTGCAGGACGGCTTCCTGCTAATATTTAGAAAAATAGCACAGTACCAGTTCAAAGGTTCCTTTGAAGGCTGGGCCAAAAGGGTGATGGTAAATAATGTATTGCAGCGCTACCGCACCGAAGGGATATTTGAAATAGTAAGTGAAAACCTGCCTGAAGAGGCAGAAGTGGAACTTGAAGCAGATGACATCAGCATGGATTTCCTGGTTTCGATAATCCAGGCATTGCCGGACAGGTACAGAATGGTATTTAACCTGTATGTCATCGATGGTTATTCACACAAGGAAATTGCCGAGATGCTGGGAATTACCGATGGCACCTCTAAATCCAACCTGGCAAGGGCAAGGATGATATTGAAAGAAAAGATTGAAGCGCAGCAGGGAACAAGCATACCTACAGCAAAATGAATGACAAAAAAAACATAGACAGGTTATTTCAGGAAAAGTTTAAGGACTTTGAAATAACGCCTCCTGAGTTTGTTTGGGAAAACATCGAGGAGAAACTCCGGGAAAAGAAAAAACGAAGGGTTATTCCACTGTGGATAAAACTTTCGGGTGTTGCTGCCGTGCTGATTATCGGCTCGGTGCTTACGATGCCTTATTTTAACGGTATCGATACCAACAAAAATCCGGTTGTTATTGAAAAAGAAGGGACAAAACGCATTATACCAACAGACAACCCTATCCCAAACAATGGAATTATCATAGTTGACAGTACTATAATAAACAGCCAGAATTCAGCGGTAGCATCGGAAGAAGGAAGCGACGCAAACAACGATAAACGCCATCCTTCGGAAGGAGTTGAAGGTCCAACAAGAAAATCGGACATCCCAGTTAAACGCGGTGTTCGTTTTAATGCCAAAGGAGAAGCGGTTGCACATGAAGGCAATTCCGGGCGCAGCAATACTAAAGGCCACCGAAATTTTAACGGCGAGAAAAGGAAACGTATTCAGCAAAATCATGTTCAGGGTAATGGTGCTTTAGCCTACAGTAATGGCCCGGATAATAGCTCCACAAGCAACAATGGATCTAACGTAAAATCACAAAAGGCAGGCAAGCAAGGTGTCCGGGATAAAATCAAAACTGATGATGCCTTTGCTACAGGCAATGAAAAGGACCAACGCGGAGATCTTTCGCAGGATCCTTTAAAGACTATGGTGGAAGAACAAGGGATCATCGAAAGAGACATGCCTATGGAACAGGCGGTAGCTGAAACAACTGTTGATACATCATCTGTCCTGAAGCCGGAAAATGAGTTGGAGAAACTGTGGAAGGAAAAAACAGAAGGGAAAACAGACGGCGAAAAAGCAGTTGCTGAAGAAAGCAATAAAGGCAAGTGGAACGTTAAGCCCCAGGTGGCCCCGCTATTTTTTAACTCAATGTCTGAAGGTTCGCCAATAGACGGCCAGTTTGCAGGGAACAGTAAAAACTTTGACAATGACCTGAGCTATGGCGTGGGTATAAATTATGCGGTAACAGACAGGCTTTCCATACGTTCCGGAATTAACACGGTAAACATGAGTTATGCTACCAATGACGTACAATTCCGCCCTTCACTTACCGGACAAACCAGTAATGTCTCATCAAACGCAAGAAAAGCCAACATTGTGGTACAAAGCGTCAACCATATAGCCGGAGGCTCTGGCGTGGAACTTATACCAAATAGTTTCAGCAGCCTTTCTACTAATGAGCAAACCTTTACCGGTTCAATGATACAGTCTACCGGTTATATTGAAGTGCCGGTTGAAATGTCCTATGCACTTGTAAACCGTAAGTTTGGCATAGATGTAATAGGCGGGATGAGTACACTTTTTCTTAATGAAAATAATGTGAGTGTTATATCTACACAGGGATACAGCGCTGAAGTTGGCGAGGCACAAAATCTAAACAGTGTACACTTCAGTACCAACATCGGCCTTGGTTTCAAGTACCGTTTCTGGAAATCGTTCCAGGCAAATTTTGAGCCCACATTTAAATATCAGGTAAATACCTATAGCAGGGATGCGGGCAATTTTAAGCCTTACTTTATAGGCCTTTACTCCGGCATAAGTTTTAGTTTTTAAGCCTGTTGGTTGGCTTAATGATTTTTTAGGTAGTTTCTCAAAGCGCTCCGGTTGGGGCGCTTTTTAATTTAAAACCTATATCTATAAGATATTAAAAGCCCCAGGTTTTGAAAATACCGAGGCTTTTAATATTTAATCTGACTACTTAAACATCATCAAAATCCACATAAATCTCCGATGTTGTAGGGTGCGCCTGACACGTAAGAATGAGCCCCTCGGCGATTTCGCTATCAGTAAGGATGGCGTTCTTTTTCATCTCGGCCTTTCCTCCTGACAAACGGGCCATACAACTACTGCAAATTCCACCCTGGCAGGAATATGGAGCATCTATGCCTTGCTTAAGAGCGGCATCCAGTATTGTCATTTGCTGTGACATCATAAAGGTTACCTCTTCATCGTCAACCAATACTGTGATTTTGGTTTGCCCGTCCAGGTTTTCCTGAATTTTTTTCTCAGCAATCGGGGTTGAGAACAATTCAAACTTAATGTTCTTTTCAGGGATATTGTTTTCCTTTAAAACATCATTAACCGTAAGGATCATGTCTTCAGGACCACACAGATAGAATTTTTCAAAATCCTTTTCCTTATGTTTATTCTTCAGCACAAAGTTTACTGTGGAACGTTCAATCCTTCCGAAAAGTGAGTCTTCGGCACGTGCCTGGCTGTACACAAAATGCACAAAGAAACGACCTACATACTTCTGCTGGAGCTCATGTAAAAAATCGTGGAAAATGGTTTCCTGTGGCGTACGGTTCCCATATACCAAAACAAATGTGCTTTCGGGTTCTCCCTGTAGTACAGATTGTAATATTGCCAATACCGGTGTTATACCACTACCTGCAGCAAAGGCTGCATAATTGCGCTGCCTGTCGGCCTTAGGTTCAAAAGTGAACTTGCCTTCGGGGGTACCCACCTCCATGGTGTCGCCCGGTGCAAGCTTTTCATTGGCAAAAACAGAGAAGCCTCCATTTTTTACAGCTTTGATGGCTACCCTGAGCTCGTTGCTTCCGGGTGCAGAGCAGATGGAATAGGCCTTTCGTATTTCCTGCCCTTCAAACTGCGTTTTAATGTTTATATACTGGCCAGCGGTAAAATTATAATCACCCTTAAGTTTTTCGGGTATTTCAAAGGCAATCGAAACGGCTTGTGGTGTTTCGCGCCTGATATCTTTTATGACAAGTGAATGAAATGTTGACATGTTGAATATTTCTGCAAAAATAAGCATTCCTTTTGCGGAAATGAAATAATACAAATTTTTAATATACCTAAAATTATTATGCATAAGATTATTATGTATTTTTGTTCAGTAAATAGCAACTGATGAAAAATTCGCAACTGTACAAAGGCAGCCTTACTACAATTATAATGAAGCTGCTGGAGGAAAACGGCAGGATGTATGGTTATGAGATTACACAAAGGGTAAAGCTAATAACCGGTGGCGGGCTAAATATCACCGAAGGCGCCCTCTATCCCGCACTCCACCGGCTGGAAGGCGATGGCCACCTGGAGGTAGAGGTGGAAAAGGTAGATAACCGCCTGCGCAAGTACTACAGGCTTACCAAAAGCGGAAAAACCGAAACTGTGAACCGGCTTGCAGAGCTGGAAGAATTCATTAAGAACATGCAGAGCCTGGTAGGAGGAGCTGTGCTTAAACCGGAATACTGATGGAAAAGACAATTAACGAAAAGTCTAAAAAAATAAATGCGGAACAGCTTAGGGAGCTGTTTGACTTTACCCGAAAACACTACGTAGATTACCACGATCTGCAATGCGAGCTGGCCGACCATCTGGCCCATGCCATTGAGCAGCGTTGGGAGGAGGAGCCCTTGCTATCGTTTGAGGAGGCATTGCAGGCGGAGTTCAAAAAGTTTGGCATCTTTGGCTTTAGCGATATTGTGGCCGAACGGCACAATGCGCTATTTAAAAGGTATTACAGATTGGTATGGCGGGAATTCAGGTCGGTATTAACCTTCCCTGTGCTTTTAATTGCTGTGTTGGCAACTTGGGGAATGTACCATTCACTCATGGCCTATCATCATAGCTACGCTTTATTCATGCTGGCATTTTTAGTCACTTCCTCATGGAAATTGCACCGCCTGAAAAAACAATACCGCAAAAAACTGAAAGATACGGGGCATAAATGGCTTTTCGAGGAAATCATATTCAGCTGCGGCGGGTTTGGTGTCATGATGACGGTGCCAATGCAGTTTTCCCATTTTGTTTTGGATGGCGAGATAAGCCCTCTGCTCGCGACAGTAATGTCTATTGTACTGTCACTGATGTTCATTTATGATTACGTAGTCCTTTTCAGGATGCCGTCGAAAGCAAAAACCTACCTGCAAAAAGTGTATCCGGAATACGGACTCGAAAATTTAGCATAAAAAAGTGTAACGTTATGGTGTAATTCCTGACTGATTATTCACCAACTTTAAAACCAATCTATGTTTACAAAATTCATCAGCCTGGAATGGAAAGCATTCACCAGGGCATCTTCATTCACTTCAAATGTCGTCATGAAGATATTTATGATTATTGCTGCCATTTATTTTACAATCATATTTTTATCGCTTGGCTTTTTTGGCTTTGATATTATTGAGGAAACCGGACAGGATCCGTTGGTCATCATAAGCAAATTCATGATTTATTATATGCTGATGGACCTTCTGCTACGCATATTCCTGCAGAAGATTCCTGTGATGAACATTCGCCCGTTGCTTACCTTACCAATTAAAAGAAGCACCATAGTTCACTTTGCTATAGGAAAGACAGTTCTGTCATTTTTTAACTTTCTTCATTATTTCCTGTTTGTCCCTTTCGCTGTAAGGCTTGTAGCCGAAGGATATGATACATTAAATGTACTGTTCTGGTGGTTAGGCGTAACCGCGCTTATCTACTGCAATAATTTCCTCAATATCCTGGCTAATAATAAAGACTGGGTATTTATGGTGATACTTGGTGTTTTTGCCGGAATAGCGGGTCTTCAGTACTACCAGGTTTTTGACATTACCATTGTAACCTCCATATTTTACCACGGCTTTTATGCCACATACTATATGTTCCTAATTCCGGTTGCTGTGTTGGCTGGGCTTTGGGTCGCAACATTCAGGTATTTTCGCAATGCATTGTACCTCGATACCGGCCTTAAGGGCAAGCACGATATCGCTGAAACGCAGGATTACACCTGGCTCAACAGATTTGGCACAATGGGGACATTCCTGAAGAACGACATCAAGCTGATACGCCGTAACAAGCGTTCAAAGACTACCGTAATCATGAGCTTTCTGTTCCTGTTCTACGGGCTGCTGTTCATGACAGGCGCCATTGAAGCTTATGATAATGATTTTTGGAAAGTATTTGCGGGAATATTTGTTTCAGGAGGTTTCCTGTTTACGTTTGGGCAATTTGTACCCAGCTGGGATAGCGCCTATTATCCCCTGATGATGAGCCAGAACATTACCTATAAAGACTATATCGCCTCCAAATGGTGGCTTATTGTGATAGCTACCCTGGTGAGTACAGTGCTGGCATCCTTTTACCTGTACTTTGGTGTCGATACCTACCTTATTATTGTGGCCGGTGCGGTATACAATATCGGCATTAACTCATATTTGGTATTATTTGGCGGCGCCTTCATTAAAACACCCATCGACCTTGCAAGCAGCAAGCAGGCCTTTGGTGACAAAAAAGCATTTAATATGAAAACTATGCTGCTTACCATTCCAAAATTGCTGTTGCCTATTGCTTTTTATATCATTGGCGATGCCATAGGCGGCCCAACGGTAGGTTATGCGGTACTGGCAGGATCGGGGATACTTGGATTTGCATTCAGGAATTTCATGTTCGGACAGGTTGAGAAGATTTATAAACTGGAAAAATACAAAACCCTTGACGCTTACAAACAAAAATCATAAAACAATACAACTATGATACAGGCACAAAATTTAAGGAAAACCTACGGTGGTGTAACCGTACTGAACATAGAGCACCTGCACATTCGTCAGGGCGAAAGCCTTGGCCTGGTAGGCAATAATGGCGCTGGCAAGACAACCTTCTTTAGCCTGCTGCTCGATTTGATAGAACCGTCTAACGGCGAAGTGAAGATAAAAGGCATACTAGTGAACCAAAGTGAAGCCTGGAAACCCGTAACGGCAGCGTTTCTGGATGAATCGTTCCTGATTGGCTATCTTACGCCTGAAGAATATTTTTACTTCATAGGCGAATTGCGCGGACAAAACAAAGCTGATGTGGATGCGCTCCTGAAAAAGTACGAAGACTTTTTTAATGGAGAGATCTTAAACAAGAAGAAATACCTGCGCGACCTGTCTAAAGGTAACCAGAAGAAGGTGGGGATCATTGCGACCCTGATTGGCAATCCGGAACTAATCGTACTCGATGAGCCATTTGCCAACCTGGACCCTACCACGCAGTTCAGGCTCAAGAAAATCATCCGCGAGCTGGCAGACAATAAAAACGTAACAGTATTGGTATCGAGCCACGACCTAATGCACACCACCGAGGTGAGCGACCGTATTGTGGCTTTGGAAAAAGGACAGATCGTAAAAGACATCCGTACTTCGCAGGAAACCCTGAAGGAACTGGAAGAGTTCTTTGCAGTGTAATAAAATTCGATCCCCCGCAAAGCGAGGGATTTTTTTTGCCAAAAAAGTTTCTCGTACCAAAAAGAAGCGTATTTTTACCCCTCTCTATACTAAAAAGAGATTTTAAAAGTTAAGGATAAAAACCTTTTACATTGAAAACCAGTACCTGTAAATATATTCTTCTTTGCGGTGCGGCAGGTTTCATAATCGCCTGCTCTACTAAAAAGGACAACTTTATAAACCGCAATTATCATGCGGTTACCACCGAGTATAACGTATTGTATAACGGTGAGCTTGCATTGCAGGCAGGGATCAACGACCTTAAAACCACCTATGCAGATAACTATTGGGACATTCTTCCTGTAGAAAAGATGCAGCCCAACAAGGAGGAGATGGAGCCTACCGACAAGCGCAACGCCAACTTTGAAAGGGCGGAGACCAAAG
This sequence comes from Flavobacterium sp. MFBS3-15, assembly GCF_026107645.2. Taxonomy (GTDB): domain Bacteria; phylum Bacteroidota; class Bacteroidia; order Flavobacteriales; family Flavobacteriaceae; genus Flavobacterium. Next base: position 67,885 of record NZ_JAPCHV010000009.1, on the reverse strand, counting down.
CAACTAAAGCAATACAAAAACACTCGATGAACCTGGGTGGCACCGAAAGGAATCCGCAAATGGATGAAGCCCACCTATTGCTTGGCAAGGCGCGCTATTATGACAACCGCTTTATTCCTGCGCTTGAAGCATTTAACTACGTTTTGTATAAGCACAAAGGAAGCAGCCGTATTGATGAAGTAAAGGTATGGAGGGAGAAGACGAACATACGCCTGGAGAATGAAGGTACCGCCATAAAGAACCTAAACCAGTTGCTGAAAGAAAAAGAAGGCCAGATGGATGAGCAGATCTACTCTGATGCGAATGCCATGTTAGCCCAGGCTTACATTAATTCCACTATGAACGATAGTGCCGTTTTTGTATTGAAAAGAGCCGTCGCTTTTACCAAAGATCGCGAAAAAGAAGCCCGTTATCGTTTCATTCTTGGCCAGCTATATGGAAAAATGAAACAATCTGACAGTGCCTACGCCTACTACCAGTCGGTAATCGAAATGAACAGGAAGTCGCCAAGGCGTTATGTAATACAGGCACACGCAATGCAGGCAGGGCTTTTTGACTATGAAAACGGTGATACACTAGCTTTCATGAAAAACATGAGGGACCTGCTTGAAGACCGCGAAAACAGGCCATACCTGGATATCATCCATCATCAGGTTGCGTTATATTTTGACAAGCAGGGCAATAAGCCAAAAGCCATAAAGCATTACAATAAATCCCTCCGCACTAAGTCGACCGATAAATACCTTATGGCTTCTAACTACAGGAACATTGGAGAGATACACTTTAACAATGCCAAATATCCGATGGCCGGAAAGTATTATGACAGCACACTCGTATACCTTGATGTCCGCGGAAGAGAATTTAAAGCAATCAAAAAGAAAAGGGATAACCTTGAAGACGTAATAAAATATGAAACCATTGCCCAAAACAACGATAGCATACTGCACATAGTATCGCTTTCGGAGGCAGGCAGGGTGGCTTTTTTTGAAGACTATATCAAGCGCTTGAAAGAGCAGGAAGAGCGGGAAAGAAAAAGGCTTGAAGCAGAAGCCCAAAGACAGGCGAACATAGCCGCGGCCTCGGCGAACATTAGCGGTGATGATGCCATGGGGTCTGCAGGGGGTATGCAGACAAGCAATAGCAGAAGAAGTGCCGGAACAGATTTTAGCGCAAATGTAGCAGGCAAAGGGGAAACAGTTGCTAAAGGCAATACCGGAACTAATCCGGGTAGTGGTGCTCCTGCAGGCATGCCTGGCAGTACTACAGGTGGTGGCAGCAAATTTTATTTTTATACACCTTCTACAGTGTCATATGGCAAGCTTGAATTTAAAAAACGATGGGGTGAAAGGCCACTGGCCGATAATTGGCGTTGGGCTTCGGAACTGCGAAACAGGACAAAAAGCACTGAAGAGACAGCAGTCGCCAACACCGATAGCCTTTCCGGTGGCAGTAAGGATGAAAATAAGATAGATGAACGTTATACAACAGATTTCTATATCAAACAGTTGCCTACACGCCAGGGAACGCTGGATACACTTGCTACTGACCGAAATTTTGCCTACTACCAACTGGGCCTTATATATAAGGAAAAATTTAAGGAGTATAAACGTGCTGCCGACAAGCTCGAAAAGCTGCTGGTGAGCAATCCCGAAGAGCGCCTTGTGCTGCCGGCCAAATACAACCTGTATAAAATTTACCAGATCATAGATCCTGCCAAAGCAGAAAACTATAAGCAGCAGGTACTTGCCGAATATCCTGACAGCAGGTATGCTGAGATCATTAAGAACCCGACACTGGAAAGTGTTAATAACGAAAGCCCTGAGGCTGTATATGCCGCAGTATATAAGCAGTATGAGGAAGGGAAACCGAGAGAGGTATATGCCCAACTTGAAAAACATATAGAGACCTATACTGCTGAGGAAATCGTTTCTAAATTTGAATTGCTTAAGGCCCGCGTTACCGGCAGGCTCAAAGGACTTGAGGAATACAAAAGGTCGCTTAATTATGTGGCACTTACCTACCCTAACAGAACCGAAGGCAAGCTGGCAGAGGGATTACTGAAGACGGACATCCCGTCGTTAGAGAAGAATGCTTTCGGCAAGGCTTCCGCAAGCTGGAAAATTATATTTAAATTTGACAACCCAGCCGATCCTAAAATTGAGGCCCTTAAGTCTAAAATTGAGAAGTTTATCAAAGAAGGCCTCAACAACAGGATTACCATAACACAGGACGTATATACCATGACTGAAGATTTTCTTGTAGTGCATGGATTCAATAGTAAGCTGGCTGCTGAAGAAGCTGCATCCGTATTAAAAGAATATAAAGAATATAAGATCGCCGAAACCCCTATTGTGATCTCGAGCGAAGATTATAAAGTGGTACAGATCAAAAAAAATATCGCCGGATTTTTGGCCATAAAATAAACTACCATGTTTGAAAAGCCCCAAAAACAATATACCGACCTGTTGGGCAAGACCAACAGGATCGTGGAAGGTACAAGTATTAAGGGAGATATCATTTCACAGGCCGACATAAGACTTGACGGAGAACTCGTTGGTAATTTTTCTTCGAAAGGGAAAATTGTAATAGGGCCTTCAGGTACCGTAACCGGCGATATCCGATGTAAGAACGCAGATATTGAAGGGCGCTTTAACGGCAAAATAGAAGTTGATGAACAACTTAATGTAAAATCAAAGGCACATATTGTGGGCGAAGTGATTGTAAGCAAACTGTCTGTAGAGCCCGGCGCCGAATTTAGCGCCACCTGTGTGATGAAGAATACCGTAAAACCTTTGCCTAAAGCAAATGAGAAACAACAGGCAGGATAAGAATAAAAAATGGATTGCACTCATCAATATCCCATTCCAGATGGGGGTTATTATTTGCGCAGGTGTGTTTTTTGGGCTTTGGCTTGATAAAAAAACAGCCAATACGAATTCATTGTATACCATAATATTCTCACTACTATCAGTATTCATCGCGTTGTATAATGTCATCCGCCAGGTCAAAAACCTTGGTGAAGGCCCTAAATGATCCTATGTATAAAACCCTTCTGTATTTTGTTGTATTTGCACTTGCCCTTTTCGGTGCGCATTACTATGTAGCCGAAACTTATTTCCCCGGAAAGTTTTATTACGAGGTTTGGCATATATATGCTTTTTTATTTTCAGGCACTTTTATAGTGTTGCTATTGCTGAAGCTGGTTCATAAATCGCTGCCGGACAAAACGGGTTTTGCATTTATGGGATTGTGCCTCCTGAAGGTAATGGCATCGGTGGTTTTTTTCATTCCCCTTATACAGGCCGATGTGGCCGCTCCTGAACCAGACGTTATCAGTTTCTTCATTCCGTACTTCCTGTTTCTCACTTTTGAAGCAGTTTCGGCAGTGCGTTTCATTAACGCCAGTTAAATAGCTGATTTATTAGATATTCTTTAAAATAGGATATGTTTCCAAAAATAATATTTGGATATTTTTAAATGTGAATTAAATATGTACCTTTGCAAAAATTTTTGGGACATCGTTTTAGCCATTTAAAATTAAATTATAGTGATTTCAATTAAACCACTTCAATCTTTCATAACTGCTTTATTGATAGGTTTTTCAGTAAATACTTACGCTGAAACCCAAATCGACACCACTTTGGTAGCGCATGATGAGGCTCACGCCACTCACGAAGCACATGGTGCACACGGTGAAGACAAGGAATTCAACGCTTCTGACCTTATCAATTCGCACATTGGCGACTCGCACGATTTTCACATTTTTGACTGGGACGGCCACCCGGTATCCTTTAACCTTCCGGTTATCCTTTGGACCGACAACGGCCTTGTGATTTTCTCTTCTGAGAAATTCCACCACGATAACACCGGCCACCATGTAGTAGAGGCTGACGGGCAAAAGTTTGTCCGCCACAATGAGGTAATCTACTACGCCGACAAATTCGAAACACTTTCTGAAGACGACAAGTCTGCTTTCAACTTTGAGGCCAGGCCGTTGGACTTCTCTATAACAAAACTGGTATTTTCACTACTGATATCAGCCATCGTGCTGTTCCTTCTCTTCAGCGCAGTTGCAAAATCGTACAAAAAGAACAGCATGGCGCCCAAGGGACTTGCTGGCTTCTTAGAACCGTTGGTAGTGTTTGTCAGGGACGATATTGCTATCCCGAACATCGGTGAAAAAAAGTACGCCAGGTATATGCCGTACCTTCTTACCATTTTCTTCTTCATCTGGATCAACAACCTTATCGGCCTTATACCTTTCTTCCCGTTCAGCTCTAACCTTACGGGTAACATCTGCTTCACGTTTGTGCTTGCATTTATTACCTACATCGTTACAACGGCAAGCGGCAGCAAGGATTACTGGAAACATATTTTCATGCCGCCGGTACCGGTATTGCTGTACCCTATCATGATCCCGGTTGAGATCATCGGTACGTTGACCAAGCCATTTGCATTGATGATACGTCTTTTTGCGAACATCACCGCGGGCCACATCATCATCCTTAGCCTTATATCGCTTATCTATATATTCAAGACGGTTGCCATTGCACCGGTATCAGGAGCATTCGTATTGTTCATGAGTGTGCTGGAACTTTTGGTTGCTGCTCTGCAGGCGTATGTATTTACATTGTTGAGTGCATTGTTCATTGGTCAGGCGGTAGAGGAACATGATCATCACGATCATCACTAAAATTGAGTTTTTTTAATTATTAACTATATAAATTTACTATTATGGTATTAGCTGGAATTGGTGCCGGACTGGCTGTAATCGGAGCAGGTATTGGTATTGGAAAAATCGGTGGTTCTGCCATGGATGCAATGGCTCGTCAGCCTGAAGTTGCAAACAAGATCCAAACTGCAATGATTATTGCTGCTGCACTTATCGAAGGTGTTGCTCTTTTCGCAGTAGTAGTTGCGTTGATTGCAAAGTAATTAATTACAGGCTTCCCGCCGCGGTTGGCCGCGGGAAGCTTTTTTACAAAAAAAACAATTAAAAACAAGATATATGAATTTTACCGCACCGGAAAGTTTAGTTTTTTGGACAACAATAATATTCTTAGTGTTCTTCGTACTGTTGAGGAAGTTTGCCTGGAAGCCTATCCTTGGCGCTGTAAAAGGCAGGGAAGATTCTATTAATAAAGCCCTCCAGTCTGCAGAAGATGCGCGCAGGGAAATGCATAACCTTCAGGCAGACAACCAAAGGATCCTTCAGGAAGCAAGGGCCGAAAGGGATGCAATGATGAAGGAAGCGCGTGAAATCAAGGAAAAAATGATTGCTGATGCTAAAGCCGAAGCCGAAGCTCAGGGCCAAAAAATGGTAGCGCAGGCGAAAGCTGTTATCGAAGGCGAAAAGAATGCAGCCATGGCAGAAATCAAAGGCCAGGTAGCAAGCCTGTCGCTTGACATCGCCGAAAAACTACTTAAGAACGAACTTTCTAACAAAGAAGCTCAAACTGCATTGGTTGAGAAAATGTTAGGTGACGTAAAACTAAACTAATCCATCGTTATGACAGGTTCAAGAGCTGCAATACGATACGCAAAGGCGATACTTGAAATGGCACAGGCTTCGGGCGCTGCACAGCAGGTGAGCGAAGATATGGCACAGATCTCAGCTTCTGTTAAGGAGAGCAAAGAGCTACAGGATTTCCTTGGCAATCCTACAGTGAAAGCAGAGATAAAGGAGGCGGCCCTTAAAGAGATATTTGCCAATAGCAACAACATAACACAGGGACTTTTCAGGCTGCTGCTTGAAAACAAGAGGTTTGGGATTTTGCCGGCCATTGCGGAACAGTACAAAGTACAGTTTGATATCATCAACGGCGAACAGGTAGCTACGGTTACCACAGCCTTCCCAATCACTCCCGAACTTGAAGCCAAAGTACTGGACAAGATAAAGGAATTTTCGGACAAAAAAATAACCCTTAAGAATATTGTTAACCCGGCCATCATCGGCGGGTTCATACTAAGGGTGGGCGATAAGCAGTTCAATGCTTCTGTTGCCAACAGCCTGAATACATTAAAAAGAGAATTAAGTAATTAAGCACATGAAGAAGTTACATTTTTTACTCGCAGCACTATTTTTGATTTGCTTTTCTGGTTTTGCCCAAAAGGTAAAATTTAAAAAGGGTGAAGTACTCGTAGATAATATCGTTTGGCTTAAGTATGAAGGATGTGGTACATTTGACGGGACTTGTAGCTTTATGAATCTCGAAGGAAAAGAGATCATATTCATGAAAACAATAATAGTAGAGGGAGGTACATCGCGCACACCAAGTAATCCCCAGGGAAAACTTGTGTATACGCAAATATCTTTTTTAGGGCTTGATAAAAAAATTGAATTGGCAGAAACAGATAAAAAAATAGTACAAATACTATATAAGTCTAATGTTGTTGTCAATGGGGTGCTTGTCGAAGAAAATGTAGACATTCTTGTTCAAAAATACGGCACCGAGTTTTCAGGCAGATAATAATTTAAATAAGGTAATTAAACTTAATTATAAAGATGGCAGAAATTAAACCTGCTGAAATTTCAGCAATATTAAAGAAACAATTGTCCGGTTTTGAATCGGGTGCTACTTTGGAAGAAGTGGGAACAGTTCTGAATGTAGGTGATGGTATTGCCCGTGTTTACGGACTATCCAACGCTCAGTATGGTGAGCTGGTACAGTTCGAAAATGGGTTAGAGGCTATTGTATTGAACCTTGAAGAGGACAATGTGGGCGTAGTATTGCTTGGTCCGTCTACAGGCATCAGGGAAGGTTCTACGGTAAAAAGGCTTGACCGCATCGCATCGCTTAAAGTGGGTGAGGAAATGGTAGGCCGTGTAGTAAACACCCTTGGCCAGCCTATTGACGGTAAGGGCCCAATTGGTGGCCAGCTGTATGAAATGCCGCTTGAGCGTAAGGCTCCGGGCGTTATCTTCCGCCAGCCGGTAACTGAGCCGATGCAGACAGGTATCAAGGCGATTGACGCAATGATCCCGGTAGGTCGCGGACAGCGTGAGCTTGTAATTGGCGACCGCCAGACTGGTAAAACTACTGTTTGTATCGACACCATCCTGAACCAAAAAGAATTTTACGATGCAGGCAAGCCTGTATATTGTATATATGTAGCGGTAGGCCAAAAGGCTTCAACTGTTGCAGGTATCGCAAAAACCCTTGAAGAAAAAGGCGCAATGGCATATACTGTTATTGTTGCGGCTAACGCTTCAGACCCTGCGCCGATGCAGGTATATGCTCCATTTGCAGGTGCTGCGATAGGTGAGTATTTCCGTGATACGGGCCGTCCTGCCCTTATCATCTATGATGATCTGTCAAAACAAGCGGTTGCTTACCGCGAGGTTTCCCTTCTACTAAGGAGGCCGCCGGGACGTGAGGCTTACCCAGGTGACGTATTCTTCCTTCACTCAAGGCTTCTTGAGCGTGCGGCGAAAGTTATCGCTGACGACAGCATTGCAAAAAACATGAACGACCTTCCGGATTCGTTGAAGCCAATCGTTAAAGGTGGCGGATCGCTTACTGCGCTCCCAATCATCGAGACGCAGGCTGGTGACGTTTCTGCTTATATCCCAACCAACGTGATTTCGATCACTGACGGACAGATTTTCCTTGAGTCTGACCTGTTCAACTCAGGTGTTCGTCCTGCCATCAACGTAGGTATCTCGGTATCACGTGTAGGCGGTAACGCACAGATCAAGTCGATGAAGAAAGTTGCCGGTACGCTTAAGCTTGACCAGGCTCAGTTCCGTGAGCTTGAGGCATTCGCGAAGTTTGGTTCTGACCTTGATGCGGCGACACTAAACGTAATCGAGAAAGGCCGCAGGAACGTGGAAATCCTTAAGCAGGCGGTTAACGATCCTTTTACAGTGGAAGACCAGGTGGCAATAATCTATGCAGGTTCTAAAAACCTTCTTAGGAATGTACCGGTTAACAAGGTAAAAGAGTTCGAAAAAGACTATATCGAGTACCTGAAAGCTACGCACAGGGATACCCTTGACGCGCTTAAAGCAGGTAAATTTACAGACGAGATCACTGATGTGCTTGAGAAAGCCGCTGCCGAGATCTCTGCGAAATATTAATTTTAGATATTAGATTTTAGTATTGAGAAGTGAGATTGAGACATCTTAATTATCACATCTCAATACTTAATACTATAAAGAGGGGTGTTATGGGCTAAGGCTCAATACTAAATTCTCACTACTCAATACTAAATAAAAATGGCAAACTTAAAGGAAATACGTAACAGGATCGCTTCCGTTTCATCGACCATGCAGATTACCAGCGCGATGAAAATGGTGTCGGCAGCCAAGCTTAAAAAAGCACAGGATGCCATCACTGCCATGAGGCCATATTCTGAAAAGCTTACCGAATTGCTGCAAAACCTCAGCGCAACGCTTGAGGGCGACAACGGCGGTGTATTTGCAGAACAGCGTGCGGTAAACAAAGTGCTTATCGTAGCGATCACCTCTAACAGGGGGTTGTGCGGCGCTTTCAATGCCAACGTAATCAAGCAGATAAAGGCGCTTCAGGAAGTATATGCCGGCAAGAAAGTGGACGTTATGGCCATCGGTAAAAAAGGTAACGACGGCCTTAAGAAAACCTGCAATATCGTTGATAACCAGAGCAGTGTGTTTGACATGCTTACATTTGAAAATGTAGCTGCCATTGCACAGGACCTTATGGATAAGTTCGCGGCAGGTGAGTATGACAGGATCGAAATCGTGTACAACCACTTTAAGAACGCTGCGACACAAATCGTGCTTACTGAGCAGTTCCTTCCGCTGGCGCCGGCTGAAACAACCGAAACTGCCACACAGGCAACCGATTACATCTTTGAGCCATCTAAAGAGGAAATCGTTCGCAGCCTTGTGCCGCTTTCGCTGAAAACCCAACTATATAAGGCCATCCGCGATTCTTTTGCGTCTGAGCACGGTGCCCGTATGACGGCCATGCACAAAGCGACGGATAACGCTACCGACCTTAGGAACCAGCTGAAGCTGACCTACAACAAAGCCCGCCAGGCTGCCATTACCGGCGAAATCCTTGAGATTGTGGGCGGTGCCGAGGCATTGAACAATTAATATTGACAAACAAACATAAGCGAGAAGGCTTCCTTGAAAAAGGGAGCCTTTTTTTTGAGCTGCCCAGGGTATTTTGGATGATTTCCAGATGATTTTTGACGATGCCCCGGGTAATTTACAGGTATGTGGATGATGATTTTAGGGTATTCCTGAGAGGATATAAAGGTATGATAATGCTTCTAATCAATTTTTTTCGGGAAATGCCTTTTTTGGGTACAGGTTCCGGAGTGGATTTTGCTCAAAAAATAATCCGTGCAATTATGAAACAAAAATGAAGGTATTTTGTTTTATATATCAATGTGAAGGTACCATGTATACACTTTCCCCAATTACCCATCTTTTAAAAAACTGCTTATGCCATTCAAATCCATACTATCAGCCGCACTGCTTGTCATAGCGGTAAGCTGTACTGCCCAAACCATCACTAAAGTAGAAATGCACCTGAGTGCATTTGGAGTGGAATCCGACCGTTGGCCCAACATCGATGTGGCTGTCGACTTCAAAGAAAATACATCCCGGTGCAAAGTATCATATTACCACCCGGACTACAAGCCATTCCAATACAAGCTAACCAAAGACGAGATCGCGAAGGTACTCCTACTATTAGAAAAGGCTGACCTTAAGAAGCTCAAAAAAGAGTACACCGTGACCATCAGCGACCAACCCTCTTCCACCATCAAAATCCATACCTCATCCGGAGAGGTCTTCACCATTAAAGATTACGGCCTGAAAGGCGATGCCCCGCTGCCTGAATTATACCGGATTGTTTACAAATTTGATACAACGGTGAAATAACATCACTTCTTCAAATGATACAGCAAAAAGCTGTAAAACTCCGACTTCTCCTCCAGCTTGTCGTCGTGATTGGTTGTGATGCCGTAGTGGCCTGCGTTGCGCCTCGTTTTCAGGTATACAGGATTGGTTTGCGCCGGCCTGTCCTGCAGCCTTGCGGCAAATTTGTATGAATGTATCGGCGGTACCCGGTCATCGTTGTCGGAAGTCATGATCAGGGTGGTTGGGTAGTTTACATCCTCCTTTATGTTGTGGTATGGGGAATACGCCATCATAGCCTGGAACTCTTCTTTCACTTCAGGGTCGCCGTATTCATCATAATGGAAACGCCCCACGGTATAATCATGGAAACGCGCCATGTCGTATACACCAACATCCGGAATGGCAACTTTGAAAAGTTCCGGGCGTTTTACCATAGCGGCGCCTACAAGCAATCCGCCCTGCGAGCCTCCCGTTATGGCCAACCTGTTGGCCGAGGTGTAGTTTTGCTTTATCAGGTATTCTGCTGCATCGATAAAATCGTTAATGGTATTTATCTTTTTCAGTTTAGTACCGTCCTTGTGCCATTTGAACCCTTTGTCGCCGCCTCCTCGTATTTCGGCATAGGCATACACCCCGCCGCTATTCATGAAGTAGACCAGCGCATTGTCATAATGGGGCGAACTTATCGATCCGAATCCGCCATAAGCCTCGAGCAACGTGGGGTTATTTCCGTTGAGCGCCATGTCCTTTTTGTAAACGATGGTTATGGGTACCTGTACGCCATCGCGGGCAGTGTACGTTGTCTTCACTGTGGTGAAATGATCTATCGGGAAGGGCGCTGTGGTTTTGGTAAAGGTGTTGTTGACGTAGCGGTCAAATTTCGCTGTTTCCAGCACCAGGTTGAACAATATGTGCGGTACGGTATAGGATGAAACCGAAAACAATGTTTCCTTCGCATGATAGTCCTCACCCAGCAACGACACATCCATGCCTTTGGGTCCCTGAACCTTCCCAATGAACTTCCCATCATAGTCAAACACCATGAAATAGCTGCCATCAGTATTTTTGTACTTGCATACGATCCGGTTTTCGTAAAAATTCACGTCTACGAGCAGCTGGTTCTGGTATTGCGGAATTATAATTTTATTCGTAGCAGGGTCTTCCAGTTCAAAATACCGCACATCGCCCCAGTTGGAATCCTTAGTTGAAACAAACATTTTGCCGGAATGATAGCCTAATAACTTATAACCCGCTTTCCTTGCCTCCAGCTTTTTCAACTCGAAATTTTCCGCATTCAGGTCGGCATGATACATGTCGGTATGCTTTTCATCGCGATCAGACACTACAAGAAAAAACTTGTCGCCTTCATGCGATGTGAAATAATGCAGCTGTCCCTTCATTTCGGTGGCATCGAATATGAGGCGGTCGTTTTTAATGTCATCGCCCACCTTGTGATAGTATACCTGATAAGTGGAGTCGGCCGCAAACTGTGACGCGTTGCTGTTCTTATTATAAAAAATTCCCTCGTCACCTTTCCAGGCAAGCGAAGTGAATTTTACATTTTTCAGGACTTCCTTGTGCTTTTTGCCGTTTTGTATAGTAACAAAGCGCACCTCGTGCTGGTCGCTGCCGTCGATCATCAGCTTATAGGCCAGGATTTCCGATTGCTGCGACGGGCTATAGTCTACGACATTGACTGTCTTGTTATTGTAAAAGAAATTGGGGTTGACCAATGCGATGCTTGCACCGGTAAGCGTCTTTTTATAGGTAAGCGTTGGCGTTTGTTTCTCCTCATTAGCATAGCGTACAAGCGAATAGTAATAGGCGCCTTTCTTTTGCGGCAGCCTGTAATTTGTCTTATCATCGTACTTCCTGAGTGTAGGCAAAGGGTACACTTCAGACGATATCTTCCCGAGGTGCGATTGCAGCAGGCGGTTTTGGGCATCGACCCAGGCCTGCACTTCCGGGGCAGCCATTTGTTCGAGCCATGCGTAATCATCATGATACTCCAGGCCATGCGTGTTCAGGGTATTTGGGGTTCTATTGGCCGGAGGGTAATTTTGTGCTTTGGCAATAAACGGGGTACACAGCAAAACTGTAAGCAGAAGGTATTTCATGGCAAATAATAAGATTGCGCAAATATAGACTGCTTAGTGCTAAAAAGGAAACGGCGGGTTTTATGATTATGTGATTTTTGAAACTAAGCATTTGCTATGTTAACTGCCCGGCTTTCAGCCACCAGTTTATCAACTATCGTTTGAACGCATCTTCACCGAAATTATCAAGCAAGAGTGTTACGCACCGCTTCCCCTCCCGGAGGGGGGGCCGAAGGGCGGAGTGATTAATCTCATAATATATAAAACATAAAATTATTCATACGTAATTTTAAACCACCCCGCCCGCCGCGGCGGGCACCCCTCCAGAGGAGGGGAAGGGAAACGAGAATATTTAAACTTAAAACAAGTGGTTTTGATTATGGAATTAAACCGGCCCGCCAAATTCAGAAACAATATAATTTTCCAAAGCTATCATTGCATTTTCCAGATCATTCATAACAGCGGGTTCGCCTATCCTATAAATTTTTAAACCCAAAGAGTTAAGGAAAGTTTCCCTGCGCGCATCATAGTCATCTTTGTCATTATGGCTGGAACCATCGATTTCAATGACAAGGCTAAGCTTCTTCACATAAAAGTCAACAATATAATTGCCGATGATTCGCTGCCTGTCGAAATCAATTCCATGAAAACTCCCCGCCCTTACCTGCCGCCAGAATACTACTTCCGACATAACTCCGGCTTTGCGTAGCTTTTTAGACCGTGACTTTAAAGCAGCATTATAAGGGAGGAAATTTTTTGGATTCCCATAAATGGCATTCCCGTTTATATATGTAATTATTTCTTGTTCCATAAATTCTAACCACCCCACCCCGCCCCGCCGCGGCGCGGCGGGCACCCCTCCGAGGGAGGGGAAGATCAACGAGAGTATTTAAAATTAGCATTTTTTCCAACAGGTACTACTTTATCCTGTTAGGAGTTATCGAGCAAGAGTGTTACGCTCTACTTCCCCTCCCCTGGAGGGGTGCCCGGAGGGCGGGGTGGTTAATCTCATAACATCTATGAAACATAAAATTATTCATATGTAATTTTAAACCACCCCGCCCGCCGCGGCGGGCACCCCTCCAGAGGAGGGGAAGGCCGGAGAGAGAATTTAAAATTAGCGATTTTTCCAGTCGTTTCTTACTAATAATAAATTTCTTATATTCTAAGAATAATTGAGCAAGAGTGTTACGCACCGCTTCCCCTCCCCTGGAGGGGTGCCCGCAGGGCGGGGTGGTTTTGTAGTGCTTATAATCATCGATCATTTGAAATTAGCCACCTCTCCTCCGGAGGGGAAGGGGAAACGAGAATATTTAAAGATGGTTCGAACAACACACCTTTTACAAAAACCTAATTTCCTATTCCCCCGAAAATTGCTACTTTTGTTTAAGAACTAAACGAACCGCTTGAGCCTCTCTAAAAAACTTTTCCAGCAGACCGCCATATACGGCATTGCCACTGTTGTACCGCGCATGTTCAGCTTTTTCCTGACGCCGCTGTACACCAGCTCAGGCGTTATGGAGACGGACCAGTACGGAAAGGTTTCCATCATTTTTGCATGGATCATATTTTTCAACGTGGTGCTCGCCTATGGCATGGAGACGGCTTTTTTCCGCTTTTACCATACCGACAACAAAAAGAGCGTGATGAGCACCACCACCATATCGCTGGTATGGTCGTCGCTGATCTTTTTGGTACTGGCGCTGCTCGGCCGGGAATACATGGCCAAAGCGCTTGGCATCGATACCGAATACATTACCCTTACCATTTGGGTGCTGGTGCTCGATGCGCTGGCCATCATACCCTTTAGCCGCCTGCGTGCCGAGGGCAGGCCCATTTTTTACGCGATCGTGAAGGTGGGCACCGTGGCCTTCAACCTGCTGCTCAACATTTTCTTTTTAATTTGGCTGCCAAAGATAGCGCAGTCTGATCCCGAAGGCTTCCTTGCCACACTCTATACCCCCGGCTTTGAAGTGGGCTATGTGTTTGTGGCCAATGTACTTTCCAGCCTTGTTGCCGTTGTAGTACTGCTGCCCCATTACCTGCGGCTGTCGTGGCATTTTGACCCCGAACTGTGGAAAAGGATGATGCGCTACTCGCTCCCCGTAATGGTGGCGGGCATTGCCTATGCCATCAACGAAGCGTTTTCGCGCCCGCTGATGGAATACATGAACGTATCGGAATCCGATATCGGTATCTATTCGGCCTGCTACCGGCTGGCCCTGTTCATGACGCTGTTTACCACCGCGTACCGCCTGGGCATCGAGCCGTTCTTCTTCAGCCAGGCCGGGAGCAGCAATGCACCGCAGACCTATGCGAAGGTGATGGAATACTTTGTCATCCTCGGGTCGGTCATCTATCTGGGGGTGCTCGTTTTTGCCGATATCTTCAAATGGATACTCCTTCGCGACGAGGCCTATTGGGTGGGTATGGACATCGTGCCGTTTGTAACCCTCGGCGCGTTCTTCCTCGGCATTTATACTAACCTGTCGGTATGGTATAAGCTGAGCGACCAAACCAAAATGGGTGCCTACATCTCGCTTGCCGGAGCGGCGGTAACGCTTATATTTAATATTGCACTCATACCGGTGTGGAGCTATATGGGTTCGGCTGTGGGCACTGTGGCCGCCTATGGTACCATGATGCTGGTGTCGTACAGGCTGGGCGCCAAACATTACCCGATACCCTACAACATCAGGAAACTGGTGTTTTTCCCGCTCCTTGCCATAGTGCTGGGTTGCATGTCGTTCTACATAAAGCCGCTGCGCGAAACCTATGTTTTCGGGATACTGGCCTTTGCCGGCTATCTTTTCCTTATCTTCAAACTCGAAAAAGAAACACTTTTAAAATTCATAAAGAAATAAAATGTCTGTTACCATTAAAGTCATCAACAAGTCATCGCACGCATTGCCTAATTATGAAAGCATCGCCTCGGCAGGGATGGACCTCCGGGCCAACCTGGACGAACCGGTAACGCTGTCGCCGCTGGGCAGGGCCATCATAAAAACAGGATTGTTCATCGAATTGCCGATAGGCTACGAAGCGCAGGTACGCCCCCGTAGCGGGCTGGCTGCCAAAAAGGGCATCACGGTGCTGAACAGCCCCGGAACGGTTGATGCCGATTACCGTGGCGAGATTGGCGTAATTTTAGTAAATTTATCCAATGAAGCGTTTACCGTAGAAAACGGGGAGCGCATTGCACAGCTGGTCATTGCAAAGCATGAGCGTGCCGAGTGGGTGGAAGCCGAAACCCTGAGCGAAACTGTGCGCGGCGAAGGCGGCTTTGGCAGCACCGGCGTAAAATAAAACAGAAACAATAAAACATATCCAAAAAACCTCCAAACAACCAATGAAAATTATCGTACCTATGGCCGGAAGGGGCTCACGCCTGCGCCCACATACCCTTACCATCCCGAAACCGCTTATCCCCATTGCAGGCAAGCCGATTGTGCACCGTCTTGTAGAGGATATTGCCGGGGTAATCAACCAGGAAATTGAGGAAATCGCCTTCATCATCCATAAAGACTTTGGCACGCAGGTAGAAAAAGACCTTATCGCCATTGCCGAAAAGCTGGGCGCCAAAGGCAGCATTTACTACCAGGACCAGCCGCTGGGCACCGCGCACGCCATCATGAGCGCAAAGGAATCCATGAGCGGGCCGATAGTGGTGGCCTATGCCGATACACTATTCCGCGCTGATTTTACGTTAGATACTACAGCCGACAGCGTCATCTGGGTAAAGCAGGTAGACGACCCCTCGGCATTTGGCGTAGTGCAATTGAATGATAAGAACGAGATCGTGGATTTTGTAGAGAAGCCAAAGGAATTCGTTTCGGACCTGGCCATCATCGGGATCTATTATTTCAAAAGCGGCGAAGCGCTTCGCGACGAGTTGCAGTACCTGCTGGACAACAACGTAGTAAAGGGTGGCGAGTACCAGCTGACCGACGGGCTGGAGAACATGAAGCAAAAGGGCATGAAATTTGTACCGGGCAAGGTAGACGAATGGATGGACTGCGGCAACAAGCCCGTAACGGTAGAAACCAACACCCGCATGCTGGGCTTTTTGCATGCCGATGGCGAGAACATGGTATCCGACGCGGCAACGATAGAGAACAGCACCATCATACCGCCGTGCTGCATCGCCGAAGGGGTGGTATTGAAAAACGCTACCGTAGGCCCGAACGTATCGCTCGGCAAGAACACAAGGGTAGAAAATTCAACGATCAAGAACAGTTTGGTGCAAACCAACTCAGTAATACTAAATGCAGACCTGGATAACGCCATGATAGGCAACCATGCCAAATTCGACGGTAAGTTTACCGCCATCAGCATCGGCGACTATTCAGTTTTGGAATAACATAGCCCGGCCTTCCGTCGCTGTCATTGCGAGGAGGAACGATGAAGCAATCTTTCCTGCATTGCGTAACGGAAGGCCGGACATTAATTTAATATGAAAAAAATCCTTTTTTACACACTCTTGCTTTCGGGAACATTATCCCCGGCAATCCTCCATGCGCAGGTAGAGCCTGACTCGCTGTCACTGGCAAAAAATGAATTCCAGGAGGATTTTTATGAGGCATTGAAGCAAAAAGGGATCGAAAATTACGACAAGGCCATACAGTCGTTGCAGAAATGCATCGGCAAAGAGCCCGACAACCCGGTGCTGTATAACGAATTGGGGAAGAATTACTTCAGCCTGAGGAATTTTGCCGAGGCGGAGCGCGCCTACCTGAAGGCTACCCAGCTTGACCCGAAAAACCGCTGGTACTGGCAGGGGTTGTATGACGTATACTACGAGACCAAGAACTACAACAAAGCCATACCTGCAGTGCTTAAGCTGATGGAATGGAAAAAGGATTATTACCAGGAGGATCTGGTTTCGCTGTATATGTACACCCAGCAGTATGACAAGGCACTCGTCCTGATCAACGAGATGGAATCGACCGTGGGGATGTCTGAAAAGCGGGAGATGTACAAGGCACAGATACTGAGCGACAGCCGCTACAAAAAACCGCAGAAGGAAGCACTCGAGGAAGCCATTAAGAAAAACCCGAAAGTGGAGGCGACTTATCTTGAGCTGATCTATTATTACTCTGAAAGCAATGAGGAAGCCAAGGCAGAAGCCGTAGCAAAGCAGCTGGAAAAGGAAATCCCGGGATCTGACTGGGCACAGGTAAGCCTTTTTAAGTTCCATATCGGTAACAATGACGGCGATAAAGCGTCTGAATCAATGTTCAGGGTGCTGGGCAGCAAAAAGATTGACAGCAAGATAAAGCACAGGGTACTCAACGAGTTCCTGATATTTGCCGTGGCCAACCCTAAATATGCCCCGCAGCTGGATAAGGCGGTGGGCTATTTTGAAGACGACAGGAATGTGAATGTCGCCAAGGAAGTGGGCAAGTTCCTGTACAATAAAAAGAAATTTGCCGACGCGGCACAGTACTTCGAGAAAAGCCTGGAAAGCAAGCCGGACGACATTGAGGCCATAGAGCTGCTGCTGTACTCCTATGCCGACGCTAAGCAGTTTGACAAGCTGGCCACTAAGGCTGCGGGCTACCTGGACCTCTACCCTACCCACGCGCGCCTGTACTATTTTGCGGGTGTCGGGGCCAACGGGCAGGGGCAATTTGCAAAGGCAAAAAAATGGCTCGAGGAGGGCGTTGACTATGTTGTAGACGATAAGGACCTCGAGGCAGGTTTTAAAAAAGAATTGGCTACGGCCAAAAATGGCATGGCCAAAACCAAATAACAAATGAAAAAAAGCGTAAGCATACTCATCATAGCACTGGCCTTTGCATCGTGCAAGCCCAAGCAGGCCGTAGTTTCGGAAGAGGTGGTCCTGGCCGGTGAGGCTAAATCGGCCAAAGAGGTCATAGCCGGGCACAACGCCATTCCGAAAGATTTCAAAACGCTGTACATTAAGGGCGATGCGAGCTACAAGGACAGCAAGCAGTCGCAGAACGTATCGGTGGAAATACGTATCAAGAAGGATGAGACGATACTCGTAAGCGTGCGCGTATTGGGCATTACCATGGCAAAGGCGCTCATTACGCCCAAAAGCGTGAGCTATTATGAAAAGATAAACGGCCAGTATTTTGAAGGCAACTATGCTGTGCTGAGCCGCTGGCTGGGCACGGAGCTTGACTTTAAGAAAGTGCAGAACATGCTGCTGGGCGAGGCGCTTGACGACCTTGAAAAAGGCAACTACCAATTCTCTGTGGAAGACGGCAAATACAAGCTGCAGGGCAGTGCGCCGAGGGGGATAAGCAAATCGTTCTTTTTTGAAGGCGCCAATTACCTGCTGAAAAAACAGGTGGTGGCACAAGGGGGCCAGGAGCCGCGCAGCCTCGAAATCCAATATCCGGCACACAACCAGTATGCTAATGCGCTGCTGCCGAAAGAAATTAAGATCGAAGCCGAGCAAAAGGACCGGGTAAACATAAAAATTGAATATAAGGTTGTAACTTTCGACGAAAAACTTACGTTCCCGTATGAGGTTCCTGAGGGCTACGAACAAATATTTATAGATTAACCAGAACACAATGACCAGATTTTTCCTTACTATATTCCTCATCGCCTTTACAACATTGGGCCATGCGCAAACCGAGCAGAAAAAGCTCGAGCAGCGCAAGGCGCAGATTCTCAAAGAAATGAAGGCGCTGCAAAGCCTGGTTAAAGACGAGACGAAAAAGGAAAAAGACGTGGTAGGCAGGATCACCGAGAACAATGCCAAGATAAAGCTAAGCGAAAAGCTCATCAGTACCACGCAGAAGCAGACCAGGCTGCTTACTGACGATATTTACCTCAACCAGCTAAAGATCAACAAGCTGAACAGGGAACTGAAAGTGCTCAAGGAAGACTATGCCAATATGGTGGTGAAAGCCTATAAGAGCCGATCGCAGCAGAGCCGCATCATGTTTATCCTGTCGTCTGACAGTTTCCTGCAGGCCTATAAGCGCATGCAGTACATGAAGCAGTATGCCAGCTTCCGTAAGATTCAGGGTGACGAGATACGCAACAAAATGCTCCAGCTGGAAGAGTTGGACAGGACGCTGACGGGCCAGAAGAAGTCGAAAGAAAAACTGCTGGTGGAAAGCGAGCAGGAACGCGACAAGCTGAAAAAGGATAAGGAAGAGCAGGAAAAGCTGGTAAAAGCCATACAAAAAGACAAGAAAAAATATGCTTCGGAGATCAAGAAGATGCAGGCCGAAGCGAAAGAAATAGACCGCAAGATCGATAAGATGATCAAGGACGCCATTGCCGAAGCCAACCGCAAGGCCGCAGCCAAGGCAACCACCGCGGCAGAGAAAAAGGAAATTGCCGCCGCCGCAAAAGCAGATCCCAACAAGATCGTGCTGACCAAGGAAGGGAAACTGACCGCAGACAGCTTTAAGGCGAACCAGGGCAGGCTGCCATGGCCGGTTAAAGAAGGCTACATATCCTTAGGCTACGGCGACCAGCCCCACCCGATGGACAGCAAATTAAGGATAAAGAACAGCGGTATCGACATAACCACCAACCAGGGTTCGGCAGTACGGTCGGTATTCAATGGTGAGGTAGGCCAGATACAGCTGATTGAGGGTACACGGAACAAAATCGTATATGTACACCATGGTAACTATATCACGGTATACTATAACCTGGCATCGGTAAGCGTAAACTCCGGGGATAAGGTAAGCGCCAACCAAAACATCGGTACTGTGGCTACCAGCCCTTCCGGAAAGACCGTGCTTAAATTTTGGTTAATGCTAAACACCACGCCGCTTAACCCGTCGTCCTGGATAGCGCATTAAGAGCCATAAATAAAGGGCAGCTGCCGGACCATTGCATGATATGAAGCATTACCACTACATTTTTGCGGGCGCCGGCCTGGCCGCGCTGATGACGGCCTATAAAATGGCCGTGAGCGGCAGGTTTGCCCATGCCTCCATCCTGCTCATTGACCCCGATTCCAAAAAAGACAATGACCGTACCTGGTGTTTCTGGCACAAAGGCAGCACCAGCTGGGATGCCATCGCCTGCCGCAGGTGGCACACAGCGCTTTTTGCCAACGCGCAAAGGCGCAACACCCTCGATTTTGGAGACTACAGCTATACCATGCTGCGGGGCATCGATTTTTACAATTTTGTTTTTGAAGAGCTCCGTAAGCATCCCAACATTGAATTCATAAATCAAAAAGTTGTTGATGTTTCTGATTCCGGCGGTAGCGTCACCGTAACAACCGAAGCATCAACTTTTACCTGTAACATCCTTTTCAATACCATTTACGATCCGGCATTGCCCGCATCGCAAACCCAATACCCCGTACTGCAGCAGCATTTCATAGGCTGGCACATACAGGCCAATAAAGCCGTTTTCGACCCGGGAAAGCCTACGTTCATGGATTTCTCCGTGCCGCAAAAGGGCAACACGCGGTTCATGTACGTACTCCCCTTTTCCGATACCGAGGCCATTGTGGAATATACGCTTTTCTCCAAAGACCTGTTACCGCAGGAGGAATATGAAGATGCGATTGAACGTTACCTCAAAGACCTTGGCGCATCAGGCTATAGTGTGGTTGCCGAAGAAAAAGGCAGCATCCCCATGACGTGCTATCCGTTTTGGGAACACAATTCCAAAAACATCCTGCATATCGGTTCGGCCGGTGGGTGGACCAAGGCGAGTACGGGCTATACCTTTCGGAATGCCGATAAGCTCTCTGCCCGGCTGGTAGATTTTTTGCTTTCGAAAAACCCTGACATGACGCGTTTCCACAAAAAGAAACGGTTTTGGTTCTACGACCTTTTGCTGCTGGACATACTGGCGGAAAAGAACCACGAGGGCGCGGCTATTTTTTCGGCCATGTTCAAAAGCGGCAAGGCCGCGCCCGTATTCCAATTTTTAGATGAGGAAACGGGGCCGGCCGGCGACCTGAAAGTGATCCTGCAATGCCCAAAGGGGTTGTTCCTGAAAGCGCTTTTTTATAGGGTTTTCAGGTTCTGACTATATAATGCCAAAAAAAGACCTGCGAAAATCCGCCCGATCCGTAGCTTGTCCCGCGACAGGCGGCGGCATCCGCGTTCCTGCCAACACATCTGTAATAAAAATAATTGCAATTACAAACCGGCTGAATTTTCCGTATCTTTGTAGCCTAATTAATTAATATAAAATTATGTATCCTGAAGAATTAGTAAGGCCAATGCGTGCAGAACTTGCTGACGCGGGCTTCGAAGAACTATATACTGCCGACGATGTAAAGAATGCATTGTCTAAAGAAGGCACCACCCTTGTGGTAGTGAACTCGGTTTGCGGCTGCGCGGCGCGCAATGCCCGCCCGGGTGCCAAAATGAGCCTTGACGGCGCTAAAAAGCCGGACCAGCTGATCACGGTTTTTGCCGGTGTGGACAAGGAAGCCGTAGACGAAGCAAGGACACAGATGTTCCCTTTCCCGCCGTCATCGCCAAGCATGGCATTGTTCAAAAACGGTGAGCTGGTGCACATGCTGGAGCGCCACCACATTGAAGGTCGCCCTGCCGAAATGATTGCAGAGAACCTGAAAGACGCTTACGACGAGTTTTGTTAAGCCGCTTTTAAGAATAACGAAAACCCATGCTGAAAGGCGTGGGTTTTTTGGTTTTGGATAATATAAAATTCTTTACTTGCGTTTTTTATAAACACCTATGAATCTTTGAATATAATTTATAACTTTACAATATGAAATCTGTAGAAATAAATACAAGTATTATCGATGGCTATTTTGGGCTTTTGGACTCTTTAAGTCCAAAGGATAAACTTGATCTTATTTCAAAACTGAAAAACTCTTTAACAACAAAAAAACAGAAAAAAACAGCTTTTAAAAAAGCTTTTGGAGCATTTGAATCTAATAAATCTGCTGAAGAAATTATTGAAGAGATCCGAGGCTCGAGAGTATCAACAAGGCAGATTGAAGAGTTTTGAAAAAATACCTGATTGATACCAATATTGCTATTTTCTACATGAAAGGCAAATTTGAGCTTGATAAGAAATTCGATAAACTTTCAACCGAAGATTGCTACATTTCTGAAATTACTTTAGCTGAACTTAAATTTGGTATAGCGAAAAGTGAAAAGCCCGAAAAGAACAAAAAAGCTTTGGATAATTTTTTAGAAGGTGTACAGGTATTGCCTATTTTCCATTCCCTTGACTTATATGCTTCAGAGAAAGCAAGGCTTCAGAAAGCAGGAACCCCAATTGATGATTTTGATTTACTTATCGGTGTTACTTCTGTTACTCATGATCTTATAATGGTTACTAATAACACAAAACATTTTAAGCAAATAACCAATATTCAGACTGAAGACTGGATTTTAGTTTAAAATTTATCTACCGCTCTACCACAAAAATTTTAATTCCCCAAGAACGCAGATCAAGATCAGTAATTTATTCCACTATTTTCTTCTTTCCAAAAAAATCTTACCTTTGCCCCGGTTTCACCAATTGAAACCATCACATAACTTTCTCACTTAAAATTGTATAGCATGCAACTGTTCAACACTTTAAGCGCGGAGGAAAGGGCCGAACTGATAGACCAGTCCGGCAAGCAGCGCCTTACGCTGTCTTTCTACGCTTACGCACACATCGAAGACCCAAAACAATTTCGCGATTCTTTATTCCTGGCCTGGGACCCGCTTGAGGTTCTCGGACGCATCTACGTAGCCACCGAAGGCATCAACGCCCAGCTGTCGCTGCCCGCGGATAACTTTTACGCATTCAAGGACCATTTAGATACCATACCCTTCCTCAACGGCATCCGCCTGAACGTAGCCGTGGAGCAGGACGACCACTCGTTCCTGAAGCTGACCATCAAGGTACGCAACAAGATCGTTGCCGACGGCCTTAACGACGCTACTTTCGACGTGACCAACAAGGGCATACACCTTGGCGCGAAGGACTTTAACGCCATGCTGGAAGACCCGAACACCATTGTGGTGGACTTCCGTAACCACTATGAGAGCGAAGTGGGGCATTTTGTGGGAGCCCTCACCCCCGATGTGGACACCTTCCGCGAGTCGCTGCCGATCATTGAAAACCAGATTGCCGAACATAAGGAGGGCAAGAACCTGCTGATGTACTGCACCGGAGGCATTCGCTGCGAAAAGGCATCGGCCTTCTTTAAGCATAAAGGCTTTAAGAATGTATACCAGCTGGAGGGCGGCATCATAGAATATACCCGCCAGGTAAAGGCTGAGGGGCTGGAAAGCAAATTCATAGGCAAGAACTTCGTGTTCGACCACCGCCTGGGCGAGCGCATCACCGATGATATCGTAGCCCATTGCCACCAGTGCGGCAAGCCGTGCGACAACCACACCAACTGCGCCAACGAGGCCTGCCACCTGCTGTTCATACAGTGCGATGAGTGCAAAGAGATTATGCACAACACCTGCTCGGTAGATTGCCTTGACTATATACAGCTCCCGCTGGACGAGCAGGTACGCCGTCGCCGCGGCATCATGAACGGAAACATGATATTCAAGAAAGGCCGTTCCGAAAAAATTTCCCTGAAAGCGAAAGAAGAAGCTGCCGAAATCGCCATAGCGCCAAAAGTTAAGCCGTCGCCCAGGCAGCGCATTAAAAAAGTACTGGTAGGCAAGGGCGAGCACTACTACCCTAAGGCCGGCGTGGGGCAATTCTCCATCGAAGGCGAACTGAAACTGGGCGATACCGTGCTCATCTCGGGCCCGACCACAGGCGACCATAAGCTGGTGGTGGACAAGATGTTCGTGAACGGCAAAGAGGCGGATACCGCAGCTGCCGGAGACAGGGTAACGTTAAACCTGCCATTCAGGATACGCCTTTCGGACAAATTGTTTAAATTGCCGCAATAACAGGCTATATGGATAATTACAGGCTATTGAAGTTCAACCAGGCAATAAAGAGCCACAGGGTCAAGTTCCTTGGGCTTTGGCTGCTGTCGGTGCTCAACAAGCGGTATTTGTCCATACAGATGGACCCGGTGCTGGCGTGCAACCTGCGCTGCAAGATGTGCTACTTTACCGACGATGAATTTGTGCGGAAAAACATGAAGGGCATGTTCAAACAGGATGATTTGGAACCCATAGCCAACGCGACATTTAAGAATGCGCTCAAGCTGCAGATAGGCTGTGGCGCCGAGCCGACGCTATTTAAGCACAACACGCAACTGATCGAACTGGCCAAAAGGCACAAAGTTCCCTACATAAGCATGGTGACAAACGGCAACCTCCTCAGCGCTGAAGATGTTGCCGCTTTTGCCAATGCAGGCCTTAACGAGATCATCATGTCGCTGCACGGCGTTCATAAAGCATCGTACGAAGACCTGATGGACAAGGGCAACTACGAAAAGTTCCATGCCATACTCGCTGCCGTCACGGAGCAGAAAAAGACTAACCCTAACTTCAGGCTGCGCATCAACTACACCTTCAATAAAGATAATTTCCATGAGCTGGCCGACTTCTTTGAAGTATACGGCGACTATGCCATCGACATCATCCAGTTGCGCCCTATCGACAAGATAGGCGAGACCACCTATAATGACTTCAGCCTGAAAAGCATCGAGAACGACTTCCCCGGCATCCTGAAAGTGATGAAGGAAGAGTCGGCCAAAAGGCACATCACGCTGCTGGCGCCGCATTCGGTCATCCGAAACGAGGAAGAATCGCTCAAGGTACAATCGGGCAACGACAGCTCGTACCTCAAGCCCTATACCTACTTCTACATTTCCCCGAAATATTCGTGGAAGGACGACTACGACTGGCGCACCGAAACGTTTGCCGCCTGGCAGAAACGTTCCGGGTGGAACCTGGAGCTGCTGCGCAATGCCTTCCGCTCCCGTAAGGGCCTTGAGCAGGTAAACCGCAACATGCTCAACTACTCGGTGGATATCAATTAAATTTTTTGCTGCAAATCATCCTGTAGCCAGTGTATTTATAGCTAAGAAATTGGTGGGATTAGTGGCTGAATGCCTTTGACTTCAAATCTCCTGAACAGGTATTACCATTCCTGTTCATAAAAAAATACTATCTTTACCCACAAAACGTTTTAAAACTAACCAATACGAACCGTAGCGGCACGCCGCGATCTATATATACACACTTATGGCATGTACAAACTGTTCCACCGGGACCAAAGACGGAACCCCGAGAGGATGTAAAAATAATGGAACTTGCGGAACCGACAGCTGCAACAAACTGACGGTTTTCGACTGGCTTTCCAACATGAGCCTGCCGGGCGGGCAGGAACCTTTTGACGCTGTTGAAGTGCGCTTCAAGAACGGAAGGAAGGAATTTTACCGCAATACTGAAAAACTTACGCTTAGCATTGGCGACATCGTGGCCACCGAGGCATCGCCCGGGCACGATATTGGCATCGTTACCCTTACCGGGGAACTGGTAAAGGTCCAGATGAAGAAAAAGAACGAAAAGCCGTACGGTGACCTCCCCAAGATATACCGCAAAGCCAGCCAAAAGGACATTGACATTTGGAGTGCAGCCCGCGATAAGGAGGAACCGATGAAAGTTATAGCCCGTGAGCTGGCCATAAAGCTGAAGCTGGAAATGAAGATCTCCGATATCGAGTTCCAGGGCGACGGCTCAAAAGCCACGTTTTACTATACGGCCAATGACCGTGTGGATTTCCGGCAACTTATTAAAGATTACGCAAGGGTATTCAGCATCAGGATCGAGATGAAGCAGGTGGGCTTCCGCCAGGAGGCATCGCGCCTGGGGGGTATCGGCTCCTGCGGCCGCGAGCTGTGCTGCTCTACCTGGCTTACCGATTTCCGCAGCGTAAACACCTCGGCAGCACGCTACCAGCAGCTTTCGCTCAACCCGCAAAAGCTGGCTGGCCAGTGCGGCAAGCTGAAATGCTGCCTTAACTACGAACTTGACACCTACCTGGACGCGCTGAAAGGCCTCCCGGACATGGATACCAAACTATATACGGAAAAAGGCGACGCCATCTGCCAGAAGGTAGACATCTTCAAAGGGCTGATGTGGTTTGCCTATACAGATAACATGGCGCACTGGCATGTGATAAATGCCGAAAGCGTAAAGGAAATAATGGCCATCAATAAGCAGAAAGAGCGCGCAACTTCGCTTGAAGATTATGCAGAGGAAATTGCTGCCATTGAGCCGGAAAAAACCTTCCAGAATGCCATGGGCCAGGACAGCCTTACCCGTTTTGACGCGCCTAAGAGAAAAAACAGGAAAAAGCCCGGCGGAGGCAATAAAGGTAAAGAAAAGGCCACTGCGCCTGCTGATGGCCCGAGGGACAAAAAACCGCAGGACAGGATAAGGAATAACAACAAGCCCAACCGCGAGCAGGGCCAGGGTGCGAAACCCCAAAACACCGATCGCCAGCAAGGGCCGAAACCGGAAGGCACAGCAGGGCAAAACCCGAATGCAGGGCAAAACCCTAACGCCAACCGTAACAAGGACAAAAATCGAAACAGGAATAAAAACCGTAACCGCCCGCCAAGGGATAATAATAACAATGCAGGTAACGCAGACCCTAAAAATTAGCCTTTCGCTGCTGGGCATGGCATTGCTCTTTGGCTCATGCGACAAGAACCGCGTGTTCGACGAGTACAAGGCCATGGACGGCAAATGGAACAAAGACAGCATTGTCTCCTTTAGCTTTGAGCAGAAGGATACGGTGTCTAAATACAATATGTTTGTAAACATAAGGAACAACGACAGCTACCCCTACAGTAACCTTTTCCTGATCGTGCAGATGCAGGAACCCGGATCGGCAGCAGTAAAAGTAGACACGCTGGAATACCAGATGGCCAACACCGACGGTACGCTTTTGGGAGAAGGCTTTAGTGATGTAAAAGAAAGCAAGCTGTGGTATAAGCCGAACGTTGTGTTTCCGAAACCCGGAAAATATACTGTAAACATACAGCAAGCCGTGCGCAAAGGCGGCGATGTGCCGGGCGTTCAGGAACTGGAAGGCATTATGGAAGTAGGATTTAGGATTGAGTCAACAGAATAAAATAGTAGTATGGCAAAGACAAGCAGCAATACAGAAGATTATTCGAAGTATGTAAGAAAATTTTGGAAGATATTCGTGATAGGATTCGCCTCTGTAATCCTCTTCTTCCTTTTAGCATCATGGGGCGTATTCGGGGCCATGCCTTCGTTTGACCAGTTGGAAAACCCGGATTCGAACGTGGCTACCGAAATCATTTCGTCCGACGGTCAAACACTCGGTAAGTTCTATATCGAAAACAGGACTCCCGTAAAATATGCCGAGCTGCCAAAGCACCTTGTGGAAGCCCTGATCGCTACCGAAGATGAACGCTTTTATGAGCACTCGGGAATCGATTCGAAAGGGACACTGCGTGCCGTAGCTACCCTGGGCGGAAGCGGTGGTGCAAGTACCATCACGCAGCAGCTGGCCAAGAACCTTTTCCACAAGAGGCCACAGTCGTCCATTCTAAGGGTTATCCAAAAAGCAAAGGAATGGATCATCGCCACGCGCCTTGAAAGGCAATACACCAAAGAGGAAATCATTGCCATGTACCTTAACACTGTAGATTTTGTAAACAATGCCGTGGGTATCCGTTCGGCATCCAAGACCTACTTTGGCAAAGAGCCAAAAGACCTCACTGTTGAAGAGGCTGCCGTTTTTGTAGGGATGCTTAAAAACCCGTACTACCTGAACCCAAAAACATTCCCGAAAGAGTCAAAGGCCAGGAGGAACACTGTTTTGGCACAAATGGAACGCTCGGGCTTCCTTACCAAAGAGCAAAAAGAATCCTACCAGAAAAAGGAGCTTATACTGCGCTACTCACCGCAAAGCCACAAAGAGGGTATTGCCACCTACTTTAGGGAATACCTGAGAGGATACATGCAGGAATGGCTAAAAGAGAACAAGAAGGAAGACGGTACGGAATATGACCTGTATACCGACGGTCTTAAAATATACACGACCATCGATTCCAAAATGCAGCAGTATGCCGAGGAAGCGGTAGATGAGCATTTGGCCAACCTCCAGCAGCAATTTTACATTGACCAGAAGAACAATAAGAATGCGCCATTCATAAAGCTCAGCGATGCCGAGACGCAAAAGATACTGGACCGTGCCATGAAGAACTCCGAACGCTGGAGGATCATGAACGAAAAGAAAATTGCTGAAGCCGACATAAGGGCATCGTTCAAAAAGAAAACCCGGATGACGGTATTTACCTGGAAAGGTGAAAAAGATACCATCATGACCCCGCTGGATTCCATCCGCTACTACAAGCACTTCCTGCAAAGCGGCATGATGTCGATGGAACCGCAAACCGGCCATGTTAAGGCGTGGGTGGGCGGCATCAACTACAAGCACTTCCAGTACGATCACGTGGCGCAGGGCGCAAGGCAGGTAGGCTCTACCTTCAAGCCTTTCGTTTATGCTACCGCCATCGAGCAGCTGCATTATTCTCCGTGCGACTCCATACGCGATGAGCCCTTCAGCATGCCGCAGGGCAAATATGGCATTGATAAAGCCTGGCATCCGCAAAACTCGAACGGTAAATATATGGGAACCGTTACCCTGAAAAAAGCGCTGGCCATGTCCATCAACACCGTATCGGCCAAGCTGATCGACCGTGTAGGCCCTAAGGCGGTGGTAGACATGACCCACAAACTGGGTGTTGAAACGGAAATACCGGAGCAGCCGGCGATTGCACTCGGCGCGGTAGAAATTACGGTAAGCGACATGGTGGCGGCCTACAGTACCTTTGCCAACCAGGGTATGTATGTAAAGCCGATCATTATTACTAAAATAGAAGACAAGAACGGCGTGGTGCTTTTCCAGCCTAAGGTAGAAACCCACGAAGTTGTGAATAAAGACATTGCCTACGCCATTATCAAGCTGCTTGAAGGGGTTACCGAGAGCGGATCGGGCGCAAGGCTCAAATGGGGCGGCGGCGGCGGCAACGGCTACGACCGCATGACGGGCTACCCGTATGCGATCATTAACCCTATTGCCGGTAAAACGGGTACAACCCAAAACCAGTCGGACGGTTGGTTTGTGGGCATGGTGCCGAACCTTGCTACAGGCGTTTGGGTAGGCAACGAAGACCGATCGGCACACTTTAGGAGCCTTACCTACGGTCAGGGCGCTACCATGGCGCTGCCTATATGGGGCCTTTACATGAAAAAATGTTATGCCGATGACACCCTCGAGTACAAAATATCGGAAAAGCCGTTTGAGCGTCCGTCCAACCTGTCCATTAAAGTGGACTGCTGGAAGCCGCCTGTGAAGGATACAACCGAAAGCGACAGCACAAAACTCCCTATAGACGAGTTTTCAGAATTCTAACAAAAGCGCCTTTTTATAAGGCGCTTTTTTATATATTTATCCACCAAAACTAAACTTTGTTGTATGATTAATAAAAAAGTTCAAAATGTTGAAGAAGCCCTCAGGGATGTGCAGGATGGCATGACCCTTATGCTGGGCGGCTTTGGCCTTAGCGGGCTTCCGGAAAACAGCATTGGCGAGCTGGTGCGGAAAGGCACCACCGGCCTTACCTGCATTTCCAACAACGCAGGTGTGGACGATTTCGGTCTTGGCCTGCTGCTGCAAAAGCGCCAGATCAAAAAAATGATATCATCGTATGTGGGCGAAAATGCCGAATTTGAAAGGCAGATGCTTAGCGGCGAACTTGAGGTAGAACTTACCCCACAAGGCACACTGGCCGAAAAATGCCGTGCCGCACAGGCGGGCATACCGGCTTTTTATACGCCTGCGGGATATGGCACCGAAGTAGCCGAAGGCAAGGAAGCACGGGAATTCAATGGCAAAATGCACATTATGGAAGAAGCCTTTAAAGCCGACTTTGCTATCGTAAAAGCATGGAAAGGCGACGAGGCGGGCAACCTCATATTCAAAGGTACGGCACGCAACTTCAACGCCTGTATGGCTGGTGCTGCAAAAATTACCGTAGCCGAAGTTGAGGAACTGGTGCCCGTTGGCGAGCTTGACCCGAACTTTATCCATACCCCGGGCATCTATGTACAGCGTATCTTCCAGGGCGAAAAATATGAGAAGCGAATTGAGCAACGTACCGTAAGACAACGTTGATAAATTAATCAATGTAGCAATTGACTAATGTAACAATTATCGGTGTGGATAGAGAAAATATTGTTGTTTCCAGGTCAATAGATTTCGCGTTAGATATAATCGCTTTTTGCGAAGTGCTGGAAAGTCAAAGGAAGTTTGTAATCGCCAATCAATTATTAAAGTCGGGTACAAGTATTTGCGCAAATATCCATGAGGCACAAAATGCGGAGAGCAGGGCAGACTTTATCCACAAAATAAAGATTGCAGCGAAAGAACTGGAAGAAACAAAATATTGGCTTTTACTTTGCGAAAAGGCTACATCATATCCCTTCGATGAAAAATTGAAATTTAAAGTTAATGAATTAGGCCTGATCGTTTTCAAAATTCTTAGTACAAGTAAAGCTAACAGGTAAGTTATAGTTGCAATTTGTGCATTGCTACATTAAGTAATTGTTCCATTAGTAAAGCAACAGTGGCAATTGGTACATTGCTACATTAAAAAATTGATACATTATTATGGCATTAGGTAAAGAACAGATAGCGAAACGAATTGCAAAAGAAGTTAAGGACGGTTACTTTGTAAACCTTGGCATTGGCATCCCGACATTGGTTGCCAATTACGTAAGGCATGACATATCGGTAGAATTCCAGAGTGAGAACGGCGTGCTGGGCATGGGCCCGTTCCCGTTTGAAGGTGAGGAAGACCCGGATGTGATCAATGCGGGGAAGCAAACCATCACCACGCTGCCGGGAGCCTCATTTTTTGATTCGGCCACCAGCTTTGGGATGATCCGTGCGCAAAAGGTAGACCTGACCATACTTGGTGCCATGGAAGTGGCCGAGAATGGCGACATTGCCAACTGGAAGATCCCGGGCAAGATGGTAAAAGGTATGGGCGGCGCGATGGACCTAGTGGCTTCGGCAGAGAACATCATCGTGGCGATGATGCACGTGAACAAGGCCGGCGAATCGAAACTGCTGAAGCGCTGCAGCCTGCCGCTTACAGGCGTGGGCTGCGTGAAGAAAGTAGTGACCGAACTGGCGGTGCTGGAAATAGTGCCTGAAGGCTTTAAATTACTGGAGCGCGCACCCGGCGTAACCGTTGAGGACATTAAAAATGCTACGGAAGGCAACCTCATCATAGAAGGCGAGATACCGGAAATGGTGATAGAATAAGACCACTAACCCCCGAAGGGGAACAGCTACACTCATTCAGTGGTAAAATGTACAAACCCCAAAGATTTCTGAAAATCTTTGGGGTTTGTAATTATCAGCTGTGCTTTTCTTATTCTAAAACTTCTTTTATTTTATTGACTATTGTTGCCGGCGCTATGGTTGCCATGGCGTCTTCATAGCCTTTTACTTTTTTGTTACCATATACCGATGTAGGCAGCAGTGGGTATTTTTCCCTGTCGGCAGTTATGGCATAATCTACGGGCTGTCCAAAAGGTGCAAAACCGGTATAGGGATGCGTGGCGCCCCAAAGTGTGATTACCTTTACGCCCAGCATTGCCGCTATGTGGGCATTGCTGCTGTCCATGCTCAGCATGAGGTCGAGATGGGGAATCAGCTTCAGTTCCTGTTTCAGGTTCAGTTTTCCGGCTACCACCACTATATTATTACGTTCCCGGGCATATTTTTTAAGCTGGCTCACTTCGTGCCTCCCGCCGCCAAAGAGCATCAGCGTGTAATCCGGCTGGGCTGCAAGGGCTTCAATAACCTTCTGCATCTCTTTTCTCGGGTATATCTTGCCGCTGTGCTGCGCAAACGGAGCAATGCCTATCCAGGTACCGTTTTTAGGGCCGGTAAGTTCAAGTATATCTACGCTGAGGGATTTCTTCTCCGGAAAAGTGTGCGAGTGCAGGTCAACGGGAAACCCAATGGCTTCAAAAACCTTGGCATAGCGCTCTGTTGTAGGCAGTAGAGGCTCAAATATTTTTTTAGCAGGGTCATGGCTGGTTAGCGCGGCTTTTTCTTTCCTTGCTTTATCAACAGTCGCCGTCTTTTTCCCCCTAAGCGAAAACAGCTTTGTTATAATCTTCGATCGCAACACATTATGCAGGTCGGCTACGGCATAAACATGGAGCTTTTTCAGGTCTCTGTACAACCGAAGCAGCCCGAAAAACCCTTTATGCCGGCCTTCGGTATGCGCTTCAAAAAAGTTTACTTTGGGAATGTCTTCAAAAAATGGCCTGTAGGATGCTCTTGATACCACAGTCACTTTTACCTTATGCTGTGCTACAAGGCTGCGCACCACCGGCACCGTCATTGCGACATCGCCCATGGCAGAAAGCCTGATGACAAGGATGTGCTTGGTTTTTCTCCCCATGGGAGTTACTTTTTATTCTGGTAAAGTACCGGATTCAGCTCTTCGTCGTTGTACATTTTCATCTGCTTGTACACTTTCATGAACTTATCGCCATTCTCTATATCAGTAAGCAAGTCATCGATAGCTGTAGAAAGGTCCTTCTTCTGTTCCAGCAGCACATCGAGCTTCTCCTGGCATTTCTGCCTGTGTTCAGGTGAAGCATCCGGGCGTGTAGCCTCCTCGTGCATGTGGTATATTTTGAGCGCCAGGATAGAAAGCCTGTCAATAGCCCATGCCGGGCTCTCCGAATTGATCTTAGCACCGGCTTTTGGCTGCACGCCGCTGTATTTTTGTAAAAAATAACTGTCGATGTATTCCACCATGTCGGTCCTTACCTGGTTGGAGGCGTCAATTTTCCTTTTCAGCACAAGGGCTTCTGCCGGATCGATCTCAGGGTTGCGGATGATGTCTTCATAATGCCATTGTACCGTATCTACCCAGTTTTTTGCATACAGCAAATGTTCGATCTGGTCTTTTGCATACGGATTTTCAACAGGCTGGTCTACACTGTCAAATTTGTGGTAATCAACAATGCTCTGCTCGAATATGGGGAAGGCTAATTTTGAAAACATCGGGTTTATTTTTTTTGCAAATATAGTTTTAATACTTTTAACCTGCTAAAACAAATTTTTCCTCAATGCAGATACACTACCTTTCCCGGGATAACAGCATCCTCAACCACTTCCTTGCCCAGTTGCGTGACGTAAATGTGCAGCAGGACCGCATGCGTTTCCGCAGGAACATAACACGCATAGGGGAAATCATGGGCTACGAAATCAGCAAGGCGCTGGAATATGCGGACATTGAGGTAACTACGCCGCTGGGGACTAAGAATACTACAGCACTAAAAGACGGTGTGGTGCTATGCTCCATCCTGCGGGCAGGGCTGGCGCTGCATGACGGTTTCCTGAATGTATTTGACGATGCCGAAAACGGCTTCATATCGGCCTGCAGGCACCACCCGAACAATGATGACTATTTTGAAATTCTTGTAGAATATAAAGCTGCTCCTTCTTTTACCGGGAAGAACCTGATTGTACTCGACCCCATGCTGGCAACAGGGATGTCGTTGGCAGAAGTGCTGAAAAAGATACTTCCCGGCGAAATACCTGTATCGCTGCACATTGCGGTAGTAATTGCCGCCCCCGAAGGCATTGAGCTCTTAAAAGAAGCGTTGCCCGATAACTGCCACCTTTGGGTTGCATCTCTGGACAGCCACCTCAACGAAAAGAAATACATTGTACCGGGACTGGGCGATGCGGGGGATCTGGCGTATGGGGTAAAGCTATAAGCCGCTTATAACTGCACCATAAACAACCCCACGGCAATCAATACGATAACCGCAAGCGCAATTTCCCTGAACCATGCGTTTTCCTGGCTTTCGAGGTAATTGGCCCCCATAATGGCCAGCGGCGCAAAGGTAAAGGCCAGGAAGCTGTTGTTTTTATGGTTAGAAAGCGCATAGATGCCTACGCCTATCAGGAACGAATACAATATCTTTTTGTGAGACGACTGGAGGTTAAGCGGCTTGCTGCTGATTGAAAATCCGTAGGGTATGGCAAACAGCACCGCTACTGATGAAAAAACCGCCAGCGCTATGTTTTGGTAGATATTTTCAAAATAGGTGAAATCAAAACTGATGTGGGTTTCGTCCAAAACACGGTCTAAAAAATCCTGCCCCGTTATAAAACCGGCCATGGCATATATTACCGCTATGGCAAAAAAAGCGATGAATGGAATGATCCAGTTGCGGTAGTCACGGTATACGTGGAAAATTATGGAGATGAACACAAGACCTATATAGATAATGCACCAAAAATGGAATGCGGCCGCCGCAAATATCCAAAAGGAAGCATCAAATATCTTTTCCTTTGGGGTAATTAGCGACTGGAGCGACACCAGCCTGCGCAGTGCCAGCAGCAGGAAAAAGTTGGCTATGATGATCCTGGTATTGACCAGTGTGGTAGGAAAAAGCACCAGGAAAACAAAAAACAGGAACATGGCATAGGTGTTGGCCCTGCTCAGGGTATTCCTGCGGGTTACAAAATTAGTAAGGAAAAGCGACCCTGCCAGCAAGAGCAGCAATCCTGCCTTTTCGAGTATGAGCAGGTAGTTGCCGGTCCAGCTGTCGTCCTTAAAAAGGTATAAAAAATAGAATAAAACCAGCCCACCGCCAATGAGGGCATAATTTATAGGCCTGGATTTATTAAAAACACTTGCAAACATGCGATTATTTTATACTTTTGTGACTGTAAATATAATACTTGATCTAAAGATGAAAGCATTTTTCGAAGGCCTTGGCTATCTTTTTACCGATATCCTTTTTTTACCGATGAACTTTTTCCGTGCGCTTGAGCTGGAAAACTGGTGGATCGCCAACATCATCACCTGGATATTCATCATCATCTGCTGTGCAGCTACATGGTACTGGCTGAAGCAGCTTACCATCTTCAAGCAAAATAACGACGACGACCAGGACACTACGGCTCACTCTTTCTTATCATAAGTCGAGCCCGATATCCTTTCTAAAATACATCTTATCAAAATGTAGCCCTGCTATGTTTTGGTAAGATTTTTTTATGGCCTCCATAAAGGTATCACCGTAGGATGTTACCGCAATAACACGGCCGCCATTGGTTACTACCTGCCCGTTATCCGGCTTTGTCCCGGCATGGAACGCTATGGAGCCTTCCACTTTTTCAAGCCCCGATATAACATCGCCTTTTCCATACGCCTCGGGGTAGCCGCCTGCCACCACCATTACGGTAGCAGCGCTTCGCTCATCAATAACAAGTTCTGCCTCACCCAGCTTTTCATTGGCCACCGCCACAAACAGCTCTACCAGGTCCGACTTTAGCCTTGGTATTACCACCTCGGTTTCAGGATCGCCCATGCGCACGTTGTATTCAATAACAAATGGGTCGTTCCCCACTTTTATAAGGCCTATGAATACAAACCCCTTATAGTCGATATTGTCATTCTTCAGCCCTTCTACGGTTGGCTTTACAATGCGTGTTTCAATTTTCTCCATGAACTCCGCATCTGCAAACGGCACCGGCGATACGGCACCCATACCGCCTGTGTTCAGTCCGGTGTCGCCCTCTCCTATCCTTTTATAATCTTTTGCGGCCGGCAGCAGCTTGTAGCTTTTGCCATCAGTGAGCACAAAGCAGCTCAGCTCTATGCCGTCCAGGAATTCTTCTATCACGACTTTAGCGCTCGCTTCGCCAAATTTGGCATCCACCAGCATATTCCTCAGTTCCTGCTGCGCTTCGGCCAGGTCGCTGATGATAAGCACGCCTTTGCCTGCGGCAAGTCCGTCTGCCTTCAATACATACGGTGGCTGTAATGTGGTAAGGAACTCGCAGCCCTGCTCTACGGTGTCTTTGGTAAAGCTGTCGTAAGCCGCGGTGGGTATGTTATTTTTTATAAGGAACTGCTTGGCAAACTCCTTGCTGCCTTCCAGCTGTGCGCCATATTGTGACGGGCCTATTACCGGGATTGCGGCAAGCTCACTGTCTTTTTTAAAAAAATCGGAAATGCCTTTTACCAGCGGGTCTTCGGGGCCTACCACCACCATATCGATGCCGTGGGTAAGGACTGTATCTTTTACTGCGCTAAAATCTACCGGACTGATGTTGATATTTGTAGCAATGGCTGCGGTGCCTGCATTTCCCGGTGCTACAAACAGCGCTTCGCACAGGGGGCTTTGCAGCATTTTCCATGCCAGTGCATGTTCCCTTCCGCCGGAACCAAGTAGTAAAATTTTCATGTTGTGTTGTTGTTAGTTGTTATTGCGGTTAGCCTCTGCAAAAATAAAGAAGACAAACGTAACCGCATAGGAACAGGGTATAAGTTTTCCCAATGTTTTCAATACGGATAAAAATTCACACTGCAGGCATCAGTAGGCCTTCTCGTCGCCGGCGAATATGTTTACAACTGTTTGTATTATTATCTTGATATCGAGCAGGAGCGACCAGTTCTCGATATAAAACACATCGTACTTGATCCGGAACACCATATCTTCATTGCTGCTTATCTCGCCCCTAGATCCCCTTACCTGCGCAAGCCCTGTAATTCCGGGTCTTACATACAGGCGCACCATGTATTTTTTGATGCGGTGGCTATACAGGTTATTTTGCGACCAAAGGTGCGGGCGCGGGCCTACCACCGACATATCGCCCTTAATCACATTGAAGAACTGCGGCATTTCGTCCAGGCTGGTCTTGCGGATGAATTTGCCTATACGGGTTATCCTCGGGTCATTTTTAACCACCGACTGCTCTGTGCGCTCATTGATCTGCATGGAGCGGAATTTGTAGCAGAAAAATTCTTTCTCGTTGATTCCCGGACGGCTTTGCTTAAAGAACACCGGCCCGCGTGACTCAAGCTTTATCAGCAGGGCAAGCAAAGGGGTAAGCCATGAAAGCAGCAGGGTAATGACAAGCAATGAAAAAATGATGTCGAAAGCCCGTTTTACCATTTGTGCAAACGGGTCATGCAGTGCTGTCTTTTTCAGCGAGAGCACCGGGAACATTTCATAATAATCCATCCTCAGGTTCTTGGCAAATATGCCATCGGTGTCAGGGATGAACTTTATTGTCTTTTTATTGATGTCGGCAAACTCTACCAGTTCTTTCAGCTGCGTGTTGCTTATCTCGTTGAGCGAGCAGTATATTTCATCGATACTGTTTTCCTGTACATAGGCTTCTATGTCAGCAATTTTCCCTTTCACATCAGGGTTTGTTTTTTTATCCGAAAAAAAGCCCTCGAAGCGGTATCCGTAATCCGGACGTGTTTCGAAAACCTCCTTTAGGCGGATAGCCTGCTGGGTATAGCCGATGATGACGGCCTTACGGTAGTTGCTGCCTGTGGCTACCCTATAGCGCTTGAGGTAATAAAAAGTAAGGAATTTACACAGCGTTATGGCTGCAAAGGCTGCCAGCAGGTACTCTGCAATGGCCTGGCCGCTGAAAATGGTATCCTTGGCAAAGGGGAAAAATGCGATAACGCATAGCAGGAACAGTATGCCCTGCCCCATGAGTTTGGTGATGATTTTTATGGGCGTAGTATAGCGGTATACGGCATAAAACCCCGAAAAATAGGAAATGATGCCCCAGCAAGCTATTTGGTACGCGCCGAAATGGAGGTAATTTAGGCCATGCTCGCGGAAAAAGAACCGGAACAGCACGGTTATCACCAATACATCGAACAGTATGGTAACAGGCCTTAAATATCTAGAATACCTTCCTTTCCCGGATAAGATCATCGGTTAATGTATAAATCCTGAAAAATCTTTATGCTCTTCCTTTTGCAGTTCTTCGGTCGAAAGCGACCTGAAGTAATCATAGGTTATTTTCATCCCTTCGGCGCGGCCCACTTTTGGTTCCCAACCCAATAGCCTTTTAGCCAGGGTGATGTCGGGCTGCCGCTGCAGCGGGTCATTTACCGGCAATGGGTGGTAGGTTACCTTTTGGTCGGTACCCGTAAGCTTTATGATCTCTTCGGCAAAGTCTTTAATGGTAATTTCATCGGGGTTGCCAATGTTTACCGGGTAAACATAGTCGGAATGCAGGAGCCTGAAAATACCTTCTACCTGATCATCCACATAGCAGAAAGAGCGTGTTTGCATGCCGTCGCCAAATATGGTAAGATCCTCGCCTCTTAGAGCCTGGCCTATAAAGGCAGGGATAACACGGCCGTCGTTGAGCCTCATGCGTGGCCCATAAGTATTGAAAATCCTTACAATGCGTGTTTCTACCTCATGAAACGTATGGTAGGCCATGGTAATGGATTCCTGAAAGCGCTTAGCTTCGTCATACACCCCGCGCGGGCCTATGGTGTTTACGTTGCCATAATAATCTTCGGTTTGCGGGTGTACCAAAGGGTCACCATATACCTCGGAGGTAGAAGCAATAAGTATCCTTGCTTTCTTAACCCTGGCAAGCCCAAGCAGGTTGTGCGTGCCTAATGATCCTACCTTCAGCGTCTGGATAGGTATCTTAAGGTAATCGATAGGGCTTGCAGGCGATGCGAAGTGCAATATATAGTCAAGATGTCCCGGAATGTTTACAAACTTGGTAACATCGTGATGGTAGAATTCGAAGTTTTCGAGTTTAAAAAGGTGCTCAATATTTTTAAGGTCGCCTGTGATGAGATTGTCCATCCCTATCACAAAATAACCTTCTTTTATAAACCTGTCACATAGGTGTGACCCCAGGAAGCCTGCCGCTCCCGTTATCAGGATTCTTTTCATATCTTTTTCCAAAACCTTTTGGCGCCAGGCCATTAAACAGGCAATACAAAACAGTGAAAAACACCACTCCGCGCTGCCTCCATAAAAATGATTCCGTCAAAAGTAAGGCTATCATAAGAATTGCAAAAGCAATATGCACAAAATCTTTGCCCTGAAGCGCTTTTTTTAGGTTAATGCCTAATAGTACAAGCAATAGTAAAAACCCGAAAATGCCAAGGTCGGCAAAAGTTTCTATATACTGGTTATGGAAATTCTGAAGGCTGTACCCATAGTTTATTCCGTCACCGCTTCCCGGGTGTACGTTCAGGCTTGTCCCTTTTTCATTTACTTTGTGCGATGATGCATTGAGCCCGTATCCGGTAAGCATCATGGCAGGGTCTTCGGCGGCCAGCTCTGTAAATACCCTCCCCTGGTATACCCTGAAGGCAACACCGTTAAAGTAATCGTTGTGCGAAAATTTTTCCTTTGTCCACGCATCCTTTACGGTAAGGTTGTTTACGCCATCTGCAAGGGTTGCCTGAGTGGTGAATTCTTCCACAAGCCTTTCTTTTATCTTGCCATAATAGCCCAGTGCCACAGCAGATGCCATAAATGCAACAAATACCGTAACCCTGGCTTTTTTAGGCATCCGCGAATAAAAAAGCATGTAGGTAGCCGTAAGCAGGACATCTATGAATATGACTGTTTTTGATGACAGCAGGGTTATCACAACAAAAAGGAATATGAAGCAGGCATAAGCCCACCATGTCTTGTTTTTTACCGTAAGGAAGTAAAACAATGGCACCGAGAACAATGCCGAAAGGTAGATGGCGTTGACAGAGAATGTAGACAGCTCATGGTAAAAAAACACTTCGGGGTTTCCGGTTTGGGTATACCTGACTACAGCCCTGCCCACAAAAAAGAGGGCGGCAAGCACCATAGCAATGCTGAAATTTTTCAGGATATCTTTTCGTCCCATCCTGATGAACCTGTTATTGAAGCAAAATGCCAATGGGATGAAGAGCAATGAGGCTTCTTTGGAGAGTGCCCTGAAAGTGCTGTTGCAGTCTACAGACCATAGCAGGGAAAGTGCCATGAACAGGTACATGAGCATGGGCAGCAATAATGCTCTGTTGTAATAGATACCATCCCGTTTTGCCGACAGCACTGAATATAAAACGAACAGCACAATGGTGATGCTGTTATAGGCATACCCCAGAGGCAGCGTAACCAACACCGCCGATACGAAAAAAACCAATAGCTTTTTACCCGGGGAAAGCCCGATTCTTTTTAGCAAGGCATCGCTCGAAAAGTTGTAGATATTCCCCATTAATCTTCTCCCAGTTAAAATCTTTCTCTATAGCTTTAAAGTTGTTCTCAATCTTTTGCAAATTACTGCTTTTTGACAATGTTGCAAGCAGCGCCGCAACCTCCTGCGGGTTGGCAAAATAATAAGCATTGTCCTGTAGAACGCCTTTGTTAAAATTATTATTGTGTGCCGCGATAAGTGCGTGCGATGCCATGGCCTCGAGCAACGACGGGTTGGTGCCGCCAACCGAGTGCCCATGGAAATATATTTTTGAATAATAGCGCAGGCTGTCCAGGTGCTGTATATTGTATATGCCTCCCGTAAACCTGATATTCGGATAGTTTTTAAATTTTTCTTTTAGGTAAGCGCCATACTTTGTTTCGTGCTTACCCACCACGAGTATTGGCGTTGTGTCGTTGCCCAAAACCACGCCGCTAAGCACCATGTCCAGGTTGTTCTCCGGCTCAAAGCGCGCCATGATCATGTTGAAATTGCCCTTTTGTACATTATACAAATCCGGAATGCTTTCATCGGGCGAATAAAACGGGTGTGCCCCGTAGGCTATGTAGGCAGAGTCCTTTTTATATTCTTCTTTCAGGAACGACTGTATTCCCAGTGAGTCGGCCACGAGGTAATCGCTGTGGTTGGCAGCCAGCTTTTCGGCATATTTAAGAAACTTTCGCACCGGGGCTGAATATTTGGACCGCTTCCATTCAAGTCCGTCCATATTTGTAATCACTATGGCGCTTTTAGGCAAAAGGAAATGCCAAATGGAGCTGCTGGTATAACCAAGCTGTAGTATGATGTCGAAGTTGCGCTTCCGGATGTCGCGTATGCAGTTAAGGTCATAAATGAACTGGCCGAACGTGCCTACTTTATACTCGGGGTCGTACTGGTGGAGTATGTGTACGCCGTGAAACATTTTTTCCTGGTATGGATGGTTGTGCGAGTTGTACACATATACCTCATGCCCCCTCTCTGCAAGGTATACCGAGAAATATTCTGCAAACTGTTCAAAACCACCGTAATGGTTCGGGATGCCCCTTGTACCGAGTATAGCTACTTTCATTTAATCCGGATTCCTTTCACTGCGCGCCAAAAATACACATAAATAGAATATGGAGTATTAAAAAATTAGCATAGAAATTATTGCCTAAGCTGATGCCTCCTGGATTATGCATCAAGTATTTTGCTTATCTGCGCCACATAGTTAGTTACAGAAAAATGAGAAAATGCTCTTTCCTGTCCGTTATTGCCAAGTTTTGCGCGTAAAACTTCATCATAAGCCAATTTTTTAATGGCATTTGCAAGCAATTCCTCAT
The DNA here is from genome assembly GCF_026107645.2 of Flavobacterium sp. MFBS3-15. GTDB lineage: Bacteria > Bacteroidota > Bacteroidia > Flavobacteriales > Flavobacteriaceae > Flavobacterium. The sequence continues at coordinate 26,651 of NZ_JAPCHV010000009.1, read as the reverse complement.
TGCCAGGGTGTACCAGATAGCCTGTTTCATTATCAACGACAATTTCTGTAAGTCCTCCGTGGTTGGACGCTACTACAGGTTTTTGTGCGAGCATCGCCTCCAATGCGACAAGCCCAAAGGGTTCCGGTTCGGTAGAAGGCACAACGCCGATATCTGTCGCAGCCCAAACCGCTTTCATATTTTTTGTAAAAGGTAACAGGATAACTTTATTTTCAAGTTGGTGATCTTTTATCATCTCCTCAAGCTCATGAAGATAAAATTCCTGTCCCGGCACGGTAGATCCAACTATAAACAACTTTATGCCTGTATCCCTGAGATAGCCTATGTAGGAACTCATAAGCCATTTATGGCCCTTAAAGCGGCTAATCCTGCCTACAAGGGTTACCACTATATCATTAGGTGCAAAGCCAAAAATTTCTTTTTGATTGGTTAGGGCCATTCCTTCACCTTCGGTTTGGAGACCGTTATGTATAATCACACATTTTTTTTCAAGTCCTGCCTGTCTTTTGGTAAGATTGTCTTTGCAGGCATACGATATGCAAATTACCGTGTTGGCATACCTGTTTAAAAGCCATGCAAACCCATTGGCAATCATTTTAGGGTGCTCAATTATTTCGTGGACATGCCATACATGCTTCAGCCTTTTCTTCCGCGCAAACAGCATTCCCGACAATACCGCCAGCGTATTGGAGTACACCAGGTCAAATTTATATTCGTTATGCAATTTGCCAAGTATCTTCATGGTTTGCCTGTAGCCTTTAACAAAATTCAGCAGTTTTGCCGGTGTAAACATATCCCTATACAGCTTTAGTACAGGCGCTATAAATACCCTGATGCCCAGCTTTTCAAACTCTTCTTTCAACGGGCCTTCTCCCGGTAATATGACTATCGGGTTAAAAACTGCGCGGTCAATCCGGGAAAGCAGTGTAAGCAGCATTTTGTCAGACCCATACAGCTCAGCGGATTGATGTATAACCAGGATATTTTTCATGACAAACGTTTCCTTTCTTTTAAATGCAAATGCCAGAACATACCGCCAACAATAAAAATAATAATGTCTTTGCTGTTATACATGCCCGTTATCATTACGGTAGTCATTAAGAAGATAATACCTGCGGCTGAAATAAGTACATTGGCGAGGTTTCTCGATTTATAAATGTAGGCATACCAGCGTAAAAGCACAAAAATGTAAATAAGCAACCCCAAAATGCCTGTTTTATACAGGAGATAAATATACCCATTATGAAGCTCTGAAATAAAGCGGATTCCTTTTTTGTCTCCAGTGAGTGGGGCATAAAATTTCAAATCCACTAGTGAACCGTGACCTGTGCCAAATAGGTAGGATGACGGATGGTCATTCATCAATTCCAATGCCCTCTTTGCCTCATATCCGCGCCAGTGGTCCCAAAGATCGGCATGGTCTTCTCTGTCTATATTGAAGGTAAACAGCTCTTCGGGTACAATCTTTACCTTGTAAAGAAAGCCTTCGAGTCCTGTAGCTCCCCTTTTTATATTGGCGTTATATAAATAAACATAAAACAGGCCAATCAATAAAATCACAATGCTAATGGCTTTGAGTCCCTGTTGGGTTATCCTGGTGTAACCCTTCATAGCAAGCCAAAGTACCGCAGCAATAACTATCATGGTCCTTGAGAAATACAAAAAAGCCGAAACCGATAATACCACCATGCAAATCCATTTGTAATAATGCTTTTCAAAAATTTCGCTTCCTTCAAACTTTGGAAAGTAAACTAAAAGGAACAAACCGAATATCTCCAGGAAATTATCCCGTGTATAAAGCCGTATTTGCTCTATAGAACCCGACATAAAATCGGTAAAGAGTACAATTATGCCAAAGTGGATCAAAGCGGTAACTACAGACGCTATTACAACTGTTTTTGCAAACATCCTGAAATCGCCTATGCGTTTGAAAAACGTATAGCCAAGCAAAAGTCCCAATATAGGTTTGATAAAATGAAACAGGTCTTTAAAAATCGTTGAGGGACCGTACCTGTGAATTGCCATACCTATCAAGCCGATAAGCAGCACCATTACAATACTAGCAAGGTGCTGGTACAGCCTGTTCGAAAAACGTATCGGTTCGAGCAGGGCACAGAATCCCAGTATGCCTAATTGCAAAAAAATGTTGATCCGGAAGGATTCAACATACAACTGGCATAACGCTATCAGAATAAACAGCGCCGTGTAAACCGTTTTCTTTTCAATCTTTGTAACCATGCTTTACAGGCCTATTACTTTTTTTACTTTCTTTATCATCTTATTGATGCTCAATGCTGCCGTAGTAAGCATCTTGTCGATGCCAGACTTATGCTTCTCAATGTACATTTCATGGCCTTTTACCACGAGGTTGTCCCGTGAGTTGTTATATCCTACAAAATGAATATAGCTGAGACCCGGCATGAAAACCCTTCTATAACCGGCATCAGCCACTTTTTTGCAAAGGTCTACATCTTCCCCATACATAAAATAATCCTGGTCGAAGCCTCCAACATTGTCGTATATTTTTTTTGGCATCAGCAGGAATGAGCCCCCCAGCCAGTCTACATCATAAAACGCCTTTGTGAAATTGCCGCTCCTGAACTCAGGTCCCATAAGAAACATATTTTTCAGGCGTACCATATTGAATGGGTTGGGGAAGTTGGCTGCCGAAATCAGGTAATTGCCATTACCGTCGAGCATCCGTATGCCCAAAGCGCCAATGGTGTTATCTTTTTGTACAAAATCCAATGCGGGTGCAAGGTGATCCTGTACTATCGTGTCATTATTAATGAGCAGGAGGTATTCGCCCTTCGCAACTTCCACCGCAGTGTTGTTACCCCGCCCAAAGCCAAGGTTCTGGCTACTTTCTATAAGCCGAACTTCAGGGTAGTGTTGCTTTATGTATTCACAGCTGCCGTCTGCCGACATATTGTCCAGCACAATGATTTCAAAATTGATCCCGGAGAGTTTATCGTATAAAGAATCGAAACACCCCTTGAGGTATTTCATCCCATTGTAATTCACTATGATTACCGACAGCTCCATAAGCAATTCATTATTTTACTGGTCTCAGGCAAATGTATAAAACCCCAGTTTCTTTTTTATGTATAAAACGCATACTACATTGAGCAATACATTGGTAATAAGGCTAGCCCAAGCAGAACCGTTTATGCCATACAGAGGTATCAGATAATAATTCAGCACAATATTCACAAAAAAGCAGGCAAGAGAAATATTCCTGAAAATTCTTGCGTTACCGGACATATTGAGTATCTGGTCAACATTCCCCAATGCCGCACTAACAAATACCCCAACTGCAATAATAATCATTGTTTCGGCACCCTCAACGGCCTGCTCATCAAAAAATGACAATATAAAGGGTGCCATCAGTATCAGCCCTGCAGTTACAGGTACAGAAAGTCCTGCAACGATTCGTGTTGTATTATTTACCAGTTTTTTAAAATCGGACAAGTTCCCTTTACCGTACAGCTCGGCCATTTTTGGCATGATAATAAGGTTAACCGAAATAATGACCAGTGATCCAACACTGCCTGCCCTGAAAGCGTTATAATATATTCCTACTTGAGTTTTGTCAACCATCGTTCCCAAAATGAGCACATCTGTCCAGTTTAGCAAAAACAAAAAAAGCCCGCTAAACATCATAGGAGATGCTGTTTTAATTAACTCATTTGTAGACAGTATATTTTCTTTTTTAGAAGGCTTTAGATCAAAAACCAAAAATGCTTCTATAAGGACCACTAATCCAATAGACAAAGCGAATGCCAAGAAGCTGAAATGCCCTCTGTAACCTAACTTGTAAAACAGGTATAGAAAAACCGCCAGCAAAACATTTGGCAAAACAAACATCAGCAAGCCGTATTTTATAAATTTTTTTGTGGCAATGAAAAAATATAAAAAAAGCTCATGGAATATAAAAAGCGGTAATGATATGATTAGCATCAAAAAATAATTGATGAGTTCCTTATCATCATATAGCTTTACCGCTATAAAATCTGACCCAAAGAAAAAAAACAATGAGGGCAATGCCGCAAACAAAAGAGTAACCCTAAGACCTTGGATTAAAAGCTTTTTGGCTTGTCCCATATCCAGTCTGTTGTTGCCTACTATCATAACCATTGCGTTAGGTATGCCTAACGCCAGAAGCATTGCAGCAGCTTGCGAAATAGTAAATACTATCGAATATCTGCCTGAAACGTCAAGACCAAACAGCCTTACGATCATAATACTTGTCACGAAAGACATGGTAAGCCCGAAAATCCTGAAAAGAAAATTGATGCCTGATGTAGATATTATTTTTTTGAAATCAGAATTCATGGGTTAGGCAAAGAACTGGATATTATGTTTTTTTTGCTTTCAGAAAATATTGTACCGAGAAGAACTCCTCAAAAATTCCAAATGTTACAATATTAACAATTTTGGCCAGAGAGCGGCCTTTGTAGTTTTTTATTGAACTTTCCTGATAAAGTATTTTAAACGCCGAACCGGCAAGTAGCCTTACCATATTCTTCCTGCAGTAAAAACGCATATGTGTGTAGTCAAACAGGCCGCTTTCTTCATACTCAAAATCACCTTTCAGGAAAATTTTTTTAAACGCTAGGTAGTGGCGAACATTAGGCATACTAACCAGCAATTCCCCTTCAGGCGCAAGATATTTATGTACCTTTTTAAGCACCTTTTTTGGTTCGACAAGGTGTTCCAAAACGTCAGGTAGCAGTATCAGGTCAAAATAGCCATAATACTCAGGGAAATCTATGTCTTCGATATTACCAAAGATAAACCTGTCAAGTGACTTGTAATTTCCGGGGTTATTTGTGTCTTGAAAAATATCGACACCCACTGCTTCGGCGGCAATACCTCCCTGTTTCAAAAAATACAGCGTCTCGCCATATGCTGCGCCAATTTCCATCACCTTAAGTCCTTTTTTACTGGATTCTATAAGATTAATGAGGTCATGCCTCACATTGGCATAATAACTTGATGATTTATCGCTGTAATTCATTTATAAATCTATTTTGGTAGTTAGCTCCATTATCCTGAACATAAAAGTAAGCTCTTAAAAAATGAAGAACGTACTGACTAACGCTAAAGAGGTTAGGCAGTGTTTTAATTTTTGGATTGGTGTTTAAAAGGCCGGCTGACAAACCGGCCTTTTTTTATGGTTGGCTTACTATTGAAGGCCTTTCAGGGCCATGATAAGTTCACCTTTATTATGCACGAAAGGATCATATACACCATTTACTTTTTGGGTTTTGAAAGATCCTCCCTGTGTTGGTTTCACATAATCTGTAGTATTAAAATATTTAAAGAAGTCTGCACCCGAAATTTCGAATTCCTTATCGTTTTGTTTAATTATCATATTGTTAACGGTCATCTCTTCCTGGTCAGGATTTTGTCCCACATCAAACCTCAGGCTGGTAAGCTTTGCATCGTCGGGCATATCAAACACTACCTGCTGGCTTTCGCTTTTGCCGGGTACATCTACCCTTACGCTTTTAGGGCCAAAATCGAGCGATCCGTCTTCGGTATAAAATATTTCAAGAATATCATCCTTCTTTACCGTCATATTCACAACAATCTGTACCGGCGACTCTGCTACAGCTTGCTTCTCAACCGGAAGCTCGTCTATCGATTTTTCATTTTTGCAGCTTACCATTGCCGATAACACTATAAATACGGCAATAAAATTCCTAACGTTTTTCATGTTTTCTGTGTTAACTACTTGTTTTAAATTTATTACTACTCCACCAGGCGATGTAATGCCTGTAGTTTTTATTTTATTGTAAATGTCTTGTCGGTCTCCATAAACGATTCCCTTCCGGTTTTCAAATTGCGCAGGAGCACACCAACCTTATAATCCCCTTTTTCAAGAACTGATTTATCAAGTTTCACGTTGAAACCTGCCATATCGTACCTGAACTTATTATTATAAGCTGCAGTTACATCGGGTCTCAAAACTATTTTGGTTTCTATTGCAAATTTATGCTCTTTCAGCATAATTACCACTTTTATTTCATTATCGTCAGAATGTGCATCTTTAAAAGCAGTCCAACCGCCTAGGGTAACTTCCGTATCTGATACATCAAAGCCATCAATATTCCCCATCTGCCCGTTCATTGGCGGCAGCTTTGCCAACGGGACTGGTGTTACTTTCTTTTTAACCTCGCCCATGCCACCCAATCCTGCAAACGTCCAGTTGCCTGAAGCATCCTTTATGGCAAGACCTATGACATAATCACTGTTTTCCAGCCCCTCTGTAAATACTGAAGCATTAAATCCTGAACTTTCAAGATTTTCCTTACTGAATGCCTGAATAATGTCGGGTCTTTTCACCTGACCAGTACGAGCTATATGAGTCTTATTTCCAGAGGTTACGGTTACAAAAATCGAATCTCCCTTATTGTTTGACTTTCCATTCAAAAATGCCCATCCTTTTATCCTGAAATTTCTTTCTTTCACGACGATTTCCTCAATATTCATCTTTATCTTATTGTCCAATATAGCAGGCTTTTCAATTACTTTTATAAAATTGGAACGATTGTAAATATTTTGCAGTGAGTCAATCTTCTTTACAGCATCGGCAGATTTATGTGTAGCCCCGGCCTTGAGCCTGCTCTTAGCATACAGCAGGTAATAACCGTCTATATAGTCAATTTCAAAATTCTTATTGCGCAGTATTGCGCCAAAAGAGCCGATGTACTGTGGTGTGGTAATATAGATTTCATTATCACTCAAAGCGTCACTATCTATTGCGGCTGTAAGCGAGTCGGTGTAGGCTTTATAAAGTTTATAAGGTTCTCTTGCCGAATATCCAAGGCTTATGGCCTTGCGGTTTTCCATTGCCAGATATGATAGATCCTGATAGTCCATTTGATTCAACAAATGATTATTGAACGGCGGATAGGTAACCATCCTGTCAAACGCCGGGATAATGGCATTCCACTTTGCTTCATCAAGCGGTATGTCATAGGTGCCGGGTTTCGGATCACGCATAACGTAAATTGCCTTGGTGTCATAAAACTGCAGGGCCACCAATGCTGTCAATACCGAAGCTTTTGCCCAATCAGGGAATTTACTCCTCATAAAAAGCACAAGCGCCGAAATAAAAATGAAGTAGTATAGTATCCATATAAACCTCCCGGATGCCCTGAAGGTTCCGCCTAATTTCAACAAAAAGTCCGGCAATGGCACCTCAAACAGCACCTTGTCGCCATAGGTTACCTTATTAGTTATGGCAAACAGTGTTACCGCCGCTACCAAAAGGTATAGCGGCAGGAGATCCTTCCTCCTGAGCACCGTCATTAGCCTGCGGGTAGCAATGAGATAAATTGCCACCAACACAATGAGTATAATAAGGCCCATACCAAGATATAAATATCCTTCATACTGCATGGGGCTTACCCACGGCAGCTCCGGCAGGAACCTCGAAAAGCCGCCACCATTGAAAAAGCAGTTGAGGTTAAAGGCATATAGCCCGTAGCCGTTTTTTACTGCAAGATTTGTCTCACCGTTAAATCCTATCATGCCAATGATAAACCACAGCACCAAAGATCCAAGGACAGAAACTGCTGCGTAGCTGATGAACTTTTTAAGCGGAATGAGCCTGTCAAATTTCCAGTGCTTTAATGGCAAGATGATGCCAAATCCAAGCACCATGAGCCACATATAAGGGTTTATAAGCGAACTGAGGAGTATTATACTTATCTGTCCCTTATTGATGCTATATACATTGTCCGCATTGGCAGGCCTAAGGTAATAATAAAAAGATGCTATTATGAGCCAATGGGCGCAAAGCGCCGGATGCAGCATGCGATAATAGATGATGGGATTGTAGGCAATGAACAAAACCGCTATAATGCCATATATACCCTTCAACTTGTACAAGCTGAATATTTTTAGTGTGTAATGTGCTGCCGCTAAATGACAAAACAGCAACCACATTCCAAAATACTGGAAGTTTTCGGGCAGTGCAAATGAGAACAGTTTGAAAAATACTGCCAGCAGCGGTATGGAATCTGTAAAGCCAACATTGGTACCCGCAGGGTAACAGTAGGACTCAATATTTCCCAACGGGAACGTCCAGCCTTCACCTCTGTAAAAGGCCCAGCCTAGATAATGTGTTCCCCAGTCATGGCGGGCATCCATCAACCAGCCGGTGTTTGCAGGATTTACTATTTCAAACCCGTAGCTCAGGTAGAAAATGACCAACCCCAGCACTACCGTGAGTGCATAATATAATTTATGTTTTTGCATAATTCCTAAACAATATTAGCAATTCCTTAAAAATCTTGAAACCATCCTTCCAGTTAAGTTTTGACCCTTCAACATCTCTCCATTCATTAAGAGGCATTTCCTTACCACGCTCCATCAGCCCGGCTTTTTTGAGCCTCAGGAAAACCTCTACATCAAAAAGCCAGGATGTAAGGAACGGCCTGTCAAAAGCTTTGCCCGCTATCGCAACAGGGAACAGTTTGGCCCCGCACTGTGTATCATATACACCCAGCGTAAATTTAAAATTTATAATCGTAACAATTATCCTCCCGATGTAGTGCCGGTAGGGCTTGCGCTCTATTTTTGAATTGAGCAGCACTATCCTGGATCCCAATATGAATTTTTCAGGGTATTTGGCAACCTCATCCAACATCCTTAGTATTTCGTGCGGAGGAGTGGAAAAGTCAGCATCAAAATAACCTATATGCGTATATTCACCTTTTGCCAAAATATCATTTACCGACTTGAATATGGTGTTTGCCTTGCCGGAGTTCTTTTTATAGTCCAGCACAAAAATGCGCCCCCCGGACTTTGCTGCTATTGAGGATATAAGCTCGGGTGTACCATCCCTGCTGCCATCGTTTGCCAGATACAAGTCAGCCCCCGGCCAATCAAGCAGCCGGTTCAGGAATTCCTCCCGGATCCTTTTCTCCTCATTGTAGCACGGAATGATTATCGCTATTTTTTGCATAGGCAGTAGCATGAAAGCCCCGGGATGATGATACCCGCCTTTTTAAGCAGCAGGCTTATCCTGAAATCAATATCCAAAACACTGTTTATCAGTTTGGTCTTCGTTTTTCCGCCTTCCCAGTTATCAATAGATTCGTCTTTTTTCTTTTTAAAGAGCTTTTCCACCCATCGCAATGCAAGCAGGGAGGTAAAATAATATCCCCTATTTTTTATTGTAAAGCCTTTGTTTTTAAGCATCTTTTCAAACTGGCTTAACGTGTAGCGCCTGTAATGGCCCAAAAGCACATCATGCGACGAAAAAACCGACTGGAATGCCGGTACCGAGAAAAAGTAATGGCAATTGGTATTCCGCGGGTCAAGATGGTCCAGTATTATGCTTTCGTCTTCGAGGTGTTCCAGCACATCCATACATAAAAACAGTGTTTTTAGCCCGGCATCATGCTGCCTGTTGTATTCTTCAAGATCATGTACATACTGCACACCGCTATCATTGTAGTTTTCCTTCAGCTGGCCTATCACCTCCTGAGTGTAGGCTGTATCAATGGCAAAATACTCACGTGCAAGATTTTCTCCCATAAGTGAATTGATCACAAACGCATCTCCACCGCCAATGTCCACTACCCGGTCAACCGGAAAACTGATGCCTGAACTTCGTAAAAAAGTTTTCAGGACATTTACCCTTGAGGTTTCCCAAGGATGCCTTAAATATGATGCTTTATCCCTTAATCGGGAAAATTCCGATATATCCATACCTGTAATTTGTTCAGGGCTTACTAATGTGCGTAAAACTATACATTATTATTTGCCCGAAAATATATTTAAAAAACGTTCCTCCGGCCTTTTCTATTTTTGCTTAAAATCACCTCTCGAAAAATACTTTTCCACAAAACAGTACATCAGGATAAAAAAGTAGCGGCTGCCCATTTCTTTTATCTTAAGCTTTGATACGCCATACTTCCTGTTGGTCCACGAGTTGGGCACCACAGTATAGGTGTAGCCCCGTATGATGGCCTTCAGCGGCAATTCAATTGTAAGGTTAAAATGTGGTGCCAGTATAGGCTTTACGCCTTCTATCACTTCCTTTTTATACAGTTTGAATGCGTTGGTCGTATCGTTATATTTGATGCCCATCACCATCCTTATGATAAAGTTGGCCATCCTGTTAATTACCTTTTTCACAAAAGGATAATCCACCAGCTTGCCCCCTTTCATAAACCGGCTCCCGAAAACACAGTCATAATTGCCTTCAAGCATAGTGGTATAAAACCGGATCAGGTCATACGGCGAGTCCGAAAGGTCAGCCATCATTACCGCCACGCAATCGCCCGAAAAGCGTTCCAGTCCATAGCGAACGGCATACCCAAAGCCGTTCGGCCCAAGGTTGGTCGCATACGTAACCGAAGGAAAACGCTGCGAAAGGCTTTCCAGCACCTGCAAAGTGTTGTCTTTCGAGTTATCGTTAACCACAAATATTTCGTGCTCTATATTCACCTTTTCAAAAGCGGCCTCGATGCCTTCGATGGTCTCCGTAATCGATTCTTCCTCGTTATATGCCGGTATTACTATGCTTAATTTCATTCGCTATCCCTCAAAGATAATCCGCCTATCGTTTAGACATGTTTTCGTGTATCTGCACCAATATGTCGTTAATGTTATATTTCCAGGTCCACTCCGGATAATGCGCCTTGAATTTAGAAACATCGCTTATCCACCAGATATGGTCGCCTATGCGATTGGTTTCAGAATATTCGTAATTCATAGGCTTTCCGGTAATGGCCTCACACATCTCAATCGCTTCGGCCATAGAGCAGTTGCTGTGCCTTCCGCCACCGGCATTATATACCTCGCCGGCACGAGGGTTTTGATAAAAATGCCAAAACATGTTCACCAGGTCCCAGCTGTGTATGTTGTCCCTCACCTGCTTTCCACGGTAGCCGAATATAGTATATTTATCGCCCGTAATGGCACATTTCATGAGGTAGGAGAGAAAACCGTGCAACTGTGTGCCGGAGTGGTTGGGACCAGTAAGGCATCCTCCGCGGAATACTCCCGTTTTCATCCCGAAGTACTGGCCATACTCCTGTACCAACACATCAGCAGCCACCTTGGATGCACCAAAGAGCGAGTGCTTCGTCTGGTCGATGCTCATATGCTCATCAATCCCTTCTTTATAGTACGGATGGCCCTCATCTATTTCCCATCGTTTTTCCTTTTCAACCAGCGGCAGGTAATTAGGCGTATCACCATAGACTTTATTTGTTGATGTGAATATGAAAACCGCCTCAGGGCAATGCTTCCTGTTCATCTCCAATAGGTTGAGTGTGCCATTGGCGTTAACGGTAAAATCCATTATTGGGTCATTAGCGGCCCAGTCGTGGCTTGGCTGTGCTGCGGTGTGCACCACGAGCTTTATGTTAGTACCATACTGCGCGAACAACTTTTGAAGCGCTTCATTATCACGAATGTCAATGGCATGGTGTTCAAAGTTGGGGACAGAGTCCACCAGCCTTTTGGTATTCCATTCCGTAGAGGCATTCTCCCCAAAGAAGACCTGGCGCATGTTGTTGTCTATGCCTATTACCTTATCAAATTTTGAAGCGAAAAACATTACTGATTCGCTTCCGATGAGCCCTGATGAGCCCGTAACTATACATATCTGCATTATTACTGCATTATTTTATTGTGTATTCCCTAACCCTTATCTTGTCTTTAAAATCATCACCCGTAGGCCTGATCTTGTAATACTTCACCTGCTTTATTTTATCTACTGTATCCTTCTTCATAAGTCCTTCAAAATCCTGTGTACTTTGAATGTGCCTTGTGCAAAAAATGCCGGTTTGAAGCAGCGGTACTGATGTTTTGTAATCTTTCTTGCCATTGGTCATATCGCGTATTTCGAGCTTAACAGCAGGTGCATGCGTGAGTATGCCTTCTATTTTTGCGCCAAGGTTTTTGTAAAGCTCAACTTCATAATACACCCCTTCCTTAGGTACTATGGGGGAATCAAGCAGCATGGCATATTCCTTAACCAATTCTAGCTGTACCGGTTTTGCATCCTTCTTTTTCTGCAGCACCAAAAAACGTGTGCCGTGCAAATCAAAAGCATCTACCTGTATGTAATTTTTCAAAAAGGCCAAATGTATTTTAGGCTCATCAAAAAGCAAGTACCTGTCATCTACATTCAGCTCAGGATAAGCATATAGTACAAACTCCGGTGCCTTGTCTGAATTGTAATGTGCAAAATTAAGGTCCTCCAAATATTTAGTATAAGAAACATAGGTTTGCATTACCGGCCTCGGGCTGTAATTCAGCTTGTTTTCCAAAAGCATATATGCGTTCCATGGGTACATGTCTACGGTACTGTTACCTATTTTACTCTTCACCGTAGACGGTATTTGATTGTTATTTGGATGTATCAGAAGGCCTGATTCAGGAGTAAAATCAGCCATTCCTTTAAAGTAGCCCGATTTATTCCATTTGTTCTCAAATGCAAAAAAATTACCCTGCCCCAACTTCACCCCGGCATACGCAACCGGTACAAAAAGCAATAGTGCAACCGGCAAACCCCATTTTTTCCTTTCTCCTCCCTGGAAAACGCAAATGCATAAAATCATCAAGGTAGCGCATTTGAAGAATTCAAGCATATGGCCAAGGTCGGCTCTTACAAATCCCTGCTTGTAGATAACGAACAGACCCGCCGAACACAGGAAAAGTATAACCAGTCCTTTGTATAATTCATCCCAATGGGAAAATATGCCTTTTTTCCATAGAAGCCTGTAGGCCACTGCACCGGTAAGCAATAGCATGAAAAATACTGCCAATAATGTCATTTGCCCAATCAATGGATCTTCAAGGTACATGATCTCGTTATGCCCGGAAACCATATTTACAGCCGAAACCAAATAGCCTTTCAATGAAATATTTAATACCTGTGCTAAAATGACAGACAGGACAACCGGTAGCAGAGCATAAAGAATAACCCGGATGCGATTGTCTTTCCTGAAAAAGAAAATATAAGATAACGAAGCATAGTAGAAGACAAAGGATGTAAGCCCTGTATTCAGCTTAATTAAGAAAAGCATGCATAAAATCAAAGATTGGAGCAGGTAATATACCCAGTTTGGCTTTTCCATATTTTGCCGAAGCCAGAAAATAAGGAGCAAACTCCATACCAACGCATTAACACCTCCAATACGTGCAGGGGTAATCAATACTACCGCTACTATTATAAAAGCAGCAAGCAACTTGTCTGGCGATTTTTTGTATGTAATGAAAAATACCGCAAAGAGGTTAAGGAAGTAAAAAATGTCGTAGGCTATGAAGGCATATTTGCTACAGCCCCAGCCAAACCGTGTGGCAAGATAAAACAGTGGGCCATAAGTAAAGTTAAAATCCTCTCCCCAGGTTACACCAATGTTCTTTGCATGGTTAAGTGCTATTACCCATGAAGCATCAACGGAACTAAACATATATTCCTCAGCAGGAAGAGGTCCCAATGGGATTTGGAATATCGGTGACAAAAGCATGAAAGCGCCAACAAGCGCCAATACTAATCCAATTAAGTTAGTCCTGTCCGAAAAGAAATTTTTTAGGGCGCTCATATTGTATTATTTCAGGATGGTTTCCAGTTGCTTTTCGTTTTCTTTTATCCAGTTGTAAATATCGGTGAATACCGTTTCAACTGTTCTTTTCGGGGCCCACCCCGTAGCAGCGGTAATGGCAGCATTATCGGTAATATACATCCGCAGGTCAGCCGGCCGTGTCTCCTTTTCAGAGGCAATGGCTATCGTGTTGCCCGTTATCTTTTCGCATATCGCTGTCATTTCAAGCAGCGAAGCACTGTTTTCCAAACCTCCGCCGGCATTAAATGTAGTTCCTTCAAACCTTTCAATATCATGTATCTGTAGGTCGATAAGGTCAATAAGGTCATCTACATGCAGTATATCCCTTACCTGCTTGCCCGTGCCGCCATAACCTATGTATTTTAGTGACTGTCCCCAGTAATGCTTGGCCATCCATAAAGTTACGACACCCTGGTCCGTCTTTCCCATCTGTCGCGGCCCCGCTATAACACCAAAGCGTGTTATGGCTGCCTTAAGTCCGTAAAACGCCGCATACTCCTGAATGAACAGCTCAGAGGATAATTTGGTAGTACCATAGAAAGATCGTGCGCCGTCAAGGTTCAGTTTTTCCGATATCCCTTTTTCAGACAGTCCCGGTTCGTTTTGCCCTGCGGCAAATGAAAAACGTGTAGCCTCTTCTGTAAAAGCGGCTTTTTCGATCGTTTCAATCGGGTATACCCTGCTCGTAGATAGAAAAATCAGTTTTGCCTTGTGTTTCAGGCAGGCATTAAAGCAATGTATTGACCCAAAAAGGTTATTGTTTATAACATATGTCGGGTCAGAGTCCAGCCCTGCCATTACGGATGGTTCTGCCGATGCCTCTACAAGCACATCAAATACACCTACAGATGCAATGTCTTCAGGATTGCGAATGTCGCCGTGTACGAACTCTATTCCTGCATCGCGCAAATCGGAAAGGTTAAGTTCCGACCCGCGCCTTTTCAGGTTATCAAAAGCGATGATGCTGTAAGACGGGTATTTCTTCTTTAGGCTGATGCCTAAAGAAGACCCTACAAATCCTGCGCCACCGGTTATAAGTATTTTCATTGTCTTGCTGTGTTGTCGGCTAATGACTGCTGCCAGTCAGGTATTTCAATGCCAAAGGCTTTTTTAATTTTGCTCTTATCCATCACGCTGTACTCCGGCCTTTTAGCCGGCGTAGGGTAAGCGCTTGTAGGAATCCGGCGTAAATCTATGGTAATATTGTTTACCTCAAATATTTTTTTTGCAAAATCATACCAGGTACCCTCGCCTTCATTGCTATAGTGATATATGCCGTATTCCTCAATTCCGCTCGATATCATCTGTACCAGCGCAGCAGCAAGGTCATTCGCATTGGTGGGCGTACCCTTCTGGTCGTCTACTACACTTATCGAGTCGCGCTCGCCGGCCAGGCGTATCATGGTTTTCATAAAATTGTTGCCATACTCCGAATACAGCCACGATGTCCTGATAATAAAATGCTCCGGCAATATATTCTGAATTTCCAGTTCGCCCTGAAGCTTGGTCAGCCCATATACTCCTTGTGGATTGGTTTCGTCCTTTTCTGTATACGGTGACTTCTTTTGCCCTTCAAACACAAAATCGGTAGAGATGTGCAGTAGTGTAGTTCTATATTCTTTACAAACTTCCGCAAGGTTTGTAGCACCTTCAGCATTAATGCTGTGTGCTTTTTCAGGCTCGCTTTCGGCCTTATCTACTGCGGTATAAGCCGCAGCATTGATGCAAAAGTCAGGTTTTATCTTTTTAAAAATTGCATTCAGGCTTTCCTTATTGGTAATGTCTGCCTCCTGTGAGCCTGCAAAATAAAACTTCAGGTTTTTTTCATGCTTTGGCACAAGGGCCTGCAGTGCCTGCCCCAGCTGTCCGTTTCCGCCTGTTACCAAGACTACCATGCCGCCCTGCTGTTTTGGAGGTTTGGCAATACGGTATCCTTTTCAGAGATGATGAAATCCTCCTCACCCATGCCCCAATCGATGCCTATAGCAGTGTCGTTGTATATGATGCCGCCTTCCGACTCTTTATTATAAAAGTTGTCGCACTTGTAGAAGAAAACCGCTGTTTCACTCAGTACTAAAAACCCGTGTGCAAACCCACGAGGTACATACAGCTGCCTTTGGTTTTCACCAGAAAGCACTACAGCAACGTGCTGGCCGTATGTTTTCGATCCCGGCCTTATATCGACCGCCACATCCAGCACCTCACCTTTCAGCACACGCACCAGCTTGGCCTGCGCATGCTCACCGGTTTGGTAATGCAGCCCGCGCAATACGCCTTTGGCAGAAAAAGACTGGTTATCCTGCACAAAATGCACGCGTTTACCGGTGCCGGCCTCAAACTTGTTCTCATTGAAGCTTTCCATAAAATAGCCCCTGCCATCATTAATAATGGTCGGGTCAATTATAAAGCAGCCAGCCAGCTTGGTGGGTGTAAAGGTCATCTTATGATATTAAGCTTAGTAAATGCTTGCCGTAACCGCTTTTCAGCAAAGGTTGGGCAAGGTTCTTTAATTCTTCAGCGGTAATAAAGCCCATATTGTAGGCAGCCTCTTCTATGGCGCCAATCTTAAGGCCCTGGCGCTCTTCTATTACCTGTACAAATTGCCCGGCCTGCATGAGGGAGTTAAAAGTACCGGTATCCAGCCATGCCGTGCCTCGGTCCAGTATGCTCACTTTCAGCCTTCCGCGCTCCAGGTATTCGCGGTTCACATCGGTTATCTCCAGCTCACCGCGATGGCTTGGCTTTATGTTGGCAGCAATCTCAACCACGTCGTTGTCGTAAAAATAAATGCCCGGCACCGCATAGTTCGATTTCGGGTGTTCCGGCTTTTCTTCAATAGAAAGCACTTTGCCGTCCGGGTCAAAATCAACCACGCCATAGCGCTCAGGGTCATGCACGTGGTAGGCATATATGATGCCTCCTTCAGGGTCGTTGTTCGACTGTAGCAGCGCAGAAAGGCCGGTGCCGTAAAAAATGTTATCTCCCAGTATCAGGGCAACTTTATCACTCCCTATAAACTCTTTGCCAATGATGAATGCCTCGGCCAACCCATTTGGGTGTTCCTGAACGGCATATTCAAAGCGGCATCCCAGCCTGCTCCCATCCCCCAGCAATTGCCGGAACAGTGGCAGGTCATGCGGTGTAGATATTATCAGGATTTCCCTTATCCCACTCCATAACAGGGTAGACAATGGGTAATATATCATTGGTTTGTCATATATGGGCATCAGCTGCTTGCTTACCGCCAGCGTTAGCGGGTGCAGCCTCGTGCCCGATCCTCCTGCGAGTATGATTCCTTTCATTGCTCTTTAGCTTAATTTGTCCAAATACCATTCAATGGTCTTCACTATGCCGGTCTCAAAGTTTTCGTTGGCTTTCCAACCCAAATCGCTTTCAATTTTTGTCGCGTCTATTGCATAGCGCAAATCGTGGCCGGGCCTGTCTTTTACAAACGCTATCTGGTCGCTGTAGCTCCCTTCGGCCTTTGGCTTCATCTTGTCCATAAATCCGCATATAGTGTGGGCAATATACAGGTTGTTGCGCTCGTTCCTGCCTCCTATGTTATAGGTTTCCCCTGCCTTGCCCTTTTTGTATACCAGCTCAATGCCGGTGCAGTGATCCAGCACATACAGCCAGTCACGCACGTTCTCACCTTTACCGTAAATAGGGATGTTTTCGCCTGCCAGCGCCTTGCGGATAATCGTCGGGATCAATTTTTCAATATGCTGTTTTGGGCCGTAGTTGTTAGAGCAGTTAGTAGTCACTACATTCATGCCATAAGTATGGTAGTAACTCCTCACTATCATATCGCTCGATGCCTTGCTGGCACTGTACGGGCTATTGGGGGCATAGGGCGTTTCTTCGGTAAAAAGCCCCTCTGCGCCAAGCGTGCCATATACCTCATCGGTAGAGATGTGATGGAAACGGCAATCTTCATAACCGCCACGGTATTGTTGAGGAGCGCTCATCCAGTGGTTCCGTGCAGCATCCAGAAGGTTGAAGGTACCCAATACATTTGTGCGTACAAAGGCTTCCGGTCCCGATATGGAGTTGTCCACGTGCGACTCTGCCGCAAAGTGGATCACGCCCCTGAAATCGTATTCGGTAAACAGCCTGTTGATGAACTCCCTGTCGCAAATATCACCTTCCACGAATTTATAATTTTCAGCACCCTCAATTTCCGTAAGGTTGTCCAGTGTTCCTGCATAAGTCAGTTTGTCCAGGTTCACAACAAAGTATTCCGGGTTGTTAGCCAGGAAATGTACAATAAAGTTCGACCCGATAAAGCCTGCGCCTCCGGTTATCAAAAGTGATTTTTTCATTCGGTAATAACAATTTTTCTTTTTTCAGTCTGGCTTCTGTAATAAGACCTCAGCATAGCGAAAATAACAAATATTATAAAGAACAGTACAGGAATTATGAACTTCATCCTTCCCGCAACCGCATTTTTGCTTTTTTCATTCAGCATCACGCCACGTTCCTTAATTATATCAGTATAATCGGTCTTACTAAGGCGTAATTTCCCCTGTTCCATTACAAGCATATTTTTAAAATGCATCATGGCGGCCACATCAGTAGTCTCATTGTAGTAAACCGAGCTTCCTGAAGGCTTCCTGCCTGCGTCGGTAAGATAGTCAATAACCCTGTCCACCTGTTTTATTGACGAATCGTTAGATACCAATTTAAGATTTACGTTATTGATGTATTCGGCCTGTTTTTGTTTAAAGTAAGGGTTCGAATTCAGATAGGCCATAACCGGCTCAACAATTTGCGATTGCTTCGCCTTGTCTTTGGAGGTAATCGTAATAAGGTGATTTTCATAGTTCTTACTGGTTATCGGATCGGTAAGGACATCTTTCATACTGCCGTTTTCGGCAATAAGCTCGAAAATGGCCAGTTTCCTGTCCCTGTCTTCTTTCTGCTCGCCTTCCGTTTTGTTCATGAAGTTATAAATATCAACCACAGGCTCGATTTCTATTTTGGCGATCTGTTTCGGATGGGCAATTCCAATGCTTTTCAGGAACACCGTATCATGCTGCTTTATTTTCACTTCAATCTCATCAACAGCTTCGTACAAGTAGTCTACACTCTCAAAATTGGGATGTACAATGACCTTTTGTGAATACAGTTTTGGGCCGCTGTCCATGTAAAAGCCAAGCGCTGAGCCAATAATCACTATAATCGCAATGACTATGATATTCCGCTTTACAAATATTATCCAGTCAAAAAATGAGTCATTTACACGCGTAAAATAACCCTTAACTTTTGCTGATACCTGCCCCAGGTCAATTTCGCTGTTCGGGTCGTTATGGATTTGGTTTGCCATAATTTATTTTATGTTGAATATTTGTTCCAAAATCTTGATAGTAATGAGGTAAGTAGGCTTCACTCCTGTTGTGCCAAGCCCTCCCGAAGCCAGCGTACTGCCCGTTTCCAGCGGGTTATCCGATGCGTAGTAAGCATAGCGTACCTTAACATCAGGGTTAATGCTTTTTCGAATTTTTGATGCCGACTGTATCGCCTTCTGGTAGTATGCGCCTTCCATCTCGAGGCCTATAACGCCCCAGGTAGACTGGTTGAAAAACTTGAGAAGGTCCTTGTTTTGCAATGATGTACCCAGTACAGTAACCATCGGGCCGCTGTATACCGGTATGCCCTCGCCTTCAAACATAACAGCGGTAAGCTCGTTCTCAAACGGATAGTTGTCGCCTGTACCTTCATTAATATGGGCTGAAGGTATCATGATGTCACCCTTATTCCCTTCTAATATCCCTGCTTTACCCATGATCGAAACCGACTCCACATTTACCAGTGTGCGAAGGTCGCCCTCGCGGAACGGTTTGAGCAACTCATCAATAGTTTCGTAGGCCTGTTCTCCAAAGGCATAGTCCATAACCACAATAACAGGCATGTCTTTGGCCAGTTTGGCGCCTGGAAAAGCTGTTTTGGCAAAATCTATTTTGGCGGTATCAAATATCTGTACGTCAATGTTGGTGCCTGAGGTGTCCGGCATGGCGATCATGCCGTGCTTCAGGGCCAGTTCCTCAATTTTTGACCTCATCGCGCCATTTCCCGATTTGCTCAGTTCTTCGTAAATGAAATACTCATCCTTATCCTTGAATTTGTTTTTGAACATCGGCACGGCAAACAGTGAATTCATTACGCTGTGCATGTTGGCGCTGATGATGTGTATCGGCCTTTCCAGCAATCCGTTCTGCTTGAGTATGTTCTTGATGTTGTTCGCCCATATCTCCCCGTGTATGTGGTGGCCCAGCCTTTCGCGCAGTATCGGGCTAAAGGTAATGGTGCGCTTAGGCCCGCCCATAGCTTCCTCAATGGCAAGCCTGCCAAGATGGTAGATCACGTGAAGGAACCTGTCCGGCGATGTTGGTGTAGCAAAGGCATCATAAATGTCGATGATCTCGGCAAAGGTCCTGCCCAGTACATTCGACACGTGCGATATGGCTTTTTCACGCTCTTCCAGCGTCAGTTTCTTTTCCTGGCTTATGGCCTGCTCCAGCTTTACCCAGTCGCGGGCTATTTCGCCGTTATCATCTATAAGTACCCTGTCCTTTATCTTATGCGATTCGATGAAGATAAAGGTAAGGTGCGTCATGATGTCATAAATATCTGATCGCCCACGGGTTATTTCCACGTTCATCTGCTCCTCGTCTATGCGATAGCAATTGCGCCTCCTTTTTGGCGGAACGATGGCTTTAAAGTGCGATTTGGAATAACCCTCATCCGAAGTAAGATTGATAAAGCGGCATTCCTCAATACCCACCGGAAGGCGCTCTATAACATACAGCAGCCCGTTCAGTTCGGCTTTTTCCTCGGCTATGGAGCCGTATATTTCCGGGCGCAGGGACAGCAATGCTTCCCTTAAAGTATCACCCGATATGCCCATCGGTTTATAAAAACCCCTGTTAAACAGGTGGCGCATGGTTATGTACAGGCGCTCAATGGCCGCGGAAGATTCCTGTGCCCTGGAGCGTGTTATGTTTTTAATCGATTGCATTTTGTTTGTTTTGTGGCAAATGTAAGTTATATTATTTTATGCCCATTTATAATTCCATTTTGCTGAATAGTATTAATCAAAACTTGGATTTCTATTGGCTTAGCCCAATTTCGATGTATCATTCTATGACAATTTGAACAAACTGGAATTAAATTTTTCATTGCTTGTTCGATTGTAGTATTGATATCTTGCTCTTCGTATTTAAAAATTGGTTTAGTATGATGAATCTCTATAAATCCTTTACCACAGTCAATGCCGTAAAAATCTTCAAAATTAAAGGAACAACAATTACAACTTATACGTCCATCCTGAGAAAAATAGTCAATCGCATAGCCACGTAGCTTTTTTGATCGCTCATATACCGACCTTTCAGTATAAATTTTTAGCCCTTCCGAGATAATTATATTTTCATCAAAAGTTTCAATTTTTTTACCTTTTTCAATTGACTTTAAATTTTCTTTTATATCAACATAGTCGAAATCGTTCGATAATAAATATTTTAATCCGGGCTTATTTTGTTCCAGATATATTTTGCCTTTATCAGTAATAAAAAAAGGACTGCCAGATTTGGATTCTCGTTGAATAAATCCATTTTTTACAAATGATCTAGTTTTAGCCGTTAAATTTCTTACTATTTGTGAGAAGTAATCGTCATTTCTATTGGCTAATAACTCCAAGTCTTCCCCCGATGGCTTGAGAATTGTTCGTAGTAAATTGGATAACTGTGTTGTATTGAGTTTACCATTATTCATACTAATAAGGTATAATGCTGGAAGCCTTAAATCTTCTTCAAATATTCTTTCGTTCATTAGTAATTTTTTATTAATAGGTGTTCAACATCTTTGTCATTTCTGTTCATAAAACTGACTAAGTATTTTTTATCAAATGATTGAATATTTAAATTTCTATTGGAATATAGGCTAAGTATAAAGTCAGTATTTTTAATTATCATCATCCATTTTGCAGGACTATTATAGAGGCAGTTTGCCAATCTTTCCTGATCTGTTCGGGTAAACTCATTTTGAGCATATGTACTAAACTCGCTATCGTATGGTGGGTCTAAAAAGATAAAATCATTTTCCGTAGGTTGATGTAGATTAAAGAAATCTTCAAAGTCTAAATTTTCAATAGTAGTATTGTCTAACAAAGACTTCAATTCTTCGGACTGTAAATACTCAATCTTCTTACTATAATTTTTTCGGTTATAAGCAATGCCCCCATACGGGACATTAAATTCGCCCTTGGAATTATATCTAAACATTCCACTATAAGCAAAATTCCTTATAAACAAGAAAATTGCTGACTGGAATGCAGGTTGGATATTATACTTCGTTGTATTATTATAAATATGCCTAAAGTGCATGTAAAACGCACTTTTTAACGCCGTTTCAATATTATCAAGAATGTCATTGTTTGGCAATTTCGATTTTAATTGCTCTAATTCTTTCATTCTCTTTATCTTTCGGATAAGATTTACCTTTATTTCCTTTATAAAATTTTCAATATTAAAATTGAAAATAGTAGAGAACATTCCATTAAATTGTTCCGCATTTCTTAGTATGAATTCAAATAATATATCTTTTAATTTAGTTTCTGATATTTCATTTTCAGAAAACCTCTTATAAGTTGTTATGAAAAAATCCCTGTTATTTTGAGTTACAATAGTAAGTAAATCCCAATTATGGATAATTTCATTGGTAATATGAAAAAATGTTTTTCTATTATTGTTTGTCAAGCTTTTATATAAAGATATTAGTTCTTCAGATTTATCATTTATATAATAAGTATTTGCCTCTAACGAAGTGTAAACAGCTCCGCCACCGACAAAAGGTTCATAGTAATTCTCAAACTTTTCGGGTAAATTAGGAATTATATATTTAAGTTCCTGCTCCTTACCGCCTGCCCATTTAAGTATAGGGTAAAGCTTTCTTGCTTGGGTATAATTATTTATCCCTAGGCCAAGTTGTGAATATGTTGCAACCGGTTCCTGAAGAGTATTTTTCATTGAGAAATAAATTATATGCTAAAATAGGCTTTTCTTGTTATTTATTTAACGCATCCGCAATCTTCCTGTCATTGCTCAGCCTTGGGAGCTTATTTTGCCCGCCCAGTTTACCTATGGATTTCATGTACTCCTTAAAACCGTCCTTCCCTACCGGGGTAATGACAAGCGTACGCAGCACCTTCCCTACTATCAGGTCGTCGTAGTATACATTCTGCTTCCGCATGGCCGCGTCTATCTTCAGGGCAAAGGCATCTATGTCTGTTGGAGCTTTTTCAAACTCTATGAACCATTCGTGGTAGGGCAATCCTTCCGAAGGCGTTATCTGCGGGGCAACGGTAAACTCGTTCACACTCACATCGGTCCCTTCCATGGCTTCGTTCAGGGCGCTTTCCACCTCTTTGCCTATCACGTGCTCGCCAAACGCCGAGATGTAATGCTTTATCCTGCCGGTAACAATTACGCGGTACGGGCCCAGTGAAGTGAACGCAACGGTATCGCCAATATTGTAGGCCCACAAGCCTGCATTAGTAGAAATGATCAAAACATAATTTATGTCCAGTTCCACTTCGCCTATGGTGTAACGCTTCGGGTTTCCGGTATAGAACTCATCGGCTTTTATGAACTCATAGAATATCCCTGCGTTAAGCAGCAACAGCATACCCTTTTCCTTTTGCGAATCCTGATAGGCAAAAAAACCTTCAGAAGCCGGAAACAGCTCAATGCTGTCCACCTTGCGGCCTATGAGGTTCTCAAATTTCGCCCGGTAGGGTTCATAGTTCACGCCTCCATATATAAAAAGGTTGAAGTTCTTAAAGATATCACCCACCTTTTTTCCTTCCTTCTGCTGTAGTTTTTCAAAGTACATTTGCACCCAGGACGGTATGCCCGATATTACCTGCATGTCTTCATTATAGGTTTCCTCTACAATGGCATCCACCTTTGTTTCCCAATTTTCGATGGTATTGGTCTCCCAGCCTGGCATGCGGTTCTTTTGCAGATAGGCCGGAACATAGTGCGCCACAATACCCGAAAGACGGCCCAGCTTAATGCCGTTTTTCTCGTCCAATTCAGGGCTGCCTTGCAGGAAAATCATTTTACCGTCTACAAAATCGGACTTCCCTGTTTCATGGATATAAGCGAGTATAGCATTGCGTGCTGCCCGGATGTGGAATGGCATCGACTCTTTCGTCAGCGGAATATATTTCGCCCCCGATGTAGTGCCCGATGTCTTCGCAAAATATAATGGCTTACCGGGCCACAGAATCCCCTCCCCCCCTTTCACAACACGATCCACATAGTTTTTCAGGGCCTCATAATCGCGTACGGGGACTTTAGCCGCAAAATCTGTGAAAGAATTGATGTTGCCAAAATCATGGTCTTTACCAAAAGCAGTATTCGATGCCTTTCCGATAAGCTCACGGAAAACCTTCTGCTGAGCCTCCACAGGATTAGCGGCCCATTTTTGGGTCTTATTGTGGATGATGCCTGCGAAGATCTTTGCTGCTAAGGATTTAATGGACATGGTTGGTTTCGGGTTTTGGGTTCAGGGTTTCGGGTTGCTTTACTCCTGTTCGCTAAGGCATTTCGTTGAATTTGCTTTTGATGGCTTTTTCGGTTGTGATGAACATATAAAACGCCGACAGCACTATCAGCGCCAAGCCTATACTAACGTTTACTGTGGTGGGCAGGTCAAAAAAATAGCCTGTAAACGAAAGCGCTATCAGGCCCATGGCTGCTTTGAACATTTGCTTTGTAGAATAGTGCTGTGCAAAATCCCATCGCTCCTGCGTTTTCATCGATGCCGGCGTACGATAGCCGTACAGGTAATTTATCTCTTTGGGAGGAAAGAAATGCATAATCGCAGATGCTACAAGGAATACAACCCCGCACATCAGCGAAACAAAAAATATATTATCTACAAATTCCTCCATAACTATTCAAAATCAATGAATTGTGTTGGGTTTATAGGGTAGCCGTCCTTCCAAAGTTCGAAGTGCAGGTGTACCCCGGTAGACTGGGAGCCTGTAGATCCTGCCAACGCAATTACTTCGCCTGACTTTACGATATCGCCCTGCTCCTTAGTAAGCGATGCCGCATGCTTATATACCGAAATTATGCCGTCATTGTGCCTCAGCACGATCACGTTTCCGTTGGTTGGTGTCCAGTCGGCCAGGATCACTGTTCCTGCGGCAATGGATTTTATTGGCGTGTCTTTTGCCAGGGCAATATCTACCGCATAGTGTTTTGCCTTAGCATTATAATTTTCGGTAATATGGCCTTTTACCGGTGCAAAAAGCACCAGGCTCACTTTTGGCTTAGCGGTTTCAAACAAATTATACTTGTCTTCCTTTGCTACTTGTTCACGCAATTTCAGGTCGGCTTTGGAGGGTTGCATCTCCTCATCGGTAAGGGCCGGCTGATCGCCCGGAACTATAGAGTCGCGGCTTAGTTTAGTATGGTCGAGGTCGCCTGTGAGCACTCGTTTTATCGAGGCGAGGTAGGCGCTGTTTTCATTAATGACTTTTTGCAGGGAGTCGGATCGCAGTGCATTCGCTGTAGCTTCGCGTTTCAATTTGGTTGACGCATAACCGGGAATATATTCGCGAAGTGGAGTGAAGGCTATGATATAAGTCGTAAGGGCAATCATAACAATGCTTATGGAAGTGATGGCCACGAATACATTCATAAGGTTGAGCCTCAATGAAAACAGCTCTTCAAACGAGTCTTCATTAAGTATCACGAGGCGGTTCTTGGTGAACAGCTTTTTTTTGATCAATTGCCTTTTAAGCCTTTTTGCCGACATAACAACCGTTTAATTGACAAATATACTAATCCTGCGGCATAATGCCTTTTATAAGGCTAACAATTGCCTTTTTGATATGACGGCTAAAAATATTTTATTTAGTGCAAACCATTATCAAAAATTTGACGTAAATAGTTTTTGTAATGCATTTATACATAACTTTGCAGGATAATTAAAACTTGTTGTCATGGGAAAATTTGGTTTAACAGAGATTCTTGTCATATTGGTAATCGTGGTGTTGCTGTTTGGGGGTAAAAAGATCCCTGAGCTTATGAAAGGATTGGGTACCGGTATCAAAGAATTCAAGAACGCTGCTAAAGACGGAGACCAGCCTGCGGCATCTAAAAAGCCTACGCAGGAAGAAAATAAACTGTAATTACCGAAAGGTTTTTATAAAAGAACCCCTCTGAAAGATCTTCGAAGGGGTTTTTTGTTATCCGTAAATTATATCCCCTCAAAACAATAATCCGGATTTTTCTGCGTAATGCTATATACCAAGCTTTATATCTTTAATAATGAATCAGAAGATACTGTTTTTGATGATTTCTGCAATTTTCTATATTACACCTGTATACAGGCCGGCATCTAACGAAAATTACATACTTACATCTAAAAAAGGCAAAGAAATTGAAGAAGACGGGAAAAAATTTTTAGCGATTCCCGTTACCCTTACTAATACTTCTAAAGATACCCTGGCTTATTATACAATGTCCTGCTCATGGCAGGACTTTTATGTTATAGATAATGAACTCCTGAAAATAGAGCAGGTTCCCTGTGAAAGCAATATCTATGTTCCGGAAAAAGTAGCGCCCGGAAAAAGCACTACTGTGATACTACGATTGGAAAAACCCGTTTTGACAGGGAGAATCAAATTCAGGACAGGATTAAATATTGTACCCTATTCTGCAAAAGAAAAGTTTAACCGTGAAATGTTCCGTTCCAAAAAGAATATCATTTGGTCTAACGAAGTAACGATGAAGGTAAAATAGCGACACCGGATCAAAAAGCATCTGCAACGCAGGAAGAAAATAAACTGTAATTACCGAAAGGTTTTTATAAACAAAATCCCTCTATGTCCAATTCATAGAGGGATTTTTTATGTATGTGTCTCGTCCTGAAAAAAGTTGACTAATAAATGTCAATATTATGAAAAAGCAGGATTCTAAGGGGACAGGTTTATCCCCGAGTATTAGGTACAGTGAAGCCTTTAAACGAGCTGTTGTC
>NZ_JAPCHV010000008.1 GCF_026107645.2 Flavobacterium sp. MFBS3-15 | reverse complement strand
AGATAGTTAGCAGAGTATTCTCTGTAATCAATAGACAGTCACCCTTTATAAATACATATAAATTCGCAGGATAATTTTTTACTGATTTTAATTGTTTTATATCATAGAATGCGGAGCGGCTAATTTACATTAATATCGAACGAAATTGTATCAGTAAAAACAGGTGTGATTTTATCTTTGAATTCATATTTAACAATACTTCTTATGGTATTTTTTCCTTTTTTCATCAAAACTTCTTTTACATCGATTTGAGCAGGAGGAACATTTTTCAAAATTCGCACAACTTCAGAGCCAGGAACTTTCAAATTTTCGATTTGAAAACTTCGTATTGTATTAGGTATGTTAGCAACAATATAACTATACTTCAATGTATCTCCGACTTTTAAATTCTGTTCTTTTTTAATATTGAATTTCGCTTTGTTTGCAAACTTGTATTGATAAACTTCTATTTGAGGATAGCCATCATATCTTATTACTCCTTTTTCATCGTATTTGATAATAAATGAAGAATGTCCTATGTCATCATATACAACATATTCCTCAATATACCCTTTAGGATTATAAAACGTGCTTTCAAGTGTTATTGTGCTGTTTTTTCTATATTGAACAACCTCTTTTTTCCCATCTTCAGTATAGTAAATACATTCACCGTGAGGCTCATCTTCAAAAAATTGACCTTCTGATATTTTTATACCTTTATCATTGTAATTTACAAATTTTCCATGCATTATCGTATCGCCATTACGAATTACGTATTCATTCGTACCCAATAAACGTCCTTGTTGATTGTATTCTTTCAACATATAAACTGTTTCGTCTTTAAAATAGCGATAAATAATCACCATAAGTAATATCATAAATAAAATCGATAGAATAATAATTTGCTTTTTGCTTTTCACCTTATGCCTATTGTTAATAACAATTCTTTCTTATAGTTGTAGTATTGTTAGTTTTCACTCGCTCCGCAAGTTTCCCGACTTTGTGGAGCACTTCCGCTAAAATAACAAATAAACTACTTCTTCCCCTTCTTCAAATTGGGTAAAAACCACGCAATGATCCCAATCAGCGGCAGATAGGCGCATATATGGTACACATAGGTAATACTGGTCTGGTCGGCTACATAGCCCAGCACGGCCGAACCGAGTCCGCCCATGCCGAACGCAAAGCCATAAAACAGCCCCGAAATCATGCCCAGCCTCTTGGGCAATAATTCCTGTGCGTACACCAATATCGCCGGAAATGCCGACGAGATAATGGTACCGATGATAACCGACAGCACGCCCGTCCAGAACAGGTTGGCATACGGCATCATGAGCGTGAACGGCGCGGCGCCCAGGACCGAAAACCATATTACGTACTTACGCCCGAACCTATCACCCAAAGGGCCGCCAAGCAGTGTACCGGCCGCCACCGAAAGGAGGAACAGGAACAGGTGGAACTGCGCATCCTGTACCGAAAGGTTGAATTTTTCGATAAGGAAGAACGTAAAATAGCTGGTTAGCCCCGCAAAGTAGAAATACTTTGAGAATATAAGCACTAAAAGGATGATCACTGAAATTGTTACCTGTCTTGGTGTAAGGTTGGGAAGGTCGGCAAGGTTTACCTTTTTCTTGCCATGCAGTTCAAGGTGCGCCTGATACCAACGTCCTATGCGGTATAGCACCGTCATAGCAAGCAGGGCAAACAGGGCAAACCAGATGATATAGCGCTGGCCGTTAGGGACCACGATCCACGCGATGAGCAGCGGGCTGATGGCCGTACCCGAGTTACCCCCTATCTGGAAGATGGACTGCGCCAGTCCCCGCTTCCCGCCCGATGCGAGGTAAGAAACACGCGATGCCTCGGGGTGGAAAATGGATGAACCGATGCCCACCAGCACCACCGAAAGCAGGATGAGCGCAAACGAATTGGCGTACGACAATAATACAATGCCCGAAAATGTGAAGACCATTGCAAATACCTTGGAGTACGGCTTCGGCTTTTTGTCAGTATAAAAGCCTACAAAGGGCTGCAGGATAGAGGCTGCCATCTGGTAGGAAAAGGTAATGAGCCCCACCTGGGCAAAGCTCAGGTTGTATTTCTCTTTAAGAATGGGGTAAGCAGCAGGTATAACTGCCTGCAGCAGGTCATTGAGCAGGTGGGCAAAGGCAATGGAAAACAGGATGGAATATACTGTTTTCTGTACAATTTGCTGGTGATTATCATCAAGGATAACCGAATCACTTTCTTTTATCATGTCAGTTAAAAATAATTAGTAGCCAATACCAAAAAGCCATTGTAATGAACGACACAGGGATACCTACCCCTATCATCATGCCTGCCAGTTTTGGTTTTAGTCCGTAAATTGAGGCGAGTATAGCCGCTGTGATCATGGGTGCCATGGCGGATTCCATAATGCTTACATCGGCAACAATTCCTCTGCTGCCAAGTGCGAGCCTGTACAGCACAAAGAAAAACAGCGGCATGAGCAGCAGCTTGAAAGCAAGCCCCAAGGAAACAAATCCCCAGTGGCGGCTCTTGCGCTGTATATGCAATTGCATGCCCACTGCTGTGAGCGCTACAGGTGTTACCGTATTGCCCAGCCGTTGGAAAACCGCCTGCAGTGCTTCATGGAAATCAAATCCTGCAAGGTTCATGCAAAGCCCAATGACAAAGGCAATGAAGGGGGGAAACAAAACGATCTTGCGCAACAGCCCCGAAGTCCCGGCCTCCCTTTTTGAATACGCCGCTGCCACCAGGATGCCGAGGGTAGAGACCACGACAAACGTACCCGGCTGGTCCACTACAATGGCGGTTTCCAGTCCCTGTTTGCCAAAAAGTGCCTCGATGACCGGAAATCCCACAAAGGCAGTATTGCCAAGGCCGGCAGTCAATACCAAGCAGCCAATCAGCCTTTTGGGCCAGCCCTGCCATTTGCCAAGGCCGGCAAAAAAAAGCCATGACAACACAAAGCCTATCCATGCAACACCAAGCGGAAGCAGCAGCTGCGTGCCAAGCACAATTTTCGGGAGGTAATACAACGCAAGGCCGGGCATCGATATATTGATGACGAACTGGTTGAGGATGGCATGGGAATTAGATGGTAAAATTTTTAGCCTCCGAAGTACCGCTCCGGCTATGAGGCATAAAAAAATCAGGATGATACTGTCCATTTACAAAGCATGGGAACTAAATCCTGCGCAAATTTACATGGTACGAATCAAATAGATGTAATAAAATCGTGATATTTTATTGGCTGTTCCAAAAACTTTTATACTTTCGTCCATTATTTTGAATGCCAATGATCTCAGGCAAATTTGCCATAACGCTGCATATCCTTACGCTCCTGTATAAATTCCCGGAAGAATACCTTTCCTCTGAATTTATTGCGGGCAGCATGAATATTAACCCTGTGCTGGTACGCAAAGAGATCGCCAACCTCAAAAAACACAACATTGTAGAGTGCCGCGAGGGCAAGTATGGCGGTACACGCCTTGCCGGGCAGTCCGCAGGCATTACCCTTGAGGACATCTTTAAAATGACTTTTGAGGAAGTGAACCTCGGCTTCTCCAAAAACGACCCCAACCCCGCCTGCCCTGTGGGCCGCAACATCAACCAAAATCTGGATGCCCTGTATAAAGACATTAATGCCGACATCCGGAAAAAGCTGAAAGGCATATCTCTGAAGGAGTTTACAGAAGCGTTTTAAAACCCTACAATTCAATCATATAAAAATAAACCCATAGTTATTTTCTCACTTTATCAAAAACTGTAATATTTTTTATTACATTTGAAAAAATTATAAACATCATGAAAATAGCCATTATTGGTGCTACCGGATTTGTAGGCGCCGCACTTGTAAACGAATTTACCACCAGGGGCCACGAAGTGACCGCCATTGCACGCAACCCGCAAGAAGCTAAAGCCGGTGTAACCTGGTCGGCAAGCGATGTATTTGATACCGAGGCCCTTGCCGGTGTGCTCAAAGGCCACGATGCCGTGATCAGCGCTTACAACCCGGGCTGGACGAACCCGAACATCTATGAGGAGTCAATAGCAGGATCGGAAGCCATACAGAAGGCGGTGAAGGAGTCTGGAATTAAACGCTACATTTACATTGGAGGCGCAGGCAGCCTGTATATCGCTGACGGAATGCAACTTATAGACACACCGGAGTTCCCGAAAGAGTACTACGCCGGTGCCAATGCCGCCCGCCACTACCTCAATACCATCAAAAATGAAACAGAACTGGACTGGGTCTTCTTTAGCCCTGCGATTGAGATGCACCAGGGCATAACAACAGGCAGGACAGGCAATTACCGCACTGCACTTGACAATCCGGTGTTTAACGAGGATGGCAGGAGCCTACTTTCGGTGGAGGACCTCGCCGTTGCCATTGCCGATGAAACCGAGACCCCAAAACATCACAAAGAGCGATTTACAGCGGGATATTAAGGCCAATTGGCAGGATTTAGAGGTACCTGCATGATGATTTTTGAGGATACCCGAGAGGATAAATGAAGTACCCACGTATGATTTTTGCGTGGGTTTTTGTTTATACCGGTTGTACAAAATTAAAATTTGTGGATGGCCTGCCAAAAAACCTTATTTTTACTTCTCCTAAACTTTTGCTGTGGACAAACCCAAAACCCATAAAACCGCCCTCCATGAAATTGACGGCATCGACCCGCCGCAGAGCATCAGCTATGGCAACATTGCGAACATAACCAATTTACGTAAGAAACAACTTACTGTTCCTGAAATAGTGCAAGGCGTATTAAAGGGAAACAAAAGCATTCTAAGCCAGGCCATCACCCTGGTGGAAAGCACCAACCCCGCCCATCTTGAGAAAGCCAATGCCGTTATAGCGCAATGCCTGCCCCATGCGGATAAGTCGGTGCGGATAGGGATAACGGGGGTACCGGGCGTTGGGAAGAGCACGTTCATCGAGGCCTTCGGTAAGCACCTCACCTCGCTGGGACGCAAGGTGGCCGTACTGGCCGTCGACCCGAGCAGCTCGGTATCCCACGGGAGCATATTGGGCGACAAGACCCGAATGGAAGAACTGGTAAAAGACGAGAATGCCTACATACGCCCTTCTGCCTCCGGTGATACACTGGGCGGCGTGGCCAGAAAGACCCGCGAAGCCATTATCCTGTGCGAGGCCTGCGGGTTCGACACCATCATCATCGAGACCGTTGGCGTAGGCCAGAGCGAAACCGCTGTACACAGCATGGTCGATTTTTTCCTCCTCCTGCAAATAGCGGGAGCGGGCGACGAGCTGCAGGGCATCAAGCGGGGCATCATGGAAATGGCCGACCTCATCGTGATCAACAAAGCCGATGGCGACAACATAAAAAGGGCCCGGCTGGCAAAAACGGAATTCAACCGGGCACTGCACCTGTTCCCGGCTAAAGCTTCGGGATGGCAGCCCACCGTAACCACCTGCAGCGCCATAACCCATGAGGGTATAGCCGAAGTATGGGAAACCATCAGCGGGTATTTTGACATGGCAAAGGAGAGTGGCTTTTTTGGCATCCGCCGAAGCGAGCAGAACAGCTATTGGCTCACCGAAACCGTCAATGAGCAACTACTGGGAAGGTTTTATAATGACCCCAATATCGCCACCTTATTAGAAGAAAACAGGAAAGCGGTACAGGAGAACAGGATGTCGCCTTTTGCGGCGGCAAAGGATTTGCTTGAAAGGTATTTTAGATTTTAGATTTCAGATTTCAGATTGAGCTTCACTCCTGCGGCACATATACCGCATTTTGGGCAAATCGGTTCTCCGTTCCAAGGTAGCTTTTCCAGATGTTATCTACAAGCATTTCCCTCAGGCAAAGAATCCAGCATTTGAATTATTGACTTGAAAACAGAGGTCGTATCTAATTAAATATTAGGATGTTTTGCCATTTTTGATTTATTAAATTTAATAAATTTTGGCGACGTGGGTGAGCTTTTGAACAATATTTTATCTTTTTTCTTACATTTTTAAATATCGGAGCTTCGACCATAACTTGTATTTTGGACGAATCGAACAATGTGTATTAGTTGTGAATGTTCAGGTTGAAAAAGTTTTATCCACGTAAAATTCTGCATCACTACTTTTATATAGCTTTTTACTTATATTTGATATGTTTCAAAATACTTGGTATGGGTTCTAAAAAAGTTGCTGTAATAGCGGAAAATTATGATTTCTACACTAAATTGGTTGACGAACGTAAATCAATTTTTTCTGAAATTATTGAAGTAAATTCTGTTGGGAATAATGCGAATACTTTAGAGACAATAGAGAAAATTTCACATCCAATCACTACAGACGATCTTACTTTTACGATTAATGTCAAACTAAAAAATTACAATTTCTTCCAGTTTAAGCTACGATATGAAAAATTCTGCCCACAGCATTTCTTTCGATTCGATAGTGATGGAGATACTCATAGAAACAAAGTCGAAGGTATCCCATTTGAAGACCAAAAAGTACCAACACCGCATTTTCATAAATATCATGAAAGTGGGATTGAAATAGCATATCAGACGGATAGCCTTTTAGATGAAAATGAGAGAAAAGCATTAACAGATATAAATCTCTGTCTCAAGCATTTTTTCCATGAATCAAATATGAGGTTACGAGACGATGATTTTTCAGAAGTTCAATTAATGACAAATACCTTAGGTCTAAACATTTCCAGTGAAGATCCAAATGAAAACATAACCTTTCCATGAGCCTAATCGATATATTTGACGACGTTAAAAAATCATTTCATGGTATTTGGCAGACCAAGGAAAGAGGGAAATCTTTAGAGATAATTACACCTTATGCAACTACTAATAATCGATTTATTTCCGTATTCCTAACAAAGCAAGACGATAACTATATAATATCAGACGGTGGATGGATAAAATCAGGGATTTATGATGTGATCCCTGGTGATGATGCATGCTTCCTAAAAGTATTCTATCATTATCAAAGCTCATTTAATATTAAGGAGACTAGTTCCAAGGATGGTATTACTTATTTTTATTTGAAAATCTCGAATGCAATTGATATCCCATCAAAAATATTTGATTTGGCGATATTTATTCAAAATATTGTAAGTGTATCTGAAATTGATTTTGAAAGTAAAATTGAAAAAGAAACTAAGGCCCTTTTTGTTTCAAAAGCTAATGAATATCTCAAGTCATTTGTTAATGCAGACCAAATTAGATTTAACAAGCCTCTTGATCCAAATAGACGAGAGATTAAATTCAACGCAATTTACTATAAGACGAATAACGACTTAACCTTGCTAAATTATGTGACGGGGAGTTCTTGGTCTTATTTTTCAAGTAGCATATTTAAAGCAAATACACTTTATGAGATGGCTGAAGAAACCATGTATAAAGACTTCATACACGATAAAATAACTCTCGTCGATACTGATGCCGTTGGATATGTGCCGAATAAGATTGCACATTTCCTTCTGCATTTGGAAAATCATACCGGTTCTAAAATCGTAGAATGGAACCAAAGAGAAAAATTAGCGGTTCTGCTGGAACAAAATTAATTTGGTACATCCAAGTATATAGATGTCTTAATCAATTATAATTTAAAATTGTACTTGGCGATTTCTATACCAAAACTTGTAATGTTTATATGCCGCTCCTCCGGAGCTCATGAGGGCTTGCTAACATTTATGCTATAAATATACCGTCCCTCCGGGACTCATCAGTGTCAACCCCAGCGGGGCGATATGTTTATAGAAATATTGAAAGCAAGATATCTATAGCTCCGCAGGAGCGGCATATGAATTATTCTTTTACTTCAGGACGGCCTAATAATCCGTTTTGTTCACATCTTTTTACTTAAAACTTCCACGACTTTATCAGCCACCTGTAAATCAAAAGGTTTACGATTATGAATACTGCCAGCGGCACTAGTATTACCAGCGCCCACATATATATCCAGATGTACGGCGACAACAGTCCATTGGTTATTTCAGAAGTACCTAGGTAATATTGCCCTACTGATACGGCAATAAGGCACAGCAACATGACGATGCCTACATTGACACTGAAGTAACGGCTGATGCTGCTTACCATTTTGCGTGGCGAATAGCCCAGCGAATACTTTATGGACACTTCCTCGTGCTTTTCAAGGAATTCCATCTTGATGAAGTTGATGATGATGAACAGGCACAGCAGGAATATGAATGCCCCTATGAACGCAATGGCATTCAGCACCAAAAACAGCTTGCTTTTGATCTTGGCCGAACGCAGCGACTCCTGGTTGGACTCATACCCTTTTTCCCTCATTTTTTCGATAAGCCCCTGGTCGTTGGCATCATTGACCTTTACCAGCACTCGGGTAAAAATGTCCTTATGCTCCCTGCTGAAATCCTGGGTGGCATTGATGGAATCCAGAAACTGCTTGGGCACCAGCACCGAATGGATCCTGTCAGACAGCCCAATCAGCTTGCCCCTGAACCTCAGGTTCTTTTCCTTCAGCTTAAGGTTGATGTTCACCTCGATCTTTTTGGCAAAACTTTCGGTAATCTGCGGCAGGCCCTGGTTGAGCGCAAAGCCGTAGTTGTACAGGTTAAGGTATTCCCGCGAAATAACGATCGGGATGGTATTATCCTCAACTTTAAATTCAGAAAGATCTTCAATATCGATTGCAGCATTGTCTACCGCTTCCAAATACATGTCGGTATAGAATGGTATGAAGTCGCCACCGTCTGCCGACACCTTAAAGTCGTTCGAAACCACAGGGTAAATCTCCTTTACCTCTTCCCATTTTTTCAGGTCCTCAATTTCGCCGCCGTTAAAGCCTATCAGCTCCTTCCTGCCGATGTTATCGGGCGTTATGGCCTTGGACATTGTGATCCAATAATTGGCATCGCTGCTTTTGCTGCCAAACATGGCGTTGGCATTAACGTACAGCTGGATGCAGCTCAGCACCAGCGCAAACGCGAGGAACAGCCCAAGGTAAAGGAAAGCGAATTTGGTAAACTTTTTCATAGGTTCAGTTTCTGGCAATCGTGCTCAAACGGAAGGTCGTTGAGCTCAAAGAATATCACCGCGCTGCCGCTTTGTGCAGCTACAGACGTAATGAGCCCGTAGGCATTTTTCTTATTATTAAGGTCGAGGTGGCTGAAGCATTCATCGTACACCAAAAAATCGGCGGGATTGATGAG
Organism: Flavobacterium sp. MFBS3-15; assembly: GCF_026107645.2. Taxonomy (GTDB): domain Bacteria; phylum Bacteroidota; class Bacteroidia; order Flavobacteriales; family Flavobacteriaceae; genus Flavobacterium. The sequence continues at coordinate 178,574 of NZ_JAPCHV010000008.1, read as the reverse complement.
GCTCCTCAGAATGGCCGAACGCTGGCGCTCGCCGTAGGAGCAATTCTTTGCCTTTTTGTCCAAGAGCGGGAGTATGCCCAGGGTCGTGGCATACGATTGCAGCTTTTCCTCAAAGGCCGCACTCTTTTTGGCGAAGGTGCGCAGCAGCACATTCTCGCGGATGGTAAGGTCGGGAATCAGGCGTACGTCCTGGAACAGGAGCTGTATGCCGTTTTTGCGGAAGCCCACCACCTTTTCTACCGATTGCGTTTTCAGGTTCACACCGTCGTAGCTGATGGTGCCGTCATACTCAAAATGGTTGCCCAGCATGGCGGTGGCAAGGGTTGACTTACCGCTTCCGGAAGGGGCGATCACCAAGTAGTGGCCGCCCTTTTCGAAAGTTGTTTTTTGATTCCATATGGATGTCGATCCTATGGTTTTCGGGGTAAAATATTTTGGCGAAATGCCGTCCAGCACAATGCTATTCATATCCGAAGATGTAGTGTAGGGCGTTTTTCTTATCCTTGTCAAGCTTAATAACCGTCTCAGACGAACCATTGCCGCCTTCAACTTTCGTGGTCGACTCCATGCTTACCACTTTCACTTTGGCCTTGCCTTCAAAACCTTTATTGAAGTCCTCGCCGGTAGCCCATGTGTAGCTGTTTACGCCCGAAACCTTGTTCAGCTTCTTGTTGGCAGCCGCCTTGTTATCTTTTAGCAGTTGCAATTGACTGTCTTCTGTAGCAAATACAAGCACCTCTTTGTTGTGGTACATTTTGGCATAATACCTGAAGCTTTCATCGGCCACGATCATGTCGATGATTTTGTTGGCTTTATCGCCATTGATGCCCAGTGCGAACACTCCGCTCGGTTTAGGGTACGCATACGGATCATTCGGGTCAACCGGCTGTTCCTGGAACACGGCAAAAGCATATTTGCCATTAAGCGCAGCCGTGATGTCTTCCAGCGTAAGGCCTTTGTACTCCAGAACCTGGTTGGCGATAGGCTCAAAGCCTGCCTCTTTTACAAAATATTTCAGGAAATCTACACTGAAGAAGCCCACACTGTACATCTTGGCTTTATCAACGTCGATATTTCTCACGATGTCATAATCAACACCTTTGCCATCATAGTATTTTTCAACCAGCTTTTGCATTTCCTCGTTAAAGAACGTGTTGGTCTTAAAGTCGATTTTCCCTTTATCGAAGTTCAGGTTTACACCCACACCCGCATCAAGAAGCAATTTGTTTACCGCAAGGGTTTCAACGTAGCCCCTTGAAAGTGTGTTTACCACAGCATACACGTTCACCCATGCACTCATGTCGGCATCCGCCTCAAGCGATTTGGTAACCTGCGCGATAAGGGCTTCCTTTTCAGTTGGTTTCCTGGTCCAGAATTCGGTATAGAATTTCTCTGTAGCCTCGCCCTCGCCGGAAGGGGCATAACCGCCACCCATAAGGTTGCCCATAGGGTTGCCTGCCGTCCTGGAAAGCACGATCATATCGTCTTTGATGCTGCCGATAAGGTTCTTATCAGAATAGATAAGGTTTTTTGCCTTGTCGATAGTGATTTTGGTTTCAGAAATTTTTGAGAAGTTCGTTTCAAATTTAGCCTGGTCATCCAGCCATCCGATAAATGAGAATGCAAACTGGTCTTTCTCTTTATCCGTCATCATGTACATTGGCTTTTCGATGTCGATACCGTTGTCTTTGGCGTTCATGAACAGCTTCATTTTCTCTTTGTCAGAAGCAGAAAACTTGTTCGATTTATCTTTCATTATCTCCTCTTTAGGGAGCTTTTCATCAAGCCTGTTCAGGTCTACTTTTACAATCGCGATCGTGTTATCGGTAGTAAAACCCAGGATAACGTCGTCGGTACCGTCACTGCCGCACGAAACGGCCATAAGCCCCGCTGAGAACATCAGGAAGCCATAAAGAATTCTTTTCATGGTTTATTGGTTATATTTTTTTACAAACATAATTTTTTTCGCTTGGTTTATCACCAAAGGGTCTGATTTATTTATAAAAAAAGGCAGCCGGTTGGGCTGCCTGTGTGTTTTGGTTTGTGACTTTTTATGATTGTATTGCAATTCCCAGCATCTCCCGGAACATAACACACCTGACAGGTTTTTGAAAACATAAGTGTTCGGAAGAGTTACTTTAAAGGTTTTTACCACAAGGTACACGAGGTTTTTCACAATGAACACGAAGCAGAAATGATAATATCTTTGCGCTGAAAGGACACAAAGCTTTGTGACCTCCCGCCTTTGGCGGCATTCATTGTGCACCTTGTGTAAATCTTCGTGCCCCTTGTGGTAAAAATTATCTGTAATGTTTTAGCCGTAATAACATTTTTCATCTTCCGGACACCTGTATTTTTGAAAACCTGTCAGGTGTGACGTATAAAATTCTTTCAATTAATTCTTCTCGTAGCGCTCTATTTCCCTGTCGTAGAACTCGCCTGCTGCAACGATCAGGCCTTCCATTTCGGTATTCAGCTCATTCTCGTCAAGGTCTTCCGGCTCTTCCAGGAACTCTACCTCATCGTCTTTAAGGTTGATGATGAATCGCGGATAGTCCAGGTGGATAATAAAAATGTCTTCAGGATAGTCGGTATTGTCGGCCAATACAAATTTTGGTAACTCCATATCAGTTCAGTGTTTCGGGTTTAGGGCTCAGGGGTGCTCTCCCTTCCCTGATTAATTTGTTTGTGAGATAATTAAAGCGAAGATACAAAAATAATGCGGCGGCTGTAAGCCCTGCAAGCAATCCGATCCAGATGCCGGTGCCTTTTAGCGGTGTGTGCAGGCCAAGATAAAAGGATACCGGAAAGCCGATGAGCCAGTACGAGACAAAGGTAATTAGGGTAGGGATCTTTACGTCCTGCAGGCCGCGCAGCGCACCCAGCACCACTACCTGAATGCCGTCTGACAACTGGAAAACGGCCGCCACGAGTATGAGTGTGGCGGCAATACCTATAACTTCGGCATTATCGGCCACCTGCAGGGTGTTTTCCATATTAAGAAACAGGTGCGGCAGGAACTGGTGGAACGCCACAAACAGCAATACAAATACCGTCTCTACTATTATCACGAGTAAAAATACCGACCGCGCCACCGTACGCAGGTTGGCATAATCCCTCTTTCCTTTGTTATTGCCCACGCGCACCATCGCCGCCACGCTGAGCCCCATGGCAAACATGAAGGTCATCGAGGCCATGCTGAGCGCAATCTGGTTGGCGGCCTGGTTGTTCTTGCCCAAAAAGCCCGACAGCCACACCGCCGTGGTAAACAAAGCGACTTCAAACAGCATTTGCATTGACGACGGCAGGCCCAGCGCCACGATCTTCCTGAGCATCGATTTTTTTATTTCGCTAAAGCTGAACTCCCGGAAATACTGTTTGAGTTTTTCGTTGTGCGAAAGCAGGTAATGCATGTAGATTACCATGGCCGTACGCGAGACCACCGTACCGATGGCCGCACCCATGATGCCCATTTTTGGGAAGAACCACACGCCATATATTAAAAGATAATTGAGGACTACGTGCAGCACGTTCGAGAATATGGCGGCATACATGTCATATTTTGTGAGCGACATACCATCGGCAAATTGTTTATATCCCTGGAATATGACTACAGGAATGAGCGAGAAGCCTACCCAGTCGATGTAGGGTGCCGCCAGTGCGATGACTTCAGGCTGTTGGTTCATAAGGTACATGAGGGGCTTGGCAAGGGTAACCACACCAAAAAGAAACAGCCCTAAAATGGTACACAGCAGCAGCCCGTGATGGAATGCCGACCGCACCAGGGCATTGTCCTTAGCGCCGTCGCCCTGTGCCACGATGGGCGTAATGGCCGTAGAGAACCCTATCCCCACCGACATGGCAATGAAAACGATGCTGTTGCCCAGCGAAACGGCAGCCAGCTCGGTGCTGCCCAGCCTGCCTACCATGATGTTGTCGACTACCGTAATGAGGGTATGGCCCAGCATGCCCACGATTACAGGGTAGGCCAGCGTTATGTTCGCCCTGAATTCTTTAGTGTATTGAGAAAAGCCCACTTCAATTTTTTCGCAAAGGTAAATGTAACCCTCCTATCTAAATCTCATTTAGGCTAAAATCTTATACACCAACATTATACAAACTATTCCTGTTAATTTTATTATTTCATTACCAATTAATTAACAAAATATTGGAATTAACAATAAAATGGTTACAGTAATTTTACCCCACTAACAAAAACAAAAACGTGGAAATCATGAAAAAAGGAATAAACTTTAAAGGACTGCTTCTATCGGGCATGATGATGCTTGGCATGACAGCTTTTGCACAGGATGGTGCATCTTCAACTGACAATTACGACCAGGGATTCCGTTTGGGGTTTGCCATTAATGCGGGAGCCGCTACCGGCGACTACTTCAATTTTGCACTGGGTGGCGACGTAAGGCTGCAATATGACCTTAGCCAAAGGACATCGCTTACGCTTACTACAGGATACACCCACCTGTTTGGAGAAGAAGATTACATTGACGACTTGGGCTTCATTCCTTTGAAAGGCGGCTTTAAGGCTTTTGTATGGGGCGACCGTTTTTATGTGCTGGGTGAGGCCGGTGCGGGTTTTGCCGTAACCAATGACTACGATGAGACAACCTTCCTTTGGGCTCCGGGCATCGGGTATGCGAATGACGTGATTGACCTGAGCCTTAGGTACGAAGGCATGAACGACTTCCAGGCCGACCAGATTGCACTGCGACTGGCGTACGGATTTAAGCTGTAATGACGCATCTCGACTGCGCTCGATGTGACATCGTGACTAAAATTATGCCCCTGTCAGTTCGAGCGGAGTCGAGAACATAACACCTAAATACAAAACTAACTTTGTTAAAAACCTGCAATACGTTGCAGGTTTTTTTAAATTTGTAACAGAACCAACCCAACCCATGAAGCTATTTATAATCGACTGGAGCAAAGAAGATTCGACACCGTTGCTGGACTACTGCAAGGGGACCAAACACACCATAGCCGGCCACGAACTGGCAGATGGTGCAGAAGCTTACCGTAAGACAGCGCAGTGCAAACCGGATGCCATTGTGGTGAACTACGCCGTTCGCCCGTCGCACGGGCGCATTACTGCCGAGCAGATTTTTAAGCGCAAGGTAACCTCGGAAATTCCCATCTATTTCATAGGAGGTGCCGAGGATGATAATGAAAAGGTAGAGCACATGGGGTTGTGCCTTTCGGAAGAGGAACTGCACGAACTTTTAGATTGATTATTTTTTATTTTCTATTTTTATGGCTCGTGGTAATCAATGCAATATCCGCCTGAGTAAGCTCAATAATCAATAAAAAATAAACAATAATAAATTAATTTTCTCCTTTTAGCTTGATTCTATACGAATTGATGTTTTCCAAAACCTCCTCATCTACCGCAGGCTCTTTAATGTCGTACCTGCAAAGCTCGTCCAGTATGGTTTTTGCCACAAGGTAGCGCGCGGTTTCCTTGTTATCGGCAGGGATAACATACCAGGGCGCGTGCTTTTTTGAAGTTTCCGCTATCGCCTCCTCATAGTATTTTTGGTAATCATCCCAAAACTGGCGTTCATCCAGGTCAGATGGTGCGAATTTCCAGTTGTGGCTTTCTTTGTTAAGCCTCCTCAACAGCCTTTCTTTCTGCTCCTTTTTGCTTATGTGGAGAAAAAATTTGAACACCAGCGTACCATTCTGGCTGATATGCTTTTCAAAATTATTGATTTGTCCGTAGCGCTCCTCCCAAATGTCTTTAGGAATTTCTTCGACTTCCGTAATCCCCGGCAGGTTTTCATTCAGTATGAATTCCGGGTGTACGCGGGTGATAAGCACATTCTCATAATGCGATCGGTTGAATATGGCAAACTTCCCTTTTTCGGGCAGTGCGATATAATGCCGCCAAAGGTAATCGTGCTCCAATTCGGATGATGTGGGTGTTTTAAAGCTGTAAACATTCACCCCCCGGGCATTAAACCTGCGAAACACTTCCCTGATGAGGCTGTCCTTTCCGGAAGTATCCATCCCCTGCAGGCATACCAGTACGCTGTATCGGTTGTTGGCATACATTTTGTCCTGTAGCTTGCCAAGTTTGCGCCCTGCCTTTTTCATGGCGGTGCGTACCTTTTTTTCTGACGCCTCCATATCGATGGCTGTTGCCGCCTTACTGATGTCAAATTTGCCGGTTATCTTAAAATCTTCGGTGTTTATGTCCTTCATGGGGTAAATGCTATATCTTTATATAAATATAAGTATTAAACAAATACCGCGTTTACAGGTAAAACATAAGATTATGCAAAAGTTTCAGCTGGAACTGCTGTTCCACATCATCGGCATCGGGTCGGCATCCGGATTGTTCCTCAACGGCAATTCGCTCTTCATCATTTCCGACAACAGCCACATCCTTTACGAATATGACATGACGGAAAAGTCTTTGGGCCGCATAGCACTTGTCGACCTGTCTTATAAAGGACCTATGGAAAACATTCCCAAACCCGACAAGGCCGATTATGAAGCCATCGCAGCAAAAGGCGACGAACTCTACCTGTTCGGTTCCGGATCGACCGGCAAGCGCAACACCATTGCCCACATCAATTTCAAAACCAAAGAAAGACTACCCGCCATTGATGCGACCGACCTGTACATGATCATGCAGGAATTTGGCCAGATTGACACGAAGAATTTCAACATTGAAGCCGCGGTGAACGATGGCGACACCTGGTACCTCTTCAACAGGGGTAACGGCCCTAAAGGCAAGAATGGCATTTTTACCCTAGAAGGTGACATGGATGAGACCTCTTTCCAAATCATTTACAACGACATAAAGCTGCCAAAGATCAACGGCGCATCTTCCGGATTTACCGATGCGGTGAAGGTAGGCGGAAAGCTGTGGTTCATCGCTGCGGCGGAAAAATCGAATTCTACCTACAAAGACGGCGAGGTTGCCGGGACTTTGATTGGCCGCATTGATATCGAAAGCATGGAAGTGGAGTATACCGAAACCATCTCATCAAAAAACAAGTTTGAAGGCATTACGCTCTACAAGGAAACGCCAACTTCACTTGAGTTCCTTTTGTGCGAGGATACAGATAATGATGCGAAAGAGAGTGGGGTTTACAGGTTGGTTATACCGAAATAGTTCAGCGTTTCGGGTTCAGGGTTGCCACTCAGAACTCTCAACCCTGAACTCCAACCCTGAACAAAAAAAATTTCATCCCGTCCCAACCTTTTTCCCTTTTTGGTGCTCTATATAAAAAAACAGACCGATCGTGATAGATGAACAACTCATAACAGCATGCCGGAAAATGCACCGCGACGCCCAGCGGAAGGTGTACGAGTACCTTGCGCCGCGGCTCTATCGGGCCTGCAAGCGGTACCTAAAGAACGAGGAGGCGATTGAGGAAGCGATGGCCGATGCCTTCTTCACCATTTTTACGAAGATTGACCAGCTCAAGGAAGACAAGGCTTTTGAGGCATGGGCAAGAAAGATAGCTGTGAACCAGTGCCTGCTTACACTGAAGCGCAACGTAAACTTCAATATTTACATTGAAGACATGGGGCACAGTGTAACGCCGTCGGTTGGCGCGTCGGAAGCTTTGGAGGAAGAAGACCTGCTGCACCTGCTCACTTACCTGCCCGAAGGATGCCGCACGGTATTCAACCTTTTTGCCATTGAGGGCTACTCGCATAAGGAGATCGCCGAAATGCTGAACATCAGCGAAGGCACATCAAAATCGCAGCTGAACGTATCGCGCACAAAATTGAAAGAACTGGTAAACAATGTTTACTACCAAAACAGGAACAGTCATGGAGGATCAAGATAAATTATTTGAACAATTCAGGGCCTCTGCCGAAAAGGCAGAGCAAAAAGGCTTCGACCGCATGGAGGCGCTCTGGAATCGCGTTGAGGACAAGCTCGATCGGGAAGAACAGCGGAAATCGGCGACGTGGTGGAAGTACACGGGCATGGCGGCAGTACTGGTGCTTTTTGTAACGGTTGGCACATTCATGTACCGGGAAAACAGTCCGGAGATGACCCCACAGGGAATGCAGGAGAACCATATTACCGTGATCGACACACAAAGGGTAATGGAAACTTTTGAACCATCTAAGGAAAGTGTAGCGGAGGAAGCCGTGGTTTTTACTGAAAAAAAACAGCATACAAGAACACCTGATAATACTACATACGACACGTTGGCTCCCGGCAGGCTGGTTTACCGCGCACTTCCCGGCCAGATGGAAGCAATGAAAGATAAAAAAACCGCTACTGACGGTTACTATGACAATGCAAGAGCATACATTACCGAAGAAGCTGCTGACAATGGCAACACCATTACCTTCAGCGGTATCGTGACCGATGACCGGGGGATGCCGCTACCCGGTGCCCTTGTGAAATCAGAAGGGGGTACAGGCACAGCGCTTTCAGACATCAACGGGCGCTATACCATCACTGCTGCTGAAGGGGACAAGGTGACCGCTTCTTACATCGGGATGAAAAGCGGGTCAATACTCGCCTATAAGGCCAACAACAACCGCAAAGTAGCACTGGCCGAGGAAAACCCGGTTGCAGCAAATGCAAAAGTAAAATATACTGCGCTCCGGGATCTTACCCCTGCAGAAACAGAAGATGTACACAGTGGCTTCCTGCCGGGCGTAAACGGCACTGTAGCTGCCATTGATGAAGGGAAAGTACGCATCCGGGAAAAACAGGATGAAAAAATCGAGGCCAACACAGGCTATTTCAGCAATGGGCTGGCAGCTAAGAAAGAATCAGCACAGCGTGGCGATACTGACGACTACCTGCAAAAGCAGGCAGCAGGAATAAGCCCATCTGCCAGCAATAATGCTTCCAACCGGTTTCCGGACGATGTCATCGCAAACAGCAACCCGCTATATGTGATTGATGGGGAAATAGCCTCTGAAGAAGCCTTTAGGAAAATCGATGCAAAGGACATTGTGAGCATCACGGTACTTAAAGATGCCAATGCCAGAACAGTGTATGGCAGCAGGGCGAAAGACGGGGTAATCATAATAAAAACGAAAAAAAACCTGAGCGAAGAAGATCTTAAAAAGCTGGAACGCGACATGAAGAGATCCTACAAAGAAACGAAAAAGAAACTGAAGGCCGCCACAAAACCATAAGCCATGAAATACCTTTTTGCCCTTTTGTTATTAGCTAATGCTACTCAAGGTGTGGCACAGGGAGATTCCATCCAATCCGGGAGCATGAAAGTTGAAGATGTACAGCTGAAAAGCAGCTATGTACAATTGCAGCCCGGTGAAAGCGCACAAGATTTGGCAAACAGATTTCCATCATCAGTCCCGAACGAAGAAAGGGTGTACATTATTAATGGGGTACCTTTAAATTTTGAAGCCCTAAAGGTGCTAAATCCAAACGATATTGTAAGTGTTATCGTTTTAAAGGATGCTTCGGAAACATTGATCGGATGCAATAGATCGCCTTATAATGTAATAGTGATAAAAACTAAAAAGAACCTTACCAAGAGAGAGCTGCGAAAGCAAAACCGTGAAGAAAGAAGGGCCGCAAAGAAACTTGCGAAAGAATAAAAGAACAAATTCCTTTTTAGGTTAGGGAATTTCAACTACCGGATCCTATTTTTAACTAACTCAAATCCGAAAGCCCCGTGGGAGCCATAACCCGCGGGGTTTTTAAAAATTTGCCATGAAACAAATCATAATTGTCTTATTATTACTAACCGGATTTTGTTCCACTGCACAAACTCCTGAGAAATGGACACCACAGCAACAATTTGAAAAAGACCTTTCGGCAAATAACCTGCGAATATATATACTCGGTGGGATTGCCGCACGGCCAAAAGAAGGCGATGCCGACTTCGAAAAGAAATATGCGGTAGATTTTTATGATTTCGGTTGCCTTGCACCTGTCAACCTCAATTTTTACAATGAATACAATCTTTTAATTTTTAAGCATCTTACCGAAAAGAACGGAGAGGAATGGGAGGAAGCCATACGGAAAGATGTAATGGCGTGGAATAAGTGGAAGCCTGAAAAATGATACGTTCCTCTTGTCACTTCGAGCGCAGTCGAGAAGCAAAAAAATAACGGAATATCCATTTCGACTGCGCTCAATGTGACATTCCGTTATTTTTTTACTGAATTAACTTGTCAATTAATTCTTCTTCTCTATATCCCTTAGGTTTTCCATCTTCTTCATTTCGAGGAAGCCTTTGATGTCTTCAAAATGCTCTTTCACACGTTTGTGGCCAAATTCAAATACTTTGTTTACCAACCCGTCGAGGAAGTCCCTGTCGTGCGACACGAGTATCAGCGTACCGTCAAAAGCCTTTAGCGCATCCTTGATGATGTCTTTGGTCTTCATGTCGAGGTGGTTGGTAGGTTCATCGAGGATGAGCACATTTACCGGTTCAAGCAGCAGCTTGATCATGGCAAGACGCGTCCTCTCCCCTCCTGAAAGCACTTTTACTTTCTTGGTCGTATCATCCCCACTGAACATGAAGGCGCCCAGCAGGTTTTTAATTTGTGTACGGATATCGCCCACCGCAATCTGGTCGATGGTCTCAAATACCGTAAGGTTCTCGTCCAGCATGGCCGCCTGGTTTTGGGCAAAATAGCCTATCTGCACATTGTGGCCCACTTCGAGCTTCCCATCAAAATTGATCTCGCCCATGATGGCCTTTACCATGGTCGACTTACCCTCGCCGTTACGCCCAACGAAAGCAACCTTCTCACCGCGCTCGATAACCATTGCGGCATCCTTGAAAACTACATGGTCGCCGTAGGCTTTGGAAAGCTCGTTTACCACAACCGGATATTGCCCTGATCGTGGCGATGGCGGGAATTTCAGCTTGAGCGCCGAAGTATCTACTTCATCCACTTCTACGAGTTCCAGCTTTTCGAGCATTTTTACACGCGACTGTACCTGTAATGTTTTCGAATAAGTGCCTTTAAAACGCTCGATGAACTCCATGTTCTCTGCAATCATCTTCTGCTGCTCTTCGTATGCCTTTTGCTGGTGGGCACGGCGGTCCTTACGGAGCTCAAGGTAGTGCGAGTATTTCGCTTTGTAATCGTATATGCGGCCCATGGTCACCTCGATGGTGCGGGTAGTAATGTTATCGACAAAAGCCCTGTCGTGCGATATTACCATTACGGCTTTGGCACTGTTTACAAGGAAATCCTCCAGCCACTGGATGCTCTCAATGTCCATGTGGTTGGTAGGCTCATCCAGCAGGATCAGGTCGGGTTTTTGCAAAAGTATCTTTGCGAGTTCGATCCTCATCCTCCAGCCTCCGCTGAACTCCGATGTCGGGCGGGTGAAATCTTCACGTTCAAAGCCCATACCCTTCAGTACTTTCTCTACTTCGGCCTCATAGTTCACTTCCTCAATCGCATAGAATTTCTCACTGAGTTCCGATACTTTCTCAATGATCTTGTAATAGTCATCCGATTCATAATCCGTACGCACGGTAAGCTCCTCATTCAGCGCATCAATCTCGGCCTTCATTTTAAATATGCTTTCAAAAGCTTTCGAGGTTTCCTCAAAAACTGTTGCGGTGTCTTCGGTCAGCAGGTGCTGCGGAAGGTAGGCGATGATGGTGCCTTTCGGTGCCGATATCTGGCCGGAACTGGGCTTGTTTACACCTGCAATTATTTTGAGCAGGGTAGATTTTCCTGCGCCGTTCTTGCCCATCAAGGCGATTTTGTCGTTTTCGTTAATGGAAAAGGAAACATCGCTGAAAAGCGTTGTGCCGCCAAATTGTACCGAAAGTGAATCTACAGTGATCATTAGCTGTTTTTTTTGAAGCCGCAAAGATAATGGTTTTAGCCACGAATTTCACGAATGCCCGTAATTTAGCATTGCGGTAACTTTAGTATCTTTGCTTTATAATTTTGAAGGATGAATAAGAGCTGGGTAAAGTTCGGATTGATATGGGGCGCCCTTATGGCCATCATAATGAATATAGGCTTCCCGTTATTTGACGGTGAAAACATCAACTGGCCAAAAGCCGCAGTATCACTGCCGGTGTGGTTAATTTTCGGACTTATCTTCGGTTACGTTTCCCGAAAGAAACCTGTAAAAAAGCAATAAAATGAACCGGACAGCGCGATTCGCAATTATTTGGTTTGTGGCATTCTTTGTCCTCAACACATTCATTGGCCCACTGATTGGCATAAATGAAGTAGAGATGACACCTGTGTATATAGCCGGAAACTTTGTCATTTGGGGTGCCGCCGCTATGGCTATGTATTTTATACTGAAACGGAAACAGAAAAAATCAGACGGCAATGAAAAAATGGGTTAGGTCGGGGCTTGTATGGGGAGGCATACTTTACGTGATCACTATGGTACTCTTCCCCTTAATCGACCACGAAAAATTCGACACTACAAAAATACTGCTCGGCATCCCGCTGTGGATCGTGACAGGATTGACCATCGGGTATCTTTTTGATAAAAAGAAAAAGACAACTAAAGCCAGGAAAAAGGGATAGCCCTATAACACTTTGAGGATATCAAAGAGCTTTCCGGCAAACTCGTAACTCTCATTAATGGCATTATGTCCTTCTCCTGCCAAGGGTATCAGGATCACATTTTCCTTATCAATTTCTTTTAGACGTTGCGAATGGCTGAAAGGTATCAGCTTATCCCCGGTTCCGTGAAAAATATATACCGGCGATTTCATTTTTCCGATTTCGTCATACGTATTGAATTTGTACCTCTTAATGAATTCGGGAATAAGCGGAACCTTCTCGCTTGCCAAATCAGTAAGGCTGTAGTAAGGCGCCTGCAATATAAGAGCCTTTACATTTTTGGCTGCTGCCAAATGTGCCGCAGGGCCGGTGCCTATGGAATAACCGGCAATGATGATATTGGCCCCGTACTTCGGTTGCATGAAAAAAAAAGCCTTCTCTACATCCGCATTTAGCTGTTGCTCGCTTTCAATATGCCCATTGCTTTTGCCATAGCCCCGGTAATCCAACATAAAAATGTCATAGCCCGCCTCGTTATACAACTCTGCCGAGTGCCCCCATCCATCTACACAACCTCCATTGCCATGCAGGTAGAACACGAGCCCCTTGCTGTTTTTTGCTTTGAAAAGGATGCCGTGCAGCTTTACATCATCTTCAACAGGAATGTAAACTTCTTCAAACTCATTTGAAAAAGAGAACTTGTGCTTTTGGTCCAAAACTACAGGATGGAACAGTAGCTTTTCCTGAAAAAAATAAAGCAATGTGAGCGACAAGGCATAAATACCTATTATTACTAAAACTACCCTTAACCAAAAACGGTATATTTTTTTCATACTATTGGCCACAAAAAATTAAGGTATGGATCCCCATACCTTAATTTCATTTTGATTATTTCATTATTGGCGTAATTTCAAACTTGAAAGGCGCATCCTGTAATCCATCTACTACATAAACGTAAAATGGTGCTTTCACCTTACTTGGAATAAATGAATTATTTATATTCCACCACACCGATGATGAAACTTCAGCAACATTACTATCAAAATCTTCACGATAAATTTCTTTTTCGTCTTTATCTTTTACTATTATTGAAAACATATCGCTATTTGCAGCATCGATTGTACTCCTTTCTACCGTCAGCATTACGATACCTCCTTTAGCACTTCTTTTGAGAATATCTGTTTCAGACTTTAGCTTATCCTCAGACCACATTTCCTTGGCGCTCTCCTTCTTCAAATTTTCAATTTCCTGTACCAGGGAAGTATATTTTAATTCCGTAGTTCCTCCATATTTATGCTTCCCGGAAATAAGCTTTACTTTATACCCCTTGATACCCTGTGCTTCAATCGAATCCTGCACAAAAGTATCCGGTTCTTCTTTTACGGCAGATAGGGTATCTACAGTTTTCTCAAGTCCATCCGAGCTGGTGTCGGTTGCTTTTTTGTCATCTTTACAGGCAAATAGCATGGTCGCGCAAATGCCCATCATTAAAAATTTGGTTTTCATGGTTTATATGATTTTAGACGACCAATATATGATTTTTTTCTTTACGTAATAAAAAAATTAATGTTTTTTACCGGTTCGTAATTTCATACCACACCGAAGGCGAGCCTTCATCATAGAATGTCCCAATATATTTCAGTCCTGCTTTTTCAAGTACAGAATGGGAATTGATGTTTCCTGCATCGGCATAGGCATTGATCTTTGACAGTCCCATTACATTAAACCCATAATCTATAAATGCCTTGGCTGCCTCGGTTGCATAGCCTTTTCCCCAATGCCTCTTCATAAAGCGATAGCCGAGGTCAAAATGGTTAATGTGCCCATTGATTTCATGCTCCATAAACTTAAGCCCTGCCCAACCCAGGAACTCGCCTGTTTCCTTTAAAATGACCGCCATTCTTGCGGCACCATTGTCAAGGTATTGCTGGCGAATCATTGTAATCGCACTTCTTATCTCATCCATAGATTGTACGGGAGTATTGCCGAGGTAGCGGTGCACATCGGGGTCGGAATCCATCTCAAAAAGGCTATCTTCATCAGAAGGCAGCAGTTCGCGGAACAAAAGCCGTTCCGATTCGAAAGTTTCAGGCATATCAGGAATAATTTGGTTAAATATAAAATTAAAAACGGGCAGCATACGCCGCCCGTTCCAGGTTATATGCAAATTTGTTTTATTGTTTCACAACCTTAATAGTTTTTGACGCGCTGTCGCCCATCACTTTAACCATATATGTACCGGCAGACAACTGAGACATGTCTACTGAGGCTTCATTTTGGTTAACCGTTTTTGCGAATACTTTCTGGCCTACAATGTTGTACACCTCTACAGAAGAGATATTCTTATCGAAAGAAAGCGTAAGCACATCCTTTACCGGGTTTGGATGATAACGGAACGAAGCCGCATTGAAATCTCCATTGCCCAAAGTTACTGTCGCGGTTACCTCAAAACCAAGGCTCTCACAATCGTCAATAGTCTGTGTTGCATAATAAGTCTCTCCCGATACAAGCACAGTATCTGATGAAAGCGGGTTTTCGCCCTCTTCGGCATCTTCCTCTGTGGCATACCATGTTACGGTGCCGGCAGCAGTAACTACTAGGTCGGCAATCGTAGCTTCTTCAGCAGCAGCAACTGAAATTTCCTGTTCCTCATCTCCTGTTGGTACATCTGTAGTTGTTATTTGGACCGTAACCGGGGTACGGCCAACGCTTTCGCAGCCATCCATTGCCTGCGCAGCATAATACGTAGCACCTGAAACCAGCTCAAAATCGTCAGCGAGCGGCTCACCTCCTGTTTCATCTGCATACCATATTATTTCACCGTCTCCGTCGACATCAAGGTCTTCGAGTTCAGCTTCGTTACAGAATGTCTGTGTAGGCTCATCGGTTGTCGGGGCAGGGATGATAGTTATCTGGGCTGTAACTGCGGTTCTCGCAACGCTTTCGCAGCCACCGTCAGGAGTTACCGATGCATAATAGGTTGTACCATTTACAAGCTCAGCTGCTTCATCTACAATGTTCCCGCCTGTTGCGGCAGTGTACCATGTTATGGCATCACCTTCTGCCTCAAGTTCGGCCACGGTTGCCCCCTGGCAGAACATTTGTGTAACATCGGCATCAGGTGCCTGTGTGGCTGTTATGGTCACGGTAACCGGAGTCCTCGCAACACTTTCGCATCCTCCGGCAGGAGTCACCGAAGCATGATATACCGTCCCGTTAGTAAGCACTGTAGTTGAAGCGAGTGCCGTACCACCTGTAGCAGCGGCATACCAGGAAATGACTGTTCCTGTAGCTTCAAGGTCAGCTACTGTAGCTCCGGGGCAGAATGTCTGTGCAGCATCGGCAACAGGAGCAGCAGTTGCACAAGTTACGGTAAGGATTCCGCTTATGTTTGCAGTGCCATCCCAGTATCCGCCTCCACCGGCATTATATCCTCCATAAGTATAAGGGCCTCCGTTTAGTTGGAAACGGCTGGCGTAGTAATAGGTACCCGGCGCAAGAGTTGCACCTATAGTAGCCATATATTCATCGTTATTTCCTAAATCCGTTGCAGCAGTATTGAATGTTACAGGCACCCAGGTAGTCCAGGTATTTGGATTGGTATTGCTTCCCACAGGGCTGATGCCGATCCATGCAGTAATGCCTGATCCTGCACCGGCCGCTTCAGTTACGCCCGGCTCATATGCACGTGCATACACAGTATCTGAGCCACCCTGTGCAATATTTATTGTTGCAGGCCACTGCAGGTTGACCCAATCAATTGTCTCTACTACAGGCAGGGTTACATTTATAAGATAATCTTCAGCCTGTCCATAGCCTGTGTTTTGATTGCCACAAGCACCTCCATAAGGCAATGTCCATTCATCATCATCTTCATAATACCAGTTCTTCACTACTCTCATATAGGTAAGGCCTGCCATAGCTGCGGCTGGTACTGCTATTGGCCCTGTTACCTGCTGTCCGTCAGTACCGTTCGAATCAATAAGGAATCCAGGGATATTATATGTTTCATTTGTATCCCCAAAATCGCCATCGTGATTCCAGTCAATGAAAACTGTAAAATAATTTTCATAACCGTCGCCGAAATCATCGTTTGTATTTCCCGCAAGGGTTATTGGGTAACTTTGCCCGGCGGTTACCTGTGCAGGCGCTACTGTAGTAAAATTCTGGAGCGGGGCACTGCCATCTACCGTTGCGGATGAAGTATTATTGATACCTGCAAAATTAACTAATGTTATCGGTTCTACACCTTCATCAAAATCAATCGCGCACGGACATGGAGCACCGCTGCTCACTACCTGAACGGGCGCAGAAGTCGCAGACTGTCCCGATGCTGTACAGGTAACTACCAGACGGTACCAAGTTGTTGCAGCCTGGGTTGTGGTTAAAGTCGCCGAAGTGCCACCAGTGGGTAAGTCAGTATACGTAGTGTTGTTGGCAGAAGTCTGCCATTGGTAGGTAAGGCCTGTGTCGGTGTAAGCAGGTGTAACGCCTAATGTTACTGAAGCGCCGTTACACAAAAGTGCACCCGAAGCAACGGCAGCAGAAGCAGCAGGAGTCGCGTTACAGGCAACAGGCTCAGCCTGGGTAACATTGACCTGATCAAAATACACAAAGAAATCGCTGTTTTCATTTGTTAACGCTGCGTAAACACCGAGATAAACCTGGCTGCCGGCCGGCGGATAGAATGTCACGCTGCGCTGCGCACAGCTTGTCGATTCGATATGGTTGGTGGGATCTATGGTTTCAAGGAGGTAGAATGGCCCTGTAGCAGATGTCGCCCAATATACCTCAATAAACCCCCAGTTTTCAGAGTTTTCTGTAGCATCAACAGGTGGGGTGTCATAGTTCATCACTTTGTAACGATAATTAAACGTCACTTGTCCTCCGTTGGATGTACCTATGCTTGGAGAAACTGTTTGGGCTTCGGGTTCAAGATACCAAAGGTTTGCCCGCATAGCGCCATTACCCATGCAGGTACTAACACCGGTATGGTCGAACACATAGTTATCCCAAGTGTCCACGTTAGCCTGATTGTTAAAATTTGCCGTGTAATTGATCTGTGCTTCTGCACTCCCCGCAATAAGCAGCATACATAGGGCCGCAAAATTGCAGAGCAATTGTAATCGTGTTTTCATAACATTTTATTAATTGGTTGAAAAGCTAAATTTAACAAAAAAAACATACAAAAATGTTAAATATCACATATATATGCATTTATGCGTAAATTTTAACATTATTAAAATGCATTCTAACCACTTTATGAAACAAAACTCATTGACTTGCATTATTATCACAACTGGATATCCCACCTTTTTAAACAAATTCATGAAAAGCAACAATAAAACCCTCTTTCACTGCATTTTGCCAAAAGATTGATACGGATTTAACGAAAACGTTTTAGTTTTTAAAATAATTACGGATATCCAAAGATTTTACTTTACGAAAACGTTTGAAATCTATACTTTTGCCACACAAACAACAAACAAACTATCTCTCAGATGAACAACAATGTTTTATACGAAAAGGAACTTTCCTTCCAGGCCGACAGGCGCAGGGCAGGCGTTGAATTCATAAAGATCGTAAGCGACCTGTGGTATGACAAATCCATCGAACTGGTGCTTTTCCGCAACCAACTTATCGACCGCAGCGTAAGCGACATCATGAACCTCCACGAGTATGCCGGCGAATTTGTGCAAAAGCCCATCAACGTGTTCGATAGCGTTGAGATCGCACGTGCCATCGAAGCCCTCGACCTCCCTCCTTCCCGCATAGACATTGGCAAACTTACCTACGAATACCATCTGGAAGACGACAAATACAACGACGCCACCGCCTTCGTTATTGACAAGCTGAAAGGCGCCCGCACATCAGGCTCTATACAGCCGAAAGACGTTGTGCTGTACGGCTTTGGCCGCATCGGGAGGCTGTTGGCCCGCGAAATGATGTCCAAAATCGGGAAGGGTAACCAGCTGCGCCTCAGGGCCATAGTAGTGCGCGACAAGAACGACGCGGTACTCCTTGAAAAGCGCGCTTCCCTCCTGCGCCACGACTCTATCCACGGGGATTTTGAAGGCTCGGTGAGTGCCGACTTCGAGTCCGGATCGCTGATCATCAACGGGACTACCGTGCACATTATCAGTGCCGCACAGCCTGAGGACATTGACTATACCCAATACGGCATCAGCAATGCCCTGCTTATCGACAATACCGGCGCCTTTACTACCGAAGAAGCCCTCCGCCGCCACCTGGCCTCCCACGGCATCGAGAAGGTGCTCCTTACCGCTCCCGGTAAGGGCGTTCCGAATATCGTATACGGCGTGAACCACAACGAACACAGCCCTGAAGAAGTAGATATCTACTCGGCGGCATCGTGTACGACCAACGCTATTACCCCGATACTCAAGGCAGTAGAAGACACCCTGGGCGTAGTGAAAGGCCACCTCGAGACCATCCATGCCTATACCAACGACCAGAACCTGGTAGACAACATGCACAAGAAATACCGCCGCGGCCGTGCTGCCGGACTCAACATGGTGATTACCGAAACCGGTGCCGGAAGCGCCGTTGCCAAAGCCCTGCCGTCGCTGGCCGGGAAGCTGACTTCCAATGCGATACGGGTTCCGGTGCCCAATGGCTCGCTGGTGGTGCTCAACCTTGAGGTGGAGCGCGCTACCACGGTGGCCGAGGTCAACGAGATCATGAAGCACTATGCCCTTGAGGGTGAGTTGGTTGAGCAGATCAAATACAGCATGAACAACGAGCTGGTATCGAGCGACATCGTGGGTACGGCACAGCCTGCCATATACGACAGCAACGCCACCATCGTGAGCGCAGATGGCAGGAACATAGTACTTTACGTATGGTACGACAACGAATACGGCTACAGCCACCAGGTAATCCGCCTGGCAAAATACATAGCTAAAGTAAGGCGATATACTTACTATTAATAGCTACCTAAACCAATCTTTTTTCCAAATCCGTGGCTCGCAACAGCCGCGGATTTTTTTTTCAGGGGTATTTTAGGGGTATTTTTAGGTGAATGGCATGACTTTAGGAGGATACTAAAGGAATTTTAAGGTACGTACATGATGATTTTAGGGGTATACGCAGGGGCATTTTAGGGCCTAAAAAACACCTTTGCCCTTTTTTTTGGCGAATTTTGGAAAACCACTACCCAAAACACCAAATGCTAAAAAATTTCTTACAGAAAAAGATTTGGCTAGTTGCCTCCCGCGATTTTGTGTCATTTGGCTACGCCGAACCACTTCGTTAGGTTTCGACCGCAGCCTGCGAAGTGGAGAAATCCCAAAACGGAAGCAATTGGAATTTCGGGTAATCGAACCCCGTCGATTCCACATGTGTAGGTTTTATGTTTTTGGGAGCGGAGGGGTTTGGGCTTTTTTAGAAGCGTCTTTCCCGCTTTCCGCTCTATCTCCCTCTGCTCCGCGCCGGGAGTATGCCGCTGCAATCGGGGCTAAAGTAGAATCGGTAGTTGCTTATATGTCGTTAGTTTCTTACGGTCAGTTTTAATCTTCAACCATTGTCTTCCTGACTTCATCATATCTAAATGTGATATGATATTTTTTTCATTTAGTAAAATATTATTGTTTTCGTCAATTCTTCCATATACAAAAACATATAAGCCAATATTGGGATCGACCGAGTTAGTTTGAAATTCCTCTAATGCTTTTTCAAACAGTGAATTATATTTGTTTTTTAGTCTCGAAAGACTATACTTAGATAACGAGTCTTTGTTAATTTTAACCTTATAATTATCAATACTATCTGAAGATTTATCTTTTGACTTGTACCCAAGCATAGTAAAGAGTACTTTATCTGAGTATTTGTCGAAGACACCTTTATTCGTCACTGATAACCTTAGCCTGCCGTAAAAAATTCGATCATTGCGTAAGGTAGAGGGATCTGTATTACTATCAATCTTCTTAAATAAATATCTATATTGAATTTTAGTATTATTTATTTCAATTTCAACATCTCTGTTATAGGGAAAGCCCAAATACCAATCCACAATCCTATCAATTCCTTGAACTCTATTTTTTCTATCGAACTTGATATTTTCGCTGTCAAATTCATATGTAGTGGCGATTCCTCCCTTGCCAGTAATTCCCTCATCTTGGCTATTTAGCCTTGCTTTTGTAGTCTTTACTTGCTTTATTTCGCTGTCGTCCTCGTTGAGATTAAAAACAGAAGGATAACCAATCTTTTTTATTTGTGTTATATTTAGTTTTTGATTTTTTCCAACTTGATATAGCTCATTCAAAATAGCATATTTGCAAGTATCGATATGTTCTCTATTCCGGTATTTTTTAAAATGCGGTTTCCTGTGATCTTTTTTGCTTATGCATGCTGGAGCCATTCGAACAGAACATTGCTCATCGAGACATACAAATTCAAGTTCTCTGTAATTTGGATAAAGTTCAAGCAGCATATCTGCTTTAACAATCTCATTTGTATTAAAAATCCTAGCTTTATTCATGGCTTAAAAATTAATAATTTTTAACTGGACTAATTGTCGCTATGCAATTTAGTCTTGTAGATATAGTTAAGGAACTATCAGCGAACCTTTGTAGTTGAAAAACTAGCTCATAAAGAAGCTATATCAATTATAGTGAAAATCAATAATTTAAACCATATATTTATCTAGCAGCTATTATTATCTTCATTTAAAACACTAATGAAAAAATCTCCGATAGCACCAATACTGAAAAATAAAAAGTAAATAAATTTTAAGAGTAAAGTCAAAAAAATAATTTTTAAAATCATTTCAAGTAATATATGCCAAAAAATCTTCATAGACTCAACTTTCCACTCTATATCAAACTTGTAATCAAATACATTATAACTAAAAAAATCCGTGAGAAAGGTTTTATAAATTAATATCAATACTATAATCAAAACTGATAATATTATATTTTCAAGTGTTACAAAAATATATCTATTTGTAAAAGCCTTAAATAATCTAAGTCTCTCCAATGCTCCCTGACTCTTCCTTTCTATATCTGTTAAATGACTATTTGGGTCTTTAGCAAATTTATCATATACTAATATTAGAACTGGAATAATTAATGTTGCAAAAATCGATGTAAATGTTAGAATAGCATTTACAAGATCATCGGATATTTTAATCACGAAAAGACTTATAATGATTGCTATTAAAGTTACATACAGGTTAAACTTGGTGATTATACTAAAAAAAACTGTTGGTTCCACATTAGAGGACAAGTCCCTGTGTCTCCATTCAAAGCTCTTTAAGCAGATTTTTCTTAAGTTATCAAAAGTTCTAATCCTCTCCATAAATCTCTTCTTCTAATTCTGGAAGCAATTCATTTATGCAATAAACTTTCAAAGTCTCCCAGTCTGGGTTACCATTTTCGTTGATGACAACAGAGTCAATCTTCTCTAGATAAATTGATGGCTGTATCGAAATATTGTCGTTATTAATTTCAAAACGAGCAGGATTTTTCAAGGTGTCACTTTTCAAATAGCCCGCTTTTGTATTGAAGGATTCAAGCTCCATTTCATTCTCTGGAAATTTAAATAGAGCTTTATTAATTATTTTCTTCCACTTAGGTAAGGATTGGACTGGAATACTTTCATTAACAGGGGTAATAATGATTTTGACATTGAACTTACCGGACAGTTTATCTCTACCATCTTCTGATAATTGATTTACAACCAAATTATTTGTTTGATAATTTAGTTCACTAACAATAGCAGTATTTCTCGCAAGATCAGCGAAACTAGTAGGAAAATGAGGTGCGACAACAGCTTCATACGTTTGTCCAGTAAGCTTGAATAGTTTTTTTATAAAAGGTCTGAAAATGTCATCAATTTTATCAGTTCCGTAACTTTGAAGAATAAGTATTCCTACTTTCTTATCCAATTTTGTCTGTAGTAAAAAATAAAAATCGTCTTGTATAATTATATTTTTTCCCAGCTTTTTACTTTCCCTTTTTGTTCTTCTATCACCGGTGGATTTCCCAACATCATATGGGCCACCTTCCAAAACACCATGAATAACGAAGTTATTTACGCCCTTTTTCACATCATTGCTTAATCTAAATGCCTTCCTTCTTTTGCCGTCTTCATTATAATCGGGATTATCCGACTTGAACATATCTGTAAAAAATTTATTGAAAATTTTATCATCTTTAGCATTCTCCTTCAATCCATATTTTTTTATAAAAAATTCTCTAAATGAATAAAATTCTTTTCTTCTCTCTGAACTTGGAGAAAGAATAACTCTATATACTTCTATTTTAGGATTCTTCATAATAATCTAATTATATTGCCTTCCAAATTATTTCGAAGCTCCTTGCTTCACCTTCTAGTAAAGGAAGAAAAGTTAAGTCGCCGATAATATTTTCATGCATCTTAGCATTTCTGACATCTAATACTGCAAAAATTACATTATCATCCACGTGAGTCCGTAATTGATTCTCCATTAGCGACAATATTTGCCCAATTTTATCTTTTGTAAGCTTATCAGCTTTAAAATATAGTTTTATAACATACGAGACACCGTCTATTAATAGTCCGACTTCTGGATTTATTTTTATATCTAAATCTCCAACCTTCCAATGGTCGAAAGGCGGCTCAAACCACTTTAATTTTTTTCTTCCCCAAAACTTTTGATATCCTTTGATTGCGGTTGGATAGTTATCTATTTTCTTTTTATCGGACAAGAATTCTAGAATTTCTTCAAGTTTAGCTTTACCACCATCTTCCTGATGATTTTGAACAATTCCATCTCTAATTGGTTTGTAAAAATCTGACGAGGGGTGATAATCATCTCGATTCTTAACTTGTCTTACCTTAGTCATCTTACTACTACCTGATTTATTTACAAAGTCTAGAAAATCGGTAAGAGATATTTTCATGGTTTTAGTTCTTCGAGTCATACTACCTTAAATATTTTATAAAATTATAAAAAATTAACACAATAATTAAATGCTATAAAATTAATTATTGCGAATTGCAAAGAATAGTAATTTATTTAAATTATATATAGGTAAAATTACCTGTTTTTATAAAACAGGTAATTTCCGCAAAAATGTTAAAATTAGAGACCCGATATCCTCGCAACGCAGCGAAGAGATAAAGGCGAAATTCCGCTGAAATGCGGGAGAGCACGGGAACTACGTTTAGCAATTACACGAAGCCCCGGCGCTCCTTATTTGTATTCAGTCACAGTCGCAGTTTTCAGTCCCACTCCTGCCTCAGGAAAGATTGCCGCGCTCCGTTCCTCCGCTCGCAAACCTAACGAAGTGGTTCGGCGCAGCCAATGCAGCACGGGGAGAAAATCTGTGGTCATCCGTACAAATCAGCGTCATCCGCGTTCTATTTAGAGATTCTTCGACTCCGCTGCGCTGCGCTCAGAATGACAAACGCCACTCCTGCCTCAAGGAAAGATTGCTTCGTCGTTCCTCCTCGCAAACCTAACGCAGTGGTTCGACGCAGTCAATGACTAACCACCCCGCCCGCCGCGGCGGGCACCCCTTTAGGGGAGGGGAATAAAAAAACTCCCCGGCTTTCACCGGGGAGTTCCTATTTAAAAACTAAAAATTATTTACGCTTTTGCGGCTTCGGCGCCGGCGGCTGCGATAAGGTTCAGTGCCGACCCTGCTACGAACCAGCCGATCTGGCCTTCGTTGTAGCTGTGGTTGCACAGGATGGTGTCCTTTGTGCCGTCGTCGTGGATCACCTCAAGGGTTAGCTGCCTGTTGGGAGCAAACTCCTTCAGGTCAACAAAGTTGAAGGTGTCGTTTTCCTGTATCTTGTCGTAGTCGGCCTCATTGGCAAAGGTAAGCGCGAGCATACCCTGCTTTTTAAGGTTCGTCTCGTGGATACGTGCAAACGATTTTACCAGCACCGCCCTAACGCCCAGGAACCTTGGCTCCATGGCGGCATGCTCACGCGATGAGCCTTCGCCGTAGTTGTGGTCGCCCACCACGATGCTCGGTATGCCGGCAGCCTTGTAGGCACGCGCAGTTGCAGGAACGGCTTCGTACTCGCCCGTTACCTGGTTCTTCACGTTATTGGTCTTTTGGTTATAGGCGTTTACCGCGCCGATAAGCATGTTGTTCGAAATGTTGTCGAGGTGCCCACGGAAACGCAGCCACGGACCCGCCATCGAGATGTGGTCGGTAGTACATTTCCCGAATGCCTTGATCAGCAGCTTGGCACCCATGATGTTCTCGCCGTTCCATGGCTCAAACGGGGCAAGCAGCTGAAGCCTTTCGGAAGTTGGGCTCACCACCACCTGCACTTTGGAACCGTCGGCAGCCGGGGCCTGGTAGCCCGGGTCTTCCGCGTCAAAGCCTTTCGGCGGAAGCTCGTTGCCTGTTGGTTCGTCCAGCATTACCTCTTCGCCATCTTCGTTGATGAGCTTGTCGGTGATCGGGTTAAAGCCCAGGTCGCCCGCAATGGCGATCGCCGTTACCAGTTCCGGTGAACCTACGAACGCCAGGGTGTTCGGGTTACCGTCGGCACGCTTGGAGAAGTTACGGTTAAAGGAGTGCACAATGGTGTTGCGCTCTTCCTTCTCGGCACCTTCCCTGTCCCACATCCCGATGCACGGGCCGCAGGCATTGGCAAACACGGTACCGCCCATCTTATCGAACGTGTCGATAAAGCCGTCGCGCTCTATGGTATAACGCACCACTTCCGATCCCGGGGTGATGGTGAATTCTGCTTTGGTTTTCAGTTTCTTTTCAACCACCTGCTTCGCAACGGATGCCGAACGGGAGATGTCCTCGTATGACGAGTTGGTACACGACCCGATAAGGCCTACCTGCACCTGCAAAGGCCAGTCGTTCTTTTTGGCTTCTTCCTTCATTTTAGAGATCGGCGTAGCCAAATCCGGCGTGAACGGCCCGTTAAGGTGCGGCTCCAGCTCAGAAAGGTTGATCTCGATCACCTGGTCGAAGTAGTCGTGCGGGTTGGCATATACCTCAGCATCAGCCGTAAGGTAAGGAGCTACCTCTTTGGCAGCGTCGGCCACATCGGCACGGTTGGTGGCACGCAGGTAGCGGTCCATCGAATCGTCGTACCCAAAGGTAGAAGTCGTTGCACCCACCTCGGCGCCCATGTTGCAGATGGTACCTTTACCGGTACATGACATGGCTTTTGCGCCTTCGCCAAAATATTCTATTACAGCGCCGGTTCCGCCTTTTACGGTAAGGATGCCGGCAACTTTAAGGATAACGTCTTTAGGGGCTGTCCATCCTGATAGCTTACCTGTCAGGTGTACGCCTATGAGTTTCGGGAATTTAAGTTCCCATGCCATGCCGCTCATTACGTCAACAGCGTCGGCGCCACCAACACCAATGGCCAGCATGCCAAGGCCACCCGCGTTCACGGTGTGGGAGTCGGTACCGATCATCATACCGCCCGGGAAGGCGTAGTTTTCCAGCACTACCTGGTGGATGATGCCCGCACCCGGTTTCCAGAACCCGATGCCGTACTTGTTGGATATCGAAGAAAGGAAGTCGAATACCTCGTTGCTTTGCTCCTTAGCACGCTTAAGGTCGGTTTTCGCGTCTACTTTCGCCTGTATAAGGTGGTCGCAGTGTACTGTGGTCGGTACGGCTACTTTGGGCTTACCGGCGTGCATGAACTGGAGGAGGGCCATCTGTGCGGTGGCATCCTGGCAGGCAACACGGTCCGGTGCGAAGTCTACATAGTCCTTGCCGCGCTCAAAAGCTTTGGAAGGTGTGCCTTCCCACAGGTGTGAATATAAAATCTTTTCGGATAGCGTAAGCGGTCGCCCGACAAGCTCTCGTGCTTTGTCTACGCGTTCGGCCATGTTAGCATACGCCTTTTTGATCATTTCAATATCAAAAGCCATAGTAAGTGTATTAATGTTCGTTTGTAAAAAGTCCGTAAATTTACGGAAACCTGCGGCAATTAAAAAATTTTTATTGTTTCTTTAGTTTCAGGCAAATATTATTTATAAACATTCTATTTTGCTGAATAAACGGTAACAAATTTAAGAAAGAGGGTCAATTTTTTAGGAATTCGTAATATTTCGATTTTATATTATCAAATTACAAACAAAGGCCTTAAAAAAATAAAAAAGCCACGCTCCAAATTTCTATGGAGGTGGCTTTGAACTTTTTATTGCGGAAGCTAATAGGTTACGGTAAGCACGCTTTCTTCGTTATAGTTGTATTTAACCGTAGCGAAGCGGTAGAGCATCAGGCCGGCCATAAGCATGCCCATGCCGAATACGCCCCAAACGACTAACTGGAACTCGAGCGCGCTGACAGCAAATTTTTCAAATGCCCCCGACTCCGGATGCGCCCAAAGTGCCATGTACGCCGAAGCGATCCCAAAGGCACTGCCGTAAATAAGCCCAAGGAAACGGTTTTTGTAAAATAGCTGGAGGAACATCAGCCATACAATTAAAAGGGCAAAATAATTATATACATCCCCTGTAAAATAATTATCGGCCGCCCAAAAAATGCCCAAACCCATAAAGTAAAGCTCAGGCGTGAATTTTAGTAATGTCTTCATAATGTTTTTTTAGTTGCGCCATAAATATATAACTAATATTACATTCATTTTATTGTATTGTAAATAATTTTTCCGAGATATTATTAACAGGTTAATAAAAATCTGTTGACAATATTAAATTATCAATTTTTAAGAAGTTCATAATCTTTACATTTGGGCGTGGCGCTCCATTGCTTTGCGCGCCGGGCTATCGGCTTTATCTGCTCCGTGCCTCCGCAGGATACCGCCTCACCCGAGGCTGAAAGCCGAATTGGCGAAGCAATCCCTCACGCAGGCGTATCCCCTTCAAAAGGGCCTTTCCATTTCGAACGCAGCCTGGAGTGAGAAATCTCATTACGGCAAAATGAACAGATAAAAAAAAGCTGTCCTAAAACAGCTTCTTGATTATCATTTCCTCGGTGATGCCTTCGGCATCCGCCTTGTAGTTCTTGATTATGCGGTGCCTCAATATACCGGTAGCCACTGCCTGTACATCTTCAATGTCGGGCGAGTACTTGCCGTTCAGTGCAGCATGGGTCTTTGCGGCCAGGATAAGGTTTTGCGAGGCGCGCGGCCCTGCACCCCAGTCGAGGTAGTTCTTTACATAATCATTTGCCAGCGGGCTGCCCGGACGGGTCTTCCCGACAAGTGTCACAGCATATTCCACCACATTGTCGGCCACCGGTATGCGGCGTATCAGGTGCTGGAAGTCCAGTATCTCCTGGGCGGTAAACAAAGGCGTAATTTTTTCGGTGTTGTCGCTGGTAGTGCTTTTTACTACCTGTACCTCTTCGGCAAAAGTAGGATAGTCGAGCTTTATGGCAAACATGAAACGGTCCAGCTGTGCTTCCGGCAGCGGGTAGGTTCCCTCCTGCTCAATCGGGTTTTGGGTAGCCAGTACAAAATAAGGCAGCGACAGCTTATGGTGATGCCCCGCAATGGTTACCGCCTTTTCCTGCATCGCTTCAAGCAGTGCCGCCTGTGTCTTTGGCGGCGTACGGTTGATCTCATCCGCAAGGATGATGTTAGAGAATATAGGTCCCTTTATGAATTTAAACTGCCTGTTCTCATCCAGGATCTCACTGCCCAGGATGTCGCTCGGCATCAGGTCGGGCGTAAACTGGATGCGCTTAAAGTCGAGCCCCAGCGCCTGCGATATAGTGTTTACCATCAGCGTTTTTGCCAATCCCGGCACACCTACCAGCAGGGCATGCCCCCCGGCAAAGATGCTCAGCACAATCTGGCCCACTACTTCCTCCTGGCCTATTATTATTTTCGATATTTCCTTTTTAAGCTCTTTTTGCCTTGTGACTAAATTCTGTATCGCTGCTACGTCTGACATAGTGTTTTATCGGATAAAATTAAAAGGTTGCCTTACCGAGTTTCCCTGTCATTTCTACGAGAGGAGAAATCTCAATCCCTATAACCGAGATTTCTCACTCCTCCGCCGCGGCGGATGCGTTCGAAATGACAACACGTACAAGACAACCCTTCAAACTTAATAAATATTTTTACAGTATCACCTATACCCTTAAGGCAATACCCCTTATTTTTTTGTCCAGTTGTTCACAAACGGGAAATTCTGGTACTCCGGGCTTATCTTTATGTAGGTATCCTTGATTTTCTGGTCACTCCACTTGGCAATTGCCTTCTTCTGCTTTTCCCTGAGGGCAAGATCCTTGATTCGGGTATAGTCCTTGGCATAGTCGGCTGTGTGCTGGTCGTAGCGGTTAGCTACCGTATACAGCTTGTATGTCTTTTCACCCCTTTGACCTTCCACCAGTATGGGCTGCGATACCTCGCCGTCCTTCAGCGATTCTACATCACCATAAACTTCCGGCGGCAGCTTGGTCAGCTCAAAACGCGTCTCAAGCGTCCTTGGGTTCATCAGCAGTCCGCCGCTGTTGCGCGTCTCTTTATCTTCCGACTCCGAGCGTGCCGCATCGGCAAATGATATTTCACCACTCACAATGCGCTGCCTTATCCTCTCAATTTTCTCTTTTGCTTTTACCAACGCTTCAGTGGTCACCTTTGGCGAAAGCAGTATGTGCCTAACATCCAGGTCCTGTCCGCGTATTTTTTCCACATAGATGATATGGAAACCGTATTCGGTTTCGAACGGCTCCGATATCTGCCCTTCATCAGTACTGAAAGCCGCATCCTTGAATTCCTTTACCAGCGGCGACTTCCGGTTCATCTTGATAAAGCCCCCGCTTGACCGCGAACCCGGGTCTTCCGAATAGAGCACGGCCTTGCTGTAAAAGCTGGAACCATCAATTACATCCTTTTTTATCTGCCTGAGGCGGTCAATGACTATTTGCTTTTCGGCCTGCGTTACCTCGGGTTTTATCACGATCTGCGCCACTTCCATCTCCGCCCCGAATACAGGCAATTCCTCTTTCTTAAACTGGGCAAAGTACTGCCTTACCTCTTCAGGGGTAATCTCCACCTCATCCATTATCTTTTTCTGCATCTGCTCGGTAAGCTTCTGGTTCTTTATAAGTTCCGAAAGCTCTGTCCTGAATGCCTCAATGTTTTTCTTCTTGAAGTACTTCACCATCTTTTCTTCCGAACCGATCTGCTGTACAAAAAAGTCAATCTGCCTGTTCATGGTCTCGTTTACCTCAGCATCGGTCACAATGATACTGTCCTGTATCGCATGGTGCGCATACAGCTTGTCTTCCATCAGTTTGCCCAGCAGTTCCCCACGGGGTATTTCCTGTATCGGCATGCCCTGCGCCTGCATTTCGCGGTACATAAGGTCAATGTCCGACTCCAGCACCACAAAGTCGCCCACTACGGCAATTACACCGTCAACTTTGGTACGCCCCTGCGGCATGGCAGGTTTTACCGTATCTTTCGGGGTTTCAGGTATAATCTCCTGTGCACTGGCGGCCATCCCAAAAAATGCCAATACACCCAAAAGGGCAAGCCTATTTATAAACTTCATACTTTTTGTCTTTAATCGCATCATCCGTTATCTCTTTTTCAAACTTCTTTATTAACTCCAGCTTCCTGTTATTTATTATTACCTGTTCCAATGTGGGCCTTATGTATTCAAACGGTGCCACCTGGTTCCTGTCTATCACTCGGGACACCTTTACCAGATACACATCCGTCGAATCCGGGTATTGGTAGCTTATGCCGCTGCCAATGTATTTGTCCCTGTTGTCGGGCGTGATGAAGGGCAGCTTGCTGTACACCTCATTCATCTCTACCCAGGTAGTATCGTTAAAGGCGTAGCTTTTAAACTGTATCGCCATGTCATTTAACGCCTTCAGGTCCTTTTTATTGCCGCTGCCAAACCTGCTTTTCACGGTGCCTAACTTCGGGTGTTCCTTATCCATCCGTATGTACCTGAGCCTCACAAGGGTTCCGGTAGTGCGAAAATTCCCTTTATTATCGTTATAATATTTTACCAGTTCCTCCTCAGCAATTACCGTATCTACCCTCGACTTCACGATCTCCTCCATGTAAGCCTTGGTATACAGGTCTACTTTATACTGGCGTATCAGTTCGTCATATTCCTCCTGCTTCTCCTTGCTCAGGTTCACCTGTGCCCTGCTGTACAGCAGCTTTTGCGAAGCCCAGCGGTCTATGTAGCTCTTTACGATGGCTATGCTGTCCTCTTTCGGGGTACCCGCCGGAACAATCCCCTTCAGGTCGTCGCGGTATAAATACGCATCACCCACCCTTGCCACGGCTTGCGGTTTCTGCCCTTCCCCGGCATCGTTGCAGGAAAAAGCCAGCAGTCCCAGTAGTGGCAGCAGGTAACGTTTCATTACTTTTTATTGATCTGTTTCTTTACTTTTTCAAAAGTATCCTGGTTTACCTTTATGGTAAATTCTTTCTTCAGCTCCGTTACCCAATTGGCCTCCAGGTATTGCTGGTAATCGTTGATCACACGGCCCCTTGCCTCATCGAGTGTTTTCGCACCGGCAGGCATTTGCTTGTTGATCTTTACCACATAGTAGTAGTTCCCTTCACGGATGATGTCAGAAACACCCGTTTTCCATACCGCCTGTTTTGGCAGTGCGTCGCTTCCCTCCTCAAAGGTGCCCGATTTTTCGATGATGTTCACCTTTTTGTCCACGTTCAGCTTCTCTTTGATAAAGGCAGCATCCTTGCCCTGTGCTAACAGTTCTTTGGCCTGTTTCACCATTTTCTCATCGGTAGATGAGTATACATCAGCCTCTACCCTGTTCTTCCATTGGTAGTTCGCCTTGTTCATGTCATAAAATTTCTGCAGCCCAATGGTATCGTTTTTGGCTTTGTCCCAAATTTCCTTCTCCATAAGGTCAAACAGCAGCAGCCCGTCGCGGTACTCCTCCATCACCACGGCAAACTCAGGAAATTCCTTCTCAAGGTTGTCATTATAATATACATTCAGCTGCTCTTCGGTAAACTTATCAAACAAAACCGATGCCAGCCTCGAAACCGGCTTTGCGGTTTGCGGCGACCTTTGCTGGGCATTTACATATTCAAGGAACGTTTTAGCATCTGCCTTGCCGTCGTTATTGATCACAAGCACCGTTTTTCCCTTATAGTCGTCAAGGTTTGCAGGCAGCTTCCATGCTCCCGAATAAATACTGTCAGTTATTGCTTTTACGGCAAGCTCATAGCCGGCATTATCCTTTTTAACGCTATATTTCTTCTTCAGCTTTTTGGTCATCGATTCCGCAATAAGCTTCGAGCGGTCGTCCTTGCGTATCCTGTTCTCGAAATCCGGCTTAACCTCATCAAGCGTTTTTACCGGATGCTTTTCTATCAGCTTTACGATGTGCCATCCGAAAGCCGATTCAAAAGGTTCCGATATCTGGCCCGGCTTTGTCAGTGCAAAGGCATGATCCTCAAACACGGTAGAGCTTAGTTCGCCTGAGCTGAACCTGTTCAGCTGGCCGCCCCCCGCAGAGGTCGATTTGTCCTGTGAAAACTGTTTTGCCAACGCGGCAAAATCCTCGCCCTGCTGCAGCTTCTGGTATATTTCGTTGATGGTATTTTTAGCCTTGGCGGCTTCTTCGGGATTGTCTTTCTTGGGCTTCATGATCATGATGTGCGCCGCGGTGATGTCGCCCCTGTTTTCCCTCACGTCGTTCACCTTAATTAAGTGGTAGCCAAAACGCGTACGGATGGGCTGCGACACCTGCCCTTTCGGGGTGTTATAAGCTCCCGACTCAAACGGGTACACCATCCTGAACACGCTGAAGTAGCCCAGGCTGCCATTATTCTCCTTTGCGGAGGGGTCTTCGGAATATTGTGCGGCCAGCTTGCCAAAATCTTCGCCTGCCATTATTTTTTTGCGTACATCCACGGCTTTATTGTAGGCCTTCAGCGTATCGGCCGGCAGGGCGTTCTCATCGGCGAGGAACAAAATGTGAGATGCGTTGATCTCTTTTTTGGATCGTTCGTAGGCTTCATTAATGAGCGCAGTGGTTACTTTAGAGTCGGTCAGGTAATTTTTAGACAGCTGCGTACGGTACGTTTTCAGCTCGCCCTGGTATTTTTTTCCTTCCTGCAGGCCCAGCTTATAGGCTTTGTTCACCTTAAGCTTGTAGCCAATGAAAAGGTCGAGGTAGTTGTCGAGGTCTTTTTGCGAATCATCCTTTACAAGGTCAAGGTTCTTGTTGTAAACCCTGATAAATTCGTCGGTATAATACGGTTTGTTGTCAATGGTAAAAAGGGTTTCTTTCTTGGCTTCTGCCGAATTCCCCTGTGTAGATTTGCACCCTGTAATGGCAATGGCCGTGAACATAAGGCCAGCAAGAACATGTTTTAATTTCATTATAACTGTAAATTTATAAAGTACCGTTAGTAAACGCAATGTAAGCGCAAAAAGTATACGTGGCATTTTGCGACCAACAAAAGTAACAATTCATAAAGACTAAACAAGAATATATTTTGCATTATGAGGGTTTATGTCAATTTAATTGTCTATATTTAAAGTACGAAACACTTTCGCACCCTTATCTGACCCGCTATGAAGAATATCTTTACATTTTTGGCCGCCCTGAGCCTGCTCCTTGCCGGCCCGGGACATGAAACGGACGACTCCTTTTATTAGTGTAATCCTTAAAAAGATAACGAAAGCCCAAAGGTTTACGGAACCTTTGGGCTTTTGTTTGTTTGTCAATTTTCTATTTTTCCATCCCGACAGCAGGAGAAATCCCCTCTTCCATTTCGACCGAAGGGAGAAATCTCTCTATTCCATTTCGACCAACGGGAGAAATCTCAAGTTCACGAATATTAACCAAGATTTCTCTCTCCGTAAACTCCGTTCGAAATGGAAAAAACGCATTTCGACGACAGCCCCTCTTCCATTTCGACCAAAGGGAGAAATCTCAAGTTCACGGATGCAACCGAGATTTCTCTCCGTAAGCTCCGTTCGAAATGGAAAACGCATCCCGACCAACGGAAGAATCTAAAAAAAAACATTATTTTAGTATATGCAAAATACACTCGGAACCCATAATTACTATGTGTACATAATGACTAATAAAGTCAAAACCGTACTATATATCGGTTTCACCAAAGATTTAAGGGACAGGGTTTACAATCACAACACGCCAGATCCGTTATCCAAAGCATTTACTGCAAAATACCGATGTTTCTATCTGATATATTGGGAGCATTATTCTGATGTTCAAATCGCTATCGACAGAGAAACAGAGCTAAAAAAATGGAGGCGCAGTAAGAAAGATGCCCTTATATCCGAATTCAATCCTGATTGGAAGTTCCTTAATGATGAGATTTGATCTTTACTGAGATTTCTCTCTCCGCAGGCTCCGTTCGAAATGGAAAACGCATTTCGACGACATCCCCTCTTCCATTTCGACCAACGGGAGAAATCTCTCTATTCCATTTCGACCAAAGGGAGAAATCTCAAATTCACGGAAGCCAACTGAGAGATTTCTCTCTCCGTAAACTCCGTTCGAAATGGAAAACGCATTTCGACGAGAGCCCCTCTTCCATTTCGACCAAAGGGAGAAATCTCAAGTTCACGGAAGCCAACTGAGAGATTTCTCACTCCGTAAACTCCGTTCGAAATGGAAAACGCATTTCGACGAGAGCCCCTCTTCCATTTTGACCGAAGGGAGAAATCTCAAATTCACGGAAGCCAACTGAGAGATTTCTCACTCCGTAAACTCCGTTCGAAATGGAAAACGCATTTCGACGAGAGCCCCTCTTCCATTTCGACCGGAGGGAGAAAACTCAAGTTCACGGATGTAACCGAGATTTCTCACTCCGTAAACTCCGTTCGAAATGGAAAACGTGAGGCCTACTTCCTCACAATTATAAAATCACTCCTTCGGTTCAGTTGGTGCTCCTCTTCGGTACACTCCACATCGTTGCTGCATTGGTTGCGGAGGCGGGATTCGCCATAGCCATGCACGCTTTCAATGCGTTTCGGGTCGATGCCCTTTGCAATGATATAACTGAACGTCGACTTAGCCCTGTCATCCGAAAGGCGCATGTTGTAGTCGTCTTTACCCCGGGAGTCGGTGTGCGATTCGATTCTAATGATGATATCCGGGAAATGCTGCATCACATACACTACTTTGTCCAGCTCGGCAGCGCCCTGCGGGGTAACATAGTATTGGTCGAAGTCAAAATAAATAGGGTTGATATCGATCTTCTCTACGTTATCCTCAATGCGTACCAGCTCTTCGTACTTACCTAAAACAAAGTCGACATTTTTAAGTTCGCCGGTCACTTTCCCCGTTTCCACATCTTTCCCGTCTGAAGAATAGCCTTCTTTGGAGGCAGTGATGTGTTGTTTTAAACTGCATGGAGCGTTGAAAGTATATTTCCCATGTATGTCAGTAATCGCGGAAACAACCGAGTCGCTATGTGCTGTCAACAATCTTACGCCTGCAATAGGCAGCCCGTCTTTTTTATTCCGAACCGTGCCGGAGATTGTATAAGTACACGGCTTCTGCCTTTCCTGTTTAAAAAAATAAATATCATCGTCACCCTTACCGCCTTTGCGGTTGGACGACAGGTAACCTGAAGTTCCTCTTTCGTTGATGATAAACCCAAAATCATCGCCATTGCTGTTGATGGGCTCACCCATATTCAGTGGGAAAGCGAACTCCATGTCCTTGCCGATTTTTACAGAGAACACATCCAGGCCGCCCAGCCCGTAATGCGCATCCGAAGAAAAATAGAGTGTATCGCCCTGCACATAAGGGAACATCTCCCTCCCTATGGTATTGATGTCCGGCCCGGCATTTACCGGCGTTCCAAAAGTACCGTCGCTGTAAATTTCCACATAGTAAAGATCCGTTTCGCCATACCCGCCCGGCATATCCGACACAAAAAACATATACTTGCCATCGGCACTCAGAGCGGGGTGCCCCACCGAAAAATCTTCACTGCAAAATGGCAGCTTCTCCTGCTTTTCGAGTTTGTCGCCCTTTATGGTGCCTTTTACTATTTGTATGTTGTTCGTCCCTTTTTGATCGTCCACCAGCTTGTTGCCTTTCTTCACATTGTTTACACTGAAGTACACCGTTTTCAGGTCAGGCGAAAAAATAGCCGCCGCATTGTGGTACGTAGTCTGGCCTTTCTGCAAAAACTTTTTGTCTTTAGAAAATGCCCCGGTAGCGGTGTCGCGTTTGGCCTCATACAACACCAGGTAGGGCTGGTCGTTCCAGGAATATTTCTTTTTGCCTACGGTATCCCGGCTGGAGGCATACACTACCTTATCGCCATACCATGCCACGCCAAAGTCGGCTTTATTTGAATTGACCGCCAGGTTAGATACGCTATACTTTGCATGGTCGGTAAGGCCGTTCCTGTAATCAAAAAAGTTGGCCTTTTGGTGCATCATCCTGCCCATGCCATTCAGGTCGCCCCTCGCCTCCATCCGGCTGAACTGCAATTCATCAGCCACTTCATATTTCTCTCCGGCGCGCAGGGCCAGCAGGTAGCGGTGGAAGTGCGTGTCGCTCATTTTCCCGCCCTGCAATTCATGGAGTTTGGAATACCACCGCAGCGCGCTCCCCATATTATTGATATAATAATAGGAGTCGGCGGCTTTGGCCACTACCTCAGCTTTCGGTTTTTTGGCATCAGCCAAATAGTCTTCATATAATTTTGCGGCTTCGGTATATTCGAAGGCGGCATACTTGCGGTCGGCTTTCAGGAGCTTTTGCGCAAAGCCCTGTGTCATGCAAAAAAGGAAAGCCAGTAAAAATAATGTTCTTTTCATAGTTTGCAATTTTAGAAGAACCGTGGCGATTTGACGCGTGAACCCGACGGCACCAACTGGAACCTCAGGATGATCTCGTGCGAACCGTCATTATACTTGTTCAATTCCGTAACCGAGTAGTCATACGAATACCCCGCAAAGATGCTCTTGGTGATCTGGAAGCCGGCCAGCGCGCTCACCGAATCGTCCCAACGGTAGGAAGCGCCCAGCGTAACCGTATTTTGTATCAGGAAGTTGGCCGAGGCATCTACAATGAGCGGCGAACCCGAAACGATCTTGCCCAGCACTGCCGGCTTGAATTTCAGGTCGTCCGTCAGGTCGAACACATAGCCGCCCATCACGTAATAGTGCAGCCGGTCCGACACCGTAGCCTCCTGCACGTCATCATAATAATCCGACCGCAAAAAGTTCGGCACCGAAACACCGGCATACCATTTCTCGTCGTACACATAGATGCCCGACCCAATGGTAGCGTTTATCCTGTTGTTGATGTTGGTATTCAGCAGCGGGTCGCCCTCCTGGTAGTACCGGCCTTTGGACCAGTCGATGTTGAGCATACGGGCGCCGGCACGAAGCCCGAAAGCAATTTTGGTATCGGCCCCCAACGGCAGTGTATAGGAGAAATTCCCATTGACAAAAGTCTCGTTAGATGGCCCAAGCCTGTCGTTTACTACGCTCAGTCCCAGCCCGACATTATCGGCCAGCATAGGCGCATGGATGGTAAACGCCTGTGTTTGCGGCGCCCCATCAATGCCGACCCACTGCGTGCGGTGCTGCAACGTCGCCTCGAGATTGCCGGTCGACCCGGTATAGCCCGGATTTACGGTAAGAGTGTTGTACATATACTGCGTATACTGCGGGTCCTGCTGGGCCGGCAGCTGCATTACATTAAATATAATGAGTACCGGCAGCCATCGCGCCAGCTTCGTTATCAGGGGATTGGAGTTTGTTGGTTGGCACACTTTTTCTTAGCAATTAAAAACTGTAGCTGTAAAAATAGTGTTTTCAGGGATATGTGGGAAAATATTGAGGGTAAAATGCTTATTGTGTGTAAATAGGGAGTATAGGTGATGGGAATTTTGGCGGGTTTGCGCGGATTTTTCCTTGAGAGGTTTGTAAACACACGTAGAACGTTTGAGTCTTTGCGAGGAGGAACGACGAAGCAATCTTTATAAATTCAGATCTTTGTAAAGTGCCGCAATGACTCTATCTACTTTATCAACAAATATTGGATAGCCAGACATCCAATTAATATCTGTATTTTTATCTGCTGCAATATTAAGTTCAGCATTATTTAGTAAACTCATTTCGCCAATTAAATCTTCAAATTCTTTACGACTTTTACTACTCAAAAATATAGAATGTTTTTCATAAAGCCTGTGCAGTTTCTCTCTATGAGTAAGTGCTCCTTCGCCTTCTTCTGGATGTGGTGCAAATTCATTTCCTGAATTTTCAGCAATTACTGCCATAAGATAACGCTTAAAATCTGTCAGCCCTTCATTAATTTGCTGAAAAGCTGCGACTTTTTGTTGTATTAAAATTTCTGTTTTCTTAGACTTAAGTCCAAATCTATAACCAATATAAGTAGCTATACATGGAACCGCTAATGCGGTCGACTTTACAACCAAATCCCAATCTACAACCTTAACTAATGAAACCATTTTGCGTTTTAATTACTGAACTCAAATATACCCAATTTCCCCAAAACTATGTTTTCCAAAATATAAACCCTATTTTTGCACGGTTTTATAAAAAGCATACCCATGAGTTTTAAAGAAGAAATTGAAAGAAGGCGCACCTTCGGCATCATCTCGCACCCCGATGCGGGTAAGACCACGCTAACCGAAAAGCTGCTCCTTTTCGGGGGCGCGATACAGGAGGCCGGCGCCGTAAAGAGCAACAAGATAAAGAAGGGCGCAACGTCCGACTTCATGGAGATCGAGCGCCAGAGGGGTATCTCGGTGGCGACATCGGTGCTTGCTTTCAATTACAAGGATAAAAAGATCAATATCCTCGATACGCCCGGCCACAAGGACTTTGCCGAGGATACCTTCCGTACCCTTACCGCGGTAGACAGCGTTATCGTGGTGATCGACGTGGCAAAAGGGGTCGAGGAACAGACCGAAAAGCTCGTACAGGTGTGCCGCATGCGCAATATCCCGATGCTGGTTTTCATCAATAAATTGGACCGTGAGGGTAAGGATGCGTTCGACCTGATGGACGAGGTGGAGCAAAAGCTCGGCCTTACCGTTACCCCTCTCAGCTTCCCCATCGGCATGGGCTACGACTTTCAGGGCATCTACAACATCTGGGAAAAGAACATCAACCTGTTCAGCGGCGACAGCCGTAAGAACATAGAAGAAACCATAGCGTTTTCGGACATCAACAACCCGGAACTCGACAATATCATCGGCGCAAAGCCGGCAGTGAAGCTCCGCGAGGAACTGGAGCTTATCGACGAGGTGTACCCGGCATTCGACCGCCAGGCCTACCTTGACGGCAAACTGCAGCCGGTGTTCTTCGGTTCGGCACTCAACAACTTTGGGGTGCGAGAACTGTTGGACTGCTTCATCGAGATCGCCCCTTCGCCAAGGCCTAAGGACAGCGATACCCGCGAAGTGAAGCCCGATGAGGACAAGTTTGCCGGCTTTGTATTCAAGATACACGCCAACATGGACCCAAAGCACCGCGACCGTATCGCGTTCGTGAAGATTGTTTCGGGTAAGTTCGAGCGCAACAAGCCCTACCTGCACGTACGCCATAACAAGAACCTGAAATTCTCCAGCCCGAATGCTTTTTTTGCGGAGAAAAAGGAAATTGTGGACGTGTCCTACCCCGGCGATATTGTCGGCCTGCACGACACGGGCAACTTTAAGATAGGCGACACGCTTACCGAGGGCGAACAAATGAGCTTTAAGGGCATCCCGAGCTTCTCCCCGGAGCACTTCCGCTACATCAACAATGCCGACCCAATGAAGGCCAAGCAGCTTGAAAAAGGCATCGACCAGCTGATGGACGAAGGTGTGGCACAGCTATTTACCCTCGAAATGAATGGCCGTAAGGTCATCGGTACCGTGGGCGCGCTGCAGTATGAAGTAATCCAGTACCGCCTGGAGCATGAATATGGCGCCAAGTGTTCCTACGAAAACTTCCCGGCCTACAAAGCCTGCTGGGTAAAGCCGGACGACCCGAAGAACGAGGAGTTCGCCGAATTCAAGCGCATCAAGCAGAAATTTTTGGCCAAAGACAAATTCGGGCAGCTGGTATTTTTGGCCGACTCGGATTTCTCCATACAAATGACACAATCCAAATACCCGAGCGTAAAGCTGTTCTTTACGTCGGAGTTTGATTAACGATACTAAGCCGTCTGAAAAGATGGCTTTTTTATTGATTCCTATTCCGCAGTTTCCATTTCTACAGCAGGAGAAATCCCCAACTTATTTACGTTATCACCCGAGATTTCTCTCTCAGTAAACTCCGTTCGAAATGGAAAACATCCCCCTTTCATTCGTCCCAACGGGAGAAATCTCGTTCTTCCATTTCGACCAACGGGAGAAATCTCAATTTATTTACGTTATCACCTGAGATTTCTCACTTCGTAAACTCCGTTCGAAATGGAAACACATTCAACGACAGGTGCGGCCCTTCCATTTCGACCAACGGGAGAAATCTCAATTTATTTACGTTATCATTCGAGATTTCTCTCTCCGTAAACTTCGTTCGAAATGGAAAAGTATCGGCCCTGCCTCTATAAACTAGCTTAAAAACCGCTGCTGACAGGGCTTCCGAGACTCATTCATGATTGCAGGATTCTGCTTCCCTGCACGCAGAAAATGACTTCCTGAATTTAAAAAAACTTCCCTTTTTACTACAACATAGGACTACACATTTTGCCATTTAAACATAATAGTTTGATTTTTAAATCAATATAAATACGTTGTCTATACTTTGTCTATGCCTTATTTTGTAGGTTTTTTTAAGATTTATTTAACACGTTTCAGTACCTTGAGGTCACCAAAAACACCTTGTTACCCTAAATGAAATACATAATAATTAAAGGATCGAAAAGTTCCGGAAAATCTGCCACCGTAAAAGATATTTGTAAACGCCTTAACCCATCTTCAATAAAAGAATTATATATAGATGAAACAGGCATGGCTACTTTAAAGCCGTTGGCTGTAACCGAAATCGGGCCGGCCAATTACCTGCTGACCATTAAGAAAAGGAACATACTGGTAGTAGCCGCCGCACCAACAGAACAGCGAAAAAGGATAACCGATATCCTGTTTGCCGTGCACAGCCTTAATATTTACCCCGAAATGGGTATCATCGCCATGTGCGGGATTGAAAAACTGAAAGATTATGCTACCGCCAAAGAACTCGAAAAGTTTGGCGAATGCATCCATGAAACAAAGATATGGAGGATTCCTTCCAACCAGTTCCACAAGACTGAGGAATGGGACTCCAGGATATCCCAACTAACCTCCCTGGCCCTCAAGAATATTTAAGGGATATCCGGGTTCTGCAATTAGCGGGACCCTTTTTGTTTATCACCGCCTCATATCCCCTAAAGACTCCAAAGTATCCTCCAATTCAAAGGATGCCTCCTTAATTTAAACATTACATTCGTCTCGCTTTTTCGAAATGAGTTTATAAAAAAGGCTCCCATTTATTTTGGGAGCCCTTTATCACAAAAACAATTAATAACCTATCGCTTAATTACTTTTATGGTTGCCGAGCTGTCGCCCGATGTTATTTTTACAATATAGTTCCCACCGGCAAGCGATGACAGGTCTATCGTGGCCGACGCAGCGTTTGGAGTTGCCGTAAGGACCGGCTGGCCCAATAAGTTGTACACCACTACTCCTGAGATGGCTTCACGGTAAGAAAGGTTCAGCACATCATTCACGGGGTTCGGATAGCAGCTAAGGCCGGCTTTATCAAATCCGCCTGCACTTAGCACCTCATCAACAACTACCGCAAAAACATCGCTTGTACACCCACCCTGGGCAGCCACAGCGTAATATGTGTTGCCGTCTGAAAGGAGGGTTGTTTCAGGAAGCACATTTATAAGATCTTCTTCAGCATACCATACGATATTATCGCCTTCCACTTCAAGGTCGGCCAATGTTTCGCCTGCCTCAAATTCCTGCTCCCCTTCACCGGTGATGTCCGTCACCTCCGTCACAGTAACAGCTACCGGTGTCCTTGGGCTTTCACATCCGTTAATGGTTTGCGACACGTAGTAGGTCGCTGTTTCAAGGGCAGCCTCAGCATCCAGTTCCGTTCCGCCTGTTTCGGCTTCGTACCATTTTACAGCTGTACCGGTTGTAACTTCAAGGTCAGCCACAGTAGCGGCATTACAAAACGATTGTGTAGCAGCCGTTGGCGCCATAGTAACATTCAGTGTTACCTGTACGGCAGTCCTTACGCTTTCGCATCCGTTCACTGTTTGCGTAACATAATATAATCCTGATTGTACAGCGGCAGACGCTTCAAGAGCCTCGCCACCTGTGGCGGCGGCATACCACTGAAGGTTATCACCTGTCGCAGTAAGCCCGTCTACCGTTGCGGCATTACAAAAGGTAAGCGGCATGGTGGCAGGAACGGCAGGTACCGTGTTTACCGTAACAGCAACGGCAGCCCTTGGGCTTTCGCATCCGTTCACGGTTTGCGATACATAGTAGGTTCCTGTTGCGAGTGCGGCATTACCCGCAAGTGCAGTACCTCCGGTTTCGTCCTGGTACCAAAGTGCGTTGGTTCCTGTCGTAACAGCAAGCTGACTCACGATGGCGCTTCCGCAGAAGTCCTGGGCAGCAGCCGTTGGGGTATCTGGTATGGTATTAACAGTTACGGCTACAGGAGTCCTTGGGCTTTCGCAGCCGTTTATGGTCTGGGTCACATAATATGTAGCTGTTTCGAGGCTGGCCGTATCTTCAAGGGCTGTACCGCCGGTTTCGTCAGCATACCACTGAACGGCAGTTCCGCCCGACATAAGTTCGCTTACGGTAGACTCGCCACAAAATGCCTGTGCCGATGCTGCCGGGGCAGCAGTAACGGTAAGCTGTACCGCTACAGCCGATCTCAGTGTACTCTCACACCCATTAACCGTTTGTGAGGCATAGTATATCGATGTACCTGCTGTCAGGGCAGTAGTTTCTGCAAGTGCTGTACCGCCTGTCGGCGTAGTGTACCATAGTATGCCTTCGCCCGTAGCTTCCAGGTCGGCCACAGTTGCCTGCGTACAGAAAGGCTGCACATCGTCAACCACCGGTGCGGCAGGGATTGTGTTAACGGTTACGTTAACCATTGTCCTCGGGCTTTCGCAACCGTTTACCGTTTGCGACACATAGTAAGTGCCTGTTGTTATGGCAACAGTTGCGGCAAGCTCTGTCCCGCCTGTTTCGGCTTCGTACCATTTTGGCGCTAAGCCTGTAGTTACGGAAAGGTCAGCCACTGTATTTGCACCGCAAAATGCCTGTGCGGCAGCAACCGGCGCATCAGGGATTGCGTTCACGGTAACGGCAACCATAGTCCTTGGACTTTCGCAGCCGTTTACGGTTTGCGTTACATAGTAGTTGCCTGTAGCTATGGCTTCTGTTTCGGCAAGCTCAGTACCACCTGTTTCAACATTGTACCATTTTGGGGCTGTGCCTGTAGTTACAACAAGGTCGGCCACAGTTGATGTCCCGCAGAATGCCTGTGCAGCGGCAACAGGCGCATCCGGTATAGGGTTTACGGTAAGTGCTACAGGGATCCTTCCGCTTTCGCAGTCGCCTATGCTTTGCGAAGCGTAGTAAGTTTGGGCAGTAAGCACTTCTGTCATTGCAAGGGCAGTACCGCCGGTTTGGGCAGTGTACCACTTAATGCCGGTTCCTGAGGTTGTCTGGAGGTCGGCCACGGTAGAGCCGTTGCATACGGTTTGCGCAGCAGGAGCTTCAGGAAGGTCAACGATTACCACATCCAGCGTCAGCGGGTTGGCCGTGATGTTCATTGGGTCAACCAATTTTATTTCGAAAGTAAGCGTGCCGTAGCTAACGCCTGCGGTAGGGTCAAAACGTACATATACCGTTACATCTTCACCTTCTTCCACATCTTCCAGCAGATAGGCGCCCTCGTCAAATGTGCCTGTAGCGCTTCCGCTAAAGCTGATGCCTTCCAAATCTGCACCGTTCGGGCCGCTGATGGCCACATCGCCAAGCCCGATGCCCTGTCCGCTAAGGTTCGTAGCATCAAAAGTAATGGTGCCAATTGCCCCGTTCGGGTCAGTGCTAAGGCATGCCGGCTCAAAGTCGATGGTGTTGCTTATCAAAGTAAGCGTAGTTGGGCCGGCAAGCGCAGCGGTAGTACCTGTACCCGCCGTGCTCCATGGTGTCTGAACGCCTGCGCCATTCTGTGCCGCAACGTCAAACGAATAAGCAGTATTGGGCTGGATTACGTCGACACTTATGATAGCCCCCCATTGTGAAGCAGTGAGCCATACGATGGTGTCT
The DNA here is from genome assembly GCF_026107645.2 of Flavobacterium sp. MFBS3-15. Taxonomy (GTDB): domain Bacteria; phylum Bacteroidota; class Bacteroidia; order Flavobacteriales; family Flavobacteriaceae; genus Flavobacterium. Next base: position 134,879 of record NZ_JAPCHV010000008.1, on the reverse strand, counting down.
GTAAGGTTGCCATTGGCATCCACATACATATCGGTATTGCCGCCGCCGTTAATCCTGATGGCATACAGTGTATTGGCAGGGTTGCCGTTTACATTCAATGCGATATCCAGCGCAAAAAGCGAAGGGTTGCTTGTAACCGGTACACCCGGAGTATTGGCGTGCGTCCAGAATGAATATTCAGCTCCATAGGATGTCCCTGTGCTGTTGGTAGCATAGGCCCTGTAGAAATATTGCGTATTTGGAGAAAGCGAGGCCAGGTTACTGGTAAAAGTACCCTCCCCTGTGCCGTCAGTTGTAAGAGACGAAGCCGTGGTAGGGTTTGCCGTGGTGGCATATACCGTGCCGCGCGCTGATACTACATCCTGCCCGTCATCGGTTACGTTCCCGCCTGCTGTTGCCGTCGATGCTGTAATGCCTGCCGGAAGAATCTGGGTTGTTACCACAGTTGCAGGAACAGGGTTAGGCGTAGTTAGAGAAATAGTGTTGGAATCGTCCGATGAAGCAGTATTGATTTCCGCACGCACCCTGTAATAATAGGTTGTATTGGCAAGGATATCGATATCACAAAACTGCGAAGTTCCCGATACTGCGAAATTGTCATATATCTCGTGCATTTGGGTAAAAGCAGCATCGGTAGCTACATCAAGCCGGTAGCCGGTAGCGCCTGTCACCGAATTCCAGTTGGCCATAAACCCTGTAGATACAATATCTGTAGCTGCTGTAGCCACAGGAGCCTGAGGAGCGGACGGAGAAACAACACCGTGGATCACGATTGATTTTACGTGGCTGTACCCTAATCCGGATGTACTTCCCGGGGCACGCTGTACTTTGATGTCGACCGTAGCATTTTCCGGAACCAGTTGGTTGGCTGGGGGGACGACAAGGGAATTTAATGCTGCCGTACCCGAACAGCTTGAGCTGCCGCTGATAGTAGCCGCGGTTCCCGTATTTGTATTGCCATTGTTTACATACACAATGGTAAAGAGGCTTGCTCCGGAATTACTTCGCACACCTGTTCCTGAAATACCCGTAACTGTAAAATTATAGCCGGGCATGGCTTTCAGCCGGAGTGTAGTCACTGCATTAGCTCCGTTTGAAGTTGTGCTGCATGCCGTAACACCGTCATAGGACACAATCTGGATTCCTGCAGGCACACCGCTTGGGCCGCCAAATCCATGGGTAAGGGTAAATGCCTGTCCCCACGAAAGCACACCGATCATCAGGGCTGCAAGAGTGAGTAAGGCGGACATTTTCTGTCGTAAAATTTTCATCATAATTTTTTTATTGGATTTATTTTTTCAAATGCAACCAAAATTATAATTACGATGCCCCAAAGAGGTTTCTATTAAATAAAATAACAGTTATGTTTTTGTTAATCAATTTTTTACAAACCCAAAAAATCACAGCGTTAAGAATGCGCGATTACCGCCAGCACAGCAAAACATGGGGATTGCCGTACTTTACATTAGGTTAATATCACAGCAAAAAAAATGAAAAACGTAGAGGAGTATAAAAATTTTACGGCATTTAAAATTTCCATACCTGTACCGCATACGGCGGCAGCGTAACATACCTGCCGTCCCTCGGCAACTTTACATTCGGTGTCCCGGAAAGCAGTTTAAGATGGGCAATGCTGTAGTCTTCATACGGATCCAACAGCACTTCTTCGGTGTCAGGGGAAAGGTTTATTACAACCAATACTTTTTCCATTTCGAAGGTACGCACGAAGGAAAACACTTTATCGCTCGTATTCGGTATGGTTTTGTAATCGCCTTTTGACAAAGCATACCATGTTTTCCTTAGTTTAATCAACTGGCGGTAGTAGGACCACAGTGAGTTCGGGTCTTTTTGCTGCTCCTCCAGCGAAATGCCATCGTCAGGCTTCATGTTGCGGTTGTCCCACCACAGGCCGGAATCCTTATACCACGTGGCCATGCCGGGGCCATCCTCTTTCGCATACCATTCAAATGCCTCACGGATAGGGATGTCGGTGCCGTCGGAAGCGTGCTGCACCCGCTTGCCTTTCATGCCCAGTTCCTGCCCGTAATAGATAGAGGGCACACCTCCGATGAGCAGGTTCAGCGCGGCGCCTATTCTCAGTTTCCCAATATTCATGCCCGGCTCTGATGCAAAGCGGTCGGTGTCGTGGTTCTCAATAAACACTACCTGCTGTTTCCCTGCGGGGTTATACAGGAAAGTACTGTCGGCAGCTTTTTCAATCTTCTTTTTATCAAAAGTGCAAATGGCCTGCTTCAGCCGGAAGGCAAACACCCTGTCTACATTTCCTTTGGTAAAATATTCGTGGCCGTATGAGTTCCAGTCGGCCTGTTCGGCAACGATCTGCAATGCAGGGTTGGTTTTCCTGAGGCCGGTAAGTATCGGTGTCCAGAAGTCCTTAAACAGGTTAGTAAGCTTGTTGGCATTGTCCAGGTTGTCCATCATGTGGTCAAGGCGATAGCCATCCACTCCGTCATCAAATTTGCCATCGCCGTTTGGATCGGCCCAGTATTTAAGAACCTTCAACGTGTATTCCTTTACTTTCGGGTCTTTCATGTTGACTACAATAATCTGTTCCTTCAGGTTATCGTAGGTGGTAAACTCCGCCACATCCCAAAAATACCATGGCTTTTCATTGGCCTTATCATTATAATAAAGGTATTTACTGTATTGCGACTTTGGATTTTTATACGAATCCGCAAACCACGGATGCTTACCGGTAACATACTGCATCTCCACGTCCTGGTACAGCTTCATCTTTCGCTTATGCACCTCCGTAATTAGATCCCTGTATTCTTTGAACGTGCCGTACTCCTTATCAATAGCATCAAAATCGGTTGCAAAATAATTATGGTAAAAATCACTTTGGTACAGTGGTGTAAGCAGTATCGTGGTCACGCCCAACTGGTTCAGGTAGTCCAGCTTTTGCTGCATACCCTTCAGGTCGCCGTGGCCATCGCCGTCGCTGTCAAAAAAACTGCGCTGGAACACATGGTACATTGCTTCCTGCTGTGCCGAAGTACTCAGGGTAAAGAATATTGATAGTATAAGGATGAGCTTTTTGGTCATGGTCATTTTTTACCGATGTGGGTTAGTATTTGAACTTCAGCATAAGGCGATAACCGCATGTTTAAAACGTCACCTGCCGCAATACCGTCTTGTCCATAGGAACCAGGGTTACGGTTTCGTTCTTTCCTGTCTTTGGATTATACAGCCTGGTTTCAAATATAAGGCTTTTCCCTTTTTGCTTCACTTTTTCGCCTGCAAATTGGTACACAACCAAATCCTCAGGGGTATACTTCAGGTCGGCATAGCCCGGCAGGGGAAAGAATTTTGTTTTCGCTTCCGTACCTTTTATGGCATGCGCCAAAACCAACGCCCCATAGGTAAAATAATGCTCCCCGTTGATGTCCTGATGTGCTTTAACTTCCGGAATGAAATCTAATGTTACAGCATCTTTTCCCTTCCAGTCCTTCGCGATGATGATGAAGCCGTTCTCCTCTTTGTATTTCGCATTGACCTTAAATTTTGAGACCCAATCCGGCTTGCGTATTTTTAGGACAAAATCCTGACCTGCACCTTCTACTTCGAACGTGATTGTGTTTTCATGCGGATAGTTGGTAAGCTCTTTAACGGTAATATTGCCTGACTTTACAGTTGATGGCCCCAGCAATGATGCCACCAGGCTGTTGCCGTCCTTCAGCCACATATACTGTGCATAGTAAGGTGAAATCCTGCCGGCATTGGGCACACAGCACACCGCAGCATCCTGGTGAACGGGCGAATATTTATACCTCGTTTGGGTCTTTACCGAATTGTCCCCATTAAGCCCTCCGGTCATTTCGTACGAATTGTCGCTTTTCAGGTACGCAATGCAGCTTTGCTCCGGATGCCTTGCCCCCTGTGCCGCGTTGAAGAAAAGCCGTTCGATACGATCGCCGTAATCCTTGTCGCCCGACTTCGCATACAGGCTGGCATAGCTGTGCAGCAACTCCTGAAGTGAGCAGTATTCGTAACCGCGACCTGTAGCATCGGCCTTTTTGCCTGCTATCCATTCGTCGCCCACCGGCCCGCCCGATGCCGTAGTTGTTTGATTAATCTTTTCTTCAAAATTATCTATCGCCTTTTTCAGTGCGGGATTCCCCGAAGTTTGGTAAGCTGCCGCCAATGAACGCAGGTGCTCATACGTGTGCACGCCGTGGCCCGTCAGCATCCGCGAGGCATCCATCAGCTTTTTATACTGCGCGTCCTCATTCAGCTCATGCGTCGAAAAGTCCTTGTATAAAAACAATGCATAATCAAGGTATTTCTGTTCTTTGGTCAAATAATACAGTTGCTCCAGCACATCGGTAAACGTAAGCCCGTGCGACAGCCCGCCCACATTGGGGTTCACCGAATAGAACGGCTTCGACCCATCAACCGGACAGTTGAACATTACATTGTCCACTGCCCTTTTCACGGCATCCAGCACTTCCGGCCTGTCGGTATATTCATACCATGCCAGCAGGCCGCGCAATAGTGTGGCTTTCGCCCAAAGCTCGCCGTTCTCATTATCAAATTTGTAACGAAGCTCGGCATCGTAAATGCCCAGATAGCCATCCTTGTCCTGTGTGCTGAGAATGCGCTGTACATATTTTTCGATTCGCTCCAGATGTTTTTTATCATTTGCCAAAATGGAACTGCGTATATAGCCATCCCACCAATTGCTTTGGGTCTCGCTGTTCCACCACAGGAACTGCACCTGCCAGTCGCCCTCGTTGTCGCCTAATGCGCCCACATCCTTGCTTTTTACCTTTTTGGTCAGCCTGTCCTTCCCGTAAATGTCATCTTTTTGGATAAGGTCGGGAACCAGTTCATCCAGATGCCCGGTGTAGCCGTCGAGGTTGTCCTGTAGCTGGTCCTTAATCCAGCCCTGCGGCACCACATCGCCAAAAGGCAGTATGGTAAACGTCTCCGGCAGGCTGTTTATTTTTTTAAAAGGGTCTTCCTGGGCGCTGGTTACTAAACATGCCAAGGAAAATAGCCCCGGAAGAAGCCCTTTTCTAATGTTATTTTTCATGTCATTTACAGATTGATCTTCAAATAATCTTTCATTTTCGAATTAATTCCCCACTGGTCAGCCAAAGGCTCGCCGGTAAAAGGCATCGTGGGCATATAAGGCACGGGGCCAAACTCCGGTGTAATGGTAAGCCTCCTGCCTTTCCCGGTCCGGTAATGCTTAATGTCCTTCCACCATGAGAGAAAACAATCCAGGTGCTGCTGCCATTCGGGCGCAAACGGGTCGGCAGCCTGCGGGCCCTGCGGATGGCCGATGCGGGCATGGATGTGCCCAATATGGGGCAATACCCGTTCCAGCACGTAGCCCTGGCCTTCCAGCATGCTTTCGGACACATTGCACCAGTGCGAATAGTCGGCTACAAGCTCCATCTGCGGAAAGCGGTCCAGATAGGGCAGCAATGACGGGCCGTGAAAGCTGAACCTCCCGCGATGTGTTTCATGGAGGATCCTTACCTTGCTTTTTTCTCCAAAAGACCCGATCGCCTCAATCACTTTGCAATTCTCCTCAAAGGAATAGTAATCCTTGCCGGTATGCGAATTGATGGCATCCGGCTTCAGGCCGGCCAGTGTTTGCAAGCGTTTAAGCACCCTTTCGATATGCTCTTCCACCGTTTCATTCTTAGCATCCGGAACACATTGCGCGATAAATGCGAAACCGGGACGCGTTTCCCTCACCCCGGACAATTGCTGTTTAAACTCCTTTATGAATACTTCGTCATCGGGCATATTGATCTCGATCCCGTCGTAGCCTTCCTCCAGTACGGCTTCAAAAAAAGCTTTCGCCGTTTGTCCTTCACTGCCCCAATGCGGGCATAAGTAGTGTAATGTCATTATAGTAAGTGTGGATTTGGCCTCACCCCCGGCCCCTCTCCGAAGGAGAGGGGAGCAAGGATGGAAACCAACATTATAAACGTTAAATATTCTTTTTATATCTATTCAACCCATTCTATACATCTGAGCGAGGCTGCACCTCTCCTTTGGAGAGGGGTTGGGGTGAGGCCTATTGATACAATATCGGGTTCAGCGGCGTGATGATCACCTCTCCCACCGTAGCACCGGGGCACCATGTATGCCAGTCATTTATCTGGTTCTTGTTTTCCGGTTTTTTGAGCACCATGTCGCGATCCATGTAAATTACCGTCATCACCTTGCGCATTTCGTCGGTTGTGTTGGCCCCCGCCCGGTGGAATACCCACCCTGAATGGAAGCTCACCTCGCCCAGGTCAAACGGCTCAATCACGTGCTCAAAGTCGGTTACGCGCAGTTTTTCCTGCATCACGTTCTCGCTCTCATCGCCTATCTCCAGGTCGCGGCCCTCCACAATCACATGGCTCCCCGCACTGAATTCCAACGGGCCCATCTCCAGCGGGGTGGCCTGCAGCGGTATCCAGGCCGTTACGGTTTTATCGGTTTCCAGCGGCCAGTAGTATTGGTCGGCATGCCACGGGGTAATGCCGCCGCCGCCTTCCTTAAACAATGCCTGGTCGTGGTACAGGCGGCTTCCCTGCACCTGCATCAGGTCGGCCGCAATTTTGGCCAGCCTTTCGCTGAACACCAGTTGCTTTACCACTTCATTTTCCCTCCAGAGGTTGAACAGCTGCAAAAACGCCTTGCCGTAGGTATCCCTTTCGTCCAGCGACTTTTGCTGTGTATTCATTTTATTGACCTGCTGCGTAATTGCGTCGTTGAAGAAAGCGATCGTTTCGGCATCAAGCACTTGCTTTAACTTGATGTAGCGGTTCTTTTGGTAAAAGGCCACCTGGTCAGCCGTTAGGGCATACGGTTCCGAAAGGTGCTGCGCGATGGTTTGCGGTATCGATTCCATAATCTTTTTTTACAAAGCTAAAGGGGACGAGTACGGTTTTCAGGCACAGGAAGTCAAAATAATAGCACTATATTGACAATAATAAATTTAAAATAACAAATAAAGATTTATATTGTACCCATGAAAGCAGCGTATGAAAATGTAGAAAGCAAAAAGGAGGGTGCGTCGTTTGTGGCCTATCATTCTGTCGTGCCTTATTTTGAATTCAAATGGCATTACCACCCGGAATATGAGCTTACACTGATCACACAGGGCGACGGCAGGCGTCTGGTAGGCGACAGCTATGAGAATTTTGAGGCGGGTGACCTTGTGCTGCTGGGGTCGGGGCTGCCGCATACCTGGAGCAGCGAGCCAACAGCTAAGGGCACTACTTCAGCAGTGGTAATACAGTTCTCGGAAGAGTTCATCAACAGCTTTTTGCAGCATCCCGAATTTGAAGCCATAAAAAGGCTTCTGGATGCCTCGCATACCGGTATTTATTTTCCTTCTCAAAAATCCGAAGCCATTATACGCAAAATAAAAAAACTGCCGGAGCAAGCAGGTATTTCGAGAATAACCTCACTGCTGGACATTTTGCAGCTGCTCAGCACAAAGGTGGGAAAGCCGCTATCTTCTGAGTTTTTTGCTTCAGCGAAAGGGAAAGAGAACGAGGAACGCATCAACAAGGTGTGCGGGTACATCCAAAAACATTCTGCCGAAAGCATCAGCCTGGACAAAGCGGCAGGGTTGGTAGGATTGACGAACAGTGCGTTCTGCAAATTCTTCAAACGGGTGACCGGCAAAACATTCTCTGATTACGTAAATGACATCCGCACCGGCAATGCGTGCAGGATGCTCACGGAATCGGACAAAACCATCAACGAGATTGCATTTGCCTCGGGCTTTGAAAGCCTTACGTACTTCAACAGGGTGTTTTTAAAGAAAAAGAAGATGACTCCGAGGGGTTTCAGGATGAGTATCAAGCGATGATTTTGAAAGTTATTTCGAAAAGAAGACGCTAAGAGACACAAAGAAAAAGAAGGAAATTTAAAACCAGACACATCATTACTGTAAAAATCTTTACGGAACTTGTGCTTCTTTGGGCATCTTTGTGTAATAACCAAAACAGAATTTATATTACATTTACCGTAACCCATTAACCAACACCTATGGAATACGTTTTACTCATCGTACTCATTGTAGTATTCATAATATTCCTCAATACCCTTTCGTCGAAAATCGATAAGCTGAAGATTGACCTGTTTGAGGCGCACCGCAAGCTGGACTACCATACCCGGCTGCTCGAAAAGTTCCAAAAACCTGCCGAACCGGCCAAAGAACCGGCACTTGTACCCAAATCTGCTCCGGAAATACCAAAGCCGCTATCAGACTGGCCCGCAGAAAAACCAAAGGAAGAGTCCCCCACTCCCATACCTCCTGCCCCTAAACCGCAGGAACAGCCTGTGCCGGAAACTACTTTACGTGCTGCGGCAATGCAGCAGCCACGGCCTGTTGAGCCGTCAGCTACCCGCACCAACGTAGTACTGCCGGAACAAAAATCGTGGTGGGAAAAATTCAAGGAGCAAAACCCGGACATGGAGAAGTTCATCGGCGAGAACCTCATCAACAAAATTGGTATACTGATACTGGTGCTGGGTATCAGCTACTTTGTAAAATTCGCCATTGACAAAGAATGGATTGGAGAGCCTGCCCGCGTGGGCATCGGAATATTAGCCGGCGGCATCGTGATGCTTGTGGCCCACAGGCTGCGTAAAAATTATAAGGCCTTCAGTTCAGTGCTGGTCGCCGGCGCGGTATCGATATTCTATTTTACCATAGCCGTGGCCTTCCACGACTACCAGCTCTTCAGCCAGACAGTGGCCTTTATTATCATGGTTGCCATTACGGCATTCAGCGCCTTCCTATCCGTCTCGTATGACCGACAGGAACTGGCCGCCCTTACCCTCATTGGCGGTTTTGCCGTGCCGTTCATGGTGAGCACCGGTAGCAATAATTATATTGTGCTGTTCAGTTACATTACCATACTCAACGTTGGCATTTTGGCTATAGCCTATCACAAAAAATGGGGACTCATCAACCTGCAGGCGTATGTTTTCACGGTGCTGCTTTTTGCCAGCTGGCTATTCACCATCATCGGCACCGAAAATGCACCTTACGAGGGTGCTCTGGCTTTCGCCTTCACGTTCTACTTCGTGTTCCTGCTGATGAACATCATCAACAACGTGCGCCGCAAAACACCATTCTCCAATATGGAGCTTAGCATACTGGTGAGCAACACCTTCCTGTTCTATGCGGCGGGAATGGTACTGCTTGAAAATTACACACCCGAATACAAGGGGATGTTTACACTGTTGCTCGGAGTTTTCAACTTCTGCTTTTCGTGGCTGCTCTACAAAAAGCTGCATGTTGACCAAAGGGCCATTTACATCCTCATCGGACTGACGCTGACTTTTGTTACCCTTGCCATACCGATACAGTTCGAGGGCAATTACATTACCCTTTTCTGGGCCGCCGAAGCGGTATTGCTGCTTTGGCTAGCCCAGAAATCGAAAATTGAGAGCTTCCGGTTTGGGTCGGCCATTGTGCATGCCCTGATGCTCATCAGCCTTGTCATGGACTGGATGAACCTGTATTATTATGGCGAATCGTTGCGCATCATCATCAACCCGGCATTCCTTACGAGCCTGTTTGCCATTGCGTCGTGTTTTGGCGTTATCCTGCTGTTGCGTAAAGATTCCGGCATCTACAAGCTGTACGGATTGTCATTCAATGTAGCGAATTACCAAAGGATTGTTGGTATTTTTACATTGCTGCTAGTGTATACTGCCGGTTTCCTTGAACTGAACTTCCAGGCTGATTACATCCTTGAAAGCACCTATGCTGCCTATAGCCTTTTGGTATTCTACCATATGGCTTTCTGTATTGCATTCATCCACCTCCATTGTGTTGGGAAAGATGCACTGCACCGAAAGCTGGGTACGCTCATAGGCATTGCCAACACCGTAGCCTTCATACTGCTGTTTTCCAACCTTGCATACTATGAGGTGGAAGACTATCTGGGCATGGGCGTTTCGTGGCCCCTCGCCTACTGGCTGCATTTTGTACTGCTGGCATTGGCATTATACACCATCCTGCTCGTTTACAGAATGAATAAAGAAAGCATCCTGAACCGCATGCGCAACGAAAAAGCGTTGCCGTGGATCACGGTTTTCCTTTTGGTATACCTTGCCAGCTCGGAACTGATGCTGAACTGGCTCATGATAGCCCTTGAGCCAGTAACAACTGTGGTTGAGGCCATTGGGAATTCGGTTACCACCAATGATGCTTATGAACAAATAGACCGCGTACGCGACCATGTTGTAAAAACAGGTTATCCGGTACTTTGGGGTGCCATTGCCTTTTTACTACTGCTCATGGGGATTCGCAAGCAGCTACGCAGCATTCGCATTGCCGCACTCGTATTATTGGGTCTGACGATAACGAAATTATTTATCTATGACATCCGCAATGTATCGGAAACCGGCAAGATCATCGCGTTCATATTGCTGGGTATACTAATACTCGTAATATCGTTCCTTTACCAAAAGGTAAAGCGCCTTGTAATTGAAGACAAACCTGAAAATGAAGCTGATGATAAGCAAACTGATTAAACGTATAACCATGATGGTGGATAGCCTGGATTACTCTACTGCATTCACGCTTAAAATATTTTTGGCCAGCCTGGCCGTGCTGTTATCCTGTGCTGCCATTTCCCATTTGACTACGGCCCTGTATGGAGTGATGTATTTTGCAATATTCCTGTCGATATTTTCTGCATTCATCTCATTCATCGTCCTGCTTTTTCTTTTAGCCAAAAGACATTTCTGTAAAAGTTAACTACCATGCGCACCAAACACTTCTGCCACACGATCAAGTTAAAATTATTCCTGTTATTAGGGTTTTCCTCCTTTGCACAGGAATTTACCGTATCAGCAAAGATTTCACCCATAAAGGAGAGCGGCCCGCATGTGATCTATGTGGGCTCGCAGTTCCGCACCCTTGCTGACGAAAACCCGGAGATCATCCGCATACTGGACAGCAAAAATAAGGAAGTGCCTTATTTTTTGGAGTATAGTCCCACTACAGTGAACGAGCAGGGCTTCAGGAAATTCCCGATCATTGCAAAAAACAGTCTCCGCGGCAAGTCATCCTCTTTTACCATTGAAAATACTTCAGGCGGCAAGATGCAGGAACTCACTTTGGCCATCGCTAATACTGACGCAGTAAAAACGTACAGCATCAGCGGAAGCAATGACAATAAAGAATTTTTCGGTTTGGTAAACAATCAAATCTTAGACGGCCTCCATAACCCTGCTGACACAAAAATATACAAAACGCTGTACCTCCCGCTGCACAATTATAAGTATATCCGCATCGACTTTGATGATAAAAAGACCCTTCCTGTAAACCTGCTCGAAGCCGGGCAGCTTACTGAGAACATTACGCCTGTTGCCATGGAGCAAATTGCACCCTATGTAAAAATTGAAAATATGGATGGCGGGAAGAAAACACGAATCAGTGTCAAACAAGAACACCGGATTCTCATCAACCGGATGGTTTTTGACATAAAGGCCCCGTCATTCTATAAGCGCAGTGCCCGCATTCTGGTAAACCGCGAGGAGACCGTTAAGCGAAAGAAAAGGAAGAATGTGTCCGTGCTGGAAGAATTTGAACTGGATTCATCCACAAAAAACGCCATCGACTTCCTGCATTTTGAAGAGCAGGAATTCGTTATAGAAATAGATAATCAGGACAACCCACCCCTCGACATCACATCGGTAAAATTTTACCAGGCACCTATACGCATCGTGGCCGACCTGAAAGCCGGGGAAACATATACCATGGTTACAGGCAATGAAAAGCTGGGTGCCGCCCTGTATGATTTTATCAATTTTAAGGATAAGCTCCCTAAAAACCTGCCTGTTGCCACACTTTCCGATGCAAAAGCCATCAATGCAGAGCCTGTAGAAAAATCGCCAACCCACAATCCCTGGATCATGTGGGTGTGCATAGCGGCCGGGGCAGGCATCGTAATCTATTTTTGCATCAGCATGGTAAAGGACATGAAGGATAAGTAAATTACCACAAATTACACGAATTACACGAACTTCACCAACTCTTTGTTGTCACACCCGAAGGCGCAGATTGACAAATTTGTGGAATTCATGTAACTCGCGGCTAAAAATCCTGTGCTTTTGCGATTGATAATTGTTACTTTTGCAAAAAATTAAACACCACAACAATGCTTATCATCGGAATTGCCGGGGGTACCGGAAGCGGGAAAACTACGGTTGTACACCAAATAATGAACGAGCTGCCGCTTACCGAAGTGGGCATCATCAGCCAGGACCACTACTACCGCGAAACTACCCACCTCAGCTATGAGGAACGCGGAAAAATCAACTTTGACCACCCGCGTGCCATCGACTTTGAATTGCTTACCGAGCACCTTACGCAGCTAAAGGCCGGTAACGTGATCGAGCAGCCGGTGTACTCGTTTGTAACACATAACCGAACTGACGATACCATTCTGACCCACCCACGCAAGGTAATGATCGTAGAAGGCATCCTTATACTGTCGGATCCTAAATTGAGGGAACTTTTCGACATCAAGATATTTGTGCACGCCGACCCGGATGAAAGGCTCATACGCCGTCTGAGGCGCGACATTGCCGAAAGGGGCCGCGACATGGATGAGGTACTGAACCGCTACAAGACCACGCTAAAGCCGATGCATGAACAGTTCATTGAGCCTACCAAGGCCCATGCCGATATCATTATCCCGAATGACCGTTATAATAATGTCGCCATAGATGTGGTGAGGGCGGTGATTAATCAAAGGATACTTTAGTTTAAATTCCAAGTTCCAAATTACAAATCACAAACTTTAGGAAAATACAAATCGCAAATAGTTCCAATAGCAAATCCTAAATAACAAACATGGAGCATAAAGTACACAACCTGGAAGAAAGAACTTTTCTTTTTGCGAAGGATTGCCGAATGCTTCTGAAAAAGTTGCCGAGGACGATACAGACTATTGAAGACGGAAAACAATTGGTACGCTCATCGGGATCTGTAGGTGCGAATTACATTGAAGCTAACGAATCTCTGAGTAAAAAGGACTTTTATTACAGGATAAAAATTTGCCGCAAGGAAGCAAAAGAATCTAATTATTGGCTTTCTTTGCTAAAGGTTTGCAATCCGGAGTTTGAAAGTGAAATAATGGCATTGATACAGGAATCCACCGAATTAAAGAAAATATTTTCGGCAATACTGGAAAAAGCCACAATCAAACCGTCCTGAATTTCAGGTCCGGAGTTTGAAATTTTAGAATTTAAAAGATTGGAATTTATTTGTAATTTGTGATTTGCTATTTGGAACTTAGCTCTATGAAACTCTTCAAAAAAATAACCACCCGCCTGCCATTCCTGAAATTTTTAGGAAACCGCTACGTGCTGGTTATTGTTTTTGTAGGGATTTGGATGCTGTTCCTGGACAATTACTCCTACTTTGAGAAAGGTATTCTTGACAAAAAAATTGAAGAGCTGGAGAAGAACCGCGACTACTATCTTAATGAGAAACGCAAGGACAGCGCTGCCATAAAGCAGCTGAACAATCCTGACCAAACCGAAAAATATGCCCGCGAGAAATACTACATGAAGCGGGAAAATGAAGATATTTACATCATTGAATACGAGGGTGACACCCTTGAGGACGAAAACACAAAATCACTTTAGCATGAGCAGCCTGTTTAATGAATTTGACGCCGTTTCCTCCAAGCAGTGGAAACAGCAGGTACAATATGAGCTTAAGGGCGCCGATTATAACGATACGCTGGTATGGGAAAGCCCTGAGGGTATAAAGGTAAAGCCTTTTTATCACGTGGACGAGTTTAAGGAGCCCATCGCTTCGGGTGGCAAGGCGGCATCATTTACCATTTGCCAGAACATTTATGTGCAGGATGTGGAAAAATCAGCCGGGCGCGCTCTGAGCACCCTAAAGCGCGGTGCCGAAAGCATCCGTTTTACGATCCCTGCTGAAGATACCAATGTGGAAAAACTACTGGCACGCCTTCCGAAAGACGTTTCGGTGTACTTCAATTTGGGTTTCCTTTCAATCGATTTCGTAAAGAAGCTGGATGCAATTGCAGCTGTTAACGGCGCGAATTATTTTGTGTTGCTCGACCCCATTGGCCAACTCGCTAAGGACGGTAACTGGTTTACCAACCTGGAGACAGACATTGAAGCCCTTAACACTATTGCCTTAGCGTGCACCAACATCCATTTTTTGGGTGTCGACAGCACAACGTACCAGAATGCAGGCGCCAACATCGTACAGCAGATCGCTTATACCCTGGCACACGCCAACGAATATTTTAACCGTGTGGCAACTGTCGGAAAGCCGGTTACGCTACAAGTGGCTGTCGGCTCAAATTACTTCTTCGAGATCGCCAAGATAAGAGCGATCAGGCTTCTGTTTGGAATAATCGCAAAGGAGTATGACCATAACTACGACTGCCACATTATCGCCACTCCCACCAAGCGCAACAAAACGCTGTACGACTACAACGTAAACATGCTGCGTACTACCACAGAATGCATGAGTGCCATATTGGGCGGGGCCGATGCTGTTGCCAACCTGGCCTACGATGCATTGTACCATAAGGATAATGAATTTGGCGACCGCATAGCACGCAACCAGCTGCTGGTCCTGAAGCATGAAAGCTACTTTGATAAGGTAGACAATCCGGCCGATGGAGCCTACTACATTGAAGAACTGACCCAGCAACTGGCCGAAAAAGCGCTGGTGCTATTTAAGGATATTGAAGATAATGGCGGCTTCCTTACACAGTTGAAAGAAGGCACTATACAACGCAAGATAGTCGAAAGCGCCGCAAGGGAGCAGGAGCTTTTTGACAGTGGCAAAGAAGTGCTGCTGGGCACCAACAAATACCCCAACAAGAACGATCGCATGAGCAGCGACCTGGAGTTGTACCCGTTCGTAAAAGCCAACCCGAGGAAAACGCTGATAATCCCTATCATCGAAAAAAGGCTGGCGGAAAAAATGGAGCAGGAAAGGCTGGAAGCCGAAAAAACCGGAAACAATTAGTCATGAGAAAAAACCTCCAACATATTAAGTTAACCGCTAACCCGGAAACCGGAAACCGGAACGTTGTCACATCGGGCGCAGTCGAGATGCCTGAACAAAATGACTTTGTAACAGCCGAAGGCATTGCCGTAAAGCAGGAATATACTGCTGAAGACATTGAGAACCTCGAGCACATTGCTTTCGGGGCTGGGTTTGCGCCCAACCTTCGCGGGCCGTATGCCACGATGTATGTGCGCCGTCCGTGGACGATTCGCCAGTATGCCGGATTCTCAACAGCCGAAGAAAGTAATGCCTTTTACCGGCGTAACCTTGCCGCAGGGCAAAAAGGATTATCGGTGGCATTTGACCTGGCCACACACCGCGGTTACGACAGCGACCATGAGCGTGTGGTGGGCGACGTGGGCAAAGCCGGTGTAGCCATCGACAGCGTTGAGGACATGAAGGTGCTATTTGACCAGATACCACTGAATGAGATGTCCGTATCAATGACCATGAACGGTGCGGTACTGCCCATCATGGCCTTTTACATCGTGGCAGCCGAAGAGCAGGGTGTATTGCCGGAACTGCTTTCTGGGACAATACAGAATGACATCCTCAAGGAGTTCATGGTGCGCAATACCTACATCTACCCTCCTGCCCCGTCGATGAAAATCATTGCCGACATATTTGAATATACCAGCCGCAAGATGCCGAAGTTCAACTCCATCAGCATCTCCGGCTACCACATGCAGGAAGCGGGGGCCACTGCCGATATTGAGCTGGCTTATACCCTTGCCGACGGATTGGAATACATTCGCACCGGATTGGCTGCCGGTATGAAAATCGACGAGTTTGCACCGCGCCTGTCTTTCTTTTGGGCTATCGGTATGAACCACTTCATGGAGATAGCCAAGATGCGGGCAGGACGTATGCTTTGGGCAAAATTGCTAAAACAGTTTGATCCTAAGGACGAAAAATCGCTTGCCCTGCGTACACACTGCCAAACGAGCGGGTGGAGCTTAACCGAGCAGGACCCGTTCAACAATGTGGCACGTACATGCATTGAGGCGGCGGCGGCGGCATTTGGCGGAACGCAGTCGCTGCATACCAACGCACTGGATGAGGCCATTGCACTGCCAACCGACTTCTCGGCACGCATTGCCCGTAACACACAGATATTCCTCCAGGAGGAGACCAAAATAACCAAAACGGTCGACCCATGGGCCGGCAGCTACTATGTGGAAAGCCTTACCGACGAGATCGCTAAAAAAGCCTGGGCGCTGATTGAGGAAGTGGAAGAGCTGGGCGGCATGACCAAAGCCATTGAGGCCGGCATACCGAAGCTCCGCATTGAGGAGGCTGCAGCACGCAAGCAGGCACGCATTGACAGCGGGCAGGACATCATTGTAGGTGTGAACAAATACCGCCTGGAAAAAGAAGACCCGCTCCATATTTTGGATGTCGATAACCAGATGGTGCGCCGCCAGCAGATAGACCGCCTGGAACAGATAAAGGCATCACGCGATGGCGAAAAAGTAAAGGAATGCCTGGACAAACTCACCGTTTCGGCGAAATCAGGAGAAGGGAATTTACTGGAACTGGCCGTTGAGGCCGCTCGCCACAGGGCGACCCTGGGCGAGATAAGCGATGCACTGGAAACAGTGTTCGGGAGGTACAAAGCACAAATCAAATCATTTAGCGGCGTGTACAGCAAAGAGATAAAGAACGACGAAAGCTTTGAAAAAGCAAAACAGCTGGCGGATAAATTCGCAAAGCTGGAAGGCCGCAGGCCGCGCATCATGATAGCCAAAATGGGTCAGGACGGCCATGACCGCGGCGCCAAGGTAGTAGCGACAGGCTATGCCGATGTGGGCTTTGACGTGGACATTGGCCCGCTGTTCCAAACCCCGGCTGAGGCTGCCAAACAAGCGGTGGAGAACGACGTGCATATACTGGGCGTATCTTCATTGGCCGCGGGGCATAAAACCCTTGTGCCACAGGTGATCGAAGAGCTGAAAAAATACAGCCGTGAGGACATCATGGTGATTGTAGGTGGGGTTATACCCGCACAGGACTACCAATACCTGTTTGATGCAGGTGCGGTGGCGGTTTTTGGGCCGGGAACGAAGATCAGCGAGGCGGCTATTAAGATATTGGAAGTGTTGATTGAGGGTTTTGAGTAATTTCTTATTGATTATTTTTTATTTTCTACTTTGCCATACGATATGAAAAATATACTATCCTGCTTCCTTGTGTTTATAGGCCTAAGCGCCTATGCTCAAACCGATAACCCAAAATACGACAAGGCTTTGGCCGAATCATTGGGCGGTGATGACTACGGCATGAAAATGTACGTATTCTGCATCCTGAAAACAGGGACTGCCAAAATTGAGGACAAGTCCAAAGTGAACGAATTGTTCCGCGGGCATATGGAAAATATAGGTCGGCTGGCCAGTGAAGGCAAACTTACTGTTGCAGGTCCATTGGGTAAAAACGACAAGAATTACCGAGGGCTGTTCATTTTCAACGTAAAGACCATTGCCGAGGCACAGGCACTGCTGAAATCAGACCCTGTCGTTGCCGCCGGCCTGCTGGAAGGTGAACTCTATGAATGGTATGGCTCTGCCGCCTTGCCGGAATACCTCAAGGCGCACGAGAAGATCGAGAAGAAAAAGCCTTAATATAGGTTTCAACGTAATTCAAACGAAGGAGGAATCTCTTTATATCAGGGATTTTTATATTTCTTCCCACACATTTCCCCTTAATCCATATTTTTAGTACTTTGCGCCAAATTTAACGCTTTAACCCTTTTATGAAAAAAATTGCCCTTGCCCTCGCGGCTGTAGTACTGTTGATTGCATGCAATAAAGAAGACCACGGAGATGCCAACCTCCACATTACAGGCCACATCAAGGGGTTGAGCCAGGGTAAGCTATACATACAGAAAATAGTAGATACCTCATTGGTACCGATGGATACGATCATCATTACCGACGCAAAAAAAGGTTTTGAAAGCCACCTGAAAATCGATTCGCCTCAGATGCTGTACCTGTTTTTAGACAGGGGGCAAACCAACTCGGTAGATAACAGCCTGCCGTTCTTTGCCGAACCGGGTAATATGACCATTGAAAGCCACAATGAGGAGTTCTTTAAAAGGGCGAAGATAACCGGATCGAAAAACCAGAAATTGTATGAGGATTTCCTCAAGATAAAGAGCCGCTTTACCGACAATAACCTAGACCTTATGAAAGACGGGATGATTGCCTCGAAGTATGGCAAAGTTGCGAAGCTGGACAGTGTACTTGTAAAACAGGAAAAACTGAGGGACAGGAGGTACTTTTATACCCTTAACTATGCCGTACAGCATAAGGATTATGAAATTGCCCCATACCTGGGTGTGTATGAAATAGGCGACATGAACGTGGTATTCCTCGACACACTGCAAAAGAGCATTACACCAAAAGTGGCAAAGTCTTTGTACGGCAAACAATTCAACCAGCTAATGGAAGAGCGCAAAAAAGCCGCCACAGCTGAAATAAAATAGCACCATGAAAAACAAAAGCCACGATAAGAGAACAAATCCCAACGAGATGCATTCTTTTATCGGGGCTTTTTGCTGCCTGCTCTTCTCCGTTGGCAGCAACGCACAAACCAAACAACGGCAAAATGCCACCTACACCCCGGTAGAGACCATCATTACCGACCTGAATGCCGACACAGTAAATGATACCATTATCCTGTACCAAACTCCTGTTGAAGGCGACCCGGGTCTCTTTACAAAAATGAATGTTTCGGTAAATGGCAGACGGATGACTTTTTTTGCAAAAAATGCGTGGGATGAAATAGGCTTTTATCTTGCGGAAACCGGACAAAATGCCGTCCTTTCGAAGAACGCCTATGTGCATAAGGAAGGTATACAGTCTTATATATTCCTTTTCGGATTTCCGTACGGGTCAGGACGGGAGGAAGTTTTTATCCTTAAAGTGAAAGGGAGGAATATGGATATTATTTTCCACAACAAACTGGAGGAACTGCAACGTGTTTCTGACCTGGACAACGACGGCCATGCCGAAATGATCGTACGCAGGAGCCCACAATTTTTAACTGTTGAGGAGGACATCGGCACGTACAGCCCTTTTATAATCTACTCACTTGAAAATTTTTCTGTCAACAAATCCCTGACCGAAAAATACAACAAAGAACACTATATTTGGGAAGGGATAGAATATAATGACCAAATTGAAGTTTATTACCCAAACGACGGCAGCAAGCCAAAACTATTAAAACCATAAACCATGAAAAAATTATTATTACTGCTACTACTATTCCCTGCGTTTACATTTGCGCAAAGCCTTACCGGAAAGTGGGCCAGCGAAGAAGACAAAACCAAAATGGTCGAATTTAAAGCTGACGGCACCATGATGTTCATTGACCCTGAGGAACCGGATGCCATGGAGGGCCTCGAAATAAAATACAAGCAGACGGAAGAAGATGGCAAAAAATACCTTACCTGCGACCTTTCGTTTCAGGGTGAGCCAATGGACAGCCAAAAGAATGTATACAAACTGGAAGGCGACAAGCTGACCATTATTGACAATCCTGATGAAGCACAGCCCGGCAAAAGTCCGGAGAATGTGTACCTCAGGGTAAAGCCTTAAGAATGTGAAAATAATATACAGAATTATTAAAATACAAAAACCGCCTCATTTCTGAAGCGGTTTTTTTATTGAGCCGATAGAGGGACTCGAACCCACGACCTGCTGATTACAAATCAGCTGCTCTAGCCAGCTGAGCTACACCGGCGTCTCAATACGGGTGCAAATATAAGCCTGAATTTTAAATTTCCAAACGTTCACCCGTACTTTTTATCGATTTTTTTCGCTTACAGCGCGTTGATTTTCGCAACAAGCTGACCGGCAGTTTCTTCCAGTTCTTTGTTGATTTGCTTAAAATGCGCTGTTTTATTCTCAACGTTCTTTGCGTTCACTTTTTTGATAAGCGTGTCAAATGCCACAATGGCCTCATCAATAATCGCTTCCGATTTGTCCGACGGCTTTCCGCCTTTAGCAAGCTCGGTAAGGTATACTGCCTCGATGATATCGCCCATTACAAAATTGATATCCTTCTTTAAATTTCTAACGTTTGCCATTTCTATTTTTACTTTATGGTTCAGTTTGCAAAATTACATTATTCTTTGCTAAATCCTGTTAAGAAATACTTATTTCCAGCAAAGTGGCTGTGCCCGTAAGCAGGTAAGAGGCTAAAGCGGCCGGCACCAGTATGGTATCGCCCTTCTTAAAATCATGTTTCTGTCCGTCAAATTCCACTGAAAATGCGCCATCGGTACAAATGTATACCCTGAAGCTCGAGCCGTCATTCGTCTTGCCCGCGCTGCCCTCCAGCGGAAGGTAGCTTGTAGTAAAGTACGGGCAGTCTACCATTACATTGCTCTTGTTCGGCTCCTGCGTGTAATTCTTCTGCGTATCTGTAGTGTTATAGTTCATCGCATCCAGCGCCTGTTCTACGTGCAGCTCACGGCCTTTACCGTTGGCATCTACCCTGTCCCAGTCGTATATGCGGTAGGTGATGTCGCTGGTCTGCTGTATCTCAGCGATCACAATGCCTGCTCCTATGGCGTGTATCGTTCCGGTTTCCAGGAAAAACACCTGCCCCTTTTCTGCCGGCACTTCATTAAGTATCTCAATCAGGTTTTTGCTTTCCAGGTGCTGAAGGTATTCCTCCGCGCTCGACTGGTGCTTAAAGCCCACAATAATGCGCGAACCTTCATCGGCCTGCATCACGTACCACATTTCAGTTTTGCCGAACGAGTTATGGCGCTCTTTGGCCAATGCATCATTCGGGTGCACCTGTATGGAAAGGTCCTCCCTTGCATCCAGAAACTTGAACAATAGCGGAAATTGCGTCCCAAACTGCGCATGTACTTTTGTGCCCAGCACTTCGGCAGGGAATTTCTCCAAAAGTTCGGTCAGCGGCTTTCCGGCATAAGCACCGTTATTTACCACGCTCATATCGCCATCCACAGCCGACAGTTCCCAGCTTTCGCCGGTTGTGCGTGTAGGAAGGTTGGTTTTGCCCAGATCGCTTTCCAGCTTGGTGCCGCCCCATATCCTGTCTTTCAGGATGGGCTCAAATATCAATGGATACAATTCCATACTCATATCATTCTCCTTTATAGGTTACAAAATTTCTTGGGGTTTCATACAGCACCACTTCCAGCGCCATATTTTGATCGATGCGGGTGCGGATACGCTCCCATATAACTACCGCAATATTCTCGGCTGTGGGATTCAGGTCGGCAAACTCCGGCACATCAAGGTTCAGGTTCTTGTGGTCGAACGGCATCTCTACTTCTTCATAGATGATATCTTTCAGTACTTTCATGTCGATCACATATCCTGTCTGCGGATCGATGGCCCCGGTCACGCTCACGGTAAGCTCATAGTTATGCCCGTGGAAATTATGGTTGTTGCATTTCCCGAACACAGCAGTATTCTGCGCCTCATCCCAGTCCTTGCGGTACAGGCGGTGCGCGGCATTAAAATGGGCATTGCGGCTAACGGTGACTTTCATTTGGTTTTATGGTTGTCGGTTGTCGGTTTGGCGGTTGTCGGGAGCTTCCGGCAACCATAAACTGAAAACCATTATTTAAAATAAAGCGCATATGTGCCGGTACTACGAAGCTGCCGACAACCGGCAAGCATCAACCGACAACTATAATTTGTGTTCTTCCAGATAATGGTAAAACTCATCAAATATGATCCTGAACCACACGGTATACTGCTCAGGATGCTCCTGCATATCCTCCTTTACGGCATCGATGGCCATCCATTTCCAGCTTTCGGCCTCATCGCGGTTGATTTCTGGCTCGCCATTGTAGTACCCAATCATCACGTGATCCAGTTCGTGCTCGGTAAGGCCGTTATCAAAAGGCGCTTTGTAGATAAAGGAGAACAGCTCCTTGAGTTCAGTGGTAAAGCCCATTTCCTCCCGGAGCCTGCGCGTGCCGGCCTGGATATTGGACTCCCTTTCGCGCTGGTGGCTGCAGGTGGTATTGGTCCACAGCAGGGGCGAATGGTATTTTTGAGCCGCGCGCTGCTGCAGCATGATCTCGTTAGCTTCGTTCAGCACAAAAACCGAGAACGCCCTATGCAGGACACCCTTTTCGTGAGCCTCCATTTTCGGCATCAGGCCAATTGGTTCGTCGTTTTCGTTTACAAGTATTACTTTCTCTTCTTCCATGGCGGCAATTAGCTTCCAAAAATAAGAAAAACTTTGCAGAAAGATAGGCGTTTAACGAATGTTTAAAGCCCGACAATAAGAGTGGCTGAAACTGCTGTCTTTAATGGAAATAAAACAAATCCAAAACATTAGAGCCGTTGCAATGCAACGGCTCTAATGTTTTGGCTACAATATTCAGACGTTGCAGTGCAACACCTCTACAACGGGAACAGAAATATTTTTATCAAAGAATTGATTCCATTATTATCACACGTACTTCTCATAATCATTTATCCTTACTTCTGCCTTAAGATCCGAAAGCAGGTTGTACAGCCCCAAAAACGTTCGGTTGATGTAGATGAAGTGCTTTGACCCGCGGTTGCCGTTCATCTTTCGCAGCGTTTTATCGCTGGCAAGCTCCTGGCTCATGCGCGCCACCTCCTCAAGGAACGACGGTTCGGAAAAATCGAAGGTTTCATTTTGAAGCGGCCTGGTAAACACTACCAGCAACTCATGGAACAGTTCTGAGAAAAATTTAATATCTTCGGGCGAATCGGTCTCCTTGAGCATTTCAAGCTCGTGCATCAGCTTCATATATATTTCCCTGTTCGCAAGGTTTGCCGGGTTTACCAATTCGAAATATCGCTGGTAAAAATTATCCGGTATCCTTTTCATGCAGCCGAAGTCGATGGCTATCAGGTTATCATCTTTATCCACCAAAAAATTTCCGGGATGAGGGTCTGCATGGAAATACTTCAGCTTGTGTATCTGGAACATATAGAAGTCAAACAGCGCCTGCCCTATCCTGTCGCGCTTTTCTTTGGAAAGTCCGGAAGTATTATATTCCGAAAGGTGTATGCCATCCATCCAGTCCATCGTGATAATCTTCTCGCATGAATATTCAGGGTAGTATTCCGCAAACCTGAGGTTTGGGATGCCGCTACAGGCCAGCCGCACATATTCGCTCTGCTCCATTTCCAGTACATAATCGGTCTCCTCCATCAGCTTGCCTTCAATTTCCTGAAAATACTCATCCGAAGTATCCTTCAGGTTGAACATGCGGATGGCGATAGGCTTTACAATGGCAATATCGGTGCTGATGCTTTCCTTTACGCCGGGATACTGGATTTTTACGGCAAGTTCCTTTCCGTCTTTCTTCGCCTTGTGCACCTGTCCGATACTCGCTGCATTAACAGAATCAGGCGAAAACCAGTCAAACATCTCGTCAGGATATACCCCAAAATAGTTTTTGAACGTCTTGCGAACCAATGGAGCCGATAATGGCGGTACTGAGAACTGGCTTAGCGAGAACTTGTCCACATAGGACTGCGGCAGGAGGTTCTTTTCCATACTCAGCATCTGGGCCACCTTGAGCGCACTGCCTTTCAATTCTTTCAGTGTATCATAAATATCGGCGGCATTGTCCTGGTGCAGCTCGTCCTTAGTCAGCTCAGGGTTCACCATTTTCTTGCCGTAATATTTCAGGTAGTTCCCGCCAACCTTCACGCCTGTGGTCACAAGGCGCGTTACCCTGTCGATTTTGTTGGTAGGAATGGAGTCCAGTCGTTTCATTATGCGTTAAATTTTTCTTTCCAGATGAATTTGCCCAGGTCGAGTACGCTTTTCAGCGGGATATTGTATACCAGGTCGGCCGAGGCTTTTACTGATTTTTCGATGAATATGTCGGTTTTCTCAAAGGAAGCTGAAGTATCATCCATCCAGAATTTCAATATGGAGAGGAATTGCAGCCATGCCCCTTCACGAAGCGCCGCGTCCTGTACCTTGCCAACACGATGTCCATAGGTTTCAAACGGCTTTTCGAGAATGGCTTCGGCATATGGCAAAAATGCTGTGCGGAGTTCCTTTAACTTAACAAGGTTGCGCAATGCCGTGCCGCCTTCCTTTAGGGCAAACATCACAAAGCTCCTGTTGGCCGTGGCGAGTTCAAAGAAAGTAAAGTAGAATGCCGACAGCTTTTCGGTGCCGGAATATTCCGTATATGCGGGTGATTTTTCAAGAATTTCAAGGGTGTGGTTGAACATTTCAGCAAAGAAATGTTTCTCTAAAGCCTCAAATGATGAAAAATGCTTGTAGAAATGTGACTCCTCAAATCCGTTATCCTTTGCGAATTTGTAAACCGACTCCGGCCTCTTGCCGTGTACAAGGCAATGATCGGTATACTTACTGATAAGTAACTGCCTGTCAGGGGTTGTATTTTTTTTCGTAGCCATAAATTTGATATTTATACTATCAAAATTACAGATAAGTACAATCCGATGACTCGAAACAATGTTAATTGTCTTTCAAAATTTTTGAAAGTTCAGAAACTCGAGTTGTTTCAGATTTAAGAGTGTAGATTTTAGATTTACGACTCAGCCGTAGACTAACAAACTAATGATTGCCAATCAAATACATTGCGACCTATTCTCCAACCTTCACCACGAACACATTGTCCGGTTTGGTATTATCGTCGGTATAATCGCTGCAATCCTTTTCCCCGGCCAGACGGCAATTGGCAACTTTCAATGTGTCGACACCTTTTGCAATGGCTTTAAAAGTATAGGTAGTAACCCCTCCCGCACCATCGGCAGATGATTTTGGGTTGAAGTCTTGCGAGATGAGGCGTACCGACTTTACATCTGTAAGCCAGCAGTTTTTCCCGCCGGTTGAAGGATTTTCATCTAATTTAATGACAAAAGTATCGCCTTCTTTCAAATCGAAAGAAGCGTTTTCACCACGCGTATAATGGTCTTTGCCATCAGTATAAAACAATACGCCCAGCGTTATAAGCAGGGTTGCAATGAACACGACAACGCGAATAGGTTTCATAGTAGTTTCTAATAATTAACGCCGTCCCAGCAGGTCGTAGTATTCCTTCAGGTCGGCAGCACGCATTTTCAACAGGTCGATAGAGCGGCTGATGGGTACGATGCCGTACGGGTATTTATTCTTATGGCCGTATAATCCGCGGGCCAATACATTTTCGGAGCCTTCATATTCCTGCCATTGCTTTTTTGCCTCCTCCAGTTCTTTACGGTTGGGTTCATCGAGCACGGCATACAGCTGCTGGTAGTTTTTTTCAACTTCCGCTTTCCATGACTTCAGGGCTTCCATGAGGCATTGGGCAATGGCTTTTTCATTGTAGTCGGCTTCGCGGATACATTTTTCAAGGGCGATGTCGATAAGGTGTTTTTCGACAGCCGTCTCCTGTGCCACAACCGACAGCGATACCGCAATTAAAATAAGCGAAAAATACTTTTTCATGGTTTTCTTTACTTCTCAAATATACAAAAGGCCGGGTAATAAAAAAGAGCAACATCTCTGCTACCCTTTATGTATACTTTAATGCAATTAAAACCTGTTATCGCCATCGAGCAGGTTGCCAAGCCCGCCAAGGATACTGCCTTCGCCCCTTTGCTGGCCACCGCCTTGTGGTGCGGATGCATATATCCTGCCCGCCAGCCTGCTGAAAGGAAGTGACTGTATGAACACAGTACCAGGACCTTTCAACGTGGCATAGAACAAGCCTTCGCCGCCAAAGATGGTGTTTTTTATACCGCCTATGAATTCAATATCATAATCCACTGTCTGCTCAAAGCCCACGATACAGCCGGTATCTACCTTTAGTACGTCGCCCGGCGCAAGCACTTTTCGCGCAAGCGTACCCCCTGCATGCACGAAGGCCATGCCGTCGCCCTCCAGCTTTTGCATGATGAAGCCTTCACCTCCAAACAGCCCCCTGCCCAGCTTTTTCGAGAACTCTATGCCTACTGTAACGCCCTTTGCAGCGCACAGGAATGCATCTTTCTGGCAAATGAATTTCCCTTTGAACTGTCTCAGGTCGATAGGCACGATCTTGCCCGGATAGGGCGATGCAAAGCTCACCAGGCGCTTGCCGTGGTGCTGGTTAAGAAACACGGTCATGAAAAGGCTTTCTCCTGTAAGCAGTCTTTTCCCTGCCGAAAACAGCTTGCCCATGAATCCTTCATTCTGGTTGGAGCCGTCGCCAAAGATGGTCTGCATCTGTATACCGTCATCCATCATCATGAAGCTGCCAGCTTCGGCCACAACGGCCTCCTGTGGGTCGAGCTCAATTTCTACATATTGCATTTCTTCACCATAAATATGGTAGTCAATTTCGTGTGCTGTCATTTTTATTGATTAATTATGATTGATTTTATTCTTGTTAGAAGCATGGGAATCCCATTATCCTATAATTATTAGATGAATATAATGGAATTTTGTTACATCTTAAAATCAACACACTATTTTATCACTTCGAAGCCGCTCAATAAACTATGAGACCAGTTTTGCGGCCTGTACGTGCATCCAGTCGTAATTGCGGTTGCGGCCAAGGCTAACCCAGCCTTCCTCTTCCCAAAACTCCCACCATCTATTATATTCCGGCCTCGCAAAAACAGCCTTGTCCCTGCCCCATTTCAACTGGTTGTTTTCCGGGTCGAAATCGAGCGCGATACCCCAGGAATGCATGCTTAGCTCAGTTCCGCCACGCATGGCCCTGTACATGAAACAGCCACCGTAATAATCCAGACGCAGCCTTTTTATTTCTGCAGGGCCATAGTGCTGCAATGTTTTGTTAAGCACCCTCAATATGCTGTCCTTGACTTTTTTGTGGGCTGTAATTTTAGTAGTTTTCTTTAAAGGATCCCATGCTATAACCAATGGATAAGGTACTGCAAATGTTTCAAGATTTTTGTTGCCTGTAGGTTTGGCAACACCGTAGAAAGCATCAAGCGATGCCCTGACCTGCAGCGGCCAATGGTTGGGGTTAACAGGTGTTCTGTCTTCCGGGCGCCATGGCTCCTGCGCCTTGCCATATAGCAATATGTGCCGCAGGTCATCATAGGCAGTTTGGGTTTGCGTCCCCCACAAACCGTCCACAGGACCCGGATCCAGCCCTTCGTGCTTAGCATACAGCTGTATGGCAGCAAAAAATTTCCGTTCATTGCTCCAGGAAGCTTTCAGCCCGGGCAGCTTGTTGAGCGCCGTATAAGTTTTACTTCCGGGTATGCCGTCTACCTCACCGGCATTAAGGTTCAAAAGGTTTAGGTAGCGCTGTACAGTCTTAATGATTTCGGGTGTTAAGTCCATAGCTTCTAAATATTTAGAATAAACTTAACATATTTTCCCGACAACATAAACGCCTACAAGACAAACAGTTAAAAAAATCGATTAATGACACAGGAGTATATTAATACGTTCCGTCTGAGTAGTACCACTTTCCGCTTTCATTAATAAATACCGATTTTTCATGATGTACCTGCGCTTGCAATTTAGAGTCAAGGTAATATGCTTTGAACTCAACAGTGGTTTCAGTTGCCTTCAAAATCTCAAGCTTAACCCAATGATTGGCTTTTGCCCACTGCAATATGGCGCTTTTACTATAATACTTCCTCATTTTCGGGGCAGTGGTTTCCCAAAGATAACCGGCATCATGCACAGCATAAGCCGAATAGCGTGAACGCATAAGGGTTTCGGCGGTGGGTGCATTTTGTTGTCCTGATATATAGGGCTGACAACAATGGCCAAATGGAATACCCGAGCCGCAATGGCAGTTTTGTCCGTTCATAATGGCATAAAATGAGAAAGGGCCGCATAAACGGCCCTTTTGATGCATCGCAAAATATTATTTTTTTGTAGTGATAACGGTAGTCGTTTTGGTATCGTTGGTAACTTTCATGTTTATCTGCATCCCCTGCGCTTCAAAGCCCATATCCATGGTTACAGTAGCAGTGTTAGCCACAGGATAATTCTGGTCAAGGTCATATACCATTTCCCCTGAACCCGTACCGGAACCTTTCATGTCCTGGCCTTCCACATTTGCCTGAAGGGTTATTACATGATTCACATCGAATATGGCTTTGCGGCCTTCCACTTTCTTAAGCCTGAATGTCGCCACATCCTTCATATCCATCGATATTCCGGGCCCTACAGGTATTTCCATTGGAATGTCGATTGCAAAGCTCTCACCTACCTTCATTTTCTTAGCCGGAAAAAAAGTAGTCAAAAAAGCCTGCTCCATCATGCTTTTGATCATATCCTTTACCTGATCCGGCATGTTTGGTGCATCTACCGATTCAAAAGCAAGCTTTCCGCCTTTTACTTTACCCAATATTTTTGCACCATTCAGCATTTCAGCGCCTTGTTGGTTTGGATCTACAGCCATTGTTATTGTAAAAGGCAGTTCATTGTTGGTAAGCTTTCCTACCTCAATGGTCCTTGTAACGTTAGCAGGGGCTTCCTGCTCCATTGGCTCGTCTGCGCCTTCATAAGTTATTGCTATCTTGTTGTTTTGGACTTCTGTTTGTGTGTAAGTAGTGTTTGCCTTAAATTCCGGCTTCAAGCTAACTTCCTGCGCGTTCATGCCCATTGCCATTACGAAAGCAACTGCCAGTGTCGTGATTTTTTTCATTGTTTTGGTTTTTTAATACCCCAAATATACTATTTCCAAAATAAAAAAGAGCTTTTCGAATCCCCTTTTAGTTTATCTTTTTGTTGTATTGCTTTATCATATCCAACGTTGAGGCATCACTGCTGAATACGGTATTAAGTCCTTGTGGCTCCTGAGGAGGGTCGGCAGTAAAGTCATCACCCTTAGTCCATTTGCCATTGGCCGGGTTGTTTTTCCCGCTTCCGCCAAAGCCCCAAAAATTAAGGGCTGCAAAGGTTTCTTCGTTTTTAACACTCAATGCCAGTCTGTCGAAAATGGCCTTATAAAAAGCATCTCTTGCGTTAACTGATGATTTCCTGTCGAGGCTCTCCCCTTCTCTTGGCAGGCCAAATTCCTCCAATACAATGGGTTTTCCAAGCCTTTTTGCTACTTCAATGTGTTCATCAATATAGGCAACGGCCTTTACTATTGATGGTTGTAAAGTTTCCTTCTCGTTTTTATGGTCGTACCAGCTCCAGTTTTTCGGCCAGATGTGCATCGTCAGGTAATCGATCTTAGGGTTGTCGTGCGTGCGTTCAAAAATGGCAATATCATCTGCCGATCCTGCCTTGCCCTCACTGCCTGTACATATCAGCTGGTTGGGAGCAAGTGAGTCCAACAGGTCTACCACACCATTGAGCCATTTGGTAAACGCAGCCTCATTATCGGCAGTAAACACACGCGGCTCATTGGCTACCTGCCATGCCATGATGGTGTTATCCTCGGTATACTTCTTTTTGGTATAGGTATTGGTGCGCCCCAATATGAACTTTATATGGTCATTAAATGCCTTTATGCACGGTTCGCACTTGTGGAATTGCTTCGTATATTCCATGAACTGTGGCCAGGTGTTGGGCTTAATGTTTGGATTAGGGAGCTTTCCGTAGCCGTTCCACTCCAGGTATTGCGCCATGCCGCCGCTCCATTCCCAGTTATTGTTAAGATACAGCACAGCATACATCCCGCGCTTGCCCATTTCGGCCAGCAGGTAGTCCAGCCCTTCGAGCAGATTGTCATCATACCTGCCCTGTTGCGGCTGCAATGCCGGGGTCACGGTAAAGTCCTGATTGCCTGCTTCAGCACCTACAAGTATGCGAAGGTTGTCAACACCATTGGATTTGAGCAGGTCGAGTTCTTCAGCGAGGCGTTTGCGGTCGCCGCCATCTTTCGAAGCAAGCAGGGCACCATACCAGTAATTGGTACCGATATAATGATAGGGCTTGTCACCTTTGTAAAACTGAGTACCTTTAACTGTTATGCGAGGCTGTTGTGCCTGGCAGGAAGTCGATAACATGACAAGGAATAAGAGTTTGAATATTTTTTTCATTGATGTTTATGAGTTTGATTGAAGCTCAATCTGAAATCTGAAATAATTATGGCATTGCATAAAGGTTTGGCACTGTATCCTGCAATACCGATTCGGCTTTGTTAGCAAACTGCACAAAGTCCTGCGTATTGCTTTGCCCGGCAGGCGGAACATAATAGCCGTCCTGGTTGTTAGCCCAGAACATTACAAAAGCAAGTTCCACATTGTTAGCGGTCATTGCCGTATAAATGTTGTTGGCAAAAAAGTTATTTATCGGGCTTGTGCCTGATGTTACCGTGAAGCCTGTTTCGGTCAATGCAGCTATCTTGACTTTTTCTTTGGCAAGGTCTGATACCATTTTCAGCTTGTTGTTGGCTATGGTTACTCCTGTAGCGCTGCCATTGGCAAAATCGCCGTAATTATCCATGCCCAGTACGTCGATGTAATCATCGCCAGGATAACGGCTCAGGTAGTTGCCCGAAGTAGCATAGCTGTTGTCGGGCGAAAAAGAGTACAATACATTATGTACATTTTTCGTATCGCGAAGGTACTGCACGGTAAACTGCCACGCCTGCTTATACTGCTCCGGCGTACAGTAGGCCGCACCCCACCAAAACCAGTTTCCGTCAAACTCATGGAACGGACGGAAAATCACAGGTATCAGCTTGCTGTTATTGTCTTTGAGATTATTCAGAACACTGGCTATTTTGTCCAGTTTTGCTTTATAGTAATCGTGGTTCACACCACCAGGCAAAATGCTGGCAAAAGCTTCCTGTTTTTGCTGTTCGGTCATTTCACTGGTGTAGAACGTTTCGCCTTCAAAAGGCTCCCTTAAATGCCATGCAAAAACATTTACCATGCTTTTACCGTAAGCTTCCTTCACATCGTCAATGATGAGCTGCTCCTGCTGGTAAAACCAGTTGGATGGCGTGCCATCGTTCTGGTCATCGGTAATGAACATGAAATCGGAACCCAGCAACGCCGGGTCTTTTCCGGTAGCTTTCTTCATGTCGCTGTCGCCACCGGCATTGTTATAAAAACCGGTAAAGGCATCCTGCTGGCCAACCAGGTATTTTGTTTTAGAGAGCTGCTTCAGGTTATAAAACAGTGCCACGGTCTCGGCGGTAGCATTGGGATCGACCATGTAAGACCGAACATTCCCGGGTGTGAGCACATCCGGTTCTTCGTTTACAGGGCCGTCATCGTTAATGCCGGAGTAGCGGCTGTCTTCGGAGCAGGATGTAATGGCCAAGAAAAGGAATGATAAGGTTGTGAGAATTGTTTTTTTCATAATATGGTATATTTCAGACCTCACCCCCGGCCCCTCTCCAAAGGAGAGCGGAGCCAGGGACCGAAAAGGGTATCGATAATTCTCTTAATTAAATTTCATTATCCTGATTTAATCAGTCAATATACATCTGAGTGAAGCTCCTCCCTCTCCTTTGGAGAGGGCCCGGATGAGGTCAACTACAACCTCACCATCAGTTCCAAACAAGACCTCGAGTTATGGTACGGGCATTTCCAGAAACCGGCTTTGTCTTTTTTGATCTTCGAATAGTCGGCGTTCACGCCCCATATCCATTCGCCGTGGCTTTTATCAAGGATATACTGCTGTACGAATTGCCAGTTCTTTTCAACGGCATCAAGGTATTTGGCATCGCCCGTTATCTGCCAGGCGTTTACCATGCCAATCCAAAACTCACTTTGTGGCCACCAGTGCTTTTCAGCAATGAGCTTTTCCTCCTGCGGGTCATATTCGTACCATAGTCCGCCATCTTCATCCAGCCCTTCAAAGGTGGCATCGGCCATGGTCACAGCATGTTTTTTATAGATGCTGATGAGTTCCTCATCGTCAATCACTTCAGCGCACCATTGCAGCAGCCACGCTGCCTCAATGTCGTGCCCGTACGAAACCACATCCGGCTTCTCTACCCATTCCTCACTGAAGAACAGGCGCAAATGCCCCGTTTCCGCATTGATGAAATGCTCATTGATCGTATGCAGCAATTCTGCTATCTTATTTTTTAACCCCTCATCCTGCCATACTTTATACAGGTTGGCATATCCCTCCACAATGTGCAGGTGGGTATTCATGGTCTTTTTTTCGTTGGCATCCTTATCGCTCAGGCGAAGGTCGTCAATGGGCTGCCAGTTGCGGGTAAAGGCTTCAAAATAACCTTTATGTACAGGGTCGTAGCTGTATTGTCCGATCTTATGATAAAGCTTTTTGGCCAAAGCCAATGCCTCCTCATTTCGCGAAATAGCATAAAATTCAGAAAGGCCATAGATCATGAAGGCCAGCGCATATACTTGGTTCTTCGTATCTTTCGGGTTGCCGCTATGGTCAATGCTCCAAAAGATGCCGCCATTCTCCTTGTCGTAAAAATGAGAGTTTATATAATCATATGCCCTTTGGGCCAATTTTAAATGTTTCTCATCTTTAGTAACCGGGTAAGCCGCCGAAAACGCCCACAAAATCCGCGCATTCAGCACAGAACCTTTGTCGGCATTAAAATCTTTATTTTCAGAAAAATCGATGTTGCCGATGAAACCGCCGTTGGTTTCGTCAACGGTATTTTCTGTCCAGTAATTAAGTATGAACAGCAACTCATCGTGCACTTCCTGCTTCAGGTTTGCCATTACAGGAATTTACTGTTATTATCCACCATTTTGATGATTGTATCCACCGATCCTGCCGAAGTAAAAGTGTCCGCCGGGGTGTTCATGGCATAATCGACCAACTTGTCAATGGTCGAAACCGCCACGTGCATGCGGGTATCGGATGATGCGTAGTAAATATATACGGTGCCATCCTCATCGGGGATCCAGCCATTTGAGAACAATACATTCGACACATCGCCTACCCTCTCCCCGTCTTCAGGGGCCATAAAGTAGCCCGCCGGTACATGGGTCACTTTTGAAATATCATGAAGATCGGTCATGAAAAGGTACAAGGTATAACGAAGCCCTGCCGCGGTATTACGAACACCGTGGGCCATGTGCAGCCAGCCTTTTTCAGTTTTTATCGGCGCCGGGCCAAGGCCGTTCTTCAGTTCATATATGGTGTGGTACACTTTACCGAAAATGATCTTCTCGTCCTGTACAACAGGGTTTTCCATATTATCTACAAAGCCAAGGCCTATGCCGCCGCCGCTTCCCACGTCGATAAAGCCATCCTGTGGGCGGGTGTAAAGCGCATATTTGCCGTTCACAAATTCAGGATGAAGCACCACGTTGCGCTGCTGGCCGGTATTGGATACTAAGTCCGGTAACCTTTCCCAATTGATAAGATCCTTACTGCGAACAATGCCTGCATTGGCAACAGCCGCGCTTGTATCGCCAGCCGGTGCATCCGGGTCCTTTCGCTCAGTACAAAAGATGCCGTACACATAGCCGTCCTCATGGGCAACCAGGCGCATATCGTATACATTCGTATCAACATCCTCAAGCTGTGGTATCACGCAGGGCTTGTCCCAAAATTGGAAGTTATCCACACCGTTCGGGCTTTCAGCAATGGCAAAGAACGATTTCCTGTCCACGCCTTCCACGCGCACCGCCATCAGGTATTTATTACCCCACTTCATCGCCCCGGCATTAAACGCCGCATTGATGCCTATGCGTTCCATCCCGTGCGGATTGGTAGCCGCATTTAGGTCGTAACGCCACGCAATGGGTGCATGCGCCGCTGTAATTACGGGATTTTTATATCGTGTATAGATGCCGTTACTCTCGCCAACGGGGCTGTTTTTTTGTTCTATAAGCTGTTGGTGCGCGGTAGTGAGCGCATCATAGTTAGGTATCCGTACCAGCCTGTCAGTAATCATGTCATTACCCATCTTAATATCTGTTCTTTAATTTGTATTTCTTAATAATCGGTCAGCCTGTTCCACCAGGTACGTTTCATTGTCAGGAATATTATGGCCAGCAGCGCCAGCACAATGCCAAAGCCTGTCCATTTGGAAAGGATAAAGTACATCGGCAGCAGCGTGAGCAGTATCTGCCCTGTTATACCCATTGCCACATTGGCCATGTTGATGCCAAAATTCCTGTTCTTCTGTATGCCCGGATCTTCGGAAGCCTGGATCTTTTGCCGTACCGGTTTCCAAAAGCCCCACGGCCTTACGGTTTTATAAAACTCCTTCAGTGTTTCTTCATTGGTAGGAGGCGCGGCATACGATCCCAATATGCACGCGATGAGCTGTATCACGATGAAAACAGGGAAGAAGTACAGCATTCGTGTACCGTCGAAGTAGGTCGTAATACCGCTTACCGACAGTGCCGGCGGTATTGCGCTGGCAATGATTCCGGCGAACATCCCCCAGAAGTAGCCGTTGGCATTAAAGCGCCACCAGTACCATTTTAGCACGTTGGCACAAACAAACCCGCCGTACAGCCCTGCCGTGATGATGTTGAATATCATGTTCACATCCTTAATCATCAGGCCAAGACCCACACCAAGTATCACCATTACCGTACCCGATAAGTAGCTCATGGTAATGATCTGCTTCCTGTCGGCATCCGGCTTGAAGTATTTCAGGTAAATGTCGTTCACTATATAAGCCTGCCCCGCATTGAGCGTACCCGAGAAGTTACTCATGAATGCCCCGAGGAACCCGGCAAGTACAAGGCCAACCAACCCTACAGGCAGGTATTTGTTGATCACCGCCGGCATGATGCTTTCGAAGTTCACTCCGTCTGCCGTCTGGCCCAGGGCAAGGTCTTTAAAGTATAGTACACCCAATATGCATAAGCCCATCGTCATGAAGTAGCGTATCGGCAATAGTATAATCGAGATGAAGCCACTCATCTTGCTGGCCTCCTCCGGCGACTTGGTGCTCAATATTTTCTGGCAGTCGTAGTTTGGCGCAGGCCCGGCAAGGCTTTTCAGCACACCAGAGAAGAACATCATTCCCACCACTGCCGAGAATAGCTTGTACCCATCCTTCTCCAGCTTTACCTGGGCATCAGCTAAGATGTTTTGCCAGTCAAGGCCCAGTTCCATCCCGAAAAGTGGGTCATCCCAGCCCAAAGGCATTTTATCGGCAAGCACGATTCCCGAATCGGCAAGGTGTATCATGGCTATCGTCCCTACAAAAAGGGAACAGATGATCATGATCATGTATTTGATGAAGTCGGCCAGGACAATGCCATGCATACCGCCGATGATACTGTAGAATGTTGCCACAAGGCAGATGCTTACGCCATAAAACTGTGCGGTAATATTCTTGGCTTCGTATAATGCCGTGGTATATTCTGCCGAACCGGCAGAATATTGTTCTAAATTCTGGTTAAGGAAAGGGATTACTTCTTTTACCGACTCATAAGGAATGAATATCTCAAGAAACTCTCCCACCCCAACGAATGCGTAGGCCATGTAGCCAATGCACAACATGAGCGCGAACACCACCACTATGGCGTGGCTTTGCTTTACACCTTTGTCTGTAAGCCCAAAGCGAGTACCCAGCCATTCGGCACCCGTTGTAGCATTGCTTCGGCGGAGCCATTTGCTCAGGAACACCATGAGGAACACCTGGTTAAAGACAGGCCACATCCATGGGATCCAGACGCTCTTGAAGCCGTACAGGAAGGCCATACTCACGAGGAGCATCGTCCCACTGATATCGAACATATCGCTGGCATCGCTGAGCCCCAGCATGTACCAGGGCAGCTTTTTGCCACCCATCAGGTAGCTGTCCTTACTGCGCTTGGCGCGGTTCTTCATGATGATGCCGATGACGATCATCATTATGAAATATAAGGCTATTATCGTAAGGTCTATGGCTGTTAATCTCATTCGTTCTGTGGCTTATACGCTTATCGGTATAATTTTTCTTTAGTCACATCGCTTTGGAACAATGTATTCTTTCGGTTATAAAATTCTATGAAATCTTTTTCGGAAACCTGGCCTTTGTAGGGGCCGTAGTAGTGCATTTTGGCCGGCTTGAACCAGTCATTCCAGCCGTGGTTGCGCCATACCAACACATACGATATTTTATGGTTGCCAATAGCCTCCGCCAATGTGCCCGTCCACCATTTGGCATCCGGCACTGCTTCGTAACCCGTTTCGGCAATAGCGCACAGCTTATTGTGTTCGCGGGCCACCTTATCCATTATGGCAACAATGTTTTTGGTTTCCTTCAGGAACTTTTCGCGCTTTTCGCCCTCGCCGCCCTGGTATACATCGAAACTCACCATATCTACCCACTCATCACCGGGGTAATATTCCATGAAGTTGGCTTCGGTAGCCACATTTTCGTTGGATGTATTGTATACATAGATCAGGTTGTGCACGCCTTTGCCCTGGAAGTATTTTACTGTAAAAACCCACAATTCCCTGAACTGCTGTGGCGTGGTCGTATTTTTGCACCACCAGAACCAGTCGCCCGTAAACTCGTGGTACGGACGGTATAATATCGGAATCGGCTTCCCATCGCTGCCTTTCAAAGTCAAAAGGTATTCAGCCGCGTTGTCCAACCAGCCTTTGTATTTTTCGTGCTGCGAACCTCCCGGCAGTACCGAAGCTACCGTGCCCGGAGGGTTATCCCACGCGTCCTTGCCGCTAAGCGGATTATTTACGTGCCAGCTCACGGTATTGATGCCGCCACGGTCATACACCTGCTTCATCCATTCGCGCATTTTATCGAACGGCACGCCGTCAAGGTCTTTCGATTCTTTATTCTCTATGCGGCCAAAATCCCAGCCATACACCGCAGGATAATCACCGGTTACATCTTTTACATCGCTCCTGCCCTCTTCATACTTCCACTCCACACCATAAGCCAGTGCATCCTGATGGCCGAACATGTACCCCTTCTCCTTCAGGCGGAAAAGGTTTTGGTACAAGGCAACGGTTTCTTTGGTTGCCTTTTTATCTGCAGGCATGGGAGCCAAAGCAGTAGTTTGCGAAGTCCCTTTGCAGGAAAGCAGCATCAAAAAGGCCGGTATTATTAATAAAAGGTTCTTCATTAGGTGTTGCATCTGCTTCAAAGTTAAGCCTATAGGATTGTGAAATTCACAAATATTTA
Source organism: Flavobacterium sp. MFBS3-15 (assembly GCF_026107645.2). GTDB lineage: Bacteria > Bacteroidota > Bacteroidia > Flavobacteriales > Flavobacteriaceae > Flavobacterium. Next base: position 97,851 of record NZ_JAPCHV010000008.1, on the reverse strand, counting down.
TATCTATATTTTAGGACAGTGTAATTTTAAAGACACTTTTTTGATAATGCCAAAGATAATTTGACTCATAAATTTAAGTTAATATTATTTTATCAAATTTATATCATATAATTGCACTAAATATTTAAAATATGGACAACCAAAAGTTCTATCGTGAGATCCCGCCGCTTACAAAAGGTGACAGCTTCCTTGTTTTTGACCGCACCAAAGATACTTTCGACTTCCCCATACATTACCATGAGGAATTTGAAATCAACTTCATACTCAACGGGAAAGGCGTAAAACGGATCGTGGGCGACCATATCGAGGAGATTGACGATGTAGAATTAGTACTGGTTGGCCCGAACCTGTATCATGGCTGGGAACTTCACAAGTGCAAGAATAAGAAGATACACGAAATAACAATACAATTCCACAACGACCTGTTTAGCGATTCGATGCTGGAACGACGCATCATGCAGCCGATACGCGACATGTTCAACAGATCCAATCACGGGATACTGTTCTCAAAAAAAACGGGAGCCGAACTTGCTGACAGGCTGGTAAGGATCTCCAAACTCGATGGTATGGACTATTTCCTTGAAATCATTTCCATACTCCATGATATGGCCAACTCAAGAAACCAAAGGCTGCTTTCGACCTTCACTGTTGATTATGACACTTTTGAAGATGACGACAAGATGAAGCTGATTTACGAATATGTACAAAAGAACTTCTCCGAAAAGATTACCCTGGACGACGTTTCAAATGTAGCAAACATGAGCCCCGTATCTTTCAACAGGTTCATCAAGAAACGTACAGGCAAGACATTTGTCAACTACCTGAACGACATCCGTGTTGGATATTCTGCGCGATGGCTTGTAGAAAAAGACCTAAGCATTTCTGAAATTGCATTCAAATCGGGCTTTAATAATATTGCCAATTTCAACCGTATTTTTAAGAGCATAAAAAACACAACCCCAAGCCAGTACCGCGAAGAATTTTACGGCATGAAACGCTTCCTTTAAACAGCAAATGATTAAAAAATATTGCCCTTATTGGTTGTAAAAGGTAAATCATAAACTATTTTAATCACTGTAAATCAATGATTTAATTTTTACAACTTATTTTCTCACACTTATAGATATAATATTTACGCAATCGTTAGAGAAAATATTATCAATAAATGATAAAATAATATTAACAAACGCTTAACAACTCCCATAAATTTGTTTTTGTCAATATTCCCTACCTAAAATTATTGATAGTCAAAAGAATTTGTTATTTATTTTAAGATTTAGTAACTAACCAAACACAAATTACTATGGGTAATACTCTACTACATGATCTTATTAAATGGTGCACAGGGGGCCGCTCCCTTGTTTACCTCATCCTGTTTTGCTGTGCGGGTGCCGTACAGGCACAAAACACGGTATCAGGGGTGGTGTCCGACGGAAGCGGGATGACCATACCGGGGGTAAACGTTTCCATTAAAGGCACACAAACAGGTGTTGCCACCAATGTTGACGGTGAATATGCCATCGATGTCCCTGCCGACGCAGTGCTTGTGTACAGCTTTATAGGCTTTGAAACACAGGAAATTAAAGTTAACGGACGCCAACAAATCAACGTGACGCTTGTGGAAGGAAGCGAACAATTGGAGGAAGTTGTCGTAATCGGATACGGTACACAGCGCAGGGACGATATTACGAGCGCCGTATCAACCATCCGTACAAAAGACATTGAAAACCTTAAGCAAACTACCGTGGACCAGATGATACAGGGTAAAGCAGCGGGTGTATCGGTAACCAACAACTCGGGGCAGCCGGGTAGTGCGGTATCCATCCGTGTGCGCGGTACCACCTCAATATCAGGAACTAACGAACCCCTTTACGTTATCGACGGCGTGCCTGTATCAGGAGATGCAACAGGTAAGTCGATGAGTGGCAGGCCTGTCAGCGGCAACGACTTCTCATCAAGCGGCAGTGCGGGTAACAACGCTGTGAGCCCATTATCGATGATTAACCCTAATGATATTTTGTCAATTGACATCCTAAAAGATGCATCTGCAACGGCCATTTATGGCTCCAGGGGCGCCAATGGCGTTATCATAATCACTACCAAATCGGGTAAAAAAGGCACAGGGAAGCTATCTTACGAGGGTTGGACCTCAGCTTCGGCCATATCTAAGAAGCTGGACGTGCTAAACCTTCGCCAATACGCTCAGTACCAGAACGAACTATCATTGCTATTCGGTGTTTCACCGGACCAGCTTCGTCCGGAGTTCGCTCATCCTGAACTATTGGGCAACGGTACCGACTGGCAGGACGAAGTGTACCGTACTGCGGTAACCAAGAGCCATCAGCTGGCATTTTCGGGGGGTAGCGAGACGACTTCATACTACCTCTCAGGCGGTTTTATGGACCAGGAAGGGGTACTTTTAGGTTCAGGCTATAAGAGATACACCATGAGGCTTAATCTCGACACAAAAGTGAAGGATTGGCTTAAGGTAGGTGCCAACATCAGCACCGGTATCACCAATGAGGTCCTTACCATCAACCAGAGCTACGGCGGTATCATCAGCAACACGTTGCTACAGGCGCCGGACATACCGGTACGCAACCCTGACGGATCGTTTGCCGGGCCACTGGACAACAGCCAGAATGTTACCTACTTCAACCCGGTTGCGGAAGCATTATCTAAAGACAACAAGCTGATACGCAAAAACTTCCTGGGCAATGTATATGCCGAAGCTGAGTTACTAAAAGGGCTCAAGTACAGGCTGGAGCTGGGTGCAAACACCGAGTTCTCGGAGCATACCGAATTCAGGCCGCAATATGCATGGGGCGTGCAGACCAACGCAAGTGCCGACCTTGATGAAAGAAGGCAGAACTGGTACTCCATCAACCTGAAGAACCTGCTTTCGTATGACAAGATGTTCGGGAAGCACAAGATAACGCTATTGGCCGGACAGGAAGCCAATGACAGCCACTGGTCGGGCATATCTGCTTATGCGACAGGTTTCCAGAGCAACTCCCCTTACGGGCTCAACCTTGCCGACCCTGCACAAAGCACGGTTACAGGCTACAAAGGCAGCGCTGCACTGTTCTCACTATTTGGCCGTGCCATTTATGAATATGATGACCGTTACAGTGTTTCTGCTACCTACAGGGCCGACCGTTCTTCTAAATTTGACCCTACTACGAAGAACCAATGGGGCTATTTCCCGGCAGTATCAGGCTCATGGAAACTTTCTAATGAAAACTTCATGGAAAGCACACGCAAGTATATCGACAACATCAAATTCCGCTTAGGCTACGGTGAAACGGGTAACCAGCAGATTGAGAACAACAGGTATACGGCAATGCTTAACCAGCAGAACTCCGGCCTTGGTTCAGGCTTCCTGGTATCGAACATCCCCAACCCAAACCTTACCTGGGAATCGATGCAGCAAACCAATTTTGGTATCGACTTTACCCTTCTTGACGAAAGGTTTGGCGCCAGCGTTGACTTTTACAACAAAACATCAAAAGACTTCCTGTTCCAGGTACCGCTTGCCGACTACCTGACCGGTGGCGGATCGCAGTATGGCGGTATCGCGGCACCAATCTCCAACCTTGGGGAAATGCAGAACAAAGGTGTCGACATCACCCTTACCTATTCTACAAGGGGCGAATTCAAATGGAACTCTACCCTTGTATTCTCACGCTACCGCAACGAGCTTACAGCCATACAGGACGGGCTTCCGCTTACGCAGGAAGTGAACACCAACGGCTATATTCCGGTAGTTGCTACTAATACTGAAGTAGGCCATCCGATAGGAATGTTCTACGGCTATGTGGCAGAAGGGCTTTTCACAACACAGGAGCAGCTTGACAATGCCCCGATACAATTTGAGCAAAGCGTTGGCCCCGGTGCAGGGCAAACTTACCTGGGCGATGTGAAATACAAAGATGTTGATGGCAACGGCGTGATCGATGCCAATGATAAAACATTCATCGGCAACCCGCACCCCGACTTTACCTTTGGTTTTACCAACAGTTTCAGCTACAAGAATTTTGACCTTTCGGTATTCGTACAGGGATCTGTGGGGAACGATATTATGAACCTTACCTACAGGAACGGCACGTCGAACTCCGGCCTGTACCAAAACGCGCTTGCAGACGCGCTTAACTACTGGACACCGGAAAACACCAATACTGACATACCGAGGCCAATTGGCACGCAAAGCAACCCGAACGTGCAGATATCAAGCCGTTATGTAGAAGACGGGTCGTATGCAAGGATACAAAACCTGACACTGGGCTATACGCTGCCGGGCGACTTGGTTTCGAAAATTAAACTAAGCAGGGTGAGGCTGTACGGAAGCGTGCAAAACCTTCACACCTTTACTAAGTATAGCGGATATGACCCTGAGATTGGTTCCTTCAACCAGAACCAGCTCCTAACAGGGATTGACAACGGAAGGTACCCGACTCCAAGAACATGGTCTGTGGGCGTAAATGTTGAATTCTAAAAAAAGAAAAAGAAAATGAAAAGATTTCGCAATACATACAAATTGTTAAGCATAGCAGTTGTATTTTCAATATTATGGTCCTGCTCGGAGGAATTTACCAACCGCCCACCGGAAGACGGTATCAGCCTTGATGCCTACTACAGCACCAACGCGCAGGTAGAGTCGGCCACCAACGGTATGTATGCCCGTACGTGGTTCCAGTTCCACAACAAGTTCTTCTTTGCTGTGGCAGAGGTAGGGTCCGGGAACATGTATTCCGGCTCCAGCGACGTTAGCGCCATGCGCAACTTTTCGCTGAACGGCAGTGACCCGGAGCTTAACCAGGGATGGAGGTCGCTTTGGGCCAACGTAGCCCAGGCGAACGCCATCATCAACTTCCTTGCCGACCGTGTGGGTCCAGGCGTGGATGACGAAGTGCTCCAGAACACCATAGGTGAAGCCTACTTCATGAGGGCTACCGCTTACTTTTACCTGGTAAGGCTATGGGGCCCGGTGCCTATCATCGAGAACAACCTGGATTATGTATCGACGCCAAACATCAACACCAACAGGATTGAGGACATTTACACGCTTATAGAAAGCGATTACAACATGGCCATCGAAAAGCTGTATGCAAAAGTAAGGGGGTCCAACTACTCGGCAAACGGCCGCGTATCAAAGGGTTCGGCTAAGGCGATGCTCGCCAAGGTGCACCTCTACCAAAAAGAGTATACAGAAGCAAGGCAGCTGGCTGAAGAAGTGATCAACAGCGGCGAGTTCAAGCTTTTGGGCGGCGCTGAGCTTCCGGGCAAAACATTCGGGGACCTTTTCACGTATCCGAATAATAATAACGAAGAGTCGATATTCGCACTGCAGTGGGTAACCGACGGCAACTACGGTTCGGCCAGCAACTGCAACACGCAGTTTGGCATCAGTACCGCTGCGCTTACCACATCAAATGCTTCCTACGGGGGCGTGTTTGCCCCTTCGCAGGATGTACTTGACCTGTATGAACCCGGTGATGCGAGGAAAAATGAAACCATCATGTTCCCCGGCAATAGCTATCCGAACATGAAAGTGATCGTAAACGGCACAACAGAGCAGGTTGGCTTTACCGTTCCTGCAGCCGACCAGATTGGTGGACAGGGCGCGGGAATGGCTATCAAGAAATACTGCCAGGGCATTGTGAACGGGAATGCTACCGGGCCTATTGATGCCTGGGCGATGATGGAGAACAACACCTACATCATGCGATATGCCGACCTATTGCTCATCCACGCTGAGGCCGTACTGGCCGGTGGCGGAAGCACATCTGACGCCAGTGCATTGGCATCGTTCAATGCGGTGAGGGCAAGGGCCAACCAGCCGGTTGCGACAAGCATCACGTTTGACGACATCTTCCTTGAAAGAAGGCGTGAGCTGTGCTTTGAGGGCGACTTTTGGTTCGACCTGGGCAGGCTGCCAAGGGCTCAGGCCATAGCTTTCATTGCAGCACAAAACAGGGGCAATATGTTTACTGCAGAGTATTTTACCCCGGATGAATCTGACTTTTACCTGGACTACCCGGACAACGACGTGGCTAAAAACCCATTGCTCCTTGCCGATCCGGTGCCGTATAACTTTAATTAAAAAAATCGCGATATGAAAAATCTGAACATCAAACACTTATTTGGATTGCTGGCTGTTGCTTCCATAGCGCTGTTTTCAGCCTGTAGCGAAGATGACTCTTCAGGAGGCGGGCAGCCTGTTATCGAAAGCGTGAGCCTGGCCCAAAACGATTCGCTTGTAGAGCAGGGCTATGCTGATAATATGTACATCATCCGTGGGCGTGGCTTTACGGGTACAGAAAAGATCTATTTCAATGAAACGGATACATACTTTAACTCAACACTGGTGACCGATGAAGTAATATTTGTAACCATCGACAGGAATACGCCTTATGAAAATGCACCTGACGAACTGAAAGTAGTAACTCCTGAAGGTACTGCCGTATATCATTTTGTGGTGGCTCCGCCGGCGCCGTTTGTAAGGAGTTTCCAGCCGGTAAATGCTGCCGATGGCGAGCAGATCACCATTTACGGGTCATTCTTCCTCGACCCTACTGTTACGGTAGGCGGCAACCAGGCACAGATCGTATCAAGTACACTAACCGAAATTGTGGCAATCCTGCCGGCAGGATCGCAGCTCCAAACGGTTACCGTATCGACCATTTCGGGCGAGTCGGAATGGGGAACGGCTGTAGGAACCGCCATTTATGACGATGCTTTCTACGCGCCATGGGACATTGAGCCATGGAACAACCACACCTACGTGACCGATGCCGAAAAAGCCTACCAGGGAGTGAAGTTCATCAAGAAAACCATCAACGGATGGGACAACATCCAGGGCAACTGGGCATGGAACGACCAACTGTCACAGTACACCGGAATCCACTTCTGGGTACGCTCTGACGATGAGGGCGCTAAGCTTGTACCAATCATCAACGGAAACGGATGGGGCGATGCATCAAAAGCCGTAATCATCAATAAAGAGTGGACAGAATACCGCTATACCTGGGAGCAGCTGGGCAACCCTGCCGCACTGCAAAACATAACATTCCAGGAGTTTACCGGTTCGGCCCATAACTATTATTTCGACAACTTCGGTTATACTGTAGATTAATATCAGATATAAGTTGTTTTTGTGTACATTCCCTGACCAAACATCAGGGAATGTTTTTAAAGAAAAGTACCGCAAAGATGCGCAAAGAAGACGCAAAGGCCCACAAAGGTATAGTTTGGAGATGCCCATAAGCAATTTTGCCAAAAGGCAAAATAAAACGTGTGCGAACTTCGCTTCTGTTAATTTAATAGTCCTTCACGAAACTTTGCGCCTTCTTTGCGCATCTTTGCGGTATAGTCCTTTTAAAACTAAACGCAAAATCCGATAACACAATGGAATACCAACCGTCTTCGTCACGATACAGCAACATCCAATACCGCAGGTGCGGCAACAGCGGGCTTAAGCTCCCGGCATTGTCGCTTGGGCTATGGCACAATTTTGGGCATGTAAACGATTTTGAGAACAGCCGCAACATCATCCATACGGCATTTGACAACGGCATTACCCACTTTGACCTTGCCAACAATTACGGCCCGCCACCGGGAAGCGCCGAAGAAAACTTTGGGAAGATATTGCACAATGACCTGAACGGTTACCGTGATGAGCTGATTGTTTCGACAAAGGCAGGATACACCATGTGGGATGGCCCTTATGGCGACTGGGGATCGAAAAAATACCTGGTATCGAGCCTGGACCAGAGCCTGAAAAGGATGAAGCTGGACTATGTGGACATTTTTTACCACCACCGCCCGGATCCGGATACGCCTTTGGAAGAGACCATGCAGGCACTCGACCTCATCGTGAGGCAGGGAAAAGCACTGTATGCCGGGATATCGAACTACACTGCGGAACAAGCTGGAAAAGCCATAAAAATGCTGAACGAACTGGGCACACCCTGCCTGATACACCAGCCGAAGTACTCCATGTTTGAGCGCGGCCCTGAGAAAGGCCTGCTTGATGTACTGGGAAATGAAGGTGTAGGGTGCATCCCCTTCTCCCCTCTTGCGCAGGGGATGCTTACGGACAAATACCTCAATGGCATACCGGCAGACTCGCGGGTGGCCACAAGCGGAGTGTTCCTGAACGAAAGCAGCATAACACCTGAAAAGCTGGATACGATTAAAAAACTCAATGCGTTGGCCGGGCAACGCGGGCAAAAGCTGGCGCACATGGCACTGGCATGGCTGCTGAAGGATGAAAGGGTGACATCGGTACTCATTGGGGCAAGCAAGCCGGCACAGGTTACCGATTCGCTGCAAAGCCTTAACAATATTGCCTTCAGCCGTGAAGAGCTGGATGCGATTGAAACAATTTTAAAATAAAACCATTATTGATAGTGTTTCCGTTGCATTGCAACGTATGGCATAAAATAACACAACAATGAAAAAAATACTCTGTCCTGTTTTTACATTACTGGTAATCCTTGCCGCAACGGCGCAGGGCAACAATTATGTACAGGATTACACCAAGTACCCTGACCTGGCCATGACACCGCCAATGGGTTGGAACAGCTGGAACAAATTTGCCTGCAATGTAGACGAGGACATGATAAAGCAAATGGCCGATGCCATGGTGAGCAGCGGTATGAAGGATGCAGGCTACACCTACATAAACATTGACGACTGCTGGCATGGCGACCGTGATGAGAAAGGGTTCTTAAGCCCCGACCCGAAGCGTTTCCCGAATGGGATGAAAGCCGTTGCCGACTATGTGCACAGCAAAGGACTGAAGCTTGGCATTTACAGTGATGCCGGGAGCCAGACCTGTGGCGGAAGGCCGGGCAGCCGCGGCTATGAGTTCCAGGATGCGCTTACCTACGCATCATGGGGCATTGATTACCTGAAATATGACTGGTGCAACACCGAAGGCCTGAAAGCCGAAGGTGCTTACAAAACCATGACAGCCGCCCTGAAGCGGGCAGGCCGCCCAATTGTACTGAGCATTTGCGAATGGGGTAACGACGAACCATGGAAATGGGGACAGAACGTAGGCCACCTGTGGAGGACGACGGGCGACATTTACAACTGCTTCGACTGCATAAAGGACCATGGCAGCTGGAAAGCTTTTGGCGTAATGCAGATACTGGACAAGCAGGAAGGCCTTCGCCGGTATGCTGGCCCGGGGCACTGGAATGACCCCGACATGCTCGAGGTGGGCAACGGCGCACTGACCGCAGGCGAAGACAGGGCGCACTTTACCATGTGGGCCATGCTTGCCGCACCGCTTATTGCGGGTAACGACCTGAGGAGCATGACAAAGGAGACCATTGAAGTTTTGACGAACAAAGAGGTAATTGCCATCAACCAGGACAAGCTGGGCATACAGGGCTTTAAAGTTTCTGCCGAAGACGGGCTGGAAATATGGGCAAAGCCGCTACAGGGCGGCGACTGGGCCATCGCGTTCCTGAACCGCAATACAACGGCTAAAAAAATCGACTTTAACTGGGCCACGCAAAAGGTGTATGACAACGTTAACACGCTGGATGCGGCTTTTGGCACTACGACTTATAAAATAAAGAACCTTTGGGATAAAAAGGACAAGGGCACAGCCACAACAAAAAAGGCTTTTAAAGCCGAAGTGCCTGCCCACGACATCATTACCCTAAGGCTTAGCAAAACCAAATAACATGAAGCATTTCATTAAAACACTGCCTGTACTGCTGTTCTCTGCCCTCTCGTTCGGGCAGGGCGTAAAGGAGCACGGTCAGCTTAGCGTAAAAGGCACACAGCTGGTAAACAAAGACGGCAATCACGTAATGCTGCGCGGCATGAGCTTTGGGTGGCACAGCTTTTGGCCGAGGTTCTACAACGCCGGGGCTGTAAAATGGCTGAAGGATGACTGGCATGCCAATGTGGTACGCGCCGCGATGGGCATAGAGACCGGCAGCGAAGGCCTTACCTACAAGGAAAACCCGGCAGACAGCAGGAAAAAGATAATGGCGGTGGTAGATGGTGCCATCAAAGAGGATATTTATGTAATCATCGACTGGCATAGCCACAACATCAACCTTGAGGAAGCCAAAGCATTTTTTGACGGTATGTCTAAAAAATACGGCAAATATCCCAATGTCATATATGAGGTATTCAACGAGCCCGACGACGAAAGCTGGACCGATGTAAAAGCCTACAGCGAGGAGGTAATAAAGGTGATCCGCAAGAATGACCCGGATAATATCATCCTCGTAGGCTGTCCGCACTGGGATCAGGACATCCACCTGCCTGCCGCGGACCCTATCAAGGGTTACGACAACCTCATGTATACGGTGCATTTTTATGCCGCGACCCACAAGCAGGAGCTGCGCGACCGCACCGATGGCGCACTGCAAAAGGGCCTGCCGGTATTCATATCGGAATGTGCCGGGATGGAAGCGACCGGAGACGGACCCCTGAACCCGGAGGAATGGCAGCGGTGGATCGACTGGATGGAAGCCAGAGGGCTGAGCTGGGTAACATGGTCGGTATCTGACAAGGATGAGACGTGCAGCGTATTGCAAAAATCGGCGGCATCTGACGGCGGATGGAAACAACAGGACCTGAAGGAAAGCGGCATTAAGACAAGGGAATACCTGCGAAAACTAAACAAAGCGCCAAAGGCAAATAAAAAGTAGTCACCGTAGATATTCGAAAAGATAAGTTGAGTTAGTTTAAATTTGGGTTAGAAGCCCCTGCGCAAGCGGGGGCTTTGGGTTTATATACACCCGCAAAAAAAAGCAGCGAGCTACCACACCCGCTGCTTAACATCTATAAAACTAAAAACTTTTGGCATCTTGGGGGCGCTAAAAGTTTGCCTTCATTCAAAATAAAAAAGCGGCGGGACTATGTAAGACATAATTCAGTAGGGAGGGAGGTTGGCATTCTTAGGGGGCATGAACACCGAATTATTAATCCCGCCGGGCTTTTTTAATCAGATAACTTTGTAAATGGTATTGTGCAACTATAACATTATTTAATCATTATCCTGAGTCAAAAGTAGCAAGAAGGGATTATCCGGCATAGGTAGAAATTACCTGTTTTTGTAAAACAGGTAATTACCGCAAAAATGTTAAAATTTTGATAAGATAAAGAGATAAAACACACCTTAAATACCCTGTAAACAAGGAATTAAGGCTAAATAAGGGGGAGTTCCTCCACCCTGATGACGCCGTGCTGTATGGCAAAGATCACAAGGCCGGCAATATTCTTGGCGCCTGTTTTGGCAAAAAGGCTGCTTTTATGCCCTTCTATGGTACGCTGTGTGGTAAACAGGGCATCGGCAATTTCCTTGGCAGTCTTTTGCTGGCAAATGAGGCGCAGCACTTCTGTTTCCCTATCCGAGAGGCTGTCTTCCTGTTCCAGTGATGGCTTTGGCGATTTGGAGGATATCTGGTCACGCAATGCATTTACCTGGTCCGGCTGGAAGTAGTAACCCTGGCTGTGCACGGTACGGATGATTTCAACCAGGTCGATGGGTGAAATGCCTTTTGGCAAAAAGGCCGCCACCCCCATTTTGAGCATGAAGCCCATAAAGCTGCGCTGGTAATGCGATGACACCACAATAACACTAACCGAAGGATACTTTGCCTTCATGTGCTCGGCAACCTGCAGGCCGTCCATGCCTTCCATCTTCAGGTCGAGTATCAGTACGTCGGGTAGTACCGGGACTGCCTCAAGCTGCTCCAGTAAAGCACTGCCTTCATTGGCGGTAAACAATACCTCAAACCCCTCTACACTGTGCAGGTAGGCCTGCAGAAGGCTTACGATGAGCGCATCATCGTCGGTAATGGCTATTTTGATGTTTTCCATGGGTTGGTTTGTTTTTGGCCTCACTTCACCCGATAGTCACGGAGGCTTAACAAAGTAAATGATTCCGTAAATATAATTCTTCTTTTGTCCTGAAACAAAAGAAGTAAAAATTCAAGGCCAGCTTCTACACAGCCGCAGCCATGAATGTGGTAGTCCCCTGCCCCGGTTTTGAGCGCACTTTGTACCTGGCATTAAGGTACTGCATACGGAACTCGAGGCTGTTGAGGCCCAGCCCTTTTTTGAGCTGTTTGGCATCAAAGCCTTTGCCATTGTCGGAAACCGACAGTACTATGCCATTCGCCGTATGGCGGAAGCCTACCTGTACCTGTGTTGCGCCGGCGTGCTTTATGATGTTGGTGAGCAGTTCCTGCACTATGCGCAGCAGCTGGATCTTTACATCGGGGGTAAGGTCGGCGGCAACGCGCACATCGGTATGGAAACGGATGTCCATTTTCTCTTTCCACGGGTTGATCACGCCTTCCATGAGTTCTTCGGCACGGGAGAATTCGAGCAGCGGCGGCGTAAGGTCGTGCGATATCCTGCGTGCCTCGGTGATGCTTTCGCCCAGCAGGCCTTCAATTTCAGGTAGTGGCGACCCTATCTGGCTTTTCATCCGGATAAGGGTAAGCTTGCCGATGAGGCTGTCGTGGAGGTCGGCGGCAATGCGCCCGCGCTCCTTTTCCTGCGCCTCGAGGTTGGTTTCCATGAGTTTCTTCTGGTGCTCCAGGCGGGTCTGTGCCTCGCGGAGGTTGGCCTCGGTCATGCGCTTATAGCCGGCATGCATGATCTTCACCACAAAAAGGATGATGGTAAATATCAATACGACTATGATAGTAATCCATATAGCAATTACCTGGGGGTCCTGCCATTTTTCCATAAACATCGGGTAATAATGCCCCAAAAGTAGGAAGTTTAAGGGAGAAATGTAAAGGAAAAGGCAGCCAATAATCAAATGACTACCGGCTGCCCTCTGTAATTTCATTCACTTAGCTACAATGTCAGCAGATAGAAGCTTGTCTGCGGCAATGTTACGCTATATTGTGGTACTGGTGTCGCATAATTATCATAATACGTAGCGCTGCTTGTCTTATTGATGACGATCAACTCTGCCACAAAGCGCGTACTCACTGCTTTCAATGCAAGATATACCTGCGATTCCTTTCATAATTAGTTGATTTATTAGTTAATAAAATACTAATTTACAAAATTTTTATTTCTATGCTTTTTTAAAATTTTTCCCGTTTTTTATAATAGAATAAATCAGGTAAGAATAAAAGGATACTGTTGTTATCAAATTAACAAGCCAGAAATAAAGCCCTGTTCGTTCATTTAATATAAAATTAAGTGGCAGGAAAAAAATCAGATTAATCGAAAAAAAGATTAATATCACGGCATTTAGGTAAAAACTATCAAGTTTCGATTCTTTGTATTCATGAATTTTTTCGCTGAAAAAGGCAAGTGCTAAAGTTATAATAACAAAATTATCTGCGACTTTTGCATAAGACTGAAATTGGCGAACATTGTTTGAAAAGTAGAATAATTCCCAAATTATATATGATGCAGCGATAATACTAAACAGTTTTATCAGTATATGGCTTGCCTTAAAAAGAAATTTATAATAAAAGAAAACAAAAAATAACATTTCAACGAGACTATATACAAGCAGTACGATCAGGTTATTTCCGAAATTGTACTGAAAAAACCTGCTTGCCATATCAATTAAAAGCATCATTAGCAAATAGCCAATGATGCCTTTGTGAATATTATTTAAGCGTTTAAAGTAGGGCAGACCTATACCTAATCCCATAATTAGGATAAAAGGCGATAAAAAATTGAGTAATTTATATAAACTGGTAAAGGTCATGTATTAAATTAGATAGATGCCGCAGCTTGTAATAAATAGAAACTTGATTCTAGTGCAGCGGCACCAAAAGGCGGCACAGGGTTTACAAAATCATCAAATTCTACCAAAGTCTTATCATTGGCATTCGCTACAATAAGGTCTGCCGACATGGGCCCTTCGGCACCCTGGAGTTGCAAGCCCAAAGTAGCAAGGCACTCGTCGCCTGCAAAATCATCCGCAGGGATATTAAAGGCCTTAAACATACCGACAGGATCTGAAACCTGCTTTACTACAAAAGCCTGGTAATGCTCAATCCAACGGGCTATGCGCAGTTCGGCTTCCCAATCGGGTATCGTATGCGAACCCATTAACGTCCATATTACCGGCCGGCACTGGGTGTGCAGGTTGATCTCATCTTTATACGCTTCATTATCATAAGCATCAGGTATTACGAAGAAATATAATTTATCCTCAAAAATTCCCGGGTAAGCGTGTATATATTCTGTTGGCTCTGCCTGCTTAATGTTATCATAAGTGAAGGTGTTACCCTGTTCAAGGGCTTTGATGAGTTGCGCACTGTTGCTAATGATTGCCTGCCATGCAGCGATGCTCTCAAGGATTTCCTCCGATGTAAATACGTGTGTTGACATATATATAAGTTTATTGGTTAATTGGGGCTATGGAATATAGATGAAATAGTTTTAACAAATTTAATTTTTTCCCTGAAATCACTGGGGAATTTGCGCAATATTTTATCATTAATCATTAATTAATTAATTGGCAACCGCTAAAATACTGCTTCCGCCTGTTAAATATTTGGATTACGGAACAACCGAAGAGTAAATTTAATATTTTAGCTACCTTATAACACTGATAACATGAAAAAATTAATGTTCCTTTTTGTGGCCGTATGCCTCTCTACAGTTGCATCTGCCCAGAAACTGACCGAAAAAGACCTTCAGGGCAACTGGAAGCTTTCTGCCCTTGAAACTTCAGGAATGGTGATCGATGTAGAAAAAGAGAAAATCGTACTCCCTCCTGAGATGGAAGCGCAGCTTACTGATGACCAAAAGCAGCAAATGAATGCCGGCATGGCACAGGCTATGGAAATGTTTAAGGAAGCTTATGCTAAGATTGAAGGTAAGACGCTGAAGCAAACCCTGGGGCCTGAAGGGCAGGAAGGTACTTTTGTACTGTCTCAAAAAGACGGCAAAAACATCCTGACGCTTACAGAGGGCGACGGGTCAACAAAAGAAATTACCGTTTCTATTGTCGATAAAAAATTGCGCCTTGAAGAATCTGAAGGCGGCGCGTCGGCAGTATTTGTGTACGCAAAGCAATAAATTTACCCAAAGAGGGTTTATTATGAAGTCCCGTGCAATGCGGGGCTTTTTTTATGATATCAAATACCCATGAAAACCTTATTTTACTCCCTGGCATTTTTTCTTATTGCAACACTAGCCTCAGCCCAGGCCATTACGCAGGAAAGGCTGCAGGGCGCCTGGAAGATATGCGCCTTTAATGTGAACGGAATCAACTGGGATTTTAAGACCGATGTGGTTACCCTACCTGCCGAATATGAGGCCTCGACACTTGGCCCGAGCCAAAAGGAAGCCATGATTGCCGACATACGGGCGGGCCTTGCCGACTACAAAGATGGCAGCTTCGTAATTAAAGGCAACTATGTAGAGCAATCCATGGCAGGCCAGACGGCCAGCGGCACTTTTAGTTTGCAGGAGCAAAACAAAAAATGGTACATCAATATCGTGAATGATGATGCCGCCAAAACAACCGAAACCCTTATGGTAGCGCTGAAGGACGGCAAAATGCAGCTTACCATACCCGATGGCATGGGAGGGATTACGATATTGACGTATTGTAAGTAACCTGACAATCGGGAAGTGTAAGCCTTTCTTCTTTTGTCTTGAAACAAAAGAAGCGATCCGCCGCGGCGCACAATGCTCCAATATTCACTCAAACGCTCTTACGCTTTTTTCTTCCACACAGCATTAATATCTCATCACTATGGGCTTTCCCCATGCCTGTAATCAACGGGCAGGAGATCGCCGGCCTTGAGGCTCGCCATGTGGCCGCTAAAGGTCAGTTCGTTTAGCGGGAAAAAGAGCCCGTTGGCATCAACATAGAACGTACCCATTTTAAAGCTGATGGCCGATTGCTGTTTTTTATCATACAGGATATTAAAGCTCACACCGCTGAACTTACCTTCTTCCTTCTTTGGGTTAATCGCAAAAACACCGGCCTTCTTCGAACCTTCGGGCGGCATTTTCAGCAGGCGTACTTTTTTCAGGTCAAGCGTATCGCTTACGCCAAAATAATCGTGCGGATTATCGGGGAAGCTGCCGGTGTAAAACCTGAACTTCTGCTTTTCCCAATCGCCTGCCACAATGGTGCGCACCAGGTGGGTAGGCGATCCAAGGTAAGCCTCGCTGCGCACTTTGGCAGCCTTCTTTTTGTTTTTGGCGGTATCGGTATAAAAAGTGGTACCGGCAAAATAGTTGCCCAACACATCATATTCGGAGAGGCTTTGGGCACGGTACTTTACATTAAAGCCGGCCAGCTCAAATACTACCTTGTATTGCAGTCGCTTGTTTACAATACGGATCGGCTTTGCGGCAACGGCATACAGCGTGTTGTCGTCGACGTCATACCAGAGTGTAATGTCGTCCTCGTTTTCAATCGTGCAGGAGCGGCCTGCCCTTGAGCGGCCAAGGAACTCCTCCCGGAAAGCACCCAGCAATTGCCTGCGGCTAAAGGGGCCTTTCTTTTTTGTCACGACCACCTCGTCCAGGCGGGTTGACTCTTCGCGCAGCAATACTTTAAAGGGCTTGCAATAGCTGAAAGGATCTTCTACGCGCAGGGTTTCAAACCCTATGAAGCTGACCACCAGTGCGGCATTGTACTTTTGCGGTGCAGTGATGCGGAAAAAGCCCCGTGCATCTGTAGTGGACGAAAGCGTTGTACCATCGAGGTAGACCGACGCACCCTCCAGCGGCTTGTTTTCGGGTTCGTCATACACATAACCGGAAATAGTCTGGGCATCCAACGGAAGGAAAAAGCCCAATAAAAGAATAGCAAATATGTACTTCATCGCAACGCCGTTAATTGTCGGTTTCCACGCTTATGCCCACCGTAATGGCATTGGGGAGGTAGATGTTCGGGAAACTGTTTCTGATTGCTATGTTATACTTCCCTTTAGAAAGCTTACTGTTTTCCTTCAGCGGTGTAAAAAGGTCGCACACGTCGCCCAGGCACTCCGAAAGGTCATTCCCTTCTTTATCCTTAAGCTCAAGATTAAGCGCAACGTTTTCCTTTTCCCCTGAGGGATAGGTGATCACTGCTTCCACGGGAATGGTTGTAAACTGGGGATCGTGCACATGCGAAAATTTCATGATGATGTCTCCGGCATTGATATCCCTCGCCAGTTCAAATTCAAAATTCTTCACATCGGTTGCCAGCCAGCGATTGTCCTTAAAGTCTTCGGCAGTCTCGTTGTATAGCACTGTGTTGTCACATGATGCAAAGGCAAACAGGGTTGCCAGCAGGAGTAGTTTTTTCATTTTGGAAATTTTACCTCACTAAGGTAGGAAAATTTTGCGGATTACCTGTCATACCACGCCTCCACTTTCACTTTAACCGTTTTGCTTTTGCCGGGTTTTGCAATCACGATGTTGTCGTCTTCGCTTTGGTCGGTTGCCGCCTTCGAGTCCCAGCTGCCACGCGTTATCCTGAACTCAAGGGGGAATTGTACGCTGAGGGTTATCTCCCTTTCAAAATCAGAGACTTTTTTCAGCTTTACTTTCCCGGGATCCCAGTCACCGAGGCTATATTGGTTTCCGGCGATAAAGGCATCGTCGTTTTTATTTGGTACAATGACTTTAAAACTAACCAGCCATTGATCGCCCTGTGGTTTTGCCGGATTGCTCCCAACAAAGGCATTGAGCTTCTTCAATCCGTACATGAGCGACGGCACATAGGTATGCAAGTGGTTTTCTTCAGGGAATTCCTTTACCAATACGGTATACTTTCCAAAATCGTCTTTGGCATCAATGAATGTTTTGACTTTCTTATAGCTGATCCCCCACTCTTCCCTCATTTTTATTAGTTCATTCCCCTGGCTGATGTAGAGGAACCTTTTTTCACCGGGCTTGTTGAAATCGGCCGCAATGAAATCATTAGCCAGCCTGTACTCATCATAGGCCAGATTCGGCGAAATCGCAAGGCAGCCTTTAAAAACCGGCGGCGCATGGATAGCCTTGTCCAGCACGAATGATGCGCTTAGCGAATGCCCTATCGCATACTTCTCCGATGTGGTGCGGAACTTTTTATCTATGAAAGGCATAACCTCATTCGTAACGTATTTCCAGAAATTCTCTGCATTGGGATTATTTGTAAGCGAAAGTTGCTCCACGTTAACCGGCTTTGGAAGGTAATCGCTATTCCTGTAGTAATCCTGGTCCGGATAAGGCGGTGAGCAGATGCCTACGACAATGCAGCTTCTCGGCTTGTCGGTAAAACCCATTGCCGCATGCACCATGTCGAACATCTCGCGGTTTTGGGCATCGAAAACGTAAATCACATCATAACTCACCAGTTCACGCTCATCATAAAACCGGGGTGTAAATACCAGTATTGGCCTGTCCTGACTTAGTATTTTTGATTTAATCTGCAGTGCTTGCACCCTCGGGATTTCCTGTGCTTTTAAGCCCACGGGCAAGAGGATTGTTAAGCAAAAAAGGATGGCTGCCTTAGCTATATTTTTCATGGAGGACACAATTTATACCTCCAAAAGTAATGTAAGATTATACCCTAAAATTGTACGAATGGGACATTAATTACTAACTTTACGTACAAACTAACAAACACATGGAATTATTCATCTACATTTTTGCGGCGCTTTTTTCGGTGATCAATCCTTTGGGGGCCATACCGATATTTGTGGGGCTTACCCAGGACGACTCCCTTAAGGAACGCCAGCGCATTTCCTTTTGGACAGCAATCAACGTGTTCCTTATCATGATCATCTCGTTTTTTGTGGGGCAGTATGTGCTGGCCTTTTTCGGCATCAGTATCGATGCCCTGCGCATAGCAGGGGGGTTCATCATCGTGAATTCGGGTTTTACGCTGCTCAACCGCAAGTTCAGCAAGAGCCGCGGGGTGAACAAGGAAGTAGAGACCGACGCCCAAAAACGCAACGACATAGCGCTTACCCCCCTGGCCATACCCATGCTAGCCGGGCCCGGATCCATATCGCTGCTCATTGCCATGTACCAGGATTATAAAGACGATATTACCAACCTCATCATTGCCTGCGCCGCAATGGCTGCAATGGCCCTGTCGATATTCCTCATCATGAGGAGTTCGCACTACCTGTCAAGGATATTGGGTGCATCGGGCATCGTGGCCATTTCGCGCATCATCGGGTTTATCGTGATCGCCATTGGCATACAGTATATTGCGAGTTCGGTGGTGAATATTTTGGAATCGATTGATTTCGGGTGATAAAGTTTTCAGTCGCAGTCTCAGTTTTCAGTCTGGGGACTACTGTGACTGCGACTGAAAACTGCGACTTTTACAACGCCAAAGGCTTCAAATCCCCATTGGCAGTAACTACATAGACTGTCTTCTTGTCGGTCGGCTTAGTATCTTCTTCCTTTTTCAATTTAACGGTCACATACAGGTCGTAAAATACCTGTACCGAGGGCTCAGTCACTTCAGGGTTGATTACAAAGTCGTGTGTCTTTACCATAACCGGATTGTAATAGCTGGTTTCGTTTTTGGCCATGTCATTAACGATGCCATTGCGCGAATGCGGCAGCTGTGAACGCGAAAAAGCCGTATAGCTGCTGTAGCTTTCCACCGGATATACGAGGTTGTAGCTCTCCGATAGTGTTTTTTTCTTCAGGGCAAGGTCCTCGCCGAGCACCTGCGAATAGTATTTCAGTTTAGCCGTGTATTCCTCCAGGGAACGCGCCTGCAATTTTGCCTGGATGGCTTCGAGGTTGGTGATCACATAATCGACCTTAACCAGGTCGTAGACTTCATTGGCCGCACATACCGAAACGATCTTATCCAGCACCTGCGACTTGTACTTGATGATGAGGTTTTTCCGCATTTCGTAACCTGCCGGTTTTTCGGTATAGGTCTTTTTGCTGAAAATCTTTTTAGTGACCTCATATTCATACACCGGTACAAAGGAAATCATATCGGTCAGCACCTCGATGGTTGGGTCGACAGCCTTGATGCCCGCTTTTATGGCAGTGATCTTCTCATTCATCAGCGCATCGATCTCCTCCAGCGAGGTGCCTACTTGCACAATACTGAACGTAGCCGAAAACTGGGTGGGTTTTTCGTTATAAATGCCGCGTATGGCAATGCGTATCTCATCGCTATTTCCTGTGGTTGTGTTGGACATTTGCTGCACCTGAGGCCGGTAATGGTTTCTGCCATGGTTTACGTTACCGGCTTCCTGTGCGGTGGCATGGAAAAAGCTAAGGATGAGGAGGGGTAAAAGAAAGTTTTTCATGATTGTCTATTTTTTATTTTCTATTGATTATTATTGAGGGCGCCGTCATTGCGAGGAGGAACGACGACGTACTCATTGGAATTTGAATTTGGTGCTTGTAATTTAGAATTTACCAAACCTGGAATTTCTACTTTTTTATATGATACACAATCTTCATCTCCACCACATATTGCAGGCATACTTCGGGGTCGGACGGATTGATGACCTTATCGAATGACGAAGTATCGATGCCCTGGTAGTAGAACGTTTTTGCTTTGCGGGCTTCTTTCTTCACATATTGGCGGTCGCCTTCAATGTAGCTAAGGTCGGACGTCTCGAACGCACTATATTTTTGGTACTGCGTGCGAGGCTGCACGCTGTAATAGCTGTCCTGTATGATGTTGAAATCGTCCGACAGCACTGCCTTAAACGCCTTTACATACTTCTGCTTTTTCGCATCGATGGATTTTACGGCCTCATCAAACAGCCCGGCATAAAGCGCATCTACATCCTCATTGATGTATTCGGCTTTTACGATATCGTATATCGCAAAATCGGAAGCGATGTCGGTAAGCCGGTTAAAAGCTTTCACATTCGCCAGGCGGACAATCACGTTCTTCTTTACCTCAAAGCCCGTTTCCTTTTGCACGGCTTTGGTTTCGCCTACTTCATAATCATAGATCCTGGTCTGCGAAATAAAATCGGTATATATATCAGCTTCCCTGACACCAAGGCTCTTTACCTCTTTGATAAAACCGTCAATGCGTTTTTTGATGCCCTCGTTGCAGCCCTTCACGGTTTTCGATTCCTGGTTAAGGCCGAGGGTCACCACAAGCACATCGGGCTTTACATTCATAAGTATGCGTGTAGAAATGGTAAACTGGTCGCCACTTGCTGAGATAGAGGGTTGCGGAGTGCTGCTGCCACGGCGGTTATTGTAATAGTCATTGTTGTCGCCGTAAATTTGGTTGCCGCTGATTTGGGCAGATGCGGAAATGGAGATGAGGACAATGAGAGTTAAGAATAGTCTGTTCATAGTTTATGGTTTATTTTTTATTGTTTATTTTTTAATGCTTGGTTATTGATACTGCCATTGCGAGAAACGAAGCAATATTTCAGGGTGAATGCCAATGATAACGGAGGAAAGATTGCTTCGTCGTTCCTCCTCGCAATGACTGAGCATAGTTGATTTGAGATTTTAAAAATTGGAACTTACTTGTCATTTGAGAATTGGAATTTCGAATTTCCCCGTTGTAATTTCAACACCGCAAAACTATTTTTCGTTTCACACAACGCTACAGTAAGTCATTGGCAAACAACCTGAAAATTATTTTTCAGTAGTTTTACAGTGCATTTACAGTAGGCTGAGCGGCCTATTTTAGTACATTTACTTCCGGATGAATGACATTGCCCTTTTTTACCTGCTCAAGGAAAAGATTCTCGTAAAATACCGGGAGCATTACCCCTATTATACCGGCACCATCCATTCGTTTGGCAATAAGGACATCGCACAGCTAATCGACCTGATTGAAAAAGATTGTAATGAAAGGGTGAGCGAAAAGTGGGTGTACACGCACCTGAAGCCTACAGAAAATGAAAAACTGCCCAGAAAAGACATGTTGGACATCTTCTGCAAATGGACAGGTTATAGCAACTGGGATGCGTATGTTTTCCACCACAAGGACGAACATGCTCAGGTAATGAAGGCGCAGAAGCCTGAAGTACAGAAAAGAAATACTAAAATCACATATATGGTAATGGGCATAGCCGCAGTCATTTTTGGATCAGCCATTGTTCTTACGGCTTCGGGAGGCGATGTGACCATCTGCCTTCGCGACCGCTATACGCAGAAAGAAGTCGAAGAAGGCAAGGTTACGCTGTATGTGCTGGATAACGGCAAGAAAGAAAAGCTTACGCATAAGGATGGCTGTTTCGTGATCAAAGAGCATAAAGGGGAAAAGCTGGTGGTTGCCGAAAGCCCGTATTACAAAGCCGACACCCTTAAGATTGCAGCAGGCACGACACAGTATGAATTTGACCTGCAGCCCGACGACTATGCCATGATGATGCGCGCCTACATGAACAACAATGCCGATGACTGGAAGAAACGCCGCAGGCAGCTGGACGCGGTAATTTCAGATGATGCCGTGATTGTTGAGGTAATGTTCGACGACATTGGCGTGGAATTTTTGAACAAGGAGGAGTTCATCAACAAAATGACCACGCCGTCTAAAATAGCCCGGGCAATGGAAATTGTCGAAATTGAATACAGCGGAAAGAAAATTGTTTCACTAAAATACATGCAAAAAGAAAAATGAAAAAACTGATAGCCATAGCATCACTTGCTTTTATACAGGCAATAAATGCACAGGATGCCGGACGCAGGGCGGAAACAATTTCGCCAAAAATGATGGAAGCTTACGAGTTGAAAGCCGAATCCAGGGCGGCGGAGTTCTTCAGTTATGTTGAACTGCTTACCGACCCTGCAGCTAATGCCGAGATGAAAGCGCAAACCACTGCTGAAGCCCTTAAGCTGTACCAAAATGACAAGGTGACGCTTGAAAATGTATTCGACGGAAAAGAAAGCCCTGTGACCGTGAAAAAATTTTTGGAGCTGGCATCGGCACAAAAAAAGAAAGTTGGCATTTCCATAACCGCAGTACAGGTAATGCAGCGTGGGGATACACCAAAACGCCGCGACTGGATGCTGACCTATGAACTCATCGTCGGTAAGAAAGTGTATAATGTGAGTCAGATGTTCAGCATGATCCTGGAAGAAAAACAATTCGGCAATTCAAAAAAGCTGGTTTGGAATTCGTACCTTGGAGAAATGCGGTCGATTAAGTAAATCCCATAAAGCAAAAACTCCGGAAAGGTAAACTTTCCGGAGTTTTTTTAATAATTCTTCTCTGCGTGTATGTGCAGCCCGCACTCTTTCTTGCCGCCTTCCCACCACCAGCGCCCGGCCCTGAAGTCTTCACCTTTGCTTATGGCGCGCGTACATGGGGCGCATCCTACGCTCAGGTAGCCTTTGGCATAGAGTGTGCTCAGTGGTATCTTATGGCGTTTTACGAGCTCTTCCACCTCCTCAAGCGTATGGTGCAGCAACGGATTATATTTTACCAATTGGTTCGCATCGTCCCACTCGAGGTATTCCATGGTTTCCCTGTTGGCAGATTGCTCTGCCCTCAGCCCTGTTATCCACAGCCCGGCGCCTTCAAGGGCTTTTTTGAGCGGCACTACTTTGCGTATTCGGCAACATTCCTTACGGCTTTCAATACTGTTGTAAAAGCCGTTGATACCATCTTTCGCAACATACTCCCTGATGTCTTTCTCATCCGGGAAAAAAGTCTTTATTTTTAGTGATGGGTACTTGTCGTGCGTTTTCTGGAATACTTCATAGGTTTCATTGAATTGCCTTCCTGTATCGAGTGTGAAAGCCGATACAAAACCGGCATAAGGATGGATATAGTGGGTTAGCAGCTGGTCTTCTATCCCGAAAGATGTTGAAAATACTTTCTTTCCGGCAATATTTTCCAGCACAAATGGCAGGGCTTCCTCCAGCGCCATGCCTTTCAGGCGGCTATTGAGGTAATGCAGTTGGTCTGTGTCCATATTTATGATTGCAAATATTTTTCAAATATAACTATTACCCTATAGATATAGTAGACTATTATCATAAAAAAAACGCTACAATTGTGTTAAATCGTATAACGACTTGTGTGCCAACAGTTCCAAAGTATTGTCACGAACCTCAGCCATGAATTTATTCAGGGAGCAAACCTCCTCGTGCGGGCAGTCGTCACACTTTTCATAATAATTAAGGCTCACGCAGGGCAGCATCGCAATGGGGCCGTCCAGCACACGTATTAGGGTTGCGGCAGTTACCGTTTTAGGGTCTTTTAAAAGATAATACCCTCCACCTTTTCCTTTTTTGGAACCAAGGATACCAAATTTCTTGAGGTCAAGCAATATGGCCTCAAGAAATTTTTTCGGTATCTGCTCCTTTACCGAAATATCGGATATCAGCACCGGTATGGTGCTGTCCTGCTTCGCTATGTAAATCAGCGCCTTTAGGCCGTATTTCGTTTTCTTGGATAGCATCTATTTCTTTAATAAAAATACCTCAGCCATCATGCAGCGCGCGCTTCCGCCACCGCAGGCCTCAATGGTATCAAGGCTTGAACTGAGTATTTCGGTATGTTTTTCAATTTTAGACACCTGGTCTTTAGTAAGCACCTGCCTTGCCGATTCGCTCATCACAAGATAGCTCTTGCCGTTGGCTCCTTGTACCTGCAGCATGTTCCCGGCAAAATGGTTTAGTTGCTGTTCTGTAAGCAGTATGATCTCCTTGCCGTCTTCCCGAAGGTTTTCCAGCACCATTTTGCGCTCCTTTTTATCATCAATGCAATCAGCGCAGATAACTGCAAAAGTATCACCTATGCACATCATTACATTGGTATGGTATATGTGCCTGCGCTCACCATCCACAGTCTGGAATGCCTCGAATATAACCGGGGATAGTTCAAAATCCTCGCAATACTCTATCAGCAGCTCTTCATCGGCACGCGGCGAAAGTGCACAGTAGGCTTTATGGTTGGCCCTGTCCAGCACAATGCTGCCTGTACCTTCAAGGAAAATACCATCCTCTTCGGCTGATGTATAATCTACAATATTCTCTATGTTGAAACCCTGGTCTTCGAGCAGGTCCAGTATGTCCTCACGGCGCTCGCTACGGCGGTTTTCGGCAAACATAGGGTACAATGCCACATCACCATTTTCATGGAATGACACCCAGTTGTTCGGGAAAATCGAATCGGGCGTGTCGGGATCAACCGTATCATCCACAACTACAACATTAATGCCTGCCGCACGCAGCTTTTCCACAAAAGCGTCAAACTCCTGCTGTGCCTTTGCATTTACAGTGGAGGGCAGCAACCCGTCCATCACCTTCTGGTAATAATTATTCACGGCAGTCTGCTCGTTCATCCGGAAAGCTACCGGGCGTATCATCAGCAGCGTATCAGTAATCTGTCTCATCGTATGGTTATTCCCTTATAAGGGGTAATGTTGAACATCTTAAAAGCCCTTCCTGTTTGGCAATCTCGGCATAGGGTACTTCCTCTACGGTAAACCCGCGTTCCAAAAGCCAGTTTTTCAGCCTTGTAAAATTCCTCTCGATTACCACTACGTTGTCATCAATCGAAAAGAAATTCGAGGTCATATGGTACATCTCTTCCCTGTCAATATGAAAGAGGTTCTCTTTGCCAAATAAGTTTACAAGATACAAATAATCTGCTTCTTCCCTAAAGCCGCTTTTATAAATTACGCCTTTATCCCTGCCCACGGGCTGGAAGCAGCAATCCAGGTGCAATGCGTTATCACGCGCTTCAATCCTCGACTTTACAAGATCGAATTCTTTTACGATCTTGTTTGGAAAAAGCTGCTTTATGTAATTCACTCCATGCATGTTGGTACGTGCCGTAATGAAATCCTTATAATCGCTGCCTTTATAGGTTCCTATGAAAATATGGTCATTCCACAAAATCACGTCGCCGCCCTCAATATGGACTTCCTCCGGGGGACGCACCACTTTAGCAGGATCCATTTTGTCAATTACATATTGTATGGCATCCAGTTCCCGCTCACGGTCCGGCAGTATATTTGCCTTTATGAAAATATCGTCAATCACAAACCCGATATCCCTGCTGAATATCTGGTTATAATCATTAATTACCTGCGGGCGGTATACTTCAACGCCGTACTTTTGGAAAACGGCATTAAGCGCTTCCATTTCTGTGACCATGTCTGCCTCAACAGGGTAGGTGCCTGCTTTGATATGCTCCAGCGACTTAGGATCATAAGCCTCGTCAACCGTGGGCGTTGGGCCGTTGCTTTGGGCAGTTCCCAGTACTACCGCTTTTAATCTCGACGTTTCGTTCTTTACATTCAAGTGTAACATTGTTTGTTTGTGCTTTAGGCAAATATATAAAAAAGCCCCCTTTGGGAGGCTTCTTTATATATTATTCTCATTCTATATCTAAAAAATTGATAATGTGAGTGTTTTATACTATTTCACTACAAATTGCTTTGTAGACTTGGCACCATTTGAAGTTGCGGTTAACAAATAGATACCTGATGCATATCCTGAAGTATCTATAGTTGGATTTCCGTTACCCGGAGCAGAAACATGCACCACCCTCCCGGTGATGTCACGCACCTCAAAAGTTGCCTTTGCCGAAGCATCGCCCATCTTTACAATAATATAATCGGTTGCCGGGTTAGGGTAGAGCGTCATCATATCGGACTCAAAACTCTTCCTTCCAAGCGCTTCCATTGTAATTGTACCCTGGTAGGGAACAAAGTTCTGTTGTGTCACAGTAACATCAAGAAGTCCTTCACCTTCAAAATCGCCCAACGAAATTACCGCCTGTCCGCCGGATACTACCGCTGTCCCAATGATAATGCCATTTTGGGTAATCGCTACTACTGCACCTTCCACAGCACATTGCACAATGATTTCGCCTGCCGTACTTTGTACCGTTGCAGGATGTGTTGCCACCAGTTGTGAAGCCTCTGCAGTCCTGAATACCACAGACGGGTCACCAAAGAGTACCCATGTCTGCATCACTTCTACTGCTGTAGGGCTCTCCCAGTAGCTTTCCAGCATACTGTATTGTCCGTTATAAAATAATCCTCCTAAAGTATTTTTGTCATTCCCCGGTTCACCACCAACAACAAGCTCTGTCATTTCATCCTGGGTCTGCATCGGCTCGGCCCAGGCCATCAAAATCGACGACCCTGCTGCAGCAATCGCTCCCGCAGGCATATTATTGTGCTGTACCCTCAGCCAGGCTTCACAGTGCGATGTGCCGGCGGCAAAAGTCCCGTTATTGCAGGCTACAGAAATGACAAACGGGTACATGCCATTATTCTCAAGCATATTAACATGGTCATTGGTATACCACCCGGTTACCATTACATCCTGCGCACCATGCCCGGTATAGTTGATAAGGCCAACGCCATCATTCACTGCTTCAGATATCATGTACGGCTCCACGTTACCATCCTGATCATTTCCTCCGTGGCTTCCATCGAACAACTCGTGAATATAAGTATAGCCATTATCTAACAGCCTTATGCCCATATTGCGGTTATGAAGCCAGTCCGGTTCGCCGTCATCGCCAAAGCCGTCACCCTCATTCGATCCGATCCCCACCGCACGGGTCATCCAGTTGCCTTGCATTGGGTTCATTTCATATTCCAGTGTGCGGTTTACCATTACGGCTACTTCACCTATATTTCCTGAAAATCGTCCAACAAGTACTTCAGGATAAAAATCGTCACCTTCAAGCTGCGCGTAATATGTATCGCTCCATAACTCCTCCCCCGCCCCGGTAATTCCGTAGGAATAGGTAGGCAGGTCCTCATGGTCGCCTGCAAAAAGTATATATGCCAATCCGGGATTATTATCATAAAACCCCTGGATGAAGGACTTAATGTTTTCGGCAGCTGCACCTGTCTGGGACAAAGTAGCTACAGTAGTCTTTATCCCTTTTTTGTTTTTCCACGCTACCAGTGGTGCCACTGTTTCAGCATAATTATCAGGTACAATTACGAGCATTTCCCCATTTTCCGAAACTGGCTCATACATAGCTTCAGCATTCGCAAAGAGGTTTCGGTAAACCTGGTTAAACAGTGAGTTGCCTGCGCCCTTACCACCGGAAATTTCATTGATACCCTGCTCACCTGCATTTACCACAAATGAGGCCCTGATGCCATGATAAAGCCTCAGTTTTTTTGTAACAGGATTGTACTGGTATGGAAAAAAAGAAACTGTCACGCCACGTGTTCCCCTTAGTATGAAAGGGCTGGACATTTCTGCAAGATTGCCAGGATAAAAAGCATCCTGCGAGTAGGTTCCGCCAAATTCATAAGGTACGGCTGAAGGGGTTATATTCCTTTTAAGACTGCCCTTGGACGGCAGTACCGAAATGTTATCAAACTCTTCAAAGCTATCGTAAGTTACAACTATGGTAACATTTCCTGCATCGGGCACAATAACCGACTCAGAATGTACAGGAAGTGCCGGTGCGCCTTTTGTCATGGTAAATACTTTGGCTGTATTGCCGAAGTCCTGATACGTGGCACCATTTACCAACTTGTCCTGCTTAATGAATGCCGGTGCAGTGTTTTGCAGCGCCATTCCGTTTCCGTTGTCCTTTAAAAATTTAATATCCTGCGCAGAGGCACCTAACAAAGAAATTGATGCCAGCAGGGAGAAAGTAAGGTGTTTTTTCATAATTCCTGTTTTATAGTTTTCATAGCGGCCTAAAGATAATATTTTTTTCAATTAAAATGTTAACACCCAATGTGTATCACAAAAAAAAGCCGCTCCTTTTGAGAGCGGCCCTGACTATATCGAAATAGCTTATTTCCTGTTTTCTACATTTACGAATTCACGTAGTGGCGAACCAGTATAAATTTGCCTTGGACGGCCAATAGGCTCTTTGTTTACCCGCATTTCTTTCCATTGTGCAATCCAGCCGGGAAGGCGTCCGATAGCAAATAATACAGTAAACATTTCTGTAGGTATGCCCAGCGCCCTGTAGATGATCCCTGAATAGAAATCAACATTAGGGTATAAGTTCCTTGACTTGAAGTACTCATCCTGCAATGCAGATTCCTCCAGTTTTTTGGCAATGGTAAGTACCGGGTCATCTACACCAAGTGTGGCAAGCACTTCGTCGGCAGCCTTCTTGATGATTTTTGCCCTTGGGTCGAAGTTTTTGTATACCCTGTGCCCAAAGCCCATAAGGCGGAACGGGTCTTCTTTATCTTTTGCTTTTGCAAGGTATTTATCGGCATCACCGCCGTTAGCCTGGATTTCCTCAAGCATTTCAAGTACTGCCTGGTTGGCGCCACCGTGAAGCGGGCCCCAAAGTGCAGATACTCCTGCAGAGATCGAAGCAAAAAGACCGGCATGCGACGAGCCCACCATACGCACCGTAGACGTTGAGCAGTTTTGCTCATGGTCGGCATGAAGTATGAACAGCTTGTCAAGCGCGTCGATAACTACGGGGTTTATCTTGTATGGCCCGGTAGGGAGCTCAAACATAAGCCTCATGAAATTTTCAACGTAACCTTTTGTATTGTCGTAGTAATTCAATGGATAACCCATGTTCTTACGGTACGTCCATGTAGCGATAACCAGAAATTTACCCATGGTTTTGCAAACGGCCTCGTACATGTCTTTTTCGTTTGTCACGTTTACAGACTTCGGATTGAAGGCAGTAAGCGCACTTGTAAGCGATGCCAGTACGCCCATTGGGTGGGCGTTTTTAGGAAAACCATCAATGATGTTCTTCATTTCCTCATTTACGAGGGTATATTTCCTTATGTCGTTCTCAAATTTTTCGATCTGGGCAGCTGTTGGCAGCTCTCCAAAGATCAGCAGGTAGGATACTTCCAGGAAATTCGACTTCTCAGCAAGCTGCTCGATAGAATAGCCCCTGTAGCGAAGTATTCCCTCTTCCCCGTCAAGGAAAGTGATCTCACTCTTGCATGAACCCGAATTCTTATAACCGGGATCCATGGTGATGGCACCGGTCTCACTGCGCAGCTTATCGATATCAATGGCAACCTCATTTTCCGAGCCCACAATTACCGGAAACTCGTACTTTTTGCCATCAATCTCTAATATTGCAATATTTGACATGATTGTATTGTGATTTTGGTTGAGAAAAATTAATCCTGCGAATTTAATGAATTGAAATTAATTTTTAAAGGAAATTACGTAAGAAAATGGTTAAATATGGCAATAAAAATCAAAAGTCGACGGCAATGGCACATCGACTTTTGATAATTGTTTAAAATTCTGTTGCTATAATTTACTCCTTCACGACCTTCTCTACTTTCATGCCTTTATCAGTAAACACTTTTACAAAGTACATTCCCGTTGGCCTGGCCGTAAGGTCGATGGTCGTGCTGCTATCGTTCACAATACCGGTTTCCAGCAGCCTGCCCTGTATGTCATACATCTCAATGCTCCTTACCGTATTGTCCGATGTAATGGTTACGATGCCTTTGGCCGGGTTCGGGAACGCCTTAACCGAGTTGTCTTTTTCGAAATCGCCGGTGCTCAGGGTTTCAAATGTAGTATTGGCATCATTGGTCTCGGCGGGGAATTCATAATCAAAGAAAATCCTTGCCATATTGCTCACTGTGGCTCCCTGGGTAAGGCCAGGTTTCGTTTTTACCTTAAACAGTATATTGCCATGGTCTGCCACCGCCATGTTGGCATCTTGGAACATAAATTCCACCTTGTTGCCGGTAACCACAGTACGCATGGCATGCGAGCTGTTGATTACCTGGACCGATGAGGCATCAAACTGTGCAGGATCGACATTGTGTTTCACCACCACGTTGGTAATCGTTTCGGTACCGGTATTCTTAAAATTCACTACGTAGTGGAGGTAATCGCCAATGGCGGCAGGCGATTCGCTCTCACCTTCTATGCAGACAATATTGTTAGGGTTAAATGTTTCCACAGCTTCCTGTTCCAGCACAAAATTATTATCGGCAGGGATGTCATCACCTCCATCCACAGTCAGTACCGAGGAGAACTGCAGCACCTCGCCCGCACTTACCGGTGGAGTATCTGCCGGCCCATTGATGTCAAGTGTAACGTTGATTTCCCTGTTCTCAAAAGGCCTCAGCCCTGTAAAGTTCCAGGTGTAGGTACCCGGCACAACCAAATCCGGAAAAGGGTTCACGTAGGCATAGTCGATAAGCGTAATGTCGCAGCTTAATGTCACGCTGCCCGACACGGTCTGGTTGCCTTTGTTCTTATAAACAATCTTATAGGTAGCCTGCCCTCCGGGAACTGCCGGCATGAGCGGCTCTATGACAACTTCTACATCAGGGTTATTTCCATTTGGGGTAATGCAGAAATCACGTACTTCCACTGAATTGTTTACCAAAGGAAAAGTCACGCTTTCCGATGGCTGGGTAACCGTAAAAAATCCTGCATTCTCCAATTGCGGGGCGATGGTAAACGTACCTGCCTGCGTATAAATGCTGTAGTTCCCCCCTTCGCCGGAAAATGTAATGCCCGGTTCAGCATTGCCATCAATGCGTATTGGTATGAAAGGCTGCGGAATTTCACCTGTACATCCGTTGCCATCGCCGTCAAAAAGCATGGTGCCTGCAATGGTATTATAATCGCCTCCGGGCACAAAGGTGCAGTATTCATTGAAGTTTACTGTCATGCCGTAGGCTCCGGCGATGGCAGACACTACGGCTTCCTCGCTTTCGTCAATGCAAACAAATGCAAGGTTGGGATTGCCTGACCAGTTATTGGGCGCTGTAAGTCCGTCATACACCTGTGTAGCGCCGTTTTTTATATTGATGAATGTAATGTCATTTGAAAAACAATCCAGTTCATTGAAAGCCGGGCAACCCGAAAAGTCGAGTGTCGTCAGCTGGTTTTGCGAACAATCTACCCTTTCAAGATAGTCCATTCCTGAAAAGTCGAGCGCTGTAAGGTAGTTTTGGCTGCACAGCAGCGTTTCCACATGGTCCAGGCCGGAAAGGGTGAGCGCAGCAAGATAATTATTACTGCAATCCAACAAGCTCAGGTCGGGCAGGTTAGTTACCGATAACGAGGTAAGCACATTGCCGCTGCACTTCAGTTCGCGCAGGTCGGCAAGCGAAGTTACATTAAGCGTAGCAAAAGCATTATTATTACATTCCAGCCAACGCAGGTCGGTAAGGCCGGTAAAGTTAATAGACGAAAGGTTGTTACCCGAGCAATACAAACCTCTCAGACCGGAAAGCCCGGTCACATTTAGCGTAGCCATAGCAGCATTGTTTCCGCAATAAACAGTCTCAAGATTCCCTAATCCGGTAAGGGTAAGGGCAGCAATGTTATTTCCCGAGCAGTTTAAAACCTCAAGGTTGTTGAACGACTGTATGCCGGACATATTCGTTATTCCCGCCGCGGAAACATCCAACTCGTATACCGCATTGGCTTCAGACTGCTGGATATAGTTATCGTTGTTCGTGTCGATCTTCATTGAAGCGCCACTGCTGTTTTTCGCAATGTTATTAGTAGTGTTGGCCGCAAGCAGCCTATCCCTGAAGCTGGTATCAGGAATGCTTATTATCTGCGCCCCGGCAATGCCGGTAAACAGCAAAAGCAGTATGAGTAATAATCGTTTCATAACAAATGTATTTGCCGGTTTTTTCAAATATATCCTTTTTAAGGCATTTTGCTCCTTCCTGTTTAGAATTCGCACGCTGCCATTGAGAATTCGTAGCACTATAACGACTTCAGCAGTTCCTGCAGCCTTTCCTTCTTTCGCTGCGAAATGGGCAGGTTGCTGTTATCTGCCATTACAGCGTAGCCGCCGTCTTTCTTTATATAAGACTTGAGGTAGGCCAGGTTGATCAGGTGCGACTGGTGTATCCTTTCAAAACCCTGTTCCGAGAGCAGGTCTTCATATTCCTTCAATGTTTTGGCTATCAGCACGGGCTTATGGTCCTTAATATGAAAGCGCGTATAATTGTCCTGCGACTCCAGCCGTATGATGTCACTCACCTCAAACAGGTGGATGCCATCAGAAGTTGACAGTGCGATCCTCTTGAACTTGTCGACCTTTTTGCGGATGTTTTCCAGCAGCAGGTCGATATGCGCGTAGCTGTCGTTATTTGTGAGCACCTTTTTTATTTTTTCAATCACTTTCCTCAATTCCTCCGGATCCACAGGCTTGAGCAAATAATCCAGTGCGCTGAAACGGAATGCTTTTACTGCAAATTGCTCATGCGCCGTAATGAATACGACGTGCGACGAAAGGCGGCCACTTTTTTTCGCAAACTGCTCGAGGATGTCGAAACCTGTGCCGTCGCCCAATTGTATGTCAAGAAAGATCACGTCCGGCTTGTATGTTTCAATTGCATTGATGCCACCCTTCACACTGTCGGCCTCGCCCAGTATAGTAATATCAGGCGCGTACATGGCCAAAAGTCCTTTCATACCGTTCCTCAGGTTGGCGTCGTCATCTATAAGTAAAGCTGTGATCATGAGTTAGTTATTAGCATATTGTACAGGCAAATTTAATATAATTCGCGTTCCCGCCGGCTCGCCTATTGTGTTTAAAATCTCTTTTATTTCTACATGGGAAGATCTCGAAGTCACCGCTTGTATTACCTCCAGCCTTTTCCGTGTAATTTCCAGGGCCATCGATTTGTGTACTGTTACCGAAGCCTCCTTAAGCTTCTTCGACCTGTTGATTCCTATGCCGTCATCGGTTACTGTGCATACGAGCTTTTCGCCCTCCAGTTTAAAGTCAATGGTGATGAGTCCCCGCATTTTTTTGGGAACGATGCCATGAATGATGGCATTTTCAACAAAGGGCTGCAGCAATAATGGCGGAAGGGCCATGTCGTCTTCGATGTCCGGGTCTTTTGTTATCTCAAATTCAAACATATTGTTGAAGCGCAGCTGCTCCAGCTCTAGGTAGTTTTGCAGGCTCTCAATCTCCTTGTCTATCGGTATCACAGACTCCTTGGAATATTCCAGGGTAAGGCGCATGAGCTTCGAGAATTTCGAAAGGTATTTTATCGCCTGGTCGGTACCGTTCTGTACGATAAAGCTCGAAATACTTCCCAAACAGTTGAACACAAAGTGGGGGTTCATCTGAAGGTGCAGGGCCTTTTGCTCATATTCGGCAAGGTCGCGTTGCAGCGTAAGGCGTTTTTTCAGCTGCAGCCTGCTATAGACCAAAAAGGCTATCCCAAAAACCAACACCGCCGAAAGACCTATGAACAGCAGTTGCTGGCGGTGCCTTTTGCCCTGCTCATCATACAGCACCTGCCGCTTTTCCTGCTCTACTTTCGCCAGGGCTGCTTTTCGTTCAAATTCATAATTCATCTCCTCGCGAACTATGCTTTTTATGTTCTCGCTATTGATGATCTTGTCTTTTGCCGCCGTATATTTCTTATAGTGGCGGAACGCTTCGGCATCATTGCCCATTTTTTCGTAAATGTCGCTCAGCGCCTTTTCCGATTCCCGTACCTGGTCCAGCACGCCAATTTCTTCGGCCAGCGCCGACGAACGCTTGAGGTTAGCAATAGCATCTGCGGTACGGCCCTCCTTTACATACACGCTGCCCAAAAAGCTAAGCGAAGATGCGGCGCCATACTTTTCCCCCAACTGCTCAAACAATGCCAGTGCCTTATTGTAATAAGCAATTGCCTTTTGAAGCTCGTTACCCTTTTTATAAAAATTGCCATAATTATTGTAGAGTTCTGCAAGACCGCGATTGTTTTCAAACCTTCCAAATTGCACTTCCGCCTCGTTAAAGGATTGGAGCGCCTTCTCATCATCATCCTTGGCAAGATAGATTTTCCCAATATTCGAAATAGTAATTGCCGACGACGGGTCACCGGTTTTCTTCTGTATCCAAAGCGCCTTGTTGAAATAATCCAGCGCCTTGGTATATTCCTTCTGCGTGCTGTATATATCGCCTATGTTGTTGTAAACTATTGCTACAATTTCTTCCTGCCCCGTTTCCTGAAATAATTTCAGGGCCTTAAAGTAATACTCAAGCCCCTTGGCATAATTATTCTGCTCCGAACAAACAATACCTATGCTGCCATATACATTAGCCAGCCCGTTTTTATAATCATTGTTTTTCCTGTCGGATTTCACCAGGGCCTCATACAATTGCTGCGAATTGGTAAAGCTTTTAAGGGCAAGCGTATATTTGCTGAGGATGATATTGGCATTGCCCACATTGCGCCAGGCATTAGCCTCCTGCTGCTTTAGTCCTGCCCTGTGCGAAACATCCATTGCCTGCCTGGCATAGTGCAGCATCTTTTCAGGCTCGTTCTCATATTCTGCAGCAATACCATTGAGCAGCACGGCCTTTTCAGTTTCATTGGCCGGGTGCTTCAGCTCGTTAAAAAGGCTATCCAGAAGTTTCGTTTGGGAGAATGACGGCATACTGCTGAAAACAGCACAAAGCAAAGCCAGGTATTTTAAAATCTTCATACGCCGCATGTATTACGGAAGCAAATGTATGATTTCGTACGGATTAATTATTATCCGTTTAGAATTTAAGGGATGTGATTTAGAATTTGAAGCAGATTACAGGTCAAGCTCCTTATTGATTAAGTGCTTCTCATTTTTCCTGTCACTTTTTCTTTTCTCGGATTTAATTTGCCCAGACCATTTATCTTTATCGCAATCAAAATAAATACTCGTCCAGGCAAAAGGTGTCCCTTGCCTTATCATAACACCATTCCATAGACAATTATCCCGACCGCAATCGTGTTTTGAGTATGTGCCAAAATTCCTGTGTCTGATTTTTTTATCATCAAGTATTTTTTTCTGGGCTTTCCTGAGGTCGTCCCAAATCCCGTTTCGGTCACCTACGGTCAGTTGCTCTCCAAGGTATTGGACTTCCATAAAAGTTACAGGGTCTTTAAGCTGAAGAAAATCAAACGATTTTCTAAATAGTTTATGCGCATAGTCCCTTACCTGTATTTTTTCTTCAAGGTTCAGTTTATCATTTTCCGAAATCGAGCGATATAATCCAAGCGTATTAAAATCGCTATACTTCTTATGATTATCAATATAGAATAGGTACTCCTCTAATGATAATGTGTTGAATTTTTTACCGATTTCCATAATAGTAACTTGTTACGCATTTTCAGCAATACAAATAAAACAAAAATCGGGATAGGTCAACGAACCTATCCCGATTTTCTATACATTCTGAATAATTACTTCTTCACCTTAAAAGCTTTCTCTCCCGGAAAGTAAGCCACTTCGGCCAATTCTTCCTCGATGCGCAGCAATTGGTTGTATTTTGCCATACGGTCAGAGCGTGAAGCCGATCCCGTTTTGATCTGGCCGCAGTTAAGCGCCACGGCAAGGTCAGCAATCGTGTTGTCTTCCGTCTCTCCTGAACGGTGCGACATTACAGAAGTGTAGCCTGCATTGTGCGCCATGTTTACGGCAGCAATCGTTTCGGTAAGGGTACCGATCTGGTTTACTTTTACAAGGATTGAGTTGGCTGTATCTTCAGCAATACCTTTGGCAAGGCGCTCTACGTTGGTTACGAACAAATCGTCGCCCACCAGCTGTACCTTATCACCAATCTTCTCTGTAAGGTATTTCCAACCGGCCCAGTCGTTCTCCTGCATACCGTCCTCGATAGAGATGATTGGGTATTTTGCAGCAAGCTCAGCAAGGTAATCGGCCTGCTCTTCGCTGGTCCTGATTTTTCCTCCTGCACCTTCAAATTTCGTATAGTCGTATTTTCCGTTCACGTAGAATTCAGAAGCCGCGCAGTCAAGGGCAAGCTTAATGTCTTCTCCAAACTTGTAGCCCGCATTCTCAATAGCCAGTTTAATGGTATCAAGCGCATCCTCAGTACCGCCTTCAAAGTTCGGTGCAAAACCACCTTCATCGCCCACAGCAGTGCTCAGGTGACGGTCATGAAGCACTTTTTTCAGGTTGTGGAACACTTCAGTACCCATTTGCATGGCGTGCGTGAAGCTGGTCGCTTTAACAGGCATGATCATGAATTCCTGGAATGCGATAGGTGCATCGGAATGCGAACCACCGTTGATGATGTTCATCATAGGCACCGGAAGCGTATTGGCCGAAACACCGCCGATGTAGCGGTACAGCGGAAGGCCAAGCTCATTTGCTGCCGCTTTGGCTACAGCCAAAGAAACGCCAAGGATGGCATTGGCACCAAGGCTCGATTTATTGGCAGTTCCATCAAGTGCGATCATGGCTTTATCAATAGCGTTCTGCTCGAATACCGACATACCTATGATTTCGGCAGCCAGCTTAGTATTTACGTTCTCCACGGCTTTGGAAACACCTTTGCCCATGTACGCCTTACCACCGTCACGAAGCTCTACCGCCTCGTGCTCACCGGTTGAAGCGCCTGATGGTACTGCTGCCCTTCCGAGGATGCCGTTTTCGGTAACTACATCAACTTCCACTGTCGGGTTGCCGCGTGAATCCAATATCTGCCTTGCGTGAACTTTAATAATAATGCTCATTAATTTTTTGTTTTATTGTTATTATTCGGTTGTTTAATTTGAGTAAAAACCAAATTTAATCAAATTAAAATATCAAATTCTTTAATTTTTAAAAACTTATAAACGCAAACGTTTTAGCGCCAGCATTTTACTCCCGAAATCAGGATTTACTTTTTTGCGCCTTCAATATTCGATATGAACTGGTCAAAAAGGTAGGTTGCATCATGTGGGCCCGGGCTTGCCTCCGGGTGGTACTGTACTGAGAAGCAGTTTTTGCTCTTCATACGCATTCCGGCTACAGTGCCGTCGTTGATGTGCTCGTGGGTAATCTCAAAGTCAGGATGTTTTTCCAGTTCTTCCCGCACTACGGCAAAGCCGTGATTCTGGGAGGTAATCTCACCTTCACCGGTCAATATATTGCGCACGGGGTGGTTAATGCCCCTATGGCCGTTGAACATTTTATAGGTGGGGATACCATTGGCCAAAGCCAAAACCTGGTGCCCAAGGCAGATACCGAATACCGGCTCATTCTTATCAAGGATGTTGCGGGCTGTTTCCTGTGCAGCATATAGCGGATCGGGGTCACCGGGTCCGTTGGAAAGGAAGTAGCCGTCGGGATCGAAGCTTTTAAGGTCTTCGTACGATGCATCATAAGGGAACACCTTGATGTAGCAATCCCGCTTGGCCAGGTTGCGCAGGATGTTCTTCTTAATGCCAAGGTCGAGCGCAGAGATTTTGTACTTCGCATCAGGGTTACCAACGAAGTACGGCTCTTTCGTCGACACTTTGGATGATAGTTCCAAACCTTTCATATCAGGTATACCCAAAAGTCGCCTTTTAAGGTCCTCAATATCGCATTCCTCGGTGCAAATAACCGCATTCATTGCCCCATTATCCCGTATATAACTCACGAGGGCACGGGTATCCACATCGGATATTGCAACAAGGTTTTGTTTTTCAAAATACTCTTTAAGGCTTTCGGTAGAATTGGGCCTTGAGTGGTTAAAGCTGAAGTTTTTACAAACCAGCCCTGAAATCATGATCTTGTCGGCCTCAACTTCTTCCTCATTCGTGCCATAATTACCAATATGGGCATTGGATGCCACCATGATTTGCCCAAAATAAGATGGATCGGTAAAAATTTCCTGGTAGCCGGTCATCCCGGTATTGAAGCAGACTTCACCAAAAACAGTACCTTCAATCCCAATGGACTTGCCATAAAATATAGTACCGTCTGCAAGGAGCAGGATCGCTCGATCCCTGTTAGAATATTTCATTATGTCGTTTGTTGTTGTGTTGTGTGCAAATTTACTTTAAAAAATCGTGAAAGCGAAACGTATTTTCAGGCCAAAAAAAAAAAGGACAAACGTTAAGTTCATCCTTTTTTGATATTTGAAAATCATTGTTTCATGATTATTCAGTAGCTTCCTTGTTTTCTTCTGTATCAACAGCAGGAGCTTCTGTAGCTGCAGGAGCTTCGGCAACCGGGGCAGCAGCGTCTGCTTTCTTGGCAGTACGGCTACGGCGTGTAGTTTTCTTAGCTTCTTTCTTAACAGCGTTGTACAGTTCGTTGAAGTCTACCAGTTCGATCATTGCCATATCAGCGTTGTCACCAAGACGGTTACCAAGCTTAATGATACGGGTGTATCCGCCCGGACGATCGCCTACTTTAGCTGCTACTTCCCTGAAAAGTTCAGTAACTGCATATTTGTTGCGAAGGTAAGCGAAAACAATACGCCTGTTGTGAGTAGTATCTTCTTTCGATTTTGTAACAAGCGGCTCAATAAATTGCTTAAGCGCTTTAGCTTTGGCAACAGTCGTATTGATACGCTTGTGCTCTATAAGCGAGCAGGCCATGTTAGCCAGCATAGCTTTCCTATGCCCTGTCTGCCTGCTTAAGTGATTATTCTTTTTTCCGTGTCTCATCTCTGTAGTAATATAAACCTAAAAAGGTCCGGATTATTCTTTATCTAATTTGTATTTCGTCAAATCCATCCCGAAGTGCAGGTTTTTAGACGCTACAAGCTCATCAAGCTCAGTAAGCGACTTTTTACCGAAGTTACGGAACTTCATCAAGTCATTCTTATTGAATGATACAAGATCACCCAAAGTATCAACTTCAGCCGCTTTCAAACAATTCAGTGCCCTTACAGAAAGATCCATGTCAACCAATTTGGTTTTAAGAAGCTGCCTCATGTGAAGAGACTCTTCATCATAAGATTCTGTTTGTGCAATTTCGTCGGCCTCAAGAGTAATTCTTTCATCAGAGAACAGCATAAAATGGTGAATCAGTGTTTTTGCTGCCTCAGTAAGCGCATCTTTAGGATGTATAGATCCGTCGGTGATGATTTCGAATACCAGTTTTTCGTAGTCGGTTTTCTGTTCAACACGGAAGTTTTCTATAGTATATTTCACGTTTTTTACCGGAGTAAAGATTGAGTCAGTGAAGATTGTTCCTATAGCGGCGTTTTGCTTTTTATTTTCTTCAGCCGGAACATAACCCCTGCCTTTCTCAATGGTAAGTTCAAGGTTAATGTTTATCTTGCTGTCCATGTTGCAGATCACAAGATCCGGATTCAACACCTGGAAACCTGAAATGAACTTCTGGAAATCGCCGGCAGTAAGCTGGTCTTTTCCTGTAAAAGATACAGATACAGATTCATTGTCGATATCCTCGATCTGGCGCTTAAAACGAACCTGCTTAAGGTTCAGAATTATTTCTGTAACATCTTCAACAACCCCTGCTATAGTGGAAAATTCGTGATCAACTCCTTCAATGCGAACTGAAGTAATTGCGTAACCTTCCAATGAAGAAAGCAAAACTCTTCTAAGTGCGTTACCAACGGTCAATCCGTAACCCGGTTCCAAAGGCCTGAATTCAAACTTGCCTGTGAAATCCGTAGAATCGATCATTATAACTTTATCGGGCTTCTGAAAATTAAATATTGCCATATTTCGACTAATGTCAATTATTATTTGTTATACAACTCAACGATTAGTTGTTCTTTGATGTTTTCCGGAATCTGGATCCTTGCAGGTACAGAAACAAATGTTCCCTCCTTAGTATCGTTGTTCCAGGTGATCCACTCATATACCTGAGCAGAGTTTGATAAAGAATTTGTGATGGTGTCAAGAGATTTTGACTTTTCACGAACAGCCACTTTATCGCCGGCTTTAAGGTGGTAAGAAGGGATGTTCACCAATTCACCATTCACAGTAACGTGCCTGTGTGAAACGATTTGCCTTGCAGCCCTGCGTGAAGGTGCAATACCCATCCTGTACACTACGTTGTCAAGCCTTGCTTCGCAAAGCTGTAAAAGGATTTCACCTGTTACACCTTTAGAGGCAGCAGCTTTTTCATACAGGTTTCTGAATTGTTTTTCAAGGATACCGTAAGTGTACTTAGCTTTTTGCTTTTCCATCAACTGTACAGCGTACTCTGATTTTTTACCCCTTTTCTTGGCCAGGCCGTGTTGTCCCGGAGGGTAGTTTCTTTTTTCGAAGGCTTTGTCGTCTCCGAAGATCGCCTCACCGAATTTACGGGCGATTTTTGTTTGTGGACCAGTATATCTTGCCATTTCTAAAAATTAATAAGCAGGAGGTTATGAATTCAGGTCTCATCCTCCGATAACCTTAATTCCCGCTCTTGTTATACTATAAAATTAAACTCTCCTTCTCTTTGGAGGGCGACAGCCGTTGTGCGGCATTGGTGTTACGTCGATAATCTCAGTAACTTCGATTCCTCCATTGTGCAGTGACCTGATAGCAGACTCACGTCCGTTACCCGGGCCTTTAACGTAAACTTTAACCTTCTTAAGGCCGGCCTCAAGAGCAACTTTGCTGCAATCTTCAGCAGCCATCTGGGCAGCATAAGGAGTGTTCTTTTTAGAACCCCTGAAGCCCATCTTACCTGCAGATGACCATGAAATAACTTCACCTTTCTTGTTTGTAAGAGAAATGATGATGTTGTTGAAAGTTGCGCTAATATGTGCTTCGCCTGTAGACTCTACAATTACTTTACGTTTTTTTGTACTCGCTTTAGCCATACTACTTATTATTTAGTTGCTTTTTTCTTGTTAGCAACAGTTTTCCTCTTACCTTTCCTAGTCCTTGAGTTGTTCTTGGTGCGTTGGCCCCTAAGCGGAAGACCTGCCCTGTGGCGGATTCCCCTGTAACAACCGATATCCATCAGGCGCTTAATGTTCAAAGATATTTCTGAACGAAGCTCACCTTCGATCTTATAGTAAGACACAGCGTCACGGATGGCGCTGATCTGGTCATCGTTCCAATCCTGAACCTTAATATCCTCGCTAACGTTAGCTTTAGCCAAAATCTCTGCAGCCCTGCTCTTTCCTACACCGAAGATATAGGTAAGGGCAATAACTCCCCTTTTGTTTTTAGGTATATCTACCCCTGCAATTCTTGCCATAATTATCCTTGTCTTTGTTTAAATCTAGGATTCTTTTTGTTAATAACATATAATCTGCCTTTCCTGCGCACTATGATGCACTCGGCACTTCTTTTCTTAACTGACGCTCTTACTTTCATTGTTAATAGCTTTAGTATCTATAAGTAATTCTTGCTTTGGACAAATCATAAGGGCTCATCTCAAGTTTCACCTTGTCGCCCGGAAGCAACTTGATGTAGTGCATACGCATCTTTCCTGAAATATGAGCAATTACTATATGCCCGTTTTCTAATTCAACACGGAACATGGCATTAGACAATGCCTCTATTATTGATCCGTCCTGTTCTATTGCTGACTGTTTTGCCATAAAAATTGTTAAGCTACTGCTTTTCTATTCTTACCACTTTTCATCAAACCGTCGTAATGCCTGTTCAACAGATAAGAGTTTATTTGCTGAATGGTATCGATCGCAACCCCGACCATAATCAACAGTGATGTTCCGCCATAGAACAAAGCCCACTGCTGCTGAACCCCAAAGTTAAACACTACTGCCGGGAACACGGCAAGCAATGCTAAGAACAATGAGCCAGGGAATGTGATCAATGACATGATCCTGTCAAGGTAGTCTCCGGTCTCAACACCAGGCCTTACGCCCGGTATAAAACCACCACTCCTTTTTAGGTCATCTGCCATTTTGTTGGTAGGCACCGTTATCGCGGTGTAAAAGTAAGTAAAAATTATTATTAATAAAGCAAAAACCACATTATAGGTCAAACCGAACACATTCTGGAATTGCGAAGTCACGGTTTGAGCCGTATCCGACTTCGACAATCCTGCAAGTGCTGCCGGTATGAACATGATTGCCTGGGCAAAGATTATCGGCATAACCCCGGAAGCATTAAGCTTCAAAGGAATCCATTGCCTGTTGCCACCCGCCATATCCTGTTCAAAATCACCCGAGGTTGTACGCCTTGCATATTGTACAGGAATCTTTCTTACTGCCATGATCATAAGGATACATGCAATAATTACAAGAAGCCATACCACAATTTCAAGAACAAGCATCAAAGGGCCGCCGTTGTTTTCCGTTATCACAGAAGTAAACTCCTGGATGAAGGCCTGAGGCATCCTCGCAATGATACCTACAAGGATCAATAGCGAAATACCGTTACCAATACCTTTATCAGTTATCTTTTCACCAAGCCACATTGCAAAAATGGTACCGGTTGTAAGGATAACCACCGATGAGAACAGGAACGGGAACGAATCCGAAGGCAAAAGGAATGCCTGGGCCGGAAGTGTCCTGTACAGGTTATAGATATAACCCGGTCCCTGAACCAGCGTAATAAGTATTGTAAGCCAACGGGTAATCTGGTTTAGCTTTTTCCTGCCGCTTTCGCCTTCCTTCTGCAATTTTTGCAGGTAAGGTACTGCGATGCCCATAAGCTGCACCACGATCGAGGCAGAAATATAAGGCATGATACCCAATGCAAATACAGATGCCTGCGAGAACGCACCACCTGTAAATACATCGATTAGCCAGCCAATACCTCCCTTAGTCTGATCTGTCAAGCTGTTTAGCTGTGTAGCATCAATACCCGGCAGGGTTACGTGTGCACCAAAACGGTACACAAGCAACAATCCCAGAGTAACAAGAATCCTGTTCTTTAGTTCCTCTATTTTCCAGACATTGGCAAACGCT
Organism: Flavobacterium sp. MFBS3-15; assembly: GCF_026107645.2. Lineage (GTDB taxonomy): Bacteria > Bacteroidota > Bacteroidia > Flavobacteriales > Flavobacteriaceae > Flavobacterium. The sequence continues at coordinate 54,455 of NZ_JAPCHV010000008.1, read as the reverse complement.
TCGAAAAATTTCTTCATAATGAAATTAAAGATTATAAAGTTACCGCTTCGCCACCGGCAGCCTCGATAGCCGCTTTAGCAGTTGCAGTAAATTTGTGAGCAGTTACTTTTAGTTTTGCCTTAAGCTCTCCTCTTCCTAAAATCTTTACCATTTCATTTTTTGTAGCAAGGCGGTTTTCAACCAGTACTGTAAAATCTACAGTATCAGTAGCAAATCCGTTGTCTACAAGAGCCTGAAGCGTGTCAAGGTTGACACCTGCATATTCCTTACGGTTGATGTTCTTGAAACCGAATTTAGGAACACGGCGCTGTAGCGGCATCTGGCCACCTTCAAAACCTACCTTCTTAGAGTAGCCCGAACGTGACTTGGCACCTTTGTGGCCACGTGCGGCAGTACCGCCTTTGCCCGAACCTTCGCCACGGCCTACCCTTTTATTCTGATTATGAACCGAACCTTCCGCAGGTTGTAAGTTACTTAAATCCATGAGTACTTATTTTGTTAGTTGATTTCCTCTACAGAAACCAAATGTTTAACTTTGTTTACCATTCCAAGGATAGCAGGAGTTGCATCGTGCTCAACAACCTGTCCAAGTTTACGAAGGCCTAATGACTCAAGCGTAAGCTTTTGTGTTTGCGGACAGTTGATTTTACTCTTAACTTGTTTTACTTTTATTTTTCCCATGATTTCCCTGAATTAACCTTTGAATACTTTTTCAAGTGAAACGCCCCTTTGTTTTGCAACGGTAGCAGCGCTCCTCATCTGAAGCAAAGCATCAAAAGTAGCTTTTACAACATTGTGAGGGTTAGATGAACCCTGTGATTTAGACAATACATCGTGAATACCTACTGATTCAAGTACTGAACGTACTGCACCACCGGCAATTACACCTGTACCGTGAGAAGCAGGCATCAATAGTACGCGTGCACCACCGAATTTGCCTTTTTGCTCATGTGGCACAGACTGGCCAGAAAGTGGAATCTTCACAAGGTTTTTCTTGGCATCCTCAACAGCTTTGGCGATAGCCTCAGACACGTCTTTAGATTTACCAAGGCCATGGCCTACTACACCGTTCTCATCACCTACCACTACGATAGCAGAGAAACCGAAAGCACGTCCACCCTTTGTAACTTTAGTAACACGGTTAACAGCTACCAAACGATCCTTTAGTTCAAGGCCGCTTGGTTTTACTAGCTCTACGTTTTTATAATTATGATACATAATTTCTTAGAATTTAAGTCCGGCTTCCCTTGCGCCTTCTGCTAATGATTTTACACGTCCGTGGTAAAGATATCCACCCCTGTCAAAAGTGATAGTATCGATACCGGCTTTAAGAGCCAGTTCTGCAATTGCTTTTCCAACAGCTGCAGCAGTCTCTATGTTAGTACCTTTTGCAATGCCTTTGTCCCTTGAAGACGCAGCTGCCAAAGTTACACCGTTTACATCATCTATGATTTGCGCATAGATCTCTTTATTGCTCCTGAATACAGAAAGCCTTGGCTGAGCAGCAGTTCCGCTAACAATCTTTCTGATCCTGAACTTAATCCTCTGTCTTCTTTCAGATTTATTTAATGACATAGTCTTTAATTTTTAAGATTATTAAGCTGATTTACCTGCTTTTCTCCTTAGTACTTCTCCAACGAACTTAACTCCTTTTCCTTTGTAAGGCTCCGGCTTGCGGAAAGAACGGATCTTGGCCGCTACCTGCCCTAAAAGTTGCTTATCGTATGAAGCTAGTTTGATAATAGGGTTCTTACCTTTTTCAGATACCGTTTCTACAGTTACTTCCGGCACAACTTCAAGAACGATGTTGTGTGAAAAGCCCAGAGCGATATCCAGCTTTTGTCCCTGGTTCGAAGCCCTGTAACCAACGCCTACCAGTTCAAGCTCTTTAGTAAACCCTTCAGACACACCAACAATCATATTGTTGATAAGCGCCCTGTACAATCCGTGCTTAGATCTTTCGTCCTTATGGTCCGAAGATCTTTCCACTATTACCTGGCCTTCTTCGATTTTAACAGACACGTCTGAAAAATCTTGTGTAAGCTGGCCTTTTTTTCCTTTTACCGTAACAACATTGCCGTTAACCTCTACAGTTACACCGGCAGGTATTGTAATTGGATTTTTACCTATTCTTGACATCGATAAATCTTTTTATTAGTATACGTAACAGATTACCTCACCACCAACATTAAGTTGTTTTGCCTGCTTTCCAGTCATAAGTCCTTTTGACGTAGAAACGATAGCAATACCCAATCCGTTAAGGATCCTTGGAAGGTTTGATGCACCTGCATACTTACGTAAACCCGGTTTACTAATCCTCTGGATATCTTTAATTACCGACTCTTTAGTCTCTTTATCGTACTTAAGAGCGATTTTGATAGTACCTTGTACGGCATTATCTTCAAATTTGTAACTAAGGATATATCCCTGGTCGAATAAAATTTTTGTGATTTCTTTCTTCATGTTAGAAGCAGGAACTTCAACCACTTTGTGGTTAGCCCTCACTGCATTTCTAACCCTTGTCAAAAAATCGGCAATTGGATCTGTGTACATATTTATTAATTTGCGGAAACGGTTTTCGGCCTGTTAAGGCCGAACCTGTATCCAATTTATAATTCTTTAATTACCAGCTGGCTTTTTTAACACCCGGGATCAATCCGTTGTTAGCCATTTCGCGGAAAGTAACACGCGAAATACCAAACTGGCGCATATAGCCCCTTGGCCTTCCTGTAAGCTTGCAACGATTGTGCTGGCGAACAGGTGAAGCGTTTTTTGGAAGCTTTTGCAGGCCTTCATAATCTCCGGCTTCAAGTAGAGCCTTCCTTTTTTCAGCATACTTTGCTACCAGTTTCGCCCTTTTTACCTCACGGGCTTTCATTGATTCTTTAGCCATAACTTAATTCTTTTTAAAAGGTAAACCTAGTTCTGTTAATAACGACTTCGCTTCCTTATCGGTTTCGGCCGAAGTTACAAAGGTAATATCTAATCCTGATATTTTGTTCACTTTGTCAATATCAATTTCAGGGAAAATGATTTGCTCAGTGATACCCAGGTTATAGTTACCCCTTCCGTCGAATCCTGTAGCCTTGATTCCGTTAAAGTCCCTTACGCGTGGAAGTGACGAAGTCACAAGCCTGTCAAGGAATTCATACATCCTTTCGCCACGCAGCGTTACTTTAGCACCAATTGGCATACCTTTCCTTAGTTTAAACGACGCAACGTCTTTCTTAGAAATGGTAGAAACAGCTTTCTGGCCTGTAATCTTTGTTAGTTCTTCCACTGCATAGTCGATAAGTTTTTTATCAGATACAGCGGCGCCAACACCACGGCTAAGAACGATTTTCTGAAGTTTTGGAACCATCATTACGTTCTTGTAACCGAACTCTTCTTTAAGTGCAGGGACAACCCTGTCCTTATATTCTTGTTTTAATCTTGGTATATAAGCCATCACTATAGTACTTGATTAGATTTTTTTGAAAATCTCACGTTCTTATCTCCTTCTTTCCTTACACCTGTTTTTGTAGCAACACCTTTAGCGTCTACAAGAACAAGGTTAGAAATGTGGATAGGAGCTTCTTTCTTAACGATGCCGCCCTGAGGGTTTTTAGCGCTTGGCTTAGTGTGCTTAGACACCATGTTCACGCCTTCAACGATCGCTTTGTTCTTGTCAACAAGTACACGAAGTACTTTGCCTTCAGATCCTTTGTGGTCACCGGCAATTACCCTTACGGTATCTCCTGATTTTATCTTTAGCTTTATCATTTTGTATAAATATTAAAGCACTTCAGGTGCCAATGATACAATTTTCATGAATTGCTTTTCACGAAGTTCCCTTGCTACAGGACCAAAAACACGTGTACCCCTCATCTCACCGGCAGCATTCAACAATACGCAAGCGTTATCGTCAAACCTGATGTATGAGCCGTCAGCACGACGCACTTCTTTTTTGGTACGTACAACAACTGCTGTAGAAACAGCACCTTTCTTAACGTTTCCGGTAGGCGTAGCATCTTTAATAGAAACTACGATCTTATCACCTACAGAAGCATAACGCCTCTTGGTGCCACCTAGAACACGGATTGTCAAAACTTCCTTTGCTCCCGTGTTATCTGCTACTTTTAGTCTGGATTCCTGTTGTACCATAATTACTTCGCTCTTTCAATTATTTCTACTAGCCTCCAACATTTGGTTTTACTCAAAGGACGTGTTTCCATGATCCTTACTGTATCACCAATGTTACAGTCGTTCTTTTCGTCGTGTGCAACAAATTTCTTTGTTTTCAATACGAACTTACCGTATAGAGGGTGCTTTACCCTTGTTGTTTGAGATACAACTATGGATTTTGCCATTTTGTTGCTGGTTACTACACCAATTCTCTCTTTTCTTAAGTTTCTTTTTTCCATCTTTTGGCAGAATACAATTATTGTAACTCTCTTTTAGTTAGCTCAGTGGCTACCCTTGCGATAGACCTTCTTACGGTCCTGATCTGTAGCGGGTTCTCGATTGGAGAAATAGCGTGAGCTGATTTTAGGTCGGCATATGTTTTCTGTAACTCACCAAGTTTGCTTTGCAACTCAGCAGCAGATAGATCTTTTATCTCTGATTGTTTCATAATAATATCGGATTATGCTTCAAAATCTCTGGCGATGATAAACTTGGTTTTCACAGGCAGCTTTTGGGCAGCAAGGCGAAGAGCCTCTTTTGCTACGGCCAATGGCACGCCTCCTACTTCAAACATTATCTTACCTGGTTTAACAACGGCTACCCAGTACTCAACAGCACCTTTACCTTTACCCATACGTACCTCTAGAGGCTTCTTTGTGATAGGCTTATCCGGGAAAATTTTTATCCACAATTGACCTTCCCTTTTCATGAAACGGGTTGCAGCGATACGTGCAGCCTCGATCTGGCGGGAAGTAATGAAAACTGAATCTAAAGATTTGATACCAAACATACCATTAGAAAGCTCATGACCCCTTTGGGAAATGCCCTTCATCTTACCTTTCTGTACCTTGCGGTATTTTGTTCTTTTAGGCTGTAACATTTTTCTTTAGTTTTTTAATTACTTTCTTTTGCGTTGGCCTGATTTATCACCACCCGGACGACCGCCTGGCCTTCCGCCTTGTGGCCTGTCCTGAGATCCTGAAGACTTAGACTGTTTTTTGTCCATGCCTACTAACGGAGAAAGATCTCTTTTGCCATAAACCTCACCTTTCATGATCCACACTTTGATTCCCATCCTACCGTAAGTAGTGTGGGCCTCAGCAAGTGAGTAATCGATGTCCGCCCTGAAAGTTGATAGAGGAATCCTACCTTCTTTGAACATTTCCGAACGTGCCATTTCAGCACCGTTCAAACGGCCTGAAATCATCACTTTTACACCTTCTGCGTTCATACGCATAGCAGCAGCGATAGCCATTTTGATAGCCCTCCTGTAAGAGATACGGCTTTCAATCTGACGGGCAATGCTTGTACCTACAAGGTAAGCATCAAGCTCCGGCCTTTTAATTTCAAAGATGTTGATCTGAACCTCTTTGTCAGTAATTTTCTTAAGTTCTTCTTTCAGCTTGTCTACTTCCTGACCGCCTTTCCCGATGATGATACCAGGACGGGCAGTAGTAATAGTAACGGTTACAAGCTTAAGGGTCCTCTCGATGATTACCTTAGACACACTGGCTTTAGATAAACGGGCATGGATGTATTTCCTGATTTTGTGATCTTCAGCAAGCTTGTCGCCGTAGTCATTTCCACCATACCAGTTAGAATCCCAACCCCTGATGATACCAAGGCGATTTCCTATTGGATTTGTCTTTTGTCCCATTTCTCTTAGTTGCTTTGTGTGTTATTATTCTTAGCTCCAAGCACGATGGTTACGTGGTTAGAACGTTTCCTTATCCTGTGGGCACGGCCCTGCGGTGCAGGACGAAGCCTTTTCAGCATCATTCCGCCGTCAACCCTGATTTCTTTTACGAAAAGGCCGGCGTCTTCAAGGCTTTCCTCAGCATTCTTTTGCTGCCAGTTGTTGATAGCTGATAGCAACAGTTTTTCAAGCTTGCGTGAAGCCTCTTTTGAACTGAACCTTAATATATTTAGCGCTGATTCTACCTTCTGGCCCCTTACAAGATCCGCAACAAGGCGCATTTTGCGTGGCGAAGTAGGGCAGTTATTCAGCTTAGCGAAAGCGATAGACTTGTTAGCCTCTTTCCTTGCTTCTGCGGTTTCTCTTTTACGAACTCCCATTGCTATTATTTTTTACCTTTATTTTTAGCACCGGCATGGCCCCTGAATGAGCGTGTCGGCGAAAATTCTCCTAATTTATGACCTACCATATTCTCTGTAACGTAAACCGGTACGAATTGACGACCGTTGTGTACTGCGATAGTCTGCCCAACAAAATCCGGGGTGATCATCGAAGCGCGAGACCATGTCTTCACAACTCCTTTGTTGCCCTTTTCGATATTTTCCTGAACTTTCTTTTCTAATTTATAGTGAACGAAAGGTCCTTTCTTTAATGAACGTGCCATATCTTACTTATTATTTCTTTCTACGTTCTACGATATACTTATTACTTGGGTTAACTTTAGAACGAGTCCTGTAACCTTTAGCCGGAAGACCTTTCCTAGAGCGTGGGTGACCTCCTGAAGAGCGTCCTTCACCACCACCCATCGGGTGATCTACAGGGTTCATCGCTACCGGCCTTGTCCTTGGCCTCCTGCCCAACCAACGAGTCCTACCCGCTTTACCGGATACGATCAGCTGGTGGTCAGAGTTGGAAACCGCTCCAATTGTAGCCATACAGGTAAGAAGGATCAACCTTGTCTCACCAGAAGGCATTTTGATGGTAGCATATTTTCCGTCCCTTGCCATAAGCTGCGCAAAAGTACCGGCGCTGCGTGCGATAACCGCACCCTGCCCAGGACGTAGCTCAATACAAGATATAACAGTTCCAAGAGGAATTTTGCTAAGAGGTAAAGCGTTGCCTATTTCCGGCTGAGCATCTGCTCCCGAAGTTACAACCTGGCCTACCTGAAGCCCGTTTTGTGCAATGATGTATGTTTTCTCACCATCAGCATAGAACAATAGAGATATAAATGCTGAACGGTTCGGATCGTACTCGATTGTCTTAACTGTAGCAGGGATACCCGCTTTAGTCCTTTTGAAATCGATCATACGATACCTTTGCTTGTGACCACCGCCTGTATAACGCATGGTCATTTTTCCTTGACTATTTCTACCGCCTGAGTTTTTTTTCGGTGCGATCAATGAACGCTCCGGCTTATCAGTTGTAATAGTGTCAAAGCTATTTACAACTCTAAAACGCTGACCCGGGGTAATAGGTTTTAATTTTCTAACTGACATTGTTATTAGATATTATTATAAAAATCTATTGTTTCGCCTTCCTGTACTTGTACGATAGCTTTTTTGTAAGCATTCGTCTTTCCTGAGATCAAGCCACTCTTAGTGTACTTAACCGATCTATCAGCCCTGTAGTTCATTGTGTTCACTTCAACAACACCAACTCCGTAAGCAGCCTCAACTGCATTCTTGATCTGGATTTTGTTCGCTTTTTTGTCAACAATGAAACCAAAACGGTTGAAAACTTCGCCGTCTTTGGTAATTTTTTCAGTGATGATAGGTTTAATTATGATACCCATGACCTTATTATTTGCTTAAATTTTCTTCAATTCCTTCCAAAGCACCCTCTAAAAGAACAAGCTTATTAGCGTTAAGTATCGCGTAAGTACTTAATTCTGAAGACGTTACAACACTTGAAGCCTTTAAATTGCGTGACGACAAATATACATTTTTATTTGTATCACCCAACACGATAAGGGATTTTTTGTTATCTAACCCTAAAGCTTTCAAAAAGTTAATGAAATTTTTAGTGCTTGGAGCGTCAAATTCGAAGTTCTCTACTACAGTCAGGTTCGACTCCTGAGCCTTCATTGTGAAAGCTGATTTCCTTGCAAGACGCTTAAGAGCTTTGTTCAGTTTGAAAGAGTAGCTCCTCGGCCTTGGGCCAAATACTGTACCCCCACCTTTGAACAATGGGTTCTTAACAGAGCCTGCACGGGCTGTACCTGTTCCTTTTTGCTTCTTGATTTTACGCGTACTACCGGTTACCTCAGCCCTTTCTTTGGCTTTGTGGGTACCCTGCCTCTGGTTAGCAAGATATTGCTTAACATCAAGGTATACGGCGTGCTTATTAGGCTCAATTGCGAATACTGAATCAGAAAGAGTAATCGTCCTGCCAGTTTCTTTTCCGTTGATATCTAATACTTTTACTTCCATTACTTCTGAATGATTACATAAGAGTTTTTGTGTCCCGGAATCGCACCTTTAATAACAAGAAGGTTCTTGTCCGCAACTACTTTTAAAACCTTAAGGTTTTGTACTGTTACATTTTCCCCGCCAGTCCTTCCGGCCATGCGCATACCCTTGAACACACGTGAAGGGTAAGACGATGCACCTACTGAACCCGGAGCCCTAAGACGGTTGTGCTGACCGTGAGTAGCCTGTCCAACACCACCAAAGCCGTGACGCTTAACAACACCCTGGAAACCTTTACCTTTTGATACACCCTGTACATCTACGAATTCACCTTCAGTGAAAACATCTACAGTTAAAACATCACCAAGTTTGTACTCAGTTTCGAAATGCTTGAATTCAACGACTTTCTTCTTAGCAACAGTACCCGCTTTCTTGAAATGGCCAAGATCCGCTTTTGTAGCATGCTTTTCTGTTTTGTCATCGAAACCAAGTTGTAACGCTTCATACCCGTCAACCTCATTGGTTCTGACTTGGGTAACTACGCATGGGCCAGCTTCGATAACGGTACAAGGGATGTTTTTCCCGTTCTCGTCGAAAATACTGGTCATGCCGATTTTTTTGCCAATTAACCCAGACATATTAAACTTTTATAAATTATTAATTCTGAGAACAGTACACACTGCTCCCTTTTGAGGGCGCAAAGTTAATCATCTTTTTCGTTTATGCAACACTAAACAAATAGTTTTTTCTAACTTTTTTGCACGTAACTCAAAGAAATTAAATTTATTAGGCCGAATAAGGGTTTCAACAGGCAAATACCGCCACCCACACGCATTTTCACACATGAAATCAATCTACATAAGCCAGTATGCAAATAAAAAGCCCTTCAGGAAGTATCCCATCACCACATTGGCCAACGCAGGGTCGTACGCCGCGGCGGATCTAACTATCCTGCGCCAGGGATGCCGCTCCCATTTCTCACGCAGAGCGCACCCCTGCTAGAGATATGCAGCCCAACCTGCAATGTTTGAAAACCTGACAGGATTACAAACAAAAAGCCCCGGCATTATGCCAGGGCTGTTTTATATCTCGTATGAATTATCACACTTTGATCTCTACTTCAACACCGCTAGGAAGCTCCAGTTTCATAAGAGCATCGATAGTTTTTGAAGATGAGCTGTAAATATCAAGAAGCCTTTTGTACGAGCTAACCTCGAACTGCTCCCTTGATTTCTTATTCACGTGCGGTGAACGTAGTACAGTGAAGATTTTCTTGTGTGTAGGAAGCGGAATAGGACCCGTTACCACAGCACCTGTACTTTTTACAGTCTTAACGATCTTCTCGGCAGATTTGTCTACCAGGCTGTGATCGTATGATTTTAGTTTTATTCTGATTTTCTGACTCATTTTCTTTCTAATTAAGCGTTACCTTTTGCTTTTTTAATAACCTCGTCCGCAATGTTGTTTGGCGTCTCAGCATAGTGAGAGAACTCCATTGTAGAAGTAGCACGTCCTGAAGATAGCGTCCTAAGTGTAGTTACGTAACCGAACATCTCAGAAAGAGGTACGCTTGCTTTCACTACTTTAGAACCTGCCCTGTCGTCCATGTTATTGATCTGTCCGCGACGACGGTTAAGGTCACCCACGATATCACCCATGTTCTCCTCCGGTGTAAGCACCTCAAGTTTCATGATCGGCTCAAGGATAACAGCTCCGGCAGCTTTAGCAGCCTCTTTGTAACCCATTTTGGCTGCAAGTTCAAACGAAAGCGCATCCGAGTCAACAGGGTGGAATGAACCGTCAAGAAGCGTTACTTTCATGCTGTCCATTTCATAACCCGCAAGAGGGCCCTGCTTCATAGCTTCTTTGAAACCTTTCTCAATAGCCGGGATGAATTCCTTAGGGATGTTACCACCTTTAACCTCGTTAACGAACTGAAGTCCCATTGGCACTTTTCCGTCAACTTCGTCTGCTGGCCCAAGGCGGAATACGATATCACCGAATTTACCACGACCACCGGATTGCTTTTTGTAAGTCTCCCTGTGCTGTGCTTCACGTGTGATAGCTTCTTTATACTCTACCTGAGGCTCACCTTGGTTAACCTCTACCTTAAACTCACGCTTAAGACGGTCTACAAGGATGTCAAGGTGAAGCTCACCCATACCTGAGATGATAGTTTGTCCTGAAGCATGGTCAGTCCTTACAGTAAACGTTGGATCTTCTTCGGCAAGTTTAGCCAAAGCCATACCCATCTTATCAACGTCAGCCTTAGTTTTAGGCTCAACAGCGATACCGATTACCGGATCAGGGAAGTTCATACTTTCAAGAACGATTGGGTTTTTCTCATCAGAAAGGGTATCACCTGTCTTAATGTCCTTAAAACCTACAGCTGCACCAATGTCACCTGCCTCGATATATTCGATTGGGTTTTGCTTGTTAGCGTGCATCTGGTAGATACGGGAGATACGCTCCTTATTGCCTGAACGGTTGTTAAGAACGTAAGAACCTGCATCAAGACGGCCTGAATAAGCCCTGAAGAACGCAAGACGCCCAACATAAGGGTCTGTAGCAATTTTGAACGCAAGCGCTGCAAACGGCTCAGTAACTGATGGCTTACGAAGGATCGGCTCGTCAGTATCAGGGTTTGTACCTTCGATAGCCTCTTTGTCAAGCGGAGAAGGAAGGAATTTACAAACCGCATCAAGCATGAACTGTACACCTTTATTTTTGAATGAAGAACCGCAAAGCATTGGGATGATAGCCATATCGATGGTTGCTTTCCTAAGTGCTTCGTTGATCTCATCTTCAGTGATCGAGTTTTCGTCTTCCATGAATTTCTCAAGAAGGTTCTCATCATAAGCAGCAACTTCTTCAATAAGCTGTGCCCTGTATTGATGAGCCTCATCTTTCATGTCAGCCGGGATATCTACGATGTCAAAAGTAGCACCCTGAGTTTCATCATGCCATACGATAGCCTGGTTCTTGATAAGGTCTACCACGCCCCTGAAGTCAGCCTCGTCACCGATCGGAAGCACGATTGGCACTGCGTTCGACTTAAGCATGTCTTTCACCTGCTGGCAAACAGCAAGGAAGTTAGATCCCTGGCGGTCCATTTTGTTCACAAAGCCCATACGCGGCACTTTGTAGTTATCAGCCAGCCTCCAGTTGGTTTCAGACTGTGGCTCAACACCGTCTACGGCGCTGAAAAGGAACACAAGTCCGTCAAGTACCCTTAGGGAACGGTTTACCTCAACGGTAAAGTCAACGTGCCCGGGAGTATCGATGATGTTGAAATGGTAATCTTTTGAGTCTCCGGTAAGCTTACCCTGCTCTGTCGGGAAGTTCCATGTACATGTAGTAGCAGCCGAAGTAATGGTAATACCCCTCTCCTGCTCCTGAGCCATCCAGTCCATGGTAGCAGCACCGTCGTGTACCTCACCTATCTTGTGGGATTTACCCGTGTAGAAAAGGATACGCTCGGTAGTTGTAGTCTTACCCGCATCAATGTGGGCAGCAATACCAATATTTCTCGTGTATTTTAAATCTCTTGCCATTATTTATAAGATGTGATGTTTCTTTTTCTTTATGAATTAAAACCTAAAGTGAGAGAATGCCTTGTTAGCTTCTGCCATCTTGTGAGTATCCATCCTCTTTTTAACAGCAGCTCCTTCTTCTTTGGCAGCAGCCAAGATTTCAGAAGCAAGCCTTTGAGCCATAGATTTCTCGTTTCTTCTCCTTGCATAAAGTATCATCCATTTCATCGCCATAGAGATCTTCCTGTCCGGACGGATCTGCATTGGTATCTGGAAGGTAGCTCCACCAACCCTGCGGCTACGTACTTCTACGTGCGGCATAACATTGTTGATAGCATCTTTCCATGTTTCAAGTGCTGATTTTTCAGCATCCTGCTTTTTCGTTTCCACGATTTCAATAGCATCATAGAACACTTTGAAAGCAGTTGATTTTTTACCGTCCCACATTAGGTTGTTCACAAAACGTGTAACAAGTTGGTCATTAAACTTTGGATCCGGTAAAAGAGGTCTTTTCTTGGCCTGTCTTTTTCTCATGTCTTTTCTTTAAAGCGTTCTTAAATTACTTTTTCTTTCCGGTTGCAGCTGGCGCCTGTCCTGGTTTTGGACGTTTTGCTCCATACTTCGACCTGCGTTGTGTCCTTCCGGCCACACCAGCGGTATCAAGCGCACCACGAACGATGTGGTACCTTACACCCGGCAAGTCTTTTACCCTTCCGCCTCTAACTAATACTATCGAGTGCTCTTGTAGGTTGTGTCCTTCTCCGGGAATGTACGCGTTCACCTCATTACCATTTGTCAAACGCACCCTCGCAACTTTACGCATTGCAGAGTTTGGTTTCTTTGGTGTAGTGGTGTACACACGTGTACAAACGCCCCTTCTTTGAGGACAGGAATCTAAAGCAGCCGATTTACTCTTCTTAGTTATCTGGGCTCTCCCTGTTCTTACTAATTGTTGAATTGTTGGCATAATTAAATCTAAAAATTTCTTATGTTTAAAAAACCCGCTTTTTACGGGGTTGCAAATGTAGGAATTAAAATTTACAAAACAAATTGTAATTCATTAATTTTCAAACAGGTCCTGCAACAAAACACCGGCACATATTTTTTCGTTTATTTTTGCGTTATTTTACACTAACAGACTACGGGTTGAAAAAACTGCTCCTTATATATATAACATGCTTTGGCTTTTTTTCGGTAAAAGCGCAAAACCTCCATCTCCGGATCGAGGGGCGCGATGCAATGGAAACAAAAGTGATCGACTCCATACCTTACAGTAAAACACATCAAAACGCAAAGTCGGTTTCCGATGAAGCAACGCTGCTCTCTGCTACCCTGCTAAAAAGAGGCTATCTGGAAAACCGCGAGATGGCCCGGATCAAAACTAACGACTCCACTTTTGTATATACTTTTTCAGTAGGCGAAAAAACACGACACCTATTTATATATACCGGCAAACTCTCGCCCGAAGAAAAAGAATTGCTAAATATCAGCACAGACACCCTGATGATGCAAGTGGAAGAAGTTGAATCCTTCATGGCAGGCAGCATAGCACTGCTGGAACGCAAAGGCTATTCATTAAGCACATTACAATTAAAGGACTATGAAAAAAAAGGCAGCACACTCACTGCGCGGCTGGAACTGAAAACAGAAAAACAGCGCACCTTCGACGACATTGTAATCGAGGGATACCCGAAATTTCCCGAAGGTATCCGCAGGAACATTGCACGGCAGTACAAAAAGAAAACCTTTAACCAGGAAAACCTTCAACGAATTTACAACGACTTTAACGCACTTCGATTTGTAACACAGGCGCGATACCCCGAGATACTTTTCAAAAAAGACTCTACCAAGGTATATGTATACCTGCAAAAGGCAAAACCCAACAGCTTCGACGGATTTATTGGCTTTTCCAACGACGACGAAAGCAAAATGATATTCAATGGTTACCTCGACCTCAACCTGAACAACATACTAAACTCAGGCGAAAAGTTCACACTTTTCTGGAAAAGCGACGGCAATAAGCAAACCACCTTCAATGTCGCTACTGAATTACCCTATATGTTCCGCAGCCCGTTAGGAATTAAAGCCGGCCTGCGCATCTTCAAGCAGGACAGCACGTTCCAAAACACCGTGACCGATGTAAACCTGGGCTACTATTTCAGTTACAACTCAAAAGCCTTTTTAGGATACCAACGCACACAGTCGGTCGACATACAAAACAGTAATACCGCTACACTCAGCGATTACAACAACCGGTTTTACACCGCGAGCTACGAGTACACAGGATTCAATATAGACGATTTCATTTTCCCGGAAAAAACGATACTGCTTTTAAAAGGAGGTACAGGAAAACGCGAAGGCAGTACGGGAAACAGCAGCCAGTATTTTATACAGGCCAACGCGGCTCACAATTTTTACCTAAACAAAAAAAACATCATCAGCCTGAAGAGCCATTCCTATTACTTAAAAAGCGACACTTACATAATAAATGAACTGTACCGCTTCGGAGGCATAAATTCCATACGGGGATTTAATGAGAACAGCCTGCAAGCCAATCTCTACACGGCCCTCATGGCCGAATATCGCTACATCCTTTCCCCCGGCCTTTATGCACACTCCATAACTGATTATGGCTATTTCAGGGATGAAGCCAATGACACTGATGACTACCTCACCGGACTTGGTTTTGGAATTGGTTTGTTTACCAAAAACGGATTATTCAACATTGTATACGCCAACGGAACAGCTAAAGGACAGCAAATCAGGCTGTCTAACTCTATCGTACATATTAGCTTTAAAGCAACGTTTTAACATTTATACTTACAATAAATCTTAAAAACTTATTAAAATTCAGAAATGTTTCTTAAATATTTTGCTTTTTAAATTACTTCGTCAGAAATTTGGGACACTAACTCAAATCTATTTCAATGAAGACAAAGCTGCATGTTTTGTTAACGCTGTTATTCGCGTTAACGATGCAAATTTCATTTGCACAGGAGAGGACAGTATCAGGTACTGTCACAGACGAGGCCGGAATGCCTATCCCGGGGGTAAGTATTTTAATTAAGGGCACGACAACCGGCACACAAACCGATTTTGACGGTAAATTCCAGATTCAGGCAACGCCTGAGCAAACACTGGTATTTAGCTACATCGGGATGGGCACCCGCGAAATGCCCGCCTCAGCAACCACTATCAATGTTACTCTCGAAGATCAGGCTACAGAGCTTGAAGGCGTAGTGGTAACCGCGGTAGGTATCCGCAGGGAAAAATCATCCATTGGTGCCGCAACCACCACACTCAAGTCGGATGAGATCCTTGAAGGCCAGCAGACCAACATTTCAGACGCTATTAAAGGTAAGGTCGCTGGTGTGGTTATCTCGAACAGTTCTACCGACCCGGGCGCGTCTTCAAGCGTTATGATCAGGGGTATCAAATCGCTCACCAAGAGTAACCAGCCTTTATATGTTGTAGATGGGGTTCCATTGTTTGAGAGATCCAATTCTTCCTCAAGCCTGAACAATGGCTACGATTTTGGTAATGCGGCATCGGACATTAACCCACAGGACATTGAATCCATGACCATCCTTAAAGGCGCTTCGGCCACAGTACTATATGGATCGAGGGCA
Organism: Flavobacterium sp. MFBS3-15; assembly: GCF_026107645.2. Classification (GTDB taxonomy): domain Bacteria; phylum Bacteroidota; class Bacteroidia; order Flavobacteriales; family Flavobacteriaceae; genus Flavobacterium. The sequence continues at coordinate 39,022 of NZ_JAPCHV010000008.1, read as the reverse complement.
GCCGGAGGGGTAATTCTGATTACAACCAAAAAGGGAAAAGAAGGCAGGCTAAATGTTGAATATACCAACGCTACATCGTTTACCCAAATTAACAGGACACCAAAATATCAATCAACTTTCGGACAGGGATGGGATGGTGTACATTACCTTGGCGAGAACGGCTCCTGGGGTCCGCGATTTGACGGATTGCCACGTGTTTGGGGTAATATAGTTAACAATAGCCAGCTACTAAAGCCTTACTCTTTCCAGAAAGACCAACTGGAGAACTTTTTTACCACAGGTACATCACGGGTCAATTCGGTATCAGTATCCGGCGGGCATGGCGAAAGTACTGTACGCCTTTCGTACACCAATACGCAGCAGGACGGTATTTACCCTACCGATGCCGACTCGTTTGAAAGAAATGTACTGAATCTTGCCGCGACCTCTAAGTTTAAAAATCTTAGCATAAGCGGATCGATGAGCTATGTCAGCAATTCCAATAGAAGCGTAGGTACGGGGCAGGGCGCTACAGCATACAACAACCTAATGCAAATTCCTACTGACATTCCTATTACGGAATTCGCAGACTACAACAATCCGTTTCACAATGTGAGCAATTATTACACTCCCTATGGTGTTACCAACCCGTACTTCTCTCTTAATGAGAATGGAGCACAAAACAGGCGTGAGCGCGTATACGGATCGTTTGAAGCGACATATACGGTAAACGACTGGTTCAACGCTACGTATCGCTTTGGTATGGACTTTTCGACAGATAGGGGCAAAATATGGACCTCAAGGATTGATGCTGCCCCGGGAAGCCCGAATGATGGTTCTTCTACAGAAAATCCGGGAAGTTATGCAGAAGTATATTCTCATGCCAAGATGCTGAATCATGACATAATTACAAACTTTGATTTCGAACTGACCGAAAAATTGAAACTTCAGACATCAGCAGGTTTCAACATACAATCCCAGCATTTTAATAGCCTTAGTGCATCGGTAGCAAGCCAGGACATCCCTAATTTCTTTAATTTGGCAAACAGCTCAGAAATACCTGCCGTTGGCACCAATATGTCACAGGATAAAATATACGGTTTGTACAATACTACTACGTTGTCCTATGACGATCAGTTATTCCTTACCGGAAACGTCAGAAACGACTGGTTCTCTACACTTCCTGAAGACAACAGGTCGCAACTGTATGCCGGTGGTAACTTAAGCTGGGTATTTAGCCGTACTTTCTCAGGAATTGACAAAGTATTAAACTATGGTAAATTGCGTGTAGGTTACGGATCGACCGGTACCGGTACTGACCCTTATCAGGTTTTTGCCGTAAATACCCCTACAAACGTCCTTATGGGCTTTGGAAATCTGACATTCCCAATTAACGGGATCAATGCTTACGGCATTGGCAACAGGATGGCAAACCTTGACCTGAGGCCGGAAATTAAAACAGAATTTGAGGTAGGTACAGAACTCTCCTTCTTCAATAACCTGGTAACAATTGACGCAACCTATTTTGATGCTAAGGTAAAAGACCAGATACTCGACCTGCCTTTGGCACCAAGTACAGGGTATACATCGCAACGTACTAATGTAGGTACACTTCGCACAAAAGGTTTTGAAGGCTTGATTAACATCAATTGGGTAAGGAACACAGACGGCTTCAGCTGGAGCTCCAGCCTTAACTACACCAAGGCAGAAACCATACTTGAAGAACTCGACCCACGTATCCAGAACGTAGAGCTTGGAGGCCTTACCACTATGCAATATCTTGCTGAAGAAGGAAAACCTGTAGGACTTATTAAAGGATATGTTCCGGAAAGGGATAACAACGGAAACATAGTAGTAGACGTAAACGGTGTACCTGTGGCCTCTCCAAACCAGGAAGTATATGGCGATACGCAATATGATTACACGATGGGCATCAGCAACACATTAAGCTGGAAAGGATTGTCACTTGACTTTACCTTTGATGTAAGGCAGGGTGGCCTTATGTTCTCAAGGACAGCTGACATTACAAGATTTACCGGTAACTCTATAACTACGATGTATAATGACAGGAATCCCTTCATCGTGCCGAACTCGGTAGTGAAAAATGTAGCCGGCGACGGTTCTGTAACTTACACACCTAATACTACCCCGGTAGATGTGGAACACATGGATGATTACTACCGTGCGGATGCCAATGCCCGCCAAACTGTTATAGACAAATCATTTGTAAAACTGCGCGAAGTTGTATTGAGCTATAAGTTCCCATCTAAATTACTGGAAAAAACACAGATCCAATCCCTTACATTCTCTGTAATCGGACGCAACCTGTTTCTTTGGACACCAAGCAGCAACCAGTACATTGACCCTGAAGCCTCAACATTTGGCAATGATCTTGCGGGCCAGTTTGGTGAATTTAGTGCGAATCCGTCAACAAGGAGTCTTGGCTTCAGCTTAAAAGCAACATTCTAATAAAATATCTATGAAAAATATAAATAAATTTCTGATAGTCTTCCTCACCGGGATGTTTGTAGTGTCATGTGATGAAAATCTCGACATCAATACCGATCCCAATTTCCCTGAAGAGATAAATGCCGGCCTTGCCTTAACTTCCGCAGAAGGTGCATTGGCATCTGTAGTGGGAGGGGAATTAATGAACCTTGGCGGATTTTACGCACAATACCATACGCAGTCACCAAGTGCGGGCCAATATGAAAATATCGACTCGTATAACCTCAATACCACGTATGCGAATACGCCATGGACAATACTTTATGCAGGCGTATTAAATGACCTTAAATATGTAACGGAGGAATCTACCGCTGATGGCGACACCGCTACATTACTTATGGCAGAGGTTCTTAGAGGATATACATTCCACTACCTTGTAGACCTTTTTGGAGATGTACCTTATACGGAAGCATTACAGGAAGGAAACATCACACCTGTAGTAACACCCGGAGAAGAGGTCTATGCTGACATCATTGCCAAAATCGACGCCGCTGTTTCTGCTTACGAAGCTAACCCTACCGAAGCACAGGTAGGTAATCAGGATGTAATCTTTGATAGTGATATGGATAAATGGATACAGTTTGCCAATACGCTAAAGCTAAGGATGTATTTGAGGATGGCTTATACGCCTCAGGCAAATCCTACAGCGGTAACTGCCCTGATTGCTGAAGGTAATTTCATAACAGAGGATGTGAGGTTTGACCTTTTTACCGCATCGGCTAACAAAAGAAATCCTTTTTATGAAGTATTTTTATCCCAAACAGGACTCGGCGACATTAACCATATAGCAAGCAATTCTATAACCGGGTTTTATAACCAAAATGGTGACCCAAGGCTGGAAGCCGCGTTCCGCCCCGGAACCGGGGGTATTTTTGCATCTATCGAACAAGGCACTGGAAATGACTTCAATAATACAGCGGTTGCTTATGCCCGTCCGAATATTGGCCCAACCACGCCCGTGTTTCTGATGACGGTATCCGAAAGTAATTTCCTCCAGGCAGAAGCCCTAATCCGTTATTCCGGTGGAGCGGGTGCAAAAGCTAAATATGACGCGGGTGTAACGGCTTCGTTTGCCACCTACTCTCAATATTTTGGCCTTACAGGCGAATCGGCGGACGATTATATAGGTGCCGGCGATGTATATGAATACCAACCGGGTGGAGCTGTAGAAGAAACGGTAAGGCAGGTGATCATCCAGAAATGGGCAGCACTGGCCTATGTAAATAACATCGAAGCGTATATTGAAGCCACAAGGACAAAGTTCCCTGAGGTTGTGACAACAGGTACAGAAGATTATGCTGAAGGCAACCGTATCCCTTCTGCAATATCAATACTGCCGGGTACTACAATACCGAGCATACTGTTTTATCCTGATGATGAAGTAACCAGAAACCCGAACATTACACAGCACTCAACACTGACAGAGAATGTGTGGTGGGATCAAAAACCAGAATAATCTTGGCAATCATGAAAAAAATATTAAGATATACAACCGCTGTTGCGCTCAGTACGATTGCAATAGCCATAACATCCTGCTCTCATGAAGAGCCTATCAGTTCATCGGTAACCTATTATGCCGTATTGGAAATGGCAGGTGACCGCATAACGGTACTTAACGAAGGAGAGACATTTAACGATCCGGGTGTAACAGGAACGATTGATGGTGAACAGGTAGAAGTTACCGTTGACGGCACAGTAGATACAAGTACTCCAGGAGTATATGACATCTATTATTCGTCGATTAACGAAGATGGCTTCCCTGCTGAAGTACGTAGAATCGTAATTGTACTGGAATCTGACCCAAGCAGCTTCAATCTTGAAGGCACTTTCTACAGGAATGGCAACCCAAATACGGTAACGAGGCTTGCCGACAGGGTGTATCAGGCAAGCAATGCCGGAGGGCTGGCATTAAGTGACGACAAGAATTTGCTCAATGTGACTTTCTACAATATCGATGACGAAACTCTTTACATACCTTACCAGGAAAATGTTTCACAAAGCGGTATTGACGTAGAAAGTATTTCGGGAGAAATAGTAAGCCAGGATAATTTTAAATGGGTGCTTTCGGCATCATCTTATTATGGAACTGCTGTTAGGAATTTTACCAGATAAAAAATTAAAATCATGATGAAATTAAAAAATAAAGTAGCTTTTATAGCCTTGACATTTGCCTTGCTAACCGCTGTTGCGGCATGCGAAGAAGACGGCTATGCTGATTATGATGCAGGCGGCACTGAAACCCAGACCATGAATGGTGAATGGTATATTACCATTATCGATGAGACATCGGGCGAGGTGCAGGTGGAAAATGCGCTGCATAAAACTTACGACAACAACGGACGTCTCTTTATTACAGACAGGCTGGGTACCGGTTTTACCGGCTGGTGGCTTGAAAGTGCCCTTGATGCGGATCTTTCTAACCTCACCTTTACAGCCACTGACGAAATGAACTTTGCCGATGAATCTTCTGTGACCATTACCGAAGGAAAAATCATCAAAAATGGCGGCCATTCTACTTCGGGTGTTGTTGTAGACAGCATCTATTTTAAAGCTGTGTTCGATTATGAGCCAACCCAGACCTTGATCTATGCCGGGCATAAGCGTACCGGTTTTGAAGAAGATGAGCATTAATAATTAATATTGCATTTTGAACCACCCCACCGGGGGTGGTTTTTTTATACCTTTACCGCATGGAAAAAGAACACCAGATATTCGGAATACGGGCTATTATTGAAGCCATAAACTCAGGCAAGGAAATTGACAAGGTTTTTGTCCAGAAGGATGCACAGGGCGACCTGATGCGCGATCTTATGAAAACGCTGAAAAAGCATAACATTAATTTCTCCTATGTCCCTGTAGAGAAGCTGAACCGCCTAACGCACAATAACCACCAGGGTGCCGTAGCCAGCATTGCGCCCATTGCGTTCCACAACCTGGAGGTATTGGTAGAAACTGTAATGGAGAGCGGCAGGACACCTTTGTTCCTTATATTGGATCAACTATCGGACGCGCGCAACTTTGGCGCCATCATCCGCACTGCGGAATGCACCGGGGTAGACGGCATCATCATACAGAAGCAGGGCTCGGCGCCTGTAAACGGCGATACGGTAAAAACATCGGCGGGGGCAGTGTTCAATGTACCTATCTGTAAGGTAGAGCACATCAAGGATGCCATTTTCCACCTTCAGGGTTCAGGCATCAGGACTGTTGCCGCTACTGAAAAGACCGAAGACAATATTTATGATATAAAACTCAACCAACCTATAGCCATCATCATGGGGTCGGAAGACAGGGGCATCAACCCTTCAGTACTTAAAATCGTTGACGAAAAGGCCAGACTGCCCATGTTCGGGTCTATCGGATCGCTTAACGTATCTGTAGCGTGTGGGGCTTTTTTGTATGAAGCGGTAAGGCAGAGGGGATAAATTCCAGATTGAGCTTTACGCATCATGCAAGGTCCTTAATCTATATCGTTCAATTTTAAATAAAAAACAGGGGCGGCCAATGGCCGCCCCTGTTGAATTACAACTACTAACTTAACCTATACTAGTTAACTATGATCTTAACTGTATATACTTTATTGGAATGTACCTTCAGGATATAGGTTCCTGTGGGCAGGCTTTGATTGATCAGTGAGAAATTATAATCCTCTACGTTTTTGGAGGTGTAGAACAGGTTGCCCGTCATGTCAAACATATCAATCTGGTCGATACGGTATTTCGATTTGATGAAGGTACGCTCTCCTGCTTTTGCCGGGTTAGGATACACGATCAGTGCGTCCTGCCCCTGCCACTCCTCATTACCGGCTGTATTATCCACCTGGAAACTGATCCTGTTGGAAACTTCATTATACGAATCGTCTGTAAAAATTACGATAAAGTATCCTCCCGGCTCCGTTGGAAGCTTGTCCTCCGGCAATGCCATCGTACCTTCCGGCTGCCCATCAAAATACGTATAGCTTACCAGCGGGTCAACATTAGGCTCATCGCCTTCGTGATAAATACCAATCCAGTCCTTAATAATGCCCGGTGCATCCGTCCATGTGGCGATGATATTCTCGTTCAGGTTATACACCGTTTTGTTGATGGCCAGTTGCGTGATCATTGTCCCTATCTGGAAAAAGGCCTTTTCGCCAACCGCATTGTAGCCGTCCTGCAGTAGGTACTGTGCATAGTAGTAGCCGTCTGCCAGACCGCTGTAGGTAAAGCTTCCCTGAGCAGAAGTAACATAATCCCAATCGGTTGAATTGACCTGTCCGGGCACATGCCCAACTTTATAAATCCCAATCCAGTCCTGCGCAAGGTGCGGTGCATCGATAAAGTTTACCGTAACTGTTTCCCCCGTTTGGTATGCCGGCTGGCTAGTAGTAAGTACTACATTCGGGCCGACATAAAAATAAATCCTGTCAGCAATCTCAGTGTAGCCGTCGTTTTCAAAAAGGGCGGCATAATACCATCCGGGCTGCGTAAGGCCGTTCGTAAAGGTATGGGTGCCGCTTACCTGTCCACCTGTGTACGCCCATAGCTGTGAAGGACTTGCTGATCCCGGAGTCTGGTCGTTGCGGTACAGGCCTATCCAATCGGTGCTGTTGCCCGGAGTATCTGAAAATGAAACGATAATCGGCGTATTAGGAAGATAAGCCAGCGTATCCAGCTGTATCAATGTATTAGCAAACGTACTGTTTATAATGTTGAATGATTTCACCTCGCTCCATTCGCTCCAGTTCAGGTTGCGGTCGCGGTGGCGTGCCTTTACAAAATACTGGCCGTTCGGCATATCGCCGGAAGCGAGCGTAAGTTTGGTAATATCCACATTCAGGTTGATGTTGGCCGTACTGTCCACCTGCGTCCCAACAGGGCCAAAAAGGTCTTCATAGTCACGGTACACGTCCTTTTCAATGATACTGAAATCCTGCGTCTTTCCAATCATGAATTGTGTAGAGTTCAGTTCCTGGCCGCTTTCAGTAGCGTAGGTCGTTGTCTCGAGGGTAAGCGGCAGCTCCACATCGTTACCGTTAAGCTGATTTGTTATCTGCGGCTGCGCAGGCGCTTCCAGGCCAAGGTATCTGTGGAATTCGTCCATCAGCTGGTTGTTCTTCCACTGGTACACACTACCTATAGAGTAGGCTTCCACATCAAACGTGCCGTTGTTCACATCAATATCGATGATTTGGTAAATCCAGTTGGAAATGGTTTTTTGCACATCGTCAAAATTCTGCTCTACGGCCATGCCCCAGTACTGGTCCCATGCCACACCACCGGAAATGATCTGGTAGGTTGGCGTATTCTTCAGCTGCCCCCTGTGGTACAGGTGGTGGTGAGCGCCTATGTGCAATATGTGTTTGGATGAAGCGGTAAGCAACGGCATGGCATTGTTGCGCACCCATGGTGAAATGTCACCCACATACTGCTCTGCCTGGTACGGCCTGTGGCCAAGAGAAATGATCCAGTCTACCGTGGCATCATTGTCTGCGGCTTCTACCACCTGGGCTACCCAGGCCAGTTGTGCCGCACTGGTATGCTCAGTGTCCATGGCGATGAACAGGGTGTTGCCCACCTGGTTGGCGTAGTAATTCTCGGTACCCGAAGATATGCCCTGATACGACATACCGTCGAGGATGTAGTGGTCGTAATAGGCCTGCATGGCAAGCGTACCATACGTCTCGTGGTTGCCCACCAATGTCTGTATCGGCAGGTAGCCCGAAAGCCCTTTGTTCTTTTTAAAGTGTACATTCTCATAATGGTCGAGCGTACCCACGTCTACCTGGTCGCCCACCATTACCGTAAGGGCAATGTTATCGGCGGGATCATTTTCTGAACCCCATTTTTCGGCAATTTTCCTTTTGGCAGCCGAAACCAGCGAGTCGAACCTCGGCTCGTTGCGCATTTGGTTGTCGCCGAGTACAAGGAAACGCAGGTGCCCATCGGCAGTAGCCGCCTGGCCCGGCAAAGGAAGTGTCTTGAAGCTGTAAACAGCCGAAGTGTCATTACCCGTCCTGATGCGATAATAGTACTTAGTGTTGGCAGTAAGCCCCGTTACCTGCACGGTGTGGTAAAAATAGTTGGCTGGATAGCCGGTGTCCGACATAACGGTGTTGGTACCGTTTACGATGTTAGTCAATGCATCTGCCGAAGTGCCATATTCTACAATCGATTCGGGGTTGGACGATGTCTTCCAATTGACATAAATAGAAGTTTGCGACGGTGCCTGCAGGTAAGGGAATAAAGTTTGGGCCTTTACACCTATACCACAAAGCACCATCAGGAATAAGTAGAACTTTTTCATGGATGTTGTGTGTTTTATTAATGGCACAAAAGTATCCCGAATGAAAAAGAAGACGATTAAGAAGTATTTATGTTTACTAACCGTTAATGCTAATAAAAAGCGCCCTGTGTTAAATTTTATTCATTTAACATCGGGGCACTTTCACGGCTCATAAAAAATTTTTAACAGGCATTTTCCCCGTTTTTACCAGGAACAATAACATAGTTGTAAATCACCGGCGGAAGCTGCGGCGGCCTCACTATCTCATAATCCACCACTTCAATATCTTCAGGTTTTGGCGGATTGACAAAATTGCCATTCTCATCGAAGCGCTTCATGAAAGCATCTTGTTTAGGGTCAAAATCAGGCCGCTGCCAGTCGTAAAGGATTGGGGTTTTAAATTCGGGGGTTTTATAAATCCTCGCAAAAAACAGCCCGGTTACAAACCCGCCCAGGTGGCCTTCCCACGAAATACCTTGCTCAACATCGGGAAATATATACCATATCATCCCGCCGTAAAGTACCACTACCATCAACGAAAGCGCTACAAGCCGGTAATACCCTGTCTGGATACCTTTAAAAAAGATGAAGCTCACTAAAACATAGATGAGCCCGCTTGCCCCAATATGGTAGGACTCCCTCCCTATCAGCCAGGTAAAGAAACCCGAAAGCAGTATCCCATAACCAATTACCTGCAACGCCTGCCGCCTGTAGAAATAGCGCATAGCTGCAATGAGTACCAGCAAAGCGACAGAGTTATTATAAAGATGCTCCAGGCCGCCGTGCAGGAAAGGACTAAACACGATGCCCCTAAGTCCAATAAGTGTACGCGGATAAATCCCAAAATCGTTCAGGTAAATATTGAAACGCACTTCCACCCAATATACAAACCATAGTATAAGCACAAAATAGAGGGGCCATGCCACTACCGAAGGCGAAAATATCAAATGGTCGTCCCTGTTGTCTTTCATGCTCTTGGCAAGTCAAAAACATAACCAAAAATATTTTCCTGTTAAAATGGCAGTGATAATTTTAACCGCCTGCAACCCTTCCGGTATTAGAAAATAAACTAATAATCCGTAATTTTACAACATGGAAGCACCTTTAGCAGAACGCATACGCCCACAGCATTTATCAGAATACATCAGCCAGCAGCACCTTGTGGGGCCAACCGGCTCACTCACCCACCAAATAGCAAGGGGCATTATCCCCTCTTTGATTTTGTGGGGGCCTCCCGGGACAGGAAAAACTACCCTGGCACAAATCATGGCACAGGAAAGCAACCGCCCTTTCTACGTCCTGAGCGCCATCAATGCCGGCGTAAAGGATGTACGGGAGGTGATTGATAAAGCGAAGCAGAGCGGTGGTATGTTCACCGCTAAAAACCCTATTTTATTCATCGACGAGATCCACCGTTTCAGCAAGTCGCAGCAGGATTCGCTACTGGCAGCAGTAGAGAAAGGCTGGGTAACGTTGATAGGTGCTACTACCGAAAACCCAAGCTTTGAAGTTATCCCGGCTTTATTGTCAAGATGTCAGGTATATGTGCTTAATGCCTTTACCAAAGAAGACCTGGAAGCGCTGCTGCACCGCGCTATGGAAACAGACAGTTACCTGAAGCAAAAGAACATTAACCTGATAGAAACTGAAGCATTGCTGCGCCTTTCAGGTGGTGATGGCAGGAAACTGCTGAACATTTTTGAGTTGGTGATCAATGCCAGCGAAGGGGATGATATAACGATTACTAACGAACGGGTAATGCAGCTTGCACAGAAAAATACGGTGCTGTACGATAAAACGGGCGAACAGCATTACGACATTATTTCGGCATTCATCAAATCGATGCGGGGCAGCGACCCTAATGGCGCAGTGTATTGGCTGGCGAGAATGATAGAAGGCGGTGAGGACCTGAAATTCATTGCACGCAGGATGCTCATATTGGCTTCCGAAGACATAGGCAATGCCAACCCTACGGCACTTATCATGGCAAACAATACCTTTCAGGCGGTATCAACCATCGGTTATCCGGAATCAAGGATAATCCTGAGCCAGTGCGCAGTATATTTGGCTACATCGCCCAAGAGCAATGCTACCTACATGGCCATTGGCAAAGCCCAAAGCATTGTAAAACAAACAGGCGACCTGCCGGTGCCGCTGCACCTGCGCAATGCGCCTACTAAACTGATGAAGGAACTGGGCTATGGCGACGAATACAAGTATGCCCACGATTACGATAACAATTTTGCCGAACAGGAATTCCTGCCCGATGAAATTAAAAATACCGCGTTTTACGAACCCGGAAACAGCAGCCGCGAAAATGCCGACCGCGAATTTCTCCGCAGGAGATGGAAGGGAAAGTATGGGTATTAGGAAAGTCATAAAGTCTAAAAGTTTATAAAGTCATAACGCCGCGAGCACCAACTTTACGCCTTTCGACTTTATGACTTTATGACTTTATGACTTTAAAACTTAATATTCAGTTTTTCTGAGACCAGCTTGTCATCTTTATAATACTCAAAAAACCATTCATTGCCTTTTTTGAATACCACACCGTTTTTACCTTCGCCCTGCGCAGTAAAATTATCCGGCTGCGAGGTCTTGTACATTTTCAGTACCACTTTGGGTGTCATGTCTACCAGTTGGTAACCATTGGCGATAGGCTGCGCGAAAAGCTGGTTGTCATTCACTACCGGAGTAACGGTCGCGGGTGTAGTTGTAGCGGCAGCATCCGGCAATGGCTTGAATTTTACTTCTTCAACAACCATAGCTTTTGTGCTTACGGAGCCGGTACCATTATACTTATAGTTCAAAGATGCCATTGATGCCGATGCCTCCCTGAGGGCCTCATAATAGGCCTTTTTATAATCCTTTATCTTGCTATTTCCTTTTTCCGATTTGTATACTACCTGCCCGCTACAGTCTTTTAATAAAATATAAACGTTGGTTGCAAGCAGGCCGGAATCGTTGTCGAGGTCGCCATATAGTGCCTTACACCTGTCAAGCGCCAGTTCGTCTGGCAGTTTCTCGTCAGCAAAAAACACTGTAAATCCGTATTTTTCGAAAACCATTTTGGTGAGCTCGTTCAGGTTATACTTGTTCGGCTCTTTAAAAAATTCAAATTTTCTGGGAACGATTACGTATTTGTAATTGTTTACCGGGTTTTCCTGGGCAAATGCTGTACCCGCAATCATAAGGGCGAGCAGTAAAAATATCTTTCTCATAGTTAAAGCAGGTTCTTGAGTTCCAGCAGGTGGTGTACCTGGGTTACGGAAGGATGCGCGTCCTTCCTGAATTCGTTAAAATATATGGCATCAATGCCGCAATCCAGGGCACCCTGCACATCGGCTTCAATGCAATCGCCTATCATGATGCTGTGGCATTTTTCCGCGTTGGCTGCCTTTAGCGCAAATTCAAATATACCGGCATGGGGCTTTTTGCAGCCCGCCATGTCGCTGTTGGTTACGGTTTCAAAATAATGCTCTATGTTGGAATTGCGCAGCTTTCCTGCCTGTACCTCATGGAACCCATTGGTAATGATGTGCAGGCTGTACTTTGGCTTAAGGTAGTCTAGAATCTCGATAGCGCCTTCAAAAAGGTGGTTGCTCTCGGGCAGGTGCCTGATGTATTCTGCCGCAAGTGTATGGAGCAATTCGTCGCTTACCTCATACCCCACCTGGCGGAACGCCTCACTAAGCCTGCCGTACCGCAATTCGTGCTGCGTTATGAGGCCATCGCGAAAAAGCTTCCAGTAATTTTCATTAATGGGAACATATAGCTCAATGAACCGTTCGTGGTCCAGGTCCAGCCCGTGCTTATCGAAAATGGTGCGGAAAGTTATGGCCGAGTTTTTCTCGAAATCCCACAATGTATGGTCGAGATCAAAAAAAACGGCTTTTTTATCGGTTATCCTCATTAGTTACCTTTCGTGATGACAGCATTCTCTACGTGGTAAATCCAGTCGTCCACATCAGAGTCGTTATAGCGGAAGGTACCGGTAAGCGTTACGTACTGGTCGGTCTTCAGCTTCATGTTGGGGTTCTTGAACTTGATACCCATGATGGTTTCCGGGCCCGCCTGGCCGCAGAAGAAGCATGACGCAAATACGTTCTTGCTCAGCGCGTAGTTCTTATTATCAATCGGGATAATGAACCCGCTCATGGTAATCTGTTTTTTGTTCTTGGCCTTCAGGGTGCTGTTTACCACAGGAAACATTACCCCTTCAGGATAATCTGCACTTGGTTTCTTTACATACTTTATCTGGCCCAGCAGCTTCCAGGTCAGCGTATCCGAAGCAACGGTTGTTGCGGTTTCTTTAGTTGATATTATTTGAGACGGCGAACCTACCGATGCCAGGAAAAACCCGGAAAGGAGAAGTGCCGCAATGAAAAATGTCTTACGCATTTGCAAGTGTTTTTGAAATATTTAATCCGTATGCCTTTACAGCCGGTATAACCGCCGCCAAAATGCCTACAAAGATAGTGAGCAGGAACAAATATCCCTCTTTTTCCCAAACAAACTCAAGGGGGTTGAACGACATTTTAAATTCCGTTTCCGACGAGCCGGATATCAGGCTTAATGCAATCCTTCCAACAATCGTTCCAAAGATGAATCCCGTAACGCATAAAAGAAGGCTTTCTATAAGCACCAGCGACAGCAGCTGAAGGCGGCTGGCACCATTGACACGCAGCAGGGCAAATTCAAATTTACGTTCCTTCAATGTATTGAATAGCGCGATGAATATACTGATGCCGCTGATGAGCATGATACCGTAGGCCAGGTATTGCAATGCATCCAACCCGATGCCGAACAGCGTGAACAGCCTGTTGATCTCTATAGCCGGGGATGCTGCCTGCATTTTGGTGTTTTGCGCCACCATCCTTGGCCACATCGCAACACCGACAGGGCCTTTGAATTTGATCAGCACAGAAGTTATCTGCTTGCCCTCTTCACTTATTTGGACTTCTTCATGGTCATGGGCGTGATCTTCGTGGTCGTGATCGTGCGCCTCTGCAGCATGGTCGTGGTCGTGGTCGTGCCCGTCTTCATGGTGATGTTCCGCGCCTTCTTCGGCAGCATGGTCATGTTCGTCATGGCTGTGCGTTTCGCCTGCGGCATCGTGGTCATGATCGTGCTCATCCCCTTCCCCGCCTTCGGCTTCGCCGTGGTCGTGCATCGCCCAAACGCTCGGTATGTTGGAAAGCACCAGGTTGTCGATCACTTTTCCTGTAGGCGAAGCGATTCCCGTTACAATATACGACTGGTGGTCGTGCACATCGCCTTCCTCGGCATCGCCATGGGAACCGAAGAATTTGTCACCGACCTTAATATCGAGCTTTTGCGCAATTTCGCTGCCTATAACAACTTCAAAGTTTTTAGCAAATACTTTTCCGGTTGCCACCTTGGCACCAAAATGATCAAGGTATTCCGGTGTAGTACCAACAATCCTGTAGCCCCTGTAATTATCGCCGAAAGCAAGCGGAATGGCGGTTTTTACGATAGGCTTGCGCATCCAGGTCTTTGCCTCGGCGTAGTCAATGTTTCCCGTAGGGGCATCTACCTGGTATACCGATGAGAGTATTAGCTGTAATGGGCTGCCCTGTGCGCCAAGCACAAGGTCAATACCCTCGATATTATCGTTGAATTTCTTTTCGAACTGTTCCTCAAGCAGTATGAGCAACGTGATGATGGCCACACTTGCTGTAAGCAGAATGATGCTTAACAATGTGTTGAGCGGCTTGAACCAAATGTTTTTCCAGGCTATTCTTGTAATCATGACAGGGCTATTTGGTTACGGAAACGGTCTTTGAGTCGCTGGTCGTGCGTTACGATAACCAGTGCAGTACCATATTGCTTTGCCAGGGAATCGAGCATATCGGCTACTGTAAATGCATTTTCATCATCGAGGCTCGAGGTAGGCTCATCAGCCAATAGGAGCTTTGGGCCGTTGATGAGCGCACGGGCGATGGACACCCTTTGCTGCTGCCCGATACTGAGTTGCGATGGCAGTTTGTGCAAATGATCGCTCAGTCCCAATTGCTCCAAAAGTTCTTTTGCCTTTTGCGTAGCCTGCCTGCCGGTTGCCAGCCACGAGGCCAGCACTACATTTTCGAGCACATTGAGCGATGCCACAAAATAATTCTGCTGCAGCACAAGGCCGATATTTTTGCCCCGGAAATGGTCGAGCTTCTTTTCTGAGAGTGCGGCGATATTGGTATCTTCTATGATTATTTCGCCCTGCTGCGGCCTTTGCAGTCCGCCCAGAAGGTGCAATAGCGTAGTTTTCCCCTTGCCTGAGCCACCTGTAATAAGCAGGCTTTCCCCCCGCAGGGTGGCGATGTCCGGAAAATTAAAATCAGTGCCTTTCCCGTAAGAAAAGCGTATGTTTTTTGTGCTGATCATGCCAATGGTTATATGCCCTGCAAGTTAGGGAATATAAAGGCAAAATCAAAAAGCAGGAATGTTAATGCTGTACTTGTATGTTACGAAAAAGCATCAGGCCGTCTCGCTATAGCTGTCCTTCCTTTCAAAAACAATAAGGCTTTGGAGCAAACCCAGGTCAGGGTCATCGTTTTCATGGGCACGGATAAGGGATAACTCTCCGTCACGCATGGCCTGAAGGCAGCGGGCATAAATAGCATCGCGCGATTTCATGTCAGCGCGGCTCATATCAAGACGTATTTCCAGGACCGAACGGTGCAGGGCCGGGTCTTTGATGTAGGTATCTATGATGTGGCGGTCGTAATTTTCGGAGAGATTAAAATCTACCAATTGGAAATATCCCTGTTCCATCTTCTCTAAAACCATACGCGGAAGTTCGCTGTCGCGGACATCGGGGGCATCCGGCAGGTCGAAGTCGCCGTCATATACAAAGGTCATGGTGTAATTATACATAGCAGTGCAATTTTATATAAAGTTACTCCAATAAAAATGCCGCATCATGGAGATTAACAAATTGCTAATAGTGAATTATGAATTATTTGTATATTTACCGCATCACAATGGCTTTATAAAATACCCGCGACCGCAAAGCACTGCTTTGCATCTCCGTAGATTTTTACGGAGCAAATAAGTATTTAATTTTATAAAGCAACTCATGAAAACAGATATAAAGATTGCCGTAATAGGCGGCACCGGAAAATCCGGGCAATATGTTGTACGCCAACTTATAAAGTTTGGGTACAGGTTCAATATGCTGGTAAGGAATCCCGAACACCTTACCCTGGATAACCCTTTGGCCAACGTGGTTGTAGGCAATGTGGCCGACCCCGCTTCTATAGACCGCTTATTTGAAGGATGCAATGCTGCAATAAGCACTTTGGGACTGGGCATCCCGCCCAGTGCACAGGATATTTTCATTACGGCTGCTCACAATGTCATTGCTGCCATGAAAAAGCACGGAATAAACAGGTATGTAGTGACGACCGGCCTTAACGTGAATGCGCCGGGCGACAAAAAAAGCCCTGAAACCCAAATGGCGACCGATTGGATGTATGCCAATTATCCCGAATCGACGAAAGCCAAGCAGCAGGAATTCGAAGTGCTGCTGCAGAGCAATCTGGACTGGACAATGGTACGGCTTCCTCTCATTGCACTGACGGATGATCAGCCGGAAATTCGCATTGCACTGCACGACTGCCCCGGCGATGGCATAAGCGCCACAAGCCTTGCCCACTTCCTTGTCGGGCAGCTGGACGACAGGCAATACCTGAAGGCAGCACCTTTTATCGCTGATAAATAATTGAATGGGACGGGCTTTTAAGGCCCGTCTTTTTTATATAACCGCAATCCGGATACAACCTCAGGTGATGTGGATACATTACAGATGCTAATAATCGTGACATTTGCCAATAATTCAGCCTAAAAATATAACGATATGATACCAGCTAAAGGATATGCCGCGCAAAATGCAGAAAGTGACCTTGCCCCATGGGAATTTGAACGCCGCGATGTGGGCGCACATGATGTACAAATAGAAATACTCTACTGCGGCGTTTGCCATACCGACTACCACCTGACCAAAAACGAATGGTTTCCCGGCCTTTTCCCCATGGTGCCCGGACATGAAATTGTTGGTCGGGTTGTTGCCGTGGGCGGCCATGTGCAAAAATTTACAACCGGTGATGCAGCGGGTGTTGGCGTAATGGTAGATTCGTGCCGCCACTGCGAAAACTGCGACAACGGACAGGAACAGTTTTGTCTCGATGGCGGCGTGCTTACCTACAATAACCCTGACCGCGAAGGGAAACCTGCATATGGCGGATATAGCAATACTATAGTAGTACACGAGCGCTATGTGCATGTTATTTCAGAAAAGCTCGATCTTGCCGCTGTTGCGCCATTGCTTTGTGCAGGCATCACTACCTATTCGCCACTGCGCAAGTGGAACGTAGGTAAAGGGCATAAACTCGCGATAGTAGGATTGGGAGGGCTTGGCCATTTAGGCGTAAAGTTCGGCCTGGCGTTTGGGGCAGAAGTAACGGTGCTGAGCACATCGGAATCCAAGCGTAAGGATGCGAAAGCCCTGGGCGCTCATAACTTTGTGGTGACCCGTATCCCTGAAGAAGCCGCTACCGTAACTGCCGCTTTCGATTTTATTCTGGATACAGTAGCTGCCGACCATGATATCGCGCCTTACCTGGCCATGCTGAGGACAAACGGTACATACATCAATGTAGGAATGCCTGCCAAGCCGCTGGATGTTTCAGCGTTTACACTCGCATCAGGCAATAAGACAGTTGCCGGATCCGGCGCCGGCGGAATGCCCGAGACCCAGGAAATGCTGGATTTCTGCGCAAACCACAACATTGTTTCTGACATTGAGCTCATTAATATAAAAGACATCAATACCGCTTTTGAGCGCATGCTGAAGGGCGATGTCCGGTACCGTTTTGTAATTGATATGAAAACGCTGTAAATAAACTTACCTTTACACTAAACATTATTACTCAAAAATGAAATTGAGCCAACCGCCTGTACATGTCAATTCGGTATCCGAGATGCACCGCTACCTCAACCTTCCGGGCCCTGAACATCCGCTTATCAGCATGATCAGCTTTAAGGATGTTGAACCTTCAGCGGCCAACTGGGATCGCGGGATGGTCATCAATATGTATATTATAGCCATCAAGAAAGAATTTCTGGGTAAAATTCACTACGACCAGGGCTATTATGATTTTGATGAAGGGATGATGTCTTTCATCGCGCCGGGACAGATATGCTACCAAAGCGGCCCCGGCGACAATCCGCGTGGCGGCCAAATGCTCCTGATACATCCGGATTTCATCCAAAATTCACCTTTGGCAAAAACGATGAAGAACCAGGCCTTCTTTTCGTATAGTGTGAACGAGGCACTATACCTGTCAAAAAAGGAAGAATTAATAATTGAAGGCATTATGGCCAACATTGCGCAAGAGTATCATTCCGCCATCGACAGCTTTAGCCAGGATCTTATCCTTTCTTACATCGAATTGCTTCTAAATTATTCCAACCGTTTTTATGCACGGCAGTTCATGACCCGAAAAACGGCACACAACGACCTGCTTGTAAAGGTGGAAAACATATTTGAAAGCCATTTTGAAAACACCCAAAACAAGCTGCCCACAGTTCGTGATATTGCCGAAAAGCTAAACGTATCACCCGGCTACCTGAGCGATATGCTGCGTACTTACACAGGTCAGAGCGCCCAACAGCACATCCACAATAAATTAATTGATAAGGCTAAGGAAATCCTGACTACTACCCCCTTATCCGTTAGCGAGATTGCTTATCGATTGGGCTTTGAGTACCCGCAATCATTTAACAAGCTGTTTAAAAACAAGACGAATATATCACCATTAGAATACAGGAAGCAGTTTAATTAATGCTATAAAATCCCCGTATCGGCAAAGCTCAGATAGCCGGTTTCGGTCACAATGACATGATCCAGGACATTAATGTTAAGGGTCCGGCCTGCAGCTTTGAGCTCGCGGGTGATCTGCTTGTCGGGTTCGCTGGCCTGCAGCACGCCGGAAGGGTGGTTGTGGCTGAGGATGATGCCTACTGCGCCATGCTCCAACGCTGTTTTGAACACGATGCGCACATCTACCACAGTGCCCGTTATGCCGCCCTTGCTTAATTGTGACTTATAAATGACCTTATTGGAATTATTAAGGTACAATATCCAAAATTCCTCATGAGGCAACTCGCCTATAATGGGCTGCATGATTTCGAACACTGCCCGGCTGGACGTGATTTTTTTCAGGTCGACAACGTCCTCTTCCCTCCTTCTCCTGCCCAGCTCCATGGCGGCGGCAATGGTAATGGCCTTGGCCTCGCCAATACCCTTAAAATTCATGAGCTGCTGCAGCGACTGCTTGCCTAGCATATTGAGGTTATTATCTACACTGGCGAGGATGCGCTTGCTTAGCTCTACGGCACTTTCATTCCTGCTTCCCGATCCGATCAGGATGGCTATCAGCTCGGCATCGCTTAATGCAGCCTTGCCTTTGAGCATGAGCTTTTCGCGGGGCTGGTCATCCTCGGCCCAGTATTTTATTGAAAAGGTACCTTGTGTTTCTTCCATGGTTAAAGGAGTTTACACGAATTTAAGTAAATTATTAACTGTTAGCACACTAATGTAAAATATTCTGCCGTTTGCCTTTAAAACCAAAACCATGAAACACCTTGTCCTTTTATTCCTTATCGGGCTGGCCGTCACGCCGGTTGAAAAAACCTTTTATGAAAAGCTGTCCGACGCTGCCCTGCTCCTTACAAAAGATAAAGTACGCTACGATGGTGCCTACCGCAATATCCCCTATCCTAACGGCGACGTACCCAAAAACATTGGCGTATGTACTGATGTGGTGATCCGCGCTTACCGAAAGCTGGGCATCGACCTCCAAAAAGAAGTGCATGAGGATATGAAGGCCAACTTCTCCAAATATCCTAAGACCTGGGGGCTCAAAAGTACAGATACCAATATCGACCACCGCCGTGTGCCCAACCTCCAGACATTTTTCACCCGCAAAGGAAAATCGTTGCCGGTAACCGATAAGGCTTCCGACTATAAACCGGGCGACCTGGTAACGTGGATGCTCGCGGGCAGCCTGCCGCACATTGGCATTGTGGTGGATAAGAAATCAGCTAAAAACAGTGGCGGTTACATGGTAGTGCACAACATTGGCGGAGGCCAAAATCTTGAGGACTGCCTTTTTGATTATAAGGTAACCGGGCATTACAGGTATGCTCCTGCATATTAAAAAGCTACACGAAGAAAGAACGATTTGTTTCTTAATAAAAACATAGAAATTTTGCCGCCTGCATCCTTTTGAGTAACTTGGGATATTAATTTTTTGATGCATGGCAAAATTCCGCACGATCTTCAACCTTAGTGAGGGGGAAGACGATAAAGCGAAAACCCTTGAAACCATATCCCGGAACATATCTTTTAAAGGGGCAAATCTTTGGATATTGGCATGTGCGATATTGGTTGCCTCTGTTGGCCTGAACGTAAATTCTACAGCGGTAATCATAGGCGCGATGCTCATTTCGCCACTTATGGGACCGATAGTGGGAGCCGGTTTCGCTTTGGGTATTTTCGATTTCGACCTGCTGAAAAAATCGCTATTAAACCTGCTTATCGCAACGGTGGTAAGCCTTAGCGTGTCTACGCTGTACTTCCTTATCAGCCCATTTAAGGATGTCCAGTCGGAGCTGCTTGCCCGCACCGCCCCGAACATATATGACATACTGATTGCTTTTTTTGGCGGTATTGTAGGCGTCATTGCCGTTACACGGGTCGAAAAAGGAAATCCTATTCCAGGCGTGGCCATTGCCACAGCGTTGATGCCCCCGCTTTGTACGGCGGGCTACGGCCTTGCTACCGCCCAATGGACCTACTTTTTGGGCGCCTTTTATTTATACAGCATCAACTGCGTGTTTATAGGCATTGCCACATTCCTTATCATCAAATACCTTAAATATCCTCCTAAAAAACAGGTAAACGAAAAGCAACAGCGCCAGGTACGTATCATTATAACCATACTTATCACTGTAATGCTGGTGCCCAGCAGCTACCTCGCATGGTCACTGTACCGCGGACAGCAGTTCAAAAAGAATTCGGATCAGTTTGTGGAAAAGGAATTTACTGACAAAGGATATACGGTAGTGTATAAAAAAAGCGACTTCAATGCCGGGAAAAAAAAACTGGAGTTAGCCTTTCTGCAAAAAAGGTTCAGCAAGACCGAAATGGATACGCTCAGGAAAAAGCTGGACGCCTACGAATACCTCAAGGGGACGCAGCTCATCATCCGGCAGGATACAACAGACCGTTTTTCTGCACTTAAAGGCGACATCCTCAACGAAATAAAAAGCAGCGAAAATGAAATAAATGTTCGTGATGCTAAAATTGTCCAGCTTGAAAAAGCACTTACCCAAAACACATTTGACAACAAGCAATTGCTAAAGGAATCGAAAGCCCTTTTTCCCCAGATTGTTTCCGTTTCCATTATAAAAACCGAAATGGCGACTGCCAAAGACAGCACGTATGCCATTACCGCGGTAATTTATGAAGCGCCTAAAAGCCTCAGCAGGCAGGAAACAGAGAAACTTGGCAACTGGCTGAACCAGCGGCTTGCACTTAAAAATACAGTAATCTTCAGGAAAGAGTAATTTATTTTGAGAGCCTTTTGGCCACCTTGCCTATAGTGAGCCCCTGCACAAGGATGCTAAACACAACGCAGGCATAGGTAGCCACCATGAGGATGAGCTTATTTTCGCCTTCTGGCAGGGAAAGCACCAGCGCTATGGACAAGCCGCCCCGCAGGCCGCCCCATATTATGACTCCTGCCTCATTATTGGATAAATTGACCCATCGGGGAACAAGTATTTTTGGGAGGTATACAATGATGATGCGTGACAGCAGCACTATAAGCACCGACAACAGCCCAACAATAATGTAAGACGAATCGAAATCGATGACAACCAGAACAAAAGCAATGCTTATGAACAATATCGCATTGAGGATTACGTCGACCAGCTCCCAGAATTTGTGGACATACTCCTGCGTTTTATCGCTCATGGAAAGCTCCCTCTTGTAGTTCCCTACCAAAAGCCCCATCACCACCATGGCCAACGCACCCGAAAGGTGCATCATGGCGCTTATGCTGTAGCCTGCCATGACAAATGCCACTGTGAGCAGCACTTCTGTCTCGTAATTATCTATAGATTTGAGCAGCTTGTGCAAAGCGATGCCCAGCAGCAAGCCAAAAAGGATACCGCCAACGGCTTCCTGCAAAAAAAGCATGCCGAAGTCGCCAAAGTCAACCTCGCCCCCGCCTTTCCTGATGGTTTCGAGCAAGGCAATAAATATCACTACGCCCACACCATCGTTAAAAAGCGACTCCCCAACAATGGTCGATTCGATTTTTTTGGAAACATTAGCCTTTGTAAGTATCCCCAGCACTGCAATGGGATCGGTGGGCGATATCAGGGCCCCAAATATCAGGCAGTACATAAAGTCGACCTGAACACCAAAAAATCCGCTTATCCAGGAAAGCATGAATGCTATCAATATCGTAGAGATGACTACCCCACCGACGGCAAACAGCGATATGGGCCTGATCTGTTTTTTTATATCCGCCCAGTGTGTATGGAGAGAGCCTGCAAAGAGCAGGAACCCCAGCATGATATCAAGAATGAATTCATTTAGGTTGACCTTGGCAAGTACACCGCGTATTTCTTCATAATGCGGTAAATCCCACCACCTGGCGCTAAGGACAAAGAGTGAAAGAACAGAGGAAAGAAAAAACAGGCCTATTACAAAAGGCATTTTTATATAACGATGGTTGATATAAGCAAAGCCTGCTGAAAGGCTTATGAGAATAACCAACAAATGATATCCGTTCATGTTATTTGTGTTTGTACTGCGCTATCAGCGCAACTGTGTAATTGCAATTAAAGAAGCGTCTTTACCTCATCAAAATTTAAACCTCCGTAATTGCCCGAACTCATCAGCAATAATGCGATACCTCCGGTATCATATTTCAGCTGGAACAGGTACTCCTTAAAAGCGGCAGGATTGGTATAGATGATAAGGTCTTCGCGGTTGAAGGCTTTTGCAATCTGCTCATAGGTCACTTCCTCGAGCTGCTTGATCTTAACGGCATCGGGGCTGTAGAACACCACGGCAACATCGGCAGCATCGAGCGCGCCTTCATATTCCTTTAAAAATTCCGCGTTAAGGCTGCTGTAGGTATGCAGCTCCAGGCAGGCGATAAGGGTACGCTCAGGGTACTGTTCTTTCACGGCCCTGGTGGTTGCTGCAACCTTACTCGGCGAATGCGCAAAATCCTTATATGCCACGTTACGGCCATTTTCGGCAATCTTCTCAAGGCGCTTGCTGGCCCCTTTAAAGGTGGCAATGGCTTCGTAAAACTCGGCTTCGTCAACGCCCATGTTCTGGCATATCCATTTGGCGCCGGCCAGGTTGTTCAGGTTGTGCGCCCCGAAAACCTCTATCGGCATTGGGCCTTCGGGCGTTTCGAGGTAGGTCACGCCATTCTGCACGGAATATTCAGGGGTGTGGTACGGCAGCTTGCGGATGGGGTTGGTCGCGGCTTCGGCCACACGCTTTACCTCGGGGTCATTCTCGTTATAAACAAGAATACCGCCGTTAGTTATCTTTTCAATGAAGATCTCAAACTGCTCCACATAGTTCTCATAGGTCGGGAACACGTTGATATGGTCCCACGCAATGCCGCTTATCAGGGCAATGTTCGGTTGGTACAGGTGGAACTTCGGCCTGCGGTCCATGGGCGACGACAGGTACTCATCGCCCTCCAGCACGATAAAGTCATTATCCTCCGTAAGGTGTACCATATTATCGAAGCCTTCCAGTTGCGCACCCACCATGTAGTCTACCTCAATGTTGTGGTACTTCATTACATGCAGTATCATGCTGGTAATGGTTGTCTTGCCGTGCGAACCGCCAATGACCACGCGGGTCTTGTTCTTCGACTGCTCATATAGGAATTCCGGGTACGAATAAATAGTAAGCCCCAACTCCTGCGCCTTCAGCAGTTCAGGGTTATCGGCCTTGGCATGCATCCCCAGGATAACGGCTTCAATATCCGGAGTGATCCTTTCGGGGAACCAACCCAATTCGGAAGGCAGGAGGCCTTTCTTTTCGAGGCGCGTACGCGAGGGCTCAAATATGGCATCGTCGCTGCCGGTTACTTTGTATCCTTTATCGTGAAGGGCTAGCGCCAGGTTGTGCATGGCCGCGCCGCCTATGGCTATGAAGTGTGTTCGCATGGAATTTTGAATAAGGCTCAAAAATAGCGAAAATCAGCTTACAATTATGATGCATTTATTATAACTATATTTATGATAAATTATAACAACTATGTATAACTTTTCAACGATTGTTAATTTAGGAAATTTGAAATCAGTTCAATTTAATGGCTTTGAGGCTTTAATTCCAAATCACTTTGACAAAGAACTAATAAATAAAATTAATGCCGCTATAATGTCACATACATTTGAATATTCTTCAATTGATTCGGTTTACAAAAAATATTTCAAAAATAATGAAGCAGTTAATACTCCTGACACCGATCTTCTTTACGAGATAACTAATGGTATAAAGAAAGCTTTGAATAATATTTATAAAAAACATGAGGAGATACTTTACAAAGAAGAGAAAATCGTAATTTTTGGTGCACACATCGCTTTAAAAAGATTACAAATTAGCTACGACACTTGTATGATGCTTATAAATTTAGGATGTTTTGTCGAAGCAGACTGCATTATAAGAATGATATTTGAACAGCTTAGCTATTGTGTGAACATTTGCGATCTAAGCAATGCAGAATTTCAAGAGAAAACACAATCTAAAAGAGATAAAATTTTCGATTCAACTAATATATCTAAAATTAAAAAAATTATACAACTTTTAGATTTAGGCAGACTATATAGTAATTTATCCAAAAAAGCCCACATTGATCTCGATGTAATATATAAATTCTTCATGTATGATCATTCCATAAATGACACAAAAATTGTATTTCGATCTAAAGATGAAACTATTATATGCGCAACTTTATTATATATAATATGCTACATTCATGAAGTTGTTCTTGAATATGTCTTTAAGGAATATATAAATAAATTTGAATTTTTGAAATTTGAAAATGAAACGTATTTGTCTCTTCCACACGAAAACTATATGAAAGTACTATCTGTTTATAATAAAATGTATTCATAAAAAAAACCGCCCCTCATCAGGGCGGTCTCTTATCTATTCGTCTATTATCTAAACGTCTTACTTCACGATTGTCATCTCATCCACAATGTGCTTCGCACCTGAGAATTTGTCGATGATCCACAGTACGTAGCGGATATCCACGTTGATGGTCCTTTGCAGGTCCTTGTCGAAGATCACGTCGCCGGCCATTGCCTCGATGTTACCGTCGAACGCCAGGCCGATAAGCTCGCCCTTGCCGTTAAGCACCGGTGAACCTGAGTTACCGCCTGTGATGTCGTTATCCGTAAGGAAGTTTACCGGCATGTAGCCTTTTTTGTCGGCATAACGGCCAAAGTCTTTCTTCTCATACATGTCAAGCAGCTTTTTAGGAAGGTCGAATTCCTCGTCGTTCGGCTTGTATTTTTTTACCTCACCTTTCATTGTAGTGTAGTAGTTCTTTTTGGCATCGTTCCTCTTGTCCTTAGGAAGCGAGCGCACTTTACCGTAAGTAAGGCGCAGCGTGCTGTTGGCATCAGGGTAGTATTTCACATCCGGGTTAGCCAGCCTTAAACCTTCAACCAAAAGGCGGAATGATTTAGAGAAATCAGCATCCAGCTTAGCCTGCTCATCCGATTTTGCCCTGTACTTGCCCAAAAGGTCTGAAGATAGTTTGTACAGCTCGTCTTTTTTCAACACCTCAGCATTCGGGTTTTGCAGGAAGCCCAAAAGCTTTTCTTTGGAACCAAAAATACTTGAGTTGAATGCATCATTTACATAAGCCGTAAAGTTGTTGCCGTTCTTTTTGCCCAGTTCTGCCACATAAGGGGCAATGTCATAGCCGGTCGATTTTGTAGCATAAAGGCCAAGCTGTGCAGCCAGCACATCCTTTTCAAGCGGCATGTACAGTATGGCATATGATTCTTCAATGCCTGCCCTGAGCTCTTCGGCCATTTGCGCCCTTGCTGCCTCGTTGGCATTCGCATACGCCTCAAGGCCGCGGCCAAGGCTGTAAGGAAGCGCGGCAAAAGTAGCCGTCCTTAGCATACCCACAAGGTAGTTGTCGTGACGGGCTTTCTCGTTGGTCTTCGAGTAGTAGTTATTCAGCGTGGCAATTACATTGCCATACTTGTCTTTATTTTCAGGCTTGTTGGCCCACGTGTTGAACTCAGCTTCGGCCTTTGCTTTTGTAGCGGCGGTCTTGTGCTTGGTAAGCGCATCAATCATGCCCTGGCGGTTTTTCCAGTAGTTGGCCACACTGGCATATTGCGATGCATAGTGCAGGTTCACGTCCTCACTTTTGTCCATGTGCACTTTCATTTTGTCCATGCCCAGTTTAGACGATTCCACCCATGCAGGGTAGGCATATTTCACGTTTTGCTCAATGCCTCCCGCAGGCATCCAGCGGTTGGTACGGCCAGGGTAGCCAAGGATCATGGCAAAATCATTCTCCTGAACGCCTTTAAGGCTCACAGGCAGGTGGTGCTTCGGCTTCAGCGGAACGTTATTTACCGAATATTCCGCAGGGCTGCCATCGGCGTTCGCATAAATACGGAACATCGAGAAGTCTCCCGTGTGGCGCGGCCATTCCCAGTTGTCGGTATCGCCCCCAAATTTACCGATGCTCTCCGGTGGCGTACCTACCAAACGAACATCCTTATAATCCTGGTATACAAAATAGTAGTACTCATTCCCCTGGAAGAAAGGACGCACCGATACAGTATATTTACCCCCTTCGTTATTTTCTTTTTCGATAAGGGCTATTTCCTGCTGTATCGCTTTTTCCCTTTCGGCCTCGGTCATTTTATCATTAACCTTACTCAATATCCTTTTAGAAACGTCATCCATCCTTACAAAGAAACGTACGTAAAGGTCTTTCGGTTTCAGCTCGCCGGCACGGTTGGCTGCCCAAAAACCATTCTTAAGGTAGTTGGCTTCAGGAGTAGAAAGCTCGGCAATCGCATCGTACCCGCAGTGGTGGTTGGTAAGCACAAGGCCGTCTTTAGAGATAAGCTCGGCAGTACACCCGCCGTTAAACTGCACGATGGCATCCTTCAGGCTGTGGTTGTTGATGCTGTAAATCTCTTCAGCGGTAAGCTGAAGCCCCATTTTTTGCATATCCCTGTGGTTAAGGCGCTCAATGAACATCAGGAACCACATTCCCTCGTCGGCCCTTACAGGCAGCACCATGAGTGAAATGGTAAGGAATAAAATCAGTTTTTTCATATAATTAAAATAAGGTTAATAGTTGTGCTGATAAGTCGGCCTGATGTCGAAAACGTTACAGAAAAATTATCAGACTTTTCATTTTAAGGTGCGAAGATAACTGTTTTTTGAGAATTCCGTAAAACTACGGTAATGGAAATACAAGTGGTGTCACGTTTTTTTTCAGGTAAAAAACACCGGTTTCGGCAAAAATAAATCTGTAAATTGGCCGAAATTTATTTGTAAATGAATGCTGTAAAAAGGTTTTCATTACATTGCACACTGAAATATATAATGATAATGAAAGTAGTTTTTATCCTGTTTTTATTTTACAGTGCGGCCTATTCCCAGGACAGCTTATCAGTTTATAAGCAAAAAGCAGATTCTTATCTTGGTGAACAACTGTATAGCGAAGCAGCCAATTATTATACTAAAGCTTTGAGTTTTGGAAATCCTGATGACAGGAAAGCCATTCTCGAAAAACGAGGGCTTGCCTACTACTTAGACAAAAACTACCAACTCGCAATCAAAGATTTTAGCTATGTAATCGACAGCTATAAAAAAGAGAAATCAATATCAAATATATTTTTTTTAAGGGCAGCCTGCAGAGCAAGCAGTGGAGATAATCCAGGCGCTTGTGAAGATTTGAAGTCTGCGAAAGATTTGGGGCATGACCACACGCAAGTGGAAGAATTGGAAGGTTTCCTTTGCCAATAGGCTTTTAAAAACCCGACCCTGAAAAGGCCGGGCAGTTATTGGTTGATATTCGGTCTGTTTTGTATAAATAGACTCTACTGCGGCAAAAGCTCCAATACATACTCCAAAGCATCCGTGCCCTCGGGCAGCAGGATATCGGGCTGTATGCTGTCATTGTCCAATTTCCCGCTGGGGCGCACGTTGAGGCTTGTGGACACCTGGAACGTGATGCGGCTGTTCGGCAGCATGTACCACATCAGCGGGTCGGCATAAAAGCTGGAAAGGTTGCCGGTGGGCTGACCGACAAGAGTACCAAGATTATAATCCTTTACCATTGCGGCAAACATCGAACCTGCTGAAAACGTATCATTATCTATTAATAAAAATACCTTTTTGGGGTGCTTCAGTGCCGACCTGCGGGGTTTGCGCTCCTTATGCTCCGCAACTGCGACCTGCCCGTCTGCCGTTTTCCAGATGGCATCGGTATGCTCGTTAATCCCATACAGGAATTTTGCCCAGCGCATAACGCCCGGAATGTAGAGCTGCGCAAAATTTGCCTTAAACTCCGGAGTTACCTTCCACAGCGTGCGTGATGCTATCCGGAAAGGCTTGTCGGCAAACCATGCAGCGAAGTCTTCGGCATAGCGGCTGTCTCCCCCGTCATTTCCCCGAAGGTCAAGCACCAGGTTCTTGATCCCCCTCCTGTCAATTTCACGGAACGCCTTCCTGCAAAACTTCCTGTAGTAGCCGCGCGGCATCGTTTCAAAATCGGCAACCTTGATAAGTGCAGTAGTGCTATTGGGGAACGACAGGCTGCATACTTCCTTCTTTTGCGAAAGCGGATCGCCTTTTTCAAGTTGGGCTGCCGTAACACCCTGCACTGTGACAGTTGCATTGCTTCCTGAATAAACAATAGTGTACGGCGGCTCCCAACCGTATACTTTCCAGACATAGTAGGGAAACGATCCGCAAATGGCTTTTTCATCCAAAAAATCCAGTTCCTTCCCGCACTGTTTTTTCATGCCGGCATAAATCGTATCCATTGGCATGCCATTGATGCTTACGATACTGTGCAGTGTGTCTATTCCGGAAATGTCCCCATAAATTTCAGATGCATAATAGCCGTCCTCTTTTTTCTGAACCGTAAAGGGGAAAAACAGCCCGCCACGATCGGTATATTCTTTATAGAAAGCCGAAGGATAGCTACGGGTGTGCGCGTCGTTCATGAACACCAGCAGCTGCTCGGCCTTACGCCAAAAACCGAACCGTGAAAGGCTGTCGGGCAGGCCGGACTTCATTTCTTTCAGGAACACATCCCATTCCTCTTTGCTCCTGTAATGATAAGCATTGACATGCGAATAAACGATCCGGCCTACCATTCCGTCAAGGTCCTGTTCCATTTGCTTCCGCGACAGCATATCCTGCGAAAAAGCCTCCTGTACAGCACCTGCAACAAGTAAAATTACAGCAAAAACAACCCGCATCATTTCAATACGTCTTTAAGTTCCACGATCTCGAATGTGTCATCCAATTTGATGAATTCCCGCAACAGTGCCGTATGCCCTGCACCCATGATGAGCATTACCCTATCGTCTTCGGCCCCGGTAAGCTTTTGCATCAGGGAATAAATATAAAGGTTGCGGCGGTACCATTCGGACACGAGGTGAGCCCCGGTAAAATCATCCGTTTTGCCCGCCCTGTTGGCAATGGTAAGGTACCACCCGATGTTCTCCTTATCCTCCTGTGGCGTGTTGTGCTCCAACAATAATTGCGTTAGGGTATAGCCCGCTATCTTTTTGTTCTCGGCTGCCTCATAGGCTTTCATGATATCGTCATTCTTTTGCAGCAGCTCTTTCTGCCCCGCAGCTTCCATCGATTGCAGCAAATTATTGTAGGCAAAGAGCGTTTCCTTATAGTCTACCGCATACAGCTTTGTGTGCTTCATTTTTTTAGCGGTGCGCAATGCCACCTGTACCCTTTCGTCGGGATTAGCTTTGAGAAGGCTGTCGGTGTTCCTGCTGTATAGTTTGTCGAGTGCCGCCTGGTCTTTGTACGACCATTCCATAAAAACCTTATCGGGGCCGAATGCCTTGATCTTATTGGTAATGTGTTCCAGTTCCGCCTGGCTTTTGGCCGACATTACGTCGAAGGTGTTTACCTGTGCCACATCAAGGCCCGGGTTGGCAAAATGGAATGTACCAATTATCAGGATTTGTTTCTTTTTGGCCTGCCCGTACGATAAAACGGCTGTGGCGATCATGACGAGTGTGAATAGTTTTTTCATGGTTTCTTGTTTTAATCTGAGCCAAAATTACAGGCCGCGGCAAGTCCCTCATAAAACTTTTGACGGACAGGCACTTTGTAATGACCAACCGGGATTTGCATCAATTTAAAAATCCACCCTCTTGTTTCTGCCCTTTCGTGTACGGAAAATGGCGGTTGGTGTAAATTATTGGATTACCTTTATCGCTATCGGTACTTTTGGGTTAAAATCCAATAATGATGAAACTGAAGATCCCTTTTTATTACCACGTGGCGCTTTTTGTGTTGCTGTTCCTCTTCTTCACCGGATGGGAAATGGGCGCCAAACCCGACCAGATTACCCTTGTGCTCGGCTTTTACAGCCTGTTGTTCAGCACTACTTATATCGTATCGGTTTTTGCCATTTACCTGCTTAACTATTATA
The DNA here is from genome assembly GCF_026107645.2 of Flavobacterium sp. MFBS3-15. Taxonomy (GTDB): domain Bacteria; phylum Bacteroidota; class Bacteroidia; order Flavobacteriales; family Flavobacteriaceae; genus Flavobacterium. Next base: position 8,465 of record NZ_JAPCHV010000008.1, on the reverse strand, counting down.
TAGTGTGCCCGTCATTGCTCAACCGCAGGCGCATTGTGTTCTACGTGCTTTCCATTCCTGTATCGCTGCTGCTGTTTACGGCGCTCCGCTATCTGTTGGAAGAGGTATTCGTTTACCATACTACCGGTTTCCACAACTATGCCCCCGGCTCGCTCGAACCCGGCTATTACATCCGCGACAACTTCTTTTTCGGGTTTCCGTCGGTGCTGCTTCCCATGCTGGTTTACATCTCCTGGCAATCGCACGTGTACCGCATGAAAAACCAACTGCTGGAGCTCGAAAACCGCAAGGCACATTTCGCGCTGCTCAAGTCGCAGGTAAGCCCGCATTTTCTTTTCAACACCCTCAATTCCTTTTACAGCGAATGGGTAGAAAAGGATGAGCAAACCGCGGCCGACCTGCTCGTGCTCTCCGGCCTGCTGCGCTACATCATTACCGAAAGCGACAAGGAACGCGTACCGCTCACTAAAGAATTAGCGTTCATCGACAACTACATCAGCCTTCATAAAAAACGGTTTGAGAACCAGATGTACCTTAACTATACCATTGAAGGGCGGCCGGGGGACCAAATAATATTGCCCGCCGTACTCATCCATTTTGTGGAGAATGTTTTTAAGCACGGTATCATTAATGATACTGCTAAAGAAGCTTCCGTCAGTTTAGCCATTTCCGATGGAACCCTCGAAATGCATACCCGCAACCACATACAGCGCGGGGAGAACTATTCTTCTACCGGTATTGGCTATAAAAATCTCTCCGACCGTCTCCGATATGCCTATGGTGATGATTTTATACTGGAAAAGACTGTCAAAAATGATATTTTTACAACCCGTTTAAAACTGCCGCTCAACCGCCCATGAAACTCACCTGCCTCATAGTCGACGACGAACCGCCTGCCATCCGCCTGCTGGAAAAGTATGTGGAGCGCATCCCCTCATTGGAAAAGCTGGCCGTTTTCAGCGATTCGCTAAAGGCGTTGGAATTCCTTAACGCGAATACTGTTGATGTTATCTTCCTTGACATCCAGATGCCGCAGCTCACAGGGTTGCAGTTATCAAAGATCATTGGCGACAATGTGAAAGTGATTTTTACGACGGCCTATCCTGATTTTGCCCTGGAAGGCTTCGACCTCAACGCCACCGACTACCTCCTGAAGCCCATTGCCTTTGAGCGGTTCTACAAGGCCGTTTCAAAACTTACCGATGGCAGCAAAACGGTCCAGGCACAATATACCCCGACAAACGAATACATCTTCATCAAAACCGATGGGAAGAACAAGTTCGCCAAAATATTCCTGGATGATATCCTCTACGTTGAAGCCTTGCAGAATTACGTGAGCATCTATACCACAAATGGCGCCATCATTACCCATAGCTCCCTGAAGAACATCCTCGACCTGCTGCCGGGCAACGGGTTCATCCAGATACACCGTTCCTACGCCGTCGCCATAAAGCACATCGACACCACCGACAGTTTTTCCGTTTTCATAAAAGAAAAAGAACTGCCCTTGGGAAGCACTTACAAAGAGGCATTTTTTAAGAGGATTGGGGAGGTGTGATTTTTTAAAACTTTACAGACCTCACCCCCAGCCCCTTCAGGACTATTGTGTGACACATCATAACAAATTAATTCCCTAACGGGAAATAAATCGCCTGTTTATCCCGGAGGGATTAAATTTCGGCAGGATGGTAACCCGCATGATTGGCTTTTCACGCTGGGGAATTAATTTCGGTTCACTTCCGCAAAGTCTACCGACTTTGCGGAAGTGACATAAGGTCTTTGACCTTGAACCTGCATATCAGAGATATGCCAACGCTTCCACAAAGTCGGGAGACTTTGCGGAGCACGGATCGGTTCCGTTTAATTAAGAATCCTTTTGCAATAACGCACAAACCTTTCCTAAATTAAGGCATTTGGCTTTTATATACTACATAGCTTTAGTAATTTTAAGCATAATCAGAAACTAAAACTATGGGAACATTATCCTTTAAAAATGATGCCGGGCAGCAGGTATTTGGCGCGGCAGCACAAAATGAGCACATGAAAGCAGATGAGCTGCTTGCTTTCATCAAAAAGCTTGGGTTAACGTATAAAAATATTAAAATCACTGCTACCGGCGGGAAGGTAATCCTGGAAGGTGACGTAGACAAACAGTCGGATGCAGAAAAAATCAACCTCGCCGTAGGGAATATTAAGGGTGTTGAATCTGTAGACAACAAAATGCGTGTGGCCGTTCCCGAACCTGAGTCGCAATACTATACTGTTGTTTCCGGTGATTCATTGTCTAAGATTGCAGGGAAATATTATGGGGATGTGCAGAAATATAATATTATTTTTGAAGCCAACAAGCCCATGCTTTCCGACCCCGATAAAATTTATCCCGGCCAGGTACTAAGGATTCCTGCACAGAAATAAGCGCAGTATACAACCAATAATAAAATGGAGTATATTCGTCTCAAAATCAATTTATGGGACAATTATACTCCAAATGTTTTTTATGCATATTTGCCTGCATAACATTTAACATATCGGCCCAGGAACTGCCATTACCAAAAGGCTTTACATCCGCAGAGCGCAACGTGGTATCAGGCTTTGCCTTCCGCAATGCCATGATGACCCCGCCGCCGCCATCGGCTGTGCGCACTGCTGCCGAATGGGAGGAAGTGGAATACCTAGTGGTAACCTGGGATCCGTGGTACCCCAACATACTGCGCCAGATCGTGCAGGCAGCCGTAGCCGAATGCAAGGTCATCATCACCACCGAAGATGAGGCTTCGGTATCGGCCTACCTTACTACCAATGGAGTCGACCTGACCAACGTGATCTTCATGAATGCGCCGTGGGACAGCATCTGGACACGCGATTACAGCGGCAACACCGTATATATGAATGATGTGGGCGAACGCGCCCTGGTCGACTGGATCTACAACCGCCCGCGCCCCAATGACAATGTGATGCCTTCGGCGCATGCCGCACTGACCGGCATACCCATATATGTTACCGACTCCGGCCTGAACGACCTTGTGAATACCGGCGGCAACTGGATGAGCGACGGGTTGGGCAATGCCTTTGCCTCCGAGCTGATAATCGAAGAGAACGACGAGGGTAATCCCTATGGCGTTTCGGTAAAGAATGAGGAACAAATAGACGGCATCATGGCGAGCTACATGGGCATTACCAATTATATCAAGATGCCAACTTTGCCCTACGACGGCATCCACCACATTGACATGCACATGAAACTGCTGGATGAGGAAACCCTGCTCGTGAGCCGCTACCCTCCCGGTGTTGCCGACGGCCCGCAGATAGAGGCCAACATTGAGTACGTGCTTGCCAACCACGTGTCGCATTTCGGCACGCCCTACAAAGTAGAATGGATCGACGCGCCGCCAAGCACTTCGGGCGCTTTCCCCGATACCAACGGCTATTACCGCACCTACAGCAACGCGACCATAGTCAACAAAACGGTGCTGATACCGCTCTACCGCCCGCAGACCGATGGCGCCGCCATTGCCAGATACCAGGAACTCATGCCCGGTTATACCATTGTAGGCATCGATGTGGATAATGCCGATGAAGCACTGATCGCCTCATCGGGTGCGATACACTGCATCACTCATACCATCGGGGTACACGAACCGCTGCTCATAGTACACCAGCCAATAAAGGAAGCAGCCACCAACACCTCCGTTGCTATCCATGCGATGATAAAGCACGAGTCGGGCATAGCATCCGCCAAAGTATTCTGGAGGAATGAAGGGACAGCCGAATGGAACGAAGCTACCATGGCTTTGGTCGAAGGCGACAACTGGTCGGCCAACATACCTACCGGCAATGACGGCACCGATGTGGAATATTACATCGCTGCCCAGGCCAACTCCGGCAAGAGCCTTGCACGCCCGCTGGTAGCCCCGGCAGGTTTCTGGACGATAAATGTAGAAGTGCTGTCCACGGAAGAATGGGCGGTAAAGGGAATTTCTGCGGCCTACCCCAACCCGGCGCAGGGTTCGGTGAGCTTTGACCTCAACCAGGTCGGTGGGCCAATGAGCGTTAAGATCACCAATATTTTAGGCCAGCAGCTGTACAGCAATACCATTGCCGACGGCAACGGGACCATCACATTACAGCTGGCCGACCATTGGAGCGGAACCTTGTTCGTGACGTTTGAGGGACGGTTTGGGAAAGTGGTGAGGAAGATTTTGAAAGGATAAATTTTGTAACGCGGATGACACCGATTGAGCGGATTGCCACGGATTTTTTCGCATACCGTCATTGCGAGCGGAGAAACGGAGCGCGGCAATCTTTACTGCAATCCGCTACTATGAAAGATTGCTTCGTGCCTCGCAATGACCTTATCTAAACAAAAAAAGCGCCTTCCGGCGCTTTACTATCTTAACTGTTGAGCATCTGCCACAACTTGTCTTTCAGTTCTGTGAGCCCCTGTTGGGCTACTGAGGAGATAAACATATACGGTATGCCCTTAAACTCTTTATCCAAAACCGCTTTCATTTCGGCTTTTAATTCATCATCAAGCATGTCGGATTTGGAGATGACTACCAGCCTGTCCTTGTCGAGCATTTCGGGGTTGTAGCGGCGCAGTTCGTCCAGCAGTATCTCGTATTGCTCCTTAATATCATCGGCATCGGCCGGGATAAGGAACAGCAGGGTTGAGTTCCTCTCAATATGGCGCAGGAAGTAATGCCCAAGGCCCTTGCCTTCCGCCGCACCCTCTATGATTCCCGGTATGTCGGCCATTACGAACGACTGGTAATCCCTGTAGGCAACAATGCCCAGATTGGGCTTCAGGGTCGTGAACGGGTAATCGGCAATCTTGGGCTTCGCTGAAGTCAGTACCGAAAGCAGGGTCGACTTGCCCGCATTCGGGAAGCCCACAAGGCCCACATCGGCCAGTACTTTGAGCTCCAGCAGCACGTCTTTTTCTTCGGCGGGCATGCCCGGCTGCGAGTACCTTGGCGTCTGGTTGGTCGAGCTGCGGAAGTGCCAGTTGCCCAGTCCGCCCTTGCCTCCTTTTACCAATATCTGCTTTTCGCCGTCTTCGGTTATTTCAAACAGCACCTCCCCGGTCTCCTGGTCTTTCACCACGGTACCCAGCGGCACTTCTATGTATTTGTCCTCGCCGTCGGCACCGGTGCTTCGTGCGCTTCCGCCATCGCCGCCGTGTGTCGCCTTGATGTGGCGCGCAAACTTCAGGTGGAACAGCGTCCACAGGCTTTTGTTGCCAATCAGGTACACGTGGCCGCCACGGCCGCCGTCGCCACCGTCCGGGCCTCCTTTTTCAATGAATTTCTCCCTGTGCAGGTGTGTAGATCCCTTACCCCCTTTTCCGGAGGACACATATATCTTTACATAATCTACAAAATTTCCTTCTGTCATTTTTTTAGTTTAAAGTTTAAAGTCTAAAGTTTAAAGTTGCCAATCAGCACCCTTTAACTGCTCTAAACCGTTTATTATTTACAGCGTTGCGATGAGCCGACTCTGAACTCTGAACCCGGAACTCTGAACTATTCTTTGAGCGATCTAACCCTCACCTTATCAATCTTCACGCCGTCCATCGAGAGCACTTCCAGCTCGTATAAATGCCAGGCCAGCTTTTCGCCCTCCTTGGGTATGTATGACAGCTCGGTCATGATGAGGCCGTTTACCGTAGTCACCTCATAATCGCTGATCAGGTCGTCCAGGTCAAAATAGGTCAGGAAGTCGTGCAGCGGGTACAGCCCGTCTACCGTCCAGGTACCGTCCTCATTGGCTACAAGGCTGAATTCATCCTCATAAAAATCGGCGGCATCGCCCACAAGGGCTTCCAATATGTCGTTCAGGGTGATGATACCCTGGAAAATACCATATTCATCGGTTACCAGCGCATAGTGCACCTTGGTTTTCTTAAAGCTCTCCAACGCCTTGTAGGCAGAGGTATGCTCAATCAGGTACACCGGTTCCCTTACAATCTCCTTCAGCCTGAAATCGGGCTTGTCATAATTGGCAAAAATATCCTTCAGCAGCACCACGCCTATCACATCGTCCAGGCTCGACCCTTCGCAAACGGGATATACCGAATGCAGCTCTTCAAGCATTATTTCCCTGATACCGGCCTTATCGGATTCGGTAGACAGGTAGGCCACAGATTTCCTGTGGGTCATCAGCGAGTTGACCTTCCTGTCGCCAATATGGAAGACGCGTTCCATGATGTCGTGCTCTATCTCCTGCACCTCGCCGCCTTCGGTACCTTCCTTAATGATGGCCTTTATCTCTTCCTCGGTCACTTTTCCGTCAGCCGTCGGGCGGATGCTGAACACCTTCAGCAGGAAATCGGTAGTGGTTGTCAATAACCAGATGAATGGCGCCGTGACGATCGAAATGTATTTCATCGGGAGGGCCATAGCTTTTGCAATGCCTTCAGGGTAGTTCAGCCCTATCCTTTTCGGCAAAAGCTCGCCCAGTACCAGCGAGAAGAATGTCAGTATCACTACCACAATACCTACCGAAATGTTCTCGGCATACGGCCTGAGCGCATCAAACTGCAGCACAAAAGCCTCCACATCGTCCGTTACCTTATCGCCGGAATAGATACCGGTTAGGATACCGATGAGCGTGATGCCTATCTGTACCGTGCTAAGGAACTTATTGGGCGAGTTGGCCAGGTCGAGCGCCGCCTGTGCACTGGCATTGCCTTTTTTGGCAGCCATTTCGAGGCGGTTCTTACGGGCCGATATAAGGGCGATCTCCGACATGGAGAAGACCCCGTTAAGGACAATAAGCAATAATATTATGGCTATCTCCAATGGTGGGATTTTTAGTTAAGCGTATCGATTACCGAACTTAATCGATTTGTTATTTCGGCTATTTCGCCAATGCCGTCAACCGCGTGGAATTTACCCTGTTTGTTGTAATATTCCATCAGCGGGGCGGTTTTTTCGTTGTACTCCTGGTAGCGGTTGCGAATCAGGTTTTCGTCCTGGTCGTCGGCACGTCCGCTGGTCTTGCCCCTTTCCAGCAGGCGCTGCACCAGTATCTCGTCGTCGGCCTCAAGCCCTACGGTAGCATCTACCTGCCAGCCTTTCGAAACCAGGAAGGCATCCAGCGCTTCGGCCTGGGCAATGGTACGCGGAAAACCGTCAAAAAGGAAACCTGCCGTATCGGGATTTTTCTCCACTTCGTCCTGCAGCATCTTTATGGTAAGCGCATCCGGAACGAGCTCACCCCGGTCCATGTAGCCACGGGCCTCTTCGCCCAGCGGCGTATTGTTCTTAAGGTTATAGCGGAAAACATCCCCTGTCGAAATGTGGGTCAGGTTGTATTTTGTTTTTAAAAACTCTGCCTGTGTCCCCTTGCCTGCTCCCGGCTTTCCGAAAAGTACGATATTGATCATTTTGTTGTAAAGGTTGTGTTATGATTGTAGTTGATATATTTCAGGTAAGTTGCGGCCCAGCCCGTCGTAATCGAGGCCATAGCCCACGATGAACTTGTTGGGTATCTCGAAGCCGATGTAATCCAATGCGATGTCCTTGGTATAGGCCTCCGGCTTAAAGAACAGCGTTGCAATCTTCAGCTGCTTCACGTTTTGGCTTTCAAACATTTTTTTGAGTTCTACAATGGTGTTGCCGGTATCTACAATGTCTTCGATGATGACCACCGTACGGCCTTCCAGGTTCTGGCCAAGGCCGATGAGCTGCTTTATGTCGCCAGTGGTTTTGGTGCCTTCATACGAAGCCATCTTTACGAAGCTTACCTCGCAGTTGCCCTTGTAGTGTTTTACAAAATCGGACACTACCATGAACGCGCCGTTGAGCACGCCAATAAATACGGGGGTTTCATCTTTCAGGTCGGCTTCCACCTGCGCTGCCATGCGTTTTATTACAGCGTCGATGTCTCCGGCGGTAATAAAAGGCACAAAATGTTTATCGTGAAGCTGTATCACTCTTAATTTGATGATTTGGGATAATTTGCAAATATACTAATTCGCAGGTAGCTGTTAAATTATAAGGATGTAATTTGTAATATTTTTAGCATGGGCGCGTCCTGAAACTAAAAACATGGATTGAATCGCCTTTAATAGCCGCTTAAAATCTATTCAACCACATAGATACATAGTATCCATAGTTTTGAAAATCAGGAAAAGCATATCCGCACATAGGTGAAACATCGCTTCATTCATCAGAATTGTTCCCTCATATAGTCGCGGCTCTTAGCCGAAAATCTTCATTATATCCGTAGGGGCTGTCTCAAAAGTGAGGCAGCTCTAATTTTTTAAACAAATAAGGGAGCCCGAGGGCTCCCTATATTCTGCAAGTTTGTTAACTTGCGGTGTGTATAATAAATCAAAAGTAGTCTTTAAAGATTACAATCCCAAGCAAAATTTTCTACTTCCTCCAAGTTTAGAGGAGCTGATAGAAGAGAACCATCCTGTAAGAACCGTCTCCGATGTGATTGACGGTCTTGACCTGCAA
>NZ_JAPCHV010000007.1 GCF_026107645.2 Flavobacterium sp. MFBS3-15 | reverse complement strand
TAAGATAGTTAGCAGAGTATTCTCTGTAATCAATAGACAGTCACCCTTTATAAATACATATAAATTCGCAGGATAATTTTTTACTGATTTTAATTGTTTTATATCATAGAATGCGGAGCGGGATAACCATTAGACCTCACCCCCAACCCCCTCTCCAAAGGAGAGGGGCAGCTACACTCATACTCGATCATTGTGATATATCAGTTATGTGTAAAATACTAACAAAGGAGTTCTCTCCCTAAACAAAGTATGCATAAATCTTATGCGCCTGAGTGAAGCTTCCTCCCCTCTCCTTTGGAGAGGGGCCGGGGGTGAGGTCAAAAAAAAACCTCAAAACAAACTGTTTTGAGGTTTCAGGTTATATCAAAAAAATAATTACCGGATGTTGTTCCATTTCGAGCCGTTCAGGGGCGATATCCTGTTGAGCGTGTCAACGAGTTCCGTCACAGTTATTGCGGGCCCGCCCGAAAAAATATTGACTACCTCATCGGCCTTGGCATCAAAAAAGATACGCATCAGGAATGAGTTTGGCCTTGTGCTGTGCACCTGCCCCAGCCCCTTTATGGCCGCTATGGTTTTCTCTTTGGCTTCCTTTTGGTTGTCAGACATCCTGTCGAGCCCGTTGATGTGGTAGTTGTAGAGCGCTTCCCTCCATGGCGTATACGTATTGGAAAGCACATCGTTAATCAGGAAATACCTGCTTTGGTTGCCGTCCTGCTGGTTCCATCCTTTGTAGCCGCCTCCCTGTGCCAGCACCGCCATATTTTGTGCTGCCTGGTAATAGTCGGTGCCGCCGCTTTTTGCAAAGCTGTCGGCATCAAGGCCAATAATCACGTTGGCATAGAAGGATACTACCGCCACGAGGTTGGAATCAAAGCTGTTGGGGTTGTATATAAGGTTCTCCCCTTCGGTATAGCGGAAATTCACATCCTTGTCATTGAAGTTGAGAATGGGCGACGAATAGGTTGACCCGTATACCGGCCTGGACGACTGCACCTGCAATGACGAGCTGAACGAATTGGACTCATAGGCCGTGATAGTGAATATCATGGTGCAGTCAATGCGCTCGCTGCGCCCAAAGTCACGGTTGGTCCAGCGCGTATTGTTTACAAAATCTCCCAGCGACTTTTCAAGGGTCTTAAATATCTGCGGGTTGGCATCGGTAATCATCTGGTAGTTTACCTGCACCCTGCAATTGAGTTCCTGCCCCTTTGCCCCAAAGGAGAAAACCAGCAGCAACATCGCTATATATTTATACATTGTAATGCTTTTTTATTTTCGTGATAATATCTTTGGCTACATCCTCTTTCGACTTCAGCTCCATTGGCTCCTGATGGCCTTCCCTGTCAATAAAGGTTACCTTATTGGTCGGCTTGCCAAAACCCGCCCCTTCGTCGTTCAGGGAATTTAAAACAATCAAATCTAAGTTTTTTTTCGCAATCTTCGCTATGGCGTTCTCAATTTCATTCTCGGTCTCCAGGGCAAACCCTATAAGAAACTGCCCGTTCTTCTTTGCGCCAAGCGATGAAAGTATGTCTTTTGTCTTCTCCAGTTCCAGCACCAGCGTACCCTCGCTTTTCTTTATTTTTTGCGGCGCCACGTCCTTTGGCCTGTAGTCGGCAACAGCGGCGGCGGCCACCGCGGCATCCACGCCGTCAAAATACTCATGGCAGGCATGGTACATTTCCTCAGACGAGTTGACCCGCACTACCTTTACCAATGAATGCTCCAGCCTGAGGTGCGTAGGGCCGGTAACCAAAATCACTTCGGCGCCTTCATCGGCAGCAGCCTTTGCAATGTCAAATCCCATCTTGCCGGTAGAATGGTTCCCTATAAAACGCACAGGGTCTATCGGTTCGTATGTGGGGCCCGCCGTAACCAGCACTTTTTTTCCGCGAAGGGGCAGTTTGCCTTCAATATCCTTTTCGATAAAAGCCACAATATTCTCCGGTTCGGCCATCCTGCCCTCGCCGTGCAGGCCGCTGGCAAGTTCGCCGGATTCGGCAGGTATCATGATGTTACCAAAACTTTCGAGCCCCTCAAAACTTGCTACCGTCGAAGGATGCTTATACATATCAAGATCCATTGCCGGGGCATAATACACCGGGCACTTGGCAGAAAGATAGGTTGCAATGAGAAGGTTATCGGCATTGCCCGAAACCATTTTCGCCATGGTGTTGGCGGTGGCAGGCGCAATGATAAAGAAATCGGCCCAAAGGCCCAGGTCCACGTGATTGTTCCAAACAGCATTCTCGTCTTCTTCATTATAGAAAGAAGAATACACCGGGTTTTTGGACAGTGTGGACAGTGTGAGGGGAGTAATAAAATCTTTAGAGGCAGGTGTCATGACTACCTGTACATGCGCACCTGCCTTTATAAATAGCCTTACCAACGAGGCTGTTTTATAGGCGGCTATCCCACCGGATATCCCGAGCAGTATTTTTTTGCCGCTTAAAACAGACATGCCTGTAATTATTTAGGGTCCTTATAGGAAATCTTGTTGTCCATCCACTCCTGCACGGCAAGCGCGTGGGGCTTAGGAAGCTTTTCGTAAAATTTAGAAACCTCAATCTGCTCCTTGTTTTCAAAAATCTCCTCAAGGCTGTCGTTGTAGGTAGCAAATTCTTCAAGCTTCTCGATCAGTTCCTTTTTTATTTCGGTATTGATCTGGTTGGCCCTTTTTGCCATAATGGTAATTGCCTCGTAGATGTTACCTGTCGGCTCCTCAATCTTACTCTTGTTGTAGGTAACGGTGTTTACCGGGGCAGTCGTTTTCTTTAGATCCATGACTCTTTCTTTATTTAGAAAATTTTTGTAATTCAGCTTCAATTTTTGCAAGGCTTTCGTCGGCCTCCTTCTTATATTTAGTTTCCGGCCTGAACTTTACAAGCGCGGCATAATTTGACTTTGCATCCAAAAGCCTCTGCTGCATCTTGGAAGGCACACTGTTGATGGCGAGCTGGTACGACGAATCGAACTTGTAGTACAGCGCATCCTCTTTCAGCGGGGTACCCGGAAAATCGATGATAAAGTTATCAAACGCTTTGATGGCGGCATTGTAGTCGCCAAAATAAGCACCTGTAAGGTGGTACTGCTTGGCAATCTCATACGCTTTTTTCTCCAGTTTCTCCCTAAGCTCCTTAACCAGTTGGTTGGCTTCGGGCATCAGCTGGGAGTTCGGGAAATTGTTGATGAACGCCTGCAGCTTGTCCAGCGCCTTGTAGGTATCTGTCTGGTCCAGCGAATAGCGGGGCGACAGGTGGTAATAGCTCTTGGCTCCTAAAAACGAGGCTTCCTCCAGCTTTTCGCTCCTTGGGTAGCCCGCGGTAAATTTCTCAAACTGGTACCCTGCGGTATAATATTGCTTTGTCTTGTACAGCGACTGTGAGTACATGTAGAACATCTTTTCTGCCTGCGCCTTGCCGTTGTACGACGGCGCTATCTGTTCAAAAAGGCGGATTGCCTTGGAATATTTCCCTTTGTCGTAAAGCATTTCGGCTGTCTCGTATTTCAGCTTTATGTCGTCTGATTTAAGCGCTTTCTGGAAAGGGCTGCACGAAGTGAATACTATTGCGATAAGTAGGATGTAAAAAAATCTTGCCATATATATTGGTTAAGCTGCAGGCAGCCGCTATTTTTAAAGCAACTGCAAAATTAGGTAATAATTAGGTAATACAAAAATCTTTTTTCAATGCTTACAGATGAGCTTTGCCTCTAGCTTACAATTCGCCTGCTGAATATTTTTTACCACAAAGTGCACAAAGATTTTTCACAAGGAACACTAACAAATCATGTTGACTTACAAGGACACAGAGGTTTACGCTTCGCTTTGTGAGCCTTATGCAGAAAGTATTGTGAACTTTGTGAAATTCCTTTGTGAGCCTTGTGGTAAAAATCAAAACCACTAACGGTTAAGTATTCAACCCTGAAAATAAAAAAGATGCCCTGAAAGCACCTTCTTTAAACTGTATTTTGGCAGATTTATTGCACAATGTTATGCCCGGCTGCGGTAAAGTTTTTCATATCGTTGTCAAAAAGGTACAAACCGCCCTTGTCGTCGCCGATCAGGTCAATCTTGTCGAGGATCACTTTGGCAGTAGCCTCCTCCTCGATCTGCTCGCTCACATACCATTGCAGGAAGTTGCTCGTTGCATAGTCCTTTTGCGACAGCGCGATATCTACAAGGTTGTTGATGGATTCGGATACCTTTACTTCATGGCGGTACAGCTGCCTGAACAGCGCCTGGAACGAGCTATAGTCGAGCTTCGGCTCATCAAGCGACGAAATGATGGCATGCCCTCCGCGCTGGTTAACATACTTTACCAGCTTGAGCATGTGCATGCGTTCCTCATCGCTCTGCCTGAACATGAACGATGCGATGCCGTCAAAACCCTTAACCTCGGCCCATGAGGCCATGGCAAGATATATTTGCGATGATTCCGCCTCAGCTTTTATCTGCTCGTTGAGCGCTGCCTGCATAGTATCTGATAACATAATTTTTGCTTTTTAGAATTTGTGTTACGACTTTAAAAATGGCCTACATCCTGAAACTTTCATGCAATGACCCTAAAATCATCATGGAAGCCATCAAAAATCATCCCGGCCATACCGTAAAGTTACCTAATTTTTGCCACAAAATCGCCCAAACGCTCCCCTAAATCATCATCAACGTTTACAAGCGGGAGCCTCACGGTGTCACCGCAAACACCAAGCTCCTTAAACACGTGCTTGATGCCCGCCGGGTTGCCCTGTTCGAATATCATGTCAATGGAATCGGCCAGTAAATAGTGGAGTTTGTATGCTTCATCTGCCTTACGCTCAAGCCCTAAGCGCACCATCCTGGAGAACTCCTTGGGGAAGCCCTCACCAATTACCGAGATCACCCCTGCCCCACCGGCAAGCACCATAGGGAGGGTTATCATGTCGTCGCCCGAAATTACAAGGAATCCTTCGGGAGCGTACTGTATCAGCCTCATAGCCTGCACTATATCACCAGCCGCCTCCTTGATAGCTACTATGTTTTTGAAGTCTTTCGCCAGGCGTATCACGGTGGAAGGCAGCATGTTGCTGGCCGTCCTGCCCGGAACATTATAAAGGATAACCGGCACCGGAGAGGCTTCGGCCACCGCCTTAAAGTGCTGGTAAATACCCTCCTGGGTTGGCTTGTTATAATAAGGCGAAACCGACAACACTGCCACAAACGCAGACAGGTCGCGGGTTTTCAGCTCTTCAACAACTTCCGCGGTATTATTGCCGCCTACTCCCAGTACAAGCGGCAAACGGCCGGCATTGGCTTCGATAACCGTTTGTATTACAAGCTCTTTCTCTTCTTTATTCAGGGTGGCAGCTTCCGCTGTGGTGCCCAACACCACAAGGTAATCAATGCCGCCGTCTATCTGGTAATTTACAACATTCTTTAACCCGTCTGCATCAACGGAAAAGTCTGTATTAAAAGGCGTTATAAGGGCTACCCCTGTGCCAATAAGTTGTTGCATGTTATAGTTTGTTTAGTATTTTCAGGTATTTGAACAGTTCCGAGACAAATTCGGTGTATTTCTCAGCCTGGCTGCTGATCATAAAGTGGTTAAGACGGTTGTCTACACTTGAAAAGCCCACCTTGAACTTTGCTTTAGATTTTAGCGTTGCCAGCACCAACGGGGCTTTCTCCACATCATAGAAACTGATGAGCATATCAAATGGTGTTTCGATAAATTCAGCCACATCCGGTTTTTCAAAACCCGTCACGGATATGTCCTTGCGCGTAAAATGGCAGCAGTCCACGATTTCTTTGGGCTTCAGGCGCTCTTTGAAACTTAATGTTTTTATGTTGTTACGGTCAATACCGTTAGCCATCAATCCCTTAATAAGACCTTCTTTATCAACAAAATAACTTTCATCAATAATTACACCTACGGTATCCACCACATCGTGTGACGGTACCGGTTTATAATGGGCTAACTTTTTCTTAATGATCTTTTTTAGCCCAAAATCTTTAATAAACTTCAAAAACATTGTAATTTTACTTGTCGAATACAAAATTAATTCAAATAAATATCTCCCCAATGATAATCTTCAAAAAGTATGACACATCCATAAAAGGATTTGTTCTATTTTTAACTATGTCCGGGCTTATAGCCTGTGGTACATCGGAGCTCCGCAATTCAAAAATCGAAGGGAAAAAGCTTCCTATTACCAGTGAATATGCCGATACACCGGAAATCGAAACTTTCATAAAGCCTTACCGTGACCACATCAATAAAGACCTGGACAGCGTACTTTCCTACTCACCGGAAACCCTCGATAAATCGAAACCTATAGATAAATGGCAAACTGCCATAGGTAACCTGATGGCAGATGTAACGCTGGAAGCAGCAGATAAAGTATTATTTACCCGCGAAAAAAGGCACGCTGACATCTGCCTGCTCAACCATGGCGGGATAAGGGCAATACTGCCCAAAGGAGATATTACGACCCGCACGGCATTCGAGATCATGCCTTTTGAGAACAGCCTTGTAGTTATAGCTCTGAAGGGAGAGCAAATCCGCGAAATTGCCGATTACCTGATTAAAGAGAAGAAACCCCACCCTCTTGCAGGAATGGAAATATTGCTGGATAAAGATGCTACAATGGTAAAAGATATCACTGTAGAAGGTAAACCTTTGGAAATTGGTAAAATATACAACGTTGCCACATCTGATTACCTTTCGAACGGGGGTGACAACATGGAATTCTTTAAAAGAGGTATTGCAACGTATGACCTTGATTATAAGCTCCGAAACGTATTCATCGATTATTTTAAGTCAACCGATACCATTTATGCATCCAAATCACTGCGCGTTATAACCGAAAAGCAATAATGAAAAGAAGGGACTTTATACAGAAAACCGCTGCCGGAAGCGCGCTTGTACTGGGCGGACTGTCACTGAGCAGCTTTAATGATGAGGAAAACAAAAAGCTCGTCATACTGCATACCAACGACGTGCACAGCCATATTGACCCGTTTGCCATAGACGACCCCAAGTATCCCAATATGGGTGGGGCAGCGCGCAGGGCTACGCTTATTGACCAACTGCGCCGCGAGAACGCCAACGTGCTGCTGCTCGACGCGGGCGACATTTTCCAGGGTACACCCTATTTTAACTATTATGGCGGCGAGCTGGAGTTTAAGCTCATGAGCATGATGAAGTATGACCTCGCCACAATGGGCAACCACGATTTCGACAACGGCATCGACGGGTTCAACGCCATGCTGCCACATGCGAAGTTCGATTTTGTATCAGCCAACTACGACTTTAAGAACACAGTACTAAATGGCATCGTGAAGCCGTACAAGATATTCCACAAAGACGGCATCAAGATAGGGATCTTCGGGCTTGGCGTGGAATTGCAGGGGCTTGTAGACAAAAAACTCTATAAGGAAACCGTGTACCTCAACCCTATCGAGATCGCGCAGGACATGAGCCGCATCCTGAAGGTTAACGAAAAGTGCGACCTTGTTATCTGCCTGTCGCACCTGGGCTTCTCCTATGCCAATGAAAAAGAAAAACCAAGCGACCTGTTACTGGCCTGGAAAACCAAGAATATCGACCTGATCATAGGAGGCCATACCCATACCTTCCTGACCAAGCCACATCTTGAGAAAAACCTCGACGGGCAGGACGTAATGATCAATCAGGTGGGCTGCTACGGCATCAACCTTGGGCGTATTGACTTCACTTTTGAAAAGGGCAAAAAGTCGGCAAAGGGTAGGACGATAATCGTTTAAAAAGTTCGGGGTTCAGGGTTTTGCAGACTCGATTCGGCAAAAGACTGTTAACCTCTTGAAATGCCTTAATATTAAAAAAGTAATCATCTCTTTCCATGAAAAAGAGATGATTACTTTTTTTGGTTAAAACTACTTCTTAACCAGTTTTGAGCTATAAACTTTATCGTTATCAGTAGTGGCCTTTATGATGTAAACTCCTGTTGGTAGCGCTGAAAGGTCGACAGTTTCGTTAGCAGACGCAATTACTTCTTTCCCTAATATCGAAAAAACCCTGACCTCTGTGATATTAGCATCAGCGATGCTAATGGTTGCCATTCCTTCTGCCGGGTTAGGGTATACCGAAATCCCTTTCACCTGTTCAAAGCCACCTGCACCCATTTCAGGGTCAAATTCAAAAGCACCCATGTCTACGGCAGCACCTACTATCCTGGCATTTCCGGCAAGGTCGTTAGTAAAGCCCGAAAGGTCCGGTATGGCATTCATGCCAAATACTGCACTATATCCAGCATTTACGGCAGGACTGGTTGGCATAAGCCTGTAATCTTCGTTAGCTGCATTTACAAATAAAGGCGCAGTATCAAGATTGCCTCCAAGGTCGGTACTCATATCGGCCAGGTCAAAATCGTTGAAGGCGCCGGGATTCCAGTTAGCGCTGCCGCCACTTGTCCCAATAATGGTGTTCTTAAACGAAACCGGACCATAGGTCCAGAATTCATCTCCGTACACAGAATCCGATGTATTGTTGTAAATAATGGAATTACGGATTTCATCCGTCCCAATACCATCAAATAAAAGCATACCGCCCGCTAAACCGTTATTTGCGTGGTTTTCTGTAATGGTGCAATTGGTAACATAAAGGCTACCATCCTGCATTTTCCTTATACCCACTCCGGAAGGGCCTGTGTTTTTAAAAAACAATGAATTGCTTATGGATGTTTGGTCGCCGGGCTTTCCTTGTATCCACACAGTCGTATTAATGTTATTTTTAAACGTGCAGCGGTCAATGATAACATCAACAGGATGGATCTGGTCTTCCTCTATTACATCGCTATAAGTCCCCACGACTAAAACAATACCGCCGTCATAGGTAGCATCGCCATTAGAATCAAAAACAGAATTCAGTATCCTGCCCGCGCTATGATTTATAACAATTACTTTTCCAACCCCCGGAGCTGTATTGTTGGTGAACGTGCAACCATCTACTGTAATATTGCCATCATTGGTTGCAAATATGCATGAGCCCTGAAAATAACTATTATTAGTAAAGCTGCAATTTAAAAATGACGCGCTCCCACCGTTATGCACCGTGATATTAAAAAAGTTATTATCCAGCACAACATTATCCGTTATCTTACAATTGATGAAAGTGTTTTGGGAGGTTTTCCGGATATCCATACAACCATAGCCAAAGCCGGTAAAAACGATATTAGAATAGGTAACATTAGAATTGATTTCAATCAACCCGGCATTGAATTCTGTATGGCTGGCATCCCTGGTCAGGATAAAGCCGTCGAGGAGCGTTTCGGCAGAAAGGTTGCTGCCTTCAGGGCAAAAATTACCAATGTTATAATTTGCGTTGGTCTTCAGCACTGTAGGGTGTTCCTCAAAATCCCTGTCGGCAAAGGCAGGATTGCCCGTGGCCGGGAACCCGCCGTATACCTTTACCTTATTGCGCAGCCTGAAATAGACCAAAGGGGCATAGTACTCACCTGCGGCCACCCATACCTCGCGGCCTTCGAACTGATTGTCCATCATCAGCTGCAGGTTGCCCGACGCATTGGCCCAAGATGAGCCATTGCCTGTGCCGCCTTCTTTTACATATAGTATTTCCGACTGTACTGTCTGATATTCATTAAGCCCGATGTCGATGTGGTCTACTATCCTGTCATTATTGAAAAAATCCTTATCTATACTCCCCAACGCATCAAGATAAGCCTGGGTATTGCCTTTGTTGATGCCCACACTCGCAGCCTGTAATGAATAATCACCATTGAACAGCGGATCCACATCATAATTGCCGCCAAGATCGGTTCCGTAAATCGTGAATTGTGGCGACTCATAATATAATTCACTGCCCCCGCAGCCCTCCAGAATGCAGTTCGATGAATAGATAACAGCTCCTACGCCCGCATCGCAGTTAGCGTCGACAAAAAACTCAGGGTTTACTTCGTCCGTGTTGCCATAGATTATGCTATTGTATAAATGCACGGTAGCCGTCACCACCATCATACCGCCAACAAGCCCTTCGGCGTGATTGTGAGCGATTACGCAGTTATAGAATTTCAGGTTGCCGCTGTTGATACGTATACCGCCTGCTTCGCCATCATATCCCGGGTTCAGTATAGAGGTATTGTTATGGATAAGCACCTGTATAAATGTGGAGTTCGAATTGCTTATGGCTATGCCCGCGCCAAGGCCTACAGGCGAAGTGTTATTGGTTATGATCAGGTTTCTGAACGTAGCGTCGCAGTTGTATATCAGCATTCCCGCACCGGCTGTACCCGACCCGTTCTGGATGGTAAACCCGTCAAAGATGGTTTCTGCGCTGATGCTCTCCACGCCTCCCGCGGCTAAGAGCACGCCCGCCTGGTTGCCGTTGAGTATCGTTGTGTTCTGGCTTGGGTTCCGATCGGTAAAGGCAGGATTAGCCGTGTTGGGAAAACCACCGTAAACAGAAACACCGTCCCTTAACGCAAAGGTTTGGCCTACTGCCCTTTGGTACGCGCCCTGTTTTACCCACACCTGGTCGCCGGAAACAGCGTTGTCAATAATTACCTGAAGGTCGCCAGCCGCGGTGGCCCAACTGGTGCCGTTGCCTGTGCCGCCAGGGGCTACGTACCACGTGGCATTCTGCGAAAAGGACAGGTGAACACTAAAAAGGGATAGGAATAAAACAACAAATTGGTAATTCTTTTTCATAATGTGTTGGCTTTTTATCCAAACTTAAGAAAAAAAACAACAAGGATAGCGTTTTGGTGATTATCTTACAGAATTGTGAAGTGGTGTGATAAACGCTATTTAGGATTTACTTTTTTCTTTCTTTTGAATTTAACCACCAAAAGAATGATACCCGTAATAATGGCAAAAAACAAAGTAAATCCACCTGAAATTCCCAACAACATCAGAAGGTCGTCTCCCCTGAAAAGGTTACTGCCCAATGCCAGAAGGCCAACCGTTAGCACTAACCCCACGTAGATTAAATCAAGTAAAAAGAGCGCAAGTATAATGGTCCTGAAAGGCAGTAAAATATTTTCTTTTTTATCTAAGATCATTACAAAAGCCGACCCAATGGGCATGGCAATGAATATCAATATGAACTCCAGCTTACTTGGTTCTCCATGAATGACAAACCTGTGCAGTACTGCAAAAGCAACCAGCACTAAAAGGTTTACGGCATAGAATACCTTAAACCTTTTCCACGGATTGGGGATTTGTGTAGCGAAATCTTCTTCGTTGAGCAGGTCTTGCATGGCGGCAAATAGTGAGCAGATTCTATAAATTATTCCTCTTTTATCAGCGACAGGTCAATCCCCAATTTGGCAAACTGCTCTTCGCCTTTTTCAGTAACGAAATAATACTTATCAGATACCCGCTCTTTGGCAATCCATCCTTTTTCGATGAACATTTCAAACAGCAGTGTGCCCAGTTTGCCCCCGAGATGGGAATAGCAGGCTTTTGCGGGTTTAGTTTTCATAGCAATAGTCTTTCTTTACAATGCCTCTTTACTTTTAATAAACTTTATATGGCAAGCGAAATATAAGTGAACGGTGTTTAATAAACTAAGCGTGTACAATCAATATCAGTAATGATATGAAACAAATTTGTTTCATATGTTAAATATAGAAATTCCATTTTACTTCTCCGGCAAACCCTTTTAAAATTTTTCCCTACCTTAGCCCTACAAACAATTCCAATGATCTCAGACATTCAATTCCAAAACGAACTCGACATCATCATAGCCAATGCCATCCGCGAAGATGTTGGCCCGGGCGACTACTCCTCCCTTGCCTGCATACCTGCCTCCGCTACCGGAAGGGCTAAGCTATTGGTTAAAGACAACGGCATCCTCGCGGGTGTTGACTTTGCAAAGCAGGTATTCAATTATGTTGACCCAAACCTCGAAATTGAGGTTTTTATAAACGATAGCACGCCGGTAAAGTACGGCGATATTGCCTTTCACGTTTCGGGCAGTTCGCAAAGCATCCTGAAGTCCGAGCGCCTGGTGCTCAACGCCATGCAGCGCATGAGCGCCATTGCCACCAAGACCAAAAAATACGTCGACATCCTTGAAGGGACGGGCACTAAGATTCTCGATACCCGCAAGACCACGCCGGGCATCCGCGCCCTCGAAAAGTGGGCTGTAAAGATAGGTGGCGGCGAGAACCACCGCTTTGCCTTATACGACATGGTGATGCTCAAAGACAACCACATCGACTTTGCCGGGGGCATTACCCCTGCCATCCAAAAAACGCACGACTACCTGGCGGCCAACAGCCTCGACCTCAAAATTATCGTGGAGGCACGCAACATCGACGAGGTACGCGAGATCATTTCCAACCCGGGGGTGCACCGCATATTACTGGATAATTTCGATTACGAACAAACGCGCGAGGCCGTAGCGCTCATCGGCGATTATTGTCAAACGGAATCTTCAGGCGGTATCAACGAAGATACCATGCGCCATTATGCCGAGTGCGGTGTCGACTACATTTCATCGGGGGCGCTTACCCACTCGATCTATAACATGGACCTTAGCCTAAAAGCCTTTTAATGTCGGTTGAACTCGAACATAGGCTGGAGCGCATACCCGTCATAAAGTACCTGGTACGGTTTGGCAAGAGCATCCGCATACCTTTTGCAGAGGGACTTACGCTGTACCACCTGTTGGAACTGTACATTACAGGCATCGTAAAAGGCGATATCTCATACCGTGCAGGGGCTATTGCCTTTAGTTTCTTCATGTCGCTGTTCCCGTTTGCGCTGTTCCTGTTCAACCTTATAGCCTTCATCCCCATGCAGGGATTTAAAGAGGACTTCATGCTGTTTGTACATGACAACGTGCCTCCCAATACCTACGACGCCATTGCGGGCATAATCGCCGACATCATGACCGACAAAAAGCCCAACCTTCTTTCCTTTGGTATCGTGTTGGCCATCTTCCTGATGAGCAACGGCATGAACGCTGTATTGAGTGGTTTCCAAAGCAGCCTGCACATTACCATAAAGCGCAGCTATTTCAGGCAATATGCGCTTGCTATTATATTATCGCTGGTATTTTCGGTCATTCTTATCATTACTGTAGCAGCCATCGTAATACTTGAATATTTCATCCAAAAGCTTACCGCCGAAAGCTGGCTTGAAGACGATCTTTGGCTACTCAAGCTAACGCGCTTTGCCATACTCATCCTGATGATACTTACAACCACTTCACTCATGTTTAAATTTGCCGCCAAAGAAACCAAACAGGCTGCTTTCTTTAGCTATGGGTCGGTTTTCAGTACGGTGTTATTTGGTTTAACTTCCTATCTTTTTGGGATCTACGTATCTCATTTCGCAAAATATAATGAGCTGTATGGCTCAATTGGCACGCTGCTTGTATTGATGTTATATATATGGATCAACTGTTTCATCCTGCTATTAGGATTCGAATTAAATGCGCTGATTCATAAATTGAAACGGAAAAATTTATATATTTAACAAAATTAACAACAACAAATTATGAAGAAAGCATTATTAACCATTCTGTTTGTGGCAGTTGCAGGTATTTTATCTGCATCAGCACAGGTTACCGGAAAATGGAAAACCATTGACGATGAAACTGGTGAAGCCAAATCAATCGTTGAAATTTACGAGCAAAACGGCAAAATCTACGGTAAAGTGGTCGAGATCCTGAACCCTGCCAAGAAAAATGCTAAATGCACCAAATGCAAAGGTGCAGACAAAGACAAGCCTATCCTCGGCCTTGTAATCATCAAAGGACTGGAAAAAGATGGTGACGAATGGACTGACGGCGACATTCTGGACCCTAACAAAGGTAAATTGTACAGCTGCACCATTGAACTTGATGGTAAGGACAAGCTGAATGTGCGTGGCTACATGGGTATTTCGCTACTCGGCCGTACACAAACCTGGCACAGGGTGAAGTAACAGTTGACAATCACAGTCACAGTTTTC
Organism: Flavobacterium sp. MFBS3-15; assembly: GCF_026107645.2. Taxonomy (GTDB): domain Bacteria; phylum Bacteroidota; class Bacteroidia; order Flavobacteriales; family Flavobacteriaceae; genus Flavobacterium. The sequence continues at coordinate 189,420 of NZ_JAPCHV010000007.1, read as the reverse complement.
ACTGACAAACTATGGAGTAATAACAAAGCTATCTACAATATTTAAACACTCTTTCGGGAGTGTTTTTTTTGTCTTCATCCCAAATTATATTTTGCAGGAAATATAAATCGTTGAAACCCAGAAGACCCACATTAAATGCGTTTTACACCAATTTAAAACTATTAAGTTAGATGCAAGACACTGCACTATCCCAAGTGATCATTTAGATTTATAGAATTGGTTTAATTCGTGGTAAAATCTTCATCCCTGACCAGCACTTAAAACTGACTGTAAACTTTCATATCTTTGCTACATATAACCCACTCACACCCTGTATATGCCACATTTCATCGAAGCCATTTTACCCCTCGCTGTCCCCAAACCCTTTACCTATGCCGTGACTGAAGCAGAATACGGATTTCTCAAACCGGGGATGCGCGTAGCCGTACCGTTCGGCCGTAATAAAATATATACCGGACTGGTTGTGGCGCTACACCAAAATCCACCGCAGTTGTATGAGGCCAAAGACATCCACCAGATACTTGATGAAGAACCCCTGGTTACTGTAACCCAACTGGCACACTGGCAATGGGTTGCTAATTATTATATGTGTAATATTGGCGAAGTGTACAAGTCGGCCATGCCGGGTGGCTTTTTACTGGAAAGCGAAACCATTATCACACAGCATAAGGATTACGACGCCGAAACAGATGACCTCACTGACGATGAATACCTTGTGTATGAAGCATTGCAGAAACAGTCGGCGCTCAAGGTACAGGAAGTTTCAAATATCCTAAACAAGAAAACGATACTCCCTGTAATTAACCGCCTTATAGCAAAAAATGCGATTGCGTTGCAGGAAGAAGTTTCCGAAAAATACAAGCCTAAAAAACTCCGCTACATACGTCTGCCTGAAGAATTCATGCATGAAGAACAACTGGCTGAACTGATGGAATTGCTATCTAAAGCCAAAAAACAACGTGAGGCAGTACTGCAATACTTCCAGTTGAATGCATCTGAAAAAAAGCCGATTACTGCCAAAAAGATGAATGATGCAGGGATAACATCGTCGGTAATTAAATCACTTGTAGACAAAGGCATATTCGAGGAATATTATTTGGAAGAAGACCGGGTAAGCTTTGAAAGTGATAATAATTCCGGGTTTGGTCTCAGCCCGAAACAAAAGGAAGCATTCGACGAAATAAAGAAAAGTTTTGAACAGAAAGATGTTACACTGCTGCATGGTATTACCTCCAGTGGCAAAACGGAAATCTACATCAAGCTCATCGAGGAATACATCAACAGGGGCCAACAAGTGCTTTACCTGTTACCCGAAATAGCGCTTACTACCCAGCTCGTAGTGCGGCTTACCGCATATTTTGGCAACGAGGTGGCAGTGTTTCACAGCAAATATACCAACAATGAGCGTGTGGAGGTTTGGAACCAGGTGCTTGCGGCATCTGAAAAAGCAAGGGTAGTCATCGGGGCGAGGTCGGCACTTTTCCTCCCCTTCCAAGATCTTGGCCTCATCATAATCGATGAGGAACATGAGCCCACTTTCAAACAGCAGGATCCTGCTCCGCGCTACCACGCCCGCGATGCAGCCATTGTTTTGGCAAATGCCCACAAATCCAAGGTACTTCTGGGCTCGGCTACACCATCTATTGAAACGTATTACAATGCTACCAATGGCAAATACGGCTATGTGGAGTTGAAGCAGCGCTACGGCAATGTGCTGCCGCCCGAAATCGTACTCATAGATATCAAGGACAAGTACAAACGCAAGCAGATGACCGGCCACTTCAGCGACCTGATGATCGATACCATTGCCGAAACGCTGTCGAGAGGCAAGCAGGTCATCCTGTTCCAGAACCGCCGCGGCTACTCACCGTGGATGGAGTGCCTTACCTGCGGACACGTGCCGCAATGCCCGCAATGCGACGTAAGCCTTACCTACTATAAATATAAAAGCGTCCTGCGCTGTCATTACTGTGGCCACCATATTGCCAAGCCTACCCATTGCCATAAGTGCCACTCACCCGATCTTGACACAAAGGGCTTTGGTACCGAGCAGATTGAGCTGGAATTGAAGACCCTTTTCCCTGACAAGCATTCGTGGCGTATGGACCAGGACACCACGCGGGGCAAACACGGCTATGAAAAAATAATTGACTCTTTTAAAAATCAGGAGATTGACATTTTGGTAGGCACACAGATGCTTGCCAAAGGGCTGCATTTTGACAATGTCGAGCTGGTAGGTATCATGAATGCCGACAACATGCTATATATGCCCGACTTCAGGGCGTTTGAGCGTGCCTACCAGATGATGGTGCAGGTGGCAGGACGTGCCGGTCGCAAGGGAACACGAGGCAGGGTGCTGATACAAACATATAACCCTCTCCACAACATCATCCGGCAAGTCACTGACAGTGATTATGAAGGCATGTACAAGGAACAGTTGTATGAACGCCATAACTTTAAGTACCCTCCATTTTTCAGGCTGGTAAGAATTACATTACGCCATAAAGACTACGAAAAAGTAAAAGATGGGGCCTTGTGGCTACACAATGTACTGTCGCAAAACCTGGGAGTAACAGTGCTTGGGCCCGAAGAACCGGGCATCAACAGGATACGGAATGAATATATCCGCACGATAATGATAAAAATACCGCAGGGAGCAGCATTGGGCGGAACTAAAAAAACAATAGAAAAAGTATTGGGAAGCTTTGAGGCTGTACCTCAATACAGGCCGGTAAAAGTTACCCTTAATGCCGACCCGTATTAGGCTACTGATTAAGTGGGTTTGTTGAGTGCTTTAGCCAAATCCTCTTTTTTGTTTCGGCTAAGTGGTATCTGGGTTTTGCCAATTTCGGCAAACTTGCTGTTGAATCGCTCTACTTTATCAACATTGATAATGTAAGACTTGTGCACCCTAAGGAACCTCTCGGGTGGCAATTCATTTTCAAAGGATTTCATGGTAGACAGCACCAAGTGGGTATCATCTTCTGTATTTATCTTTACATAATCCCCAAAAGCCTCTATCCAGCGTATTTTGGCAATGTAGACTTTAAAATTCTTTAGGTTGCTTTTTACAAATATGAACTCGCCCTCCTCTTCAGTGCTGTCTTTCTTCATAGACTGCATCTCAATAGCTTTTTGAACAGCCCTGTTAAAACGCTCTTTATTAACAGGTTTCTGCAAATAGTCTACAGCGGCATAGTCAAAAGCCTTAAGTGCATAATCGGATTTAGAAGACACAAAAATAATCTGCGGCCTTGTTTTAAGGCCGTCGAGAAGGTCGAAACCGGTTTGAACGGGCATTTCTATATCGAGAAACAGCAGGTCAACAGGCCTGTTCATGATGCACACTTTAGCTTCCTGCGCATTGGAGAAGTCTCCTACAAGGCTTAGATCAGGGTGTTCGTTCACAAGCTTGGCAACTGTAATCCTATGAATTGTGCTGTCATCAACTACAACACAGCTAAGTTTCATTTTTCATGCTCAGTTATAATGTATTAGTAATAGTTGCATTTTTTAGTTTGGGATAACACAAATTTAAACAAAAAAAGGAATTTAACATTTCAAAAAAAAGTAAAATTGGGGCTTGCGAGTTAAATATTAATAATTACCTTTGCACCCACTTTATAACAAATAAATATTATTATCATGAATCACTATGAAACTGTTTTCATTTTGAATCCCGTTTTATCTGAAACCCAGGTAAAGGAAACAGTAAGCAAGTTTGAAGATTATCTTACTTCAAGAGGTGCCCAGATCGTGTCTAAAGAAGACTGGGGACTTAAGAAATTGGCTTACGAAATCCAGAACAAAAAAAGCGGATTCTACACATTATTGCAATTCCAGGCTCCGGCAGACATCCTTATCGGTTTTGAAACCGAGTTTCGCCGTGACGAAAGGGTTATGCGTTTCCTAACCGTAACACTTGACAAGCATGCTGTTGCATGGGCTGAGAGAAGAAGAGAAAAACTAAAAACTAAAGCGAACTAATCATGTCAACAATAGAACAGTCAGCTAAAGGAAAAAAAGACGGGGATATCAGGTATCTTACGCCTTTGAACATAGAAACGAACAAGACTAAAAAGTATTGCCGTTTCAAAAAATCAGGTATTAAATATGTAGATTACAAAGATCCTGATTTCCTATTGAAATTTGTTAACGAGCAAGGTAAAATCCTTCCTCGTCGCCTTACCGGTACATCTTTGAAATACCAAAGGAAAGTATCTGTAGCCGTTAAAAGGGCACGTCACTTAGCGTTAATGCCATATGTGGCTGATTTACTAAAATAATAAGGAAGCAATATTATGGAACTTATACTTAAACAAGACGTACAGGATTTAGGATTTAAAGATGATGTTGTTACAGTTAAGCCAGGATACGGCCGTAACTTCCTTATCCCACAAGGTTTTGCTGTAATGGCAACTCCTACAGCTAAAAAAGTTTTGGCTGAGAACCTTAAGCAAAGGGCTTTTAAAGAGCAAAAGCTTGTAAACGACGCTAAAGCTACTGCTGAAGCGCTTAAAGCACTTGAGATCAAACTTACTGCAAAGGCAGGCGGCGAAAAACTATTTGGTTCTGTAACCAATGCTGACATCGCTGAGGCCCTTGAAAAAGCTGGACAGCCGATCGAGAAGAAATACATCACAAGCGGTATCGTTAAGCGTACCGGTAAATACTCTGCAAGCATAAGGCTTCACAGGGAAGTGATTGTTGACCTTCCTTATGAGATCGTTGCCGAGCAACAACAGTAATTTATACAGTTATATAAGAAGCCTTCCTTTTGGGAGGCTTTTTTAGTTTAGCCAAATCAACATATCACCAAATCAACGCATCAACCCAAAAATGAAATACGCAAGACTTACCAAAGAACAATTAGAAGAGCTGCACACGGAATTCATACGCTTCCTGGCCTCGCAGTCCATTGATAAGGACGAATGGGATACCCTGAAAAAGGAAAAGCCCGAAGTGGCCGAACAGGAGATCGATGTATTTTCCGACCTGATATGGGAAAACGTAGTATCCAAAGCCGAGTGGCTGGAGCATTATTCCAAAAACCACATTTTCCTCTTTAAGCTTGACCAGGAAAAAATGGAGAGTATCATCATTCATGCCCATACTCCACTGGCAGATTTTGAGACCGAAGGCGGGTTGCATTGGCTAAATGAGAACATTTTTAGCAACGAAGTGCAGATACAGCGCGGCGCCAAGCCTTTCAGCCAGGAAAGGAATGTCGAGATATTCAGCCTGATAGAGCAGGGCGCGATATTGAGCGACGGGACGCTGTACAAGCAGCTGGAGGATATGTTTTAGGGAAAGGCGCTGAGGGGCATAGGTTCTTAGTACATAAACAACTAAGAACCTTGGTAACTTTGCCGCTTTTTCAAAAATCTTGGTTAAATTAGCACTGGAAACAAATTTCAGCCAATGGACATTGAACAGCAGATAAACGCCCTGCGCGATGAGCTTAACCAGCACAACTACAATTACTACGTTTTAGACAATCCAACTATATCCGACTTTGAGTTTGATACGAAACTCAAGGAACTGCAGGAACTGGAGGCGAAACACCCCGAATATTTTGATGCTGACTCTCCTACCCAGCGTGTGGGCGGTGCCATTACCAAGAATTTCAACACTATACAGCATGAATTCAGGATGTATTCGCTGGACAACAGCTACTCCAAAGAAGAGTTGTTGGAGTGGGAAAAGCGTGTGCAGCGTGGCTTGGGCACTGATAACGTGCAATACACCTGCGAACTGAAATATGACGGTGCCTCCATGAGCATTACCTACGAGGACGGAAAACTGACAAAAGCCGTAACACGTGGTGATGGTTTCCAGGGGGATGAAGTGACCACCAATGTAAAGACCATCCGCTCCGTCCCGTTGAAGCTGAAAGGTGATTATCCGGTCAAATTTGAGATACGCGGTGAAATCATACTTCCTTTAGAAGGCTTTGCCAGAATGAACCAGGAAGTGATTGCAGCCGGGGGAACTCCATACGCCAACCCGCGCAACACAGCCTCAGGCTCGCTGAAACTACAGGACAGCGCCGAGGTAGGCAGAAGGCCGCTTGACTGTCTCCTGTATTCCTTAGTCGGCACGAACCTGCCGGTAAAAACACAATATGAAGGACTTGAAAAGGCACGGGAATGGGGCTTTAAAGTCCCCAAAGAAGCCAAACTCGCAAAGAACATAGAGGAGGTCATGGCATTCATTGACTATTGGGATATCCACCGCCACGACCTGCCGTATGAAACCGATGGTGTGGTTGTCAAAGTTAACGACATTAACCAGCAGGAAGAGCTGGGCTACACGTCCAAATCGCCACGCTGGGCCATTGCGTATAAATTCAAGGCCGAACGCGTATCGACAAGGCTCAACAGCATATCCTACCAAGTGGGGCGCACAGGTGCGATAACCCCTGTTGCCAACCTGGAGCCGGTACAATTGGGCGGAACAGTAGTAAAGCGCGCTTCCCTACACAATGCGGACCAAATCGAAAAACTGGACATCCGCGTAGGCGATGAAGTTTTTGTGGAAAAAGGCGGTGAGATCATACCTAAGATCATAGCGGTGGATTTTACCAAACGACCGGAAGATGCTATGCCGACCCATTATATTGATAAATGCCCGGAATGCCTCACCAAACTGGAACGCAAGGAAGGCGAGGCACAGCACTACTGCCCGAATTATTACGGCTGCCCTCCGCAAATTATAGGACGTGTGCAGCACTATATTTCGCGCAAAGCGATGGATATTGAAGGCCTTGGGGGCGAGACAGTAGCATTGCTTTATAACTCTGACCTTATACACAACTATGCCGACCTGTACGAGCTTAAAAAAGAGCAGGTAGTACCGTTGGAAAGAATGGCCGACAAATCGGCGGAGAACCTGATAAACGGTATTGAGGCTTCAAAACAGATACCGTTCGAGCGCGTACTCTATGCATTGGGAATACGCTATGTAGGCGAAACCGTTGCCAAGAAGCTGGCCAAACACTATAAGAACATCGATAATCTGGCGAATGCCTCACTGATGGATCTTATTTTGGTGGATGAGATTGGCGAACGCATCGCGCAAAGCGTGATCGACTTCTTTGAGAATGAAGAGAACCGCAAGCTTGTTGAACGCCTGAAAGCATACGGAGTACAGCTTGAAACAACAGGAGGCAGTACCAGTGTGAGCGACATGCTTTCGGGAAAAATCTTTGTAGTGTCCGGTGTATTCTCCAAATTCTCCCGCGATGACCTGAAAAAAGCCATTGAAGACAATGGCGGCAAGGTGGGCAGCTCCATCTCGTCCAAAACAGATTATGTGGTGGCTGGCGATAATATGGGGCCTGCAAAGCTTGAAAAGGCGAACCAGTTGGGCGTGAAAATCATTAGTGAGGAGGAGTTTATTGATTTAGTTTCAAAGTAACAAAGTTCCAAATTAGCAAAGTTTACCAGTACTATTAAAACTCTGTAACTTTGCGACTTTGAAACTCTGCAACTCATTAAAAAAATGAACATCAAACTACTCGCCATAGGAAAAACCGATAACAAAGCGCTGCAACAACTCATGGACGATTACATGAAGCGGCTGTCGTTCTATGTCAAATTTGAAATGGAGGTGATTCCCGACATTAAGAATGCCAAAAACATGAGCGAGGCACAGCAAAAGGAAAAAGAGGGCGAGATCATCTTATCCAAGCTCTCCCCTACCGACCAGCTCATCCTTTTAGATGAAAACGGAAAATCCTTCAGCAGCGTGGGCTTTTCGGAAGAACTACAGAAGAAGATGAACTCGGGCATCAAGACATTGGTTTTCGTAATCGGCGGACCGTATGGCTTTTCTAACGATGTGTATACCAAAGCACTCGGTAAGGTCTCATTATCAGCAATGACCTTCTCTCATCAGATGGTGCGCTTGTTCTTTATCGAGCAGGTGTACAGGGCTTTTACAATCCTTAGGGGGGAGCCATACCATCATCAGTAATTTTTTTCCAAAAAACATAAAACATACTTTTCTTTTAAATAACTGATTTTCATTTATTTATAAATAAAATCAGTTAAAAGTTAAATTTTTTCCTATCCCAACTGTAACAACTTTAGTTACCCCTCCGTCATTATATCAAACAAACTACCAAAGTTGGCAAACGCAACACAGGATATCGATACATTGATAGCGCTCTGCAAGGAGGGCAGCCGCAACGCACAGTTTGAGGTGTATAACAGGTATTACAAAACCATGTACAATACAGCACTTCGCATTGTTAAGGACAGCCATTGGGCAGAGGATGTCATGCAGGAGGCTTTCCTGAAAGCGTTTACCAAACTGGACTCCTTTAAGGGTGAAGTGACCTTTGGCGCATGGCTCAAAAGGATCGTGGTGAACCACAGCATTGATAATTACAAGAAGATCAACAAGAATGCAATGGATGCCCTGGACAACGTACTGTATAAAGTGGAAGACGAAGGCCATAAAGAAGAGGCAACGATTGACTTCCAGAACATGCAGGTACAGCAGGTGATGGCTGCCATACAGTCGCTTAAAGACAATTACAGGGTAGCCCTCACACTCTTTTTCATAGAAGGGTATGACCAGGAGGAAATTAGCGAAATAATGGGAATAACATACGGCAATTGCCGCACAACCATCAGCCGGGCCAGGGAAAGCCTGCTGAAAAAACTGAATGAATAATGAAGAACGAGAAACAAGACCTTGACAACCTGTTTGCCCACTTTAATGGGCAGTGGGACACCGAAGAGCCTGCAAACAGGCACGAGGACCGCTTTTTAGACAGGCTTGAGGGCAAAAACAAAAAGAAAAAAGGCTTGCTGCTATGGCTGGCCATGCCTACAGCCGCCGCAATACTCATCATGTTTGGGATATGGACCATTTATAAGCCGGGCGCTGATACCCATGCAGGTGCCCAAACCGCTGCAGTAAAGCTCTCTCCGAAAGCACAGGAAGCACAATCCTACTTTAAGGGAATCATACAAAAAGAGCTGGCCAAAGTGGAAAAAGAGGACAGCCCCGAAACCAAAATGCTTGTAAAGGATGCGCTCCTGAGAATGGATGCCCTGGAGAAAGATTACGAAAAACTAAACAACGAAGTCCTTACAAAAGGCGAAAACAAACAGATCATCCACGCAATGATAACCAATCTGCAGACAAGGATATCATTCCTGGAGGACGTGCTCACCAAAATCGAAAACATCAAAAAACTGAAAGAAAATTATCATGAGAACAGCAACACGTAACGCAATATTCCTCCTGCTCCTGCTCCCCGCACTGGCATTTGCCGGCGGCGATGGAAATTGCAGCTGGAAAGGAAAAATCACTAAGGAAAAGAAAATAAGCAAAAGCTTTGCTGTAAACAGCAATGCCGCACTGGATGTCAACAATAAGTTTGGCAGCATTTATGTAACCACATGGGACGAAAACCAAACCGTAATAGACGTTGTGATTCGTGTAAACGGTGATAAGGAAGACCTTGTAAACAAGAGGCTTAACAGCATTGATGTGAATTTCATTGCTTCGAAATCACTGGTTTCTGCCACAACAGAAATAGGAAACTTTTCGGGACGAAACATCAACATGGAAATCAATTATACCATAAAAATTCCTAAAAAGGGCAGTATCGACCTGAATAATCAGTATGGCAATACCATTGTAGGCAAAATATACGGCAAAAGCGCGATAAAATGCCAGTATGGTGACCTGAACATCGACGAACTGAACAGCGATAGCAATTCCATAAACCTGCAATACAGCGGCACATCAAAGATTAATTATATCAGGTCCGGAAACGTGAACGCACAGTATTCAGGCTTTAACCTTACCAAGGCTGGATCGCTTACCCTCAAAGGGCAATACACCGGCATGACCATAGGCGAAGTGGGCGACCTGAATTACCGGACAGAATATGGCGACCTGAACATAAAAAAGGGTGGGTCTGTAACAGGATCCGGCGACTACAGCAACCAGCGCTTCGGCTATATTACCGGCCAGCTGAATACAACCTGCAACTATGGTGAGGTAAAAATAGGCGGCATGGACACTAATGTAAAGAACGTGACCGTAAACGCTACCTACACTGCTGTGAGCATCACCTACAACCAGGCAGCGCCATTCGACTTTGAGCTAAGCTCTGTATATGGCGGTATACGCGGCGTGAACAGCTTTAAATTCACCGAAAGAAGGGAAAAAGATAACAAGCTGTACTATAAAGGATACTATAAAAGCAGCGGTGTAAACAAGATATATGTAAGAGCTGAATATGGCGACATCATCCTGAACGCAGGCTAAGACTAAAATTAATCAATAAAAAACAAAACAGATGCAACCCTTTGAAGCGTGATTGCGTCTACCATATAATCAAAAGCCGAAAGGGGTTCAATCATCAAAAAAACACCTGCTCATCACAGGGAAGTTAATTCAATCAATCATCAACCTCGCCGCAAGGCGAAACAAAAAACGAACAATTATGAAAAAAGCAGCAATGTTTTTGGCAGGGCTGTGCTTTACCCTCTCGGTAACAGCCCAGGAAAAGAAAGAACGTGTACAGGGTACAGGTAAAAGCATCAAAGAAAAAAGGGAAATGGGCGCTGCCTATCACAAAGTGAGCGTAACAGGCAACTTTGAAGTAACCCTTGTATCGGGCGAAACCGGCACTATTACCCTTGAAGGCGAAGAAAACCTCATCGAATTCATCTCGGCCACTGTAACCGACGGCGAATTGTCCATCAGCTCCGGCGAAAGGTACCTTGTGCCGTCGCGTAACAAAAAGATCGCTGTAAAAGTACCTGTGGGTATCCTGAACGAAGTAACCCTTAAGGGAAGCGGAAGCATTTATGTAAAGAACAAGGTGAAAAACAATGTAAAGGTGATGCTTGACGGCCCGGGCTCCATCGACCTGAATGTTGCCGCCAATGATGTAGAGGCCATTGTCCTGGGCTCCGGCCAGATTACCATCGAAGGCAATGCCAACATGTTTGACTGCCGTGTTGTGGGGTCGGGTACCATCAAGGCTTACGAGCTGAAAGCGCCGGTAGTAAGTGCCCTGGTATCGGGGTCAGGCAATGTTGAAACCAACAGTTCTAAGAGCCTTAAAGGCAGGATTAGCGGTTCTGGGAATATCGCTTTTACAGGCGAGCCTAAGGAAACCGATCTGAAGCATTCGGGTAGCGGGAAATTCAGCCTGCACCAATAAGAGTTTAAAATAACGTTTCATACTCGTTATTTAGGTTGGGCCTGTCCGCGCTGCGGATGGGCCCTTTGCGTTTTTTTTACGATGGCCCGGAACGGGTTTTTGCTATCCTTCCAACCCTAAAACCGGCATTCGCCAAAATTGTGGGTATTTTTAGGCCACATGGGGAGACTTTATGGTACCATCATGGGGAAATTTGAGACCGAAAAATATGATTTTAGGGTATAGGCATGATGAATTTAGGGTATCGCTTTTTCCAACCTGAAATCCGGAACCGAAAAACCATTTTTTTACACTCCAAAAATTGGATGGCGTACTTAAAAAACAATTTTGAAACAAAACGACCAAAGGCCGTTATTAAACAGAGCGGGGTGAATCGGGTCTTTTTAGTGTTACGCTATTTAAACGTTCTGATTATTCCCAAATATCATCCCCTGCTTCCTTTTCTATATCATCAATGATCCTTTCCATAGCCAGTCCGAAATAATTTATCTCACCTTCATCATCAATTCCTCTTATGCCAATCAGTCCATCCAACTCATCTGTCAGTAATCTAAAATCTCTTATGCTGCCTTCAATTATAACTGAACAATTTTGGTCGTCATATTTCCAATCAAGAAGGTTAATCGCATCTGTTTCCAGTATAATGGAGTCAAACACTCCTTTAATTACTTTCAGTTTCACTATTAGCTAATTGGTTGCTACTGTCTCACCGGCCCATCATCCGCCTTCCGCTTCACCGAATAATCTTTCTCCATTTCAAAGATGTTCTTGAGGCCGTGGTACAGCCCGCCCAGGTCGTAGGCATAGCCGCAATTGATGCGTGCTGCATTGTATGACGGCTGCGACATGTCCGTCACAAAGCCACCATTCTCCCCATAGAAGAATTTATTATCGGAACTGATGTATACGCTGCGCTGCGAGATCTTCTGCGCATCGAACGTGTACTGGTAGTAGTCGAATACCTTGTTGTAATTTTTAGCATAGAAAGTAAAATCGGGCCTTTCGAATACCAGGGAATCGTTGAGGGTTAATGATGTCCCCAGACTGCCGGGCATCTGTGCGCGGGCTGCAAAACCGGTGGCTAAAACGAAAAACAACAGGTATTTTTTCATGGCTTGGTTTTTTTGTATTCCAAATATATGGAATTTTGTTTAGCCACGAATTACACAAATTTGACAAATTTTAAATTTGCTTTTGTCGATCATCTTGTTAGCTAAATCTGCAATCTGCCGGGGATTAGCACAGTTAGTGGCAAAAAAAAAGCGCCGTAAACCGGCGCTTTTGTAACTGAATTTTATATCCATTAAGGGAAGATGCCCCTTTGCTTGTATGCCATTTCGATACGGGTAAGGGCTACGATGTAGGCCGCTGTCCTCCAGTCGGTCTTGTATTGTACCGATGTGGTGATCACTTTTCCGAAAGCCTCTTCAACCTTTTTCCTTAGCTTGATGATCACATCGTCCATGGTCCATATCTCTCCGTTGCGGTTCTGGAGCCACTCAAAGTAGCTGCCGATAACACCGCCCGAGTTACAAAGGATGTCCGGGATGATGTCAATGCCGTTGGCTATCAGGATCTCTTCACCGTCTGTATCAGTTGGGCCGTTGGCGCCTTCTGCAATTACTTTGGCTTTGATTGTACCTGCGTTTTCCGATGTTATTTGGTTGCCAAGGGCAGCAGGGATTACGATATCACAGTCGATGCTGAAGAAGTCATTCGACGGATAGTCCTGCGTACCTTTGTATCCGGTGATGGTATTGTTTTCACCCTGGTAGCGAAGCAATGCCTCAGGGTCGATGCCCTCCGGGTTGTATATGGTTCCGGTAGCATCCTGTACACCTACAAGGATGGCGCCGTTCTTGTTCATGAAATGTGCCGCCCAGTAACCTACGTTACCAAAGCCCTGGACAATGTATTTTTTACCTTCAAGTGAAGTGCCCCTTACTTTAGCCCATGACTCCAGCGTTACCACAACACCGAATCCTGTAGCCCTGTCGCGCCCTTCAAGGCCGCCTGATCCTACCGGCTTGCCGGTAACCACGTGCTGGTTTTTTGAACGCTCTGAAGGAGATTTCGTAGACATATACGTGTCAGCGATCCATGCCATCATCTGGGCATTAGTGTTCACATCCGGCGCCGGTATGTCATGCTCAGGCCCAATGTTATCGCCAAGTGCGAATGTAAACCTCCTTGTAATCCTCTCAAGTTCTGATTGCGAATACAGTTTCGGGTCGATCTGGATACCGCCTTTACCGCCTCCGTAAGGAAGTCCGGCAAGCGATGTTTTCCATGTCATCCAGGTAGCCAGTGCCCTTGCGGCATCGATGTCTACCGTATGATGGTACCTTAGCCCTCCCTTGTATGGGCCAAGCGCATTGTTGTGCTGTACCCTGTAGCCGGTAAATACTTCTACCTGCCCGTTATCCATTTTAACCGGAAAATGGACAACAATCTCATTATTTGTTATGGAAAGGATTTTCTTAACGCTTTCGTCAAGCCCCATAACCGCTGCAGCTTTCTCAAACTGGTTCTTTACGTTTTCATACATGCCCACTCTGGGCTTAGCTTTTGTTGCCATATTTTTACAACTTGTTATATACTATTTACTTTCTTAAAAAGCGTCACAAATATAACGCAAACAGGTTAATTGAATTACAAAATTTATAAAAAATAAATCACAAAAATGTGATTGCTACAATAATACCTATCAAAAAGCCGACCAAACTGTGTATTTGATAATTTAACCTAAAAAATACCCACTATAACGTTTTAGTAATCAGCCACATACATCGCCTACCCGCCTTTTCCTGCCTGATTGTCAGCCATCCTATGGCTTTTTATCATAATTTTACCCCGTTTAAAGTTTATGATGGAAGTACTGGCAGGCTATTGCGGCGCATTTATAATCGGGCTTACCCTTGGCCTCATGGGCAGCGGCGGCTCCATTCTTACCGTTCCGCTCCTGGTGTACCTGTTTTGCCTGGACCCTGTTATAGCAACGGCATACTCTCTTTTTGTTGTGGGCACCACTTCGGCTGTAGGAGCCATCAAAAATCACCTTGACGGCAACCTCGCGTTCAAAACAGGGCTGCTCATTGCAATACCCTCCTTCATCGCTGTATATGCAACACGCCGCTACATAGTAACCCGGCTACCCGAACAGATCACTTTTGAGGATTTCACCATAACAAGGCATGTTTTCATCATGGTCCTGTTTGCTTTGGTAATGATTGTCGCGGCAGCTTCGATGCTTTTCCGGAAAATAGATGATAGTGAAGCTGCCAAAAGCAGCCGCAACATTATGATAATGTTACCTTACGTCATTTTTACAGGCATCATCATGGGGCTTGTAGGCGCCGGCGGGGGCTTTTTAATCATACCCATGCTGGTCTATTTCGGGGGCCTTGGCATGAAAAAAGCGGTGGGTACCTCACTGTTCATCATTACGCTTAACTCGCTTACCGGTTTCGTGGGAGACGTACAGCATATAATTATCGACTGGCCTTTTCTTTTATCCTTTACCACCATTTCTGTTTTTGGTATATTTGCGGGGACTTACCTGCATAAATACATTACAGGGCAGCAGCTAAAAAAAGGTTTCGGCATCTTTGTCCTGTCTATGGCTGCTTTTATACTGGTTAAGGAACTAATGCACTGACAGCAATAACATTACTACAACAAAACACTGATTATGAAAATCGAGCAGATATATACGGGATGCATCGCACAGGCAGCCTATTACCTTGAAAGCAACGGCGAAGCTGCCATATTTGACCCGCTAAGGGAAGTACAGCCTTACATAGACCGTGCTACAAAGGATAATGCACAGATAAAATACATTTTTGAAACGCATTTCCATGCCGATTTCGTTTCGGGGCACCTGGACCTGGCGAAAAAAACCGGTGCCGAAATAGTATACGGCCCCACGGCCGCTCCTAACTTTGATGCAACCATAGCCAAAGACGGCCAGGAATTTACCGTTGGCAACTACACCATCCGCGCGATCCATACGCCGGGGCACACGCTGGAAAGCACCTGCTACCTGCTGCTGGAAAACGGCGAGCCAACCGGGATCATTACAGGTGATACCCTTTTTATTGGCGATGTGGGCAGGCCCGACCTTGCCCAGGCACTCACTTCCGAACTGACACAGGAAGTACTGGCCTCGCACCTGTACGACTCGCTGCGCAACAAGATCATGACCCTGCCGGACAGCCTTATCGTTTACCCAAGCCACGGTGCCGGAAGCGCCTGCGGGAAGAACATGAGCAAGGAAACCACCGACCTGCTGGGCAACCAGAAGCAAACCAATTATGCCCTGAGGGCAGACATGACCAAAGAAGAGTTCATAAAAGAGCTGCTCGATGGCCTGGGTGCCCCACCTGCCTACTTTCCGCAAAATGTACTGATGAACATTCAGGGCTATGAAAGCCTGGACACCATACTGGAAAAAGGATCGGCATCTTTATCTGCCCCGGAATTTTTGGCTGCTGCCAAAGAACATGAGGCATTGGTACTTGACGTAAGGCATGAGGATGATTTTGTTAAGGAACATATCCCGGGTTCAATTTTCATCGGCCTCAACGGGCAGTTTGCACCCTGGGTAGGCGCACTTATCATGGATGTGAACCAGCCACTGGTACTGGTAACACCCGAAGGCAAAGAGGCTGAAGCCGTGACCAGGCTGGCACGCGTGGGCTTCGACAATACATTAGGCTATCTTAGCGGAGGCATGGAAGCCTGGAAGGCAGCGGGTTTTGAGACCGACAGCATCCGTTCCGTATCGCCTGAAGCTTTTGCAGAAGGGCTTGCCAACGAAGAAAAGACAGTTGTAGATTCCAGGAGGCCGGGCGAATATGCAGGCGGCCACGTAGAAAACGCCATCAACATTCCGTTGGACTTCATCAACCAGCAATTGGCCGAAGTGCCGAAAGACGAAGACTTTTACCTGCATTGTGCCGGCGGCTACCGTTCGGTAATCATGTCGTCCATACTGAAAGCCAGGGGCTACCACAACATGATCAATGTAGAGAAAGGTTTTGGAGGCATAAAGAATACATCCGTAAAAACCATAGCAGGGCAAACTGCCTGCTCCCTAAAATAAATTCGAAACACATCATTGCGCAACTGATTTTTAAATACTTTTGCGCATTATATAAAACATAAGAACAATATGAAAAAAGTGCTTTTATTTCTTTCTGCCGCCGCACTGTTTGCAGCTTGCAGCAACCTGAAAGAAAATGAGTTTGAGGTTGAGGGAAGCATCGACAAGTCCCTTGACGGAAAAAATGCCATACTACAGAAGCAAGGCGGTATGTTTGGCGTTGTCCCTGTAGATACAGTAAAAATTGAAAATGGTAAATTTTTGTTCAAAGGTAAGGTTGAAGCTCCTGAGTTTCACTTTGTAACCATTGACGGTGCGCCAAATGTTGGCATAAACTTCATCCTTGAGCACGGTAGCATAGAGCTGGCCATTGATAAGGACTCCATCCAGAAATCTGAAAGGGGCGGTACTTATAACAACGACGTGCTTCATGATTTCATGACTGAAACTTACAGGATCCAGAATGAAAAGCAAAAGTTTGAGAAAAACAACATGACAGCTTACCAAACTGCCCAGGCCAGCAACGACACAGTTACCATGAACAAACTGATGAAGCAGCACAGGGCTTTCGACGAAAAGCTAAGTAAGTATTCTGAAGATTTCACAAAAGAAAATCCTAAAGCATACATCACGCTTCCTTTGATGAAGCAACAGGCAATGTCGGGCAAAAAAACCTATGCCGAGCTGAAAAAGCAATATGAGGGGCTTGATGAAGAGCTTAAAAAGCTAAAAGAAGGCAAAGAGCTTTTGGAAGCTATTGAAAACATGAAGAAGGCTGAAGAAAAAACAGCCCAGCTAAAAAAAAATGAAGCCAATGTAGCCGTAGGAAAAATGGCACCTGACTTCAGCGCACCGGGACCTGACGGAAAAACCATCTCGCTTAAGCAGTCTCTTGGAAAAGTTACACTGATCGACTTTTGGGCATCATGGTGCGGCCCGTGCAGGCAGGAAAACCCGAATGTAGTGGCTATGTACAACGAGCTTCACGGCAAAGGCCTTAACATCATAGGCGTTTCGCTGGACAGGCCGAACGATGGCGACAAGTGGAAAAAAGCCATTGCTGACGACAAACTTACCTGGACACATGTATCGAACCTTTTGGAATGGAACGACCCTATAGCGCAGCAATATGGCGTACAGGGCATCCCTGCTACCTTCCTTCTTGATGCATCAGGCAAGATCGTTGCCAAAAACCTGCGTGGCGAAGAGCTGAAAGCAAAAGTAAAGGAACTTTTGGGCCAATAATCCCAACAGTATTTGCTGCAAATACCAAAAATCTCCCCCGTGAGATTTTTTTATTGGATTAGCTGACAGAACTTTAAAAAATAGTTCTCAAAATAGGCGCAAATATGTTTGCTAACTTCAAAAACAACCCTATATTTGCAACCGCAATAAGCGAAAAAGGCTGACCGTCTTTTGGGGAGATACTCAAGCGGCCAACGAGGACGGACTGTAAATCCGTTGGGAAACCTTCGCAGGTTCGAATCCTGCTCTCCCCACAAACAAAACCTGCAAATCACTTGCAGGTTTTTTTATTTCCCTGCACTTCACCAGAATTTATAAAAGGGCACAAAAGTTTTGTGGCAAAATCGTGGCACAGAATTGCACTTAAACACCTGTCTATCAACAGATAAATCAGGTTAACGACTTGATTTTAAGACGCTGTATTTCTACATTTATTAATCTAAAAAGTTGAATTATGTTAGAGAACAGTTTTGGGTTGGCATTTTGGCTGCCCTGATCCATAACTACAAAGATTGCTTCTTACGGCGCTGTTTCTTTTCCTGCTGCTCTCCCGGGCCATCCTCGTCGCTATTTGACTGCTTAGCTTTCGTATCCTGTTTCTTGGAAGTTTCACCGCTTTGGGACTGCTGCTGCTCCTTTGCCTGTCGGGTATCAGGGCGTCTTTGGTCAGCATCATAGATGGTTAGTGTTTTGAACTGCGGGGTTGCCTCAACATATTGTTTCACCTCCTGGCCGTCTTTGATAAAGGTTGCCGATTGCCTGTTGCCCTTCTTCAGAGAGTTCAACAAGTCGTCTTTATGCGATGGGTTGTCCAGCTCCTTTATGGGATGTTTTGAAACAACGGCTTCTAAATCGTAACCGTAATTTTTATGGTAATGCTTCTGGCGGAAATTGCCATTAGCGTCAGCATCTTTAAAGTTGAGTTGGACCCCTAATAACATATTAGTACGTTAACACGAGCCCGGCACCAAATCCCATATCACTGTCATAATGTGCCCGTACACCAATATTTCTCGTTATAATGTAACGGAGCTCTGCCATATATTCCTTGTCGGTATTAACCATAAAGCCGCCTCGCAAACGGCTTGAAATGGGAATGTCCTCCCGCATCAGGGAGAGCCGCACAATACCGTCGTGGTACACCTCTGCCTGGAAATTTACCAGTATAGGGAGTGTATATACCACACCAAGGCTGAATGCCCTGCGGGTATCTTTTTCATTTTTCTGCCCGAACAGGTTCTTCTCCTGTTCGTCGATGCCCATTTTCCGGTAACGCCAGTCAAAGCCTACAAAGGGCATGAGCCATTGCATTTTCCCTATAAAACGCCCAAGATGTGTCTCCACCTCATAACCGTGCATATCATTATAGCCAAGGCGCCATTCGGTACCCAGGGTCCAACGTGCTGTCATCAGCATAGCCTCCCCGTCGTTTCCGTTAGTGGCAAAGTCATTCTGGGCCGTAAGATGCGGCATATTGCTTTCAGCCTGCAGCAAGTCATAAGCTTTTTCTTTGTCCGGTAGGTTTGGGTTATCATAATCTCCAACAGCGAGCACACGGTTCATGCCCGCCATCATATGGTACAGGATGTGGCAGTGGAAAAACCAGTCACCTTCCGTATTGGCGGCAAACTCAATGGTATCAGTTTCCATGGGCATTATATCAATAATATTTTTCATCGGGGCGTAATCGCCCTGCCCGTTAAGCAGCCTGAAATCAAAACCATGTAGGTGCATGGGGTGCCGCATCATCGAATTATTGAAAATGGTAATACGCAATACCTCCCCTTTTTTAACGGGAATTTTATCTACTTCACTCAGTATCCGGTTGTCCATGCTCCAAACATACCGGTTCATATTGCCGGTAAGCTCAAACCGTATCTCTTTAACCGGCGCCTGTTGTGGCAGTAACGTAGGCTGTGGGGACCGCAGCATAGCATAGTTCAGCGTAACGATATCACTGAGCGCATTCGCATTGTATTTACCGGCATGGCCCTGGGTATCCATTTTGTGCCCCATGGCAGAATGGTCCATGTGCATAGGGTGGTCATCCTGCTGTTCACTGTCTACCGGCGCGTGTCCATCGCCATCCTTTTTATTTTGCATGCCTGTGATTTCGGGGTACATGACTACATTCATATCCATGCGGTTCCAGCTCATATTCATGCCCATATCATCCAGGTCACCGTTCATTTTCATCATGTCGTTCATCATCTTCATACCTTCGAAATACTTTAGGCGCGGTAATGGCGAAATGAGCTGCTTAACTCCATCGCCAATATAATAGCTGGCCGATTGTGTCCGGTCTTCGGTCGTGGCAAGCAGTTCGTAAGCCACCCCGTCATTTGGTATGGTGACCACTACATCATAGGTCTCCGAGACCGCAATAATGAGGCGGTCTACCTCAACGGGTTCTACGTCATTACCGTCACTGGCCACTACAGTAATTTTACCCCCCGCGTACCGCAGCCAGAAATAGGATGATGCCCCTGCATTGGAAATACGCAGGCGCACCTTATCCCCACCTTTTAACGGTGTGTTGTTAAAGTTTTTAAAGTTGTTCTCATTGCTGCCGTTCATCAGGATTTTATCGTAATAGATATCGCTTACATCCATAGCCAGCATTCTTTTCCATTCATTTTTAACTTTTGTCCCAAAGTTTCCGCTGCCGATTGCCTCCGCATAGCTTTGCGTGGCGCCTTTTTGGATGGCGAACCAGTCATTGGCAGCGTGCAGCATACGGTTGACATTTTCAGGGTTAAGGTTAGTCCATTCACTTATGATAATCGGGACTTCCGGCAGGTCGTATATCCCTTTTCTGAACGTTTTATCATCGCTTCTTTTGTGCATAATGAAACTGCCGTACATTCCTATCTGTTCCTGGAGGCCCGAGTGCGAATGGTACCAGTGCGTCCCGGTTTGTATAATCGGGAAGCGATAGGTATAGGTCTGGCCAGGTTCAATGGGCATTTGCGTAAGGTGAGGCACGCCATCTTCTTTGTTAGGCAGAAAAACCCCGTGCCAGTGCAGTGAAGTACTTTCTTTCAGGTGGTTGTGGACGATTATCTCCGCCGTATCGCCTTCTGTGAATTCCAGCGTCGGCATGGGTATCTGCCCATTTACGGCAATGGCCCGCTTTTCCTTTCCTGCATAGTTTACTACGGTATCCCTTACATGCAGTTCATAGCGTACTGTCTGCTGTGCCGCTGCAAGCAATGGCAGGAGGTATAACATTAGTACCAATGGTACCGTGTACAGGCGTTGTTTGTGTTTTTTATATCTATTTATCATGTTGCTACTATTAACTTTTTAATTGTCTTGGTTACTTCCCTGTTTTTATTTTTCTTAATCGCAATGCATTAAGTATCACTGACACAGAACTCAGGCTCATGGCCGCCGCCGCAATCATTGGCGAAAGCAATAATCCGAAAGAGGGATACAATATGCCTGCGGCAATCGGTATTCCTACCACGTTATAAATGAAGGCGAGGAAAAGGTTCTGCCTGATGTTCTTCATCACGCCATGGCTCAGGCTTTTCGCTTTGACAATGCCCTGCAGGTCCCCTTTTAAAAGCGTCACCTCGGCGCTTTCAATCGCCACATCCGTACCGGTTCCCATGGCGATACCCACATCAGCTTTTGCCAGTGCGGGCGCATCATTGATGCCGTCTCCCGCCATCGCCACAACTTTCCCTTCGGACTGAAGCTTTTCGATTTCCTTTAGTTTATCCTCCGGCAGGCAATCTGCTTTATAATGGTGCAGCCCAAGTTGCTGTGCTACAGCCTTTGCCGTATTGTGGTTGTCCCCTGTCAGCATTACTACATCAACACCCTGGCCCATCAGTTCGCTGATCGCCTGCCGGCTTGTGGGTTTTATGGCATCGGTAATGGTAATATAACCCGCCAGTTTACCTGCCATGCTGATATAAGATACCGTTTTGCCAAATTGCTGTTCTTTACCGACAGCTTCGAGTTCAATTTCAGGAACCGCTACGCCTTGCATATCCATCAGCTTCTTATTGCCGATCCCGATGGTTTCTCCATCATACACCCCTATTACCCCTTTGCCCGCAACCGCTTCAAAATCCCTTACAGGGGAAGGCGTCGTACCGCTTTGCTCTGCGTATTTTACAATAGCCTCGGCCAGGGGATGCTCGCTGCTTTGGTTGAGCGAGGCTGCCGCCTGTAATAATTTTGCTTTGCTGAAGCTGTTCAGGGCAATAATCTTTTCAACTGATGGCCTGCCTTCGGTAATGGTGCCGGTCTTATCAATAATCAGCACATCAACCTTGTTCATTGTTTCGATGGCCTCTGCGTTTTTAATCAGCACACCGAACTGGGCGCCCTTGCCTACCCCCACCATAATAGACATGGGAGTAGCAAGCCCAAGGGCACATGGGCAGGCGATGATCAGTACCGCGAGGGCATTTGCAAAAGCAAAAACATACGCCGGTTCAGGGCCAAATACTGCCCATACAATAAATGTTACCACAGCTACTGCTATAACAGCAGGAACGAAGTACTTTGATATGGTGTCTGCCAGTTTTTGGATGGGTGCGCGCGAGCGGCTTGCATTGTTGACCATTTCAATAATTTGAGAGAGCAGTGTCTCCTCTCCTATCCTTTCTGCTACCATAAGGAAGGACCGGGTACTGTTGATCGTTCCGGAGCTCACCTTATCACCTTCCTTTTTAGTGACAGGAATCGGCTCTCCTGTGATCATCGATTCATCGATGCTGCTGCTGCCTTCGGTGATTATCCCGTCTACAGGTATTTTCTCACCCGGCTTTACGCGGAGTATATCCCCTTTTACTATATCGGCTATTGGGATAACACTGTCTCTGCCTTCCTTCACAAGTGTTGCTTCAGTCGGGGAAAGCTTTAATAGCTCTTTGATGGCGCCGCTTGTACGGCTGTGGGCCTTGGCCTCAAGAAGCTGGCCAAGAAGCACAAGGGTAAGTATGACAGTTACCGCCTCAAAATAAAGGTGCCCCGTGCCATAGTGGCTTTTGAACTCATCGGGGAACAGCCCCGGAAAGAGCAATCCAATCAGGCTGAAGATAAAAGCTGCCGCGGCGCCAAGGCCGATAAGGCTGAACATGTTCAGCTTCATGGTCTGGAAAGAAATCCATGCCCTCCTAAAGAACATCCATGTGGCAAAAAAAACCACCGGAAGCGACAGGATAAGCTGGAGCCAGTTGGACACCTGCCTTGAGAGGAGGTCGTTGATAGGATTACCAGGTACCATCTCGCCCATTGCCAGTATAAAGATGGGGATGGTAAAAGCCACTGCCACCTTGAATTTCCTGAGCAGGTCACGGTAGGTCGCATCATCGTCGTCATCTGCAAGAAGCGGGACCAGGTCCATACCGCAGATCGGGCACGAACCCGGCTTGTCCGATACTACTTCAGGGTGCATAGGGCAGGTGTATTTCCCTTCGGGAACAGCTTTTTCAGGAACCTTTTCCAGGTTCATTCCGCATACGGGACAATTCCCCGGACGTTCGTAGAGCTTATCGCCCTCGCAGTGCATTGGGCAATAATACTTGCCCTTTGCCGGCTGATAGTGCTCTTTTTTCTCTTCCTGAACCGGTTTATGACTGTGCTCATTACGATGATGCTTGTGAACCTCGCCGTGGTGCGGTTGCCCATCGAAAGGCGCTATACGGTAAGGCCCTGCCCCTGCAAGCACATGCTGGAGCTCTTCCGTTGTAATATGGTGATGCATCTGAATAATCGCGGTCGGCGGATCAAGGGTCACGGAGGCCGTTACGCCCTCTATGCTGTTCAGTGCTTTTTCCACTTTGCTGCGACATCCGCCACAGGTCATTCCCGTAATGCTATAAGTATGCTTCATGCTTGTGTACTATTATTTAATATCTACATTTAAGAAGAGTAGGACGAATTCCATATCCAGGATCTTAGAATATACTCCCAACCTGTATAATATTTTACCTTTAACCAAGGATTCTTAATAAGGTTCTTTTTAAGTTTATTCAATTATCTCAATTGTTTTTCCGCATGTTAGCATCTGTGAACCATAATAAGGATTCTTGATCTCCTTTTGGTCGCTTAGCCAATTTGCCCCTTGGCCATTTTTGAACATGGGGCAATTGTTATAATAAATAGGCTCTCGTAAGCCGGCTACTTTTGCCAGTGTATGCATGTTTAACGAAAGGCTTGCAAACAGGACCCTTTGCTTATTAAGGTCATCCGATGCCGCAATAGCTTTAGTATCACGAGCCAGCTTCTCATTAACCTCCATCCATGTAGTATGTGCTTCAATGCCCAGAGCCGACATAGGAACATCGGCTATTGCATACTGCAACTCATAGGCAGAAGATGCGACTTGTTGCGCATCCGATTTAACTAGCGCTTTCTGCAGGATGAAATATCTTGAAAATACTTCTGCTAAAACATTTGTGGCTGCAGTTTCTTTTTTAATACTGGTTTGGTTAATTGCTGATTTTTCAGCAATATTTTCGCTATAGGATCCACCAAAATCCTTTTTAACTGCGAGGCTGGAACGCTCATACTGGCAGCAGCCTGGTAAGCTGTTGTATGCCTCTTGCGGGGCAAGATATTTTTCATTGTCATATCCTGCCAATGCAATACGTTTAAGCACTGCGTCCGGGCTGGTCTTTCTGGGATCATAAGTTATGGTGGCGGCTTGATTGTCCCTGTCCCATTCCACTTTGGCCTGCTTTTTCAGATTGCCCGCCTTCTCAATAGCGGCCTCGCACATACCGCAATTACCGGATACCGGCACAGTGATAGTTTGTGCGTTTTTTATTTGTGCATATACCTGTATTGTTGATGCCATTATAAATAACGGCACCATAAGTTTTTGTAGTAAACCCATGACTATTATAGTTTATTAAAATTTAATAATATGTGCTTCATCCAGTATGAATGTTCATATCTGGGACGTACAGCTGTCCCGACAGGACGCACCTATGGCTGTTGAAGAAAGGATTTAGCTTATTTTTGGTGGCAGGCGCAACGAATTAATTGCAGACTTAAAAGAGGTCTCGGTATAACCGAATTGCAGGGTTTCATGTATACTATCTGTAAACATAAGGTTAAACATATCTATAGGGACAAGTGCAAAGCCTATACCCGGGAATGGTGGGCAATGGCAGGAAGAATGCCCGCATTTACCATTACAGTCCTCGTGGTTTTGCCCACAGCGGGAAGTCTGTTTTTTTTGTTTGCAGCATCTTTCGTTACAGGCTTTAGCAGAAGTTCCTCTGTAATTTTCATTATTTGGATTATCGCAAGCAAATGAAACTTCCGGACTTATCAAAAAGCCGATTAGTAGTAGTAGCAATATATGAAACTTTCTTAATCTCATAGTTACAGAACTGGCTTCAAATAATTTATAAATTCTTTTCCAAAGAATCGTGACATTAAAACCATAAACATCAAAATTACAAAAGCTAATAGTATTTGTGTTGTAGAATTCTTTTAAATATATATATAATTTTTGGATTATGGCCCAGGACTGGCATTGTTTTAACTCATCCTGACAACATGCACAATCGCAGCAATATGGTTGGCCTTTAAAAATTACAGGATGATCGTACTTTTATATTATTAGAAAGCCAGCGGATAATGTGCCGCTGGCTTTCTGTATTAACAAAACTTATATTCAACCCCTGTTACCTGCGATAGCAGTGTTTTTGGGGCATCAAGCGCTACCGCGTTACCTTTAGGTATCGGCGTTACGGGGCTATTGGCTTTAAGGTAATCCGTTAAAGCGCTGTGCAGGGTATGGGCTGTATTCTTTGCTTCCTTTACGTTCTTCATACGGCAAAGCATGTCTTCAGGGTCCCCTTCCCTCTCGCACGCCAGCACGCTGTAGGTCCTTCCCGTCTCGAGCGGTCTGCCCGCTATTGTAACGCTTTGCACGCGCCTGCCTTCAGGCCCGAAAGCATTGAATGTGACCTCCATGCCTTTAAATTTCACTACCCACCCGCCAAAACGGTTCTCAGCTCTCTCAGCAAATACATTGTTAAGTTCTTTTTCCAGCCATTTAAGCAGTTGGGCTCCGGTTACCTTCCCGGTCCGCACCACACTGTCTACCGGCAGCATGTCAAATAAATAACCTTCTGTAATAGGTATGTTCCCTGTATGGTCGGGTGTAGCGTTGGGCGGGCAGAAGCGGAAACCGTTGGAAAGCACAATATCTACATGCTTGAATTTCCATTTCAACCCGTCCAGCACCAAGGTGTCTATTGGGTTTTCCACCACAAAGTAGCGGTAAAGCGGTATGGTACTGTAACCGATTATTTTATTGATAGTGTCCTTATAAGGCTTCTCCTTATCGGCTACGATTTTTGCCACAACAGGGTCGGGTTTTATTTTGTCGGCTGTAACTTCCAGCAGCTCGTAATTGTCACCTGTTACTTTCCCGTCTTCAACGGTGAGGTCGAGCTTGCCGATAAACGAACCGAATGCCCCCGGCTCCACGACCTTGGCATACTTGCACTCAATTGGCTTGCGTACACGTTCGTGCGTATCGCCTCCAAGGATATAGTTAACGCCGTTACACTCCTGCCTGTTGGCCAGTGCAATCTGCTGCGAAAGCCCCAGATGCGCAATTATGATGATGTACTGGCATTTCTCCTGGTTCTTAAGCACGTCCACATAGTGCGCCAGGTTTTCCTCAGGGGCTGTGTAGAGGATCCCCTTGCTGTAAATTGGCGACTGCCGCTTAGGTACCAGAAGGTCCGTATAGCCAAGGAAGCCTACCTTAATACCTGCTACATTCCAGATGTGGTAGGGCTGGAATATAAGTTGCCCTCTCCTGCCACTACCCAGGTCATGGTACATGTTGGTGCAGATCTTGGGGGCAGATAACGAACCCATCAGGTCCTGCATGTTCTTCTTGCCGTATACCACTTCCCAGTTGCCCGGCAGGTACAGGTCATAATCCATCGCATTCAGCACCGGTACAAAAGCCCTGCCGGAAGTTTCTACCGAAAGCTCACTACCCTGGAACATATCACCTGTGTCGAGGGTGAAGCTGTTCGGATTCTGCTCTCGCAGTGTTTTTAGCATTGCCGATACATTGGCGTAGCCGCCGGTCTTACGGAACACGATCTGCCCCTCTTCCCAGAAAAGCTCATCGTGCGGGTGCACCTGGCAATGCACATCGGTCGTCTGCAGTATAGATATTGTGTGCATTCCTTTAGTTTGAGCTGATGCCAAGCTAGTGCCGGTAGTGGCCTGTTTTTGTTCTGTTATATTAGCATAAGCCGAGAACGGTGCTGCCACGGTAATTCCCAAGCCTGCAAGCCCGAGCGACTTTAAAAAATCTCTTCGTTGTTTCATTACATTTCTTTTTAAAAATTACTTTTGATATACGACCATCCCTGCTCCTGCTTCAATACGATTTCCGCAATCCCCATTGGCACGGTAGATACTCCTCTCAATAGTTCTGATGGCTTAATCTGCTTTTGTTCCATCGTACTTTCGCAGGCCACAAATACTATTCCTTTAGCAGCAAGGCTTCCTATCTCTTTTGCTACAACAGAGCCCGTTGTGACAAAACTGATCCCGGGCCCGTGTGCCACCACTTCGGCTTCAAAAGTATCTCCCCAGCCCTCCACAAGGTGGGTAATGTTCCGGATAAGCCCTTTTTGCTCGTCTTCATTGGCTGTGGTCATCTGGAAAACCACTCTATGCTTTTCCTTCACCTGTTCCTGCCCGATCGCTTTTACCGAGCTTGCCAGGATAATCAATACTATTATAAACTTTTTCATGAATTAATTTGTTCGTTAATAAGCAATTATGATTGTTGCCAGTGACACGGCACTTATTATAAGCCATAATAATGTGCCTTGCAAAAACACTTTGGCCCCTACTGACCTGATCGTTTCAAGTGACAGCCTCGTACCGATAAGGAAAAGGGTAACAACCAGTATCTTTTTCGCTAAAAACGTCAGCAGACTATAGGCTTCTCCATACTGCGGAAATAGTGTACCCACCAGCATGGCTGCTATAAAGAGCAGGATAAAATACGGGATGGATATCTTATTTTTACTGCCCTTCATGATCGCTGCTGTGAACAGTGAGAGCGGGATGATCCATAAAGCCCTGCCCAGCTTAACTGTAGTGGCAACCTGCAGTGCTTCACTGCCGTAGGCCGATGCAGCCCCTACAACTGAACTGGTATCGTGTATGGCAATTGCGCTCCACAAGCCAAACTGGTACTGGCTCAGCCCCGCCAGGTGACCTACCGCCGGAAACAGCAGCAAAGCAAGCGCGTTCAGGGTAAATACGGTGCCTAATGCCACACTTATCTGCTTTTGGTCGGCTCCCGTTATGGGCGCGACAGCAGCTATAGCGCTGCCACCGCATATAGCCGTGCCCGAAGAGATAAGATACGAGGTTTTCGGGTCTACCTTCAGGAGCCTGCCTAACAGGTATCCTGCCGCAAGAACGAGAACTACTGTACCGATGGTAAATAACAGCCCCTCCTTACCTGCCTCAACGGCGCTGAAAAAATTCATCCCGAAGCCAAGCCCAACAATAGCTGCCTTCAGTAGCCATTTTACAGCCTTTGAACTTTGGGCAGCAAACGGGTTGCCGATAAATACAGCCAGGACTATTCCCATTGCCAACGCTAACGGTGCGCTGATAAAGGGTGTAAGGCAGAGCGCCAGGAGTATAAAGAATATTGGTTTTTTATATGTTTCCATTAGTAGCGAGATGTACAGTGCAGCGATACCCCGGCTATGAAACTGTCGGGGCATCGAATGCGCCTGAATACTATAAAGTTATAGTTTTGTATCCGTTTTCCTGTAGGCCGAAAATATAGAGCAGGCCGTTTTCTGTAACCTGTACAGTGCGCGGCAGGTCTGCTGCGGCAATATTGAACTTCTTCATTGAAATGCCACACGCCAATATAATCACTCCTTCTTTTTTGGCCCTGTCCATAAGCTCGCGTGTTGCTGCATCGCCTGCGACTTCTTTAACAATGGGGCCACACACCACTATCCGGAAGTCCAGGCCGGGATTGTCCTTTATAAGGGCTGCAGCTGTTTTGACCGAAGCTTGCAAATGCTCTGCATTTCGTACCAGCATGGCATATTTGCCATCTGCCTTTATAGCGTTTTCAACTTCGGCTACAGTCAGTTCCTGTGCGCTCAATTGGGCGGGAAACAGCGATGCCATCAGTGAAAGGAGTATTACAGTTAGTTTTTTCATGATCTTGTTTTTTTAAATGATTTACTGATAATATAGCTTTGAGGGTCATTGATTATAAAGAACAGCAGCCCGCCAAAGAGTGCCACATTCTTCCACAGCGTTCCATGGAAAATGCCGTTGCCCATCTGGATCGTTATCGTTATGGGGATAAGCAGCAGCAATAATGCTAAAGCAGAATAGCGTACGAATATTCCGGCAAGGAAGTTAATGCCACAGGCAAGCAGCGCGTAGCCGGAAAGTAAACCAAGAATGTAAGGGTCGCCAAAGAATACGGCGAATCCGCTGAATGCAGCCTTGTTGATCCGGCCTGCAACCTGGTCAGGGTGCATAATATGTGAAACGCCTGCCAGTATAAATATACCACTGAGGGCAATCCTGAATAATAGTACAGAAAAGCCGTTTACGTTAATGTCTTTGTTCATGTAAACTGATTAAATTAGAAATAAGGTATCGGATGAAGAAGCCTATTTCATCAAATCAGTAAAGTGCGGTACAAAAGGTAAGAGGATATCTTTTCCTTAACCAAAAGGAAAAAAGGTGTTGTTGGAATCGTCTTTTTACCCTCCAGGATAGCAGCAGAAGGAAAAGCACTAAAGCTGAAACGAAACCCGGCAGCTTTTTCCGCTTTACGCTCTGTAGCGTCTGCAACAAAAGCATGGCATTGCAGTTTTACACTAACTGTACCATTTTTTTGTGGTGCCTCAACACCGGCAAAGTCGGCATACATCTTCTTAATGCTGCACGGTGTCGCAATAAGCACTGTGAGCAGTAAAATAAGTATTTGTATGTATTTAACCGGTAGCCTCATTTAACAGCAGGATTTCAGATTTCAAAGTAAATAATAATTACGCTTTCCCTTTGTAACAAATGTTACACTTCCTGAAATTTAACATTTTCGAGGTAGTTGTGTAACAAATGATACTGACTGGCTTTTGCTGAAGCCGTTATTTTGCATTTCATTTTTAAAATAATAATAAGTATGAGCTGGATTTATGAACCATGGCCCTGGTATGTTGCCGGGCCGCTTATTGCAGCAACCATGGCTGCACTTTTGTTTGCCGGGAAGAATTTCGGCATGTCCTCTAACCTTCGGACCGTTTGCTCCGCTCTGGGCGCAGGCAAAAACTGTGACTTCTTCTGCTTTGACTGGCGCGGGCAGGGCTGGAACCTTATGGTTATGGCGGGAGCCGTTATAGGAGGTTTCATTGCCATGCATTTTCTTTCAGATAATCCTGTGCCGTCTATTAACCCTGATGTTATAGCGCAGCTTAAAGGACAGGGGTTTGAAAGCGCAGGCAGCAGCTATCTCCCTACAGAGCTTTTTGGTAACGAAGTTTTTTCATCTTTTAAGGGTATAGCATTATTGCTTGTGGGCGGTTTTCTGGTTGGTTTTGGGGCCCGTTATGCAGGGGGCTGTACTTCAGGCCATGCCATATCAGGACTTAGCAACCTGCAGTTACCATCTCTTATCGCCGTTATAGGATTTTTTATAGGGGGGCTTGTCATGGTACACCTTCTGTTCCCTTTCCTGTTCTAGGCCATGCGAATACTTGCATTTTTATTTGTTTCATTTATAACAGCTCAGGCACAGGAAAAAAGCCTGTTGCATTACTTTAAGGGAGGTAAAGCCGAAGGGCACATCCGCAATTACTTTATGGAAACAAATAACCATAACCTGAAAAATTACCATGCCAATGCCACCGGAGGGCTAATAGGTTATACTACCAAAGAATTTAAAGGTTTTACGGCTGGCGTTTCCGGGGTTTTTACATTTAAGACCTTTGGTGCCAACCTTGATGCTACGGATCCCATTACCGGGAAGTCGTCTAAATGGGAACGTGAATTGTTTGACCTTAACAAACCCGATAACTTTTATGACCTGGACCGTATGGAGGAACTCTTTTTGAAATACCGCTACAAAAATTCGTACATCGCTGTGGGAAAAATACCTCTTGAATTCCATCCCCTTATCAACAAAAGCGACGGGCGTATGAAAGGCTTTGCCTTTCAGGGTATCAACAGCCACATAACCGTGGATTCAACATTAACTGTGAACATGACAGTTTTAAACGGCGTGTCACCCCGCAGTATGACAGAATGGTTTAAGTTTGACGAGGCCATCGGACTCGTAAGCAATGGGTATGCAACCGATGGGACAAAGGCCGATTATCAGCATTACGTCAGTACCAATGCGGTTGCGTTTGCGGGAATACATAAAACAGCAGGGAACTTTATCCTCAACCTTTGGGATACCCATATTGATAAACTATTAAATACTGCCTGGGCAGAGGCAGTATATCACGGTAAATTTTTATCGGCGGGCATTCAGTACTCTTACCAGGTGCATTATGGTGCACAAGAGGATATTCCCGTTGCCAACCGCTACCTGCAGCCAGGTGAAAACGGACAGGTAACCAGCGTAATGGTGGGGTATAACTATTTTGGTTTCCAATCCTCTGTAGCCTACACCAGAGCCTTTGCTACAGGGCGGTACCTGTTTCCTAAGGAACTAGGGCGCGACCAGTTTTATACCTCTATGCCTCGAAGCCGTATTGAGGGATTTGGCAATGCTGATGTGGTAAAGATAAGCCTTCAATACTCGTTTAGCGGAAGCGGGCTGAGTGCCGGTATTGATGCCACTGCTGTTGATGGCCCGGGAGCGGCGAATTATGCGTTCAATAAATATGGACTCGATGATTATTACCAGGTAAACAGCAGGCTGCATTATAGTTTTAAAGGTTTTGTAGAAGGGCTGGATATTGATCTACTCTATGTGTGGCGTGAAAACAAGCACCTTCACACCCCAACTGCGGTGTTTAATCTAAGTGATTACAGCCAACTGAATATAATAAGCAACTTTAATTTTTAATTACTACTAAAATGAAGAATTTACTTTTTTTACTTATAGGTACCTTTTTCGGTATCGTGATGTTCAAGTCGGAGGCAGCATCGTGGTTCCGCATCTATGAAATGTTTCAGTTTAAATCGTTTCATATGTATGGCATCATTGGATCTGCCCTTGTGCTGGGGCTTATAATTGTCCAGGTGATAAAGCGCCGGGAGTTAAACCATATTGGCGGAAGCGCGATCGAGTTTGTCCCAAAGGAAAGGAGCTTTTCCCGCTATATGTATGGCGGTATCCTCTTTGGTCTCGGCTGGGCCTTGGCAGGGGCTTGCCCGGGACCTATGTTTACATTGCTGGGTGCAGGGTTTCTCCCTATACTAATCGTAATTGCGGGAGCTCTGGCCGGTACATGGGCGTACGGGCTTTTAAGGAACAAACTGCCCCATTAATTTGTATATTTACAATAACACCAATTCAATTTTCGATGAAAGAAAATCTTACAGAAGCATACGGTTCAGTTTTTGAATCCCAGTTAATAAATGAGATTGCAGGTGTAGCGGTTTTTATGGACTTTAATGAAGGGGATCAACTTATAGAGATTGGCCAATACATCCGGCAGATGCCCTTGCTTATTAACGGCGCAATTAAAATTTTGCGCGAAGACAAGGTTGAAGGTGAATTACTGCTTTACTTTCTTGAAAAAGGGGATACCTGTGCCATGACCCTTGCCTGTTGCCTTGGTGATACCAAGAGCGAGATACGCGCCATTGCTGAGACAAAAGGCAGCGTGGCCATGATACCTATTGGCAAAATGGAAGAATGGCTGGGCAAGTACAAAAGCTGGAGGAATTTTGTTTTTTCAAGCTATAATAAAAGGCTGAGCGAGATGCTGAGCGCTATTGACAACCTCGCCTTTATGAAGATGGACGAGCGGCTTTTAAGCTATCTGAAGGAAAAGGGGAAAGTGACCAGGTCTTCTGTAATATCAAATACGCACCAGGAGATAGCCTACGAGCTCAATACGTCGCGTGTTGTGATCTCAAGGCTGCTTAAATCATTTGAAAACGATGGTGTTATTAAATTAAATCGCAATACGATAGAACTTTTAAAATAAAAGTGCCTCTGTAACATTTGTTACTGTACAGCCCCGGTATACGCTATAATTTAGCCTGATATAAATTTTAGAAAGAAGCTTATGGATCTTACAATTATAACAGGCTATTTTCTTGCCTTATTGGTAGGAGTTTCATTGGGACTTATAGGCAGTGGCGGCTCTATCCTTACCGTACCTATTTTAGTATATATTTTGGGCTTTGATGCCGTGACCGCCACAGGCTATTCTTTATTTGTGGTGGGGGGCACGGCTCTTGTGGGGGGTGTCCGGAACGCCCTGCAACGCAATGTCAACGTCAGCATTGTACTCCTGTTTGGCATCCCTTCCCTTCTAGCGGCGTACCTGGTTCGTGCGTTTGCTATACCTGCGGTACCTCACACTATTATTGATATTGGCGGGCTTCCGCTCACCAAGCCCTTGCTCTTAATGATCGTATTTGCCATAGTAATGCTTATAGCAGCTGTAAAAATGATTCGATCAGCACCTGTCACTGAAGCAGCCGCCGGTATCTCAAAAAGCAAACTAATAGCCAGTGGCACTGCTACCGGAATACTTGCCGGGGCAGTGGGTGCAGGCGGAGGCTTCCTGATAATACCGGCTTTAGTTTTCCTTGCCGGGATGCCGATGAAAAAAGCAGTAGGCACTTCGCTCTTCATCATTGCCATACAGTCACTGGCAGGATTTGCCGGAGATGCTGTCGGAAAGGAAATTGAGTGGGCCTTCCTCCTTCCATTTACCGGCCTTGCCATTGCAGGTATTATTATTGGTTCATATCTATCCAGGAAGATTGATGGCGCGAAGCTTAAAACAGGCTTTGGCTACTTCGTATTGCTAATGGGAGCCTACA
This sequence comes from Flavobacterium sp. MFBS3-15, assembly GCF_026107645.2. GTDB lineage: Bacteria > Bacteroidota > Bacteroidia > Flavobacteriales > Flavobacteriaceae > Flavobacterium. Next base: position 155,857 of record NZ_JAPCHV010000007.1, on the reverse strand, counting down.
TTCTTGTTAAAGAACTTTTTATTTAAAAAATCCTTGTGTAACTTTTGTTACTGCCGGCCTAAATAAGCCCTATTAACTTTGTATAATAAATAAATCAATAATCATTATAAAATTTTAAAATATAAATTATGTATTTCCAACATGTATATGACAAGACACTGGCACAAGCCAGCTACTTTATCGGCTGCCAGGCAAAAGGAGAAGCAATTGTAATTGATGCTAAAAGGGATATTGACACCTACCTTGAAATTGCTAAGCAAAACAACATGAAAATTACCCATATTGCCGAAACGCACATCCATGCCGACTTCCTGGCAGGCTCAAGGGAACTTGCTGCCGTTACCGGAGCAAAAATGTATCTTTCTGATGAAGGTGGCGAAGGCTGGCAATACGAGTTTGACCATGTGGGCCTTAAGCATAGAGACAAAATAAACGTAGGTAACCTAACCCTTGAAGTATTGCACACGCCGGGACATACACCTGAAAGTATCAGTTTTTTACTTACCGACCACCCGGCAACAGACAAGCCTGTAATGGTTTTTACCGGCGATTTTGTGTTCGTCGGCGATATAGGCCGGCCGGATCTTTTAGAAAAAGCGGCAGGCTTTACCGGTACTCAGGAAATAGGAGCCAGGCAAATGTATGAATCTATTCAGCGGTTTGCAGAGTTGCCTGATTATGTACAGGTATGGCCGGGACACGGAGCCGGGTCAGCATGCGGGAAAGCGCTCGGCGCTGTACCAAGCTCAACAGTAGGTTATGAGATGATAAGGAACTGGGCATTCCAATACAAAAATGATGAGCAGGGCTTTGTGGATTACCTGCTGGATGGGCAGCCTGAGCCGCCGAAATATTTTGCCATGATGAAGCACCTTAACAAGGTGGACCGTCCTTTGCTTACTGAAGTGCCAAAACACCGCAAACTTAACAAAGAAGAGTTTACTGAAGCTTACAATAACGGCATTAAAGTAATCGATACCCGGAATAAGTTTGACTTTGCTAAACATCATATTCCTAACTCCATAAACATACAGGGCAATAACTCCTTTGCGACCTGGTGTGGATGGATACTTAACTATGACGAACAGTTTATACTTGTAGCTGATGAAGCACAGATAGAAGACCTTACCCGAAAGCTGATGCGGATAGGCCTCGACAACATCATAGGCTATGTGGATGATATTACATCACTTGGGATACAAACGGAAAGCAATGAGATAATTGATATCGAAGAATTTAGGTCCTATATCGATAAAGTAGATGTACAGATTGTTGATGTGCGAGGGGAAAGCGAATACAAAGCAGGACACGTTAAAGGAGCTGACAATGTTTTTGTAGGCACCCTTGAAAAGAACCTCAATAAAATTGATAAAAACAAAGAGGTAGTGATACACTGCCAGAGCGGAGACAGGTCGGCCATAGCACAATCGCTGCTTGCAAAAAATGGCATTATAGTTAAAAACTATTCTGCCGGCATGACAGAGTGGAACGAAAAAGGTAATGAATTGGTAAAAGGATAATGAGATATGAAAAATATAACACAACAAGAGTGGGAAGAAAAAGTTGCTGCAGATAAAAATGCGGTAATACTGGATGTACGCACAGAGCAGGAATGTATGCAAGGTATGCTGGCAAACGCACAATGCCTTGATATTTTTGCTAGAGACAGGTTTGTTGCAGGCCTTGAAAAGATGGATAAAAGCAAAAGCTACTACGTGTATTGCCGCAGCGGCCAAAGGAGTGCCAGTGCCTGCCAGGTAATGGACCAAATGGGCTTTGCCAACACTTATAGCCTTATAGGAGGAATCTCAGCATGGAAAGGAGAAATTGTAAAATGATGAACAATCGGATATTTAGTAACTGGAGTTTGATAAGGGCAGTACGCCTGCTGATAGGGCTGGCCCTTTTGTACCAGGCTTTCTTATCAGGCTCCTTCATGCTAATTGTCTTAGCTTTAGTAGCATGCATTTTACCAATAATTAACGTCGGGTGCGGTACGGGTGCATGTGCAACACATAACAATAAAAAGATTGAACGATGAAAAAGGTATTTTTATTAATCCTGTGCCCATTTTTGTTTTTAAGCTGTAAAGGCCAGGAATCTGATAAGATAAAGAAAATTACGGCAGAGGAACTTGGTACTGCGTTGAAAGATACTGTTCAACTAATTGATGTAAGGACTCCTGCAGAATTTAAGCAGGGACATATTGAAGGTGCTATGAATATTGATGTGAACAGTGCAGATTTTGAAAAAAACATTCAGTGGCTTGACAAGGACAAACCGGTTTACATTTACTGTAGGAGCGGCCAGAGAAGCTACACTGCTGCCAAGAGGATGGAAAAAGCAGGTTTTAAAGTACTTTATGATGTAAAGGGAGGCATCCTTAGTTGGAATGGCTATCTATTATCAAATCAACGATAATATCATACCTCATTAAAGAATTCACATGTCTAATACTTATGGACCGAATAAAGCCTCGGGCTTACATATCAAAATTTAATTATACTACACAATACCTTAAGTGTAAACATTAGAGAATTAGGTAGTAGTATTAGAATATATCCAATTATTTATCTATAATTAATTATCTTTGTATAAAATTAGCGTTCTTACAGTCTGGTCATTAGCTTCTGCTACCAAATTATATTCTGTGGCAAAATCGTGGCAATTTTATTTCACGAATTTGCTATTGCAGTAATGATGCGGGTTTCGGCCTATAGGTTCAAATCCTGCTCTCTCCACAAACAAAACCTGCAAATCACCTGCAGGTTTTTTTGTTTCATGTACTCCGTAAGAATTTATGGATTTTGATCCAAACGCTTTAAAATAAGCGACCGCAGCCGTGCTTCATGGGTATCTCCCCAATTACCGATGGCTGCAATTACAGGAATCAGCGTCTTTCCAAAATCCGTCAAGCTGTATTCAACCCTGGGAGGCACGACAGGATAAATGACCTTTGAAACAAGCTCATGTTCTTCTAATTCTTTCAGCTGGATGTTTAAGACCCTGCGTGAAGCATCCGGTATTTTACGCTGCAATTCACTCGGGCGCTTGTGTCCCTGGTCAATAAACCAAAGCAGGCGAATTTTCCATTTTCCGTACAGCACTTCACCAATAAGGTCAAGGCCGCAATTTAGGTTCGGTATTGTTTTTCTCTCATACATATAACAAAAGTAATCCTATGTCCCTAGATGTACAATAGGGGAAAAATTTATCCCTATATGAATCGTAACTCCGTACTTGTGAGTAAGTAACATACTTCAGAGATTTGTACAAAGAAAATCAAAACACAGTATACGATGGATTATCAAAATGAATTATCAGGCAGGATCGCCCTGGTGACAGGAGGTACTAAAGGAGCCGGAAAGGCTATCGCAGAAAGGCTGCTGCAAGCGGGCGCAACGGTTATCATTACTGCAAGGAACGCACCCGAAGAAGAAAACGGCAACCTGCATTTCATCGCTGCGGATTTAAGTACGGCAGCGGGAGCAGAGAAAGTGGCCGGCGAAGTGCTGTCAACTTATGGGCGTCTGGACATCCTTGTGAACAACCTGGGCTCTTCAACCACACCCGCAGGTGGCTTTGCCGCATTGACTGATGAAGACTGGGTATCGACCCTGCAGGCAAACCTGCTCGCTCCTGTGCGGCTGGACAGGGAATTTTTACCCCAAATGATAGGTAGAAAAAGTGGTGTCATCATCCATATCGCCTCAATCCAGGGCAAGCTTCCGCTGTATGATTCGACCCTGCCTTATGCCGCTGCAAAGGCGGGATTGAGAAACTACAGTAAAAGTTTATCGAATGAAGTTACGCCAAAAGGGGTTCGAGTGCTTACCGTCTCGCCGGGATGGATTAATACAGGAGCGTCAAAAGCCTGGTTAGGAGAGATTGCAAGAAACGCGAACAGTACGGTAGAAGAAGCGATGCAAAATGTGATGGACGCATTGGGCGGGATACCCTATGGCAGGCCTGCGCAACCGGAAGAAGTAGCTGAATTAGTTGGTTTTCTGGTTTCACCAAGGGCCAACTATTTAACAGGATCTGAATTTGTAATTGACGGCGGTACAGTACCGACCATTTAATAATCTTAAAAATAATAACATGAACTTACCAAAAGTATTAACAGACCTGGTTGATGCACAAAACAGTTTCGACAGCATTGCCTACGCTAATTGTTTTTCTGAAACAGCCGTAGTTTTTGACGAAGGCAAAAAGCATAATGGAAGACTGGAAATCCAGGATTGGATTCAAGAGTCAAATGAGAAATACAAATCAGTGATGAAACCTCTTGAATATACCGAAAATGGATCATCGGGAGTTTTATCGGCAGAGTGTTCAGGTACATTTCCGGGAAGCCCGATTACGTTAAAATTTCATTTTGACATTATCGGTGGGGAAATTCAGCAATTAAAGGTGACTGAATAAAAAACTAAATTACCGATGGTGATTAAGTAAAGCTTCTATGAGCATACTCTGAAACATAAAAAAACATCCTATACCTGAATCCCGCTCTCCCACATAAACAAAACCTGCAAATCACTTGCAGGTTTTGTTTATTTAAGGGTTTTTACATAATAAGCCGTACTCCTCCCAGCTCTGATACCCTGTACGAAAACTTATCTCCGGGTGACCCTATAAACATAAAATTCTTAGGGATATTCCATTCCCTTGAAAGGTCATCAATAAGCGCCGGGCCGAATTCGCCGGTTATTTCTATAAACTCAATGTGAATTTCAGGATAGGCCCTGTCCAGCACCTCAAGGTCCTTTTTCAGCTCTTCATTGCTGTGCCCGTCCCGGTGGACATTTACTATCTTCAGCTTCTTAGTGGCCTCATTGTTCTGTACGTATTGCATTACCTTGTTTAAGATGGCTACATTGTCGCCTTTGGTAAAAAACACGAACTCCTGTGAATGTATCTTGTGGTGCAGTTTGCGCAAATAACGGTTGCCTTTTACGGCAAAGGTCCGTATAGGCTTATAAAGATACTCCAGTATACCAAGGCTTGCCTGGATAAGAAATGACCGGCTTAGCATTATCAGCACAAACAGCAACGCGGGCGCAAGATATTTGAGGAAGGTATGGAATGCCTCTTCATTCAGCATTACGTTGCCCACAAAGCCGGTAACTATAAACCCTATTGCAATGACCACCACAAAGCCGTTTGCTTTTTCGGGCCTCGGGAGCCTCCTGCGCTTCAGTTTCAACAGAAGGTTACCAATTCCGAAAAGCGCCATTACCGCAAGAAATGAAAAAGTATATACCCCTGCAAGAGATTCCAACTCCCCTCCCGTCACCAACAGCACCGATATGCACAGCAGCAGGAATACAATTATGATCCTGTAGCTGGAGCCTTTTTTATTTTCCTTTAAAAAATAGTTGGGCAGGATCCTGTCCAGGGTCATGCGCTTCAGTAACCCGCATACCCCCACAAATGACGTAAGCACCGCACCGCACAGGACCAGCACCGCATCTACCGCCACCAGCCATGCAAGCCATGCCCCGCCAGTAACATTGCCCATATAAGACAGCAGCGATTCCCGGTGCTCACCCAGTTCTACAAAAGGTATGATCGCTATAAGGAGCAGGGCTATGACAGGATTAAAAAAGCTTACGATAACCCACATATTACGAAGGGTTTTGCGAAATACTCCCGGCTGCTGCTCTTCTACAAAATTGGCAGAGCTTTCAAATCCTGAAATGCCCAGCATCGCTACCGAGAATCCCAAGAAAAGGGTGTACACTATGCCTTTAGGATTCACCGGCATATCCCAATTGAGATGAAAGGTGTCAAATCCGTGGGAAAACACAAAATATAATGATGCCCCCACCAATAAGACAAGGGACAGCAGGTGGATGGCAAAAATGACCACCGCGACTATGGCAGATTCACCAATCCCTATAATAGCCAATATTGTAAAAAGGACAAGGACTACCACTGTTGCCACAAGCACAGGGAGGCCATGAAAAATCGCATGCAGGTAATGCATTGCCTCACTTGCCGAGATCACAGCGGTGGCCATATACGAAAGCACCGTAAGGATCGCTGCCACCGATGCAATTTTCTTACTGGATGTATTTAATAATACGTTATATGCCCCGCCGTTAAGGGGGAGCGCTCCAACCACTTCACCATATATCCTTCGAAAAAGATAGAGCACAAAGGCAACAATAAGCAGCGATATCCAGGCGTATTGCCCTGCAAATCCTATGGTAAGCGCCGACACATATAAACACGAGGAGGTGATGTCATTGCCGCATATGGCTGTAGCTTTCAATTCATTAAGCTTGTGTGCAGGGGAATCTTTCATAGGATTGTTTGAGGTGATGTATCGCTAATTTAAGGCTAATTAAAGGAATATGAAAGGTAAATTGATAAAAGAAACCATATGTTAATCTTATGTTACCGCAAGCTGTCAGGAATTATATAACCTTATGTTTTTGTAAATTAGGGTTTTAAAAATTAAAACATGGAAAATTATAAAAAAATGCCTGCTATGCTTGCAGTATCTTTTATAGTGATGTACACTGTAATGTTTTTGAATGTTGACGAGGCCGGCCACATATACCTTAGCATAACGCGATTCTATATGGCTTTATTGATGGTCGCCCCTATGGCTGTATTGATGCTGCTCTTCATGCCCATGATGTATAAGAACCGTAAAATGAACATCCTCATCACCGTACTTTCGGCAAGCATATTTTCACTTTCACTATATTGCCTTCGGGAGCAGGTTTTCATTTCAGACATTCAATACATGAAAGCCATGATACCACACCATTCCTCCGCAATACTCACAAGTAAAAATGCCGGCATCCGGGATGCCGAAGTAAAACAGCTCTCACTACAGATCATCGAGGCCCAGAAAAAGGAGATCAGGCAAATGCAGGCTATAATCGACCGACTGGAAAACGAAAAATAAGCCTTATGCCTTATTTTTGAATAACGTGGATGTATTATTTCTTAAAGATGTTCATCTCCTCATTATAAACCGGGCTCTTCACGCTCAAAAAATGCAGAACGCTGTGAAACACATGGTTTTGCGATACCGTTTTTAATGGCTTTAGCTGCCCTGAACCCTCCGGAACCCAAACAATGAATGGGATTTCATACTGTTCCTTTGGAGCAATGCTCATCGGCATGCCATGCATGTAAAGATTTTTTTCTCCAAGCGATTCCCCATGATCTGAAACAAAAATCATTGCACTGTCATATTCTTTCAGCTCTTGCAGGTTTTCAATGACCTTGTGCAAAATATAGTCGGTATAAACAATGGTATTATCATACGCATTCATAAGTGCATCATTGGTGCAGTTGGCAAGTTCGACACTATTGCACACAGGCTTGAAAGATTCAAACTGAGGCGGGTACTTTTTACTGTATGTAGGCCCGTGGCTGGTACTGGTATGCAGCACGACAAGTATCTTATCTTTTTTGCTTGCCATTATCTGTTCTTTCAGGCCGGCAAGAAGCACCTCATCATAGCTGCATCCGTCTCCGGTGCATATTGACCGTAAGGCTTCCCTGTCCTGATATTGCTTTATGTGAACCGGCGGCTCCCCCCAGTTTGTAGTTCTCCATATTACCTCAACATTATTCCTGTATAAGTAGTTGGGTAAAATTTCATACAGTTCGTCGGTAGCCGTATGTTCCAGTATGCATTTTACGCCGGCTGTTGTATACGTAGCGCACGAAGTGGCATCAAAGTGGGATATGCCGGGGGTTTTTGAAAGTAACGGGTTTGTATTTTTAGGATATCCATACAGTGAAAAATTTTGCCTCCTGGCCGATTCCCCAATAACCAAAACCATCACTGATTTCTTATGGTCTGTAATCGCAGCATCCGGCAATAAAATTTCTTTTTGGTTCTTTTTATACTTATGGACGTAAAAAAGCGATGTATTTACGGTATACGACCATGGCATCGCAAGGCCTCCAAGCCTTTTTGAGTTTTTGTCTATCCAAAGCCAGTTGCCCGCATTGAGGAAGACCAAAGCAACGATAAATGCCAAAGCGGCAAAAGTGGTGGCTAAAAACTTCTTTAGGGAAGTATTTATAACTTTGGTCCTTAGTACAAATACTGCGGGAATGATCCCTAAAAACACCACAAAAAGCACAAGCTTTGCAGAAAAAAAACTGCCCGACTCTTCTGTATTGGTATTCAAAACATTACCAATCATACTCTCATCGATTATAACGCCGTAGGTAGCAACAAAATAAAATGCAAGGGAACTGGCAACAAAAAAAAATGCCATAAGAGCCTTGCCAACCCGCCGTGATATAAAAAAAATAATATAGAATGCAAGTGCGTAGGCAACAGGCATCAGGATAATTAAGCTTAAGATCAAACCAATGCCGCTCCAGCTTTTATAATCGGCATTGGCAAAAACAAAAGCATAAAAAGGATAATGGAATAAAACGAAATTCAACAGGCCTGCCAATAAAACAAAATGTGCCGGGCCCAAACTGCGTTTTGCCGGAAGCCAATTAAAATGATTTCCTTTTACCTCTTTCATTGACCCTGAATTATTTTTAAGGCCAGCTGCTTTTAAAATAGTTTAACGAAAGCAAGCCCAAAGGTCCTGCCGTCATAACCCGGCATTAGAGCCGAGGTCCCTGATTTTGCCTGTTTGTCCCCAAATAAGGCCTTTGTTATAATGGGGTTGATCCAGTAGGCCGCCTTTGTGCTCAAAATGCCTATTCCCGCACCTGCAGCCACATCGGTAAGCCAGTGTTTGTTGTTATAAATCCTGAACAGGCCCGTACCTGTAGCGACGGCATAACCTGCAATTCCGTACCAGACCGATTCATGCTTGTATTCCTGCATAAGAAATTCTGCTCCGGCAAAAGCAGTTGCCGTGTGTCCCGATGGGAAAGAATTGTTTGCGCTTTTGTCAGGCCGTTCGATTTGAGTAATTGATTTTGCCGCCAGGGTTGTAAGTCCCATTATCGAATAGGATGTTGCCAAAATTACACTCCTGTCGCGTAGCGAATTTTTTGCTTTTATCCCAAGGGCATCAAGGGCGAAGACTGATGCTGCCGGAGCCCATTGGCTAAAGTCATCAATTGACGTTTTTTCATCAATATCCTCCTTTACCTCATCCCGCAACTGCGTATTAAAGCTTTTGAGCTGGTCGCTCTCAATGCCGATAACCCCATACCCGATAAGCACAGACGGTATGATAAGCTGCTTATAATGAAATTTCAGCGGAGCAGGCGATAACGTATCGGTTGCAATGCTGTCGTTCTCTGTAACCTGTTGTGCAAATGCACCGGTCATGCATACTAAAGAGCATAGAAATGCTAACTTTTTCATCTAATTTGTGGCTTTGTTTCTCTATTGTTTGGGTTAACCGCAACAGTCTTATATTTCGGTCAAATATAAAAGTAATTCCTGAAGTTAGGCCTATTCAGAATTGTATTGATCAATTTTATCCCTAAAGAAACAGCATGAAGCAATCCCGCTTAAATCCGCTGCAGGGTGGGGTATTTAAAAATGCCTCAGCCTTTCTGTCAATTCCCGCCGGTAGGTAATGCCTATCGGGATTGGATTGCCTTTTATCAGCACAAGGTCTTTCCTCACCTCATCCACCTTGTCGAGGGCGATGATGTACGATTTATGCGCCCTCATGAAATGTGTTGAAGGCAATAGTTTTTCCAGGTCATTGGTGGTAATGGTGGCCAGATAATTCCTTTTTTGCGTAATTATCTTTACATAATTGCCATAGCTTTGGGCATACAGTATCAGGCTTATGTCAATGTCAAGGATGTCGCTGTCTACCTTAACGGCAATGACACCCGATGCTTCCTCTTGCTGCCCGATGGTGCCTTCAGCAAATCCTTCAAGCTCGAAGAACCTTTCAACCGCCTTTAAAAAACGTGGATAGTAAATGGGCTTGAGCAGGTAATCCAGTACGCCATATTCATAGCTTTCCAGTGCAAATTCAGAATATGCGGTCGTAAGTATGGTCCGCGGTGGCTTCTCAAGCTTTTGCAGCAATTCCATGCCCGATAATCCGGGCATGTCAATATCCAGGAAAACAAGGTCGGGCCTGTTTTCCTGAAGGTATTCCAAAGCCTCCACGCCATTATAGCCTTCGTAAACAAGCTCCAGGGCCGGATTTTGCTTTATGTAGTTAGCCAGCACATAGTGTGCCGCCGGCTCATCGTCTATTATGATGCATTTTTTAACGGGCGGTTTCATACCTCTTCAGGTGTAATTGTAATTTCACGGTATAAACATCTGATTCAGTGATATCCAAAGAATAGTTGCTGCCATATTGCAATTTGAGGCGCTCAACCGTATTCCTGATGCCGATTTTTGTAGAAACCACTTCATCCTTTTTCTCCGGCAGCGAGTTGCGCACCATCATTTCCAGCTTTCCGTCGGTCACCGATATGTCAACATCCACAAAGCACTTCTCAATGGTACAGGTGCCGTGCTTAAAAGCATTTTCAATAAAGCAGATGAGCAGCATGGGCGGAATCTTGTAGGTATTATCCCTGTCAATCTCAGTATTCAAGCTAATGTTGCATCGGTAGCCCACACGCTCTTTCTCAAGCTCGATATAGCTGGTAATGAAGTTTATCTCGTCTTCGAGCGGAACGCACTGCCTTTCGTTGCTTTCCAACTGGTAGCGCATCAGCTGCGATACGTGCATGATGAGGCCCGGCGTACGGTCAGGGTACTGCAGGCTGATGCCGTAAAGCGTATTGAACGTATTGAAAAGGAAATGCGGGTTTAATTGTTCCTTAAGCGAACTGATCTGCACCTGGTTGTAGAGCAGCTTTTCCTGGTCGAGGTCTTTCCGCTGGCGGTAAAATTTAAGTATCATGTGCACTGAAAGGATGCATATAAGCGTAGCTACCAGTGTTGCCGCCTGGAAAATATAACTCTGCTGCTCGGATGACTTATACAGGAAGCAGTTTTTATAGATCCATAGGTTGGCCACCTGATACATGATTACCGAAAAAACGGCCGCAAGCGCAAGGCTCAGCAGGATGTACAGCAATGCTTTATGCTTTTTCAGCAATAAAGGCAGCAACAGGAAGCGGTTGAGCTGCGCATGCCCGTAAAGCATAAGAAAGTAGGCACATCCGGACCATATGCCCCGCCACGACTTGATGAGTATCCAGTCGTTAAGGCTGAAAAGTATAAATGAAAATGCGAGGATAAAAAATTCCTGCCACCATTTATTATCAATAACATTCCTGAAAAATTTGTTCATCACTTCATTTCTTACTGCAAAGTAAGCACTTATATATATAAATGCCCCAAATTGTATGACCAATTCAATTCATCATTAATTCAGGGGACTGCATTGAATGCCTAAGTAAATTTGCATCATAATTTTCCAGATCATCTACTTAAAACACAATTAATGCATTTAAAAAAAGTATCCCTGCTTTTATTGCTTGCCGCCATTTCGGGTTTTGGCCAGACAAAATTGTCGCTGCGTGACGCCATCGATACCGGTATGGCCAACTATGGCATGGTGAAGGCAAAGGGCAATTATGCAAAAGCAGCACAGGAAACCGTAAAACAGGCACGGAGGGATTACCTGCCCAACCTGAACCTTTCTGCACAGCAGGATTACGGAACCGTAAACGGGCAGAATGGGCCGCTTTATGGGTTTGGCGGGCTCGGGGTCGCTTCTTCAGGGCTTCCGTTGCCGGAACAAAACTGGAATGCCGCCTTTGGGGCGCTGTACCTGGTGAATATGAACTGGGATTTCTTCACCTTCGGGAGGATGAAGCAGCGCATCAGCATTGCCAAAGCCGATGCCGAACGCCAGCAGCTTGACTTTGAACAGGAACAGTTCCAACAAAAAGTACGGATTGCCGGGGCCTACCTCAACCTCCTTGCCAGCCAGCGCCTGGAACGCTCCCAAATCAAAAACCTGGACCGCTCGCAGGTAGTGCTCGACAATGCCACCATCAGGGTTAAGAACGGGCTTTTACCGGGAGTCGATTCCACATTGGCATCCGCCGAAGTTTCGAGGGCAAAAATTTCCCTGAACCAGATACGGGAACAGATAAAGATGCAAAACAACAGGCTTGCAGAACTCATGGGGGTTGATGTAGCCAATTTTATTGCCGATACCACCCTCGTTGCCCGTGTGCCTAAAGCCATCTTTACGGGGAGCAATCCGTCAGAAAGTGTGAACAACCCTGTCCGCCGCTTCTACAAAAGCCGCATCGACTACAGCAACAGCCAGCTGGGCCTATATAAAAGGGAATATTACCCAACCTTCAGCCTCTTTGGGGTGTATCAGGCAAGGGCTTCGGGCTTTAACAGCGATTACGCCTCGGACCAGAACTCCTTTACCCAAAATTACCTCGACGGCATCGACCCTACGCGGCAAAACTACCTCTTTGGGGTGGGCATGACCTGGAACCTTACGACGATAGCCCGTTCGTCTAAGAAAGTCAGCGCCCAAAAGCTTATTTCGCAGGGCCTTGAGGAAGAATATAAAGCCATAGACATACAGCTGAAAGCACAGGAGGATGCCGCCAATGCCCGACTGGATTTTGCAATGCAAAACTATAACGAAGCCCCGAAACAGGTAAGCGCCGCACAGCAGGCCTACAGGCAGCGCACCGCATTGTACAACAACGGGCTTACCAACCTTGTAGATGTAACTCAGGCACTATACACCCTGAACCGCGCCGAGACCGACCGCGACGTGATTTACACCAACGTATGGCAGGCCCTGCTGATGAAAGCCGCGGCAACAGGCGACTTCAACCTTTTTATGAACGAATTTTAATAACGCTACGTAATGAATCTAATACGTTTTGCACTTCGCAAACCTATATCCATACTGGTGCTTGTAGCCGGGCTGTTCTTTTTCGGCATCGGTGCGGTAAGGGACATAAAAGTGGACATCCTGCCCAAAATGAACCTTCCCGTTATCTACCTCGCGCACCCCTTTGGTGGCTACACACCCGACCAGATGGAGTCGTATTTCGCCAAAAACTACATCAACATCATGCTTTTTGCCAATGGTGTGAAGTCAATAGAAACCAAAAACATACAGGGCCTTACCCTGATGAAGGTTACCTACTACGAAGATACCAACATGGCACAGGCAGCAGCCGAGCTGAGCGCCCTTGCTAACAGGATACAGGCTGCTTTCCCACCGGGGTCGCAACCGCCGTTCGTCATCCGTTTTGATGCTTCCTCCTTACCCGTAGGGCAGCTGGTACTAAGCAGCAAAACCCGCAGCAATAACGAGCTCCAGGATTTGGCCAACGTGTATGTAAGGGCATCGTTTACCTCCATTCCCGGGCTGCTCTCCCCTCCCCCTTTCGGCGGAAGCCCAAGGACCATTGAGATCAATGTTGACCCGGCACAGCTGCGGGCGCACAACCTTACGCCCGACCAGATTGTTGAAGCAATAAAGATCAATAACCAGACAGCGCCGTCGGGCAATGTGAGGATAGGCGATAAAAACTACCTGACGCCAACCAACAACACCATAAAAGAGGTTAAGGATTTCGAAAAGATACCGCTGTTTAAAGGCGGTGTGCAAAACCTTTCGCTGGGCGATGTCGCCACTGTAAAAGACGGCGCCGACATTACCGCAGGATACGCCCTGGTAAACGGCAAGCGGTCGGTATATGTGAGCATTGCCAAAGCCGGGGATGCCTCGACCTGGGAAGTGGTGAAGAACCTGAAGGCCAACCTCTCCAAAATCCAGAGCACACTGCCCGAAGATGTAACGATATCCTATGAATTTGACCAGTCGGTATACGTGATCAACTCCGTAAAAAGCCTTGTTACCGAGGGCATCATAGGGGCGATACTTACCGGGCTCATGGTTATCCTGTTCCTCGGCGACCGCAGGGCTGCGCTCATCGTTATCCTGACCATCCCCATCTCCATCATATCGGGGGTACTGTTCCTCAAGCTGTTCGGGCAAACCATCAACCTGATGTCGCTGAGCGGGCTTGCGCTCGCCATCGGTATCCTTGTGGACGAGAGTACCGTAACCATTGAGAACATCCACCAGCACCTCGACATGGGCAAGCCCAAAGCCCTCGCCATCTGGGATGCCTGTAAGGAAATAGCACTGCCCAAACTATTGATATTGCTGTGTATCCTTGCGGTATTTGCACCGGCCTTCATCATGAAGGGCATACCGGGAGCGCTGTTCCTACCCTTGGCCATGGCCATAGGCTTCTCCATGGTGATATCGTTCCTGCTTTCGCAAACCTTTGTTCCCGTGATGGCCAACTGGCTGATGAAAGCCGGAAACCACGGAAACCATGGTACTGATAAAAAAGGCGAATTTTCTGAACGCGAAGATTATAACGATGATGGCAAAGTCAGCCGATTTGAACGCTTCCGCGCATCGTTCATGCGGATGATAGACAGGCTGATGCCGAAGCGGAAGTTTGTGGGCATTGCCTATTTGTTAGGGATTACTGCCATCGCCCTATTGCTGCTGAATGTTATAGGCCAGGATGTTTTCCCGAAGGTAAACTCCAGCCAGTTCCAGATGCGCATGCGCCTTGCCGACGGTACCCGCATAGAGCGCACCGAAGAAAAAGCACAAAGCGTACTGAAAGAGATGGAACAAATGGTAGGCAGGGAACATATAGGCATATCATCAGTATATGTGGGCACGCACCCATCTCTGTTCTCTGTTTCGCCTATATACATGTTCATGGCCGGGCCGCACGAAGCCGTATTCCAAATAGCGCTCAAGGATTTCCATACCGACATGGACACCTTTAAGGATGACCTGAGGGCAAGGATAAAGAAAAACGTTCCGGGCGTGACTGTATCGTTCGAGCCGATAGAGCTAACCGATAAAGTGCTGAGCCAGGGCTCGCCAACACCGGTTGAGATACGCATAGCTGGAAAAAACAAAAAGCTGAATGAAGAATATGCGAATAAGATTATAGCGCAGTTGAAGCAAAGAGAGTATTTCAGGGACGTACAAATTGCACAGCCCATCCACTACCCTGCCCTCAATATCAATATCGACAGGACAAGGGCGGCACAGCTGGGTGTAGACATGAACGACATTTCGCGTTCGCTTATCGCTTCCACCTCATCATCGCGCTATACAGAGAAAAACACATGGGTAGATGAAAAAGCCGGATTATCGTACAGCGTGCAGGTACAGGTGCCGCTGAACAAAATGACCACAAAACAGGACATTGAGGAAATCCCGTTGCTTAAAAATTCGGCGAGGCCGGTATTGGGCGATGTTGCGTCCATAACACTTTCCGAAACACACGGGCAAAACGATAACCTGGGAGCGATGCCTTACATATCGGTCACAGCCAATATTGACCACACCGACCTTGGGGAAGCCACTAAAGATGTAGGCAAAGTAATAAGCAGCCTGGGCGAGCTGCCAAGGGGATTGTTCATTGAGCCCATTGGCCTCAGCAAGGTACTCACCGAAACCATGTCGAGCCTGCAATCGGGGCTGTTGGTAGCTGTTGTGGTCATCTTCCTGATGCTCGCCGCTAACTTCCAGTCGTTCAGGGTATCGCTTGTGGTATTGACTACAGTGCCTGCGGTAGTACTGGGCGCGCTGCTGCTGCTTTTGGCAACAGGATCGACACTCAACCTGCAATCCTACATGGGCATCATCATGTCGGTCGGGGTATCTATCGCCAATGCGGTACTATTGGTTACCAATGCCGAACAGCTTCGGAAGGTAAATGGCAATGCATTGCAATCGGCAAGGGAGGCTGCTTCCCTCCGCCTCCGCCCCATCATCATGACATCGGTAGCCATGATTGCGGGTATGCTCCCCATGGCCATAGGGCACGGAGAAGCCGGTGAGCAAACCTCCCCATTGGGCCGTGCGGTGATAGGCGGGCTTTTGTTCTCCACCTTTGCCGTACTGGTCGTCCTGCCGCTTATTTTTGCGTGGGCCCAGGGCAAGGCAACGACACAATCGGTATCGCTTGACCCCGAAGACCCTGAAAGTAAATTTTATGAACCAACGACACAACACCAATAAAATGAAAAAGATACTTATACCATCGGCGCTCCTGCTGGCTGCGGTGCTCAACAGCTGCGGTGAAGAGAAAAAAGAAACGGCACCGGTAGAGACCGAACCGGTAATAGAAACCTTTGACCTGAAAAAAGAAAAACTGTCTTCGGAACTTAGCCTTCCGGCAGAATTATCGGGCTTTCGCCAGGTAGACCTGTACGCTAAAGTTTCCAGCTATGTAAAGGACCTTAAGGTCGACATAGGCTCACAGGTACAGGCAGGGCAATTGCTGATAGAGCTGGAAGCCCCCGAAATTAGCTCGCAACTTGCCGCGGCACAGTCGAGGCTGCATTCTGCGGAGGCAGTATATACGGCCAGCAACGCTACCTACAACCGCCTTTTGGAAACCAGCAAAGTGGAAGGCACCATCTCTAAAAACGACCTCGACATTGCGCTGGCCCGCAAAAGCTCTGATTATGCCCAACTGCAAGCCGCGAAGGCATCGGTAAGGGAGATACAGGTGAACCGGGGCTACCTGCAAATCCGTGCACCATTTACAGGCATTGTAACTGCGCGTAACGTGAACACCGGCGCTTATGTAGGGCCTGCCGGAAAGGGGTCTGACCTGCCGCTGCTTACCGTTCAGGACCAAAAGAAGCTCAGGCTCGCGGTATCGGTTCCCGAAGCTTATACGGGCTACCTGAAAAATGGAGATGAAATGAGCTTTACGGTACGCTCAAGGCCAAACGACAGCTTTAAAGCGAAAATACAGCGCATGTCGGGCGCGCTTGACCTTAGGCTGCGATCGGAACGTGTTGAAATGGATGTCATCAATAACGACGGCAGGCTCCTGCCCGGCATGGTGGCCGAAGTTAAAATACCGCTCAATGCAAAGGACAGCACTTTTGTAGTACCTAAATCGGCTGTAATCAATGGTGCTGAAGGCATATTCGTGATTCGTGTAAACGACGGCAAAGCACAGCGTGTAGAAGTAAAAAAAGGCCGCGAAACAGATGAGGACACAGAAATATTCGGTAACCTGGCCCCGAACGACAAACTGGTGAAGCAAGCCAGTGAAGAGCTTAGGGACGGCACTGTTATAAAAAGATAATTATCGGTCCATAACCGTAATTTGTTTAGTAGGTCCCCGGATGCACTGCATACCGGGGATTTTTTTGCCGGCAATGAAAAAGGCAGCCCTAAAGCTGCCTTTCCCACTTGTATGAAAACTCCTGAATCAAAATTATTTCACTTCTGTAAAGCGTATTGCCGTGCCACCGCCTGAAGCAAGGTTTACTTCAAGCACGGTTTTGCTTGTGACCGTTTTGCTTTCGATGGTTACAGGGTACGGATTGGTTTTGTAATCGGCTCCTGCGCCATCAGCATATATCTCGGCCTTGTATGATTTCCCTGCCTCCAGGAAGTTCAGCGGCACGCTAAGCCTGCGTGCATCCTTGTTGGTGATAGCGCCCATGTACCAGTCGCTGCTGTTCCAGTCCTTGCGGGCTATTACTGTATACTCTGCAAGTTTAGCATCGGGTACCGTAGTTTCTGACCAGATGCATGGTACCTGCTTTACAAATTCAAATTCGCGCCTGCCTTCATAATTCTCCGGCAGGTCGGAGGCCATTTGCAACGGGCTGAACAGTACCACATATAACGCTAGCTGGTGCGCCAATGTAGTATTTACCTTCGCGCCCTGCGGCAGCTTGTAATCAAATCCAAAGTTGCCCGGCGTATAGTCCATCGGCCCCGAAAGCATACGGGTAAACGGTAGCAGTACGGTATGGTCTGTAGTGTTGCCGCCATCGTCAGACCATGCGTTGTACTCCTGCCCCCTGCCGCCTTCCCAGCTCATCAGGTTCGGGTAGGTACGCTGTAATCCCGTGCCTTTTACCGGTTCATGGTTATCAATCATGATCTTGTATTTCGCGGCCGTCTCCACCACCTTGCGGTAATGGCGCACACCGTACTGGCTGTCGTGCCATTCCTTTTTGTCGAGATATTTATTTACATAGCCTGTTTTCACCGAATTCACACCCAACTCGTTGTACAGCTTAAAAGCATCTTCCAGCTGGCTTTCATAGTGCTTTGCCGCGCCTGCCGTTTCATGGTGGCCGATGAGGCGTACGTTCTTAGACTTGCCATACCGTGTAATCTCTTGGATGTCAAAATCAGGGTACGGCTGCGTAAAGCTGAAAGCCCTGCCATCTGCCGTCCAGTCGCCGTCCCAGCCTACATTCCATCCTTCCACCAAAACACCGTTAAGGCCGTGCTTTGCGGCGAAATCAATATATTCTTTGGTGATCTTCGTTGTTGCTCCGTGCTTTGGCCCCTGCCCCCATGAGAATTTCTCCAGGTGCATGCCCCACCAGATACCGATGTATTTGGACGGCCCGATCCATGAAGTGTCATTAATTTTAGACGGCTCGTTAAGGTTCAGCATCAGGGTAGATGTAACCAGGTCGCCCGGCTTCTTGCCCACAATAACTGTACGCCATGGTGTTGCAAAAGGTGCCTGCGCGTATACTTTAGTCCCGTCTGCCCATGGCACCAGTTCACTGGTGTAGGTGTTGCCTTTACCTTTGAGCAGCGTCATCGAAGCATAATCTGTAAGTGCCGCTTCGTGCAATGCCAGGAACAGCCCGCTTTTGGTCTCGAAAGTAGCAGGTGTATTGATGGTATCGGTTTTACTCATGGCCGTTTTTCGGTAATGGCTTTCGTAGTAGCTGTTTTCCCGGTGTACGGGTATCCACCACACATTTTCATCGGCAGGGAATACAAATTGAGTAAGCTCATTGGAAATCTTCACCTGGTTTAAGTTGGGCTGCTTTGGGAACGAATACCTGAACCCTGCCCCGTCGTTAAACACCCGGAAGATAATGTCCATCTTACGTTTTTGCCCACCGGTCTCCTCAAGATGAATGGTGAGCTCGTTATGATTGTCCTTTATCTTTTTGAACTCACCCCACGGTTGTTCCCATGTTGAATCTACCGTATTTTTTTCAGTCGAAAGCACCCTGAAGCCGTCGGTCATTTTAGGAAGGCCGTCAAACTCAAAGCCCATCAGTGAGGGCTCAAGCACTTTCTTCCCGCCGGATGTAAGCGTATATTGCGGCTGACCGGTTTTGGTCAGGCTAAAAGTAACTTCGTTATTTTTAGACGGGGAAGCAACTTTATATGTTTTTTGGGCGCTGCACGACAGTATCACCAGCATGATGGCTGCAATGCATTGCCTGAATGGTATTTTTTTCATTATAATTAGTGGCATTTAATTTAGTCTATCTCATCAAGCTGTTCAATGGCCTTATCGGGCTGCATTGATACGAAAAAGCCAAAAGCCCTGTCCAGCTTTCGTTGTATAGCCGTGTTGCCCCTGTACTGCTTTCTTAATTCAAACAGCCTGCTTATCTTATCAAATACATTGTTTCCCGCTACACCTGCAAAGGCTTTTACCTTTTCTACATAGCTGTAGCCGAATTCCTGGGTTGGCTCGATCATGGTACCTTCGCCAAAGTCATTCCACGTGATCAATTGGAGGTAATCGGTACCCGAGGCTGTTGCCATGGCCAGTGTCTGGTCCAGCGTATTGCCATGCGGGATGGTCCAGCCAATTGCCGCACCGCCGCCGCCCTGGGCATAATAGTCGTTAAAGCCGGGGTAAGCGCTGCCCATCGAGAATCCCAGTGTGGGCACCCTGTTGGCATAAAAGTTTGATATGTGCGTATTGTCCTGGTACACCCATGAGTATTCGCCGGCCGCATTAGCCCCTGCCTCCGCCGATTCATACCACAGGGTCAAAAAGTGCGGCTTGGGGTTCAGGTTGGCAAACGCATTGGTCCAGTTATCCGGACTGGTAAGTGTTATCGGCCCAAAGTTGAGCAATAGCGGCTTGCCGTCTATCTTAATGTATTCTGCATCGTTAAAATAGTTGTTCTGCATATAGGCCATGTCTGCCTTTGCGGCAGTTACTGTTGCCGGTGCAAGGCCTGCGTCTACAATGTTTTGCAGGAAGCGGTCTTCATACACTATCGCATACTCCAGCCCCACTTCATCAAGCATTTCGATGAGCGCCTCGGAATTGTCCCTGTTAATGCGGTAATCATTCAGGTCATACGTGCCATACCAGTTGATGAGCACACCGTCTACTCCTGCATACTTCATCATGAGCAGGTGGTTCTCTATCACATCCTTGTCGCCCGAATGGTAAGGCCCTATCAGCGGATAATAATGTGCGGCGATTTCCCGCTTGCCATTGGCATCCATTATGTCAGGGTTTTTGTTGCCCATCCTCCAGTGGTAGCCCCATTGGCCGTCAGGACTGCTCTCTTTGGTTTCAAACCACGGCATGTAGTGCATGTAAATTTTTGTCGTGTTGCTTTTTGTTACCGCAACGGGATCAAATGTCTCAGCAGGAGGATTGCCGCCGCCGGACTCATCCTTACTGCAGCTTGACGCGAAAAAAACATTCACGATCCCGAGAAGTAACAATAATCTGTATTTGTTCATTTTAATTGAATTTTGATGCTTTTTAGAGGGTAGTTCATGAAAAGCCCTCCTATGGGCCTACAATATAAAAACCGGCCCTCCATGAACTAACCCAAACATGGAGGGGCCGGCATAACCTAACTTAATATTGCGGATTCTGGGTCAGATTGGTATTCGTTGCCAGTACCGTTGCCGGTATAGGGAATATCGCCCTGTACTGCGGTGTGGAACCTTTTTCCCACCATGGCTGGAAGTAGGTGCCAAACCTGATGTTATCGGTCCTTCTCCTGCCTTCGAAGACGAATTCGCGAAGCAGTTCCTTGTCTATGAAATCAAGGTCGATAGTACCCGGAGTTTCCAGCCCGGCACGCTCCCTTATCTGTTGAACGAACGGCTGTGCCAGCCCCGGTGAGCCCAGGCGCACATAGCATTCGGCCTGCATCATCAGGATCTCGGCATAGCGTATCACTACAAAATCGTGGTCGCGTTCCCACTGCTCGCCTGCCTTCATCTCATACTTGCCCAGCCTTACGCCTTCGTTCTGTTTGGCATCGGTCAGGTTCACATCTTCAGTATAGCTTAATGGCTGCCCGCTGTCCATGATAATCACCTGGCCTGTGGCAAGGTTGATCTGGTCGCCCTGTATCATTGCTTTTTTCCTCCTGTCAAGGTCATCAAATGACGAATACACACCCGGCTGCGCACACATACCGTTGGCACTCCAGGGATAATCCCCTGTTGCCGAAATGGTAAACCTGTGCAGGTAGTGGCAGCTCATAGATGACATGTAGTTACCTACGGTTCCGGCTTTTTGGTCGTATGGTATGGCAAATATGATCTCTGGCGAGGTATGGTTCTCTGTTTTGAAACTCGCAAAGTAATCAGGAGTCAGGCTGTAACCGGAAATGTTTTGGCACATATCGATGCAGTCCTGCCAGCGCGGTTCGCCAATGAATGCCTCTGAGTTGAGGTACAGCCTTGCCAGCATCGCATAGGCCACATTTTGTGTGAATTTCGAGTAAATGATCTGTGATGGCAGGTTTGGCAAGGATTCCAACAGTTCTGTCTCCACAAAATCGTATACCTGCTGACGGGTTGAGTTAGCAGGGAGTGCCTGGTCTTCAAAATCGGTTACGATAGGCACGTTGCCGAACATATCCAGGAGCATATAATAATAGTATGCCCTTACCGATCTCAACTCTGCATAAATAGGCAGCTTTGCCTCATCAGAAAGTCCTGATTTGTCTACCTGGTAAATGATGGCATTCACCTTGGCGATGCCTGCATAGCAGTACCTCCATGCCGAAAGGAGCATCCCGTTGTCGGATGTCCATTCGTGGCGCTGCACCTGTTGGTAACGCCCGCCGTCAAACCAGTCGGTGCCGCGGGTTGGTATGGTTGCCTCGTCAGAAGCTACCTCGTTCAGGAAAAACACATACTCACAGGTGGGGTACGAGTTGGAAATACCGTCGGCAAATCCCCTTAGCGAGGAATATGCCCCGCCCACCAGCGCCTGTATCTCGCTGGGGGTCTGCCCAAAATTATCGTCCGGTACCCTGTCATACAAATCCTCTTCCAGATCGGTACACGAAAAGGTGAATAGCATGCTAAAAAGTATTGCTGCTGTTATCTTGGTTCTCATTTTTCTTAATTTATAAGTTAGCAATTCTTAGTGGTTCAGCGTAAAGTTCAATCCCAATGAGAAAGTCCTCGGACGCGGATAGTTATTGAACCTGTCTATGCCAGGGTTGGCAAGGCCGGTGTTGTCTACCTCAGGGTCTACGCCGCTGTAATCAGTTATTACAAACACGTTCTCGGCCATTGCATACAGCCTCAATTTCGATTCTTTCAGCGGAAGTGTATACCCCAAAGTCATTGTCTGCAGCCTGAAGAACGAGGCATCTTCCAGCCAGTAGCTTGAGAAAGCCGGAGCCGATGTAAGCGGGCTGCCTACAAAATCATCCGTTATGTTGTAGGCCGGCATCCTGTTCGGGTCGTTCAGCATCATGTTGGTAGCATTAAGCACCTTCTGCCCAAACATTCCGTAACCTGTAAAACCAAAGTCAAAGCTGCTGTAGGTAAAGTTCATCCCGAAGCCAAGGGTAAAGTCAGGCTGTACATCGCCAAGCACCCTGTCGTCTTCGCTAAGTATCTGGGCGCCGTCCTCATCCATGCCCAGGTACTGCTTGCCGTAGAAGGTTCCCACCGCATAGCCCTCATCAATAATCTGGGCAAACTGGTTGGACATACCCGCAAGCCCGTGGAGCGATCCGCTGTAAATACGGTCGGTCTCATACACCTGATTGCTTAGCTTTTCTATCTTCTGCTTATTTTTTGCAAATACCATGTTGGCATCCCATGTAAACTTGTCGTTGTTGATGATGTTGGCATTCAGTGTAAGCTCTACACCTTTGTTCGAAAGCTCACCTACGTTGGCCAGCATTGTACCTACAAGATAAGGCGGCTGCGGTACCTGGTAAGTGTAGAGCAGGTCCTTTGTATTTTTATTGTACACTTCAAATGTACCGGTAAGGAAATCGCTTACGCTAAAGTCAACACCAAAGTTCAGCTGAGTGGTTTGCTCCCACTTCAGGTCAGGATTGGGGTTTTGTGTAGGCGAATACGCAAGGCTCCATGAGCCTGTGGCAGGGTCATAATAGCTGTCCTGGCCCACGCCAAGGATGGAAAGCGACTTATATTCGCCAATGCCGTCCTGGTTACCTGTAACACCATAACCTAACCTAAGTTTCAGGCTGTTGATCTTCAGGTTTTCTTTTACATAGTTGAAGAACCCTTCCTCACTAATGTTCCATGCCACTGCAGCCGATGGGAATACACCCCATTTGTTGTTGGCTCCAAAGCGGCTAGAACCGTCTCTCCTTATCGTACCGGTAAACATGTATTTCCCGTCGTAACCATAATTGGCACGCCCAAAGAATGAAACGAGGTTTGACTTTCCTTTGTAGGAGTAAACATCTCCAAGGCGGTAGCTGTAACCGGCTCCAAGGTTGTTGTAGCCAAACAGGTCGGTTTCATATCCGCTGCGCTGTGCTCCAAAGCCTTCGTACATGTTCTCAAGGAACGAGTAGCCTGCAAGCGCGCCCACACTGTGCTTGTCGAACACCTTGTTGTAGCTCAGGAATGCCTCAAGCTGCGTAGTCAGGTATTCGCCGTATGTTTTTTGGCCATATCCGCCTTCGGTCATGCCTTCCAGCACTGCATACGATGGTTTGTAAACGTTATTCTGCAGTGCATTGTGCTCTACAGAAGTGTTTACCACACCCTGGAAACCGTCAAACAGGTTGACCTCGGTCTTAAAATAGCCCAGCACCCTGTGGCGCTTGCTGTCAGCTGTCCTGTTGTTCAGTATCTCTACCGGGTTTTCATACAGCGTTCCGCCTACCGAAGTATAGCTGCCATTGGCATTCCTTACCGGGATGGTAGGGTTCAGGTTGAACGCACGCTCAAAAATCCTGTAGTCCAGCGGGTGCCACTTGTCCATGTTGGCAAATACACCCACGTCAAATTTCAGCTTCCTGTCCCAGGCATACTGGTAATTGCTTACGTTGATGCTGGTCCTTTCCAGGCCTGTAGTTTTTATGATACCCTCGTTGTTCAGGTACGAAAGCGATGCGCGCAGGCCGCTGTTTTCAGTGTTAGACGTAATGCCTAATGTATGTGTTTGCGTAAAGCCTGTTTGCTGCAACTCTTCCTGCCAGTTGGTATTTCCGCCATAGTCAATAGCGTCGGCAATGCCGTTATCACGCACATACTGCCTCCACTGGTTGCCCGAAAGAAGGTCAAGGTTGTTGGATGCATTGGCAAAGCCCATAAAGCCATTATAGTTGATGGAAAGGCCCTGTGCTCCTTTTCCACCCTTGGTGGTGATGATGATAACACCATTGGCACCCCTCGAACCGTAAATGGCCGTTGCCGAAGCATCTTTCAGGATGTCGATGGTTTTGATGTCTGCCGGCTGTACGATGTTGATATCCACACCGGCTATACCGTCTACAACCACCAGCGGGTTGTTGCTTGCCGTTAGCGATGTACCTCCGCGAAGGCGTACAGAGCCACCGTTTGCAGGGTCACCACTGCCACGCACTACCGTTAATCCCGCTACTTTACCTTGCAACACAAGTTCTGTAGATGGTATGTTACCTTTTACAAGGTTCTTTTCCGATACGGTAGATATGGAACCGGTTAGATCCGACCTGCGCATGCTGCCGTAACCCACTGCTACGATCTCAACGGTATCAAGCTCGGTAGTACTTTCCTCAAGGCTTATGCTGAGGGTATCGCTTGTTGATGCGTCAACAACTATTGTTTGCGTTGTAAAACCTATAGCGGAAATTTCTATCGTACTGCCAAGGGTTACCTCAATGGCAAATTTACCATCGGCATCAGTAGCTGTCGAATTGGAAGCGCCTGCCTCCCTAACCGAAACACCGGGTATTGGCATTCCACTGCTTTCATTTACAGTACCCGATACCAGCTTTTTGCCCTGGGCGAATGCCGCTCCGGACAGTAAAAGCATGAACATCATGAGTACCATTGATGCTGCCCACCTTCCGGGGGCTTTATTTGTGCCTGTATTGTTCATCAGATTTGGTTTTTGTTGATGGTTGTTAGTCTGCTATTTTAAGCGGGATGGTCGTATCGGTTATTGTATGGTCCAGATTGTCCTTAACCAAAACATGAATCTCAGTAAGGTTCTGCTCATTCTGCAAACCGGTTACAAGGTTTACAAAACCTTTTATTTCGGCCATCGTACCGGTAATTTCACCTGTCAGCACGGTATTGCCGCCTGTAACCGTATAAATCAGCTTGTTCACCCCTACCTCATTGTTTTTACGGATGATGCCCAGGAAATCCCTTTTGCTGATCTGCAATGGGAAAAAGCGAAAGTCCGGTGGCGGTGGCGCTACATATTCTGCAGCATAAATGATCTGGTCCGGCGATGTGCCTGCCCAGTCGCCCTTAACAAAAAGGAAAGTAATGTTTTCCATCACAAACCCATCGGGAGCATTGTAATATACCTTAGGTACCAGGTCCATTTTCCAAAAGCCGTTGCCAAGATTCTTAAGCCTGGTCTTCTCAACGATTTCAGGCAGCCACGCTTGGTATTCCTGTAAAAGTGCCCAGTTGTTCAGCCCGCTGTGGAAGTGAACGCTGGTGGCATCTTCAAAACCCGGAACCAGGTTAGCGTTGAACAATATGCTCACGCCACCGTCGAGCGTTGGCTCTTCGGGGTACGAACGAATAATCTGGTTGGCCGTATAAAACGATGAGAAATCAGTATAAGGCATGTTGCCTACCTCGCTCTGCATAGTACCGGCATCGTCCTTGAGGCGGAACCAAAAGCCTGCGCTCGCCGCAATCTCCGCGGGCGTTTTAGAGAAATATACAGTCGGCGTAAGCGTAAAGCTCCATACCATATTGTCTACATAGGTCAGTTTAGCAAAGTCGGAAGAGTTTTCCCAGTTGCCTGCATCCGGTTCGGATGGCGACCATATCCAAAGGTAAACATCCTGGTTGGGTGCAAATGTGGTTGTCGAAAGGTCAAAGTACCAAGTGACCTGTTCGTCATATTTATATACTACAGGATATGACCACATCCTGTTTATCGACCCGGCCGCTGTTTGGGCCTTCATGGCAGAAGGTGCAAGCATCAGGGCGAAAAAAAGTATAGGTAGAATTTTTTTCATCTGGTTTTAGTTTAAAGAATTTAACCTGAATACATAGGATACGAAAGGTGTACCATCAGCTGTCCTTACCAATTGTATCTCCATTTCGCCGTTGCTGCCCGGAACAGAGGTAAGCCTGAGCTCATCTGTTTTTTGTGTTTTGGCAGCATCGCTGTACAGGAATATATTAATGCCTCCGCTATTAGTGGGCTGAAAAGCCGCGCTAAGTTCCCAGTAACCGCTCGGGTCAAAAAGGGGCGGCAACTCGCCGGTAACCTGGTAGGTTGTTGGCTCGATGTTCTCGTCAACGCTGAAGTTGATCTGGAAATTTTCATAGTTGAACAGCGTGCTCAGATTCTGCTCATTGGGCTGGATGTTGTTTGCCTTGGCAAATTCATCAACCATTTTCAGGTTCATCAGGCCCCAGTCACCGTTCATTTTTTCATAAACGGTAATTGGGTCTACACTGCTTCCGTCGTCCTGCTCATCGCACCCGACAAAAGCCAGTGAGCATAAAATGGCCGCTAACCCGTACGTAATTTTGCGTCTCATAATTTTGTTAGTTAAGTTTGGTAAATCGTTTTCGTGAAACTTTACAGCGAAGCTATGTGTTAAAAAAAACTAAATAAAGAAATACATAAAAAATCAAGGTACTAAAACGATTTATTTTCTTTTAGAAATCTAAATTTCAGGTAATTAAAAATTATAAGCACCCTAAAAAATCAAGTAGCTATACAGGTCTGTAAAGTGCTGTTTCCAATTGAAAAAATAAGAATTTGCTATTTTTATAAGAAAAAAAATCAGGATAATTCACTTTTCTGCCGCTATTTGGCGGATAGTGAAATTTTACACTATATTTAGCCATTACAATCATATTATGATGTTAGATTCATAATGTTGATTTTTAAACAGATATGCCTCATGCGTTTTATAATTTCCTTACTGATGCTGCTATCCCCTGCCCTTTTGGCGGCACAGGATGTCGAACCTTTGCTTAAAGAGCTCGACAAGGCGCTTACGAATAAGGAAATCTATGTAAAGCAAAAGTACAGCCGGATAAATTCGTTTAAAAAGAGCATAAGGAAGTTTACCCTCAACAGCGACAATAAAGGTCTTTATGAAAATTATATATCGCTTTTCAATGAGTATAAGTCTTTCAAATATGATTCCGCCTATTATTACCTTGAAGAGGCAAAAAGCGTAGCTTTTTTGCTTAAAGACCGCCAGGTACTCGACCATACACGCATTAAGGAAGGATTTGTACTGCTGTCATCCGGATTGTTTAAGGAGGCTATCGATACACTGAATGTGGTAGATGAGGGAAAGCTCGACACGCAAAACCGCTTCAACTATTTTTCTATAAAGGCGCGTGCCTATTACGACCTGGCCGATTATAACCGCGACCAGCGCTACAATATCACCTATATACAGCAAGGCAATGTGTATCTCGAAAGAGCATTGGCATTGGTAAAGCCAAACACCAATGAATACTGGGCCACCGAGAGCCTTAAGCTCATGAAGCAGCAGGACTGGAAAGGTGCCGAAAAAGCTTTTTCCCACTGGCTTGAAAATTTTGACCTGCCTGTGGAATATTACGGGATTGCGACATCATCACTGGGCTATATTTATTCAGAGCGGGGTGATATGCAAAAAGCCATCCACTACCTTACCATGGCTGCCATTGCCGATGTGAAGAATGCCACAAAGGAAACAGTAGCGCTGCGCAACCTCGCTAATGAGCTTTTTAAAATGGGGTATCTGGATAAGGCCAACCACTACATTAACCTGGCGATGGATGATGCTACTTTTTATGATGCACGCCACCGCAAGATCGAAATTTCGACCATACTGCCCATTATCGAAAAGGCACAGCTCAACAAGGTAAATGAAAAGAACGATATGCTTGAGAAGATCGTTATACTGCTCACGGTGCTGGCGATCATCATTATATTGTTCCTCATTATCATCTTCAGGCAGCTAAAGGAACGCAATGCTTCACGCAAGGCCATGGCTGCATCGTATGCTCAACTTCAGGAAATGAACAAAAGTCTGAGCGAAGCCAACACGATTAAAGAAGAGTATATTACCTACTTCATAAAGGCAACATCCGACCTTATCAATAAGCTGGACCATTTGCAAAAGAGCAGCATCCAAAAGGTCATATCCAAAAAAACGGAGGAACTCCTTTCCCTGTTGAAGCGGTACGATGTTAAGAAAGAACGCGAAGACCTGTTCCACCAGTTTGATGCTATCTTCCTTAGGCTGTTCCCGACCTTTGTTACGGACTTCAATTCCCTTTTTTCAGAAGACCATAGGAGCATTGTAAAAAAAGGCGAACTCCTCAATACCGAAATGCGCATTTTTGCGCTCTATCGCCTTGGGATACAAGACTCCAGCCAGATAGCAGATTTCCTTGAGCTTTCGGTTACAACCATTTATTCATATAAAACCCGCATCAAAAGCAAATCCGATCATAAGGAGGTTTTTGAGGAAAAAATCATGGGGATAAAGTCGATTTAACGAATGGAACACTGATGGGACGGATTTTCACGAATTTTAATCATATTTAGTGGCTATTTGATATACTTACAGGCTTTCAGCCCTCAAGTCCAAACTATTCCAACAAATGAGCCTGAATTCGTGAAAATCAACCACACTACGTCTTACGCATTCCATAATTTTCTATTTTTAGAGTTCCAAACAAACATCACTATGTCTTCACGATTATTTACAGCCCTGTTCTTGCTGGGCTTTACCACAATTTTTGCACAGGAAAACCTCATTGTCAACGCTTACAATCGTACTGCACAAAGCCTAAATGGCGAATGGAATTACATTGTAGACCCGTACGAAAACGGCTACTACAACTACCGCTACGAGCCATTTGACCAACAGGAGAAACCGTCAAAAAGCGCTTTTTTCATGAATGGCAAACAGGCCGATAAGACCGAACTCCTGGAATACGACTTTGATAAATCTCCTGTCATGAACATTCCCGGCGACTGGAACACGCAGGATGAGAAGCTATTCTATTATGAAGGGACGGTTTGGTTTAAAAAGTCGTTTGATTATACCGGGAAAGCAGGCAATAACAGGGTATTCCTTTATTTTGGTGCGGTAAACTACCGTGCTGATGTATACCTCAACGGGAAAAAGCTGGGTACGCACATTGGCGGGTTTACCCCATTTAATTATGAAGTGACCGGCCTGGTGAAAGCAAAAGATAATTTTGTGGTGGTGAAGGTCGATAACAAGCGCTGCAAAGAATGCGTACCCACCCTGAACACTGACTGGTGGAATTACGGAGGCATCACACGGGATGTGCAGTTAGTGGAAGTGCCGCAGACATTCGTCAGGGAGTACGAATTGCAGCTTAACCATAAAAATAACAGGCAGATTAGCGGGTTTATTAAGTTGGACGGCAATGGAACCAATAAAAAGGTGACAGTAAATATTCCAGAACTTAAAATAAATAAAGAATTTACTGCTGATGCCAATGGCTTGGCGCCTATTTCCATAGACGTAAAAAAATTACGCAACTGGTCGCCGGAAGACCCATACTTATATACTATTAGCTTGTCGTCCGGAGATGATATGATAAATGACAAAATAGGTTTCCGAACCATTGCTACCAAAGGCCATGATATCCTGCTCAATGGCAAAAGCATTTTCCTTCGCGGCATCTGCATCCATGAAGAGAGTGTGGCGGGGCAGAACAGGGCGCATTCCCCGGAGGATGCCAGGCAGCTGCTTACCATGGCTAAGGAACTTGGATGCAACTACGTTCGTCTTGCCCACTATCCCCACAACGAACACATGGTTCGCCTTGCCGATGAAATGGGATTATTGGTTTGGGAGGAAATACCGGTATACTGGACCATCGACTGGAAAAATGAGTCCACCTACAAAAATGCCGAAAATCAACTGACTGAAATGATAACCCGCGACCGCAACCGTGCATCGGTAATAATTTGGTCGATGGCCAATGAAACACCAAGTACAGATGCACGCAATGCATTTTTAGGCCGGTTGGCGAAACAGGCGCGCACCCTCGACCCTACCCGCCTTATCAGCGCGGCACTCGAGCAAAGCAGCCCTGACGGCAACCCGCTGGTAAAAACCATCGACGACCCATATGCAGATGTGGTTGACGTGCTGAGCTTTAACCAGTACATAGGCTGGTACGACGGCCTGCCCGAAAAATGCAGCCAGGTAACATGGAATATCACGCAGGATAAGCCGATAATCATTTCCGAATTCGGGGCCGATGCCAAATCCGGATATCACGCCGACAAGCTGACGCGTTTTTCTGAAGAATACCAGGAATATCTTTACGAAGAAACCCTGAAAATGCTCGGCAAAATAAAGCAACTCCGCGGCCTGTCGCCGTGGATACTCAAGGATTTCCGCTCCCCCCGCAGGCAGCTACCGGGATTGCAGGACGGCTGGAACCGCAAGGGATTGTATAGCGAAACCGGCAAAAAGAAAAAAGGTTTTTATGTATTGAAACGATTTTATGAGGAAAAATTGAAACAGGATAAGTAACGATACGGTATAAACGGAATGCTTTCTGTATCAAAGTAATAAACATTATGCGAGACATTAGGGCATTGCCTCTCCATCAACAGTTTATAAACTAAATCCTGTTTTCCTGTAACATTTCTTTCTGCTATTCGTCCTTTATATAATCAGCTGGCAGGGATTTGGCAACAATTAAACATTTGTTTAATTTTTTTTGGACACGTGTTGTTTACGCTTTATCTTTGCGCCAATCAATCATCATCAATCATAACTCTTCCTTAACGTAAGGGGGAGTTCATCAATCAAAATGGAAAGAGTAAAAGTTGCCTGTCTTGGCGACAGTATAACCCAGGGCACGTTCAGCTACGACTGGATAGGGCAGTTAAAGAAAGCACACGATCTTAAAGACTATGAATTCCTGAACTTCGGCAAAAACGGCAACCTCGCCTACAATGCCTGCCTGCGCGTTGACGATGTTATAGCTGCAAAACCGGACTATATCATGGTCCTTATAGGTACCAACGATGTCAATGCTATCCTGACCCCGGCCAATACTAAGCGATGCCTGTCCAGCCAGGGCCTTCCACAGGTACCTACGCTGGAATGGTATGCCGAAAACCTCGAAATTATAGTAAATAAACTTCAGGAATATACCAATGCCAGGATCGCATTGTGTACATTACCAATTTTAGGCGAAGACCTTACACACGAAGCTAATGTAACGGTAGCAAAGTATAATGTTGAAATAACCCGCATCGCTGGTCTGTATAACACAGAGTTGCTCGACCTCAACCAAAACATGGCCGACTATTTAGCCGCCAATCCGCCCGCACAGCCTGTAGCACCGCAAAAAAGCCTTACCTTACTGGCAAAAGCTGCTTTCAGGAGATTGGTGCTTCGCGAAAGCTGGAGCAGCATATCGGAGCGTCATGGCCTTGTGCTTACCACAGACACCATCCACCTGAATGAGACAAGCGGACGCATGCTGGCCGAACTTGCAATAAGCTTTGTTGCCGGCCCGGCAGGAAGCTTCTTTTGGCCGCGCCCATCGGCAGCGATGTATGAGCGGTACAGGATGCAATTCTCATTTTAAATGTTTTATTTGCATATGAAAAACACAAAAAGGCAGCTCATGACGGGCTGCCTTTTTGATGATATATATAGTGGTATAGAGGCCTTAAGGAACTTGTGTGCCTAATGGATTTTCGTTCTTTCCGCCACCTGTTCTTACTACGGTGTCGCCATCTTTTTCAATGACAGTATCCATCACCGGATTTTTTGGCGCTTCGGATTCAGGCACTATACCTGTCGTATCGTTCATCTCTGTTGTAGAATCGGCATCCCCTTCCTTTTTGCAGGAAGAAAATGAGAGCGCAGCCACCAACATTGAGCTGAAAAGTGCGCCCTTTAAAATCGTATTTCTCATAATTATATTTTTTTTAGATCCTTACGGACCCATTATGGTATCAGGATTTACGGTAGTCGTAGAATCCGAAGTATCTACATCCTTATCCATATTCATTGTGTCAGTTGTCACGTCGGTTTCTGTAGTGGTCGTAGTTTCTTCGGTCTTCTCTTTACAGGAAGTAAGTGCCATTGAAGCTGCTGCCGCAAATACAAATAAAGTGTTGGTAGGTTTCATGATGTCATATATTTATATAATTCAAAATTAACCCTTTGCAATAAGTCTTTCTCCCAAGAAAATAGTAAAATTATGTTTGGGATTTCTTAAATTGTTTCGAATGAGCCATGCAGGTTCTTTCTCCCCGACTCTTTCTTGTCCCAGTTCAATGTTTTGGAGTATAGCGTTGAAGTAATTTTACACTATCAAATTTTAAAAACAACATTACCATGGAAAATACAATTTTAGGCCTGCACCACATCACAGCTATTGCAGGCGACCCGCAAAAGAATTTTAATTTCTATTCTAAAATACTGGGGCTACGCTTCATTAAGAAAACGGTAAACTTCGACGATCCCGGTACTTACCACTTCTATTTTGGCGACGAGTCAGGCAGCGCCGGCACCATACTTACCTTTTTTCCCTGGGGAGCAGGAATCCCACAAGGCCGCCGCGGAGCCGGCATGGCTACAGAAATTGGCTATTCCGTACCCAAAGGCAGCCTGGAATTCTGGATGGAAAGGTTCGAGAAATATAATGTCATTTATAATAAACCTGCCGAAAAGTTTGGCGAACGTTACCTTACATTCATCGACCCCGATGGACTTAAGCTGGAGCTTACTGAAGTTGCAGCCGATAACCGTAAGCCCTGGACTACTGATGAAGTTAATGCCGATGTTGCCCTGCGTGGCTTTCATCACATTACACTGACATTGAATGCTATGGACGGTACGGCAAAAATCCTTACCGATGTATTCGGATACCGCCTTGCAGCAAACGAAGTTACCCGCTACCGCTTTGTAACCGATACCGTGGAAAATGCAGCAATCGTGGACATTGTAGAACTGAAAGATGAAAAACGCGGCCACGTAGCCAATGGCACTGTGCATCATGTTGCCTTTCGGGTGAATAATGACGAGGTGCTGATGCACTTCAGGGAAAAGGTAGCTGCCGCCGGATTGAGCATTACCCCGCAGATAGACAGGAACTACTTCCATAGCCTTTATTTCAGGGAGCCGGGAGGTGTATTGTTTGAAATTGCAACTGACAATCCGGGTTTCATGGTCGACGAAACACTGGAAAACCTGGGCAAAGAGCTTAAGCTGCCGGAACAATATGAGTCCCGCCGCGAGGACATAGAGGCACATTTAGTACCGATAAATTAAAACAATGATTTTACCAACCTGCAAGGCTTCAATGCCTTGCAGGTTTAAATAACGCAAAAAACAAGATATGGACTTTCAAACTTTAAAATACATTTATAAACCATCCGGAAATCCGGATGCTTACACCCTGCTTTTGCTTCATGGTACCGGGGGCGATGAACGAGACCTCATCCCTTTGTCGCAAAACTTTGGGGACGCGTATAACATACTGAGCCTTCGCGGCAATGTGTCGGAAAATGGCATGCCACGATTTTTCAAACGTTTGGGCATGGGCATTTTTGATGAAGCAGACCTGCATTTCCGTTCAGATGAAATGGTGTCTTTTATTAATGAAACAGCAATAAAGGAAGGTTTTAATTCCAAAAAGATAATAGCCGTGGGTTATTCAAACGGAGCAAATATTGCCGGTGCGATAATGGTAAAATATCCTCACTTTTTTGCCGGAGCAATCCTCTACAGGCCTATGCAGCCTTTCAAATCGATTGAAGATAGTAATGAAGATAGCAATACCAAAATCTTTTTTAGCAGCGGACAACTGGATCCTACAGTGGATATAAAAACCACATTGAAATATATAGACATTTTAAAGAGGAAGGGGTTGAACATCACATTCCACGAGATTCCTGCCGGTCATCAGCTTACGCAACAAGATGTTATGTTATCTGAGCGGTGGTTGTCGGAAAATTTCCACTAAAAAACCCTTAATTCTTTAAAAAATCACTAACTTAACACTATAAAAAACATCTCCCGATGTCAAACATAAACCTGATTATAGAAGAGCGCCCAAGCGATATTGGAAATTTCCTTGTTGGAAGGCTGCTCCCGTTTCGTGAAAAGCGCACTGTAGGCCCATTTGCCTTTATCGACCATATGGGGCCTGTAGCGATGCATGATAATGAGAACATGGATGTTGGCCCCCATCCTCATATAGGGCTGTCTACACTTACCTACCTTTTTGAAGGCAGTATCATGCACCGTGACAGCCTGGGTACTGAAATTGAAATTACTCCGGGGCAGGTAAACTGGATGACCGCAGGCAAAGGCATTGTGCATTCTGAACGTACACCCGATTACCTGCGCCACTCCGACAAAAACCTGCACGGGCTGCAAATATGGGTGGCCCTGCCAAAACACCTGGAACAGATGGAGCCATCTTTTGCACACGTTACCGAAGATGAGCTGCCTGAATGGGACATAGACGGAGTTGCTGTAAAACTGATAGCCGGCGAGGCTTTTGGCAAAAAATCACCTGTGCCGGTATACAGCCCGCTTTATTTCGTGGAACTGAAAAGTACCCACAAACAAAAACTTTCCATAGGACGCAACCTTTTTGGGGAAAGCGGACTATATATACTGGAGGGAAGCATCGAAAGCGAAGGAAATACTTTTTTGCCAAAGCAATTATTAGTGGCCAAAGATGCTTCGCTATGTGAATTTACCCTTAACGAAAATTCTACCGTATATATATTCGGAGGGGAACCGTTTCCGGAACCGAGGCACATTTACTGGAACTTTGTAGCATCATCGCCTGAATTAATAGAAGATGCAAAAGAAAGATGGGTAAAACAGGAATTCCCACAAGTACCCGGTGAAACCGGATTTGTGCCACTGCCCGAACAAACAGGAGGATTTAACATAAAAAAATAAGACTTATAAATGGAAATAGAACACTACGACGACGGAAAAAAAGGCCATTTCAAAGCCATCGAAGGCGAAACACAGGCAGGATTGATGACTTATGTATGGGCCGGGGAGGATAAGTTTATAATTGAGCACACGGTTGGAAATCCTGAGTTCAGGGGGGTTGGAATGAAATTGCTTGAAAAGGCAGTGGCCTTTGCACGTGAAAAGAACGTAAAAATAATACCCTTGTGCCCTTTTGCAAAAAAAATGTTTGATAGAAATCAGGATATACATGATGTACTTGCCTGATCAATATTATGAAGCCTCTGCCAAATGAGCCCACTAACAACAAATACCATAATCTTCATAACAGGTGCCTTCCTTTCGCACCATGTATGGGATGAATGGATACTCTGGTTCAAAGACAGGGGCTATAACTGCATAGCTCCGGCATGGCCATATAAAGACGATAGTGCAGAAAAACTGCGTCAACGCCGGCCAAATGACAACGAGCTTGCCGGGATAAGGCTTCATCAGCTGCTGGATCATTATACAACCATCATCGAAAAGGAACCGCAAAAGCCTATTGTCATTGGGCATTCGCTTGGGGGACTGGTCGTACAAGCGCTTGTGAACAAAAATGCTGTTGCTGCAGGTGTAGCCATACATTCCATTCCTCCTAAAGATTCTTTAAGTTTTGACTGGCCCTCTCTTACATTGGTACTAAAATCATTGACACTACCGGGTTCTTCAAAACAAACCTATCTTATAGGCATGAAAGAATGGAACAAATCAGTTGCCAACGGAATGAGTGCCGATGAGCAACGGGACTCTTATGAAAAATATGCTGTCCCTGCATCAAGACATGTATTCAGTGATTTTTTTACCAAGGCTGCAAAAATTGATTTCAAAAAACAGCACCCGCCGTTACTTTTCATATCGGGTACTGAAGATAAGATCATACCTTTTGCGGCCAATTATTCTAATTACTTAAAATACGACCGATATCACTCTGTAACCGGACATAAAAAGTTTGTAAACAGGAACCATTTGGTATTGGTAATGGAGGTATGGGAGGAAGAAGCCGGGTACATAGCCGATTGGCTGGATGTTGTTTCCCCATCACCTTTCTGATTTATTCTTTCATTATCAACAAGGATGGTGTATCATTAAGCCAAGTGCTTCGGGTTTCCACCAGCTTTTTCCAGCTGTCAACACTAATGATCATTAGATCCTGCCCTTCAAGAAATTCTTTTTCTATTTTCCTTTGCCCCA
Source organism: Flavobacterium sp. MFBS3-15 (assembly GCF_026107645.2). Lineage (GTDB taxonomy): Bacteria > Bacteroidota > Bacteroidia > Flavobacteriales > Flavobacteriaceae > Flavobacterium. The sequence goes on along the minus strand of NZ_JAPCHV010000007.1, from coordinate 119,514 downwards.
ACAGCTTAATATGATTAGGTACATTGTGTTCTATCGCGCGAATGCTTTCCTTAATTTCCGGATTGTTCTTTACCATACCATCAGCATCCAGGACAGTAACCTGCGAACCTGAGTTGCTGATCAGCCTTTGGGCAAAATTTATAAGGAAAGCATCGGCGGGATCAAAAATGGTAACAAAAACCTTATCGGTACCCGAAAACTCTTTATCTACAAGAATACCTACAGGTGTTTCCGACTTATTAAGGATGTATTGGGTACGCTCGTCGAAAGGGGAATTCTCAAATAATTTTTCCTTGCCTGTAAATGTATTGAGGAGGCTTTCGGGATTGATGATGCGGGTTGTGAAGCCCAGTATTTTCCCCAACAAAGTCCCTTCAAAAATCGACCTTCCTATATCAATAAGCACCAGGTCAAACTCTCCCTTGTTGGCCACAGCAGTTATATCGGTATCCATGTCGGTAGTGGCTTTAAACAAAGTGGTCACCTTTTGGTTAAGGGCTTCCGCCTCAGCCAGTACAGGCTTAAAGCTTTCCTTTTCATATTCCTCAAGATTAAAGGTATGTATCTCACTGCTGGGCGATATGTGCATGGCCGTCACCATCGCATTGCCTTTCATCTTCTTCACAAAAGCATTCGCCAGCCTCAGGAGCGTTTTCCCCCCTTCAGGGCTGTCAAAAGATACCAGTACCTTAAATTTGCTAACCTGTCGTATTTCAGAAGGGATATAATTCTTCCTGCGATTATATATATATCCTATCAGGTCCAGTGCAGGGCCTGTCATAAATGTGGTGGCAAGCGCCATGATAACCATCATGGAGAAAATCTCGGTAGAAAGCACTCCCAACTCCAGGCCAATGTTAAGGACAATGAGTTCCATGAGGCCGCGTGTATTCATCAGCGCCCCTATGGTAAGGCTGTCACGCCAGTTTTGCCCAACAAACCGTGCTGTTACGGCACTTCCAATAAATTTTCCAGCAACAGCAACAGCAATAATAAGCCCGCATATCTTCCACATGTAGGGATCGTCCAGTAATCCGATATTTGTATTAAGCCCGGTAAACACAAAGAACAAAGGCAGCAGCATTACCTGTGAAACATCTTCCACCTTTTCGATGAATATACCCCTGAAACGCATATTTTCGGGCATTATAGCGCCTGCCATAAACGCGCCAAAGAGTGCATGTATGCCAATAATCTCGGTCGTATAGGCAGATATAAGCAATGTGAGGAAAAAAATGGCCACCACAGGCTTTGAAATAACTTCGCGATTGCCATAAAGTTCGCCAATCTTTTTGAGGAATGGCTTGACCACCCAAAGCATAAGGAAAACATAAGCCAGCGAAAGCGCTATGACATAAAGCGAACTTACAAACGACCCTGCTTTGACTATGGCTATTACCGCTGCCAGGATGCACCATGCCGTTACGTCGTCTGCCGCCGCACAAGTAATTACCATAGCACCAATACGGGTCCTGTGCAATCCCCTCTCCTGCACTATCCTGGCAAGCACCGGAAATGCTGTAATGCTCATGGCTATGCCCATAAACAATCCAAAAGCCATGAACTCAACTCCCTGCGGAGCAAACTGCGTATATATGAAATAGGCCAGCCCCAGGCCCAGCGCAAACGGAATTATGATGCTCGCATGGCTAATAATGACTGCGTCCTTCGCTTTATTTTTCAGCGCACCCAGATCGAGTTCCATTCCTACGACATACATAAACAATATAAGGCCTATTTGGCTCAGGAATTGAAGGTTCCCTTTTGAACCATCGGGAAAAAGCAATGCTGAATATTCCGGGAAAAAAGTTCCTACCAGTGATGGGCCCAGCACTATACCGGCAATCATTTCGCCAATAACTGTAGGCTGCCCTATGCGCCTGCAGATCCATCCAAAAAAACGCGCGACAAAAATGATTGTAATGATTTGGACCAATAAGATAGCAAGCGGATGTGACAGGTTATGCTGCAGTGAAGAAAGAAAATCGTTCCATTGCCCCTCTCCCGCAGCCTGCGATACGATATCGCGGCCCTCTTCCAGCTGTTTGCCGTTTTGGAGGGTAACATAGATAAGTGCCGAAAATAGGACAACTACTGTGATATAAAAGAAGGTATTCCTGAAATTCTTCATAAGTACTGTGGTCTGGTGCGGCACAATATTACACAGAAAAACGGTAGTTAACATCTTGTTAAAAGAGACGTTCTATGCTTTTGTAATAAAGGGGCGGAATTATGTAATGAAATTACTTTTTTAGTTTTAAGGTAAATTCGTTCCTGTAAATTTCACTTAGCGGAAAAGTATGATGCCTCCCATCAGGCAGGAGCTTGTCTGCTATTATCTCATCATGCGAATAATATTGTACATGCTTCAATGCAATAATGGCTTTTTTATTAATGCGTGCAAACTCATCACTGGGCAACATCTCTAAAATTTTCTCAAAGGAACAGTTCTTCGCCGTTATCTTGGAATCGTCACCCATCAGCAATATTTTATCCCGGCTGTCAATGTCAGAAGTAAGTATGCAAAATATCCTTGCAGCATTGATAAGGGCTTTACCCCTGTCAGTATTCAATTGCAGTTGCTTTGCCGCTTTTTCAGGCTTTGCCATACGGGCGGCCACTTTCTCTACTGCCTGCTGAAGGCGTTCCTGCTTTACGGGTTTTACTACATAGTCTGCAGCATCCCTGTCAAAAGCGTCTACCGCAAAATCTTTATACGCGGTTGTAAATATGACAGCCTTGCCTTTTATTGCATCAGCTACCTGAAGGCCATTCATCCCGGGCATTTCAATATCGGTAATTAGCAGATCAAAGTCAAGTGCCTCCCATTCCCGCAACAGCGCTTCGGAGCTGTTAAAGGCCTTTACCACTTCAAGCCTGTCCATTTGTTCGCATATCATTTTAAGATAGGCCAGCCCCGGTAGTTCGTCATCAAGCAGTAAACATTTTATTTTTGTATTCAAGCAGGTTTATTTTTAAATGTGCTACATATACATCTTCCTCGATATGGCGTTCCAGCTTGTGGCATGACTTGTATATTATTTTAAGCCTTTGCTCAAGCGTTGCCGAGCCAATGCCACCGTGCTCTTTCAGGAATGCCGATTTTCCGGATATTTTGTTGGTTACGGTCATCGAAAAATAGTTGTCCCTAAATTCGATTACGATAGAAATGAACGCGTCCGGGCTTTGCAGGTCGGCATGCTTAAAGGCATTTTCAATAAGATCAATTGAAATTAGCGGTGCCATCACCTTTTCAGTATATAAAGGATCTTCCTCATCTATTTTTTTCTTAACCGAAATAGAAAAAAGCGGACTTATCTTGATCTTGTTGATCTCTATAAGGTTCAGGGCAAACTCGATTTCTTCTTTAGGGCTCACAAAGCGGTTCTGGCTTTCGTACAATATGAAGTCCAGTACATTGGAGAGCTTGTCCATAGCAAAATATGTTTGGTATGCATGTGATTGTATGGAGTTGAGGATGTTTTTGAAAAGGTGCGGATTGAGCCTCGCCTCTAAAGTTTGCAATTGTAAAGTGTTTGCTTTGTTTTCCAACTCTACAAATCGCGACTCCAGCCTCTTCCTTATCCGCCCTGCGCGGTTAAGCCTCATTGCCAGAAAGCCAATGATGGCCAGGAAAAGCCCGAGGATGATAAAGAGGATAATATTTAGTGGTGTCGCCATCTAATGTTATATAGTAAAGCCTTTATATTTTACGGCATGAAGCAACCGGAAATTATTCAGTGAAAGGCTTCCCATCTTCAGCCCATGCATCTGTGCCGCCCTGTAGTTCAACGATGTGTTCAAAACCTTTTGTTTTCAGTATGCTGACGGCTTCGGAGCTGCGCCCGCCCGCTTTGCAGTATACATACACGGTTTCCTTTTTATCAAGCTTATCTACGCGCTGGATGAAATCGCGATCATACAGATGGATGTTTTCGGCTCCTTCCAAATGCCCTTCTGCAAATTCCTTTGGCGTACGGACATCAATGAGCTGTCCTTTGTGCTCCGCCATCTGCTTTTCAAATTCGACAGGCGGCACAAGTTCTACACCTTTTTTCTGCTGGGCTTCGCATGACAATAAAGTAAAAGTGGCTATAAACAGAAATACTATCTTTTTCATTGGGTTATTTTTTAATGGTAAATGTTTCGGCAATAACGGCCAACTGTTTATCGGAAAGCTTTGACGTCATCTTGAGCTTTTCTATGAATACGGCTACCTCTTCCGGAGATGCCGGGCAACCAAGGTTTTCGCCTTTCGCATTGTTCGAATCGGCAAGCAGGTTGCCTTTGTGGTCAAGTATCACCCAGTACGGCAGTCCCGATTTTTCACCTTTGTATTTTTTCAGTATTTCATCGCCTCCCGGCGTTTCAAGGGCTTTATTCTTCGGGGATTCCTGCACTGTGATATGAGCGGTAACATAATTATCGTCAAACAGTTTTTTGCAGCTATCGCTGTTCATGTGGTTATCCATCTTTTTGCACCAGCTGCACCAGGAGGCATGGAAAATAAGAATAACCTTCTTATTTTCCTTCCGTGCTTGTACAGCGGCTTTTTCAAAAACAGATGTGGCTGATTCCTGAGCGTTTAATGTAGTTATACCTGCCAGGATAAACAGGATTAGGGATGCTATTCTAATTTTCATTACTAAATTTTTAGTAGTGCCAAGGTAAGGAAAAATACTTTCTATGCCTTAATTTATTGGAGGGTAAAAAAAACATTCCGGTAAAAAGTTAGAAATAATTTTATGCTAAACATAAATTGTATTTCAAAATAATTTCTATTTTGCAAACTATACACATTTAAACCAAAAACAAAACCTAAAAACCTACCTATTTATGAAAATGCACAGGGATATACTTGTTATTGAAGATGATGAAGATGACAGGGATATTTTGAGGGAGATTTTCCGCGACCTGGGATACAAAAATAAAATTGTATTTTTCTCCGACAGTACTGAGGCACTCGACTATATCCGCAGGCCTGAAATTGAACCTTTCATCATCATATCCGACATCAACATGCCGAAACTGGGAGGATTTGAATTGCGTAACATAATCCTGAACGAGGAGATTTTGATGGACAAACATATCCCTTATATCTTTATATCTAATGCGCAGGACGAGCAATCCCTTAAGCAGGCCAACAAGCTTTCGATACAGGGCTACATCCACAAAGGCAATGACTACAACAAGTACAAAGAGAAAATCAAAAACCTCATAGACTATTGGAAGGTAAACATCAACTCCTTCTCTTCTAAAAAACAATAAGGGCCGTCTCACGACAGCCCTTTGTTTTGTTATTTATAAATTCCTATTCTTCCGGTAAAACCACCGGGCCATCCCAGTTGTTCATACCGCCAATAAGGTTGTAAGTTGTGGCAAATCCAAGCTGGCCCATAATATTGCAGGCCTGGCCGCTCCTGGCTCCTGCCGCGCAATACACATAATAGTTCTTCGATTTATCAAGTTCCTCAAGGCTGTAAATAAAACCCTGCCCTTTATAAATATCAATGTTTATAGCACCGGGAATTATGCCACGGCCCCATTCGTCGGCGGTGCGCACATCAAGGATAACGGCATCACCGTCTTCCTGCAGCTTGCTCCACCATTCGTCTTGTGAAATGTTCATTTGGTTATAATTTTGTGCAAAAGTATTATGCTTTTATCGAACAGCCAATAGCTTTTGTTTCTTTAACCGGGACTTCTTTATTCTTTAACAGTGCATCCACAGCATTCTCTACATATTTTGTCTTTACTGCTTTTGCATCCTCATAGTTATCGTCAATGGCGCCTATATATTTTACCACATTGCCTTTTGCCGTTTTTTGAAGTACATAAACATGTGGGGTTTTGGTAGCACCATACTGCGGATAGATCTTTTGGCCTTCATCAAGCAGGTACGGGAATGTAAATTTTTTTTCCTTCGCCCTTTCCTGCATTTTGGCAAAACTATCATCTTTTTGCTTTTCCGGGTTATTTGGGTTAATGGCCACTACCGGGTAGCCCAGCTTTTTGTACTTGGCATCCAGCGCCACAACCCTGTCTTCATACGCCACAGCATAAGGGCAGTGGTTGCAGGTAAAAACTACTATATAGCCTTTGGCATCCTTCATGTCTTTGAGCGAAACCATTTTGTTGTTCACATTCTTCAGGCTGAAGTCGGTGGCAATGTCACCTACCTTATAACCTGCTGCGGGTTTTACTGTAAAGGCAGCCATAATGCCCACTGCCAAAAATAATCCTACGAACTTTATTGTCTTCATATATGTTTGTTATTTAAAATTGCTTACTTCTTTTTCAAGTTCTTCGTAGGTAAATGACCTTTCGAAAAACCCGCGTTTATCCTTATTATATATTACTGTTGCCGGGATGGCCCCGCTCCAGGTAGAATCCACTTTCGGCAACCATGCGTTCTGGTCGGGATCCTGGAGGAAAAGCACCTCGCTCTTAAGTTGCCTCTCCTTTATGAACGGCAGCAGCTTGCTCTCCACCTGCTTTGACATATCGAGACTTACCAGGATTACTTTAACTTTATCCCCCTTATACTTTTCGTTCAGCTTTTCAAAATACGGCAGCTCTTCCACACATGGCACGCACCACGTAGCCCAAAAATTAACCACATAGGTTGTGTCGTTTTGCATTTTTAGGAAATGCTCAAGCCCATTAAAGTCATAGGCATTGACCGAAACACCATCAGCAGAGTACACTTTAAGCGGTTTTGGCGCAACTGCTTCTGCGACTTCAGCCTGTTCTTCTTTCTTTCCGCAGGAAAACAACAGCACCCCCGAAAGCGCCCAAATCCACGCAGTATTCTTTAAATATCGTACCATTCTCATTTTTTAATGAAGTTAAAATTAGGCAAAAATTAACCTCATGATTTATTTTTACAAAATTTAACATAACAATTGTATATACAATTAAAAACTTTAATACATTTGTATATACAAATTTTGTAGTTGTAACTATGAAGATAGAAGATGCCATAAAGTCCACAACAGCATTGTCTCCAAGCAAGAGGACAATACTTAACATAATGTATACGCAGAATGTTTTATCGGAGACCTTTAATGAGGTGCTAAAGCCCCATGATCTTTCCACAGAACAGTTCAACGTGCTAAGGATACTAAGGGGCCAAAAAGGCAAGCCTGCAAATATGGGCCTTATCCAGGAGCGTATGATCTCAAAGACCAGCAATACGACCCGCCTGGTCGACAAGCTCCTGCTGAAAGGGCTTGTTACCCGCGAAGTGTGTCCTGAAAATCGCCGCAAAATGGACATCACCATTACAGAAAAGGGAATTAAAGTGCTGGCACAACTTGACCCTGAAGTAGATAACCATGAGCAGGCTTATGCTAACAACCTGACTGAAGATGAACTTCAAACTTTTAACCTCCTGCTGGAAAAATACCGCGGAGAACAATAATGAAACCTTTAATCTTTTAAACTAAATAAATAATTTTTGAAACATGAAAAACCTAAAAACAATTGCAATCGCTTTCATAGCAGCCCTTTCAACTTTTGCAGCTACGGCACAAGAGAAAAAAATTGATACTAAAACAAGTAAAATCCAGTGGGTAGGAGAAAAACTTACAGGTACACACACAGGTACGATCGACTTTAAAGAAGGTGTTATCATCATCCGCAACGGAAAACTTACAGGAGGTTCATTCACTGCCGACATGAACTCAATCACCGTAACAGACCTTAAAGCAGGCGAAGGCAAAGAGAAACTGGAAGGCCACCTAAAAGCTGACGATTTCTTTGGCACGGCAACACACCCAACTGCCAAGATACTTTTTAAAACAATCAAGGCAAAAAGCGCCGGTGTTTATACTGTTACTGCCGACCTAACCATCAAAAACATCACCAAGCCGGTAACATTCGACCTTACAGTAGGCGAAAACACTGCTACAACTACTTTCAAAGTAGACAGGACCCAATACGACATCAAATACGGCTCTAAGAGCTTCGTTGAAGGAATTGGTGATAAAGCCATATATGACGAATTCGAGCTTACCGTAAACCTCAAGTGGTAATTAGTATTTAAATTGAAAATGCGAAAAAGTCCCCTTTCAGTAATGAGAGGGGCTTTTTGTTTTAAGATGCAAGATTTTTTAATATTAGTACTTTAAAGAGTTCTAAACAATTTATATTCCGATTCTCCGGAGCTCTAAGCCACTCATTACCTTATTTCTATAAATATATTGCCCTGCCGGGGCTGCCACTGATGAGTTCCGGAGAAACGGAATATTTATAGTAAAATCTTCACGTATTGCCTATCAGCTACAGAGGATGAGAATATAAACCAAAGCATAAGTCCCTAAGAATCTCAGCACCTCAAAACAACCCCTCAATCGACAAATACCTTTCCCCTGTATCGTAATTGAATGTCAGTACCACGGCATCTTCAGGTAGTTCCGCCAGCTTTTTGCTTACCGCCGCCAATGACGCACCCGTCGATATTCCGGCCAGCAATCCTTCCTCCTTTGCCGCACGGCGGGCAAAATCGAATGCCTCGTCCTTACCTACCTGAATCACGCCATCAATAAGTTCGCTTTGGTAAATGGAAGGCACAAACCCCGCCCCTATACCCTGTATCGGGTGCAGTCCCGGACTTCCTCCGCTCAGCACAGGGGATAATTCGGGTTCGACAGCAAACACCTTCAGGTCGGGCCATTCTTTCTTTAAAACGGATGCCACGCCTGTTATATGGCCTCCTGTACCCACACCGGTGATAATATAATCTACTCCATCAGGGAAATCGGCAAGTATTTCCTGTGCCGTGGTGCGCTCGTGTATGGCTACGTTGGCTGGGTTGTCAAACTGGCGTGGTGACCATGCGTTCGGGGTTGAAGCCGTCAGCTCCGCCGCTTTTTCAATAGCGCCTTTCATACCCTTTTCACGCGGGGTAAGCTCAAATTCCGCCCCGTATATCGACATGAGCTTGCGGCGTTCCACACTCATCGACTCAGGCATGACCAAAATGAGCTTGTAGCCTTTGACTGCCGCGACAAGGGCCAGCCCAATACCCGTATTTCCCGAAGTTGGCTCAATGATGATGCTATCCTTATTGAGCAGTCCCTTCGCTTCGGCATCCTCTATCATAGCCAGTGCAATCCTGTCCTTTATGCTGTTGCCCGGATTGTTGCGCTCCAGCTTTATCCACACATTGCGGCCATTGTAAAGCCTGCTTAACTGCACATGTGGCGTGTCTCCTATCGTCTTTAGTATCGAATCTGCTTTCATATATTGGAAATTTTATATTACAAAATTTAGCGGTTCGGGGAATACCTCCCTTGTTTTTACGGTGGCCTCGCTCTTGTGGTAGACCATTGAATTAGGGGGTATGGAATGCGTTATCCACACGTTCCCGCCTATAACCGACCCCTTGCCTATTACCGTGCTTCCGCCAAGGATGGTAGCATTGGCATAAATGGTTACGCCGTCGCCAATGGTCGGGTGGCGCTGTATGGAAGCTTCGGCTTTGCTTACGCTGAGGGCACCGAGGGTCACCCCCTGGTATATTTTTACATCGTTGCCAATGACAGCCGTCTCACCGATGACAATACCGGTGCCATGGTCGATGAAGAAGCGCTCACCTATCTGAGCGCCGGGATGGATATCGATGCCCGTTTTTCCATGAACGTATTCACTCAGCATGCGGGGCAGTACAGGCACTTCATTAATCCATAGTTCATGGGCGATCCGGTAGACGGCTACAGCAAAGAAACCCGGATAGGAAACCAACACCTCGCTACGTGATTTTGCGGCAGGGTCAAACTCAAAAATCGTCTTCAGGTCATCTTCGAGTTTTTGATGAAGCAGAACAACCTTATCCTTTAAATACAAGATTAATGAGTCAGTTTTAATATTATCCATTCCCGAAGTTTCGAGCAATCCGGAAAGCAACTCCTCCAACTCTTTTTCCTTAACCAGGAAATAATCATAGTCGGCATATTTGGAACCAATGCAAAAGAGCCATTGGAAGAATTCCTCGACCCAGTAGACAGCCTTATCCTTATCGGGAAGTATGCCTGACCGGAGGTAATTTGCGGTGTAAATTGGATGTTTCATAATTAAAATAAAAGCTCTCCATTCCGGAGAGCTCGCTGTATAATTTTCAGTCAAATCATGCCAGGGCAAGCTCATCAGGTATGGAAAAGCAACAACAGGCATTGAATGATTTCACTGTATTCATTATAATAATAGTTTTAATCTCTATCAAAATTAGGCAAAAAATCGATATTAGTCTACCAAATTAGTAGATTTATAGATTTATCAAAATACGTCTTAAAATCACTACATTTGCCAAAATTACGGCACTTTTTTATGAAAAAAATCCTTGTTATTGATAATTACGATAGTTTCACTTATAACCTTGTACATTATCTTGAAGCACTTAATGCCCATGTAACAGTACTGCGCAATGACGAGGTTTTGATAGATGAGCCTGCCAGCTACGACAAGATATTGCTCTCCCCCGGACCCGGGATTCCCGACGAAGCAGGATTACTGAAAGATATCATTAAAAGGTATGCCCCCACCAAAAGCATATTGGGTATCTGCCTTGGGCAGCAGGCGATTGGCGAAGTCTTTGGCGGCAACCTAATCAACCTCCAAGAAGTGTATCACGGAGTAGCTGCAACGATAAAAATTACAGTAGAAGATGAGGATCTTTTTATGGGAATGCCACCTGAAATTGAAGTAGGGCGCTACCATTCCTGGAGCGTTGATCCGTACAATTTACCAGATGTTTTAGAGATAACTTCTGTCGATGGGAGAGGACAGGTAATGTCATTACGGCATAAATTTTTCGACGTTAAAGGGGTTCAATTTCACCCGGAATCCATTCTTACACCCAATGGAAAAGCGATGCTGGCAAACTGGCTTCGTTAAAATTTATAGTAAATAATTACTTCATATAATTATATACAATATTTTGATATACAAAATATTTAATAAGTAAAATAGAAATTATCTATAGCGATTTTCGAAACCGTTTTCTGTTAATAAACTGTTAACAATCATTTTAAACAAACGTTTAATTTAAACAAGTGTTTAACTTTGCGATGTTATTTTAACACACAGGCCATGACAGATTTTAACGACAAGCAACTCGACATTTTGCAGGCAGCCGAAAAGCTGTTTGCTGAAGAAGGTTTCGATGGCGCTTCCATCCGCAACATAGCCAAAGAAGCCAATGTAAATATAGCGATGATATCGTACTATTTCGGTTCGAAGGAAAAACTGCTGGAAGCCCTTATTGTTTATCGTGCCTCAGGCATGAGGATGCAACTGGAAAATATCTCCCACGAAGACCTCTCCCCTCTCGAAAAAGTAGACCGCCTCATCGACCTGTACATTACGCGTATCAATAAGAACAAATGCATGTACCAAATCATGCATTTTGAACTTTCAACCAGGAAGCGTGTTATGGATATGCAGGCATTCGTAGATATTAAAAAACGAAATCTTGAAGCGTTTAAGAATATCATACGCGAGGGACAGGATTCAGGGATATTTGCCAAGGACGTAAATATCACGCTCATCCCTCCTACCATACTTGGTACACTCGTACACTTCCGCATGAACAGGTCGTTCATGGCCCCGGTACTTGGGCTGGATACAGACGAAGCCTTTGAAGCCTATATTGAAAATGAGCTTACAGCCCACATAAAACGAACCATTAAAGCGCTCTTATTACATGAAAATTAGAAATTTAGCACTGGGAAGCCTTCTCTTGCTTGGTATTGCAATGCATGCCCAGCAAAAGAAACCGCTCTCCCTGGAGGAGGCAATATCGCTCGCTGTGAATAACAGTACTGAAGCAGGCCTTGCCAACACACGTGTAGCTACTTCCAAATTGGAAGTGGACAACGTGAAGAACAACATTTACCCCGACTTTAAGGTATCCGCTCAGTACATGAGGATAACCGACCCTACAGTGAAGTTCAGGCTCCCTTTAGGCGACAGCGAACCCGCTGAACCCGGCGAAACAAGTGGCTCATCGGCATCGCCTGATGTAAACCGCATTATGTTTGGGCAGGCCAGCCTTAGCATGCCGCTTTTCTCGGGCTTTAAGCTGAGGAACAGCATCGATGCCTCTGAAAACATCTACAAGGCGCAAACCTTCAATGCGGCCAGTACCAAAGAGCAGCTTGCTATGCAGGCGATCGTGCTGTATGTGAACCTGTACAAGGTACAGCAGTCCATCGCCCTGATACAGGAGAACCTGAAAAGCGCCAACCAGCGGGTTACCGACTTCTCCGCTATGGAACAGAATGGTTTACTTGCCCGCAACGACCTGTTGAAAGCACAACTACAGGTGAGCAATATCCAGCTGACCTTGGACGATGCCCGCAAAAAAGCCGCTGTAATCAATTATCAGCTTACTACCCTGCTCAGACTACCTGAGAATACCGAAATACAGCCAGACGGCGCTTATTTCAAGAATTCAGGCAGTATTACGCCCCCATCGTCTGCAAACGAAGCGATGACACAGCGCAGCGACCTCGAAGCGGCAAGATGGCAGCAAAAGGCTGCCGAGTCGGAAATAAAGGTTGCAAGAAGCGATTACTACCCTTCTATAGCGCTATCGGCAGGGTATGTAGCGCTTGACATCCAAAATGTGGTACAGGTGTACAACGCCGTGAATTTTGGAGTAGGCGTGTCTTATGACATATCCAACATCTTTAAAAACAATAAAAAAGTGAAGGCGGCCCAAAGCCGTGCAAAGGAAACGCAGTACCAAGTGGACCTGCTTACCGACCGCGTAAAGGTGCAGGTGCAGGAAGCGCAGGAAAACTACAACCTTTCGCTAAAGCAGAGCAGGGTGTATGACGAAGCGCTGGTACAGGCGGCAGAGAACTACAGGATCGTGAAAGACAAGTATGACAACGGCCTTGTAGACACCAATGACCTGCTGGAGGCCGATGTAGAGCAGCTTCAGGCACAGCTTAACCAAACATTTTCCAAAGCCGACATAACACAGCGTTACTACGAACTGCTTAACGCTACAGGCAAACTCACCGGATCGTTCAATCTTCAATCAAATCAAAACTAATCACCATGGAAAATAACGAAAAGAAAAAGACAAATAAAAAGTTCCTCACCATCCTGATCGTACTTGTAGTATTGGGCGGTGTTTACGGAACATTCAAATACCTGCATGCCCAGGCACACGAGGAAACCGACGATGCCCAGGTGGAGCGTAACATGAATCCCATCATCCCGCGTGTAACCGGGTATGTGACTAAAGTGTATGTAAAAGACAACGACATCGTGAAGAAAGGTGATACGCTTTTTGTGATCGATGATAAGGATTATGTAGTGCGTGTCGAAGATGCCAAGGCGGCGCTTGCTGCTGCACAGGGAAATTATGAAGTAGCCAAAGCCGACATCGGTACGTCAAGTGCAAATGTTTCGGTATCCGAAGCCAACCTGCAATCCTCTAAAGGAAACATTGAAGCTGCCAAAGTGCGCCTTTGGAGGGCCGACAATGACTTTAAGCGTTTTGAGAACCTGTACAAAAACCACTCGATAACCAAGCAGCAGTACGAGCAGGCACAGGCTGCCAAGCAGGAAGCCGAAGCCCAGCTGAAAGTGCTACAACAACAGCAGGCCGCCAGTAACTACCAAAAAAACGTGAGTGTATCGCGTTCGAATGTAAGCAGCAAACAAACCGAGGTAGCCTCTGCCAATATCAAAAGGGCAAAGGCAGCGCTGGATGCCGCCAACCTTAACCTTGGGTACACTGTAGTGACCGCACAGGTGGATGGGCAGGTGTCAGCTATCGACATACAGCCGGGGCAGTTGGTACAGCCTGGACAGTCGTTGTTTTACATCATCGGCAGCCAGGAAACATGGGTGGTAGCCAACTTTAAGGAAACTCAGCTCAATAAGATGAAGAAAGGCCAGAAAGTGACCATTAAGGCCGATGCCTTCCCGGATACCGAGTTTGAAGGCGAGATAACGTCCTTCTCCCCTGCCACGGGTTCGCGATTCTCGCTATTGCCTCCGGACAATGCCACCGGCAACTTCGTAAAGACCGTACAGAGGCTTCCTGTAAAAATAAGCCTCACCGCGGCAAATGACAAAGAGAAAGTAAAACTGCTCCGCCCCGGCATGAACGTGGAGGTGGACGTACACGTAAAATAATATGGCAGCAACAGCAACCGTTCAGGATGATTTGGTAGAATACGGCTTCAGGCGGGTTATCATCACGGTAACGGCAGTACTCTGCGCATTGCTTGAGATCGTTGACACCACGATTGTGAACGTAGCCCTGAACGATATGCGCGGAACCCTGGGCGCCACCCTGACGGATGTGGCCTGGGTAATTACCGCCTATGCAATTGCCAACGTGATCGTAATCCCGATGACGAGCTGGCTTTCGCAGCAGTTCGGCCGCAGGAATTACTTTGCGGTCTCAATCATCATATTCACCGTTGCCTCATTTCTTTGTGGTAACGCGACCAATATTTGGGAGCTGGTAGCCTTCCGTTTCATACAGGGTATGGGTGGTGGTGCGCTGTTGGTAACCGCACAGACCATCATTACCGAAAGCTACCCCGCCGAAAAGCGTGGCATGGCACAGGCAATATACGGCATGGGTGTTATTGTCGGCCCTACACTGGGTCCTCCGTTGGGCGGTTGGATCGTGGACAACTGGAGCTGGCCGTACATTTTTTACATCAACATACCGATAGGCATCATTGCAACATTGCTTACCCTAATGTATGTAAAAAGCCCTAAATATGGTGAAAAGCTGAAAGCCAATCAGGTGGACTGGTGGGGGATAGTGCTGCTGGCATCGTTTATCGGCTCCCTGCAATACGTGTTGGAACACGGGCAACAGGACGACTGGTTTGCCGACGGGACTATTGTAACCCTGAGCGTTGTTACAGTTTTCGGGCTATTAGGATTCATCTGGCGGGAACTCACCTACGCCCATCCTATAGTGAATTTAAGGGTACTGCAGGACAGTAACCTGCGTATCGGTACCATTATGTGTTTCATACTTGGGTTTGGATTATACGGTTCAACTTTTATCATCCCTATATACACACAGTCAATACTGGGTTGGACAGCGCTTGATGCAGGGCTATTGCTGGTACCGAGTTCAATAACCACGGCCTTCATGATGCCGTTCATCGGGCAAATGATACAAAAAGGCGTACCGCAAACCTATATGGTTGCCTTTGGCTTTCTTGTATTCTTCCTGTTTACCTTCTGGATGTTTAACGTAATGACCCCGGACACCGGTACTGAACACTTCTTTTGGCCGCTTATCCTTCGCGGTGTTGGCCTCGGATTGCTTTTCGTACCGATAACCACCATGTCGCTTTCTACCCTTAAAGGAAAAAGCATTGGTGAGGGGGCGGCTTTTACAGGGATGATGAGGCAGTTGGGAGGTTCTTTCGGTATTGCGATTATCACGACATTCATATCAAGATTTTCGCAACAGCACAGGGTAGATGCGATAGGCCACCTCAACGGCTCCAGCTTTGAAGTACAGCAGCGCATAACGCAGCTGCAACAAGGCTTCATGTCTAAGGGATTCAGTTCCAATGAAGCATTGGCGAAAGCCCACCAGATCATAGACCTTGGAGTGACCAAGCAGGCTACGGTACTATCCTATATGGATGTGTTCCTATACCTTGGTATATTATTCCTGATATGTATACCGTTCATTCTTTTGGTAAGGCGCGGTAAGAGCAAGGTAGACATGAGCGAGGCGATGCATTAAAAGTTTTCAGTCGCAGTCGCAGTTTTCAGTTAGATAACTTATATAAAAAGTCCGAAGCGTACATTAACTTCGGACTTTTTAATTTTACGCAGTGTTACTGCGTTATTGAGACTGAAAACTGCGACTGCGACTGAAAACTACCTCGTAAACACCAGTGTATCTTTTGTAGAAAGCTTTGGGTCGAAAGCATAGCCTTCATAGTTAAACCCTTTGAGCCCTTTAAGCGTTTTTACATTCTTGTCGATGATGTAGCGCACCATCATGCCGCGTGCCTTTTTGGCGAAAAAGCTCACCATGCGCAACTGGCCGTTTTTGTAGTCTTTGAATTCGGGGGTTATGACAGGCACTTTGAGTGCCTTTACATCAACCGCGTCAAAATACTCCTTACTGGCAAGGTTGATGAACAATTCGCCATCCTTCAACTCATCATTAAGCGCCTGCGTAATTATAGATTTCCAGAACTCATACAGATTCTTGCTCTCCCCTACCGGCATCTGCGTGCCCATTTCGAGGCGGTACGGCTGAATGAGGTCGAGTGGTTTCAATAATCCATACAGTCCTGACAGTATCCTGAGCGTATCCTGCAGCTTACCCACTTTTGCCGTTGGGATGGTATAAGCTTCCAGCCCCGTGTACACATCGCCATTAAAGGCATATACCGCCGGGCGTGCATTTTTGGTGGTAAAAGGCGTACTCCACTCCTGGTTGCGCTCCCAGTTGAGGTCGGCCAGCTTATCCGAAATATCCATCAGCTCCCGCAATTGGGCGGGCGTTTTTTCCTTTAGTGTTTCGTGCACGGTTTCGGCATTCGCCAAAAAGGCGGGCTGGGTATGCTTGCGGGTAGGCAGTTTGGTTTCGTAATCGAGTGTTTTGGCAGGCGATATGACGATCTTCATCTGGGTCGTATTTATATTTCAAAAGTAATGATTTTTGTCTGAAGTCGAAAGTCCAAAGTCAGTTGGAGCATCAAACTTCCGGCGTACGGCATTAAACATTATAATAACAAAAATACCGCTATATTAGCACAACCAACAAAACCAACGATGGACAACTATATCATCCAGACACAGGCGCTGGACTTTATCTATTCCAAAAACCGAAAGGTACTTGACAACGTTTCCCTAAACATCCCTAAAGGCTCCATTTACGGATTCCTGGGGCCCAACGGTGCGGGAAAATCGACTACAATGCGTTTGCTCACGGGCATACTGCCGGAACAGGGCGACTCGATACGAATTTTCGGAAAGCCGTTGCAGGGCCAGCTGCCACAGGTGTTCGACAACATAGGTTCGCTTGTAGAGAGCCCCGCGCTGTACCTTCACCTGAGTGGGTACAACAACCTGAAGTACATAGCAAAGCTGCGCAACATACCCGAAAGCCGCATTGCCGAAGTGCTTGAGCTGGTGGATCTGGACCGAGATGCGAAACGCAAGGCAAAACAATATTCGCTGGGCATGAAGCAGCGCCTCGCCATAGCCATGGCATTGCTGCATGAACCCGAACTGCTTTTGCTTGACGAACCCGTGAACGGCCTTGACCCCAACGGCATACAGGACATCCGCAGGCTGCTGATAAAGCTGAACCGTGAAAAAGGCGTGACCATTTTTGTGTCGAGCCACCTTTTGGCAGAGATTGAGCGGATGTGTACCCACGTTGGCATCATCAGTGGCGGGAAACTGCAGTTTGAGGGCACAATGGAAGAACTGGCAAAACAATCGGGGGCGTGCAGGATACAACTTTCACTAAAAGATGCTTCAGGATGGCATGAAAAGCTGCTTAAAGAATACCCTACTGCCACATTGGAAAGTTCCGGGCAGATAAACCTTGAGCTGACCGGTCGCGATGTTATTCCGTCATTTGCCAAAAAACTTGTTGACAGCGGCGCACAGCTTTATGAGATCCGGATCCTCGACGGGCTTGAAGAGTGGTTCATGTCATTGGTAAAACATCAATAAACAACACAGATGCAAAATTTCATCACCGCCTTAAAGGCCGAACATATCAAGAAGAAGGGAACGGGTATATATATGCTTGGCATAATCCTTGGAGCCATAGTTCCCGTTATCATTACCATAGTAGAGTTTTTCGATGACAGTAAACCCGGAAGAAAACTGCCCTACAATTATTACCTGCAGTTCATAGAGAGCGGGCTTGATGCGTTTACCCAGTTCTTCTTTCCGTTGCTCATCATCATTACCGTTAGCCGAATTACGCAGCTCGACCACCGAAACGGTGGCTGGCAGCTGATGGAAACACAGCCACTGCGGAAAACATCCATTTACTTTTCAAAATTTACGGTTATACTCATTGCGAACTTCATTGCGATACTTACCTATATTGCGGTAAGCTATTTGGGAGCTTTCATCTTTAGCCTTTTTGTAGACCTACCTAAAGATGCCACAACAGAATTTGCCTTTAAGGAGATCATGATGCTTTTCTCGAGGCTCTTCCTCGTATCGCTGTTCATTTCGGCATTCCAGTATTTCATATCGGTACTGCTGCCCAGCTTCATCTGGTCGATACTGATAGGGTTCTTCCTGCTGCTGCTGTTCATTTTCCTGAATGTAATGAATGTAGTACCTGATTGGTACCCGATGGAAATGCTCAGCAAAATAGCTACCTACAAAAAAGGCAGCCAGTTGGGCTATTGGGTCACTTATTCTGAAGCTGTGGGCGTACTGTGCAGTATCATCACGTTATACATGGGTTTTGAATGGTACAGGCATAAGTTGTTTAAGAGGGCGTTCTTTGGGAATGCTGTGCGAATGGGCAAACTGGTGGCTGTGCTTGCCGTTTTCGGCGGGCTGCTAGCCTACACCCTCTCCCCCAATACCATGGCGCTGCACAACCGCACCGTAATTAGCGGAAAGATAACCGGCGATGCGCCTATCAAGAATATATACCTCATAGGCGCATTTGCCGAAGATACCATTGCTACAATACCTGTTATGGCCAATACTTTCCATGGCGTTATTGGCAAGGACATTATTTTTGATACCTATACGCTGGCTTTTGGCGAAAGGGCAAGCCAAGGACTGGTGCTGTCCAATAACGACAGTGTATTTGTAGACCTTAAAATGTATGGTGCCAATGTAAAGTCGGAGGTAACAGGCACGCGCCTTGCCGAGAACCAATACCAGGAGTCGGGCAAATTTGGCGGAAGCACTGTTTTATATTACATGCAGGAAAACATTTTCATGGATGAGCCTGCCATGATAGCGAAAATGCTGGTTGACGAATGGAAGGACGAAATGAAAGCGTCGGATAAATTCAGGACGGTAGATAACTACGTACCGCGCGAGGACTTTTTGGAGCGCAACCGCAAGGCACTAACGATTGAGCACCTGAATGTATGGAACGGGTTCGTAAAAAAGCGCGAGGCCATGTTCCCCGATGCCGAAACTCCTGAAACGGACGATATCAAAGCCATGAAGGCGCGTGTGCCCATGGACGATGAAACCATGCTGGGCAGCGAGGCTTACTTTAAATATGTGCGCGCGGCCATGATAGCCGGAAACAAGGACGATATTGATGAAAACACCAAATCACTTTTGGCAATTGCCAAAATGAAGCCAGGGAATTTCAGGGATAAAATGCTGTACTGGCAGTTGAACACCAGTATTAAGGAGGCCTCCTCTTCTGCCGAAAGGCAAAAACTGCTGGCCGATCATGGCGGCACTTTTGCCAACAAAAAGTTTTATAACAACGTAGCCGCCAAGTACAAGCTAATCGAAAGCCTCGGCAAAGGAATGCCGGCACCGCAAATTGCTGCCACCGACATGTCGGGCAAGCCATTTGACATTGCATCGCTAAAAGGAAAATATGTCGCGATAGACGTTTGGGCTACCTGGTGCGTACCGTGCCGGGATCAGTCGCCGAAGTTCGAGAAATTTGCCATTAAGTACAAAAATGAGCCGATACAATTTGTAGCCGTGAGCATTGACCGCAATAGAGAGGACTGGATAATGGAGGCTAAAAACCATTCGAAGTCGGTGCTACAGCTATATGCCACCAACGAAAAACTCTTCAGCAAACAATATGACATACAGTATGTACCGCGCTTCATCCTGATGGACCCAGAGGGAAATTTTGTAGAGTCGCAAATGGCAATGCCGGTGGATAAAAATTTTGAAAAGCTGCTTCGCGAAACGCTTGGCCTTCCCGAACAAAAATAATTTATCTTTGCCCGATGGGTTTCCGTTCGGCATTCATAAAAAATAAAGAGGTCATACTCTATGGCGCTTGCCTTGCGGCACTTTTGCTATTACTACGGGTTATGGAATTCCGTTTCCTGGTACTGAGCCATTCGATGGAAGTTTACATCGGCCTGATCGCTTTGCTGTTTATGGGGCTGGGCATCTGGCTTGCTTTGAAGCTCGCCAAACCGAAAAAGGAAACCATCATCGTCGAAAAAGAGATCCATATTCCTACCCCGACAGCATTCACCTTTAACGAAGCGGAAGCCGAACGCCTTGGCCTCAGCAAGCGCGAACTGGAAGTGCTGCAATTGCTATCCGAAGGCCTGAGCAATGCCGAGATCGCGGAGCGGCTGTTCGTATCGCTCAACACGGTTAAGACCCATACCTCTAAAATATTTGAAAAGCTGGAGGTAAAGCGAAGGACTCAGGCCGTTGAGGTTGGGAAGCGATTGGGGTTGATAGCATGAAATACCACCCAAAAGTATGATACCGTCCAAAATCACCCAAAAGTATGACTGCATTTACAGGGTATTACGCCAATTTTGCCGCATAAATCTAAAACAAACTTTATGAAAAAACTTGTACTTACCTATGGTCTCCTTGGGGGCGGTATCTCAGTAATCGGCTACCTTATTACAATGTTTACCGGCGCACCGCACAACGAGTTTGCCATGCTTATTGGCTTTGCCTCAATGCTGGCAGCGTTCTCCCTCATTTTTGTCGCTACAGTTAAATACCGCAAGCAACAAGACGGCGCGGTAAGCTTTGGCAACGCGTTTCTTATCGGGCTGTACATATCGCTTATCGCTTCGACAATTTATGTATTGGTATGGCTATACTACTTATATAATGTGTACCCTGATTTCGCTCCCAGGTATGCAGCGGAGTATCTTGAAGGACTTAAAGCGGCTGGGGTGTCTCAGGAAAAGCTTGCAGAAGAAACCGCCAGTATGAA
Source organism: Flavobacterium sp. MFBS3-15 (assembly GCF_026107645.2). Classification (GTDB taxonomy): domain Bacteria; phylum Bacteroidota; class Bacteroidia; order Flavobacteriales; family Flavobacteriaceae; genus Flavobacterium. The sequence goes on along the minus strand of NZ_JAPCHV010000007.1, from coordinate 98,612 downwards.
CGAACTGATTACCAATTACAAAAAACCGTGGTTCGTGATCGGGATGACGTACACGGAAATACTTCCAATAGGTATTATCGTATCTTTGATAAGCGCGGCAATTTTAAAACGTAAACCAAAACTACAATAATGGGAAAAGTAACAGGACTGGGCGGATTGTTCTTCCGTTCCAAAGACAGCAAGGCACAGGCGCAATGGTATGAGGAGCACCTGGGCATCAATTCGGCCACGAGCGGCCACATCTGGATGCAGGAAGCAGGGCCAACCGTGTTCTCACCCTTCAAGCAGGATACCGACTATTTTGGCAGCCCTGAGCAGCAGTTCATGATCAACTTCCGCGTGGAGGGGCTGGATGAATTACTGGCCGATCTTACGGCGAAAGGCGTTCGCATCGATGACAACCGGATGGACGAATCCTACGGGCGCTTTGCATGGATTTATGACCCGGAAGGGAATAAGATCGAGCTTTGGGAACCGGTTAACGGGTAATCAACAGTAAATTATCTTAGCCACGAATTACACGAATTCACACAAATCAAAAATTGGTGAAATTAGTGTAATTCGTGGCTAAACTTTTATATTTGTAAATGGACTATTCACAGATAAACAAAAGCATCAGCCGGTATGTAGCTTTTACAGAGGAAGAACTGGATATTTTCAATTCATTGTTGGAATATCGAAAAGTCCCGAAAAAGACCATTATGCTGCGCGAAGGTGAAATGTGCAATTTCGAGGCTTTTGTCATTAAAGGCTGCGTGCGCAGGTACTACATCGACCCGAATGGCTTCGAGGTAATACTGCATTTCGCTATCGAGGATGCCTGGGTAAGTGACATTTCCTTCAGCATCTATGAAGACAAGCCCAGCCGCATTTACATAGAAACGATGGAAGACTGCGAATTCCTCCTTTTCACTCCAGAAACAAAGGAGGAGCTTTTCGCGAAAGCGCCAAAGTTTGAAAGGGCTTTCCGAATATTGCTGCAACGCAATCTTGCCAATACGCAAAACAGGCTGTTTAACGCCATATCTAAAACCGCTCTCGAAAAATACCTTGAATTCCTTGAGCAGTACCCTACCCTGCCCCAACGTGTGGCCCAGCATTACATCGCTTCCTACCTTGGCATCTCGGCAGAGTTTCTGAGCAAAACGAGAGCGAAAGCTGCAAAAATGTAATGTTGCGGGTTTAGGGTTTAAAGTTCTGATTTGCAACCCTGAACCCAAAACTACCAACCCTTAACCGAAACGACTTCGCCGTTTTTCTTGTTCCAGTTCAATGCCTAACTGTTTTTTATGGCGCAACTTTGCCTTGTAATTAAACAACATCAATTATGAACCGGAAAGATTTTATAAAAAAAGGCCTCATGGGGACAGGGATGTTCATCACTTCGGCCGCTGTGGGCGACGCGCTTAAAAATGACATTGACGAAATACCCCCTTTGGAACCGATTGGCTTCAACCACCTCCCGAACCCCGGATCTCTGGTGCTGGAAAACACGGTACTGCACAAGGCTGCGACACGCGGACACGCCAACCACGGCTGGCTCGACTCGCACCACACCTTTAGTTTTGCCAACTACCACAACCCTGACAGGATGCACTTTGGCGTACTCAGGGTACTGAACGACGATAGGGTCGACCCCGGAATGGGTTTCGGTACACACCCGCACGATAACATGGAAATTATCTCTATCCCACTTGAGGGCGACCTCGAGCACAAGGACAGCATGGACAACACAGCAGTTATCCGTAAAGGCGACATACAGGTGATGAGCGCCGGCACCGGAATTTACCACAGCGAATACAATAAGAATAAGGACAAACTGACCAAATTCCTCCAGATATGGGTGTACCCCAACAAGCGTAACGTAACACCGCGCTATGGCCAGGTTACCCTTGATGAGGCTGCAAGGCGCAATAACCTTCAGCAGGTGCTCTCCCCTAGCCCAGATGACGAGGGCGTATGGATCCACCAGGATGCATGGTTCCACCTGGGCACTTTTGATACCGGCAAGGCTGTGAGCTATTCGCTTAAGAAAAAAGGCAACGGCATTTATGCGTTTGTCATAAAAGGTGACTTTACAATCGGCTCTATAGCGCTCAACCAGCGTGACGGCGTGGGCATTTGGGACACCGACGAGATCACGATCACCGCCAATTCGCAGGATGCCGAGATACTGCTCATGGAAGTGCCGATGGCTTTACGCTAAATATTTGCAAATAAATTTCATACATAAAAATAAATTCATAAATTTGTATATACAAATTTTGTAGATACATTTATTTAAACTAGATATAACAACATTAAAATTTTAAAAACATGGCAACAACAAAATGGGCGATAGACCCGACACACTCAGAGATTGGATTTAAAGTAAAACACATGATGTTCAGCAACGTATCGGGCAAGTTTGATACTTTTACAGCTGAAGCCACAACCGAAGGCGACGACTTCGAAAATGCTGAATTTGATTTCTCTGCTGAGGCATCATCAGTAAATACAGGCAATGCCGACCGTGACAACCACCTTAAGACTGCCGATTTCTTTGGTGTGGAAGAGGATGCGAAAATCACATTTAAATCAACATCTTTCAAAAAGAACAGCGACGACGATTATACCCTTACCGGCGACCTTACGATCAAAGGAAATACAAAATCAGTAACCCTTGACGTAGAGTTTGGCGGTATAGCAAAAGACCCTTGGGGCAACACCAAGGCCGGCTTCAGCGCTACAGGCAAGCTGAACCGCAAAGACTTTGGCCTTACCTGGAATGCAGCCCTTGAAACCGGCGGCGTACTGGTTAGCGAAGAAGTAAAACTGGTAATCGACGTACAGTTTGTAAAAGCATAAGTTTGGTAATTGGTTTGTTTTGAAAACCCCGCAGCAGTGAGTGTTGCGGGGTTTTTGCTTTTGTACTATTTTTTGTATGTTTAGCGTTACATTAGAAAAATCTCCCTTCATGAAATTTCCAGTTATTTTAATTGTCATAATGATATGCTTATCATGCAAAGAGGAAAATGGCATAAAACATCCAACACAAACTGTCATTAAAAACGATGAAGAAAGGAATGTTGTTTATAAAGTCCGTGATACTTTAGAAAATTTACTGCAAAAAGCCATTTCAAAAGATTCTGTCAACTTTGATAACTGGAGTCCGTTTATCTCTTTTAAATCAGGGGATTTCATTTCAAAAGAAAAAAAGAATGCCATCATTGCAACAATGGCTAATGATAGCATTTTAAAAGTTGAATTATATGAATTAAAAGGCAAATGGATGAAAAATAGCGAATTGACATTTTCAAAAGCCCTTATCATTCAATTTGATTTACGCATGATTGATTATGATTTCGACGGTAGTAATGACATATACATACAGCAATCAGCCTCTAACGGTTTCTCTATTTCCCGGGGATTTCTTATAACTATCGATCCCGTTACACAACACATGAAATATCACCCCGAAGCACGCGAACTGGGAAATATGCGCCCCGAACCAAATGAACGTGTAGTGTATTATTCGGACAAATACAATGACTGTCCATATATAAAAGGGAAACCGTGCATAGTTTTTAATAAATGGCAAGGCGATAAGCTCACTACAACTAAAATCGTATGTCCCGAATGTGATGAGTTAAAATAATCAATCCTCCTCCTCTTCTGCCGTATGCGATTTGGAATATACCCTCCACTTCTCGATGCATTCGGTCATGTCTTCGGGAACGGGACATTCAAAGCGCAGGAACTCCTTGGTGACCGGATGCTCAAAGCCCAGCGTGCGTGCGTGCAGTGCCTGCCTTGGCAATATCTTGAAGCAGTTGTCTATGAATTGCTTGTACTTGGTAAAGGTAGTACCTTTCAGGATGAGGTCGCCGCCGTATCGCGCATCGTTAAAGAGTGTATGGCCTATGTACTTCATGTGTACGCGTATCTGGTGGGTACGGCCCGTTTCGAGTCGGCATGACACCAGCGTTACATAGCCCAGGCGTTCCACAACTTTATAGTGCGTTACCGCTGGCTTCCCTTCGCTGCCATCGGGATACACGGTATTCTGCATGCGGTCTTTCGGGTGGCGGCCTATGTGGCCTTCTATCGTGCCTTCATCGTCCTTTACATTCCCCCAAACCAGGGCAATATATTCCCTTTCAGATGTTTTTTCTGAGAATTGCTTGGTCAGACCCGTCATGGCCAGCTCGGTCTTGGCAATTACCAAAAGCCCCGAGGTGTCCTTATCGATGCGGTGCACCAGTCCGGGACGGTCGCTGCTGTTCATGGGAAGGCTCTCAAAATGGTAGGCCAGCGCATTGACCAGCGTACCCGAGTAGTTGCCGTGCCCAGGGTGTACAACCATGCCGGCAGTTTTATTCACCACCAGCAACTGGTCATCTTCATACACAATGTTGAGGGGTATGTTTTCGGGTTCCAGCAGGTATTCATACGGCGGATGCTCCAGGCGCATGCTTACAATGTCGTTGGCCTTTACCTTGTGGTTCGACTTTACAGGGACATCGTTTACAAAAATGTTCCCTGAGTCGGCCGCCTTCTGGATCTTGTTGCGGGTTATGTTCTCTATCAGGTTCATCAGGAATTTGTCTACCCTGAGTGGGGCCTGGCCTTTTCCTGCTTCAAACCTGTGGTGCTCGTATAGTTCGTCTTCCGACTCGTTTTCAATAATTGGTCGTGTAGTCATTTATTCTTCGTCATCTACATTAATATCCTCAGTACCCGTGCTGTCAGGTTCTTCATAGCCTGTTTTGCCGTCACCCAGCACAAGGTCAATTTTCGAAGCTTTCATTACCTTATCGCCTGCTTTCAGCTTTTTGCCGTTCTGCCACATTTCGAGCACAACGTCTTTTGCCAAATAAGGTTTGTACGTCTTCTTCCCTTCTTCAAGTCCGTTGGCCTTTAGCGTAGGCACTGCTGCACGGTAGGTCTTTTGTACAAGATCCGGCAGGGTAATCATACTATATTTCCCGGCATTGACTTTAACGTATACCTTACGGTCTTCCTTAACATTCACTTTGGGTAACGGATCCTGCTCGACAATGCTGTAGGGTGGGAATTCCGGGCGAAAATCCACCGTATCGAGCACCAGTAATTCCAAATCGATATTTTCAAGAGTTTCTGTAGCTTTCTCAGCAGTCAACTTTCGAAGGTCAGGCACCGGTATCTTTTGGTCATGGTTTGTTGCAAATCCCAGCCACTGCAGGACAAGAAAAATGGCTACGATTACTATTCCGATGGCTATTGCGAGGTGCTTGAAGAATACTTTGCTGGTAAGGAAATTTTTAAGGCTCATACAAAATGAATTTTGGCAAAGATATAAATAATACTAAACTTTATAAGTTAACGCAAATAATGATAATTTTGTGTAAGCATCGGCACACACGCCGGCTTAAAACCAATACTTATAAATAAATGAACATAGCAGTGGTAATGGGCGGATATTCAGATGAGTCCGTCATATCAATACGCAGCGGGCAGCTTATCCTCAACAACCTTGACCGTACTAAATACACGCCTTATGAGGTGCACATCCTCCCTGAAGGCTGGGACGTGCTCATCGACGGAAAAAAATATCCCATTAATAAAGGCGATTTTTCGTTTGAAAAAGACGGTCAGAAAACCACTTTTGACGTCATTGCCAATACCATACACGGCACTCCCGGCGAGGACGGCCACATGCAGTCCTACTGGGAGTTGCTGGAAATCCCTTATACCGGATGCGGCTTTTACCAGAGTGCATTAACGTTCAACAAGCGTGACACGCTGAGCGTTTTGGCGAAGTTCAACATCCCGAGGGCGAAGTCGATATATTTGTCAAAAGGAGACAGCATTACTGCCAAAGACGTAGAAGCCACACTGGGCCTCCCGTTCATGGTGAAGCCCAACCAAAGCGGCAGCAGCCTGGGTGTTTCGAAAGTAAATGACCTTGCTGATTTTGATAAGGCATTGGAATTCGCTTTCGCGGAAGACAGCGACATCCTGATCGAATCATACCTTAAAGGGACAGAAGTATCGGTTGGTGTCCTTAATTATAACGGAAAAACAACGGTACTGGGGCTGACCGAGATCGTATCGCACAACGACTTTTTTGATTATGAAGCGAAATACCTGGGGATGTCGGAGGAGATTACCCCTGCCCGGGTGGATGCCACAACCGAACAGAAGATACGCGAAACCGCTGCTAAAGCCTACGAAGCTTTGGGCATGAGTGGGTTTAGCCGTACCGATTTCATCGTAATGGATGGCGAGCCACATTTCATCGAGATTAATACCAACCCGGGACTGTCGCCCGCCAGCATTTTCCCGCAGCAGGCGGCACACGCCGGAGTCGCTATGAGTGATTTGCTCGACAGCGAGATACAGCAGGCAATGAAGAGAAAAGTGTTGTGGAGAAGATAGGCCTCTCCCCAGCGCTCTCCAAAAGAGAGGGAGCAGCTTCACTCAACCGCAACGCAACTATAGAATATAAATTTTCACTTCCCTCGCTCCCCTCTCCTTTGGAGAGGGGTTGGGGGTGAGGACAAAACCTGAAACAAAAAGAAATGAGAATAGCAGTATTCCCCGGGTCGTTTGACCCCATAACCCTTGGGCATTACGACATCATCAAGCGTGGTGTGCCTTTGTTCGATAAGATAGTGGTGGCCATTGGCGTGAATGCCGAGAAAAAATACATGTTCCCGTTGGAGGAACGGCTCAGGTTCATACAGGAGGCATTCGCCGATGAGCCCAAGATCGAGGTGATCACCTATCAGGGGCTAACCATCGACCTGTGTAAAAAAATAGGCGCCGGATTCATATTGCGGGGGCTTCGCAACCCGGCAGACTTCGAGTTCGAAAAGGCAATTGCGCACACCAACCGCAAGCTGTCGCAAATAGAAACTGTGTTCCTGCTTACAGCGGCCAGCACCTCTTACATCAGCTCGAGCATTGTTAGGGACGTATTGAGAAACGGCGGCGACTATACTGTGCTCGTACCCGGTTCGGTACGTGTAAAATGATATTATGAAAAAACTTTTAGCATTGTTGCTGTTTACCGCAACGCTGTCGGCACAAAAAAATATGTATACAACACATTACGAAAAAGGCAACCGCAACCAGACCGCCACCTATCAGGAAACCATCGACTATTTCAGGCTGCTGGACAAAGATTTTGAGTCCATTCAACTTCTCGAAATGGGCCTAACCGACTGCGGCATACCGTTGCACATTGTTATCTACAATCCGGATAAGGTGTTCGATTTTGCAAAAATGCACGATAATAAGGCGGTTTTGTTCATCAACAACGGCATCCACCCTGGCGAACCCGACGGTATCGACGCGACCATGATGCTGTTTCGCGACCTCGCCATAGGAAAAGTGCCTGCCCCAAAGAATACGGTTATCATCAGCATTCCCATTTATAACATCGGCGGGGCGCTTAACCGCAATTCGCACAGCCGCGCCAACCAGAACGGCCCAGAGAGCTACGGCTTTCGCGGGAATGAGCGCAACTACGACCTGAATCGCGATTTCCTGAAAAGCGATACCAAAAACGCACGAACTTTCGCGCAGATTTTCCACAAGGTACAGCCGGATATCTTCATTGACAACCACGTGAGCAACGGGGCCGATTACCAATACGTGTTTACCTATATTGCCACACACCACCAAAAATTGGGAGGCGACCTTGGGGCGTTCTACAAAACAGAAATGCTGCCGAAGATACTGGCCGCCATGAAGGCCAGGGGCATTGAGTCAACACCGTATGTAAACATCCACGACGAAAAACCCGATGGCGGCTTTAGCCAGTTCATGGATTACCCAAGATATTCGACAGGATTTGCCTCGATGTTCAATGTCCCGGGTTCGATGCCCGAAACACACATGCTGAAAAACTATGCCGAACGGGTAAAAGTTACCTACGAATACATGGCCGAAACTCTTGCCTACATCGAGCAGAACCACAACCGGATAAAAGAACTGCGCGCCGAAAACAACAGCCACTTTAAGGCAGGGATGCAGTACCCGCTGCTGTGGGAGATAGATTCTGCCGAGGTAACGCTGTTGCCATTTTTAGGCTACGAAGGCGGTTTCAAAACAAGCGAGGTATCAGGTAAGCCGAGACTATATTACGACCGCAAAAAGCCGTTCAGCAAGACCATACCGTACTACCAGCGTTACAATCCTACGCTGGAAGTGACGATTCCTGAAGCCTATATCATCCCGCAATCGTGGTGGAATGCCATTGAACTGCTTAAAATAAACAATATCAGGATGGAACCCTTAGCACACGACACCGAAATGGAGGTGGAAAGCTACCGCATTGTTGATTATAAAACATCAAAATCGCCATACGAAGGGCACTACCCGCACCATGGCACCCAGGTAAAGGCAACTACGCGCAAGGTGCTTTTCCGTAAAGGGGACTTTGTGATCCCTACGAACCAGCCCGGCGTAAAATACCTGCTGGAAACACTGGAGCCACAGGCGTACGATTCCTACTTCAACTGGAACTTTTTTGATGCGGTATTGCAGCAGAAAGAATATTTTTCAGCCTACGTTTTTGAAGATACCGCCGCAAAGTTATTGAAGGATAACCCGAAAATGAAAGCGGAATTTGATGCCAAAAAGAAACAGGACAAGGCATTTGCCGATAACGGCGATGCCCAGTTGGACTGGATCTATAGCCAATCGGAGTATTATGAGAAAACGCACATGGAGTATCCTGTGTACAGAAAAATGAAATAGCTTTGATACACTCAGGTTTGAAGTTTCTATTCTTATCACTTTTGGCAGGTGTTCTTTTTTCGTGTGAAGAGAAAGCGCTGAAAATAAGCGATGCCGTTCCTTATGAAAGGGAGATCTATGAACTTATCAACCTTAATTTGTCGCAAGCAGAATATCAGGAAGCTAATCTGCCTGACAAGCTGTTTATTGAGCCATTTCATGAGAATGAACACATTTTGAGTAAAATTGAAAACGCTTTCCCAAAAGAAGATCTTGAATTTGTGCGTAAGCAATTGAGAGACACAATAGCTTTTACACTCAAAGGCAAAAAACTATTATTGTCAGAAAAAGTGCGTCTGATTTCAGACGATACGCTTAAAAGAATGTTTAATGATGCGATAAAGACTGAGAAATTTTCTGCCTTTTGGGATGATTACAGGAAAAAGTTTGGAAAAGGGATAATGCTGGTGTATGCCAAACCGATATTTTCTAAAGATGGTAAGACAGCAGCATTTTATGTTTCAAGCTCTTACGGCCCTCTGTCAGGCGGGGGCTCTATATTGCTGTTTACAAAGAAAGATAAAAAATGGAAACAGGTCCGGACACTCTCCTGGTGGATAAGCTAACACATTTAAAATGAAACACCTCCCCCTCACCCTTAATCCGCGCCTGTTTGCCCTGCTCACATTCGGGTTCGTACTGGCAACTATCATAGGCACTGTAAGCCACGAAGGCGGCCATTATATAGTAAGCAAAGCACTTGGCTACGATGCCTACATCAGCTATGCTTCTTCGGGAACCAAGTCCGGCATCAGTGAGCGGGAGATGGCGGTTTTTGACTCGTTATACAAAGCAGACAAAGTTAAAATACACGCAAAAGAAGATTCGCCTGAGAAAAAGCACTACTTCCAATACCGCGAGGAGCTAAGCGGCAAGTTTAAAGAGCGCCCGAAACAACATTCACTACTGATAGTGCTGGGTGGGCCTGTGCAAACCATCCTTACCGGGATGCTGGGCTTTTGGCTGTTATGGCGCTGGCGTAAAAAGGGAATGCTCAGCAATCCGCTGAAAGTAAAGCAATGGGTCGCGGTACTGCTTGCTTTCTTTTGGTCGCGACAGGTATTCAATTTTATAATGTCAATCCCTGAGTTTTATTCATCAATACGGTTAGCAAGCGATGAGCCGCGAATTTCGCGTTATTTAGGATGGCCGGATTGGTCATTTGGGCTGGCAACATTCATTCCGGCGGTAATTGTATTGTTATGGGTCGTTTTTAAAGCCATTCCAAAACAGCAGCGGCTTACTTTCTTGTTATCCGGATTGGCAGGGAGTGCGTTCGGGTGGTTTATATGGATGTACTGGCTGGGGCCAAAGCTCCTGCCGTAAAATTATGTATACAAGAGCGTAACTAAAATTAAAAAGCCCGGCAAACAATCATTACCGGGCTTTTATCTCTTATTGGAAAACTTTATTTCAACTGGATGTACTCACTGTCTTTCCAGTGGGCTTTGCCGGTTATGGTACCCTTTTCAAGCAATACGATGGAAGGATTGCCCCTCTCTATCGTTTTAAGTGTTGTGGCATCGCAAAAGTAGTAATCAAATGATAGTTTGTGCTGCTGTTTTTTCTGTGCGATGAGCGTTTCATCAGATGCCGTCATACCAATTACCTTATAACCTGCCTGCTGCGCCTTTTTGGCGAATGCCTCCATTTTGGCAAGGCCTTCGTCGCTGGCTTTGTTAAGATCGTATGAGATGATCAGTGCCAGCTTAGGCTCTTCCAGCATTGCCTCTGTAAAGTCCTCACCGTCTTTTTCAATGGTGAAATCATGTATAGGCGGGACATAGCCTTCTACAATAACTTTGTCCTTACGATCGATAAATTCAGCATCTGCCGGAATTTTGTCTAGCTCCTTGTCGGTAAATTCTTTTTCAACACCATTTACTTTGTATAAAAACACCATTTCGTATACCGGCTTTGGCGCACCTTCCGGGATGGCCATACCTTCTTTAATATTAGTTCCTACCTTATATGCCCTGAAGTCGATAGCCGGCAGGTGGTTCAGCACATAGTACCCAAACAACCCGCAAAGTACAAGACTGGCATATACAACAACGTTAGTCGCTACCCTTCCAAAAATCCTCTTGATGTGTTTTTTATTGATAAAAAGGATGATTATGAAAAACAGCAGTACGACATCTTTAGTAAACGACTGCCACGGGGTAAGCTTGAGCGCATCGCCAAAACACCCGCAATCGGTAACCTTATTGAAATATGCTGAATAGAATGTAAGAAACGTAAAGAACAGGATCATCAGCAGGAGGCTCCATACGGTAAACGTCTTTTTATAGCCCACCAGCAGCATAACACCCAGCACCACTTCGAATATTACGATGACAACTGCCAAAGCAAGCGCATAGGGTATCAGGAATTCGAGATTGAGCACGTTGGCCCCGAAATACTCTTCCAGCTTAAAGGAAAAACCTATTGGATCGTTGAGCTTTATTAGCCCGGATATAATGAACAATATCCCTACGAGTACCCGTGAAAAATGTGTAAGTAACTTCATTGGTCTTTTTCTATTGATTATTGCAATTTATTTTCAAGTATCAGTGCAAAGACAGCATAGTTGATCATGTCCTGATAATTGGCATCGATCCCTTCCGACACAAGTGTTTTTCCTTTATTGTCCTCAATCTGTTTAACACGCAGGAGTTTTTGAAGAATAAGGTCGGTAAGCGAGCTGATCCTCATGTCCCGCCACGCCTCACCGTAGTCGTGGTTCTTAGCCTCCATCAGGTTTTTGGTCAGCAGTACCTTCTCGTCGTAAAGGCTCGTCGCTTCGGCAACATCCAGGTCCGGCTGCTCGGCAATGCCTTTGTCAATCTGGATGAGCGCCATGATGCTGTAGTTGATGATGCCTATGAATTCGCCGGTCTCGTCTTCGTCCACCTTGCGTACGTCGTTTTCCTGCAAGCTGCGGATACGTTGTGCCTTGATAAATATCTGGTCCGTAAGCGACGGCAGCCTCATGATGCGCCATGCACTCCCGTAATCCTTCATTTTATTAATGTAAAGTTGCCTGCAAACGGCTATGACCTTATCGAATTCCTGCGAGGTGTTACTCATTATAAGTCCTATCTTTGTATGAAATTTTTCCAAATATACTAAATAACCGACCTAAACCAAAGGCGGCTCCAAAAAAGAATGCCCATGCTCATCAACTGTAAAGGAACCCTCATCGATCTGTCAGAACCCAAGGTAATGGGCATTCTCAACTGCACACCTGACTCTTTTTTTGACGGCGGCAAGTACGGAAACGAAGCAGAATTACTTAAGCAGGCAGAGAAAATGCTTTCGGAAGGTGCAGACTTTATCGACGTCGGGGCCTACTCTTCCAAACCGAATGCCGACTTTGTAACCGAGCAGGAAGAGCTGGAACGTATCGTGCCGGTTGTAGAACTGGTATTGAAACATTTTCCGGAAGCGATAATTTCGGCAGATACCTTCCGTGCGGCTGTTGCCAAAGCCTGTGTAGAAAGCGGTGCGGCCATTGTTAACGATATCTCTGCAGGAATGCTTGACGATAAAATGCCTGAGACTGTCGGGCAGCTCAAGGTGCCCTACATTATGATGCATATGCGGGGTACGCCGCAAACTATGGTAAAGCTGACGCAGTACGATGACATTGTAAAAGAGATGCTGGCCTATTTTGCGGAAAGGATAAGTGTAGCCAGGGATTTTGGCATCAACGACATTATCATCGACCCCGGCTTTGGATTTGCCAAAACACTGTTGCAAAATTATGAGGTGCTGGGAAAAATGCAACTGCTCCAAATGGTGGAATTACCAATTTTGGCTGGGATGTCGCGTAAGTCTATGATTTATAAGCCACTCGGCATCACCCCGCAGGAAGCACTTAACGGCACTACTTCCCTTAATACGGTTGCGTTGATGAAGGGTGCAAAAATATTGCGGGTGCATGATGTAAAAGAAGCCGTGGAATGCGTAAAAATATTTAAGAATTTAGATTTCAGATTTCAGATTTAACTGATCCTGCCAAAAATGCGGATCAGGTGTTAGGATTCAATTATATCAATCCTCAAATTCATCATCTTCCTCTTCTCCAAAATCATTGATCAGGAAATCGATGACAAGCTCTACAGCATCGCCGTCGTCATTTAGGCCCCAATAGGCAGGATAATACCCATCGCCCCAGCCGGAAGAAAACATAATCACGTTATTATCAGAATCAGCATCTGGATGATGGTCATTCCAGTCACCTAATTGCCTTGAAAAATTATTTTTGCCCGAATACTCCCTGAACTCGTCAGCAAGCACTTCGTCATAATAGTTTGACTCCGGCTTTGCCTCCTGCACGCTGTCTATCTTTGCAATCAGCTCTGCATTTGTCTGTTCATCGAGAAAGCAAGCCAAACCCGATTCTACCGGAAAACCGTAAAATTCGTCATCTGTAAGATCATTAAGCTCTTCACTTGTAAGGTCGTCTGTCAGGGCCAGTATCCACTTTGTAGCACTCTCGGGACGAAATTTTATTTTGGCATATGCAATCCTGTGATGCAACTCATCTATCCTGGCCACAAAGATGTAAACGGGGTATTTATCTGGTTCGACGGTGCGGGAAAAAGGGCGCTGTTCCTCGGTAAAAAAGGGATCAGCGGCAATGATTTTGCCTGTTGGGAGGTTTACATCACCAATATGTATCTCTACCAGTTCCTGTGAATTCATTTCACCGTTAAGGTCATAGTGCATTTCAAAGTCGTTTATATCTTTCATGGCATGGTTTATTTGAGAACTAAAAGTAGTTAAAACATCAATTGCCATAGAGACTTTAGCGAAAATTTAACCCCTCAGGCTAAAGCAAAAATCTAAAAACAAAATTCAAAGGCAGAATGCTATAGAGCCACCAGGTCATTCTCTTATTAACCCCTCCACTCGATTGATAAACAGTTGCGTGCTGATTCCGTCTTCGGTAAGATCGATGAGGCGGTAGCCAAAGTGATCTGAAGTGATTTCTATTTCGTGGGAATCTTTCTTAACCTGGAAAGATACCGCAGGCGTTATGTGTTGCGTAATATTTCCATCCTGCCTGCTATCGGCCATATGATAGTGACCGCAAAAGACAGTTACCGGCTTTAACGATTGTTGCAGCAGTGCATTGATGCGTTTCCTGCCATGTAATGGGTAAATACGATGCATTGCCGTGTCGAGCCCGAGTATGGGATGGTGTATGAAAATGACCAGGTGCTTGTTGGTTACGGATTCCCTTTCGAGCCAGGCATACTGCATGTCGCTGATGCGTGACGAAGACGAATCCATATACAAATACTTGTAGGTTTCCGTTTCGTGAGAATAATATAGCTCTGTACTGCTTGCCGACGGGTGGCTAAAATGCTTTACCACTTCGGCAAAATTGTCATGGTTGCCAAGAATAGCTTTATAGCTGGGGCAAAATGTTTTAAGCCTTTTAAAAAACCATCCGTAATTTTCAGTTTCGGTAATATCTCCGGCAAAAACCAGCATATCGATATCCTTTTCCGATACATCGTCCAATACGAGTTCAAGATTTTTTTTAGGATCTATATTGTTAGATACAGTGGTAGGGTCACCCAAATGGGTGTCGGTAATCAGGGCTATACGCATCAGGATCAGGGTTTAGGGTCTTCCTCAAAAGCGGGGCCAATAGGTTCGGGTAAAACCAGTTCAGTGCTAATTGACGGAATGAGCAGCCGCATATTGACAATGCTGTTATCAGAACAATCTATAAAATACCAATTTGCTCCATTGTCCCTGGAAACCGCAATAACATTAGTATAGGCCGTAAGCCGCCCGCCAGGTATACGCATTTCTATCATTTCGACAAAAGTACACTGTAATTCCCCTTCTGTCTTAACTATTTTAGAAGGCGCGCCAAAACTTACACTAAGGAATACAACGCCCTGCTTTTCAAATTCCTGGAAACTTTTGACAGTCTCATCAAGCATTTTCCTTTGTCCGCCCATAACCTGCACTACAGTCGGATGGCTATATTTAATGAAAGAGGTATAATCTTTAGCAATAAAAGCTTTTCCCATCGCATCGGCCTGTGTAAGTATAACGCTGTCTAAAGGCCCATTTACACCTTGTGGATGCACTGCCCAACATGTCAAAACAAGCAATAAAGCAATTATCTTTTTCATAATTCCATAATAACATTTATATAAAAATATGAAAAAAGCATTTTAGTTTTGCTAAAAGGCCCGAATTTTACTGAGAAATATAAAATTGCTATTTTAAAAACCTATAGTTTATACATATTGTTTGCAAGTGTCTCGATGAATTTACTTATCGGCCCTTTTACCATCATAGCCATCATGGCATTGAACTCGCCTGCAAAATGCAACTGTACCTCACTTGAGCTTTCCGAAACCGAGTTGATATTGCCGGTAAGCGTGAAAGGCAGTTTATCACTTGCCGCACCCAGTACCAACTTATTCGGAGACTCTTTTTCCTTCATTTTAAGCTTGATTTCAGGCATTCCTTTAAGGGCAAAAATGAATGAGTCGTCTCCTGTCACTTCAAACTTGGCAGTATTTTCAGGCATAAGCTTTTCGAAGTTTTTCACATCGCTCAGTTGGTCAAATATATACTGGGCAGATTGGTTTACGGTTACTTTGGGACTTTCTAAATTCATATTTGTATTTAAAATTCCAAAATCAAATCGCAAATTACAAACTATATGAAAAGTCTGTGTTTGGGATTAATGTCTGGAGTTTGTTTATTAGTTATTATTCGGGCTTACTACTGATTCCAGGTTGAAGGGCTTTTCCTCCACTCCCTCAGGGTTTCCAGTTCTTTTTCGGTAATATATTGTTTTGCTACGGCCTCTTCAAGCAGGGTATCATAATTACCCAGGGTATGGAGCGTTACGTTTGCTTTTTTAAAATTTTCAGCTGCCACGTCAAAACCATAGGTAAATATGCCTACCATGCCTTTTACATTAGCGCCTGCCGCTTTGAGTGCGTCAACAGCCAAAAGGCTGCTGTTGCCTGTAGAAATAAGGTCTTCCACAACTACCACATTTTGCCCTTTTTGCAAAAAGCCCTCTACCTGGTTCTGGCGGCCGTGCTTTTTCGGTTCCGGGCGTACGTATACGAATGGCAGCCCCATGTATTCGGCAACCAGCATTCCTATGCCTATTGCACCGGTGGCTACCCCGGCAATAACGTCGGGCTTGCCAAACTCTTTTTCTATATGCTTGGAAAATTCCTCGCGGATATAATTGCGTATCGGTGGAAATGAAAGAGTTATCCTGTTATCGCAATATATAGGCGATTTCCAACCCGAAGCCCACGTAAAAGGGGTTTGCGGATTTAATTTAATTGCGTTTATTTGTAAAAGCAATTCGGCTGTTTTTTTAGCGGTGTCTGTATTGAAAATCATACTGCAAATGTATAAAGTTTTTGTAAACGATAAGCCACTTTTTTTGACCAACCAGGTTGAAAAAGAAACCGATTTCCAAATATTCCTTTTGGAAACTGTAGATATTGAACAGCTCATCAAAAAGATGTTCAACAATAAGGTTCAAAAAGCATTTCTATATTATCCTGACGAAAAAGAAATCCTCAAAAAGCTCAAAGAGAAAATACCTGTAGCCAAGGCCGGCGGCGGACTTGTATATAACAATACCGGCGAAGTGCTGTTTATTTTCCGCAACGGCAAATGGGACCTCCCTAAAGGGGGAATTGAAAAAGGCGAGGAAATAGAAGAGACGGCACTTCGTGAAGTTGAAGAAGAAACCGGTGTGAGCGGACTAAAAATCATACAGAAACTTCAAAAAACCTATCATGTTTTTAAACGAAACGGCGTCTATAAACTCAAGATAACCCATTGGTTTGAAATGAAGACAAATTATACCGGTATCCTCACAGGCCAGGCCAATGAAGGTATCGAGAAGGTCGCATGGCTAAAGCCTGACGAAATCAGGGAGGCTTTAGGGAACTCATATGACAATATTAAACTGTTGTTTGAGGATGTGGAAGTCGGGAAATGATTACAGATTTAACTACTCGTGTTACTTAGTTTGAGTGTACATCCGGGTAAATTTCAACCTTAAATAACCTATTCTTTCCAGTTCGGAGAAGCTGCAGATATTATTTTTCCATCCCTTGCAGCAGCAATATAGCCATAGCCTTTCAGGTAATAGAAGACATAGGTAACTGTAGGGTATTCTGCCCTGATGGCGAGAAGGCCTTCATATTTGCAAAAAGGCGTCTCGAACTTTTCATTATAGCCTATAACCTTATACGTTGCGTCCTGCGTTTCGTTTTTCCATGTATGCCCGGGCCTGAATGAGGGATCAAAACGTATTACTTCTTTCTTACTTTCAGGATAATATTGCATCACTGTACCTCTCCGCTCCCTTAACAACAACACATCTGTATCGCCATTTTTCCACACCTGCTTAAATTTTAAGTAGTTGTTACCATTAACTACCGTATCTTTTTCAAAAGTTTCAAAGTAATAAGTATCGCTCCATAGCAGCTTTTTTTTCTTAATCTGTAAAGGAAAATATGATCCTTCCGTATCACCTTTACAAAAGTCCTGCCCTTCATTTTGGGAATATGCCACTCCGAACATTATAAGTGCAAAAAACATCAATATCAATTTTTCCATAATCGTTTCGTAATCAAATTAATAAAGCATCGTTACTTCTTTAAGTCCAAAAGAAGCGATGCTGTCATCTTCTAACCGGACCGAAAGGTTTCCGTCTTTTGATACCCCCTTTATGATACCCATGAATCGCTTATCGCCTTTTTCAAATGGCATCGGAATATCCTTTTTATACAACCTGTCATGGTACATGGACCATATCACGGCTATGTCCTTATTGAGTATGCGCGATACATTTCTCCTGAGCTTTTCCATGATTGCAGCCATAATCACTTCCTTCTCAAACTCCCTACCCTCCACAACTGACAGCGATGACGCTTTTGGCAGGCCGGAAAAATCTTTTTGGTTAATATTGAGCCCAATGCCTATAACAGAGTAAATTTCACCATCATTACGTATGATGTTCTCAATAAGTATTCCGCCAATCTTCCTGTTACCTGCCAAAATGTCGTTAGGCCATTTTATAGAGGTTTGTGTTCTTGCAAAACTTTCCAGCGCTTCTGAAATGCTTACTGCTACTGCAGCATTCAAGGCGAATATTTCATCTATCTTCAACAGCAGGTCTTTTACCAATATGCTAAATGTGAGGTTCTTGCCCGGTTCAACATTCCATTTTGCCCCCATCTGCCCCCTGCCCTGCGTTTGGTCTTCGGCTACAACTGCCGTAAAGTTTTCAACATACCTTTCAGCAAGCAGTCCCTTTAGGTAGTCGTTAGTAGAGTTAATGGCATTGAGTTTGATGATATTCATTACGAAATAAGACGGATTTATCTTTTTAATCTTGTGTTAAGGTTCAAAAGTAAATACAAAAAATGGTAACTTTGCGAAAATATAAAATTTTACATGGCGAAAAAAAATGTAAACAACGATGATCTTTTAGCGAACATCATCAAAGGCATTGAAGAAGTAAAAGGCAACGATATAGACATCCTCGATCTTAGGGAAATAGATAACACCGTATGCGATTATTTCGTGATCTGCAACGGTACTTCCAATACTCAGGTGAACGCCATTGTTCACTCTATCCAAAAAATAGTTTCACGGGAACTTAAAGACAAGCCATGGCACGTAGAAGGTACGGAAAATGGCGAGTGGGTCCTTATGGACTACGTGAACATTGTTGTACATGTGTTTCAAAAGCACATTCGCGAGTATTATAACATAGAAAGCCTTTGGGGCGATGCCAGAATTACATCGATCCCAAGCAACTATTAATCATCTGAATTCATGTCAAAAGATAATAAACCCAGTAAGGTAAAAGTAAGCCCGTGGCTCATATATGGCGGGATATTGCTGATGTTCCTCGCCATAAATTATGTGGTAGGAGGGTCTACATTCAGCGAACCAAAAAGCACTTCGATATCCAATTTCTATAAGTACCTTGATGCCGGACAGGTAAGTAAGGTAACTTACAATAAGTCAACTGCCGAGGTTTACATAAAGGACGAGTTCCTGAAAAACAAGGAACACGAAAAAACCCAGCAGACCGATATGTTCGGCAAAAAGACTAAAGGCCCGCATTATATTGTAAACGTGGGCGATAAAAACGAATTGTTTGTACAAAAGCTTGACCAGGCCTCAAAAGAAGGCAAGCTTGCAGACTACTCGGTCGAATCGGACAGCATTTGGGGTGAATTGCTCATAGGCATCCTCCCAATACTAATCCTTGTAGCGCTATGGATATTCATGATGCGAAGAATGTCAGGCGGCGGTGCAGGCGGCGGTGGCGGACAGATATTCAATATCGGGAAGTCTAAAGCCAAGCTGTTTGACGAAAAGAATGACATTAAGGTAACTTTTAAAGACGTAGCCGGCCTTGAAGGGGCTAAAGAAGAAATACAGGAAATTGTGGAGTTCCTGAAAAATCCGGAAAAATACACCAGTATTGGAGGCAAGATACCAAAGGGTGCGCTTCTTGTAGGCCCTCCGGGGACAGGTAAAACCCTTTTGGCGAAAGCCGTAGCAGGTGAAGCTAAAGTGCCGTTCTTCTCACTCTCAGGCTCTGATTTCGTGGAGATGTTTGTGGGCGTGGGTGCCTCAAGGGTACGCGACCTCTTCAAACAAGCCAAGGAAAAATCACCTGCAATCATTTTCATTGATGAGATTGATGCTGTAGGCCGTGCGCGTGGAAAAAATAATTTTTCAGGCTCTAACGACGAGCGGGAAAACACACTAAACCAGCTTCTTACCGAGATGGATGGTTTCGGCACCAACACCAACGTTATCGTACTTGCTGCCACAAACCGCGCCGATGTGCTGGACAAAGCCCTTATGCGTGCAGGACGTTTTGACAGGCAGATTTACGTTGACCTTCCGGACATCCGTGAGCGCCGTGAGATATTCGAGGTACACCTGAAGCCGCTTAAAAAGTCGGAAGACCTGGACACTGAATTCCTTGCTAAGCAGACCCCTGGATTCTCGGGTGCAGATATTGCGAACGTATGTAACGAGGCCGCCCTTATTGCAGCCCGTAAAGACAAGAAAGCAGTAGATAAGCAGGATTTCCTTGATGCGGTAGACCGTATCGTAGGCGGGCTTGAAAAGAAGAACAAGATCATATCGCCGGAAGAAAAACGTGCAATTGCGATACACGAAGCAGGTCACGCCACTGTAAGCTGGATGCTTGAACATGCCGCCCCATTGGTAAAAGTAACCATTGTTCCGCGTGGGCAAAGCCTTGGCGCTGCCTGGTATCTCCCGGAAGAAAGGCTTATTGTGAGGCCTGAGCAAATGCTCGACGAAATGTGCGCCACCATGGGAGGACGTGCTGCAGAGAAAGTGACTTTCGACAAAATATCTACTGGTGCGCTTAGCGACCTTGAAAAAGTGACCAAACAGGCACGTGCCATGGTAACAATATATGGCCTTAACGAAAAAGTGGGCAATGTTACTTATTACGATTCGTCAGGTCAGAGCGAGTATAGCTTTTCTAAACCGTATTCTGAAGATACTGCACAAATCATCGACAAGGAAATATCTACCCTTATCGAAGAGCAATACCAGCGTGCAATTAGGATACTGGATGAAAATAAGGACAAGCTGAACAAGTTGGCCGACATCCTAATCGAAAGAGAAGTGATATTCAAGGATGACCTTGAGGAAATCTTCGGAAAAAGGCCTTTTGACAAGCACGGGCATGAGGCCGTTACAGAAGCTTAAACTGCACATTTACTAAATAAAACCAAAAATCTTAATTCAATCGTAAGATTGAATTAAGATTTTTTTATCTTTGAGTGTGTAAGGAAAAAACGGATCAGATCCCTATGAGTCTTTTTAAAAAAATTTTTGGTGCCGCAAATGATGTATCCGGTGATGAACACCGACAGGACGGGCACCCTTACTTACCGGAACAACAACTCCCTATAGATGAGATGTTCATGGTCAACTTCCGTAAAAATGGCGGTAAGTTCCTCTATTGCGATAACCTTGGCGAAGTGCATGAGCAATTCCTTAACGTGTTGGAGGAAAACGACTGGTTTGAATGCGAAGCCCTTTGTTTTGAACCCCGCCTTTATCCCTTACTCGACGAAAACAAGCTGAACTATACTAATCCGCAACAGCCAAAGTTTATTTTGGCCACCTGCGAAAATCTTGTGGCTGACGAAGGCTCCATCCTTTTTTCCTCTAACCAAATCAAGCAAAAGAAACCCAATGAGCTCCCGGCCAACATTGTGGTATATGCTACTACCAGCCAGATCCTGGGCACTAAGAGTGACGGACTCCGTGAGATAAAGCGCAAGTATGATAAAGATTACCCTACAAACATCACCACTATAAAATATTTCGAAAAGGCCAAAGAGGAAGATTTCATGCACTATGGCAGTGCTGCAAAGAATCTGTACCTTTTGCTTTTAGAAGACCTGTAAGATGAATGAAAGCATAGTCAGGGCACTGTCGGGTATCGTATATATTGCACTTCTTTTGGGGGCAACATTATACTCCCCGGGGAGTTTTATGGTACTGTTTGGGGTATTTATGATGATAGCCATAGGAGAGTTTTGCAGGCTTGCAGGAATAAAAATGATGCTCCCCCTGATTACCGGCATCGCATTTTTAGGATTGTTCGTGTTCGTGATTCCGAACGACAGCGCATCTGCTAACCTATGCCTCTCACTCGGGTCGGTTTTGATCGGCATACTACTCCTTGAAGACCTTTTCAGCAAACGTCCATCCGCACAAAAGAACAATATCGTAAAAGCCGCGCAGCTGATTGGATATGTCATTTTCCCTTTCTTGCTTATTATAAAATTCCCGTTTCTGTTTGAAGGCAAATATGATATCGTGATCTATAGCATCGTTGGCGCTTTTATTATCATCTGGACAAATGACACTTTCGCCTACATTGTGGGCAAAGCTATCGGAAAACATAAACTTTTCGAGCGCATCTCACCAAAGAAAACCATTGAAGGCTTTTTAGGCGGGATGCTATTTGCGATAACAGCGGGATACATTATCAGTATTTATCACGATTTTTTAAGCCCCGCCCATTGGATGGCTTCGGCTGTTATCCTTGTGATATTCGGCACATTAGGCGATCTTGTAGAATCAAAGTTCAAACGTACGGCCGGGGTTAAGGACAGCGGCAACATCATGCCGGGGCATGGCGGAATTTTAGACAGGCTCGACAGTATTATATTCGCGATACCTTTCTTATTTTTGTATTTTCAAATCATATACTATGTTTCATAAAGAAGGAGCAAAAATCATTCTGATCGCATTGGCGGTAACCGTAGGGGTAGTTATCCTCTCAGAACAATTCATCCACAATTTCTGGCTGCTGAAAACCATTCAGGTATTCGCCCTTATTTTCCTGATACTGATACTTCAGTTCTTCAGGAACCCGAAACGCTATACCGATGTGGCCGAGCACACCATCATTGCCCCGGTAGACGGGAAAGTAGTGGTTATCGAGGAGGTATACGAGCCGGAGTATTTTAAGGACAAGCGCCTGCAGGTATCCATCTTTATGTCGCCTATCAACGTACACGTAACACGCTATCCGGTTAACGGCCTGGTGAAGTTCAGCAAATACCACCCGGGAAAGTACCTAGTAGCATGGCACCCAAAAGCAAGCGAGGAGAACGAGCGTACAACCATTGTCATTGAGAACAGCTATTTTGGCGAAATATTATACAGGCAGATTGCCGGCGCCCTGGCAAGGCGTATTGTCAATTATGCGCGCGAGGGCATGCAGGCCATACAGGGAACTGATGCCGGGTTCATTAAATTCGGGTCAAGGGTAGACCTATTCCTGCCCCTGGGGACAGAAGTGAATGTAAAGCTGAACCAAAAAGCAGTAGGTGGAAAAACCGTAATAGCAATAAAAAAATAATCCATGACGGAAAAGGACCTTGATACCCTTTTTCAGGAGGCATATGAAAAAGCTTCCGGCATGACAGAATCGCTGCCGCAGGATGTCATGCTTCGCATTTATGCGTATTACAAGCAGGCTACCTCGGGCGAACCGAAAGGTTATTACCAGAATTTCGACCTGCGGAACGCCTTTAAAATGAATGCCTGGATACAGGTACAGCACCTTACACCCGATGAGGCCAAGCAGCTGTACATTGAGACCATAAATTCCATAACTAAATAATTACAATATGAAAAAAGTAAAGATCTTTCTTTCCGCACTGGTTGTGATCGCCTCATTGCAATCGTGCAAGGACAAAAACGAGCTTGAAGAAGTAGTAGAAGTACCTGCTCCTGAAAAAGAAGAAGGCAAAACAGATGCACCTGCCGGCAACCCGGATGAAGTAAAAGCTGAAGAAGGGCCTTTTCAGGTAGCAAAACTGGGCTATGCGTATGATGCACTTGCACCAAACATTGATGCAAAGACTATGGAAGTGCATTATTCGAAGCATTATAAGAAATATACCGATGAGCTGAATAAGGCTATCAAGGGCACCGACCTTGAAAAGAAGACCATTGAGGAAATCCTAACCACCCTTGCTCCTGACAACAAAGCGGTGCGCAACAATGGAGGCGGCTATTACAACCATACCCTTTTCTGGGAAATCATGGCTCCTAAAGCCGGAGGTGAACCTAAAGGCGCTTTGGCAGAAGCCATCACAAAAGATTTTGGTTCATTCGATGCGTTCAAGACACAATTTACCGAAGCTGCTACAAAACAGTTTGGCTCAGGATGGGCATGGCTTGTGGTGACGAAAGACGGCAAACTTGCCGTAACCAGCACCCCTAACCAGGACAATCCGATGATGCCGGGCGCTGCCGTAGCCGGTAAGCCGGTGCTTGGACTTGACGTTTGGGAGCATGCTTATTACCTCGAGTACCAGAATAAAAGGCCGGACTACATCAACGCGTTCTACAACGTGATCAACTGGGATGCGGTTGCTAAAAAGTATGATGCGGCTGTGAAGAAATAAAGCTTCAACCGTATATGAATTAAGATTATCCGCCTTCGGGCGGATTTTTTTATTCCAAACTAAAATCTAACAATCCAACATCGTCCTTGCCTGTTTCAAAAAAAAGAATGACTTTTGGAATGTATAAATAAACAACACATGAAATACCTGTATCCGCTGGCCCTGCTCGTGCTGATGGCTTCCTGCAAGGATGAAGAAAAAGAAACAAAAACATCTGTCGACAGGGAGAAAACCGACTGGTCCTTTTACAAGCTGCAAGGCAATGTAAAAACCATTTCTGAAAAGTCATATGAGATTCACGGTTCCGACCAAAAAGGCGCCACAAAACACGAAGTACAAAGCAGGCACGACTCTGACCTTACTTTTAACGAAAAAGGCGTCCTGGTGCTTGAAAAAAAGTGGATGGCCAACAACATCCCTTTTGAGGAGATAAAGTTCAACGGAAGGGACAATATGGAGTCGAAGACCCAATACATCAATGGGCAGCCGGGCATTAAAACGGAGCAGCAGCGCGATAAATCAGGAAATATTACTGCCATCATACGCCGTAATGGCGATAACAGCCAGCTCGACCGCGTTGTACTGACCTACAAAGGAAAAAACCTGGTTGAGAAAAAGTCATTCAACAGCCAGGATAACCCAACCGACAGGACAACCTATACGTATGACCAAAAAGGAAGACTGAAGGGGGAGGAAATGTATTTGAATACCGAATACGTACAGGTTCGCAACCAGTATGAATATGATGCTGAAAACCGTAAGATTTCAGAAACACGCTACAGCAAAGACAAAATGATTTACAAGACAGTTTTTGCGTACGACGGTAAAAATGTAACCAAAAAAGAAACGACAGCGCCAAGCGGTGCCATAGAATATCGCGAAAAAAGCAGCTATGACAAAAAAGGAAACCTGTTGGAGCGTTACATTGTAGACAGCGCGGACAAATCGGTAACTCATGAGGTATATAATTATGATGCCAACAGCAACCCGACTTCCGTAAAGGTAGATGTGAATAATGTCCCGCAATCGGAAATATTGTACACTTACGACGGGCACGGCAACGTTACTGCTGTAAAAATCTCGAACGGAAAGGGAGAAAGCCTTGACAGCCGCGAATATGGCTATGAATATGATGACCAGGGTAACTGGACTAAAAAGTCGGTTATCATAAACGGGAAACCGTCCTTTGTGGCAGAGAGAAAAATAAGTTATTTTACTGACGAAGAATAAAGCAAAAGAATAACACAAAAAAAATCCACCGCTGTAAACGGTGGATTTTTTTTTATGAGCCAATTTGGATTAACCTTTCATTTTTGCTTTCATGGCCTTGTAGTCAGCATCCCTTTCAAGCGCCTGGTAAATACCGGCAAGAAGCGAAATGGTGTACTGGTTGTCCGGCTTTAACTTATGTGCCTTTTCAAGATATGTAAGCGATTCTGTATACAGGCCGTCTTTTTTCTTCTTAAGCGCATCATAACGGTCATTATCCTTTTTGCTTGTACCGGTAATGCCGTTCATCTCATCAACGATCTTTTGCTCGTCAGAGAGGATAAGCGAAGCCATTCCTACAAGCGCAGGCTCGTAGTTAGGATCTATCTGGAGCGCTTTATTATAATGATTTTTAGCCTCAGCCTTATCTGTTTCTGAAGCCACTACACCCAGGTTGTAAAAAAGCTCAGGATTGTTGGGGCTTTTAGCCGCAGCTTCGTTTATGAGCCTTTTGTACCCTTCCATGTCCTTAGCCTGGTAATATATATTGGCTTCGGCAACAATAAGGTTAACATCGTCAGGGTTGTTTTTCCTTGCGGCAGCCATTGCGGCTTTAGCTTTGTCATTTTCACCCTTCTGTACATAAATCAAAGCAATATTCTTGGTTATCTCCCCTTTTAGCGAAGGAAGCTTCTCGTCTTTTGGTTCAGAATATTCTCCCGTCTTGATCGCAATATCACGAGTATCCTTATTAGGGAAACTTTCTACCTGCCCACTTTTTTTGTTTTTGGCCACGTAAGACGTTCCTTCACCTGTAAATCCTGACTTATCCAGTTGCAGGTAATATTCCAGGGCCTTATCATAGTCCTGCCCGTTAACGGCCATTGCAGCCGCATTATAAAGCTGTGAATGGTCTTTAGGGTCCATCTTGTACACCAGGGCATAAAGAGATGCAGCTTCTTTGTATTTTTTACCGTCAACCAATTGTGCTGCAATGTTACCTACCATTGTCTTAACTTCAGGAAAAATAACCTCCTGTATTTCCTTGGTATGGTTTTTCTTTCCGCTTTTTTCAATCTCAATAACCTTATTCATGTCATCCACAGCAGTTTCAATCATTTTGAAAGCAACCTGAGGATTTGCCATAAGCATTGGGTTGGTCATCATCTCCATCATGCCTCCCGAAGCTTTATAATAATAAAAGTCAGCCTGCTGCTCAGCTGTTGCCGAACCCATCTTTGGTTCAGCGGCTGCAACAAGTTCTTTAAACTTTGTCATATCCTCTTTGGTAGGAGGTGCATCTTTTTCTACTATTTTCTTAAGGCCTTTCAGCTCTTCTTTTTGTGCAAACGCGCTTAGTGATAACAATAGCGACGCTGCAACCGCATATTTAATTTTCATATTGTTATTTTTAAAATATTACTCTTCGTTCCGGTCTTCTTCGGTTCCTGCATCATCTGCAATGTCTTTCATGTCCTGCGGCAGGTTTTCGGCGCCAAGCTCTTCCATGTTTTCCTCAATAGCATCTTCAATGGCATCTTCCTCACGAAGCACTTTTGTAACTGCTGCAATCGAGTCGTTGCCTTTTATGTTGATGAGGCGCACACCCTGGGTGGCACGGCCCATTACCCGAAGGTCAGACACCATCATACGGATGGTTAATCCCGACTTGTTGATGATCATAAGGTCATCGGCATCAGTCACACTGTTGATGGACACCAGGCTACCGGTCTTGTCAGTAATATTAAGCGTTTTCACACCTTTACCGCCACGGTTGGTAATCCTGTAATCTTCAAGGCTCGAACGCTTGCCGTACCCGTTTTCGGATACTACAAGTATCTCACTGTTCATGTCGTTTACAGAAACCATGCCAATCACCTCATCCTTCTCATCGGCGAGGGTAATACCACGCACGCCCGACGCGCTCCTGCCCATTGGGCGGGTCTTGCCTTCCTCAAAGCGTACCAGCTTGCCCGACTTCACCGCGATAAGCACCTGGCTCTCGCCTGTAGTCAGCTTGGCTTCCAAAAGTTCGTCGTCCTCACGGATGGTAATCGCCGCAATACCGTTAAGCCTTGGGCGTGAATATTGCTCCAACAGGGTTTTCTTAACGATACCCTGCTTGGTAGCCATGATCACATAATGGTTATTGATATATTCCTGGTCTTTCAGGTCCTGCGTACAAATGAACGCTTTTACCTTATCATCATTTTCGATGTTGATAAGGTTTTGTATCGCACGCCCTTTGCTGGTCTTGCTTCCTTCCGGAATTTCGTAAACACGCATCCAGAAACATTTTCCTTTTTGGGTAAAAAACAGCATGTACTGGTGGTTGGTAGCCACATACAGGTGCTCCAGGAAGTCCTGGTCTCGGGTGGTAACGCCTTTCTGGCCTACCCCTCCCCTGTTTTGCGTTTTGTATTCTGACAGCGGTGTACGCTTGATGTAGCCCGCATGCGAAATGGTTACCACCACGCTTTCGTCGGCAATAAGGTCTTCAATGCTTACGTCGCCTCCTGAGTATTCGATTTGCGAACGGCGGGCATCGCCATACTTGTCGCGTATTTCGGTAAGCTCCTGCTTGATGAGCTCCATCCTTAGCTCCTTGCTTTCCAATAGCGCTTTCAATTCGGCAATGAGTTTCATGATGTCGGCATATTCGGCCCTTAGTTTATCCTGCTCCAGTCCGGTTAGCTGCCTCAATCGCATCTCAACAATGGCGCGGGCCTGGATCTCACTCAGGTTAAAGCGCTCTATTAATCGCGTACGCGCCTCATCGCCATCTTTCGAGCTCCTTATTATCTGGATCACTTCATCGATATTATCCGAAGCGATGATCAATCCTTCCAATATGTGTGCACGCTCTTCGGCTTTACGAAGGTCGTACTGTGTCCTGCGCACTACCACATCGTGCCTGTGCTCCACAAAGTAGTGGATAAGGTCTTTCAGGTTCAGCAGCTGCGGCCTTCCGGCAACCAGTGCAATGTTGTTAACGCTGAACGATGACTGAAGCTGGGTAAATTTGAAAAGGGTATTAAGCACTACATTCGGCACGGCTTCCCTTTTCAGGATATACACGATACGCATACCGTTACGATCCGACTCATCGCGGATGTTGGCAATACCCTCTATTTTCTTCTCGTTCACCATGTCGGCCGTCTTCTTGATCATGTCGGCCTTGTTCACCTGGTACGGTATCTCTGTCACGATGATGCACTCGCGGCCATCTACTTCTTCAAAGCTGGTCTTGGCGCGCATTACTACACGCCCACGGCCGGTCTTGAATGCCTCGCGCACACCTTCATAGCCGTAAATAACGCCTCCCGTTGGGAAATCCGGCGCTTTCACGTGCGTCATCAGCTCATCTATCTCAATATCAGTGTTATCTATATAAGCCAAAGTACCGTTTACCACCTCGGTAAGGTTGTGCGGCGCCATATTGGTCGCCATACCCACCGCAATACCCGAGGCACCGTTCACCAAAAGGTTTGGCACCTTTGTCGGCATAACTGTTGGCTCCTCAAGGGTATCGTCAAAGTTAAGCTGGAAGTCAACCGTTTCCTTATCAAGGTCGGCCATGATCTCTTCCGAAATCTTCCTTAGCCTCGCCTCTGTGTAACGCATTGCTGCAGGGCTGTCGCCGTCTACCGAACCAAAGTTACCCTGGCCGTCTACCAAAAGGTAGCGAAGGCTCCATTCCTGTGCCATACGCACCATGGCGTCATATACTGATGAATCACCGTGCGGGTGATACTTACCTAAAACTTCTCCTACGATCCTTGCGGACTTTTTGTGAGCCCTGTTGGAAAGGACACCCAATTCATACATCCCGAAGAGCACCCTCCTGTGAACCGGTTTCAACCCATCCCTCACATCGGGCAGCGCCCTGGATACAATCACCGACATTGAATAGTCAATGTAAGCTGATTTCATTTCGTCCTCTATGTTAATGGGAATTAACTTTTCTCCTTCAGACATAAGTAGTTATATTATTAATTTATTGTTAATACAAAACGTGCCAATATACGCAAATTAAACAGGATTTAAAGGGGCTGCAGCGATTTTTTTTAGTGTTTTATCAACACTGTTTGTTACCGGAATAGTTAATAAAGTAATATTAAATCGCTTTTATTTTCGGGTTTTTTTTCGTCATTTAGCCTTACAGCAGATTTTGCCGGCCTGACAGTATTGCAGAGAGGTATGGTTTTTGTAAAATTCTGTTTAAATGCTTAAATTTACACTATCAAAAATAACATTATGGATGATAATTTTTCACCGAGGGTCAAGGACGTCATTACCTACAGCAAAGAGGAAGCGCTTCGCTTAGGCCATGACTTCATTGGCACCGAGCACTTAATGTTAGGAATTTTGCGGGACGGGAACGGCAAGGCTATTTCGATACTGAACAGCATTTCCGTAGACCTGGATCATTTACGCAGGAAAGTAGAGATATTAAGCCCTGCGAACCCTAATGCCGAGCGCAACAACGAGAAGAAGAACCTTCACCTTACCCGCCAGGCAGAACGCGCCCTGAGGACCACATTCCTTGAGGCCAAGGTGTTCCAGAGCACATCGATAAGCACCGCGCACCTGCTGCTGTGCATATTACGTAATGAGAATGACCCTACAACAAAGTTGCTTAACAAGTTAAAAATCGATTACGAAACCGTTAAAGAACAATTTATCAGCATGACATCAAACGAAGAAGAATACCTGGAAAATCTGCCTAAAGCAGAGTCGTATAACGACGATGCAGGACAAGATGACAGCCTGCGTGAAAGCACCTTCAACAATCCTTCTTCCGGTGCTAAAGCCAACAAGAAATCCAAGACGCCTGTACTGGACAACTTCGGCCGCGACCTGACCGAACTTGCCGAAGAAGGCAAACTGGACCCTGTTGTGGGCCGTGAAAAGGAAATAGAACGCGTATCGCAAATCCTGAGCCGCCGCAAGAAGAACAACCCACTGCTTATAGGTGAGCCGGGTGTGGGTAAGTCGGCCATCGCCGAAGGGCTTGCGCTGCGCATCATACAGAAAAAAGTATCGCGCATACTGTTCAACAAGCGCGTGGTAACGCTCGACCTTGCCAGCCTAGTAGCCGGCACCAAGTACCGCGGGCAGTTTGAAGAGCGTATGAAGGCCGTAATGAACGAACTTGAGAAGAATGATGATATCATCCTTTTCATCGATGAGATACACACCATTGTAGGTGCCGGCGGCGCTACAGGCTCGCTTGACGCCAGCAACATGTTTAAGCCGGCGCTGGCACGCGGCGAGATACAATGCATCGGTGCCACCACACTGGACGAGTACCGCCAGTATATCGAGAAGGACGGAGCGCTTGAGCGCCGTTTCCAGAAAGTTATGGTAGAGCCTACATCGGTAGAGGAAACCATTACCATCCTGAACAACATCAAGAATAAATATGAAGACCACCACAGTGTAACATATACACAGGAAGCCATTGAGGCGTGCGTGAAGCTGACCAACCGCTACATGAGCGAGCGTTTCCTTCCGGACAAGGCCATTGATGCGCTGGATGAGGCAGGTTCGCGCGTGCACATTACCAACATTGATGTGCCCAAGCAGATCCTGGACCTTGAGAGGCAGCTTGAAGAGGTACGCGAGTTGAAAAACAGCGTAGTGAAGAAACAAAAATACGAAGAGGCTGCCAAGCTTCGCGACGATGAGAAGCGTATTGAGAAAGACCTTGCCATCGCTCAGGAGCAGTGGGAAGAAGATTCTAAAAATAATCGCGTAACCGTTACCGAAGACAACGTGGCAGACGTAGTATCGATGATGACGGGAATACCGGTGAACCGTATTGCGCAGACCGAAAGCAACAAGCTGGCCAAACTGCCGGAGCTGATCAAAGGCAAGGTGATAGGCCAGGATGAAGCGGTGGCAAAAATCGCCAAATCGATACAGCGTAACCGCGCAGGCCTTAAGGATCCTAACAAGCCGATAGGCTCGTTCATATTCCTGGGCCAGACGGGTGTTGGTAAAACACAATTGGCAAAGGTTATCGCTAAAGAGCTGTTTGACAGTGAGGATGCCCTTGTGCGCATCGACATGAGCGAGTACATGGAAAAATTTGCCATATCGAGGCTTGTAGGAGCGCCTCCGGGATATGTGGGCTACGAAGAAGGCGGGCAGCTGACCGAAAAAGTACGCCGCAAGCCCTACTGCGTGGTGCTTCTTGATGAGATCGAAAAAGCGCACCCTGATGTATTCAACATGCTGCTCCAGGTACTGGACGACGGTTACCTTACAGACAGCCTTGGACGCAAGATCGACTTCCGCAATACCATTATCGTCATGACATCCAACGTTGGTGCACGCCAGCTGAAAGATTTCGGACAGGGTGTTGGTTTCGGGACATCTGCGAAAAAACTACAGGCTGACGAACATACCAAAGGCGTTATAGAAGCCGCCCTGAAGAAAACCTTCGCGCCGGAGTTCATCAACAGGATCGACGACATCATCGTGTTCAATGCGCTTGAAAAAGAGCATATAGACCAAATCATCGAAATTGAGCTGGCAAGGCTGTATGCAAGGGTAAAAGACCTCGGCTACAACGTAACGCTGTCCGACAAGGCAAAAGCATTCATTGCTGAAAAAGGCTTTGACAAGCAGTATGGCGCAAGGCCGCTGAACAGGGCCATCCAGAAGTATGTTGAAGATGCCCTTGCTGAAGAGATCATTACTGCCAAAATAGCAGGTGGCGATGAAATTTTCATGGATCTTGAAGATAATGCTACCGAGCTTTCGGTAACAGTGAAAAAAGCAGAAAATCCTGCCAGCCAGGAATAAATAATATCAATTTGTTTTGAATAGTAAAATCCCTAAGGCGTAAAACTTTAGGGATTTTTTTTTGAATGATTATAAATAGAGCCAGCTTAAAATATGGACCATATTTATACGTTAATTTGTATAATATTTAACACTTGAATCATGAAACTGATTGCACTGCTCCTTTTGATTGCAATACCGCTGCAATGGGAAACCGATTTTGAGGCCGCAAAGAAAACTGCCAAAGACAAACACCTACTGATACTGCTTAATTTTTCCGGATCCGACTGGTGCACACCGTGTATAGCCACTAAAAAGGAGTATTTTGAAAATGAAGATTTCCTGAAAATGGCAAACGGCAATCTTGTTATGCTTAATGCCGATTTTCCTCGAAGAAAAAAAAACCAGTTGTCACCCGACCAGGCAAAAAAGAATGACGCCCTGGCTGAAATGTATAACAAAGGCGGGCACTTTCCTTATACCCTGCTGCTTGATGCCAACGGGAAGGTAATTAAGACTTGGGACGGCAAACCTAATGTACCGGTTGAAAAATGGACAAAGGAAATCAAAGCCCTTTGTGATGCCAACAGAAAGTAATACGGTGTAATGGAAGCTTATTCGCATTCGCTTAAACTGATGGGGAACAATTTTACCATCACTGTTGTTGACGAAAATAATGATGCTGCACAGCTGCATATTGATACAGCCATTGCAGAAATAAAGCGAATAGAGAAGCTGCTGACTACCTTTAGCGATGAAAGCCAGACAAGCCTGATTAACCGCAATGCCGGGATACATCCCGTAAAAGTGGACCGTGAAGTGTATTCGCTTATTGAAAGGAGCATCGGTATATCTGCAGTAACCCAGGGAGCCTTTGACATTACTTATGGGAGCCTTGATAAAAGCCTTTGGAATTTTGACAGGCAAATGACCTCGCTACCTACAAAGGAAGAAGCGCTGCAAAGGGTACACCTGATAAATTATAAAAACATTGTGCTGGACCCCGAAGAAGGAACTGTAATGCTCAGGGAAAAAGGGATGCGTATCGGCTTTGGCGGAATAGGAAAAGGATATGCGGCCGAAATGGCTAAAAACCTTCTTATTGCCAACGGGGTACAAAGCGGTATCATTAATGCCAGTGGCGACCTTACCGCCTGGGGTTTGCAGCCATCGGGCCAGCCTTGGCGCATAGGCATATCCGACCCGGACAGCCCTGAAAAATTTTTTTCTTACCTCGCTGTTTCAGGAAAAGCAGTAGCGACTTCGGGCAATTATGAAAAATTTGTAATGATTGGCGGAAAAAAATATTCGCACACCATAGACCCAAAAACAGGATTGCCGATATCAGGCATAAAAAGTGTCACTATAATAGCCGAAAATGCCGAGTTTGCCGACGCCATGGCCACACCGATAGCCGTGATGGGCATAAAAGCCGGATTAAACCTGGTTGACCAGCTTGCCGGCCTGTTTTGCATCATCATAGACGACTACAACAACATGTATACTTCAAAAAATATTAACCTAAAGTAAAACAACATGAAATTCCCTGTAACAGTGCTTCTTGGTGTTTTTTTAGTTTCCTGCACTTCGGTGAAGGAGTACCAAAAAAACAAAATCAATGATGCCGAAATGGCTTTATCCAGCCGTAAAGTACAAAAAACGGAACTCAGCTTTGAATCCTACCGTGAGGGTTCTTCCGGTGCCAACGGAGGAAAGAGCGGTGGCGGATGCGGCTGTAATTAATAACCCTGACTAATTCAACTTAGAAATGAAACGCATTTTTATAACAGGGTTTGCCCTGATGGGATTGCTTCGTGCAGCTGCACAGGATACACCTGCCGACTCTACCGCATACAAAGAAAAAAAGCTGAAAATCGAGGAAATCAACCTCATTTCCAGCTACTACAGGCAGGATGGCAATAATGCCGTGGTAACGGGCGGCATCGGTTCTGAAAAACTCACCGATATATCCAACGCGCTGGATGTAAGGATCGTAAAATATGGCAGTACAGGCATCAAGCATAACTTTGATGTTGAGATAGGTGTCGACCAATATACCTCTGCCTCCTCAGACAGGGTTGACTTACAGGCCAACTCGTCGGCTTCATCATCTGACATCCGTTTTTATCCATCCGTAAACTACACCCGCGAGAACGAGGAAAAAGGCACCCTCTTTGGTGCGGGCGTTTCGTCATCAACAGAATACGACTACCAGTCGTTTGGAGGAAATATCAGCTACTCTGCAAAAACCAAAGACAGGAACGGGGAATTTACCGCCAGGCTGCAGGCTTACCTGGACCAGGTAAAGCTGGTAACCCCCATTGAGCTAAGGTCTGCCATAGGCTATGGCGGAACCGAAGCGCGCAATACCTTTGCCGGATCATTAAGCTACTCGCAGGTAGTAAACCAGAATTTCCAGGTAATGGTACAGGCCGATATAGTAACGCAGCAGGGCTACCTGAGCCTGCCGTTTCACAGGGTTTATTTTACGGACGGATCCGTACACCAGGAAAAACTCCCCGATAGCCGCTTTAAGCTTCCTGTTGCCCTGCGGGCCAGCTACTTTTTAGGCGATAACATAATCATAAGGGCCTATTACAGGTATTATACAGACGACTGGAACCTCTCTTCCCATACTGCCGATATTGAAATCCCTGTAAAGCTCTCGGCATTTTTCTCGGTAAGCCCTTTTTACAGGTATTATACACAAACTGCTGCCAAATATTTTGATGCTTACAAGAAGCACAGCGGCCTTGAAGAATTTTACACGAGCAACTACGACCTCTCCAAATTTGACAGCAGCTTCTTTGGTATGGGCTTCCGGTTTACTCCTGCCAATGGCGTATTTGGCATAAAGCATTTTAATGCGCTTGAACTTCGTTATGGGCATTATGCCAGGTCTACACAGCTTACCTCGGACATTGTAAGCATAAACCTGAAATTCAAATAAAATTGTATTGCTGCAAACAGTCCTTTCAACTGCATCAGGGCTGTTTGCAGTTATTATATCTTCCCTGCATTCCTCCTTTATGATACAGTCCCGGACAGGCTGTATTATTTTTTCAATAAATATTTGCATAGCCCGCGCCACTATTAAAAAAAGTAGTAATTTAGGTTATTTAACCGATCATAAAATGCTTGATAAAGTAATCGTAGGAAGCGAGGAATGGTGCTCTTTCCCCCAGCTTGGCATTCACGCCATTAAGGCCCGTGTAGACTCGGGCGCTAAGACATCGGCGCTGCATGCCGTGAACATAGTACCTTTTGAAAACGAAGGGGAAAACTGGGTAAAATTCGACATTAACCCCATACAAAAAAACATAAAGACAGTAATTCACTGCCAGGCGCCCCTTGTAGATAAGCGTGTGGTAAAAAGTTCGAGCGGTTTTCGGGAACAGCGCTATGTGATACGCGCCGAAATACAGGTGGGCGAATTGCGATGGGAAGTAGAGCTGACGCTTACCAACCGCGACTCGATGGGTTTCCGGATGCTGCTTGGGCGCGAAGCCATGAGCGGCAGGATATTGGTAGACCCTGAGCAAAAATATGTGCTGGGCCAGCCCACCCGCGAAAAGCTGCAGGAATATTATGACAAGGGCGAAGAACCCAAAAGCGGGCTTCGCATAGGGCTGCTGGCAAGCAACCCGGAGCTGTACAGCAACAAGCGCATTATGGAAGCAGGCGAAGCCCGTGGCCACGAAATGCACTTTTTGAGCCTGAAGGACTGCTACATGAAACTGGATGCACACACACCCGAAATACACTACCGCGGCGGCAAGGTGCTGAATAATTTTGATGCCGTAATACCCCGAATCAGGCCGAGCATGACCTTTTACGGCTGTGCGCTGACCCGCCATTTTGAGGCACTAAAGGTATTTTGCCTTAACTCTTCGATGGCCATCAGCCAGTCGAGGGACAAGCTGTACTCCCTGCAATTGCTGCTGAATAGCGGCGTAGATATCCCAACCACGGGATTTGCCAATTCCCCGCTGGATACCAACGAACTGATAAAAATGGTGGGCGGTTCGCCGCTCATCGTGAAGCTGCTGGAAGGCACACAGGGCAAGGGTGTAGTTTTGGCAGAAACCAAAAAAGCGGCCGAGAGCGTTATCAATGCATTCAAAAGCCTGAATGCCAACATACTGGTGCAGGAATTCATAAAGGAAGCCAACGGGAAGGACCTGAGGCTTTTCGTCATTGATGGCAAAGTGGTTGCAGCCATACAACGTGAGGCGCTGCCGGGCGAGTTCCGGGCGAACATCCACCTTGGCGGTACGGCATCGGTAGTAAAAGCCACCATGGAAGAAAAGAAAATAGCCATTAAAGCTGCAAAGGCCATGAACCTGAAGGTTGCCGGCGTGGATATTATCCGTTCGTCAAAAGGCCCTTTGTTATTAGAGGTAAACTCCTCCCCCGGCCTTGAGGGCATTGAGGGTGCAACCAACAAGGACATTGCCGGCGCGATGATAAAGGCCATCGAGAAGAACTTTAAGTGGAAGTTGTAGGCACTGTCATTCGAGCGGAGGAACGGAGCGTGGCAATCTTTCCTCAGTAAAACCGGGAATTTTTGAATAGAAAGATTGCTTTGTAGTACCTCCCTGCAATGACTGAACGTAAAATATAACACATGGGAATAGCATCTAAAATAATAATAGGGCTTGTAGCGCTCATCCACCTGTACATTATGTGGCTGGAGATGTTCGGCTGGATGACGAGGGCACGGAAAGTCTTCAGGAGATTACCTGCCGACATGTTTGAAAAAACAAAAGCCATGGCGGGCAACCAGGGATTGTACAACGGCTTCCTGGCCGCGGGCCTGATATGGTCGCTGCTCATCTGCTGCAATGCTGAGTGGAGCGCCAATGTAGCGATGTTCTTTCTGGGGTGCGTTTTTGTTGCGGGTGTATATGGCGCGCTGACTGTGCAGAAAACCATATTGTATGTACAGTCGGTACCGGCATTGCTGGGCCTGCTGGCGGTATATTTTAAATTGTAAAAAACATGATTATGAAATATTGGGTTATAATAGTAGTAGTGTTAGTTGGCCTGATGATAACCATTGCCGGGGCATTGTTTAAGATAATGCATTGGCCGGGGGCCAGCCTGATGCTGATTGTGGGGATGGGTTTAAAAGCATTGGGAATATTACTGCTTCTAATCAAAGCAGTAATGGCGAGGAACAGCAATTCACTATTAAAACAATAATGTATGATCAGAAAAATTACTTTATTCTTCAGTTGTATACTATCCGTTTCGGCATTTGCCCAGCAAACGGGATGCACCAAATTTAAGAACGGAACGTTTAAGGTCACCGACCCTGCATCAAAACAGACCTGTATCATTACCCGTGACGGCAATACCCAAACCGAAAAGATGGAAGCAAGTGATGAGACATACGATTTTGATATCGTATGGATAGACGACTGCACCTATACCGTTACCCCTACCCCTGCCACCGCCGCCCGGAATAAAGAAGTGCTGAAAGCCGGGACTATGACCGTGCGCATCATCAAGGCGAAAGACAACTCCTATACCCAGCGTGTTACCGTGGCTACCAACCCAAAGTTCAGGCGGGTGGACGAAGTGTTTTTGGTTGAAAGCAAATAATCTGCATTTGCCATAATTACGGAGATGATTCTTACGTTTCTGTAAAAAGCACTGATTATGAAAGCAAACAACATTGTGAGGGTTTTGGCGGGGCTTAGCCTGTTATTGCTATTTTGCCCATTTTTTGAAATGTGTACCTTTGAAAAAATGGCAATTGCGGAAACTGACATAGTTGTAACCGATTCGATTGCGGCCTCAACCAATGCCGTAGATATCAGTGAGGTAATTACAGATGACACCGAAACTGACGACAATTCAAAAAGTAATTCGGAAACAATAAGCGGTTGGGAGTTTGCCGTATTTCCCTTCAAAGATTTTCCAGATGATTTCTTCAACTTCTTTCTGTTTTTTACGGGATGTGGTCTGTCATCGATAGCCATGATGATATGCTCGCTTTTTGGCAAAGCGAAGATAGTCCGTACTTTTGCGTGGCTTTCAACTGTCCTTGCCATATTACCGCTGGTTATTGTACTTATAGATAATGGCGACCCCGCATTTATGAGTGATATCCGTTTTGGTTATCCCTTGTATATCATTAATTCAATTGCTATTATTGTATTGGCTAACAAAGCAATAAAACAGCATGCAGTTTAAAGAGATCCATACCGAACGCCTTACCCTCCGCGCCATTACGCCGGACGTGTATGACTACATCCACAATAATTTTGGCAACACAGAGCTGATGGAATTCCTGGGACTGGCTTCTGCCGAAGACCTCGCCGTGGAGAAAGAAAAGTACAGTAAGGGCTACGCTACGCACAATCGGACCTTTGTGCTTTTCCAGCTTATTGATAAAAACACGGGCAGGATCATTGGCGGATGTGGCTACCATACGTGGTTCCCTAAGCACAACCGCGCCGAAATAGGTTATGACCTTAAATATGAGGAGGACAAGCGCAAAGGCCTTATGACCGAGGCCTTAAAGGCGGTGCTGGACTATGGCTTTACCGAAATGGGGCTGCACCGGGTAGAGGCATTAGTAGCCGATTACAATGAGCCATCCCTCAAACTATTGGATAAGTTCGGGTTTGCCTTTGAAGGAACGCTGCGGGAGCATTACAATGTTGGCGGCGTCATGGAGGATTCGGTGATGTACTCGTTGCTGAAGCATGAATTTAAAAAGCCATAACATGAAAAAGTTTCTTTTCTTCCTTACGATAGTTGCTTTTGCGAGCTGCTCTGCGGGGTACCACACCATTGACGGCGCTGCCCTGCATGCCGATGAGATCACGGCAATAAGCCAAAAGCTATTCGCACAGGGCAATGACGATTGGGAACTGCCATTTAAGGCAATCGATGAGCTTGAGCTGACCCGGGAGGAGAAAAAACTATTGGGGCGCAAGCTGCGTTATACGGAAGCCATGCTCGTATATGATGATATGTTTAAAAACGGTAATGACAGCCTGGTTGTTTTTTTCCACGATCCGTCTATTGCACACCAACACGCTATTTTAGTGGATATGAAGAAAATTCCCCGCAAAAGAATGCCGGATGGCTGTGAAAGGGTTACAGGCAGGGTATATTACAGCAAATCGGCAGGCGGTCTGCGTACGGCAAAAATCTTTAATTAATGGCAAAACCAAAACTTTCCGCTGAAGAACAAGTAACTGAGTTCATTACAGCTTCCGGGCATCCGCTAAAAGATGTAATGCAGGAACTGCGTACCTTTATATTGGCGGTAAGCCCTGTAATAAGCGAGCACATCAAGTGGAATTCGCCCGCTTTTTACTATAATGGCGAAATGGCCCCGTTCGACCCAAAAGAATATAAGAGGGATATTGTTGTGTATAACGTACGTAAGCCTGGGGAGATTTTGCTGATATTCCCCACAGGTGACAAATTGCATGACACTACCGGCATCCTTGAAGGTAAATTTACAGATGGCCGGAGGATGATTACCATAACCGGTATGGAAGACCTTTCAACTAAAAAAGAAAACCTGCACGCTTTAATAAAGCAATGGTTGCAGCTCATAGAAATGTAATATGGACATAGCACAACTACAGCAACTTTGCAAAACATTTCCGGGAATGACAGAAGACATCAAGTGGGACGACCACCTCTGCTTTAACGTAGGTGGCAAGATGTTCCTGGTCACCTCGCCAGACAGCGTGCCGCAAAGCGCATCGTTTAAAGCTTCGGATGAAGATTTTGAAGCGCTCACGCAGCGCAAAGGTTTCATTCCGGCACCTTATATGGCACGATACAAATGGGTGCTTGTGGACGACATCAAACGCCTCAGCAAAAGCGAATGGGAAAGGTATGTTCAACAATCCTACCAACTCGTCCATGACAAGCTGCCCGCAAAAGTGCGTAAGGAAATTGCTTCATAAAACTAAACCCAATGAGTAGACAACTGTTTTCTTTTCTTTGCCTGTTATGCTTTGTTATGTCTAATGCCCAGATAAAAGGCACTATCATCGACAGTGAGACCAAACAGCCCATCCCGCTGGTCAACATTTGGGTGGTTGGCGACGATACAGGCACTACTGCCAATGAACAGGGAAACTTCGAACTTAAAGAAACGGACGATTCCAAAACCCTGCTCTTCAGCGCAGTGGGCTATGGCGATGTGAGCATTAAAATCATCGATCTGAAAAGCACTGTTATAATGTCGCCCAAAGCCATTGAACTGAATGAAGTTGTAATCCGGCAGAAAAAAGAAAAGATATTCCGGACCATAAATGCACTGGAAGATGAAGAGGAGACTTATTTTGCATCTTCCACTACAGTAAAGCCACGAATGATCGCCAGGCTGATACCCAACCGCAGCGAATATGACGGAACCCCTTTCATTAAAGATGTCACTTTCATTACCGTAAGCCGCTCTCCTGACTCCAAATTCAACCTGAGGCTGTATTCGGTTGCAGAAGACGGAAGCCCCGGCGAATTGCTTTATGACAAAAACCTTATTTGTACGGTGAAGAAGAACAAGCGCATTAGCACTATTGATCTTTCATCATACAACTTAAAAATGCCGGAAAAAGGCTTTTTTGTAGCAATAGAATGGCTCATCATCGATAGTAACCGGTTTGATCTTGTTTCACTGAAATATGGAAAAGCGCTCGACCGCAAAGACAAACATTATAACATTTACTATGACCCGCCATTCAAATGTGCCTATACAGACAAGGCAGGCGCGCAATGGCTCTATGAAAAAGGGGCCTGGAGCAATAGGCAAAATAAGCACAACAATAAGTACTATAACTTTTTTGCCGAGGTAACGCTGTCGGATTAATAATAGCCCCAAAGATTTTAAAAACCTTTAGGCTGGCTAATGCTATTTAAGCCGGATTACTCAAAAATGCTCTGGTCTATCTCCATACTATTAAGAAATGCGATGGTATTTTCAATATCATAATGCAGTATGCGGTCTTCGGTAACAAGCGGTACCTCTTCCCTGTAGGATTTAAGGAACATTTCGACAAAATCGCTGGATTTCAATGGCCTCCTGAATTCGATGGCCTGCGAGGCATTCATCAATTCGATGGCAAGTATGCGCTCGAGGTTATTGATGATCCTCAGTGCCTTGGTCGCGGCATTGGCTCCCATGCTCACATGGTCTTCCTGGCCGTTGGACGACACAATGCTGTCAGCGCTGGCCGGAGTGGCAAGCTGCTTGTTCTGGCTCACGATGCTGGCAGCAGTATATTGCGGTATCATGAACCCTGAATTTAGTCCCGGATTGCTTACAAGGAATGGCGGGAGGCCGCGAAGGCCGGAAATAAGCTGGTACGTCCGCCTTTCGGATATACTGCCCAGTTCGGCCAGTGCTATGCCAAGAAAATCGAGCGTTAATGCCAGTGGCTGCCCGTGGAAATTACCACCGGAAATGATCTGGTCGTCCCCAACAAAAATATTCGGGTTATCGGTAACCGAGTTGATCTCGGTACGGAACACTTTTTTCACATAGTCGATAGTATCCTTTGTCGCCCCATGCACCTGAGGTATGCAACGGAACGAATAGGGGTCCTGCACGTGCTTTTTAGGCTGTTTAATGATCTCGCTGTCCTCCAACAGTTCGTTAAAGCGCCTTGCGGTCACAATTTGTCCTTTGTGTGGGCGAATGATATGGATCAGTTCATTGAAAGGTTCTATGCGTCCATCAAAACCTTCGAGTGATATGGCACCGATAACATCGGCAAGGTAGCTGTATTTTACAGACTTTAGGAGAATATACACCCCGTAGGCGCTCATAAACTGCGTGCCGTTGAGCAATGCCAGCCCTTCTTTGGATTTTAGCTCAATAGCCTTCCATCCCATTTTCCCGAGCACTTTGGCGGCAGGCTGGCGAAAACCATCGGCATATACCTCACCCATTCCCAACAATGGCAGTGACAGGTGTGCCAACGGCGCCAAATCGCCCGATGCGCCCAGTGAACCCTGCTCGTATACTACCGGCAGTATGTCGTTGTTATAAAAATCAACAAGCCTTTCCACTGTTTCCAACTGCACCCCGGAATGGCCGTAGCTGAGCGACTGTATCTTTAGCAGCAGCATGATCTTTACAATCCCGGCAGGTACCTCATCGCCCGTACCGCAGGCGTGCGACATTACCAGGTTCTCCTGCAGTTTGGTGAGGTTCTCGTTGGAAATTTTTACATTATACAGCGAACCGAAGCCTGTGTTTATACCGTAAATGGCGTCTTCATGCGACTTCATCTTCTCGTCAAGGTACATGCGGCACCTTTCGATATTGGCACGCGCCTCTTCAGACAAGGCCAGCTTTTTATCCTGGGTAAGGATAGCGTTCACAATTTCAAGGGATAAGCTTTCGCTGCTGATATAATGTATAGTTTCCATTTTACAGTATGGTTTGAGGCATCAAAATTCAATAAACAATAATTAAAAAGCAAGGTTTTTGATAAGTTTTGAATGAATCCGCTTCCCCACCTACATTCTATCTGTAAACGCTGTCATCATTTATTTTACTAACTTCGCCATACTATAATCTAATTAATGGAAGGCGCCATCATTTCAAAACGGCAGTTGCTTATAGCATTATGTTCAGTGCTGCTATTTTGCAGGCCATCTGCTTTTTCCCAGGCTATGGAGGAGTTTGGCATTGCAAAAAAGTTTGCCGGAACCTACCAGATCGATTCGGCATATGCCCACATGCAAAAAGCCATACGTGGCAGCAGTAAATCTTCAGATCGAACCAAAGCCCTTCTATACCTGCATTATGGCAAGCTGCTCAAACTAAAGGAAAAGACAGACAGCTCTTATATTTACTTTAATAAGGCCCTTAATATATATACAAATGACAATAATATTGACAGTGTTCTTTTTGTAACTGCTTCGATTGCCGAAGTATTCCGCTTCAGGGATAACAAAGAGCAGGCAATGCATTACATAAAGAAAGCAGGAAAACTGCCCAATTTAAAAACACCGCCCGACATACTTGCCTATTATTATAACCGGCGCGCAGCAATCGAAAACCAGTTCGGATCCAACACCCTGGCACGAAGCCTTTCGGAAAAAGTGATCGCGATGCAGCAGGAGGTTACAGATAAGGAAATCATTGTGTACAGCTATAATGAGTTGGGCGCCATATATGAATATGCCGACCGTGCAAAGAGCATGGCCTGTTACAATGCCGCACTGGCATTATCTGAAAAACATAATTTATTGATAGCCAAAGCAAACATATTGGTAAACCTCAGCAGGCTGGCAACAAATCTGGACGAGAAGATACATTACCTGGAAGAGGCCTACTCCCTTAGCAGGCAAACCAGCAATATGGATATGCGTTTCAAGATAAGCAACCTGCTGTTTTGGCCTTATAAGGAAAAAGGCGATTTTAAAAAGGCTTTTGAGTACTGTTATGAAGCCTTATACCTGGAAGAAAAAATGTACGACTCCAGGGCACTGGCCCGTACTGCCGAAATTGAACGGAAATACAACCTAGAAAAAGCCGAAGAAGATCTCAGGTACAAAAGCATTGAGGTAAAAAGCGCGCAAAAAACCATGATTTTTACCATAATTACAACCGCACTCGCACTGATTGTACTTTTGGTTGTTGCCTATTTTTACAGAAAGACATCTAAAAGCAACAAGATGCTGGCAGAACTGTCTACCGAAAATGAATTCCTTTTGAGCGAGGCCAATCACCGCATCAATAACAACCTGCAGCTCATTACAATCATGATAAGCGATGAGTTGCGCAAGCATCCCGAAAACCAGGGCCAGCTAAATAAGGTTCTTTCAAAAGTAGAATCAATAGCGGTACTGCACAGGCATCTTTACAAATCGGCAGATAAGCGCCATATGGATGTGGGCAAGTACCTTAATGAAGTCCTTGATAATTTTCATGATGTTTTTTCAGAACAGGGTGTCAAAACAATGCTTACCATTGAAAATATTTACCTGCCTAATGAAGAGGCAATATATATGGGGCTTTTGGTAACCGAACTTTGCATCAACACGCTTAAGCACGCTTTCGAAAGTCAGGAGGATAAGCAGGTAACATTCAAATTCACCTTTCAGGATGACAATATGGTGTTTCTTTTTTCGGACAACGGAAAAAATGTACGCGGCAAAGAAATTAACCCATTACTGGTACAACGGCTTTGCAGGCAGTTAAAAGTTAAATGTACTATTGATACAGGTAATGGTTTTTTGTTTTACTTTGATAAAAAATTAGAATTGTAGATGTCAGTTGCAGATACCGTAAAAATACTTATTGTAGAGGATGAAGTGCTCATTGCCGAATATGTAAAAGAATTGCTTGAAGATGATGGCTTTACCAATACCAAACTTGCCCATGACCGTGACGAAGCAATGATGTTTTTTCGTTCCTTCTGCCCTGAAGTGATATTGATGGACATTAATATCAATGGCCGTGATATGGGCATCGAGCTGGCAGCGCAAAAAAATCCCGGTGCCGATGTAATTTTCCTTACTGCGCAAAACGACCTTGCTACAATGCAAAAGGCGCTTGCTACAAATCCGCAATCCTACCTGACCAAACCGGTACGAAAAACAGACCTGATGGCAGCCATACAGCTGGTATTGCAAAAAAGAAAAGACCGTTTCCTGAATATTAAGGATGGATACGGTATCATAAAAATAGCCCAGGAAGACATATTATACATTAAAGCCGATAATGTATACCTCGACATCCATACGTCAAAAAAAACCTATACCATCAGGCAGACACTTGAAAAATTCATGCTTGAGCTGGATCCGTCCCTGTTCGGGAAAACACACCGCTCTTATGTAGTAAACAGGGCAGCGGTTACGCGTGTCAGCAGCAAGGCTATTTATATAAACAGCCTCGAAATCCCCCTGTCAAGGAACTTTTCCACCAACTTCTGATCCATTCGCATACAAAGTCGTGCATTTCACAACATAAAACCA
Source organism: Flavobacterium sp. MFBS3-15 (assembly GCF_026107645.2). Taxonomy (GTDB): domain Bacteria; phylum Bacteroidota; class Bacteroidia; order Flavobacteriales; family Flavobacteriaceae; genus Flavobacterium. The sequence continues at coordinate 53,880 of NZ_JAPCHV010000007.1, read as the reverse complement.
TTACCAATAGGCTAACTTTCTATTTTTGGTATGAATTTTAGTAATTGTGAAAAGCCACGCCTGCACATAAACTTACGCCATTATTTTTTGTTGTTGCATTCATGACATCGGGGTCCTTTACGCTATAACAGGCTTTGTTTACTTTCTTCCCTCCCTGCAGGCTGGGCTTTTTTTTAAACTAATATTCCTATAAGCAAATCGCTTTGCCCCCTAAAGCCCTTCTGGAACAAACCACCTAACCATAACCACCTGTTTTGGCGCTCCTGAGCGGAGTGCCATATGCGGGTCTTTCTTACTTCTGTGCCTTTTCGGCTTCAATCGTTAAATACGCCTTTCCCAGGTAATAGATAATGTCTGATGCCGTAAAGGCCTGCCTGCTCACATCGCATACGCCAATATCGGCAGCAAGCCCGTGCAGGTACACCCCGAAAATGGCCGCATCTGCCGGTGGGTAAGACTGTGCCAGCAACCCCGTAATAATGCCCGTAAGCACATCGCCACTCCCCCCTGTTGCAAGTCCGCTATTGCCTGTAGGGTTAATATACACCACATCGTCAAATGCAATGAGGGTAAACGCATCTTTAGCAACAAGTATGATGTTGTTTTCTTTAGCGAATGCTCTTATCTTCTCCACCTTTTCAAAATCATCCCCCCACGGCCCGATGAGGCGCTCCAGTTCTTTCGGATGGGGGGTAAGGATCGTGTTTTCGGGAAAATGTGCTAGCCATTCCTTGTTATAGGACACTATATTGAGCGCATCGGCATCTATAACCAATGGCGATTGCTGCTTTTTGAGGAGTTCCAACAGTGCCTGCTGCGTTTCCGGATGCTGCCCCATTCCCATGCCCAGCCCAATGGCCTTGGGCTTGAAGTCAAAACTGATGTTGGTGATTTGTTCCTCCCCGTCGGTAAGCGCCATTGCTTCAGGAAATGCGGTTTGCAGTATGTTGTAGCCACATTTGGGAATGTAGGCAGTAACCAGTCCGCATCCCGACCTGAGGGCGGCCTTTGCCGATAGCAATGCTGCTCCCATTTTGCCATAGCTGCCGCCAATGATGAGCGCATGCCCCTGGGTACCTTTATGGGCATGGTGTGGCACAGGCCGGTAACGGCGGTGTGCTTCTGCCTTGTCGGTAAGATGGTAGTGCGTTGCCTCACTGCCAATAAATTCCTTATCCAGGCCGATATCGAGTATTTCTATTTCTTTAATAAACCTGCAGTTGCCTGCAAGGTAAAAAGCGAGTTTTGGAAACTGGAAGGTAAGTACAATGTCCGACTGCACTGCCAGTTCGGTTTTCCTGTCCATGAACATACCCGAAGGCACATCAATAGAAATGACCTTCGCCCCGCTGTTATTGATCTTTTCGATAACCGCGCGTACTTCCTCACCAACTTCACGGTTCAGCCCGATGCCAAATACGGCGTCCAGATAAACAATCTTATGCTTTTTATATTCGTACACCTCATTGGTATTGCAGGCGAGGCCGCATTCTGACAGCTTGTCGAGATTGTCCGAAAAATCAGGTGAAGGAGTGCCGGTGCCTTCAACAATGTCGACCACTGCCTTATAATTATCCTTATGCAGCAATCGCGCCACGACAAGGCCATCGCCGCCGTTATTTCCCTTTCCGCAGAAAATATGAAAAACGGTCTCCTTGTCAGGAAACTTCCTTTTGAGCCACAAAAATACCTCACTGCCTGCCCGTTCCATCAGTTCACCCGAAGTGATGCCCTGCCGGGAAATTGTAGTTTCGTCAGCTTCCCTGATCTTTATTGCATCAAAAATTTTCATATTTTAATGATCGATAGCCATTTATAAAATATTCGCAAAACTGCTGCGCCACATCAGTGCCGCTTCGTAAATTTATTACATTTGCTTCTATATGAAAGCGAACAGCAACAAATATTTAACGTTGGCAACCCCTACTTCAAGGGTTGCAACTGCTGTTACGGCTACAACAACTACCACTACCCCGTTCGGGGTATAATCATTACATATAATCCATTTTGTGGTTATTTCTGAGGAAATGACACAACGCCTCTCGAAAAAAATTTTCGCTTACCAAAAAAAACATCTATGAATATCATCAAATTCGGCGGCACTTCGGTAGCCAATGCCGCAAACATACTACAGTGCATTTCCATCATAAAAAGCAAGAATGACAGCCGCCCGCTCATTGTGGTAGTCTCTGCCCTGGGCGGCGTTACCGACCTGCTGCTTAACGCGGCTGTCGAAGCATCCCAAAAAAATGAAAATTACCGCAGCCTCCTTTCGGAAATAGAAAACCGGCACATGGAGGCCATAAAGGAATTGATACCCGCCACAGGCCAAAGCGGTATACTTAGCCATGCCAAGCGCATCATCAACCACCTGGAAACCCTGCTGGATGGCTGTTTCCTATTGGGTGAGTTATCCGAACGCACCAAAGACCTCATCCTTTCGTTCGGCGAGGTGCTTTCATCCTACATCATTTCAGAAACATTGAAATCCATGGGTGAAAATTGCGAACTGGCAGACAGCCGCGAATTGATAAAGACCAATAATAAGTTTGGGAAAGCTGTAGTAAACTTTGAAATGAGCAACCTTCTCATCCAGCATCATTTCGACAAAAGTAAGGCCGCCATTACCGTACTGCCGGGCTTCATTGCCGAATCGGAAGATGGTCACGTAACCACCCTTGGCCGTGGCGGCAGCGATTATACCGCTGCAATCCTCGCCGCAGCGCTGGATGTGCTTTCGTTGGAAATATGGACTGACGTGAACGGCATATATACCGCTAACCCCAAGCTGGTAAAGCAGGCAGAACCGATACACCATATTAACTTTGAGGAGGCTATGGAACTGTCGCACTTTGGCGCCAAGGTGCTTTACCCGCCCACCATACAGCCGATACTGAGCAAGGACATTACCCTGCACATAAAAAATACATTTGAACCGGATGCCCCCGGAAGCGTCATCCGCAAGAACCCCGGGTCAAAAAGTGATAATCCGATAAAGGGCATCAGCAACATTGACAACATTACACTGGTTACCATCGAAGGGCCCGGCATGGTTGGGGTATCGGGATTCTCGAAAAGATTGTTTGAAGTCATTTCCAAAGAAGGCATCAACGTCATTTTCATCACCCAGGCTTCATCGGAACATTCCATATGCCTGGGTATTGCGGATGCCGAATCGAAAAAAGCCAAAACCGCCATTGATGAGGAGTTCCGTTTTGAAATACAGCAGCAAAAGATCAAGCCTGCCCTGCTGGAGAACGGCCTTTCCATCATAGCCGTTGTCGGGGAAAATATGAAGAACCACCAGGGGCTAAGCGGCAGGATGTTCAGCACGCTGGGCAGGAACAACATCAACATCCGCGCAATAGCACAGGGAGCATCCGAAAGGAACATCTCGGCAGTAATTGACAGCAGGGACGTAAAAAAAGCCCTCAACAGCCTGCATGAGGCCTTTTTTGAGGAAGACATTAAGCAGCTCAACCTGTTCGTGATGGGCGTAGGCAATGTGGGAAGCATATTCCTGGAACAGCTTCGTGCACAAAAAAAATACCTGAAGGACAACCTGAAGATCAATGTGCGGGTCGTGGGACTGGCCAATTCCAAAATGATGCATACCGATGAGGATGGCATCGACCTGAAGGATTGGAAAAGCACTTTGGAGAATACTGCGGCTAATCCGGGCGACTTCATCAGTGAGATAAAAAGGCTCAACCTGCGCAACAGCATTTTTGTAGACAATACCGCCAGCGACGTTGTGGCCGGCACCTATGCCGACTACCTTAAAAACAGTATTGCCGTGGTGACCTGCAACAAAGTGGCCTGCGCATCGGAATATAAAAATTACAAAAATCTGAAGGGCATTTCGCGCAAGTACAGCGCTCCGTTCCTGTATGAAACCAATGTGGGGGCAGGATTGCCAATTATTGATACGCTAAAGAATCTCGTGGCTTCGGGAGACAGGGTACACAAGATACAGGCGGTGCTTTCGGGCAGCCTTAATTTTATTTTCAATAACTTTAATGAAGAGAATTCATTCTATGATGTGGTAAAGCAGGCGCAGTCTGAAGGCTATACCGAACCCGACCCGAAGATCGACCTTAGCGGCATCGACGTGAAACGCAAGCTGGTGATCCTCATTCGCGAAAGCGGTTACGAAATGGAGATCGACGATATAGAGAACCGGTCGTTCCTACCGCAGGAAAGCCTTGATACTACCAGCGTAGACGACTTTTTTGCATCGCTTAAAACACACGCGGCACATTTTAACGACCTTTATAAAAAGGCATCCGCCGAAGGGGCCAGGCTCAAGTTTGTAGCATCGTTTGAAAATGGTAAAGCCAATGTAGGGCTGCATTTCATCCCGCAGGGGCATCCGTTTTACAACCTCGAAGGCAAGGACAACATCGTGCTGTTTTATACCGACCGTTATGCCGACCAGCCATTGCTGATAAAAGGCGCCGGGGCAGGAGCCGCGGTTACGGCCTCAGGGATATTTGCGGACATTATAAGGATAGGCAATCAATAGTATGGAGAACATAAGGATATTCTGCCCGGCAACCATTGCCAATGTTTCGTGCGGGTTCGATGTGCTCGGCCTGTGCCTGGAAAATGTGGGCGATGAGATGACGATTGCCAAGACCGAAGCGCCGGGGATTACCATAAAGGAAATAATCGGTGCCAACCTGCCCCTTGCCCCCGAAAAGAATGTGGCGGGTGTGGCTGCACTGGCCCTGCTTGAACACCTTCAGCCCGACCGGGGCTTTGAAATAAGCATCGACAAGCGCATAAAGGCGGGCAGCGGTATAGGCAGCAGTGCTGCAAGTGCTGCAGGTGCGTTATTTGCCATAAATTATTTGCTGGGCAGCCCGCTTTCGCCAAAAGAACTCGTTCCTTTTGCCATGCAGGGCGAAAAGCTGGCCAGCGGTAGCGCCCATGCCGACAATGTGGCCCCTGCCCTGCTCGGCGGCTTTACGCTGATACGCAGCTATGAGCCGCTGGACATCATAAAAATCGATGCGCCCGAAGAGCTGTATGCCTCCGTGATCCATCCGCAGATAGAGCTCAGGACCATGGATGCGCGTTCTATCCTCAAGAATAACATCCCGTTGAAAAAAGCCATAGTGCAGTGCGGCAACCTTGCAGGTCTCATCAGCGGTTTGTATACGAAAGATTATGGCCTCATCGGCCGCAGCCTCCACGACGAACTGGTAGAGCCAGTACGCTACATCCTTATCCCTAAATTCAACGACATCAAGGCAGCAGCCATGCAGGCCGGGGCGCTGGGTGGCGGCATATCAGGGTCGGGGCCATCGGTGTTTGCCCTGTCGCGCGGGAAGGAAACCGCCCAAAAAGCAGCACAGGCCATGGCCGCTGTACTGGACGGCACCGGCATACCGTATGAACTGCACGTTTCGCCCATTAACCCAACCGGAATAAAAATACTATGAGATATTACAGCTTAAACAACCACGACATAAAGGTATCCTTTAAGGAAGCCGCCATTACCGGGATTGCCAGGGACAAAGGCCTTTACTTCCCCGAAAGCATACCGCAGCTTGACAACGATTTTATTGATAATATAGAAAACTACAGCCCTGCTGAAATTGCCCTGAAAGCCATTTCCCCTTTTGTGGGCGACGAGATTCCGCAGGATGAGTTGAAACGCATTGTAGCCGAAACACTGTCGTTTGACTTCCCTGTAGTAAAAGTCGAAGAAGGTGTCTATTCATTAGAACTCTTCCATGGCCCAACGATGGCCTTTAAAGATGTGGGTGCACGGTTTATGTCGCGCTGCCTTGATTATTTCACCAAAGGCGAAAACAAGAAGATCACGATATTGGTTGCCACATCCGGCGATACAGGCGGCGCTGTGGCAAGCGGCTTTTTGGGTGTGGAAGGCATCGATGTGGTGATCCTCTACCCTTCGGGAAAAGTCAGCCCCGTACAGGAAATGCAGCTTACGGCAATGGGGCAGAACATTACCGCCCTCGAGGTATCGGGTACGTTTGACGACTGCCAGGATATGGTAAAGCAGGCTTTCCTTGATGAAGAATTGATGGATGTACGGCTTACCTCGGCCAACTCCATCAATATTGCGCGCTGGCTGCCACAGATGTTCTACTACTTTTTGGCTTATAAGGAACTGAAAGCACTTGGCAAACCATTGGCCATATCGGTGCCAAGCGGGAATTTCGGGAACATTTGCGCGGGGATGATGGCAAAGAAAATTGGCTTGCCGATAGCGCATTTCATCGCCTCCACCAATGCCAACGACACCGTGCCACGCTTCATGAAAACACAGCAGTACAAGCCGGAAGCCACTGTTGAAACCATCTCCAACGCGATGGATGTAAGCAACCCGAGCAACTTTGTGCGCATACTGGAACTTTTCGGCGAAAGCCTTACAGCCGAGCTTACCTCTTACGGCTTTACCGATGCGGAGACACTGCAGACCATAAAAAAACTGTACACGGAGAATGGCTACCTTGCCGACCCACACGGTGCTGTGGGCTACCTCGGCCTGAAAAAATTCCTGGCTGAAAATCCCGGCCATGCAGGCGTGTTTTTAGAAACGGCACACCCGGTGAAATTTCCGGACAGCATTGAGAAGACTTTGGGTATCGGCATACCGCTGCCCGAACAGATAAAAAGTGTAATGGAGGGCAATAAAAAGTCGGTTGAAATTAGCAGCTATGGGGAATTAAAAGACTTTTTAAAAGAGAAGCATCAGCCGAAATAACCGATTGATGCTTTAAGTTTCTTTTAACAAATAGTTTTTTTGGTTATGTTTGCCTGCAAAACACTCATCATGAAAAGACTGCTGTCCCTAAGCTTTTTATTATTCTGCATTGCTGTTTCGGCACAACAGCAGCGGTATGAGAATAAGGATTACGGATTTGCCATGGACGAGCCGGACGGCTGGCTATGGGCCAACAATGACGACCTGAAGCAAAACCTGGGCAAGCTTGACCTTGACAATGCAAAACTGCTAAAGATCATACAGGACCACAAGGGATCGCTCCTGCTGATGTCGTTTTACAAATACGACCCTATGACCAAAGCCGGCCTCATTCCCGCCGTGCAGGTTAATGTGAGGGAAATGCGCAATAAGGATTTCAGCGTTTTTAAATCCTACATTGTTAAAAGCGCCAACCACTTCAAGGATCTTTACCCTGACTATGAGTTCATCGATGAGCCGCAGGAAGTAAAAGTAAACCGTATAAAAAGCATTTACTTCAGCGGAAAGTTTACCATGAAGACCCAGATGGGCGAAACTTTCCGTGTACGCAGCCGGACGTACGTGATCCCGCATGGCGACTTTTATTTCCAGATCGTAATGACCGACGGCGTGTTTACCGAAGACTGCTCAAAGCTGTTTGAAGAACTGATTGAGAGCATTAAGATTAAGAAGTAGAATGTTGGAAATAGGATTTTTAGATAGCAGATTGTGCCATAAAATCTAATAGTCTAAAAATCTAATCTCTAAAACTTTAAAGAATTACTTCTCCCCCAGCAACCCTTCCAGCCTTCTCTTATCGCTTTCCGGCAAATACGGCAGCAAGCTTTCGAACTGCGCCCTTAATACATCTTTCTTAAGCATTTTACGGATATTGTCCTTGGCGAACTTTACGAACTGCCATTTGTGGTGACCGGCTGCGTTGACAAGGTTTTGCAGCATTACAGCATCAAATTTCCCGATGTAAAGCAGGTTCGCGAGGGCATTCTGGCGTACGGTGCTTTCATATTTTGGTGAGGAATACTCCAAAAGCTCTGCATACATTTTCTCCTTTTCGGCTTCGCGGTAGCCAGTTGCCTTGTAGGCCAGAGTGAGCCAGAGTATGCGCAGGTTCTTATCGTTGAAGCCTATCCATCCATCGGCCTTGTCGAGGAATTCCGGCTGCCTTTCGGGGAATTTGCTGCACAGCACATTCAGTGCAATCTCCTTTGTGATGTAGGAGTTGTCATCCATCAAGGTAATGTACTCGTTGACGAACGACGGCGGCATGGTCGTTACCGTGCGCGCCACGGCCTGCCGCAGCCTGATGTCGCCGCTTTGCATGGCATACCGGATGAGTTCTGCCTTTTCCTCAAAAGGCACATCAGCAGTTTGGAACAGCACTTCTTCCTTTACAGGGTAGAACTGGTCCGATTGCAATATCTGCAAGTAAATGGGCTTCTTTTCGGCAAAGCGCTTGTCGGCCAGGTCGCCCAGCTTCAGGTAGAGCTGCATGAACTGGTTTTTGCTTAGTATCTCCAATGCTTCCTGTACTTCGAACCCTCCTTTTTCGAGCCAGCGCCTGCGGAAGCTGTTGGTATCATAGTTGGAAACCTTATTGATCTCTGCGAAGAAATCATCGGTATCCACGTTTTTAAAGGCATGCTTTTCGAGGTACGCTTTCACGGCTGTGCGGAAAGCTTCCTCACCCACGCCGTTGCGCAACACATGCAGTGCCCACGCCCCTTTCTGGTAAAAGGTAAGGGTACTTGCCTTTTCGTTCATCACAGGGATGGTATCGTTCTTTGCCGCCTGCTGTAGGCGCTCGGCCATTTGGTACAGTTCGTAGTTAAAGTGGTCGTCGCCATACAGCTCTTTTTCGCACAGCAGGGCATAGTAAGTGGCAAAACCCTCCTGCAGCCAGTGGTGTGTGCTGCTTTCGGCGGTAATGAGGTCGCCGAACCACTGGTGCGCCAGCTCGTGGGCATTAACGTTGATGTAGGTGCGGTCGTTAAACCCGGTCTCGTCGACCACAAAGTCCTGTGCGAAAATAGTGGACGTAGTATTCTCCATACCCGCGTACAGGAAGTCGAGCACTGGCACCTGGCGGTAGATGCCCCACGGGTACTTTACGCCGATCTCTCTTTCCAGGAAATCGAACATCCGCTTACTATCGCGGTAGGTAGGGCCAAGCTTGTCCTTGTCCTCCGGGCGGAGGTAATATTCGAGCGGCGTACCGGATGCAGAGATTTCTGAATGCTTGTCAAATTTGCCGATAGCGAGCATGACGAGGTAGCTGCTCATGGGTTTGTCCATTTCATAATACCAGGCAGTATCAGGCTCCAGCAGTGCCTTTTTCTTTAATGTTCCATTGGAAATGACTGTAAAATCCGGGTTGAATACTGCTGATATATTAAAAATTATTTTTTCATTCACGTCATCAAAGCTGGGCAGCCAATGGCTGGTGTATTTGCCCTGCCCCTGCGTCCATATCTGCATGTCCGGATGGACTTTCATTTGGGGCTGCCCTACTGCGTCAAGCTCAGTAGATGGCGGGTATATTTCCCCTACAAAATACAGTGTCTGCTTCGGCTGTGCCTCGTAGCGGAACTCTAACGTGTTTTTTCCTTTCTTGAACCCTTTATATAGCTTTAAGGCATTCGCCGAGGCTATCCATCCCGTTTTCTTTTTGCCATTGACCTTTACGTCGGTAAACTTCATATTCCGCGCGTCGATGTAGATGGTATCTACCTTCTTGTCAAGCACTTCAAATGTATAGACCATTTTGCCCATGACCTTTTTATTCGGCACATCAAAGGACAGGTAGGCATTGGCCGTTTTAAAGTCAACCTTTTTGGTTTGCTGTCCAAAGACGATGGTAGAAAGAAACAGGAAAAACAAATATCTCATGTATGCGGTGTTTGCACAAAACTAAGCATTTGCCCTGATTTTATTTTCAGAAAGTAACGTTAAATAGGGTTCTCAAAGATGTAAGATTTTTTACTTTTATGTAATCCAAACCGGGAGGCGTTGCAGTACATCGTTTTTTACACGAAAACATTGGCAAAGAACGTAAATACAGTTCCTTACGACTCCCCTCTCCTTTGGAGAGGGGCCGGGGGGTGAGGTCTGCGTGAGCGATCGCAGCGGCATCCTGCGTACCCGCCGGGGCGGGGTGAGCAGATATAGCGGAGAGCGCGACGGCGGAGGCACGAAGCCGGCACGCCAAAAAAAACAGAACCATGAAGCACATTTTCAAAAAATCCTGCTTACTCATTATTCTGCTCTTTGCGGTTACTGCCCATGCGCAACTAATTCCGGGTACGGGCAAAGCCGAAGAAGCGGCAGCCGAAACGCCCAGGGATTCACTGGGAAGAAGGTCTCCGCGCGGTACTGTGGAAGGGTTTATAACAGCCATAGGGGAATCGGATTACGTGCGTGCCAGCCACTACCTTGAGCTTAATAAAAGGGCTTACCGGAAAGAAGCGGAACGCATACGCATAGTAACCATTTTCCAGCGGCTGCTGGACCAGAGCGGTGACATACAGGCCTATGGCTTCATCAGCAATAAAGAAACAGGGCGCACCGACGAGGAAAAGCTTGCCGAGGGCACCGACCTGGTAGGAAACATAACTGCCGCCGGCGAGACCATTGACCTACTGGTAAAAAATACGGCAAAAGCGGGAGACCCTGCGGTATGGCTATTCTCTGCCGAAACGGTCGAGGATGTACTCGCTATAAATGTCGATACCGACCTGCTGATAGACAAAATCCTTCCTGACGTGCTTAAGGAACAGCGCCTGGGCGGCGTTCCCGTTGGCCACTGGCTCGCCCTTGTCGTGCTGATCATGCTGTCTTACCTCGCCGCATGGGCTGTAACTTCCATCATAACCCTGGTGATAAATTTCGTATGGAAAAAAGCGCGTGAGGAAAAAACCGATTTGGTCATCAGGGCTTTTGAGCTGCCTTTCCGGCTTTACCTTACGGTGTGGATATTTGTATCGGTGTCGCAACAGGTGGGCATTTCCATCATTGTGAGGCAGCGGTTCAGCGTCATCAGCGTTACCGTGGGCATTGTCGCCATACTGATGCTGCTGTGGCGCATCGCCGACCTCGTGAGCATCTACACCAAAAACCGTATGACGGCCCGCAAGCGCATTTCGACCATATCGGTCATCATGTTCCTGCGCCGTACCGCAAAGGTAGCGATAGTGGTTTTTGGCATCATTGCGGTACTGGGTGCACTGGGAGTTGATGTGACTGCAGCGGTTGCAGCACTTGGTATTGGTGGTATTGCGCTGGCATTGGGTGCGCAAAAAACGATGGAGAATTTTGTGGGCAGTGTGACCCTTATCGCCGACCAGCCCATACGCGTAGGCGATTTTTGCCGTATAGGCGACATTTCTGGCACAGTAGAATCGATTGGGATGCGCAGCACAAAGCTGCGCACAGCAGCACGCACTATTGTAACCATTCCGAACGGTGATTTTTCGTCGGACAAGATTGAGAACCTCGCTTTTCGCGACCGGTTCCTTTTTAACCCAAGCTTTTACTTCCGGATGGAAACCACTCCCGACCAGATGCGCTACCTGCTGGTAGAACTGCGGGCGGTGCTGTATGCCCACCCCAAAGTGCTGGACACACCACCTGTTGTACGGTTTACGGGCATAACATCCAGTTCGCTAAAGGTGGATGTGATATCTTATGTAGAGGCTCCCAACTGGGATACGGCACAGGAAATCCACGAAGACCTGCTGCTGCGTATGATGGATGTGGTCATAAGCAGCGGCACTTATTTTGCAATGCCTACGCAAATGGCCTATACGCCAAATGACCTATATGACTTCGACAAAGCCAATGCCGCCTCCGAAACCGTACAAAACTGGCGCGATAAAGGCGAAATGCAGCTGCCGAAATTTGACCCTGCGCAGGTAGAGAAACTGAAGGGAACTATAAAATACCCGCCGGAGGGCAGTGTGGTGAAGGAGGAACAGCCTGAAGCCCCGCACAGCGCTAATAGGAAGCTTAAATAAATTTTCCCTATCTTCGGTCATACCAAACAAACATTTATTATGACCAAACCATTTCAACGAGCACTGTCGCTTAGCGCACTGCTCCTTTTGCTTTCCTGCATCAAAAAGGAGGAGCAGATACAAACTGAAGAAAAATCCGAGGCTAAAAAGGAGAACGTCGTGTTCTTCGATGACTTTTCGGGTACGTCAATAGATACAGCCAACTGGACACCGCGCACCGATGTGTTCGTGAACAACGAGCAGCAGGCCTACGCCGATTCGACCGCCACACTGTATCTTGACAAGAACGTTGCGGGTGCCGAAAATGGCGCACTGGTGATACAGGCGCATTACAGTCAGGGCTACCTGGCGGAGAACGGCAAAAAATTCGACTTCATTTCGGGGCGGATGGATTCGAGGGGCAAAAAGGAATTTACCTACGGCACCATGGCCGCGCGCATGAAGATGCCTCCCGGAAGCGGCTACTGGCCAGCCTTTTGGGCGCTGGGCGCGCAGGGCAACTGGCCGGAATGCGGCGAGATCGACATCATGGAATACGTAGGCGAACCCGACTGGGTGGGCTGCGCGCTGCACGGGCCCGGCTACTATGGCGATACGCACCTGGTGAATAAAGTGTACTTAGACGGTACGGATGTAACCGACTGGCATATCTACTCGGTGGACTGGACAAAGGATACCTTGCTGTTTAAGGTAGACGGCAAGCTCTTTTACCGCGTTACCAAACCAGTCGTAGACAACTACGGGCCGTGGGTGTTCGACAAGCCGCACTTCCTGATACTGAACTTTGCACTGGGCGGTGCCTATCCTGCCAAGATCAACGGTGTAAAAACCCCTTATAACGGCCTGCCTCAAAGCACGGTGGATGACATTAAAAAAGGGAATGCCAAGGTGTATGTGGATTGGGTGAAGGTGTCGGAGTAGATTGTTCGAATTTTAAATGGCGTGGCCGGCTACATTTTCCTTTTCAGGAAATAGCCCCTGACATCGGCATGCTTATCGTAAGGCCTGTTCACAAGCTGTCCCTGTGCATTATGAACAGCAACAAAAAGGTCGAAAGTTTCTGTAATCATACTATAATTTTTAGAGAGCGCCATACGATACATCCTTAATTTTACAGGATTGCTGCTGCCAAATAAAACATATGCCTCAGGGTGGCACTGTGTAAAAGCGACTACTGAACGGAATACAGTAGCCAGCACAGTAGCAATATCCGAATTGCCCGTTGGCGACATATCGTCTATTTCAGTTTCTCCCGTTCGATCGTTAATGGAAATGATACTGCCATAGCCAAGGTTATATACAGCATTATTTAAAGTAGCCGAATATTTTATCGCCATGGTGACAGGCCCGTTTTTACCCCTGCTCACAAACCCGAAGAAGGTAAAGTCGGCATTGGCTGAAAGTTCGTATCCCTGATATTCCATTAGCAATGATACAATTTTATTACCCGCAGTCAATAATTTTACAATACGATTTTCAATTTATATATACTTTTCCAAAAACTCAAAATCCTCATACTTAACCGCAACGGGTTCCATCCGCACCACCTGGAAATCATAGCCGGCATCGGCAACAACGGGCAGGTAGTTGTCGGCCTGCTCTTCGTAGGCGATGGCCCAGGCATCCTCTTCCGTATAGATCTCGTCGGATTCAATGGCCAGTACATTTTTGTATTTGGCAACGGCCTGCATCTCGGTTTCGGGAACGAGCGGCGTGTCGGCCAGCATGAGCACTTTTGCGGTATGTGTGGCGATAGCCTGCCTCATGGCGGCCCGGAACTTATCGGAATTTTCGGGAAGCGCCAGTTCGCGGCCACCCGGTATGAGAAACAGCGTAGTTTTTAAAGTCTCCATTGCATATATCCTTTGTCCCGCGAAATTACGGCAAGCCGCGCCAATAGCGAAAAGGATTAACATTGCGTTGGGGATTGTTTTCCAGTTCGGGGTTTCGGGTTCAGCGTTCCGGGTTGCCAATTGGGAGTGGAGATTGCAGGTAAAGAGATAGTTTCCCAGATAGCCCCGATAGAGCCGGTATCCTGCGGAGGCAAGAAGCAGATAAAGCGATACCCCGCTATGGCGGGACAGGACTGGAACGACGAAGGCAAAGATGCCCAAGTCTTTCGCTACTTATAAAAAATGCTTATCTTCGTTTCTTGCAAAATCAAGACTTAAGTAGCTCAGCTGGATAGAGCACCTGCCTTCTAAGCAGGCGGTCAGATCACCTAACTCATAATCAGGTGTCCCTTTTCCGCATCTGACTGTTAATCAGAGGGTCTAAAAAAATAATTCTTAGCAGGCTATAATTTCATAAATGCGAAGGTTACAGGTTCGAATCCAGTCGAGGTCACTAATTATACATGAACAAACTGCTCGAAACTCCCATAGAATACCTCAAGGGTGTAGGCCCGGCGCGCGGCGACCTTCTGCGCAAGGAGCTCGGCATCCATAAATATGGCGACCTGCTGCACCTGTTCCCCAACCGCTATATCGACCGTACGCGCTACTACAAGATCAGCGAGTTGCTCAACAACAATGCCGAGGTACAGGTGGTGGGTAAGATCCTGAACCTGAAGACCGTCGGCGAAAAGAAGGCGCGGCTTGTGGCGACATTTTCCGACGGGACCGGCGAAATGGAACTCGTGTGGTTCCAGGGGCAGAAATGGATCCGGGAGAACATCAAGATCAATGTGCCCTATGTGGTGTTTGGCAAGGCAACGGCTTTCAACGGGATGTTCAACATGGCGCACCCCGAAATGGAATTGCTGAGCGAACACGAGCAGAGTCTTCGTTCGGCCATGCAGCCCATATACCCCAGCACCGAAAAGCTTTCGCAAAAGGGCATTACCAACAAGGTGGTGAACAAGATCATGCAGCAGCTGTTCTATGAAACGCAGGCAAAGTTCAGCGATGTGCTGCCGCCCTCGATCATCAGCGAATTGCAGCTGATACCGAAGAACGCCGCGCTGTTCAACATCCACTTCCCGAAAAGCCCCGAGCTGCTGGCACGGGCACAGTTCCGCCTGAAATTCGAGGAGCTGTTCTTCATCCAGCTGCAGCTCATTACCAAGAACCTCATCCGTAAGCACAAGATAAAAGGCCACGTTTTTGATAAGGTCGGGACACTGTTCAACGACTTTTACGAAAACCACCTGCCGTTTGCCCTGACCGGTGCCCAAAAGCGCGTTATCAAGGAGATTCGGCACGACATGGGCCAGCCCGCCCAGATGAACCGCCTTCTTCAGGGCGACGTGGGTTCGGGGAAAACCATTGTGGCGCTGATGAGCATGCTGCTGGCACTGGACAACGGTTTCCAGGCCTGCCTCATGGCCCCGACCGAGATACTCGCCAACCAGCACTTTATCGGTCTTAGCGAACTGGCACAGCCTTTGGGCATCAACATTAAAATACTTACCGGGTCGACCAAAACAGCCGACCGCAGGATCATCCACGAAGAACTGGAGAGCGGCGCACTGCACATCATCATCGGTACGCACGCGCTGCTGGAAGACAAAGTACAGTTCAAAAACCTCGGCCTTGCCGTTATCGACGAACAGCACCGCTTTGGCGTGGAGCAGCGCAGCAAGCTGTGGCGCAAGAACGACATACCGCCACACGTACTGGTAATGACGGCCACCCCCATTCCGCGCACGCTGGCCATGAGCCTGTATGGGGACCTGGACATCTCAGTCATTGACGAGCTGCCACCGGGCCGTAAGCCGATACAAACCGTACACCGCTACGACAGCAACCGCCTGAAGGTTTGGAAATTCCTAAAAGATGAGATTGCCAAAGGCCGTCAGGTCTATATCGTTTACCCGCTAATACAGGAAAGCGAAACGATGGACTACAAAGACCTGATGGACGGCTACGAGAGCATTTCGCGCGATTTCCCGCTGCCGCACTATTCGGTGAGCATTGTACACGGCAAGATGAAGCCTTCAGAAAAAGACAGCGAAATGGCCCGCTTTGCGGCCGGAAAAACCAACATCATGGTAGCAACTACGGTGATTGAGGTGGGTGTAAACGTACCCAACGCCAGCGTGATGGTCATAGAAAGCGCCGAGCGTTTCGGGCTGTCACAGCTCCACCAGCTGCGGGGGCGCGTGGGCCGTGGCGCCGACCAGAGCTACTGCATCATGATGACCGGCCAAAAACTAAGCAACGATAGCAAAACCCGTCTCGAGACCATGTGCCGCACCAACGACGGATTTGAGATTGCCGAAGTCGACCTCAAGCTGCGCGGCCCCGGCGACATCATGGGGACACAGCAAAGCGGGGTTCTCAACCTGCAGATTGCCGACATCGTTAAAGACAAAGAAATACTCCAACTAGCACGCCACCACGCCATTCGGCTGCTTCAGGACGATGCCCCGCTCAACAAACCGGAACACGCCGCACTGAGGCACGCGTTCATCGAAATGGGGAAAAAGAAGAATATCTGGAATTATATTTCTTAGTTGACGGTTGACGGTTGACGGCTGCTTACTCATGCCTGATAGTCCACACCACGGCCATAAGAATGTAAACTCTGAAAATATTCAGCAGGAGTAAGCACGCCCCGTCACCCTCCCCTTGGGGGAGGGCCGGGGAGGGGACTACGCGGCTGAGTGAAAATCATCTTTGGGGTTAGTAGACTAACTGAAAACAAAATCATTACAGTATTAGCTGTAATTCTTCAATTATCGCACTTTAAATCCTGTTATATTGCACTCAAACCAGTTATTCCGTTAATTAACGGGCAGTTAACTTTTGTCGAATTGATGGCTTCGTAATTTTAGTAAAATTAAAATTATTACAATTATGAGCACATTTCAGGGAAAAACAATAGTTATAACAGGAGCCGCCATGGGACTTGGCCTTGCAACCGCAAAGGTAGTGGCCGAACGCGGCGCGAACCTTACACTTGTAGATTACAATGAGGATGCTTTGAGCAAAGCCAAAGAAGAACTGGCCGGCATTGCCCCAAATGCGAAAATCCTGACCATAACAGCCGACGTATCCAATGAAGATGCCGTGAAAAACTATGTAGACAAGACGATTTCGGAATTCGGAAAAATAGATGGCTTTTACAATAACGCAGGTATCGAAGGCAAGCAGGCACCCATCACGGAATATGACATTGAAGTATTTAAAAAGGTGATCGACATCAACCTTATGGGGGTATATTACGGCCTGAGGTATGTAATACCGGCCATGCAGAAGAACGGTGGGGGAAAGATCGTAAATGTAGCCTCTGTGGGCGGCATACGCGGGGTTGTCAACCAGATGCCCTATGTCGCCAGCAAGCATGCCGTATCGGGAATGACTAAGAATGCCGCCATTGAATATGGCAAGGATAATATCTTTACCAATGCCATAGCCCCGGGTGCGATACTTACACCCATGGTAGCAGGAGCCTTTAAGCAGGTAAACCCTGACGATCCTGCCGCAGCCGAAAAAGAATATGCACAGCGCAACCCAACGCGCAGGCTGGGCAAGCCGGAAGAAGTGGGCAAGCTTGTGGCCTTTCTGCTGAGTGACGACTGCCAGTATGTAAACGGGCAAACCATTGCCATAGATGGCGGGGAATCCAACCTCTACGGGAATTCGTAAAAAGTTGTCGGTTGATGGTTGACGGTTGCTTATGTATGGCGAAAAAACCTCGTGCTCTGACTCGCGGCCCATTCTTTGCTTAGGGACGGATCAACATAACTCCCAATAAGTGCCAACCGGCAACCAATAACCGTTTTATTGTCGTACCTTACATGACTAAAACCACATGTAATGACAAAAACTGAAAAGAAGGAGCAGCTGAAGGGGATGATAAAAGAGTTTTTGGAAGCGAAAGACCTGATGAGCCTCACGCGCCTGCGCAACCTCATTTATATAGAAATCATACAGCTTCCTATGTCATCGAATGACAGAAGCACCGTGGAGGATGCCATGTATATGTGGAACTATAACAGCGACCGCTATATCTCGAATACCAAGAACCCCACCATAAAGGCTACGCTGATGGCCGACTTTGATGCCATCCTGAATACGATAGATACTTCGCTGCTGAAGAATTAGGCAGCCTACAGCAAAGTAAATTACTATAAAATATGTGACCCCGGCGAAATATTTAGCCGGGGTTTGTTTTTATTGACTCTTGCTAAGTCCCCTCCCCGGCCCTCCCCGAAGGGGAGGGTGACGGAGCCTGCTTACTATGCGGCTATTCCATTTCGATGCAGAAAAAATCTCCATAGTCTTTTGCTGTAGGAGCGGCAAGTGATAGTGTAATTGCTAAACGCAGGTCCCGCTTTCCGCTCTATCCCTCCTGCCGTCGGGGATGCCGCTGCAATCGGGGCTATAGGGGTTGGTAGTGGTTTTGTGAAATTTAGCACATGGTACGGAAAAATTACCTTTCTCTTCCAACCTTTTGTTCGGAAGAGGCATCTTATGTATAAAATATTTTATGAAGCAATTATACATTTTACTTACCCTGATATCATACTTTAATTTTCATGGGCAGGTTTCTAAAAGAGAATTAGAAGCCGTCCTTGAGGAAACATTATTGAAAGCCCGCAATGCAGTCCCTACAGCTGAAAATAGTTGGCGCTATGACAACACTAACCAGGATTACTTTAAAAGCGATACGATTGTACTAAATACAGCACGATCATATATTCAAAACTATTGCAAAGAAATAAGATGGAGTTTTTATGAGAAACAAAGTTTAGTTCTTGAAAACACACCGGAGTGTACAGAACCGCCAACAATGCTCCTACCCACAAAAAATGATTCTATACATTTAAAATGCAAAGAAAAGAATAACGATCTTTTCCTGACTTTAAAAAATCACAAAGGTGTTACCGATAAATTTAAAGTTATAGAATTAAGACGAAATAAACCGATTGAATCAGAATGGTATGCGTATGACTATACCTTAATACTTGCAAGAATAAAAGTCGAAGAATGATTTTAGTATCACTATAAACCACCCCGCCTTTCAGGCACCCCTCCGGAGGAGGGGAAGAGCTGCACTCTTACCCTTACGCAAGAGTAAGCAACCCGGAACCCTAAACTCTAAACGCGGAACATAAAATACTACTTACACCCCTCCACTCCAACGATAAGCGCTTCGGGCAGTCCAAGTTCACGGGCTTTTTGTACATCGGCGCAGGCAGCTTCGGTATCGCCCTTGTCATACAAAAGCCTTGCGCGGCTGGTATAAATGTAGGCCAGCTGCTTTTGCGGTGTCTTTCGGGTATCAATTATATTCGTGAGGTCGGCGATGGCTTTATCAGGGTTGGGCTTGTCCATGACCGTGTAGGTGGTAGCGCGCGATACCAGTGCCCTCCATGCCTGCTCTTCATTGGCAACACTCAGCGCCTGGGTATACAGGCTGATAGCTGCATTGAAATTTTTGACCTTGCTCTGCTCGACGGCCCTGTTCATGAGCTTTTGGAAATCGCCCGAATTTTCATCAACAGCATCAACCATTACCATTTCGATACGGCCGGCCTGTTTCTTTTTTACGTCTTTTGGCTTTTCTTCCGGTTTAGATGCTTTGGCGGGTTTGGAAGCGGGTTTGCTGCTCCCTGTCTCGTTGGTGTACTTCGGATAAGTTTGTGCCGTGGCGGCAAGGCTTAGCATAAATGCTGCAAGCAGTAGTAAACGTTTCATGGCCAGATGGTTTTGGTTTACTAAGATAAGAAAAAAACATTTCCGTAACTTATAAAGGTGAATTTTCTTACTCTCCGCATCGTCCCCTAGGGTAGTCCCCTCCCCGGCCCTCCCCCAGGGGGAGGGTGACGCGACGTGCTTACTCTTGCAAGCTACACTGGGCTTGCATAAAAAAACCACCTGCATGAGGTGGTTTCGTTCAATATAGCTTGGTGCGATTAGAATTTCTCGTCTGCGCCTTTTTTTGCTGCGCCGTTGTACTCCACAAGGGTGTTAAGCGCTTTCCTCATCCGCTCTACCAGTGTCTGGTCCGGGGTAAAGTTGAACGGCGAGCTGTAATCATTGTAGTTAGGGCCTGCCACCGAAATGTATTCGAAAACGTTCGGTTTGGTATCCTTTACACACGTTGTAAGGCCCATGCCTTTTCCTGACATGAAGAAATCCTCAGAGTACTCATTGCTAAGGCCGGTCACTTTGTTAAGGTCAATGGTCGTGGTGCAAACCTCGCCTCCGTACATATCCTTAGAGTAAACGAAAAGTCCGTTAGCATAAGAGATGAATTTCCTTGGTGCGGCAAGGTTTTCCTGCATTTTACCGGCAATCCAGTCCATGGTTTCGGCTTTGGTTGGCTTTGAGCTTGTCGTTTTGGCGGCAGCCGGCTTAGCAGCGGCCTTTGCTGCAGGTTTCTTCTGTGCGCTTACGCTCATGGTCATAAGTACTGCTGCAAGTACCAGTAATTTAGATAATTTCATAATATAGGTATGTTTTATTGGTTTTGCCTACTATCATAAATAGGGTGTCTGTTCGGCTCATTTTCCCCCGGCCGGTTATTTTTTGGCCGAGCCAAATCTATCAAATTTCTAAATATGAAGAATTATATTTTGAAAGGATTTATCGACAAAATTTGCAAAAAGAAAGATTGTCCTGAACGGATTGAAAATTCGTAATATCCGGTTGAAAATTCGTCCTGTCCACTCCCCCAAACTACTCTCGCGGACCATCAAAAATCCTCTTGTTCGTGCGCAAAATTCATGATTGTTGTCCCTTTTATCCTCCTGTTGTTGTTAAAATTCACGAAAAGGCGTAGATAGGTAATCACCAATTTCGTAACTTCAGGTTATGAAATTAGCTACCTATAATGTAAATGGTATTAATGGCCGGCTACCGGTGCTGCTGCGGTGGCTGGAGGAAGCAAAGCCCGATGTAGCCTGCCTTCAGGAGCTAAAAGCACCCCAGGAGAAGTTTCCCCTGGAAGCCATAGAAGCTGCCGGCTACAACGCCATCTGGCACGGGCAAAAACAGTGGAACGGCGTCGCCATACTTTCACGTAACGGACTGGATATGAAAGAGGTAGGCCGGGGATTGCCGGGCGACCCTGACGATTTGCAGAGCCGCTACATTGAGGCGCTTGTGGAAGGCGTCCTCATTGCCTGCTTGTACCTGCCCAACGGAAATCCCGCACCGGGCCCGAAATTCGACTATAAGCTGAAGTGGTTCAACCGACTGTCAATGAGGGCAAAACAACTGATGGACTTCAAAATACCTGTCGTACTGATAGGCGATTTCAACGTGATGCCTACCGAGCTTGATGTTTACAAACCGGAGCGTTGGGTAGATGATGCGCTGTTTCGTCCTGAAACTCGGGAGGCCTTTCATAGCCTGATGGCACAGGGCTGGACAGATGCCATACGAACCCTGTATCCCAATGAAAAGATCTATACCTTTTGGGATTATTTCCGAAATGCTTATGGCCGGGACGCGGGCCTGCGCATTGACCACTTCCTGCTGAGCAACGAACTGAAAGGCAAACTCAAATCCGGCGGCGTTGACCGCCATGTGCGCGGCTGGGAAAAGACCAGCGACCATGCTCCGGTTTGGATTCAGGTTGACCTTTAGCATTGTTGAGTCTAGAGTTCGGGGTTCGGTATTGCTTACTCTTACCGGTATGGATTGTAAATCCGCTCTATAGGGTTCGGTGTTGCTATTCTTACACAAGAATGAGGACGTCGAGTTACCTAGCATCGGGGAGTGCCGTGGAGGAGAAACCATCCTATCCACAACAAAAAAGCCCCTCCGTTTCCGGAAGGGCTTCATTATTTAAGCGGATTTGGATTACTTCTGCTCTCCTTTTTCCATTCTTTCTTTTAGTTGAGAAAGTGCGTCGATGTCACCAAGGGTGGTTTTTTCAACGTTGTTAGACGATGAAGCCATATTGTTATTGTCTTGTTGTGACCTAACGTTTTTCTCTTCTTCATCACGGAAAGTAGCTGTGTGTGAAGCCACTACCCTTTTGAATTCTTTATTGAACTCAATTACTTTAAAGTCGGCAACTTCACCTTTCTTAAGTTTCTTGCCGTCTTCTTTCTCAAGGTGCCTTGTAGGGATGAAAGCAACGATATCGTCGCCAAACTCTACAGTAGCGCCTTTGTCAACAATCTCAGCGATAGTACCATTGTGTACAGTACCTACTCCGAATGAATCCTCATACTTATCCCAAGGGTTAGCCTGAGTCTGCTTGTGTCCAAGAGAAAGTTTGCGGCCGTCAACATCAAGTTCAAGAACCACAACGTCAAGCTTATCGCCTACGTTTACGAACTCAGATGGGTGCTTGATTTTCTTAGTCCATGAAAGGTCTGAGATATAGATAAGCCCGTCGATGCCTTCTTCAAGCTCAACGAATACACCAAAGTTTGTGAAGTTCCTTACGATACCTGTGTGGCGTGAACCTACAGGGTATTTAGACGTGATGTCAGTCCATGGATCCTGAGAAAGCTGCTTGATGCCAAGAGACATTTTGCGGTCGTCCCTGTCAAGAGTAAGGATAACTGCCTCAACCTCATCGCCTACTTTCACGAAGTCCTGGGCAGAACGCAGGTGCGTAGACCATGACATTTCAGAAACGTGGATAAGGCCTTCAACACCTTCAGCAACCTCGATGAATGCACCGTAGTCAGCGATAACCACTACTTTACCTTTCACTTTGTCCCCTACTGCAAGGTTTGCGTCAAGCGCATCCCATGGGTGGGCGTTAAGCTGCTTAAGACCAAGCTGGATCCTTGTTTTCTCATCATCGAAATCAAGGATAACCACGTTAAGCTTCTGGTCAAGCTCAAGCACTTCGCTTGGGTGGTTGATACGGCTCCATGAAAGGTCAGTGATGTGGATAAGTCCGTCAACACCTCCAAGGTCGATGAATACACCGTATGAAGTGATGTTTTTAACAACACCTTCAAGTACCTGGCCTTTTTCAAGCTGCCCGATGATCTCTTTTTTCTGTACTTCGATATCAGCCTCGATAAGGGCTTTGTGCGAAACTACTACGTTTTTGAACTCGTGGTTGATTTTCACAACTTTGAACTCCATAGTCTTGTTTACGTACTGGTCGTAATCCCTGATAGGTTTTACGTCTATTTGCGAACCAGGAAGGAATGCCTCGATGCCGAATACGTCAACGATCATACCGCCTTTAGTCCTGCACTTAACGAAACCGTTAACGATCTCGCCCGTTTCATTAGCATTGATAACCCTGTCCCAAGCCTTGATAGTACGTGCTTTCTTGTGAGAAAGTACAAGCTGGCCTGACTTGTCTTCGCGAACGTCGATAAGTACTTCAACTTTGTCACCTACTTTAAGGTTCGGGTTGTAGCGGAATTCATTAAGGGAGATAACGCCTTCAGATTTTGCGTTGATATCAACGATTGCGTCCCTGTCAGTGATACGTACTACCGTACCTTCTACTACCTCATCGCTATCAGTGTCGATAAAAGTTTTAGCTACAAGGTCTTCAAATTCCTGTAGGTTCTTTTCATCAACTGCATCGATACCTTCTTCAAAGTTGTGCCAGTTAAACTCCTGTAGAAATTCCTCTTTTGTTTTTGTTTGTTCAGACATGCTGATTTAAAAATTTGTATCCTGTGTTATGCGGGGGTTACAAGCAGCGCAAAACAACAGAAGCGTTTTACAAAAAAATGATTTAAAACCTTATGGAAACCCATCCTGCCAAAGGTGCGCAAAGGTACGATATTTTTTTGATATACAAAACATTACTCTTAAAGTTGTCTTAAGAAAAAATATAGGTTTTGGTTAACATTCTTTACCATGGCATTAACAGCAGGGCGGATTATTAATCATTTATTTTATGGAATAATAAAAGACACCCATAAACCACTGAAATTCAACACGTATACATGAATAAAATTACGCCACTTTCAAAAAATCATCTTATAACGCTATGTTTTTTGCTTTTTAGTTGGGTGGGCTTTGCGCAACTGACAGTAAACGTGACCGTAACCGATGAAACCTGTCCCGGATATGGTGCACTTTCGCTTTCAGTTTCTAATGCAGGCCCGTCAGCACCTGTGGTTTATAAAGTGTATTTATTACCGGAGGACACTATACCTGTATGGAACAGTACAGAAACTTATGTTCCCGCTCTTGGTGATGGCGATTACCTGATTGTTGCCACTCAGGAAACCGGTGATGGCAATACAGCAACTGGCCAGGCAAACGCCACAATCGCTTCATTATATGCACCAATTGAATATTATATCAGCAATACCACAGC
This sequence comes from Flavobacterium sp. MFBS3-15, assembly GCF_026107645.2. Classification (GTDB taxonomy): domain Bacteria; phylum Bacteroidota; class Bacteroidia; order Flavobacteriales; family Flavobacteriaceae; genus Flavobacterium. The sequence goes on along the minus strand of NZ_JAPCHV010000007.1, from coordinate 29,922 downwards.
TACCTGCAACACCGGGACTGATATGACCGTAACCGTAACTGCCGGTGATCCCGCAACATATGAAATTGTCAGCGGACCGGTAACAGCCTCGCCGCAAACTTCTAATGTATTCAGCAACCTGCCATCAGGAACCTACGAAGTGCTGGTTACCGATGCCTGCGGTAACGGCTTTACCACAGTATACTCCTTTGTTACAGAACAGACACAATTAACAGTATCTGACCCGGCATTACCTGATGCCGAATTTACATCATGCAACAGTATAAATGTATTGTACACCATAGGCACATCGAGTGAATCGGGCATTGTTTACCCTCTTAATGTTGTTATTATTGTTACAGCTCCTGACAATACGACCCAGACCTATACCCAAAACATTAGCTCAGGCAACTCTTCACTCCTTACAATTACCGAGGAGGTTGATTATTACCCTCAGAGCTACCCTGTAACTATAACGGTAACAGATCCATGTGGCAATGAGTATACCAATAACGGTACCATAAACAAAAAACTCAATGCCAGCGCCACTATTTCGCAAGTATCATGCAGCGCGCAAGCATTAACTATTAATGCTGTAAATTTTTCACCTCCCTACACTATAACATTCAACAACAGCCCGGATGGCTTTGATCCTTCCGCCTTCAACCCCGGCTACCCCGGCCCTTATACCGGCGCGGCTGTTTTTGGCGATGAAAGCAATCCTGTACCCCTCGGAACATATTCAGGAATTATTACAGATAATTGTGGGCGTACAGATACCTTTTCACGTAATGTAGGCCTACCGGAAGCCCCCACTCCCAATGTAAATGCCATTAACAATAATTGCCAAACCCAACTGGGAAGAATAAACATAAGCGTCCCTAACGGAGAGATTGTTACTGCAACCATGACAGTTGCCCCATCTGCTTACAATGCAGAGACACCTATGGACGTTACAGCGCAAATAAATGCCTCGGGAAGGATTGTGGTAAACAACCTTCCACCCGGCAATTATGTTTTTGCTTTTACCGACTCCTGCGGAAATAGTTATGAGAATATAAGCGGTACAGTGCCACAGTTTTCACCAACAGAGCCGGAATATACAGCCATACCTGACTGTCAGGAAGGATATGGCACAGTTATGATAGATAATTCTGTAGCAGCTGTAACAATAACAAGTGCCCCATCAGCATTTGCAAATCCTTTGCCATATACCGCTTCAGCCAATATAGTCGACGGAGTTTTCAGTATGGATGGCCTTCCAGCCGGAAGCTATACTTTTAGCGTGGATACAGCCTGTGAAACCGGCTATAGTGAAACACTGGAAGTTACAGCCTTAACAGTTGAAGTTAGCTCTGTAGAAGTGCAGCCTACATGCGAGAACTTCAACATCTACGTAAATTACGATTCCAATGCCGATGATGCAGTAGATTTCTGGCTGCAGCGCTATAATGACGTTACTGATTCCTGGGAACATCCCTATACCGGCAGCCCATATATCGAAAACGATGAGCTGACCGCCGAGAATGCCCTTACCCTGACACAGTCAACTACCGGACTTACTGTCAATGGGGAATTCCGCGTACTGAAACAGCAAAAATCATTTTCGATGGGCACTAGCGGCACGAACGAAAAAAACTGTATCGAAGAAATTAATGAATTTGAATATTTTAATGAGCTGGCAATAACAGCAATTTATAACAGGACCTGTGTAGGTGAAGATTTTGAAGTTGAAGTGTACGCCACGGGAGTTTCGCCCCGGTTTGAGATCATAAGTAAAGACGGTGATGCAACATTTTACGTTGATAATGGCACAAACCCGGTTTTTACAGGCCTGCAATCAGCATTATATGTAGTACGGGTAACCGACGCCTGCGGAGAATTCCGTGTTGAGCAATTCAACATTGCCGAACTGCCACCCCTGATTACCGCGAGTGTAGCAGAGGACATGTCTTTTTGTGACGAAGCCGGAACAGGGACAGGGACTTTTGACCTGTCTCTGCAAAACGATGCAGTTCTGGGTGATGTAGACCCCGATATTGCCATTATATCCTATCATGCCAGTCAGGCCGATGCAGACGAAGGCATTAATGCATTGCCTGAAAATTACACATCAGGGTCGGCAACAATTTATGCACGGGTAGAGTGGATCACAAATCCGCTATGCTATGGCATAAGCTCGTTCAATATAATTACAAGCCCCTCTTTTGATCTTACCATGGAGGACATTTGGGGAATGTGCAACGGCCAACCTGTAACAATTAATGCTGACCCCGGGTATGCAGCCTACAGTTGGTCTACAGGTGAAACCACAGAAAGCATCACTGTGACAGAGCCGGGAGAATATACGGTAACCGTTACAAATACAGGTTCTTGTACAGTATCCAAAACCGTATCGGCTGTTGTTGTTAGCCAGCCTTTGATAACCAATCTTGAAGTAGAAGATTGGTCTGATGATGATAATTCTGTCATGGTAATGATTAATCAATCAAATACTGATGCGTACGAATACTCATTTGATGGAATAAATTATCAGGATGAATCCATCTTAACAGATATACCGGCCGGAATGCATATAATCTATGTGCGTGATAAATTCGGGTGCTACCCTCCCGACTCTCAGGAAGTAATGATAGCTACATATCCAAAATATTTTTCGCCAAACGGTGATGGCAATAATGATACCTGGCGCATACGTTTTGCCGTATTGGAACCCGGGCTTTCCGTCCAGATATTTGACCGCTATGGAAAACACATAACAAATTTCGGCGCTACGAGTGAGGGGTGGGACGGGACATTTAACGGATATGCACTGCCGGCCGATGACTATTGGTTTATAGTTAAACGTGGTGACGGAAGGGAATTCAAAGGGCACTTTTCAATTGTCAGGTAATTATCAGATAATGAGCACGAAATGAATAGTTTTCTTTATAACTTATAAAATAAACAAAAGACAAAGCATTTGTTAAAAAACAAAATGTTTTGTTAACTAAACACTATAAATCATATCTTTAGCAGAAATAATTAAGTCGCAAACTTAATTTTTGCTATGAGAACCAACCCAACAAAACAGTACCGGCATTTGCCTCATATTCGGCTATGGAGCTGTATTACCGTATTGCTGCTGATGTTTATATCGCCTGTAAACGCACAGGATTTTAACCTCACAGTTAGTGCGACAGATGAGCTTTGCCCGGGTAGCGGCACTTTATCATTTTCATTGGAAAATGCTGACCCGACGGCACCGGTAAATTACAAAGTCTACAAACTGCCCAATACTACAACGCCAATTTCCAATAATTCCGCTACGTCTGTATCAGGACTTATTGCCGGTGATTACCTCATAGTTGCCACACAGGTTATAAATGGCAATACATCAACCGACCAGGAACAAATTTCCATTGCCGACCTTACCATTCCGCTGGTTTATACCGTAGAAAGTGACAATTCTTATTGCGGGCCTGACGGAAGTATAACCATAACAGTCACTTCGGGTACGGCTTCGGCTTACGAAGTAATATCAGGGCCCGTGACACGCACTGCGCAGCCTTCGCCTGTATTCAATAATCTTCCGGCAGGAAGCTACCAGGTGCGTGTAACAGACGATTGCGGTTCTGCTGAAGTAATCACCCTCAGCGTATATTCAGATGGCCCTATACTCGCTATAGATACCCCCACATTTCCCGACCAGGTACTTCCTGCCTGTGACAAGATAACAGTACAAAATGTAGTTGGATCTGCCAACGGAGTAGACATCACCTATCCGTTAAACGCCGTTTTCACTGTATATCCTCCCGGTGGCGGGACTCCTTTTGTTTACAGCCAGACCATCACAGCAGGTGATCCACAAGCTGCAAATGCAAGCTATGTTATCCCTTTCTACTACGATATTCCATATTATTATGAGCTTAAGATAACCGATCCGTGTGGGACAGTATATACTTCACAAAACCTGGTTGACCAAAAAATGAATGCCATGCCCGGATTTAGCGACCTCGGGTGCGGTATGAAGGCATTTATGATCACGATGAACAAGTTTGTCCCGCCCTATACAGTAACATTTACCAGTATACCTCCGGGCTTTGACCCTTCAATCAACAGTATACACCCAGGCCCCTTTAATGAGGCGCTCATTTATTATGGCGATCTTGACAACCCGGTTCCGGAAGGAATATATGCGTATACGGTAACAGATGCCTGTGGGCATACCACTACCAATGAGGCAGAATTCACAGAACCTGACGTAGAACCCGTTGCCTCGCCATTTGCAGCAGACTGCCTCGGAAATCCGGGCCGTGTAGAAGTAAACATACCGGGATACATCATTGGGATTGCCCATATCACAGCGGCTCCTGAAGAATATGAAGAAATACATCCCCTGCCCTATGATGTGTCTGAATTTATAACGATCGATGACGGGCTAAAGGTTAGCGAACTGCTTCCCGGCCAGTATACCGTTGTCCTGATTGATACCTGTGGCACGCAGTGGCCCGACGTACATTTCGAAATAATGCAGTCACCAGGAGGTGTTAGCAACCCCCTGAGCCGGCCCGACTGCACATCGGGCAAAGGCACAGTCTATATGACGCCACAGGGCGGCCAGATCACTATGGTCAAGATACTTGCTGCTCCGGCTGAATTTACAGAACCCCTGCCCTACGATGCAACTTTTAACATAGCGGGCGCAGACGGTGCATTCTATATGGATAACCTCCCGCCCGGGAACTATACATTACTGGTAGATACCACCTGCCAGACGGGTATTACGAAAACCGCTACGATAACACCCTACACTTCATCCGTAAACAACCTTAACATAACACGACATTGCGGCTCATTCGATGTTTATTTCCAGCATACGAGCAATGCAGTGGCTTTCCTTTCATTTTACCTCCAGATTTACGACCCGCTCACTGATAATTGGGTACACCCCCTCACCGGGGAAAATGCTCCTGCCGGCGAGGCTCCGGTAGACCCTGATAATGGCCTGCCACTCACCAATAATGCTACAATGAATACCCTCACGCAGACCGGTATATACAGGATCGTAAAAGTATACCAAAGCTTTCCAAGCGGAAGTGTAGCCACTAAAAAGTTCTGCATGGAATCCCTGCACGAGTTTGATTTTTTTGATGACCTCCAAATTACCGGAATTATTAGCCTTACCTGCTCCGGGGCTATAGGTGACGTTCAGGTGAATGTGGAGGGTGTATCCCCGCTTACCTACGAAATCATAAGCAAGAACGGCGACAATACATTTTACATCAACAACGGGAATAATAATATTTTCAATGCACTGGATACCGCTGTATACCGTGTACGGGTTGCCGACCCGTGCGGAAATTATCAGGTTGAGCTTTTCAATGTAGCTGACCTGCCTTCGTTAGTAAATGCGACACAGCCGGACGACCTTCACTTGTGCGATACCGACAATAATGGTACTGAGATTTTCGATCTTTCCCAACAGGATGCTACAATACTTGGCGAACAGGATGCTACAAAAGTAGTTATTACCTACCATGCCTCAGAAGCCGATGCAGATACCGGGAGCAATCCGCTTCCTGACCTGCATGAGTGCAGTACATCAACTATTTATGCAAGGCTGGTATATGATAATAATACCGCCTGTACCGCGAAAACATCCTTTACCGTGAATGCACACCCCATACCCAACCTGCAAATGGATGACACCATAACGGGTTGTGAGGGCACTCCGCTGGAAATTGTCGGCGATGCCGGATATGATACTTACCTCTGGTCTGGCGGAGAAACGACACAGTCCATCGTAGTTACCGAACCCGGTGACTATACAGTTACAGTGACCAACGAATTTGGTTGCGAAGCTGAAAAGACTGTTCATGCGTCTTTTTCGCCATTACCACATATCAGCCACATCGACATTGCCGACTGGACAGATGAAGACAACGTAATTACGGTGATTATGCAGGATCCTTCATTAGCGGCAAATTTTGAATATTCTCTGGACGGAATACATTACCAGGACAGCAATGTGTTTGCGGGGCTTTCTGCAGGGAGTTACATAGTGTATGTAAGGGATAAATTTCAATGCAGGCAGGTTTTCATCCCGGCTTTCCTGCTTAGTTATCCAAAGTTCTTTACGCCCAATGGCGATGGCATCAATGAAACCTGGCGCATACAATTCTCAGTACTTGAGCCTGATATGCTCATATACATCTACGACCGTTACGGAAAACTTATTACGGGCTTTGGTGCCGACAGTACAGGCTGGGACGGTACCCTCAATGGCAGCCCACTTCCAGCTACGGATTACTGGTTTGTAGTAAAAAGGCAAAACGGGGAGGAAATGAGAGGACATTTTTCTATGATCCGTTGATTGGGGTTTAAAGTTTAAAGTTTCAGGTTGAGCTTCACTCACACCGAAAAATGCCTGATGTTTTATCCTAACCACCAATCCTCAACGTTCTCTGCGTGAGCGATTTCAGCGTCATCCTGCGGGTTCCCGATAGCTATCGGGGAGAAGCAGATAGAGTATATGGTACGACGGGAGTAGCCCGAATAAAAAACAGGCTGCCTAAATAGACAGCCTGCATATTTTTGAATACCGGAAATTTTAATGCTTTATATCGGCTACTACCGAAGGGTCATGTTTGTGCTTAAACATTATGGCAAAAGCTATGGCAATAATTAATGCATAAATTGCAAAAGTAATCCATATGTCGTGCCATTCCCTCATGGTCACTGCTTTATCAAAAATCCCCTGTGCATCAGCCGTAGCACCACTTTTCTGTACGAATGACATCATATGCGCATTGTCTGGGGCAGTATCAAGATACGATGACAGTTCGGTTGTATTGGCAAATGATTTTGTAAAATATTTGTCAATTACCCATCCAGAAGTTACCGAGCCCAATACAGCACCTATACCGTTGGTCATCATCATGAACAGCCCCTGGGCGGACGAACGTATCTTGGCACTTGTAGTAGTCTCTACAAACAACGAGCCTGATATATTGAAGAAATCGAATGCCATGCCATATACAATGCAAGAGAGAATGATCATCCACAGGCCGTTTACAGGGTCGCCATACGCAAAAAGGCCAAACCTTAGTACCCATGCCAGCATACTGATTAGCATTACCTGTTTGATACCGAAACGTTTCAAAAAGAATGGGATTGCAAGGATGAACAGAGTTTCGCTAATTTGGGATATTGACATGATTATTGTCGAATATTCTACTACGAACGAATCGGCATACTTAGGGAAATTCTCAAATTCGCTTAGGAACACGTCACCATAAGCATTGGTTAGCTGTAAAGCTCCCCCAAGGAACATTGAGAAAATGAAGAACAGCATAATTTTGTAATCTCCAAAAAGCTTAAAAGCACCTAAACCCAGCGTTTCAGATAATGAAGAATTCTCCTTTGTATTACCCTGCGGCTCACATTTAGGAAGAGTGAGCGCATATAGTCCAAGACAAACCGCAGCTATTCCTGCAATATAAAATTGGTACTCTGTGGCTTTACTGCCTGTCAGGTTAGTAATCCACATGGCTACAATGAACCCAATAGTTCCCCATACACGTATAGGAGGGAAATCCTTAACCACATCACCATTATTCATTTTCAGGGACGTATATGAAATAGAGTTGCTCAATGAAATGGTAGGCATGTAAAAACACATTGCAATGAACATTACATAGATAAAGGTTGTAGGATCCTCAACCATCGGCAGGCAGAATAACGTACCTGCATATAACACATGAAGTGCCGCATAAAGCTTCTCTGCATTTATCCATCTGTCGGCAATGATACCCGTTAACGTCGGCATGAACAGGGATGCAAACCCCATTGTACTGAATACCAATCCAAATTGGGTACCATCCCAATGTTTTGTCCCAAACCAGTAATTTGCAATCGTAATCAGCCATGCCCCCCATACGAAAAACTGGAGGAAACTCATTATAACAAGACGGTTCTTTATGCCCATAAAATTCTGCATGCTAAATTAACATTTTCTTAACGGCGGTAAATCTATGAAAAAAAAGATTATTGGGGATAGCTACATCGTTAAAGTTGTGTCGCTTCATTTACAAGGCCCAGTACAAGTTCAAACTGCTCTTCCCTTGAGAGGTTGGAATTGTCTATTGCGATGGCATCTACGGCCTGTATAAGTGGGGAATCCTCACGATTGGAATCAATATGGTCGCGCTGCTGCACATTTTCCAGTACAGCTTCAAAGGTAACTGTTTCGCCTTTTTGTGTAAGCTCATCAAAACGACGCTGCGCACGGGTTTCGGCGCTGGCTACCATGAACAGTTTTAGCTCGGCATTCGGGAACACCACAGTACCTATGTCGCGGCCGTCCATCACCACGCCTTTATTCTCGCCCATATGCTGCTGTTGTTCTACAAGTTTTGCCCGCACTTCAGATATTTCGGCTATCCGGCTCACAAGCCCTGAAACTTCGAGCGTACGTATCTTTTTCTCCACATTTTGCCCATTAAGGTACATTTCACCAAAACCGGCCTCGGGATTAAAGTGAAATTCCAGCTTTATGTCAGGCAGGCTGCTTACCAGCCCCTCCTTATCCAGATGTGTTGGCGATACAAACCCGTTTTCCATGGCATAGAGCGTTACGGCACGGTACATTGCCCCACTGTCCACATACACATAGCCCAAATGGGCGGCAATCTGTTTGGCAAGTGTGCTTTTGCCCGTCGAGGAAAAGCCGTCTATGGCAATGGTAATTTTTTTATCCAAGGCTATTGCAGGTTTATGGTTAACCCAAACAAGCTGGTATTGGCCGCAAGGGTATATCTTGAGTACGAATAATCGAACCGCAATTTATTAAATCTTAAGCCTACGCCGGCCGAAATTCCCGAAAAATTTCGCCTGTCTTCAATCCGCAATTCCTCTGCCCTCCTGAAGTTATAGCCTACCCTGATATTGAAGCTTTTCCCGGGGAAAAGTTCTGCACCCAGGATTACGTGTCGCAGGGCATTGTTCATAAACGATACCTTTTCTTCTGTACTGCCTCCATCTATGCTTTCCTCTGACCTGTTGGGGTTTGAAAAGGCAATATTCCACTGCTGCAGGTTTTCAAGGGTAATATGCCACCTCAGCGGTACATTTTCCAATTCCTGCGAAATACCGGCAATCACTTCCAGCGGCAAAGGTTCGCGCAATCCTGCATAAGTTGTAAACTGCATCCCGGCATTGCGTATGGCCAGGGCTATATTAATATCGTTATCCTCATCAATGTAAATAGCCCCAAGATCTATTGCGCCCCCAAAAGAATTGTAACTTTCAAGGGTTGACGATATGAGTTTGCCATTTGCACCAAGATAAATACTGGTGTAAGGAATATTATAAGCATACCCGAATGACAGGGCGATCTCGCTGCCTGTAAAGTCGCCAGTAAGCATACCCATTTCATCGCGGCCTTCAAACGTACCGTAGTTCACATAGTTTACACCGGCATGAAAAGTCTGTACATGACGGTCATAGGTGTAAGCATAGGCAGCTGTCCCATAAGTAACTTCGCCAAAATAACTGCCATAGTTCACAGCAAGGTGATTGTCCATTTCGGGATTGATTGTTGCAGGGTTGTAAATGCCCTGGTTCACATCGTAATCATAAAGGGTGATAATTTTTCCGCCAAGTGCCGACTGGCGTGGCGAAGTAACCAGGTTTAAAAACTGGTAAGTATATTTCCCTCCTATCTGGCTAAAAGACAAAGTGGTGCAAAATAAGAAAAGAAATAAGAGCCCGTTTTTAAACATTGTTTGCAATATGTTTTGTGCATACTATAACGCAGGTGCGAAGATATTATTTTTTAAATAAAAAAACGGCTAAGAAATTTTAGCCGTTTTCATCTTATATGTACGTATTAAAGCACCTTTGCGTTTTTCGCTTTTTGGTCGGTAACTGCAAATTTTATGACTTCAGACATTTCCTTTACATAATGAAAAGTCAGGCCGTCAAGGTAATCCTGCCTGATTTCTTCAACATCCTGCCTGTTTTCCTCGCACAGGATAATTTCTTTGATATTGGCACGCTTTGCAGCAAGTATCTTTTCCTTAATACCTCCCACCGGCAATACACGACCGCGGAGCGTGATCTCTCCCGTCATGGCCATATGCTTCTTAACCCTCTTTTGAGTAAATGAAGACACCAGTGAGGTCAGCATCGCAACGCCAGCACTGGGGCCGTCTTTAGGTGTTGCACCTTCCGGCACGTGAATGTGTACATTGTAGTTGGTTATCACTTCCGGACTTATGCCAAGCCTTTCCGCATTCGATTTTATGTATTCCAAAGCAATCGTTGCCGACTCCTTCATCACATTACCCAGATTTCCGGTCATAGTCATGTGCCCTTTGCCTTTAGACAATATAGACTCAATGAAAAGGATGTCGCCACCCACGCTGGTCCAGGCAAGGCCTGTAACCACACCGGCTACTTCGTTGTTTTCATATTTGTCGCGTTCCATTTTTGGAGCACCAAGTATTTTTACCACTTCTTCCTCAGTAACTTTTGGCTCGTACTCTTCCTCCATCGCCACTGATTTCGCAATATGGCGTACGGTTTTAGCTATTTGCTTCTCCAGTCCGCGCACACCCGACTCGCGTGTATAACCGGTAACAATTTTCTCCAGCTGTTTTTTGCCAAGTTGGATATCCTTTGGCGTCAGCCCGTGCTCCTTTATCTGTTTTGGCAACAGGTGTTTTTTAGCGATTTCAATCTTTTCCTCAATGGTATAGCCTGTCATGTGTATGATTTCCATCCTGTCGCGAAGGGCCGGCTGTATGGTACCCAGGTTATTCGATGTGGCAATGAACATCACCTTTGAAAGGTCGAAGCCCATTTCGAGGAAGTTGTCATAAAATTCCTTGTTCTGCTCCGGATCGAGTACCTCCAACAAAGCCGAAGAAGGGTCTCCCTGGTTGCTGGTGCTTAGCTTATCAATTTCATCAAGCACAAATACAGGGTTAGATGTACCAGCCTTCTTAAGACTCTGGATAATCCGGCCCGGCATGGCGCCAATATAGGTCTTCCGGTGCCCCCTTATCTCGGCCTCATCGCGAAGGCCTCCCAAAGAGATGCGTACATATTCCCTGCCCAATGCCTCGGCAACCGACTTACCTATCGAGGTCTTACCTACTCCCGGAGGCCCATACAGGCACAGAATAGGGGATTTCATATCGTTACGCAGCTTTAGTACCGCGAGGTATTCAATAATACGTTTCTTTACATCATCGAGGCCATAATGGTCGCGGTGCAGTATTTTTTCGGCACGCTTCAGGTCAAAGTTGTCCTTTGAAAACTCATTCCATGGCAGGTCGAGCATCAATTCCAAATAGTTACGCTGTGTGCCGTATTCTGCGGCTTGCGGATTAGTCCGCTGTAGCTTGGCTACTTCTTTATCAAACTGTGCCCTAACTTTGTCATTCCATTTTTTAGAACGGCCCTTTTGGCGCATTTCCTCAATTTCCTGATCGTGCGACACACCTCCCAGTTCCTCCTGTATGGTCTTCATCTGTTGATGGAGGAAATATTCGCGCTGCTGCTGGTCAAGATCAAAGCGAACTTTGCTTTGTATATCGTTCTTCAACTCCAGCTTTTGAAGCTCAAGGTTCATGTAGCGCAAAGTTTCCAGTGCACGGTCCTTCAGGTTGTTGATAGCAAGAAGGTCCTGCTTTTCCTTTACTGAAAGATTCATGTTAGATGATACGAAATTCACCAAAAACGAATCACTTTCTATATTCTTTATGGCAAAAGTCGCTTCAGTAGGGATATTCGGGCTTTCCTTAATGATCTGGATTGCCAACTCCTTAATCGACTCAATGATGGTATTGAATTCCGCATCCTTTTTACCCGGCCTTTCCTCACTTACTTCTTTAGTAGTAGCTTTCAGGTAGGGTTGGTCGGTGGTTACTGTATCGACTTCAAAACGTTTCTTACCCTGCAGGATTACGGTAGTATTACCATCAGGCATTTTGAGCACGCGAAGTATTCTTGCTACAGTACCTACTTTGTTGATGTCCTCTGCACCAGGCTCTTCGACTGCTTCGTCCTTTTGAGCTACTACACCAATAATTTTGGCATCAGCATTGGCATCATTAATAAGCTTTATAGACTTATCCCTACCCGCAGTGATTGGTATTACCACACCGGGGAAAAGCACCATGTTGCGCAACGGCAGTATGGGAAGCTCGGCAGGGAGCTGTTCGTTATTCATTTCCTCCTCGTCTTCCGATGTCATCAGCGGTATTAATTCCGCATCCGTATCGATTTCCTGGAGTGACAAACTGTCAATATTTATTAGTTTACGATTTGACATATCTTTTAAAAGGTCATTTTGTCATTAAACATATCCATTCAAAAAGCATTTCATAACTATGATATGCCCCTTACCTATTGGCTTACAGATTAAAAGCGTAAAACATAGCTAAAAATCCTACCACTATACCCCAATCATTATGCCATAAAAAAATCCGCCGTAGCGGATTTTATATATTTTATTGACCGTATTACCAGTCGTATTCCACATCAAACTGGCCTGTTGTAACCTGGTGTACAGTACTACTACCATCGGTAACTGTGTACTGGAATGTACCTGCTATACGCCCGTTTGCCTTGCTCGTAATAGTAAGTGAACCTGTAGATGCTGCAAATTCATTGTCCTCACTCACACTGAAATACCCCCTTACAGTTGCATCTGTTGCATTTGATATAGGATAAATACCCTCTGCGAGCGCATTTGAAATAGAAAGGCGAATTCCAGCGCCATCAGCGCCAATACCTACGATACCGATATTGCCATCGTTACCAACTCCTACAAATGTGACTGCAACACTGTTGGCATAGTCAATGAAGGTACCATCAACCGTAGCTTTAAGAACATCGTCACTGGTATTTTCGGTAGTATATGGAACATTTTCAAAAACACCGTTGGTAAATACTTTTTCCTGTCCGGCATCGTTTACACCGGTAAAGCTAAAAGTACCCGAGATGGTATTGTTTACCGTATCTATATTGGATATCGTAACCGTACCCGGGTTTTCAAGGAAGTTGTTATAACCATTCTCGTCTTCGTCACTTTCGTAATATGCCATGATTGCTGCGTCAGTATAAGTACCTGTAGTAGTAGCATTCACAATAATAGCCACCATTTCGCCATTATTACCCCTCATGCCGGCTACCGATATAAGGCCTTCGCCAATAGTTGCCAGACTTTCGTCTGCAGTATAAAGCGTACCATCTATATTTACTTTGAACAGTGATGTAGGCTGTGGACCAACATTTCCTGTATACGGAATGTTCTGGAAGGAACCGTTAGTAAAGGCAATGTTTGGCTGGTTGGCCGTTTCGTCAGACCAGTAGCCAGTAAAGTTGAATGTACCGGATATCGTTTTGGCAGTCGTATTTATTGAAGTAATTGTTATAGTACCGGTAGGATCTTCCAGTTCCAGCGTTGGATCCACGTTCATATACATGAATGTTGAAGCAAGAGTAGGCTTATAGGACATCATTACGCCATCGCCGCCATCATAAGTGCCTGTAGTTGTAGCAGGAACGCTTAGCGCAAATACCGAACCGTTCGATGTTTTTATACCGGAAATCATGATAGAGCTTCCAGTTACTACGGCCTGTGCCTCGTCGGCAGTATAGGTAGCGCCGCTAAAGTCTACTTTAAAAATTGCAGGGCCTGTAGGTTCTTCTTCATTGCCTATCAGAAGCGGGTCTACCGGCTCAGAGTCACACGAAGTGAAGCCAATTGCCATAAACAGCAGCATAAAAGCCGATAACAAGTTCAGTTTTTTCATAGCAAATTCGTTTTGTTTTTAAGGTCTCAAATATAAAATATTTAAATTAATATAAAAACCTTATTTTGTTAATAGTCAATCCTGCAAAAAAGTAAAGCCGCCCTCGATGGGGCGGCTTCTTGTATCATTAATTCAGTTCGTAAGAAACAAGCGTTTGTGTTATAGTTTCTTCGGAGGTGGATGTTACCGTTTTGATTGCTCCCACATTTTTTGCATACCAGGTATCGGTAGTGGTTATAATCACAAAACCATCACCAGTCATGGTTTGCCACACCCTTGAATGGATTACATCTGTGTAGGCATTGCCCTCAACCATATAGCTTATGCCTTTCTCTAATATTTTGCCATCAATCTCAACCGGATATTCTACATCAGGAAAGCCCGGTATACCATAAGAAATGGATTGTGTAAAGCTATCTTCCCAAGTGTCGTTTACGGCAATGTCGTCTTTAAGGACTACATAGTTAATACCTGTAACCGAGGCACCCTGGGCGGTTAGCGCTGAACTTCTCAAAAAATAATCTCCATCACTTATCCTTAAGAAACTGTTACCCGTAGCGCCAGTATTCTCCTGCCCAAACTTATACCATGTTTGGCCATCTAAAGTTTCAGTGCCTAAAATAGTCACCTCTGTAGTAGTGCCATTGCTTATGTTGTATATCCATTTGTTGCCCATTGCCAAAGGCCAGTAAGTACCGTCACCAGCATTGTTGCCACCGTTATTGTTCCCTCCTCCGGGATTTTCATTCGGATCCTGATCCGTCACAACCGGATCTACAGGTTCAGAGTCACATGAAACGCCTGCCACGGCAATAATCAGCACAGCAAAGAGCAACTTGAAAGTCTTCATAAATTTATTGGTTTATTTTTTAGGTTGTGCCAAATATATAAAATATATCTATCCTTTTAACTTTTTTTCGGCACCCTTAAAAGCAGCAAAAGCCCTACCACAAAGAATACCGTAAGGAAAACCACCGAATACCTTTGGCTATGGAATGCCTGGTCGATAGCGCCATATAGCAGCATTCCTATCACGATGCCAATTTTTTCGGTCACATCATAAAAGCTGAAGAAGGAAGCGGTATCTTTTGTATCCGGCAGGAATTTAGAATACGTACTGCGCGAAAGCGATTGTATGCCACCCATTACCAATCCTACAAAGCCCGCCGTTACATAAAAATGCATCGGCTCAGTTACAAACCAGGCGCAGATGCAAATGACAGCCCAAACCGCGTTGATGTAAATGAGTGTCTTGATATTGCCTATTTTAGCGGAAAGCTTTGACGTAAGCAGCGCCCCTGCCACGGCAATGAGCTGTATCAGCAAAATACTTACTATAAGCCCCATGCTTTTTGCCTCATCATCCGGCCAGTTGATTTCCTCGGCTCCAAAATAGGTTGCCGCAAGCATCACGGTTTGCACCGCCATACTGTATACAAAAAATGCCCCTAAATATCTTTTTAAAACTATATTTTCTTTTAGCTGCAGCCACACTTTTCGCAGTTCCCGGAAGCCGTTAAGCATTACATCGCGGGTAACCTTATTCCTGTTCGCGCCCTTAGGCAAGTAATAATAACTGTACTGACTGAAGAGGATCCACCATATGCCGACTGCTACAAAAGAGAATCGCATTACCTCCATTTTGTTTTCATCCTCTGCACTCAACAAAACACCAAGCACCCCAACCAACAATACAACACTGCCTATATAACCTAAAGAATAGCCACGCGCGCTTACGGCATCCTGTTGTTCGGGATAAGCAATGTCCGGAAGGTAGGAGTTATAAAACACAAGGCTGCCCCAAAAGCCCACAAGTCCGAACAGATAACATACAAGGCTCATGTACAGATTTTCCTTTTCAAACCAATACAGCCCGATACACGACAGTGCACCAATGTAGCAGAACAGCTTGAGGAATGTTTTCTTATTCCCTGCGTAATCGGCGATACCCGACAGCAGTGGCGAAATAAACACTACGATAAGGAATGCAAATGCCGTAACAAAGCTGATGAGCGCCGTTCCCTTCATTGAGGTGCCAAACACATTAAGCATCTCCCCTTCAGGAATGATAAGGTTATAAAAAATAGGGAATACAGCTGAGGCGATGACGAGGCTGTAAACAGAGTTGGCCCAGTCATAGAAAGCCCAGGCGGTAAGGAGCTTTTTGCTGCCTTTTTCAGGTTGTGCCATAAATGTTTGGTTTGTAAACCAAAGCTAATGTATTTTTTGGAATAATTGCAAACTGATGCATTAAGCTTACATAAATGCAAAAAACCACCCTTTCGGGCGGCTTTTCAGGATATTACAAACCAATTAATATATTACTCCAAACTTAGCGGCTTCTTTCTTAGCCTTAGGTATCTGGCTTTTTATGTTGCTGATGCGTGTATAGTCCGATGGGTGCGTACTCATGAATTCCGGTGGTGCACCCCCGCCTGAGTTAGCCGACATCCTCTGCCAGAAGTCAATGGCCCTGTCCGGATTATAACCCGCAATAGCCATAAGGATTAGCCCTATATCATCTGCTTCTGTTTCATGCTTCCTGCTAAATGGCAGCATTGCACCAAACTCGGTGCCAAGGCCATATGCCTGCATCAATATTTGCTGTGTAGTTTCGCTCTTGCCTGATGCCGCCACACCTACACCCACCGCTCCAAGCTGCTGCAATTGCGCCGCGCTCATACGCTGAGCCCCATGGTTTACTAATGCATGCGCCACCTCGTGGCCCATTACCGTGGCAAGCCCTGCTTCGTCTTTAGTTATAGGGAGTATACCTGTATACACTACAATTTTCCCCCCGGGCATGCACCAGGCGTTTACCGCAGGATCCTGTACCAGTTTGTATTCCCATTGATAGCCTTCGAGATAGCCCTGGTAGCCATTGGCGTTAAGATATTTTTCGGCAGCAGCCCTGATTTTTTGCCCAACAGTTGTTACCATTGCCGCCTGGCTTGAGCCGGTAACTACTTTGTTTTCCTTCAGGAACTGGTCATACTGCGCAAAGGCCGCAGGGAATATTTGGTCATTAGACACAAAGTTCAGGTCCTTTTTACCTGTAAAAGGATTGGTGGTACAGGCGCAAACCAAAATGAAGAGGATGCCCGATACGGTAAGCAAGCTTCGTTTCATATCTTAAATTCTTTAATTTTCATCAAATTTACTAAATCCCTTTGATATGCAATTCCGAAAAATCCTTGCTTATAGTTAAACTATTGTGAATATTTAATTTAAGGTCTTCAAATGATACTTCTTCGTTATCTACCTCTATGCTTTTTACGGCGAATGGCAACCCTGTAAGGTTTATCTTAAATGTTGAATAAGGCGTAATGTATTTACCCTCCTTATGCTGGCGGATAACCAAATCGTTGTCTTTGCCGGTAAGGCTAAATGTTCTTAGCGCATACCTGCCTTTAGTATAGTCATAGCCATCCTGGGCGTCCTCAAACACCACTGATGTTTCTTTACCTTCCTTAAAATATACATCAAGCGTAAGCTCTTCAATTTCTTTTTCGCCCACATATTGCTGCACTGGATATTTCGGGATGATGGCACCCGCCTTAACAAATACCGGTATTTGGTCAAAGGCGGTATCAACCCACATTTCCTTGCCGCCTGTTACAAGCTCATTAGTCCAGTAGTTGTACCACTGCCCTTTCGGTACATACATCCTGCGGCCCACAGCATTCGGTTCGAGTATCGGGCAAACCAGTATGTGGTTGCCAAAAATAAACTCGTCAGTCCTGTAATGCGTTTGTGTATCCTCCTGGTCATAGTAAAACAACGGCTTCAGCATTGGAAGGCCTTCGTCTATATATTGCCAGAACATGGTGTAGAGATACGGCAGGAGCTGGTAACGAAGCTCAATGAACTTACGGGTAACATTAATCACCTCTTCCCCAAATGCCCATGGTTCCTGTTCCCCATGATGCCCTGACGAGTGCGTACGGCAAAACGGGTGGAACACGCCCAACTGTATCCAGCGGGCATACAGCTCGCCGGTGGGCTGCTCCGCAAAGCCCCCAATATCGCTGCCGGTAAAGCCCATGCCGCTGAGGCTCATGCGCTGGACCTGTACGTTGGCGATCCAGAGGTGTTCCCATGTAGCAACGTTATCGCCTGTCCATGAAGAGGTATAGCGCTGCGCCCCGGAATAGGCCGAACGCGTAATGATGAACGGCCTTTTAGGGTATGAAAATCGCTTTACACCCTCATAGGTTGCGCGCGCCATCTGGGTACCGTATATATTGTGTGCCTTGCGATGGCTGCACGGATGGCCGTCATAATCGTGGCG
Organism: Flavobacterium sp. MFBS3-15; assembly: GCF_026107645.2. Taxonomy (GTDB): domain Bacteria; phylum Bacteroidota; class Bacteroidia; order Flavobacteriales; family Flavobacteriaceae; genus Flavobacterium. Next base: position 11,844 of record NZ_JAPCHV010000007.1, on the reverse strand, counting down.
CACATCCAGTGGGAATGTCTTGGTAGGCACTTCCATCACTGCAGGCTCATTCATGTCGTTCCACACGCCTTTTACTCCAAAATCGGCAATAAGCTCCTTGAAAAGCCCTGCCCACCATTCGCGTACCGCGGGATTGGTATAGTCAGGGAAGTTGCATTCGCCGGGCCAAACCTTACCTTTCATGTACGGCCCGTCGGCGCGCTTGCAGAAATAATCGTTCTCTATCCCTTCTTTATACACCGGATATTCCGGATCAATCTTGATGCCCGGATCAATGATCACGATTGTTTTAAAGCCGTCTTCAGCCAGTTCGGAAACCATCCGTTTTGGGTCGGGGAAATATTCCTTGCTCCATGTAAAGCAGCGGAAGCCTTCCATGTAGTCAATATCGAGGTAAATGGCGTCGCAAGGTATCTGCAGTTCGCGGAATTTTGCCGCAACCTCTTTCACCTTGCTTTCGGGATAATAGCTCCATTTGCATTGGTGGTACCCCAACGCCCATAACGGCGGAAGTTCCGGCTTTCCTGTAAGGTCGGTGTACGACGTAACCACATCCTGCATTTGCGGGCCATAGAAAAAGTAGTAGTTCATTTCGCCGCCATCGGCCCAAAAGCTGGCCACGTTGCGGCGCTCATGGCAAAAGTCAAAAAAGCTCCTGAACGTATTGTCGAAGAACACACCATAAGCATCCTTGCCGTGGAGGCCAATGTAAAACGGCACTGCCTTGTAAAGCGGCTCCTGGTCTTTCTGGTAGGCATATTGGTCGGTGGCCCAGTTTTCCAGGCGCTTACCCTTCAGGTTCATGTGGGTTGCCTTGTCGCCAAGGCCATAGAAGTTCTCACCATCAGGTGAGACCTTACTCATTTTGACCACATTGCCACCATATTCATAGATTTCTTCCCAATGAAAGCCCTGCTCGTCCTCCAGCAGCACATTACCGTTAATGTCGTAAATACCGGTGCGCAGGTCACTTTTATGAATGTGGCACTCCAGTTTGCTGGTGAGAATCTTGTAGTATTCCGCTTCTTCGGTAACCTCAAACTTATTGAAGCCACGGGAATGGTTCTCGGCAATGGCATACGAAAAGTCATCGCTGAAGTAGCCCTTGGTTGTAAACCGGAACCTCAAAAGGCTGTCCCGGAACACGGTTACTTTAAGGATTACATTATTATCAGTATAAAAAAAGGCGCTGTCGACCTCTTTGCTGAATTTTACTATTTTGGAGGGATAAAGGTCTCCCTTGCGTTCGAGCTCTGTATTTATGATCATAAATGCTGTATAAAGTGCAAAACATCAAATATATAGGTTTGATGCGAATTTTAACAATGTTAACTCTTACGAAAACGTTGCCTGTTGATAACTATTGGCTTACAATGCCGGCTATGCCTTTTGTTTTAATGAAAATACCAACACCCCAAGCGGAGGCAATGTCATAGAAGCAGAGTACTCCCTGCCATTCCACGGGATAGCCTCAATTTTTAGCTTTTTGTTAGAAACTCCGCTTCCGCCAAATTCCGCAGCATCGCTGTTGAAAACTTCCTTCAACTTACCGCTTGCCGGAATGCCGATGCGGTAGTCTTCACGGATGACGGGGGTCATATTGCAAACCACAACCAGGTTCTCCTCAGGGTTATTGCCTTTGCGGATGTATGATATGACCGAATTTTCATGGTCGCCGTAATTGATCCATTCAAAGCCCTCTGCTGTGAACTGCTTTTCGTACAATGCCGGCTGTTTTTTATAGAGCTTGTTGAGTGCCGTTATGGTATTTTTGATGCCTTTGTGGTAGTCGTATTCCAGCAAATGCCAGTCGAGGCTCTGCTCAAAATTCCATTCCCCGCTTTGCCCGAATTCCCCGCCCATGAAGAGCAGCTTGGCACCGGGATGTGTAAACATAAAGCTATACAGCAGGCGAAGGTTGGCAAAGCGCTGCCATTCGTCACCCGGCATGCGCCCCAGAATGGAGTGCTTGCCGTATACCACCTCGTCATGCGAAAGCGGCAGCATGAAGTTTTCGGTAAACGCATACGTCATGCTGAAGGTCAGGTCGTTTTGGTGGTGCTGGCGGTAAATGGCTTCCTTCTTGAAATATTCAAGCGTGTCGTGCATCCAACCCATCATCCACTTCATCCCGAAGCCCAGGCCGCCAATGTATGTTGGCCGCGACACCATCGGGAACGAGGTACTTTCCTCGGCAATGGTCTGTACGCCTTCAAAGCTGCGGTACACTTCCTCATTCATTTCTTTCAGGAAGCTAACGGCTTCGAGATTTTCCCTTCCACCATAAATATTCGGTTCCCACTCGCCTTCGTTTCGGGAGTAGTCGAGATAAAGCATTGAGGCCACGGCATCCACTCGAAGCCCATCGATATGGTATTTATCGAGCCAAAAAATAGCATTGCTAATCAGGAATGAGCGTACTTCATTGCGCCCATAATTGAAGATGAGGCTCTTCCAGTCTGGGTGGTAGCCTCTGCGGATGTCCGGGTGCTCATAAAGGTGCGTCCCGTCAAAAAAGCCCAGCCCGTGCGAATCGCTGGGGAAGTGCGACGGAACCCAGTCTAATATCACGCCGATGCCGGCCTGGTGCAGTTTGTCTACCAGCATCATAAAATCTTCTGGTTTGCCAAAACGGGATGTCGGGGCGAAGTAACCCACGAGTTGATAACCCCAGGAAGGGTCATACGGGTATTCCATTATGGGCATGAACTCGACATGGGTAAAATTCATTTCCTTAACGTAAGCCACAAGCTGGTCGGCGAGCTCAATATAGCTGAGGAACCTTCCCCCCTCTGCCCTGCGCCAGGACCCCAGGTGCACTTCATAGACAGAATAAGGCTTATCGAGTCCGTTCTTTTCGATACGGCTTCCCATCCATTTCGCATCCTTCCAACTGTGCTTTGTATCCCAAACTACCGATGCGGTATTGGGAGGCGTTTCGCAGTAAAAGGCAAAAGGGTCGGCCTTTTCGGTCTTTATATCGTTGTGATGCGAATGTATCTTGTATTTGTATTTTGTCCCTTTGTCAATACCGGGAATGAACCCTTCCCAAATCCCCGAGCCGTCCCACCGCACATTGAGCGCATGCTCGCCCTCCAGCCAGTAGTTAAAATCGCCAACTACCGATACGGCCTTCGCCGATGGCGCCCAGACGGCAAAGTAAACGCCTTTCTGGCCGTCCACTTCAGTAAGGTGCGCACCCAGTTTTTCGTACAGGCGGTAGTGTTTTCCGGCCTTGAACAGGTCGATATCAAAATCGGTAAAAAGGGAATGGGCTATTGTTTTCATTTATTTGTTTTGTTTTATTGTTCTCGACTGCGCTCGAACTGACACGTACATAACATTATTTACGTTTAAATTGTCGTAAACCGTTGTCACATCGAGCGCAGTCGAGATGCGTTATAATTCCAATTAAGTTCCTCGTTCACCTAATGTTCTCGACTGCGCTCGAACTGATAAAAGTGTATAACATTATTCTCGTTAATGTTGTCGATCAGGGTTATTACATTGAGCTACCTGTCCTGAGCGAGTCGAAGGGCTGTCGAGATGCATCAATCTGTTTTATATTTACTATGCGTTGCATTACGGCATTCAGCAAGTATTTGTATAAGATCAAAATCTCCTTTTATCAAAGCTTCTTTTTTTGCCTTACTCCATTTCTTCAACCGTTTTTCAAAAGCTATTGCCTGAACCGGATCCATAAATTCCTGTACAAAAGCAAGTGTAACAGGTCTTCTGGAATATGTATATGAGTCAGGTTTAATTCCTGCATTATGTTGATCAACTCTTACGTCAACGTTATTTGTAATTCCTGTATAGAAAGTTCCATCCCTGCACCGAAGCATATATACATAGTAAAATTTCATCATAACTTCTGTTCTTAAGTGTTCTCGACTGCGCTCGAACTGACAAACGTTTCATAAAACTATTTACGTTAACATTATCGATAACCATTGTCACATCGAGCGCAGTCGAGATGCGATATAATTCAAATTAAGTTTTTCTAATACCGACTGTTCTCGACTGCGCTCGAACTGACAAACGTACATAACATTATTTACGTTAAATTATCGCAACCCGTTGTCACATCGAGCGCAGTCGAGATGCGATATAATTCAAATTAAGTTTTTCTAATACCGACTGTTCTCGACTGCGCTCGAACTGACAAACGTACATAAGAGATTTACACAATCTGAAATCAATACCCCATTATACTCGCTATCCCCCTTAAAGGTATCACCGCCCATCGCGGCCTTGAGTTCAATTCATAGCCCAGTTCATACACCGCTTTTTCAAGTATGCAGTATTTTAAAAGGAATGCTATCTCTTTGTTGTATCCGATGTTCAGGTTGCCTTCCTGAGCCTTTTCTACATAGGTGTCGAGGTACACGCCCACCATATAATTGAACAGCAGCTCGCCGGCCTTGAAAAGGTCTTCCTGCTCAAATGGGTATTTGTCCTTATTATTAAATATGGTCGCGTAAATCGCATAATGAAACGAGCGGAACAGCCCGGCTACGTCCTTTAGCGGTGGTTGCTTTACCTTGCGGTCGCGAATGGTGCTTTCGGGTTCGCCTTCAAAATCGAGCAGGTAAAAGTCATCACCATTTACCAGCACCTGCCCCAGATGGTAATCGCCATGTATGCGGATGCGCTCGCTCTTGAGCTGTGTCCAATCGAAGTCGAGGAAATGCTTGCGTATCTCTTTCTTTTTGTCCAAAAATTGATGCGCCAGTTCCAACGCCAGCCCGTCCAGCTTGTGCAGGTTGTTCTCTATCGTGTTCAGCCTGTTTTGGAACTGGTAGATGAGGCGGTTTTTGAGCCACACAGTATAATCACCATTGTAAGTCGTAGGCGTGAACGAGGTGTCGGTGGTGTCACCGCCCAGTGCAATGTGCATTTCGGCGGTGCGCTGTGCAAGTGTCCTTATCCTTAAAAACAAAGTTAGCCCCGCCCAGTCTATGATTTCCGGCGGAATGCTGTTTATCTTTATCGTTTTGAAAAGCTCCAGGTCGGGCAGCTTATCGATCTTTATCTTCTTGGCATTAAGGTTGTCGAAAACGCCATCTACCGCCTCGAGCATGTACTTCCACGCATCGCCCTGGTTGGGCACAAGTTCCTGCATAAGGCCCAAGGTAATGTTGTCATCGGCCATAGCTACATTAATGCTGCCTTTGTAAGCCGGCGTATGCTTAAACTTCATGCGCTCCGTGAGGAAACGGCTTATCTCGTAATCAGGGTTCGTGCTCACGTAAATCCTCCTGAAAAACTTCAGCACCAGGTTGTCATTATAAATGATGGAGGTATTGCTCTGCTCAATGCCCATGAAGCGGGATGAGACATATTTAGTCTCTTTCGATAGCGACTTGCCTTTGTGGTACTTCACATTGAATGCATCATTTTTGGCACCATTCACGATGCTTTCAAATACAAGCCTGCGGAAATCCTCCTGATGTAGTGCGTCTACCAAATAGCCTTCCTGCCCGTTTAGTGTTACAGGGGCAATAAGGGTCTTGGTGTCAAGTTCGTCTTCTGCCATGAAAGCCACCGGCATGAAATAATGCTGCAGGAATGCTTCTTTGTAATTCACTTCAATCAGGACCCCATAATAGGTGTTCTTTTCGGAGGCAATCTTGAAATAATCCACTACCTCAATGTACTTGAGCGTACTGGCCTTGCCGCCATACCAACGTTTTTTGAGGATGTAATTCTCCAGTATGTCCGATGAAAATACTTTTACAAATTCCTCATCCTCAAAGGCTGATTTCCAGTCGGCCCTGAAAACAAACGGTGCGTTGAATGTGTCCTGAATGGAAGTTGCCATGGTTATTTCTGGATTTTAAATAAGTGAAACGGCAGTGCAGGATGCAGCTCTACATAGCACCATTCTTTGTCCCAATGGTAGCTGTTGCCGGTTATCAGGTCGGTTACCACAATGTTGTGGCCTTCGTGTATGCCCAGCGATTGCAGCGGTACTTTTACCCATCCCGACTTTGAATAATAAGCATCAAGGCTTACGATCATCAGGGTTTCGTTTTGGCGGCTGTCGTCATATTTATAGTAGGCAATAAGCTGGTCGTTATCAATATCGCAGAACTCAATGTTGTTTGTTTGCTGCAGCGATGGGTTTTCCTGCCGTATCTTATTGATCTTGCCAATAAGGGTTGTAATCTTGTTCTCCTTTTTCCAATCCCAGTGGCGCACTTCATATTTTTCCGAATCCATGTACTCTTCACGCCCGGGAATGGCGTCTGTCACCATATATTCAAACACGGGCCCATAGATGCCAACACTTGAGCTTAAGGTTGCCGCAAGGAAATACTTTTGCAAATGCGTCGCTTCATTCGCTCCCTGCAACGGGAACGGGTTAATGTCCGGTGTGTTGGGCCAAAAGTTCGGGCGGAAGAATTCCTTCTGCTGTGACCTCGTCAGTTCAGTTACATATTCTGTAAGCTCAGCTTTGCTGTTACGCCACGTAAAATACGTATAGGATTGCGTAAATCCTACTTTTGCGAGCTCATCCATGATTTTCGGACGGGTAAAGGCTTCCGCCAGAAAGAGCACATCCGGGTATTTTTTCTTCACTTCGGCGATTAGCCATTCCCAAAAATAGAACGGCTTGGTATGCGGATTGTCCACACGAAATATACGGATGCCGCACTCTTCCACCCAAAACAGGGCGGCGCTCAACAGTTCCTTCCATAGGTTTTTCCAGTCGGCCGACTCAAAGTATATCGGCAATATGTCCTGGTATTTTTTTGGAGGATTCTCTGCATATTGTACGGTACCGTCGGGCCTCCATTTGAACCATTGCGGAAACTCCTTTACATACGGATGGTCGGGCGCGGCCTGCAACGCGAAGTCCATCGCTACCTCTATCCCCTGCGCTGTAGCCGCATTGACCAGCGATTTGAATTCGTCAATCGTACCCAATTCTGGGTGCGTGCTTTTATGCCCGCCATATTGCGAACCGATGCCCCAAGGGGAACCCACATCGTCAGGCTGTGCTGTGGTAGCGTTGTTCCTTCCTTTGCGGTTCACTTCGCCAATAGGGTGTACAGGAGGGAAGTACAATGTATCAAATCCCATTGCGGCAACGCGTGGCAAAAGGGCTTCACAGTCTTTGAAGGTACCGTGTTTTCCTGGTTCGGATGATGCCGACCTTGGGAAAAACTCATACCATGTACTGAACAATGCCTTTTGCCTGTCGACATACACACGTAATTCAGAAGACTGGTGCGACAGTATTTTCGCCGGATATTTTTTGAAGATTTCTTTCAGCGTATCCGACGTCGCTTCGGCAATGGCTGTATCATAAGAGCTGGTGTCTGTAAACAGTTTCTCCAGTTTTTGCAGATATGCCTTTTCAGTCCTGGTAGCCTTGTCGTACAGTGCCTTTACATATTCAGCACCTTCCAATAATTCTGAAGTCACGCGCTGGTTGTCTTTTATCTTACGCAACGTACCATACTGCCAGTTAAGGGCATAATCTACCCAACTCTCCACACAATAACTATAAAAGCCTTGTTTTTCTACGGTAAACTCTCCGGCCCATGTATCATTACCGGTTTCATGCATACGATTTTCCTTCCAGGCCTTTTCTTTCTCATGGCGAAACTTCACCACAGCGGCCATTACATCATGCCCATCCGAAAGGATATCGGCAGTAACGTTTACTTTTTGACCTGTAATGCGTTTGATGAAGTTTTGCCCATTGTTTATCTGGGGCTGTATGTTTTCAATGTGTACCCTGCGTTGATCCTGCATTTTATTTGTAATTTTAAGACTTCTAAAAATAGCCAAAAAATATTCAATTAATAACTTGCCTTAAAGTTTTAGCGAAATGTCAGAAAAAAATAAAAAACACCAGTCATCATTGAGAATTCCTAAGCCAATACTGGTAACCGCTAAAATTTTGGAGGTGACTTCGCCCAAATTGGCTGCAAAATTTGCAATAAAGCTGTTTACGACACCTATGAAATTCAAGCTTCCAAAAAGAGAGGAAGAAATGGACAGCAAAAGCCGCCAGCAAATAGTAGAAATCCCTGCTTTGAAGAAAAGTATCAATGTTTACCACTACGGAGAGAGCCAACGCAAAGTGCTTCTGGTACATGGCTGGAGCGGACGCGGCACACAGCTGCATTCCATAGCCGATAAGCTGCTGAAATGCGGGTATTCGACTATTAGCTTCGATGCCCCCGGACACGGAAAATCGGAAGGCAAAACAAGCGACATGACCGAATTCATTAAGTGCATCCTTGAGCTGGAGAAACAACTCGGCCCGTTTGAATACGCAATAGGGCATTCGCTTGGCGCGATGTCGGTGCTGAATTCGATTAAAAGGGGATTGAAGGTGAAAAAGGCCGTTATTATAGGAAGTGGCGACATTATTAAAGACATCATGGATGATTTTTCGCAAAAATTGGGCATGAATGTTGCAACAGGAGAACTGATGATACGGATGTTTGAGAAGAAGTTCGGCGAAACCATTAACAGCTATTCGGCGTATATAGCGGCAAAGGACGTTACTGTACCTGTACTTGCCATCCATGACGAAGACGATGCAGATGTGCCCGTAACAGCGGTACACCATATCGCGCAACACCTGGCTAATGCCGAAGTTGTTGTTACCAAAGGTCTAGGCCACCGGAAGATTCTCGGCGACAGTAAAGTCATTAAAAAGATAATCCAATTTTTAAACAATGAACAATGAAAAAGATACTTGTAGTAATGATTGCACTTGTTTCGCTTACATCATGCCAGGGACAGGAAAAGAAAAAAACTGAGGTAAAAAATGATACTGCACAATTGCCTGTAAAAAAAGAAGGGCTCAACATGAAGACCACTGATGCAGAGTGGCAAAAAGTATTGACAGAAGAGGAATATGCCATATTGCGACAAAAGGCTACCGAAAGGCCATTTACCGGTGAGTACTACAAGCATTTCGAAAAAGGCGTTTATGTATGCGCGGCTTGCGGCAACCCGCTGTTCAAATCCGATGCTAAATTTGATTCATCCTGCGGTTGGCCATCATTCGACCAGGCTATTGAGGGGTCGGTAATCTATAAAGAGGATAAAACCCTTGGGATGGTGCGTACTGAAGTAATGTGCGCCAATTGTGGCGGGCATCTGGGGCATGTGTTCGACGATGGCCCGGAAGAAACTACAGGTAACAGGTTTTGCACCAACTCGGTGTCCATTAAATTTATACCGGCAAAGAAATAATAAACACGACAAATCATGAGCAATTATCCAGTAAAAAAATCAGAGGCTGAATGGAAGGAACTCCTTGGCGCTGAACGCTATAAAATTTTGCGCGGAAAAGGAACCGAGTTCCCGCATTCCGGAAAATACAATCTGACATTTGATAAAGGCACCTATTGCTGCGGAGCGTGCGGTGAGCCTTTATTTAAAAGTGAATCGAAATTCCAGTCCAGTTGCGGATGGCCCTCATTCGACGAATCCATTCCCGGCAAAGTAGAGTATATAGCTGACAATTCCTTTGGTATGAAGCGCGTTGAAATACTTTGCGCCAACTGCGGCAGCCACCTCGGCCACGTTTTTGATGACGGCCCTACCGAAACCGGGCAAAGGTATTGTGTAAACAGCGCCTCGGTGGATTTGAAGGAGGAATAGCCAACTGTATTTTTAATTAATTTCCAATGATAACAAAGAAAGAATTAAAGGTTTACATCGATAATATGCCGGATGAAATGACAATTGACGAACTCATTGATCGCCTCATATTGAATGATAAGTTAAAAAACAGAATCCATGAATCGGATAATGGTGAGACAATATCAGAGCATAGCCTGAAATCTGAAATACAAAAAATGGTTAGGGGATTAGATTAAACTGATTATAAATTAAGCCTGTGGTTATCCGAAGGCTTTTCTTTTTCCTGCAAACTCCGTAATTTTATTACCATGGACTTATTTGAAGAAACGAAAGACTGGGCCAAAGCATTGCGTCCGCTTATCGAAAAATATAAAGGGAAGGAACACCCTTTGCATTACAAAAATATTTACCAGTTATTGGTGATGGTGGTGATTGCTGCCCAAGACAGCGATGCCAATATCAATAAAGTAACCGTAGATTTCTTCAAAAAATATCCTGACATGAAAGCGCTATCCAAAGCCAACACCGCTGAACTGACGGAAGCTTTGGCAAAAGTGCGCTTCCATGGCAATAAAATTACCTGGCTGCAGGAGATAGCCGAAACCGTAAAAGAAGACAAGAACATTCCCAACACCATGAAGGAACTGGTTGCTTTAAAAGGTGTAGGACGGAAATCGGCTAATGTTATACTGCGTGAAGCAGGCGCCGAAGCTGAAGGAATACTTGTCGACCTGCATGTACTACGTGTAGCGCCGAGGCTGGGCATTTCAAAAGGTAAAAATGCCGATAAGATCGAAAAGGACATGATGGCAGTATTGCCTAAGGATATGTGGGGCGAGATTGGGATGGCACTGTCGTTTTTAGGACGCGAAATTTGCCGTCCAACAAATCCAAAACACAGCGAATGCATTGTAAGTGAGCATTGTGATTACTGCCAACTACATAAGCATTAAAATATTACATTTCAGATATTTCAGTGGACTCAAATCCCACAAAACCACAAAAAAAGAAGCCGAAGCTTCTTTAGTTCAATATTTTTATCAGGTTGCCTGTCGAGGTAAAAGTCGCTGTCAGGTCAACGCCGTCTTTGCTAAGTACCAGTTTATATTCGCCATCATCAGCTTTATATGCTTCTTTCACGGTATAATTGCCGTAATCTTTTTTAATCTTATTGAGGGTATCTTTAGGAATGGCAGCAACATCTATCTTCTTATATTGCTTGTCCTGGAATACTGATATTACGGTATTTACATCTTCATAAGTAATCACTGAAGCCGTAATTCCGGCAATAGTGGCAAGGGTTACAATAAACTTTTTCATAGCATTGTGGTTTAGTGTTACTTCAAAGTTAGTAAACCAAAAGAGGTTGTTGTTTTAAAGAAATCCTAAAGTTTAGAAATCGAATCCGAAACGAGCTCGCACATATACCACCATCTCGCCTTCAGATTTATGACTATAACCAAAATCATTATACTTTGATGTATACATGTAGCCCAGACCAGCACCCAGCTCATAATTAAAATGATTCCCCAGAGTCCTGCGCATTCCCCATGTAGGTATAATTGCTAAAAAGTCAGGGACTTCATCAATATTCTCATTTGGATTTATAGCTCCCCACCCACCGCTGTAGTGTGCCATTAAAGAAAAATAGTTAGCTCGATTCCTGATTATGTCTTTACCTTTTCTTACCCTCCTGCCAAGGTTGTAATACCATCTTGGTTCAACGGTAAATGCAGGTAGTGCGACTACATACGTTTTTCCTTCGTCAGATATAGTCCAAGGGTTATCTTTATAAGTAAAAAAGGCGAGCGTAAGTCCAGCCTCAGTACGCAGGGAAAATTGATTCGCCAGTTTAAATTCGTAATTAAAAACCAACCCGGACTCCCCTACCTGTATACCTTTGATTGATTTTTCCACACTGGGAATTGAGTCCTGTGCAAAAAATTTACCGACACATAAAAATGCCATCATAATTAGCCCTAATAATTTTATTTTCATACGTATTAATTGGTTTTAGATGTGCAAAATTAGCATTTTATTATAATTCATATGGCTAAATGTATAGTATTTAAAAAACAAAAAACCCTTCATCTAACCGATGAAGGGTTTTCAAAAAAAAGGCGATGACATACTCTCCCACAAGATGCAGTACCATCTGCGCAGGCGGGCTTAACTTCTCTGTTCGGGATGGGAAGAGGTGAGCCCCGCCGCAATAATCACCTTAAG
>NZ_JAPCHV010000006.1 GCF_026107645.2 Flavobacterium sp. MFBS3-15 | reverse complement strand
TTATATTTTTACGATCTTTATTCAGGTCTTTTTCAATAATCGCTAAGAGTTTCTTACTCTCTCTTATGCTGTCAATCCAATATGTCTATGAACGTATCATTCTTTATTTTCTCACTAACCCCGTTCGCCGTAACGGCTCCCTGTGTTAGCGGGTGCAAAAGTACAACTTCTTTTTAAACCCGCAAGCGTTTTGAAAACTTTTTTTGAAATTATTTTCTCGCGCCGTTTTCAGTAAATCTTGAAGTGAACCTGCTTTCCTTTCCTGTCGGTTAGGGAGGGCAAAGATAATTTCTTTTTCCAACACAATCCAAATCTTTTTTTACTTTTTTTTCAATCCTTTTTCCGAATCCTCATCTCACTACATAATAGTAAAAATCCTCTTTTTAAAAGGCTTGTTGCGGTGTCAATTTGCCTATGAACATTGCCGTTATTGCGGGTGCAAAAGTAGTAACCTTTTCCGCTTTTCCAAACTTTTAAATCATCTTTTTTAATCTTTTTTCCTAAACTTTTTCTTAACTATCTGATAAGGTGAACTTTGGGAATGGAAGTTTTTTTCGAGTGATTTACTATAAAGCATTTTTGATTGCAGGTATTACCGATCAATGTTTCTGATCAGTCGATACTGCGGGTAATGGCAAGGGCGACCGATGACGTATCGACCTTTATAATATATAATTAGCGATTATAAAATATTTTTCGTCTGACCTTATTACTTAGAAGTAATCAATATAGTGCAGCGATGTACATTTTATACTATAAATTATAATGTGGTTTAAAACAACCCATTCACCTCGGCGTTTATACGGTTGATGATCTGACCAAGATCTTCCGGATTATTGACAAAATCCAACTTATCTACATCTATAATAAGGAGCTTGCCCTTGTCATAACTTTGTATCCAGGCTTCGTAGCGTTCGTTAAGGCGGCTCAAGTAATCGATGGAAATGGAATTTTCGTAATCGCGGCCGCGACTGTGTATCTGTTTTACGAGGTTAGGTATCGAACTGCGTAGGTAAATGAGCAGATCCGGAGCACCTACAAATTTTTCCATCAGCTCAAAAAGCGACTTGTAATTATTAAAGTCACGATTGGTCATCAGGCCCATAGCATGAAGATTAGGCGCAAAAATATGCGAGTCTTCATATATAGTACGGTCCTGTATGATGTTTTTCCCACTTTCACGAATCTGCATGATTTGGCTAAAGCGGCTGTTTAGGAAATAGATTTGCAGGTTAAACGACCAACGCTCCATTTGGTGGTAAAAATCATCAAGGTAGGGATTATCCACCACATCCTCGTAGTGGGGTTCCCATTTGAAATGTTTTGCCAAAAGGCCTGTGAGTGTGGTCTTACCGGCGCCAATGTTGCCTGCGACTGCTATATGCATTATTTTAGTAATGTTACTTTATAGTGGATAATTACGGAGTCGGTAAAAATAGACAAAATTTCCCCTGCATAATAGAAACTACGGAAGCTTTTTTCCACAGCATCAATTGAAGAACTTGTCTCCTTTGCCGGATTATATTGATACATTATCCCTCCCCTGCTATATAATAAAGTATTGGATGACACTATCTGCAACTGGTCAAAGTCGGGCACTTTACCCAACGAATTGACTTTACCAAAAAGGTTTACCGCATACCAGTTGTTATTTGCATCTATCCAATAAAAGTAGTTGTAATCGTTTTGGTAATACTTTATCCCGTCATTGAATGGCGGTGCCAGCGTACGAAAATTACCCTTAGCTAAATCATACAGCCCTACCTGCTGCATTGCCACATCATATACCCATAGGCGGTTTTGTGAGGCAAGACCTACAGCCTCGGCAATGATGGGCTGGGGAATATCGGAAAAATTGATGCGTGAGGTTTCGTTCATTTGATTGTCCAGCAGCACAACCGTATTGAATTTCCGGTAGAACAATACGATCTGTAAGGGATTCTGCAAATCGGCCCTGTAAATATTGCCCAGTGAAAGCGCTTTGAACTTGAGCACCTGTCCGTCCTTTTCCTTTCGCAATTCATTATCAAGCACCGTATACTGCCAGCCATAACTATCGGCCCCCAAATACTGCTCCGGCCCTGCTTTGGAACTGTTGAATAACTTTACAGGAATGACAGCATCCTGCGCCATAGTGGCAGTAATGATAAATAGCGTTAGGATTGACAGCATTGCTTTCATCATGGCAAAGTACAAAAAAATAACATTGCCATATACAGTATTATTCTAAACAGCTAAAAGCATCACATTTTACCGGAAATTCATGTAACGAAACCAATTCATACTCGTCTAACTGTAAACCTAGAAAACTATGAAGCATTTTTTTTACTTAGCAGCAGCATTACTTTCGATGCTGAATGCAGCAGCCCAGGATTTCCAGGGTGTGGCTACCTATGAATCCAAAACCAGCATGGAAGACATGAAGAAATTTAGCGGGCAGAACAAGGAAATCACTCCCGAAATGCAGAAGATGATTGAGGACCGCGTTAAAAAAATGTTCGAGAAAACCTTTGTCCTGAAGTTTGACCGAACGGCATCTACATATGAAGAAGAGGAAAAACTGGACAGCCCGAACGATCCAATGGCGCAGGGATTCAAAATGATGGGCTCTATAATGGGCGGCGGCGGAAAGCACTATAAAAATGTGAAGGAAAAAACCATGCTGCAGGAAAAAGATATTTTCGGAAAAGAGTTTCTGGTTAGTGATTCGCTGCCGGGAATAAAATGGGTCATGGTAAACGAGTCGAAAAAAATAGGCAACTACACCTGCTACAAGGCTACAGCCGAAATCCCGGTGGACAAGTCGAACATGATGAATTACCGCCCAAAGAAAGGTGCTGAAGAAGAGATGAAGAAGAAAAGTGAAGAGGAACTAAAAAAGACCAACTTCATGGAGATGGTGGAAATGCCCGACACCAAAATTATCACCGCTTGGTACACCCCCGAGATACCCGTAAGCCAGGGCCCGGGCAACTACTGGGGGCTTCCGGGACTCATATTAGAAGTTTCTGATGATAAAACGGTGCTGCTTTGCTCTAAAGTAGTTTTAAATCCAAAAGAAAAATCTGAAATTAAGGCACCTAAAAAGGGTGAAAAGGTTACGCAGGCAGAGTTTGCCGAAATCATGTCCAAAAAAATCCAGGAGATGCAGGACATGTATGGCGCGCCGGGCGGCGGCGGCAGGAGGATGCGTTTTGGCGGGTAAATAAGGTAGTTTGCAGATTTTTCTTTCATAAACATACTAAACCAGAGTTGTTTGCTGTTCTCTTAGCTCCAACCTAAACCAATTTTATGAAAAAATTACTGCTCTGCTGTACCATAATGGCTACAGTTTATTTATATGCACAGGATTTTAAAGGCATTGCCGTTTATGAATCTGTATCCACCCTGAAAAATTTGGAGTCCAGGATATCGAAGCTTGACCCGGCCATGCAGGCCCGGATGAAAGAGGCGCTATCAAAACCTGTTGAAAGACAATTCACGCTCTATTTTGACAAAACAGTTTCTGTTTATGAGGAAAATCAAAAACTGGACATAAAATCCGCAGGCTACGGAAGAACGACAGCAAATTTAGTGACCGGAAAAACCTATCGTGACCTGAAGGCTAAAGTAACCATCGAGGAAAAAGAGGTTTTCGGAAAGGAATTTTTAGTAACCGATTCCCTGAAGATGCGAGAGTGGCAACTGGTCAATGAGACAAAGAAAATAGGTAACTACACCTGCTACAAAGCCGCCTACACGATCAAGAGGCCATCGAGAACAGGACCCGAAAACGAAAAGGCAACAGACCTGCTGGGGTCATTGCCCGATGAAATGGTAGTAACAGCATGGTATGCTCCCGAAATACCTGTGAGCCATGGCCCTGATAATTATTGGGGACTTCCGGGAATGATATTATGCATAAGCACCGACAATATGAACATTTTATGCTCAAAACTGGTTCTTAACCCAGCCGAAGGTGTTGACTTGAAAGTGCCTAACAAAGGTGAAAAAGTAACGAAAAAGGAATTTATGGATATAATTTCCAAAAAGGCTGAGGAAATGAGGGAAATGCGGAACACCAAACCCCGCAGGCATTAATCAAATTCCTTACATTGTACTGATATTTTTCATAACTAAAAAATGGATTCATGAAGAAGTACTTTTACCTACTACTGTTTTTAATTGGCTCCAATGCCGTTGCTCAGGAGTTCAAAGGTGTTGCCGAATACCAATCGGTTACAACCCGCAAAAATGCTACCATCAAGATGACGGGTGTAGATCCTGCCATGGAAGCCCAAATGAAAGAAGCGCTTTCCAAACCGATTGAGAATTCGTACATACTATATTTCGATAAAACAGCATCAGTATACGAAATGGTGGTAAAGCTCAACCCCAATGCCCCAGCCGGCATGCGGCCATTCACCCCGGGAAAAAGGTATAACAATCTTAAAGAAGGAATAGTACTTTATGAAAGGGAGCTTTATGATAAAGAGTTCATTGTGCAGGATTCTTTAGAAAAACCGGACTGGAAACTGGAAAATGAAACTAAAAAAATTGGCAACTATACCTGCTACAAAGCCACCTATACAATTGTTATAGAACCGCCAAAAGCTGACGGAGCGGACAAAGCGATCGACCTGATGGCATCATTGCCCCGCAGGGAGATTGTGGTTACTGCATGGTATGCTCCCGAAATACCGGTTAGCCATGGGCCAAGCGAATATTGGGGGTTGCCGGGACTAATACTTGGCATATCGACAGACAATATGACCATGCTCTGTACTAAACTTACCCTAAACCCGAAAGAAAAGGTTGAAGTAAAGGCACCAAGCAAAGGTCAAAAGGTAACTCAGGAAAAATTTAATGAAATTGGAAGGAAAAAATCTGAAGAGATGAAAGACCTGTATGCCCCAAAGCCAGGATCAAAATCGATGACAATAACTATAGGAGGCTAACATTAACTATGATTTTAGTTTTTTAACTACAAAAATAGTTTTACAACTAATAATTTAGTTTATTTGTAAGTAAACTAAAAATCTATACTCATGAAAAACAAATTGCTTTATCTTTTTGCGCTCATTTCGTTTTATGTATCTGCCCAAAATTTCAAGGGGACCGCTGTTTATGAGTCGAAAACGACCTTCAACTTTGACGAGACTGAAACAAAAACCGAAGGTGGCACCCTTCCCCCTGAGATTGACGCCCAGATACAGGAACAGCTTAAAAAAGCCTTTGAAAAAACCTTTACACTGCAATTTGACAAAACAACATCGTTATATAAGGAGGAAGAGAAGCTTAATAAACCCTCCGGCGACGGAAGTGTTATGGTCTCGATAAACTTCAACGGTGGGGGCACCCTGTACAAAAACCTTAAAGACCAGACAGCGCTTACAGAAACCGAGATTTTTGGAAAGGAGTTCCTCATTACCGAACAACTGGAAAAACGGGAGTGGAAAATGACCGGTGAAACAAAAAAAATTGGCAATTATACCTGCTACAAGGCAACGGCTGTCATAAAAGCCAAGCAGCCCGAGGAAGGTGATAAAGCCGTAAGCCTGACGTCGGCACCGACAAAAGATATGAACATTATAGCATGGTATACACCTGACATCCCGATAAGCAACGGTCCCGGTGATTACTGGGGGTTGCCCGGGCTAATACTGGAAGTGAATGATGTCAATACAATTTTACTATGCTCCAAAATTATACTCAACCCAAAAGAAAAATTTGAAATAAAAATGCCCAAAAGGGGAACTAGCGTAACAAGGAAAGAGTTTAATGAAATAATGGAAAAAAAATCGCAGGAAATGATGGAAATGAATGATGGCCCATCGAACCCCGGAACCATAAGGACAACGCGCACTATACGCATAGGAGGGTAACCCCTATGCACCAATAACCAATAACACACAATGAAAAAATTACTGTTTGCCTTCGCTTTATTACTATCTGCCTTTTCCTATTCACAAAACATACGTTACGAAGGCGTGCTGCGCGATTCCCTTGGAGCGCCGCTCGAAATGGGGAACGTTATGGCCGTGAACAAGGCTACCAATGCAATGGACTCCTATGCCATTACCAACGATAAAGGGAAATTCCAATTGGTATTGAGCGCCAATACCCAATATATCATCAAGGCGAGCTATATCGGCTTTGCAGCTTATGAAGAGACCATAACTACCGGTACCGAAAATATGGTAAAGGTCATTACTATGAAAGCTGGAATCATGCTGGATGAAGTCGAGATTGTCCACGAAATGCCTGTTACCATTAAAGGAGACACCATTGTATATAATTCCGACTCATTTACCAACGGTAGTGAACGAAAGCTTGAGGACGTCCTCAAAAAGCTGCCCGGCGTAGAGGTAGATGCTGACGGTAATGTAAAAGTGGAAGGTAAAAGTGTTTCGAAACTAATGGTAGAAGGCAAAGATTTTTTTGATGGCGATACCAAACTGGGCGTAAAAAATATCCCTGCCGATGCGGTGAGTAAAGTGGAGGTATTGCGCAATTACAATGAAGTAAGCCAGTTGCGCGGTGTACAGAACAATGAAGATAATGTTGCCATGAACATCAAACTGAAGGACGGCAAAAAGAATTTTTGGTTTGGCGATATGGCTGCCGGGGCCAGCATTGGCGAAGGGGAGCGGTACATACTAAATCCGAAGATATTTTATTATAACCCGAAGTACAGCCTGAATTTTATTGGCAACTTTAATAATACGGGTGAACTCCCACTCACTATGTCGGACTACTTTAAGTTCTCTGGCGGATTCCGTAACCTGATGCGCAGGAGTGGCACGTCATTCAACATCGGCTCCAATGACCTGGGGCTTTCGCTGATGCGGAATAACAGGGCAAAGGAAATAGAAACTAAGTTCGGTGCCGGCAACTTTAGCTACAATGTGACCGACAAATGGAACCTGAGCGGCTTTACAATTATCAACTCCAACCGTACTGAAATGGAAACCGTGAGCCGTAGCGTACTCCTTGACCCTGTTACAGGCGAACCCCAAACGACACAGGATACGGAGTCGACTTCCGAGCAAAAAAGCGAATTTGCCATGTTCAAGTTGAGTTCGAGCTATAAGCCGAACGCCAACCTGCATTTTGACTATGATGCTTTCCTGAAAACATCCAACCAGGAAGAAGGGAATGCATTGCTGTCGCAAGTATTTCCCGAAACATCGCAAAGCCAGGACATCTATACCGATAAAGCACAAAAACCATTATCGTTTAACCAGAACCTGAATCTATATTATACGCTAAACGACAAGAACATTTTTGCCTTTGAAGCACAGCATATTTACCAGGATGAAGACCCGTTGTACCACGCCAACCTGGCAGAGAACCCGTTCCCAAGCACCCCTGGCTCAGATCCCGATCTTTCTTTAGGACTTGAACCTGCTACCCGCTACGACATTTCGCAGGAAAGATTCATTAAGACAAATAAAGCAGATGCCAAACTTGACTACTATTATATGGTAACATCAAAGAGTAATATCAATTTTACCCTGGGCAATACCTATTCCTTCCAAAACTTCAATTCAGCGTTATTCCAAACTATGGATGATGGCTCGGTAAACGACCTGAATGAGAATACCAAGAACAATGTAGATTATGTGTTCAACGACCTGTTCCTGGGTGTACACTACCGTTGGCTTACAGGAAGCTTCGAATTTAATCCCGGATTTACAGTCCATCAATATAATGTATGGAATGAGCAATTGGGGACCAGAGTAGAAAATAACTTTAGGAGAATATTACCTGATGTATTTGCACAATATAACATCCGCAAATCGGAAAGGCTGATTTACAACTATAGCATGACAACCAATTTTACAGATGTGGCTGATTTCGCCCGCGGACTGGTGATGAACAGCTACAAATCGCTTTTTCGGGGCAACAGGTACCTCGACAATGGCATTTACCAGAACCACTCGCTGATGTATTCAAAATATAACATGTTCAACTTTACACAGATATTCGGGGCAGTTAATTATACACATATGATGGATGCCATGAAAAACCTTTCGGCATTTAGCGGTATCAACCAGATAGGTACACTTGAAAACTCTCCTTATGCTGATGAATCGCTTTCGGCCAATGCAGGATACAACAGAAGCTTTGCCCGCTTTTACAAAATAGGCACAAATGTATCTGTAAATTGGAGTAAGTACAATAACTTCCGTTTCGACCCTGAATTAACAAGCGGTGAACCATCCATTGACAATTCGATACGCCAGGTGAACGAACAGTTATCACAAAGCTACAATGGAACTTTTGGGACTAATTATAAAACCATCCCTAACGTTGAAGTAGGTTATACCTTCTCTGTAAACGATTATGGCACCAGTAATTTCTATAACCACAAGCCGTTTGCCAGCCTGAATTATTATTTTTGGGATTCTTTTACCATCAGGGCTGAATATGAATACAACCATTACTATAACAGTGATAAGACTAGTGACAATGAGTATGACTTCCTGAGTGCTGACATCATGTACCGTAAAAAGGACAGTCATTGGGAATTCAAGGTAGGCGGGACTAATCTGCTTAATACAACCTCGCTGAACGACGACAGTTTTAACCAATTCTCAACCTACACATCACGATATAGAGTTCAACCAAGATATTTGCTACTGACAATACGATATGATTTATAATTTATTTGGAACCCATATTTATAAATAAATTTTATAAAACTTATTATTACCATAAATAATCATTATATTTGTAGCAAATAATTTTTAAATCAATAAAATGGCGACAGATTTCCAGGTTAAAAAAGAAAAATTCAGCTCCCTTGCATTTCAGATAAGGGTAGATAACATGGATTTCTTTAGAGGCAAAACACTATCAAAAGTATTCATTATAGGGAAGTCAGCTGATGACAAACCTGCGCTTCTATACCCAAAGAATGATGTGCCGGATGATATAAAAGAGAAGTTAAACGGAGCATTTACGTCTGTTTTCGGTTAGTAGATACACACCATAGTATACTGAACAATGTCAGGTAAAATTTTGAATTAAATTTGAATTTAAATATAATGAGCCCGGTATTTAGCGGGCTCATTTCTTTTATCCAATTTCCTTGCTGGTCAGGATAAGAATTCCAGTTTACACCATTTTTTAGCCTTCAATAACTTCCAAACCGATTTATAAAACAATAAATAACTTATTTAAAAAAACATATGGCTGATTCTTTTCAAAAAAAAGAAAGTATAAAAAAAAACGCTTTAAAAAAGAAATTCAAAGCTTCAAAAAAGCTTGAAAGGAAAACAAATAACAATAAGGGGAAGGGATTTGAGAGCATGATTGCTTATGTAGATCAAAATGGACATCTTACCTCTACCCCTCCAGACCAAACTGTGGCCGGGAAACCCGTGAATAATCCTAATTTGATACGGCCGGCAAAGTAATTTTAAAAATAAAAAACTATTAATCAATAAGTTCCATTTCAAAGACTATCTTTGCACAAAATTAATACATTTAAAATGCAAGAAGGTACAGTTAAATTCTTCAATGAAGAAAAAGGTTTCGGATTTATTACCCCGAACGACGGTGGAAAAGAAATCTTTGTCCATGTTTCAGGCCTCACAGAAAATATCCGTGAGAACGATCAGGTCCGTTATAACGTGGAAGAAGGCCGTAAAGGTCCAAATGCAACAAACGTAGTCGTAGCTTAAGATACTATAACAGTTCGTTACAGAGCAACTCATTTTAACTGCCCTCAATAGCTCTCCTATTGAGGGCAGTTTTGTAGTAAATCCAGGCAAATTTGGAAAAATGCAGGTATTCTAACTTCGACAGTACCCGGAATCTTGCAGTTTAAATAAAAAATCCCACGCCTTTCGACGTGGGATTTTGCTATTATTTGAATTGAAACAATTATCCTCTTCGTTCCTTTTTAAAGGTATCAATTTGGGCATCAACTTCCTCAGAAGTACCCTGAAAAGTTTTTTCCTCGGTTTTAATCTCGTTATTATCTGTTAAAGTAGAAATGACAACAGTAGCGGTTACTTTTCCATTCTCATCTTTTTGGCGTTCAATGGAAATCTCCTCGCTTTTTGTCTGTGAAACCAATGCAGGCTCATCGTCTGCAATAACCTCAGTATTTTGTGCGGCAGTTGTAGTTGTAAGCTCTGTAGTGGCGTGCCCGCCTAATATAGGGGCTATAACAAGGCCGATAAGACACGTGAGCTTGATAAGGATGTTCATTGATGGGCCTGAAGTATCCTTGAAAGGATCACCTACCGTATCACCGGTTACAGCAGCTTTATGTGCATCCGATCCTTTATAAGTCATTTCACCGTTAATCATCACGCCGGCTTCAAATGATTTCTTGGCATTATCCCATGCCCCGCCGGCATTGTTTTGGAACACTGCCCAAAGCACACCTGATACGGTAACACCAGCCATATAGCCTCCAAGCATTTCGGCAACAAGCTGGTAATTTTCCGGATAAATGACCATTCCGCCCAATGCTATGGCGATTGGGAAACCTATTGTAAGAATGCCCGGAAGCATCATTTCGCGAAGCGCGGCCTTGGTAGAGATTTCCACACACTTACCATATTCCGGTTTGCCTGTACCTTCCATAATTCCCGGTATTTCGCGGAATTGCCTCCTTACCTCATATACCATGTCCATCGCAGCTTTACCCACAGAATTCATGGCCAAAGCTGAGAACACTACCGGAATCATTCCCCCTACAAAAAGCATGGCCAGTACCGGTGCTTTAAAGATGTTGATGCCATCGATTCCTGTAAACGTTACATAGGCCGCAAAAAGCGCTAACGATGTCAGTGCTGCCGAGGCAATTGCAAATCCTTTACCTGTAGCTGCCGTTGTATTACCTACCGAGTCCAAGATATCGGTACGTGTGCGCACTTCCTTAGGCAGCTCGCTCATTTCCGCAATACCCCCAGCGTTATCGGATATTGGTCCGAAAGCATCGATTGCCAACTGCATGGCTGTTGTAGCCATCATAGCCGAAGCTGCCAACGCCACTCCATAGAATCCTGCAAAAGCATATGAAGCCCAAATGGCGCCCGCAAAAAGCAATACGGTTGGGAATGTCGATATCATACCTGTTGCTAAACCTGCAATGATGTTGGTTCCCGCGCCGGTACTTGATTTTTGTACGATGGCAAGGATTGGTTTTTTACCCAGGCCGGTATAATACTCCGTTACCGATGAAATGACACCACCTACAAATAGCCCGACAAGCGTAGCATAAAATACCCTCATGGACGAAATGTCTTTAGCGCCTTCGCCATAAAACTCCATCTGCATGGTTTCAGGAAGCATATATTGCACCAGGAAGAAGCACGATATGGCTACTAAAATAATTGACACCCAATTACCCACATTGAGCGCACCCTGTACCTGCGCTTCCCTGGCATCATTATCTTTAATGCGTACAAGCAGTGTTCCTATTATTGAGAAAAGGATACCGAAACCGGCAATTGCCATCGGTAGGAGAATAGGCCCCAAACCTCCGAATGCATCCGTCCATGAAGGATTCGCTGCAAGTATGTCCCTGAGTACGTAATTACCCAAAACCATTGCGGCAAGCACCGTAGCAACATATGACCCGAAAAGGTCTGCTCCCATACCCGCTACATCTCCAACATTGTCACCAACATTGTCCGCAATTGTTGCAGGGTTTCGTGGATCATCCTCCGGAATACCTGCCTCCACTTTACCTACAAGATCGGCGCCTACATCGGCAGCCTTAGTATAAATACCACCCCCCACACGTGCAAACAATGCGATTGACTCAGCTCCCAGTGAAAAGCCTGCAAGAGTTTCCAAAACAATGGTCATATCCATAGTATTGGTCCATACACCACCCATAAAATAGTGGAAGAAAAAAATAAAGAAGCCTGTAAGCCCGAGTACGGCAAGCCCGGCAACGCCAAGCCCCATAACCGTACCGCCTCCAAACGACACTTTTAATGCCTGCGGAAGGCTGCTACGTGCGGCCTGTGTAGTACGAACGTTTGATTTGGTTGCTATCTTCATGCCCATGTTCCCTGCCAAAGCTGAGAAAATAGCACCGAAGATAAAAGCTACCACGATTAGCATATCGGTAGTAGGCACTATATAAGCTATGGCAGCCAGTGCAATGCTCGCCACAATTACAAAAATAGTAAGCAATTTATATTCTGCCTTCAAAAAGGCAAGAGCACCTTCATAGATGTAATCGGAGATTTCTTTCATCTTGCCATCTCCAGCATCCTGTTTAAGCACCCATGATCTTTTAACTGCCATAAAGAGCAGCCCTACAACGGCCATAATAATCGGCACGTAAATCATAATTGACTCCATAAATTAAAAGGTTTATTTGGTTTTGATTTTGTTAATATCTTGTAAATGTAACAAAAGCAAAACAAAAGAAGCAACACTCTTTTACAGAATGTTGCTTTTTAATGGAGTATTTTTAATGCAATACTTTATTTTATGCTGAAAAGCTCTTCAGGCCTGTTTTCAATTGTTGCGAAACGCTCAAGGCATGCATCAATGATTTCGTATGCCTCATTAACGTCTCCCCACCCTTCAACATCAACTTTCTTGTTTTCAAGGTCTTTGTAAACCTGGAAGAAGTGCTCAATCTCTTTAAGCCTGTGCGGGTTTAGATCGCTAAGGTCATTGTATTTGTTCCAAATAGGATCAGATACCGGCACACACACTACTTTTTCATCTGGCCCTTTTTCATCAGCCATGTGGAATACTCCAATTGGCTTCACCTCTATTACACAGCCAGGAAACGTAGGCTCGTGTACTAATACCAACACATCAAGCGGATCGCCGTCAAGGGCAAGCGTTTCAGGGATGAAACCGTAATCGGCAGGGTACATCATCGATGAGAAAAGCATCCTGTCATAGCGTATTTTCTTTAATTTGAAATCGTATTCATATTTGTTCCTGCTCCCTTTTGGGATTTCGATGAGTACGTCAAAGGATTTTAATTTTGCAGCGGTCATATTCTAACTGTATTTTCTGTATTTAGCGGCTGCGAAAGTACATCAAAAAAAAATCATTGACAAGATTTTTAATTCTAAAAAACCAGCGAAATCAATACTTTACAAAAAAATAAAATAAGAAATACCTGGCTTGAAACTCTTAATCGACTTATTGTAATGCATAACAAGAAAATCAACTCTAACCAACTAGGTTTACTGTAGCTGAGATAAAAAACCAAAAAAGCCCCAGATTTGGAGCTTTTTTTATATAAAGTTTTCTTTAATCAATTTCAACCTCTGACTTTTTACAATCAGAGCCGCACCCGTTTTCATTGCAGATTGGCACTTTTTTGCCATCAATATAAAGGTATTGCAGATTACATCCTGATGAGCATCCCTTACAGCTAACTGCTACAGGGTTCGGATTCCCAAACCCGTCATCTACCATAAACATGCCGCTTTGTGTGCGTTTAAGCATAACACCTACAGAAAACGCGCCGCTGTCACTTGCCACGAGCATGTAACCCGTATCGTTACTGTCATTCAGTGCCTCTTTTTTTACAATCTCAAGGGCTATGAGTTCCGATGCGCCCTCTTTATCGGCTACAATTTGCAGGTCTGCCAAAAGAAAACCTTTATCAGCAGTAATTTCAAATAATGTATCTCTGTCAATACCAATTTCGCCATCCCACAAAGAAGATCTTCCTTGTCTGTCGGGTTCTGTCGCGTTTGGATCTATGGCACCTGCATCTGTGGTAAGGTCTACAGCCGATTCCGGACTGCAGGATGTAAATCCTGCAAAAAGCGAAATACAGGCTAAGGTTTTAAGTAATGATCGTTTCATGGGAGTAAGTTTTTGAGTTTCAGTAAGCTTTTAGTTTCATATCAAAAATAAAACATCCCTGCAATACGACCGCCCAATGAAATGTTAATTGTTCACAATAGCAATTTAAAAAACTTCCACTTCATTTTTAGAGCAATCTGCACAGGATGAGCATATAATCCGCTTGGCGCCCTCTGCAAGCTTTACAGCAGGAAGACAGCCTTGATCGCATTCTCCTTTGCAAACAACCAGCAGGTAAGATTCTGAATCTTTTTGTCCTGAGGCATCAAAATAAAACTTATCACCCCTCATTTCCAACAGCGCTGCCACCTTTATACCATCTTCCGTACGGGCAAGCACCATATAATAATCTTCCCCATTCTCACCTTCTGTCTTACCTTTAATCACTTCAAAAGCGGTTAGTTTCATCCCTTCCAGCCTTTTCTCCCATGATTTTTGCAGCTCTGCCTCGTCCAAAAGCCGGATTTCTCCATGTTTTGCAATGGCAGCAGCTTCTTCAGGATAAATGCTCCCCACGGTAGCCTTATCCTCATTTTTGCATGAAAACAAAAAGAAAACAAAAAACATGATAAATAAATGCTTCATAATTCAGGCAATAACAGATTGTAGTATAATAACGAATTTACAAAAAAAATGTTAAACCCGTACAAATTAAAAATAGAAGCCAAATGAGCCTTTAATGGCAAATTTATTTGCATCGGGAAGGTTGAGATAACTTCCCCTCCATGCAAAGTCGAGCCTGAAAACTTTAAATATGTTGCCCACCCCTGCGTGGTATTCCCAGTAAACATCTTCGGGCGCACGGTACTGAATGTTTGAGGCATTCAGCCTGATATTGTCATCGCTCACCGTTCCGTACACACCCTTTATGCCTATTATCTCCCGCAAGTTAAGATCACGAAGACCCGGAATCCTCGAAAACAGCCTGCCATTGAAATTATGCTCAAAGTGCAGCGATACATATTCGTCTGCTACAAATTCATAATAGTTCATCAGGTTATAGGTGTTCTCAATAATGAACCACGATTGGTTACCCGGAACCACCCCCATGAGTCCCAGTGGCACTTCGCCAAATATCTTGCCAGCTTCGAGGGTGGTAAATAAGCGCCCGAAACCTCCAACCAAGACAGGCTGCCTGCAGTAAAACTGAAGCTTTTGGTAGTCAAAATCACTATCGAATACCCCTTTGACACCCTGCGAGAAATTGAGGTAAACCCTGGTATAGTTAAGGTCCACATCAGACCGTTCGACCCCGTACCCTATAGTCCTTCGTTTAGGTGTATAATCAACCTGGAGGCCTAATTCATATTGCTTAACAAATCCCTCTGTTCCCTTTGAATGGTCCCATGGGTCTATATAATAATCCAGGCTAAAAGCGTCCGATGCCGATTTTAATGTCCGGTAATTAATATTCGACCTGAAGGTCAGGTTTTTTACCGGCTCTATCTCGAAACCTACAGTACTGAAATTGATAGACGTAAGCTTGTTATTATTGCCGCTTGAAAAAAGTGATGATGAGGCAAAGCTCCTGCCCAAAACGTCATTGGATGCCGTGAGGCTTACTCCAATCTGTTCAATATCCCGACGTGTACCCCCTGAAATTATAAAACGGTTCCTCTTGTTAACCATCCACTTTCCGGACACGCCGTATTTAAACTGGTTGTCCTTAAAGCCATACGCTGTATATCCTTCCAGGCGCCACGGGTCGTTTTGCCCAAAATAGGTGCGCCCCCCCGTACGGAGCCGGATTCCTTCGACATCATTATAGCCAAATGTGGAAAATATAGGTCCGTAATCAAAGTTGCCCATTTGATAATACCCACTCCCTAACGTGGCTACCAGGCTGTACAATCGCTTGAATTTGGGGACCGTCTTAAGGGTATCCAGCATTTTGTATACGCCCCGCTCGTCATTATTAAGCGACTCAAAACGGTTTTCCTCCCAATATTCGTCAGATCGCCGGTGTATCTCATCATCGTAATAATTTACTTCGGCAGCATAAAAATCGTCCGGTTTCTTTTTATCAAACACATAATCCCGAAAAAGCGTTGTGCGCTTTCCATAAACCCCTTTGGATTTCTCCTTTTTGTTAAGCGCAAAGTCGCTCATCATGTGGTCGCGCTTCAGCAGGAATACCGAATCATTGAGCACTTCAAACTCCTGTTCGATATAAATATCCTTTACCCAGTTGATGTTGGCGCTTTTACTGGCAGCCATCGCAATCTGCTTAATGGCAAACGTTGTATCATTTACCCAAAAATTTCCTTTAAAGGTTAGCTCCCCTTTTCGCCTTGGATAAAAAACGATGTTGTAACACCATTTTTTGTCGATATATGTGCTGTCTGCCAGCACATAATTATACACATTGATGCCCGTGCGCGACAACGGGCTCACAAAGTCCTTGTCAAAAAATTTAAGGTAATTGTCGTAAATATCATAGTCTGCATACAGGTCCTTAATAAAGGCTATGATTTGCTGGTTGTTGCTAAAGCCCGAATTCTTGTTCGCACGAACAATCTCTTTTTTCCTGTTACGGGTATTATCGCCATACACATTGCTCAGTGCCTCATTAATAAATATCGGGAGGTAGGTTTTACCGGTAACACTCGAAGTATCTACATGGTCGAAGATGAACTCCATGCCGCGGAACAGCTTGCTTTTCATAAAAGCGCTGTCTATGCTGTTCATGTCGAACTCTACCTTTTCATACTTATCGTATTCGTATTGCTTGAACATTTTGAGCCCGTTTTTGCGGCGGCGCTCCCATATCTTGCGTAAAATATCAATGGCGGGATTATTCTTTTTAGAGGTTTTACCTGTATAGAGAACCACCTCTTTAAGCTCTTGTACATCATTGAGTACAATTGTCATATCGTAGTTAACCGCCTTATCCAAAAACACCTCCTTATTTCCATACCCCATTGATGTAACCATCAGTTCCGTATGGGTTTCGGGCGACTCCAGGTAAAATTTACCGTTCTCATCGGTAATTGTTCCTTTGCTGGTGCCCTTAAAGGAAACGTTGGCAAACGGAAGCGGTTCGTTATTATCGTCTACCACCACACCGCCAACCTTGGTTTGCGCAAAAATCGATGTTGAAATGAGCAGAAATGCCCCCAGTAAAAACAGTATTTTTCTTTTCATATAGGCTTAAACAAAAAACTTCATCAAATAGTATGATGAAGTTTCAAATATAATCGAATTATTGGATTATTTGTACATAACTTTTTTAACTGCTTTCACTACATCGGTTGCGTTCGGAAGCCACTCTTTCAGCAGGGCCGGAGAGTACGGCGCCGGGGTATCGGCAGTAGTGATGCGCTGTATCGGGGCATCAAGATAATCGAATGCACGTTCCTGGACGATATAAGTAATTTCCGAAGCTACGCTTCCGAAAGGCCAGGCCTCCTCAAGCACTACAAGGCGGTTGGTTTTCTTTACCGAATTCAGGATCGCATCATGATCCATTGGACGGATAGTCCTAAGGTCGATGATCTCGCAGCTGATACCGTCTTTTTCAAGTTCGTCAGCAGCGATGAAAGCCTCTTTTAATATTTTACCGAAAGATACTATAGTCACATCCTTACCTTCACGCTTTACATCAGCAACACCAAGAGGAATGGTGTACTCCCCATCAGGCACTTCTCCTTTATCGCCATACATTTGTTCCGACTCCATGAAGATAACCGGATCGTTGTCGCGGATAGCCGATTTCAATAGCCCTTTACAATCATAAGGGTTGGATGGGACAACCACTTTAAGTCCCGGGGTATTGGCAAACCAGTTCTCAAAAGCCTGGGAGTGCGTAGCCGCAAGCTGCCCTGCAGAAGCCGTTGGCCCACGAAATACCATCGGCATGCTGAACTGTCCGGCAGACATCTGGCGCATCTTGGCTGCGTTGTTTATGATCTGGTCGATACCTACCAATGAGAAGTTGAATGTCATGAATTCTACGATAGGCCTGCATCCGTTCATGGCGCTTCCTACCGCAATACCTGCAAAGCCAAGTTCGGCAATCGGTGTATCAATTACCCTTTTCGGGCCAAACTCATCAAGCATTCCTTTTGAGGCTTTGTAGGCGCCGTTGTATTCGGCTACCTCTTCACCCATTAAATATACGGTTTCATCACGGCGCATCTCTTCGCTCATGGCTTCGCAAACGGCCTCCCTGAATTGTATCGTTCTCATGTAAATGTTTTTCGGATTAAATGAATGGCAAAAATAAAAATTTTAAATTATTTACAGGGTGACTTTCCCCAAATTAATACTTCTTCCCGAACTTAACTTTAAATCCAGTAATATTCACAATAATCCGGATTTATTCAGTATTTTTTTATGATAATCAGATTTTAAGCTTATCTTTTTTACAAAAATGTTATTTATTATGCGCGCATAGTTTTTTATTTAGATAAAAGTGTTATTTTCGTAACGGAAAAACAATCAACTTCATACACTATAAATATGAAAATACTAGTTTGCATCAGCCACGTGCCTGATACTACGTCAAAAATCAATTTCACCAATGGCGACAGTGAGTTTGACGCCAACGGTGTACAGTTCGTAATAAACCCTAACGATGAATTCGGATTAACAAGAGCGATATGGTTTAAAGAACAACAGGGCGCAAACGTTACAGTAGTAAACGTTGGCGGACCCGATGCCGAAGCGACACTGCGCAAAGCCCTTGCCATTGGTGCCGATGAGGCCATCCGCGTGAACGCTAACCCGACCGACGGCTTTTTTGTTGCCAAACAGCTGGCCGAAGTGGTAAAGCAGGGCGGCTACGACCTTGTTATCGCAGGTAAAGAGTCACTCGATTACAACGGCGGAATGGTTCCCGGGATGCTCGCAGGCCTTCTTGGCTTCGACTTCGTTAACTCGTGCCTGAAACTTGAGGTTACCGGCAGCGAGGCAAAAGCCGTTCGCGAGATAGACGGCGGAAAAGAAACACTCAGCGCTAAACTTCCATTGGTAATTGGCGGGCAAAAAGGCCTTGTTGAAGAAAAAGACCTGAGGATACCAAATATGCGCGGCATCATGATGGCGAGGCAGAAAGCCCTGGCTGTTGTAGAGCCAACAGACGCCGCACCGGCAACAAAAGCGGTTAAGTTCGAGAAGCCTGCACCTAAATCAGCAGTAAAACTGATTAGCCCTGACAACCTTGATGAGCTTGTGAACCTGCTGCATAACGAAGCAAAGGTTATTTAATGTAACAATGAATCAATCTTTAATGTAGCAATAGATTGCAGCGCGAAGAATTGCTACATTGATACATTAACAAATTAAAAAAATAGAAAAATGTCAATCTTAATATATGCTGAATCAGCGGAGGGCAAATTCAAGAAAACAGCTTTTGAGCTTGCTTCTTACGCAAAAAAAATAGCCGGCGAGTCCGGGACCACGGTTACCGCAATCACCATCAACGGCCCTGAAGCTTCGGCACTGGGACAATACGGTGTAGACAAGGTGCTTAACGTAAAATCAGACAAGCTTACCGCTTTCAACGCTAAGGCATATGCCGATGCGATAAAGCAGGCCGCACAAAAGGAAGACGCTAAAATTGTGGTATTTTCCTCTACAACCGACAGCCTTTACATTGCACCGCTTGTAGCCGTAGCACTTGAGGCAGGCTATGCCTCTAATGTGGTGGCGCTTCCTGAAAGCATGTCACCTTTCCGCGTGAAAAGGAATGCCTTTTCAAACAAAGCGTTCAACTTTACAGAAATCAATACTGACGTAAAAGTGATCGCCATCGGCAAAAACTCATACGGATTAACAGAATCTAACGGTGCTGCGGCATCTGAAGAATTCTCACCGTCACTTAATGACAATGATTTCTCTGTAAAAGTAGAGTCATCTGAAAAAGTTACCGGAAAAGTAACCATAGCTGATGCCGAAGTGGTAGTATCCGGCGGGCGCGGACTTAAAGGCCCTGAGAACTGGAACATTATCGAAGACCTTGCCGCTGCTTTCGGAGCAGCTACTGCATGCTCTAAGCCGGTATCTGACCTTGGCTGGAGGCCTCATAGCGAGCACGTAGGCCAGACAGGCAAGCCGGTAGCCTCTAACCTGTACATTGCTGTAGGTATTTCGGGTGCGATACAGCACATTGCGGGCATCAACTCCTCGAAGGTAAAGGTGGTTATCAACTCCGACCCCGATGCGCCTTTCTTTAAGGTAGCCGACTACGGTGTTGTAGGTGACGCGTTTGAGATCGTTCCGAAACTGACTGAAAAAATTAAAGCTTTCAAGGCTCAAAACTCATAATTTTATTTTAAATTGTGCCCTCCAAAGGGCTATCCGGTGCATGATAGTTTTATCTTTGCCGGATAGCCTTTTTTTGTTACACGCAAGAGATATATGAGCTTAGTTAAACTTACCATTAAAGGGATTTCGTACAGCCAGACGCAAAACGGTGCTTATGCCCTTATACTCAATGAAGTGGATGGCGAAAGGAAATTACCTATAGTGATTGGAGCTTTCGAAGCACAGTCCATTGCCATAGCCCTGGAGAAGGAAATAAAGCCGCCAAGGCCGCTTACCCACGACCTGTTCAAGAACTTTGCCGACCGTTTTGACATTGTTGTAAAACAGGTGATCATCCACAAATTGGTTGACGGGGTATTCTTTTCGAGCATCATCTGCGAACGCGACCGAATCGAAGAGATCATCGATGCCCGCACTTCCGATGCCATTGCGCTGGCCCTTCGCTTTAACGCTCCTATATTTACGTATAAGAACATCCTTGACAAGGCAGGCATCTACCTGAAGATAAACCCGGAATCTGAAGACAGCGAACAAGAAAACGACGATGTACTGACACCGCCGCAAACCTTTGGTGCTGAAAATGTATCAACAGGAGGAGGCTATTCGCAATACAGCCTGCAGGAACTGCATGAACAGCTTGAGAATGCTGTTCAGAATGAAGATTATGAGAAAGCGGCAAGCATCCGCGATGAAATATCTAAGAGGGAAAGTTAATTTATTGAATGTCGATTTGTGGATTTGTTAATTCGGTTATTTGTAACTCCAAATAAACAAATCCCCGAATAACCAAATTACCAAAAAATGAAGCAGTATTTAGACTTAGTAAAGCACGTTCTGGAGAATGGCAACCAAAAGGGTGACCGCACAGGTACAGGCACTGTAAGCGTGTTCGGCTACCAGATGCGATTTGACCTCAGCGAGGGTTTCCCGCTGGTTACTACCAAAAAACTGCACCTTAAGTCAATCATTTACGAACTGCTTTGGTTCCTGAAAGGCGAAACCAACATTGGCTACCTCAACGAGAACGGCGTAAAGATATGGGATGAATGGGCCGATGAGCACGGCAACCTGGGCCCAGTATATGGCCACCAATGGCGTAACTGGGACGACAGGGAAATTGACCAGATAACAGAACTCATCGAAACGCTAAAAACCAATCCCAACAGCCGAAGGATGCTCATTTCGGCCTGGAACCCAAGCGTGCTGCCGGACACTTCCAAATCTTTTGCAGATAATGTAGCGAACGGCAAAGTAGCGCTTCCGCCGTGCCATGCGTTCTTCCAATTCTATGTTGCCGATGGAAAACTGTCGTGCCAGCTGTACCAACGCAGCGCTGATATCTTTTTGGGCGTTCCGTTCAACATTGCTTCGTATGCATTGCTTACACTAATGATCGCACAGGTTTGCGATTTGCAGCCGGGTGATTTCATCCACACCTTTGGCGATGCGCATATTTACAACAACCACATTGAACAGTTGGAACTCCAGCTGAGCCGTGACCCGAGGCCGCTGCCAATCATGAAGCTGAACCCTGAAGTAAAGAACATCTTCGATTTTAAATTCGAAGATTTCACATTGGAGAACTACGACCCGCACCCGCACATCAAAGGAGCTGTGGCAGTTTAAAATATTTTGCTATCTTTAGTTTCCAAAAACAGGATTTATGGAACCAAGCCAGCAGGAACTCTATGAATATGCGCGGAAGCGTGTAAGGGACAAAAAACGCGTTTACTTCCACTTCATACTGTTTTTTGTATGCAGCATCTTCTTTTACATCATCAACAAGTGCCTGGATGTTGACCCGCAGGACGACTGGTACCTTTGGGCGATAACCGCCTGGGCTTTTATTTTCGTGATGCATTTCATTAAGGTTTTCGTAACCGAGAGCTTCATCAATAAAAAATGGGAGCAGGAACAGATCGCCAAACTGGTAGCACGCCAGGAACGCCGCATAGCCCAACTGGAAAAGAAGGTAGAAAAAGAAAACAACACACCCCAATAATGACCCTTACCCTTATTGCCGCTGCTGCAGAGAACAATGCCCTGGGCAAAGACAACCAAATGATATGGCACCTGCCCTACGATTTTAAGCGCTTTAAGCAGCTTACTACCGGCCATTACATGATTATGGGCCGCAGGACCTTTGACAGCCTGCCGGGACTGCTGCCCAACCGTATGCACGTCATCATTACTCGCCAAAAGGATTTTACCGCCGAAGGCTGTATTATCGTTAACAGCCTTGACGAAGCCATTGCTGCCTGCCCACAGGATGAAGAGGTTTTTGTGATAGGCGGCGGGGAGATCTACAGGCAGTCCATTGACAAGGCTGATAAAATAGAGTTGACCCGTGTGTACGGCACCTCCCCTGAAGCAGATGCTTTTTTTCCGGAGATTGATACCGGGAAATGGAAACTGACTGAAGAAACATTCCACCCGAAAGATGAGAAGCATAAATATGATATGGCGTTTTTGACGTACATAAAACATCTATAACAATTATTATGAAAATTATACGATTTATTATCCCCGTGTTATTTCTTACTGCGGTGATTAATTCTGCAAAAGCACAGGAAAAGAAAACCATAACTGAAGTAAAATTTGAAGCCAACGAGATAATCCTGAACAATGAGCATGCCTTTAATTACATACGAAAAGAAAATAAGTTTGTTATACAGGATCGCAAAGGAAATAATTTAATTTACGGTGAAATTACATCTTCAACTGACGGAGGTTTTAGTAGTTGGATACGTTTTCTTACAATAAAGGACAACATCGAACAACAATTCTACAATGAAAAAATTGTCGGACGCAACGATTTGATTTTTGCACTGTGTGAGAACAACGTTATTACGAAAGATTTTGAGCTTGACAATGAAAAGCTGAAAGAATTCATAAAAAAATTCAACCAACTTGAAAGTCCTCCTGACGAAGTTGAAGAACCATGACCATCCGCCCCTACTCCCCTACCGACCAGCCAGCATTACAGGAGCTCCTGCGCTTCAACACTCCCCAATATTTCGCGGAAAGCGAAAAGGCCGACCTCATCGATTATCTTGCCCACCATATTGACCATTATTATGTAGTGGAAGTCTATGGCACTATCATGGGTTGCGGCGGCTTTAACCGTACACCCGACGGCAAACACGGCGTGCTGTCTTGGGACATCATCCACCCCGATGCGCAGGGCAAGGGCATCGGCAGTACTTTGGCAAAATTCCGCATTGCGGAAATGCAAAAACTGGGCATGACGGAAATTGGCGTGCGTACTTCACAGCACGTGTACCAATTTTATGAGAAAATGGGGTTTAGGCTGAAGGAGATTGTAAAAGATTATTGGGCGGAGGGATTTGATTTGTATGAGATGGAGCTGTAAAACACTCAGCCATCCTACCTGCCATTTTCAATTAATGAAAACAATTCCTTTTGTTTTAATCGTAAGTATATGCCGATAACCTACAACTTTTAGAGGCCCGCATGATTTTTACCTTGTGTTTTACAGCGAAAAATTCGGGAACGTATTTTTCAGGAAAGGGAACCTGAAGAAATAACCGCTATACTTATCCCCCTCTAACTCCCCATTAACAAAACTTATTCTATCTTTGCGCCGTAAATAATAGCAATGTCACAAGAAGTTACGCCATACAAAGATTCAGGCCTCGGGAAGAAGGAGCAGGTCGCACAGATGTTTGATACCATATCGGGCAATTACGACGGCCTGAACCGCGTGATTTCCTTTGGCATCGATGTGAAATGGAGGAAGAAGGTCCTGAAAATGGTTGCTGCCAAAAACCCGCAGCGCATACTGGACATTGCTACCGGTACAGGCGACCTTGCCCTACTCATGGCACAAACCAATGCTACCGAGATTATAGGTGCCGACATATCTGAAGGGATGATGGAGGTGGGCCGTAAGAAAGTGACCGAAAAAAACCTTGACGGCAGGATAAAGCTGGTATACGGCGACAGCGAGAACCTACCCTTTGCCGATAACCATTTCGACGCGATAACCGTAGCCTTTGGCGTGCGTAACTTTGAGACCCTCGAAAAAGGCCTTGCCGAAATACTGCGCGTATTGAAACCCGGTGGCATATTCGTAATACTGGAAACTTCAGTACCAACGAAATTCCCTTTTAAGCAGGGCTATAAATTTTACACCAGGTTCATACTCCCTACCATAGGAAGGCTGTTTTCAAAAGACCGTTCGGCCTATGCCTACCTTAGCGAATCGGCATCAGTTTTTCCACATGGCGAGGCACTGAACAATATTTTGAGAAAAGTTGGGTTTATAGAGGTTAAGGATTTGCCGCAAACCATGGGTGTGGCAACTATATATTCGGCTTCAAAACAATAAGATGAAGAAACTTTTTTTATACATACTTCTCCTATCGGGCCTCGCGGGCCACGCCCAGTTTGGCACCAATGTATTTGGCCGCGACCCGATCATCAACCTGGAAAACTTTGACAAGCAGCGTGTGCACTGGGGTTACTTCCTGGGCTTTAACAGCTACGATTTTAAATTTGATTATAAAGCCAATCCGGGAATAGATATCCAGGTGAAGCAGACAACCGGATTTAATGTCGGGCTGGTGGGCAACCTGCGTTTGTTTGAATACCTTGACCTGAGGTTTGAACCGGGATTATATTACACACAGCGCAACCTGATCTATCATCAGGAAGGGCTTGTAGACAATGAGAGGGAGGTAAAATCGACTTACATCCATTTTCCGCTGCTGCTGAAATTCTCTTCAAAAAGGACCGGCAATGTAAGGCCCTATCTTGTAGGTGGCTTTTCGCGCTCCTGGAACCTGGGAAGTAATGAAGATGCGAGGGACGATAATATGACCGGGGGTAACTTCAGGATGAAAACCTGGACCAACAACTACGAACTCGGCGTGGGTGTTGACCTGTACTTTGAATACTTCAAATTCTCACCATCCATTCGCGGGGTGTTCAGCCTTGACGACGAAATCATCCGCGATACCGACCCAAACAGCCCTTACACGGGAAATGTAGGCTCGATGAAAACCAGGGGTATTTTCGTGAATTTCACTTTCCATTAAGAAGAACCATAAATTTAGGCGAAATTCAAAGATTACCTGCCTCATGAAAACCAAACGCTAGCTTCTCCTAAACTCACTCAATGTAATGGCTGCAGCTGTAGCAACATTAAGGCTTTCGGTTAATTGTAGATTACCGAAGCGGGGAATCGCAATTTTATGGGTTACTTTTTTCTCAATTTCCGCCGATATGCCATTCGCTTCGTTGCCCATTACTATTATCCCATTTTTCGGGAGGCTTTCGGCATAAATGTTTTCACCATCCATGAAGGTGCCGAAAACAGGTAATTTTGTGTTTTTTAAATAATCGGCCAAATCTGTATAAACCACATTTACACGGCTTAAGGACCCCATGGTAGCCTGAACCACTTTCGGGTTATAGGCATCTACGCAGTTTTCGGAGCACACCAAATCAGAAATCCCAAACCAGTCGCACAGCCTGATAATGGTGCCAAGATTGCCCGGATCTCGGATGTCATCGAGTGCAACAATCAATCCTTCTCCTAAAATGGTTTTTTCTTCGGGTATTGAAAATAAGGCTAAACAAGTGTTGGGGGTTGTGAGGGCACTTATTTTTTTGAGTTCTGCTTCGGT
This sequence comes from Flavobacterium sp. MFBS3-15, assembly GCF_026107645.2. Lineage (GTDB taxonomy): Bacteria > Bacteroidota > Bacteroidia > Flavobacteriales > Flavobacteriaceae > Flavobacterium. The sequence continues at coordinate 199,426 of NZ_JAPCHV010000006.1, read as the reverse complement.
AATAAATTCAATTTTACTTTCGTGAATGTTTTTAAAAACATCTTCTGTAGTAAACAGCTGTTGCAATTCAAAATTGGAATTCAGCAATTCCTGCACTACCTTTATGCCTTCGGCAAAGAACAATTTGTGCAGCTTCCTGTATTTTTTTTGCTGTAAGCCCGTTATTGTTTTAATTTGGTTTTTGCTAACCATAAAAAATGTATTTTTGAATTACCATTTGCCGCAAGAGCCTTGAGAAATATAACAACAAAAATAGCACTAATTATCTTATCGGGTTGGTTTTTGTATTCGTGTTCGCTCGTAAAGAACGTACCCGATGGCAAGTACCTTTTGAAAAAGAATGACATTACCGTAAACGGTGACGAAAAGAACGACGACGACCACAAAGCCCAGATGTACCAGTTGCCCAACACTAATGTATTGGGATGGCACATAAGGCTGGGCATCTATAACCTTGCCAATAAGGATGCTGATTCGTCTTACCAGGCATGGCTCGTAAAAAATCCCGGATGGCATAATTTCCTAACCAAAACCCTTTCTGAAAAGCAGGTACAACGACTGGGAAACTCGTTTTTTGTTTCGGGATTCAGCAATTTTGCAAAAAAAACCGGCGAGCCTCCGGTAATAGTTGACCTTAACCGCGTAAAGAAATCGCGCAACAGGCTGCATGCCTATTATTACAGGCAGGGTTACTTTCGCTCTAAGGTCGATTTCAGCATTGATACACTTGAAAATAAGCGTGCAGAGGTAAATTACAGTGTTATTACAGGGAAGCCTTATATGCTCGATTCGATTGCAACATTTATCGAAACACCTGCACTTGAAAGCCTGTACAATAAAAAACGCAATGAAGCAGCGATTAAAAAAGGGCAACAATATAACGAAGCTAACTTTACCGCAGAACGTGAAAGGATAACCTCATATTTTCGTAACAATGGAGCCTATACTTTCCAGCAGAACAACATTTCGTATGTACTCGATACTGTAGGCAATAACTACAAGGCCAATGTAGACCTCATCATAGACAATGAAACTGTAAGGCGTGGCGACTCAACTTTTGTAAGGCCTTTCAAATTGTATGAGATAAGCCAGGTAAACATTTATACTAAAAATCCAACCAGAGAGGACCAGACGATAGACAGTGTAAGCTATAACGGCTTTAACCTTTACAGTTCCGGCAAGCTCAACTATCGTCCCAAAGCAATAACGGACGCCATATTCATTACGCCCGGAAGTACTTTTGCCGATTACAGAAGGGTGTTTACTTCACGCTATTTGAGCAACCTGAGAGTATTCAACTATCCAACCATACAATATGTTGAAGACCCGAACGATCCGAATAAGCTAATTACCAACATCTTCCTGAACCCAAGGAAAAAATTCCGCTTTACACCCAGTGCCGACTTCACTCATTCCAATATACAGGATTTTGGCATACAGGGAAGCCTTGGGCTAACTATCAGAAACATCTTTAAAGGAGCAGAAATACTTGAGCTCTCTACCCGAGGCAATATCGGTTCATCACGCGACCAGGCGATACGCGACCGCTCGTTTTTTAATATACTGGAATATGGAGCCGATGCCAAGCTTACCTTCCCACGTATCTTCTTCCCATTCAATACTGAAAAAATCATACCTAAGGAAATGATACCTTCAACACTCATGAGTTTTGGTATCAGCAGGCAGCGAAACATTGGCCTTGATAAGGAGAATTTTACGGGGGTATTGACTTACAACTGGACGCCAAGGCGTACAGACAGGGCCAGGACACGTTCGGCCAAGCTGGACCTTTTTAACATTCAGTACATACGGAACGTAAATGCCGAGAACTATTTTAACGTATACCAATCGTCTTATAACAGGCTGAACGATTATGCCAATGAATATGCAACTGCGGTATCGCCTGATTATTTTAAGGACCCCACAGCCGAAGACCTGGAACTAAAAATTGAAGAAGGAACCAACGGATTCATAAACGATGTATTGGCAACACCCGCTATAGTTACCGTATCACCGGAAGATGAACGCAACATCAGCCGTATCGAAGAACGCCGTGAAAGGCTCACTGAAAATAACCTTATCTTCTCGACGAACTTTACCTATACCACAAGTACAAGAGAGGGCCTTACCGACAACACTTTTTTCATATTCAAAACAAAGGCCGAAAGCGCCGGAGGGGTGCTGTCACTGCTTGCTCCGCTAATGACGGAAAACAAAGATGTACCCGTGGGCAACAGGACTGTTTTTGATGTGCAATATTCGCAATACATAAAAGGTGAACTCGATTTCATCAAGCATTTCGACCTGCGCCGCGGCAAAGTATTGGCAATGCGTGCCTTCTTTGGGTTGGCGGTGCCTTATGGCAATTCGACCTCAATACCTTTTGCTCGAAGCTACTTTGCAGGCGGCTCTAACGACAACCGTGCCTGGCAGTCGTACAGCCTTGGCCCGGGCCGTAGCGGCGGACTCAACGACTTTAACGAGGCCAACCTGAAGATGGCCTATAGCGCGGAACTGCGTTTCAATATTTTCGGGAAGCTAAACGGCGCGATTTTTGGCGATGTAGGCAACATCTGGAATATATGGGATGAGGTGGACGATACTGATTTTACCTTCAACGGACTAAAATCTTTTGAGGACCTGGCATTGGGTACAGGTATGGGTTTCCGTTATGATTTTAACTTCTTCGTTCTGCGTTTTGACGTAGGCTTCAAGACCTACAACCCGGGCAAAGAGGAAGGCGAACGCTGGTTTAAGGAATATAATTTCAGCAAGTGCGTGTACAATGTGGGGATAAATTATCCTTTTTAATTAAGATAAACTTAAAGTTTTCATGGCCGTACCTGACACACTAAACAGACTTTACCTGTTTATGCTTAGAAGCTGACCTGCATATCGTTCACGAATAATTAAATTCCGTATGATTTATATTCCTTTGTTTTGGATGGATATATAAATAATTAAAATTTCAACCGTCTCAAAATAAAAATACTATTTTTGTAAATCAATTTTTTAAAACCCAAAAAACAATGGCCCATAACATTAAGCCCGGCGTAGCTACCGGAGACCAGGTTCAGGAGATATTCAAATATGCCAAGGAAAAAGGTTTTGCCCTTCCGGCAGTAAACGTTACCGGATCGAACACCATCAACGGCGTTCTTGAAACAGCGGCAAAACTGAAAGCCCCTGTAATCATCCAGTTCTCTAACGGCGGCGCTCAGTTCAACGCGGGTAAAGGCCTTAGCAATGACGGTCAGCAGGCTGCCATTCTTGGTGCGATTGCAGGTGCAAAACACATACATACATTAGCAGAAGCTTACGGCGCAACCGTAATCCTCCATACTGACCACTGTGCCAAAAACCTGCTTCCGTGGGTAGACGGCCTTCTTAATGCCAGCGAAAAGCACTTTGCCGAAACCGGTAAGCCGCTGTTCAGCTCACACATGCTTGACCTTTCGGAAGAGCCGCTTGAGGAGAACATTGAGATATGCGTGGAGTACCTGAAGAGAATGAGCAAAATGGGCATGACCCTAGAAATAGAGCTTGGCATCACCGGTGGCGAGGAAGACGGCGTGGACAACTCTGACGTTGACAGCTCGAAACTTTACACCCAGCCGGAAGAGGTGGCACATACATACGAAGAACTTAGCAAAGTTTCTGACAAGTTTACCATTGCAGCCGCTTTTGGTAACGTACACGGCGTATACAAGCCGGGCAACGTGAAGCTTACCCCGAAAATCCTTAAAAACTCCCAGGAGTATGTGCAGCAAAAATTCGGCACAGGGCCAAACCCGGTTGACTTTGTATTCCACGGAGGATCGGGCTCAACGCTTGAAGAGATCAGGGAAGCGATTTCATACGGCGTTATCAAGATGAACATTGATACCGACCTGCAATTTGCATTTACTGAAGGTATCCGTGACTATATGACTTCAAAAATAGACTACCTTAAAACACAGATAGGCAGCCCTGACGGCCCTGAATCACCAAACAAAAAGCACTACGACCCAAGGAAATGGGTACGCGAGGGCGAGGTGACCTTCAACAAAAGGCTGGAGCAGGCTTTTGCCGACCTGAACAACGTTAATACATTATAGTTGATGGTTGTCGGTTGACGGTTGACGGCTTTGATGTCCGGCAACCGACAACCGGCAACCCATAAATCCAAATTATATGGCCTGGTTTAAAAGAACGGAAAAAGGGATTACGACAGCGACCGAGGATAAGAAGGACGTTCCCAAAGGATTATGGTACAAATCGCCTACGGGCAAAATTGTAGATGCAGAAGAGCTTGCCCGCAACTTTTATGTTAGCCCTGAAGACGGTTACCATGTAAGGATCGGCAGCAAGGAATATTTCAACATCCTGTTTGACAACAACGAGTTTAAGGAACTGGATAAGGACATCACGTCTAAAGACACCCTAAAATTTGTTGACACCAAAAAATATGGTGACCGCCTGAAGGATGCCATGGAAAAAACAAAACTGAAGGATGCCGTAAGGACAGCAGTGGGCAAATCGAAAGGCAAAGACCTTGTGATTGCCTGTATGGACTTTGCCTTCATCGGCGGATCGATGGGAGCTGTAGTAGGCGAGAAGATCGCACGTGCCATCGACTACTCAATAAAGAATAAAATACCGTTCCTGATGATCTCCAAATCAGGGGGCGCCAGGATGATGGAAGCCGCTTACTCCCTGATGCAACTGGCCAAAACATCGGCTAAGCTGGCACAGCTGGCAGATGCAGGCATACCGTACATTTCGCTATGCACCGACCCTACAACGGGTGGTACTACAGCCTCCTACGCAATGCTTGGCGACGTGAACATCTCTGAGCCGGGAGCCCTGATAGGCTTTGCAGGACCAAGGGTTGTCAAAGACACCACAGGAAAGGACCTCCCGGAAGGTTTCCAGACGGCGGAGTTTGTACTCGAGCATGGCTTTTTGGACTTTATTACCCACAGAAAAGAGCTGAAGGAAAAAATCAACCTTTACCTTGACCTGATACAGAACGAGCCGGTACGATAATAACTGATCCCCCTTATCCAAGGGGGATTTTTTTTGCTTAAACTATTCGACAGAAAGCAGCCCGGTCAGGAAGAAAATTATGCCCTCTCTTAAAGTCCGTGTCGTGAAATGCGGAAAAAACAACGTGAACTGTATTTTTGTCCATGCTTTGTCTATGCTTTTATTTGCGGTCTTAATCTGCAAAAGAAGTTCATTTGTACATGAATATATGATGCAATAGGTATATTCTTTTATACAATTACCGAGTAATTGTTTTTAATTTTCCGGCGATACGGTAGAGGGGGCAATACCGTATCGCCATTTTTACATCCCGCTCCTGATGGCTTCTACAGGATCCAGCCTGGATGCGGATATTGCAGGAAGTATACCCGAAACCAATCCTATAGCCGTAGCGAGCGATGTACCTATTATGATGTTGCCCAAGCCAAGAACAAACTCAAATTCGAAAGCTTTTGTTAGCAGCACTGTAATGCCCCAAACCAATAGCATCCCAAATATTCCGCCGATAACCGATAGTATTACGGCCTCAAACAGGAACTGGAACAATATGAATTTGTTTTTCGCCCCAAGTGCTTTTTGAATACCTATGAGGTTGGTGCGTTCTTTAACGGATACGAACATGATATTGGCAATACCAAAGCCGCCCACAAGAAGCGAGAAAAAACTAATGCCCCATCCCACTTTGTTCATCATGCCTATCATCTGGTCGATCATCTCGGTAAAGCCCGCCAGTATGTCGATACTGAAATTATCGATCTCACCGCTCTTTACCCCGCGATAATTGCGCAGTTTTTGTCCTACATCGGCCTTAACAGCTTCTGCTTCCTCTCCGGGCAAAGGCTTTATGATAATAACCGGTGTCATGAAGTCATTGTGATCGCCATACATTTTACGCAGAAAGTTTACCGGAAAAAATATGGTGGTGTCATTACTGGGCATACCCAATGAGCCTGAACCCTGTTTTTGCAACACTCCGATAACAGTCATCTTGCGCCCATATGCCCTTATCTGTTTGTCAAGCGGATTTTCGCTACCGAAAAGCTTTTGTGCGATTTCATAACCAATTACTACCACACCGCTGCCGGCATTGGATTCCGATTCCGTATAAAAACGCCCCTCACCTATCTTAACGCTCTGGATATCGGTAAACTCATAGGAAACTGGCACCATATTGATATTGCTTACCGGCTGGTCGTTATATCGAATGGTTTCGGTTTTGGTGAATATCTGGAACGCCATTGCCTGTGCTGAAGGTACTGCCCCTTTCAGGTACTGGTATTCATCATACGTAACATCGGGGAACTGTTCCCGTTTCCAACGCGGGACATCAGAAGGGCCAAAGGAGAACCTTTTCAGGTACATGGTATTCTTGTCCACGGTACTCATGTCTTCCTTGATCTTCCTGTCAAGCGAGTCGACAGCTGCCAAGACCGCAATGATAGAAAATATACCTACGGTTACTCCCAACAGCGAAAGGAAGGTACGTAGCATGTTGTTGCGCAACGCATTCATGGCGAAAGCAAAGCTTTCTTTGAGCAAACGGAGGTAAAGAAGCATACTTAAACTATTGTCTCGTGTAAAATTCCGCAATTTTTTAAAAACCGCATACCCCAACGGTAATAAATTTTTAAAAAATCATGAAATTTTGAACAATTACACATTTAATGTACGGCCTACAATAACTACTTTTGCACTTTTAAACAACACAACAACATGAGCGTAAAAAAAATTTCATCGGCACTGGTATCAGTATTTGATAAGGAAGGGCTTGAACCTATTGTAAAACAGCTAAATGAATATGGCGTAACCCTATATTCCACCGGTGGCACAGAATCGTTCATCAGGGATCTGGGCATACCTGTAGTACCTGTTGAAGACATTACTTCTTACCCGTCAATCTTGGGAGGCAGGGTAAAAACGCTCCACCCGAAAGTATTCGGCGGCATACTGAACCGCCAGGACAATGAAAGCGATGTGCAGGAAATGAAAGAATATGCCATTCCGCAGATCGACCTGGTGATCGTTGACCTCTACCCTTTCGAAAAAACCGTGGCTTCGGGCGCATCGGAAACCGACATCATTGAGAAAATCGACATCGGCGGCATATCGCTTATCCGTGCGGCAGCCAAGAACTTTAAAGATACAGTGATTGTGTCATCGGTTGAAGATTATTCCCTTTTCCTTGACACATTCAACAATAATAACGGTGGAACAACACTTGAAGAGCGCAGGATGTTTGCTACAAAAGCATTCCACACCTCGTCGCATTATGATACCGCCATCTTCAGTTACTTCAATACCGACGAAGCCATCTATAAGCAAAGTGTGGCCAATGGGCAAACCCTTCGCTACGGTGAAAACCCCCACCAGAAAGGGTGGTTCTTTGGCGAATTTGATAAAATGTTCACCAAGCTGCATGGCAAGGAACTGTCCTATAACAACCTGCTTGACGTTGACGCTGCCGTGAACCTTGTGAACGAATTTAAAAACGACGGCCCAACTTTTGCCATCCTGAAACACAACAACGCCTGCGGACTGGCTACGAGGCCAACAGTTAAAGAGGCTTACCTTGATGCACTGGCAGCCGACCCTACTTCGGCTTTTGGCGGGGTACTCATATCGAATGCCAAAATTGACAAGGCTGCTGCCGAAGAAATCACCAAGCTCTTCTGCGAGGTGGTGATCGCCCCGGCGTATGATGATGATGCAACAGCCATCCTCCAGGAAAAGAAAAACAGGATCATACTTGTACAGCATGATGTGGAGCTTCCGCACAAAAATGTACGTACCTGCCTGAATGGTTTATTGGTGCAGGATAAAGACAATGTCACAGACAATAAAGAGCACTTAACTACCGTTACCATAACTTCACCTACTACACAAGAGACCGAAGATCTTCTTTTTGCATCGAAAATATGCAAGAACACCAAGTCGAACACAATCGTGTTTGCAAAGAACGGGCAGCTTATCGCCTCAGGCACCGGCCAGACATCGCGCGTGGATGCCCTGAAACAGGCTGTTGAAAAAGCACATTCTTTCGGTTTTGACCTTAACGGCGCCGTTATGGCAAGCGATGCATTCTTCCCGTTCCCGGATTGCGTGGAACTCGCCAAACAGGCAGGGATTACAGCAGTTATACAGCCCGGAGGATCGATAAAAGACGAACTGAGCATCAGCTACTGCAACGAAAATAATGTTGCGATGGTATTTACCGGCATCCGTCATTTTAAACATTAATTTTATTACTTTTACAGGCTTAAACTAATTAGATACCTAAACGCTTAATACAGTATACCAACTATGGGATTTTTTGATTTCATGACCGAGGACATTGCCATTGACCTTGGTACCGCAAATACCCTCATCATCCACAACGATAAAGTAGTGATAGACAGCCCCTCTATCGTAGCTCGAGACCGCGTTAGCGGCAAAATAATTGCCGTGGGCAAGGAAGCCAACATGATGCAGGGTAAGACACATGAAAACATAAAGACCATACGTCCGTTAAAGGATGGTGTTATTGCCGACTTTGATGCTTCCGAAAAGATGATCAGCATGTTCATCAAGAGCATACCGGCACTGAAGAAAAAACTGTTTACACCTGCCCTTCGCATGGTTATCTGCATCCCTTCGGGCATTACCGAGGTGGAGATGCGCGCAGTTAAGGAATCTGCCGAAAGGGTAAACGGCAAAGAGGTATATCTTATCCATGAGCCGATGGCAGCGGCAATAGGTATCGGCGTAGACATTATGCAGCCAAAAGGAAACATGATCGTAGACATAGGCGGCGGTACTACAGAGATTGCCGTTATCGCATTGGGCGGTATTGTGTGCGACAAGTCGGTTAAAATCGCCGGCGACGTGTTTACCAATGACATCGTATATTACATGAGGACCCAGCACAACCTTTTTGTTGGGGAAAGCACTGCAGAAAAAATAAAGATTTCCATTGGGGCGGCCATTGAAGACCTTGACTCGCCTCCTGAGGAAATGTCGGTACAGGGGCGTGACCTGCTTACGGGCAAACCTAAGCAGGTAGACGTTTCCTACCGCGAGATAGCCAAAGCCCTTGACAAATCGATACAAAGGATTGAGGACGCAGTAATGGAAACCCTCTCGCAAACACCACCGGAACTCGCCGCCGACATTTACAACACGGGTATTTACCTGGCAGGCGGAGGGTCGATGCTAAGGGGTCTTGACAAAAGGATTTCACAAAAAACAGACCTCCCGGTTTACATTGCAGAAGACCCGCTGAGGGCCGTTGTAAGAGGAACGGGAATGGCGCTAAAAAACATTCAAAAATTCAGGAGCATACTCATAAAATAACGGTAGTAATACATGCAGCAAATATTTAACTTTATATTTAAAAACAGTATTTTACTACTGTTTTTGCTGCTTTTGGGCATATCGTTAACGCTCACCATACAATCGCATTCCTACCACAGGAGCCGTGCGGTCTCTTCGGCGAATGCCATGACCGGCTATGTGTATGAGCAAATAAACAAAGTAGAGGAATACCTTAACCTGAAATCGCAGAACGAAGCGCTTGCCGCTGAGAATGCCGAGCTGAAAAGACTGCTGTACAACACACAGGACACCGCCAACATTCCTCCTGTACAATTGCCACAGGGATCCGGAAACTACAGGGTAATACAGTCCAAAGTCATAAAGAATTCCTACAACGAACAGGAAAACTACCTTACCATCAACAGCGGCCGCAGGGATGGCGTAGCGCCTGATATGGGCGTAGTAAGCAGCCGCGGCGTTATCGGTGTGGTAGAAAATACCTCCAAAGGCTATTCGACCGTCATCAGCGTATTGAACCGCAAGTTCAGGCTGGCTGTAAAAGTAAAAAAGAACAACCACATAGGCACGCTTACCTGGAACGGCAGGAACGCCGGTTTTGCCCAGCTTACCGATGTACCGAGGCTGGCCACGGTGGTAAAAGGCGATACCATTGTCACCGGTGCCGAATCGACCATTTTTCCGGAGAACATCCCGGTAGGAAAGATCGAAAAAGTATATGTAGACAAAAAGACGAACTACTACACGCTGGAAATACGCCTGTTTAACGACATGACCAGCCTGGGCCACATATACGTGATAGAGAACAAGGACCGCAACGAGATAAAACAGCTGGAGGAGGCCACAAAGCCAAATGAATAGTACGGTTATCATAAATATCATCAGGTTTGTGCTGCTGCTTGCCCTGCAGGTAGTGGTGTTTAATAACATCAACCTGTTTGGGCAGTACGACCCGTTCCCGTACATCCTTTTCATACTGCTGTATCCGGTAAACGGCAACAAGGCCGGATTGCTGGTTTCATCTTTCTTTTTAGGGCTTATACTGGATATGTTCATGAACTCTGGCGGAGCCCATGCGGCAGCCTGTGTAACGCTTGCCTACTTCAGGCCGGTGTTCTTTAAATTCTCCTTCGGAATCAGCTACGAATACCAAACGGTAAAGATAAATGACCGCCTTTCGCCGGAAAGGTTCTCATTTTTGTTGATTTCAGTTGTAACGCATCATTTAATTTTATACCTTTTGGAGGTATTCAGGTTCAGCCTTGCCCTGGACATACTTATCCGGGTTTTGGTGACAACCATTTTTACACTGCTCATTTCCATCATCATAATTTACCTCATTAAGCCCGGCAAACAATGAGAAAGATATTACTGCCCATCCTGATAATTGCCGCAACATTACTGATCGTGGCAAGGCTTTTTTATTTGCAGATACTCGACGACTCCTACATCAAGAAGTCGGAGAACAACGCGATAAAGATAAAATACGACTACCCCGAACGTGGTTACATCTACGACCGTAACGGCAAGCTTTTGGTTGCCAACCAGCCGTCGTATGACATCATGGTGACCCCCGGCGAAATGCCCGAAACCGGTACCGATACGCTCGAAATATGCAGGCTCCTCAACATTTCCAAAGAATATTTCAATGAGAGGGTTTCCAAGGCCAAGGTATACAGCTACAAACTGCCTTCGGTATTCCTGCCGCAGCTGAGCAAGAAGGAATTTGCGGCCTTCCAGGAAAAGCTCCGCAAATTCAAAGGCTTCGACATTGTTAAGCGTTCCCTTCGCGATTACCAGGTGAGTGTGGGCGCTAACGTCTTCGGATATATCGCCCAGGTAAATGACCCCATCATCAAAAGCAATCCGTATTATAAGAGCGGCGACCTCATCGGCAAGCAGGGCGTTGAAGAGATGTACGAAGAATACCTTCGTGGCGTTAAGGGCGTAAAATACATCCAAAAAGACCGCTACAACCGTGAAATAGGCTCATTCAAGGACGGGATTTATGATACCATAGCCGTACAGGGCAAAGACATTACGCTTACCCTTGACATGGAGCTGCAAAAGTATGGCGAGGCGTTGATGTTCGAAAAGCGTGGCGGCATTGTAGCCATCGAACCCAAAACCGGCGAGATACTAGCGCTCGTAACCGCACCATCCTACGACCCCGCCATCCTTGTAGGCCGCGACCGATCAAAGAACTACACGGCCATGTACAATGATACGATAGCCATGCCATTATTTGACCGGGGGCTTTTGGCCGAATACCCTCCGGGATCGCCATTCAAGATACTTTCGGGGCTTATAGGCCTGCAGGAGGAAGTGGTAGACGAAAACAGCACTTTTATGTGCCACCACGGATTTTCGTATGGGCGCGGTGCCTTCATGAAATGCCACTGCCCCGGTGGAGCTATACAGCTGCATAACGGCATCTACAAATCATGCAATGCCTATTTTGCCAATGTTTTCAAGTTGTCAATCGACAAATATCCCAAGCCCGAATACGGTGTGGATGCCTGGAGCAACCACCTGAAGAGCTTTGGCCTGGGTGATTTCCTTGGATATGACCTGCCCCCCGGACGTAAAGGGCATGTTCCCACCGCCAAGTTCTACAAACGTTTTTATCCCAATGGCGGCTGGAGGAGTTCGACCATCATTTCCAACTCGATTGGGCAGGGTGAAATTTCCATGACGCCTATACAGCTGGCCAACATGATGGCTACGGTTGCCAATGAAGGCTATTACTACACACCCCATATCATCAAGAAGATTGAAGGTGCGGAGATCGATAAAAAGTTCAAAATAAGGCACCAGACCACCATCGATAAGCAATACTTCAAGCCGGTTATCGACGGGCTGTTTGATGTGTATAACCTTGGTACCGCCCGCGGTGTTCGTGTTGAGGGCATAGAGATATGCGGAAAAACGGGTACGGCTGAAAACTTCACAAAAATCAACGGCGTACGCACACAGCTTCAGGACCACTCGATATTTGTGGCTTTTGCACCACGGCATGACCCAAAAATTGCCATAGCGGTGTTTGTAGAAAACGGATACTGGGGCGCACGCTGGGCAGGCCCTATTGCCAGCCTTATGATTGAAAAGTACCTGAAAGGCACAATATCTAGGACCGATCTTGAAACTAAGATGCTTACCCAGGGATTAAAAGACGAATATGCCAAAGTAATAAGCGGCAAGCCTTTTACCATCAACAAGTAAATGAAGAACCAGGGCGTAACAACTAATATGGACTGGATAACCATACTGCTTTACGCAGCATTGGTTGTCATGGGCTGGATGACGATCTATTCGGCATCACTGCCTAAGGAGACTACGTCTATATTTGACATATCGCAGATATATGGCAAGCAATCCATTTTCCTGCTGTCTTGCATCCCGCTGATTATAGTCGTCATGACAATGGACGCCAAGATATACGAGAAATTCTCACTGATTTTCTACGGATTGGGCATAGTATTGCTGGCAGGGCTTTTTGTAGCAGGTAAGACTATAAAGGGCCAAACCAACTGGTATGCCTTTGGCGGATTCAGCATGCAGCCTTCGGAATTTGCCAAGATAGGCACAGCGCTCATACTCTCCAAATACCTCAGTGACGTACAGATTAACCTAAGCAAAGTTAACCATCAATTGGTGGCCTTTGCCATCATCATTTTCCCTGTAATGCTCATCATGATGCAGCCTGATGCGGGGAGCGCCATGATATTCGGGGCCTTTTTCCTTGTACTTTACCGCGAAGGATTGCCCGGATGGTACCTGTTTACAGGGGCTGTTGCCATTGCCCTGTTCATATTAGCACTATTGGTAAAACCTTACATACTGGTGGGTGCTGCGGCGATAATCATTATTATCCAATATTTCCTGACCCGGCGTGCTTTCCGTAACCCTATATTATCGACGCTCATATTTGTGGCCATAGCCGGCTTTGTATTTTCTGTGGATTATGTATACGAAAACGTACTGGAAGACCACCAGAAAGACCGTATCAACGTGCTTTTCGACAAGGATGTCAACCAGCAGGCAGAAGGCTACAACCTTAACCAGTCGATGATTGCCATCGGCTCCGGGGGATGGTTTGGCAAGGGCTGGCTGGAAGGCACACAAACCAAGGGCGGCTTCGTGCCCGAACAACATACCGACTACATTTTCACCACAGTAGGTGAAGAATGGGGCTTTGTTGGCGCACTTGTCGTTATTGCCGTATTCATAACGCTGCTGCTCCGCATCCTCTACCTCGCAGAGCGCCAAAAATCTAAATTTAGCCGTACGTATGGGTATTGTGTCGCGGCCATATTGTTCATGCACTTTTTCGTGAACATCACCATGCTCATCAAGCTGTTCCCTACGATTGGTGTACCGCTGCCGTTCTTTTCGTATGGTGGGTCGAGCCTTTGGGCGTTTACCATATTGCTGTTCGTTTTCATCAAAATGGACGCCAACAAGGTGAATGAGTGGTAGGTTTTAGTTGAGAGTCACAGTCGCAGTTTTCAGTTTGGAACGCGGATGACGCTGATTGGGCGGATTTGACGCAGATTTCTTATGGATATCGTAAATCCCCTTGATCAACATTTCGTAGAGGTGCAGTCCCTGCGACTCTTACAATATTGGATACGTGAGACACAAGCATTGTGTCTCTACAAATATATCACAAAGGTGTTTTCGTAAACCCACTGAAAACTGCGACTGCGACTAAAAACTACTCACTCTTCACATCCAGCGCGTCCCTCAGTGCATTCCCCACCATCATAAAGGCAAGCACCAATAGCAGCATGGCAATACCCGGTGCGAGTGCCAGATAGGGTTTGCCGAGGATAATGTAATTGTAATGATCTTTTATCATGCCTCCCCAGCTTGGGATGGGTGGCTGTGCGCCAAGCCCGAGGAAGCTCAGGCCGCTTTCTACTAATATGGCAGACGCGAAGTTGGCTGCCGATATTACGATAACCGGCGCCATGCTGTTGGGCAGTATGTGGTTAAAGATGATCCTCGAATTGCGATAGCCCAGTGCCCGTGCGGCAGTAACGAACTGCATCTGCTTGATGCTCATGACCTGCCCGCGCACTACACGCGCAACTTCTACCCACATGGTAAGCCCTACGGCAACGAATACCTGCCAGAAGCCTTTACCTAACGCCAGCGTAATGGCAATGACAAGGAGCAATGTTGGGATGGACCAGATGATGTTGACCAGCCACATTACGAAAGCATCGACCCTGCCGCCATAATAGCCGGCAATCGCCCCGAAAAATATGCCCACCACCAGCGAAATGAACACCGCCACAAATCCTATGGCAATGGATACCCTTGAACCGATGATAAGCCGGCTCAGCAGGTCGCGTCCCTGGCTGTCGGTACCCAATATGAACTTTTGCTCTTTTATATAGTCATTAGATATGGTTTGAGCTTTAGCATTTTTGCCAAATGACGAAAGCGGGATAGTTTTGGAAACGGCCAGCGACGGGTCGTCCGTGTATTCGTAGTAGGTCAGGCTGTCGCCCTTTACCTCATACTTTAGGATAGGAATCTTTTGTCCGGGGGTTTCCCTGCCGGTAAAATATTCGGAAAAAGTTGTAGGTTCCGACGGGAAGTGCAGCATCGTTACCGTAAACCCCGGCGACTGGGAGTGGATGGAAAGATCGCCCCAGTTGGCATTCCTTGTTTTATCGGGTGCCAGGACATAGGCAAAAATAGAAATGAAAAGCAAAACCGCTATGAACCCTAAACTTAAAACGCCCCAAAAGTTCCGTTTGAACTTTTGGAGCGCCAAGCCTGTAAGCGATTGATTTGCTTTATCCATCAACCGTTACTTAGTTTTTTGAAGCGGTGCTTTTTGTACGTTGGCAGCAGCTTTCCCTGATGATTTGGGCTGCATGTCGTTGAGTATGTTCAGCGCTTCTTCTACGTAGATATCTTTTGAAAGGCTTTCATACCACCTCTCTTTTTTCTCAGCCAGCGAAGGGTCTTTCTTGAAGATCTCCTTTTCATACGGAAGGGATTCAAACTTCAGGCTGTTCTTATAATCATTCAGTGCCTTAAATTTCTTGGTCGCTACTTCATTTTTAGCTACTTCTGCTTTAAATTTCTCAGCATTAAGGCTAAATATGTTGTCGTCTTTCTTGGCATTTACCCATTTCGCATTCTCATCCATCAGCTTAAACTGCGGGTTGGCCGCAATCCTTTTTTTGCTGGCTGCGATAACACCTGCAAAGTTGTTCCTTACCGGCTTGTAGCTTGCAGGATCGATCTTGTCATACGGCATGGCATTGTCGGTATCGCGCTCACCCATGTCGATGTACGTGAACCTGTCCGGCATGATGATGTCGCTGTAAACGCCTTCCCTTTGTACCGATCCGCCATTCACCCTGTAATATTTCTGGGTGGTTGTTTTCAGTGCTCCGAGGTCGCCAAAGCTGTCATCGCGAACAAATTGGTTCAGGTCGATGATGTTCTGCACCGTACCTTTACCATAGGTATGCTTGCTGCCAAGGATAAGTCCGCGGTTGTAATCCTGTATGGCTGCCGCGAATATCTCCGAAGCCGAAGCCGAGAAGTTGTTTACCAGTACCACCAGCGGGCCATCCCATTGCACCCTTGAATCCTTATCATTAAGCACTTCTTTTTTCTTGCCGCTTGATTTCACCTGTACCATCGGCCCATCCTCGATGAATAGCCCGGCCATGTCTACGACAGTCCTCAGGGCACCACCGCCGTTATCGCGGAGGTCCATGATGATGCCTTCCACACCCTGCTGCTTCAGCCTTTCCACTTCAAGTGCAACGTCTTTGGCAGCATCGCGGCTGTCTTTGTTTTCAAAGTCGATATAGAATTTCGGCAGGTTAATGATGCCGTATAGTTTGCCGTCTTTGTTTACGATGCTCGATTTGGCGTACGTTTCCTCAATCTCCACAACTTCCCTGATGATGGAAATCACTTTAATCGAGCCGTCAACTTTTTTAACGGTAAGGCGCACTTCGGTACCCTTTTTACCCTTAATTTTCTTCACCACATCGTCAAGGCGTATACCGGCAATGTCAACCGGATCGCCTGTGCCCTGGGCTACTTTCATGATAAGGTCGCCCTGCTCAAGATCTTTGCCCCTCCAGGCAGGCCCGCCGGGAATGAGTTCCGAAATTTCAATGTAGTCGCCTTTCTTTTGCAGCCTGGCGCCAATACCCTCAAGGGAACCCCTCATGCTGGTATCGAATTTCTCTTTGTCGTCAGGTGCAAAATAGTAGGTATGCGGGTCGAAACGCTCGGCAATGGCATTCAGGTAAATGCTGAACCATTCATCGCGTTTAAAATCTTTTATGAAAGAGAAGTAATCGTTAAGCGACTTCAATGTCGACTCACGTGCTTCTTTTTCAAGCTCGGCAAAGGTCTTCTTAGGTTCGAATGCTTTCCCTTTATCTGTATTTTTAGCCGCAATCTCGTCCTGTAGCTTCTCTTTATCGGTAACCGTAGAAAGCACTGACAGTTTAAGCTGTTTTTCCCAGCGCTCCCTGAGTTCGCTATCATTCTTAACATACGGCATTTTCTCGTAATCCACGCTAAACTGCTCGTCCTTTTTAAAGTCGAACGGTTCGGCAAGGATTTCCTTATAAAAACCTTCCGCCTCCTTGATCCTTTCCAGCAAACGGGTGTTGGTCAGGTCGAAAAAAGTAAGATCCTTGGCCAGGATCATATCATCGATCTTGTCTTCATATTTTGAGAATTCATCGATATCCGATTGTGTAAAGAACCTCTTGGAAGGGTCTATCTGCTCCAGGTAGCTTTTGTATACTCCTTTGGAAAACGTATCGTCAATGGCGGCGGGGTCGTAGTGGCCTTTTTCAATTACATAGGTCAAAAGCTCCAACAGCACCATGTCCCTGTCGGGATCGCCCGATTTTTTCTGCGTTCCGGGCATGAAACTCCATAGCGCTACCGATAGTATCGCTACAAACAACAGTATTTTATAATTTCTCTTCATAAATTTTATAACGGCATTCATTAGTTTATCTTAATTACAATTTACAATAAAAAGCGTGCCAAACCTCCATCATCGCCAAAAAACTTCATTAGGGGTGCTTTGTGAAATTGTGTAATTTAGCAAACGTAAAAGTACGATACTTATTTTTAATTCTGCCAAACAATGAAGAAAAAACCGCTGATATTAGTTACGAATGACGATGGTATTTCCGCACCGGGCATACGCGCACTCATTGCCGTAATGAAGGAATTGGGCGAAGTTGTCGTGGTAGCTCCCGACAGCCCGCAGTCGGCAACCGGACATGCCATAACCATCAACAGCACGCTTTTCATCAACAAAATAGACATAGACCCCGATGTGGAACAGGAATACGCCTGCAGCGGAACGCCCGTAGACTGCGTGAAGTTTGCCGTAAACGAAATACTGAAACGCAAGCCCGACCTGTGCGTAAGCGGGGTGAACCACGGCTCGAACTCTTCTATAAATGTAATTTACTCGGGCACTATGAGTGCCGCAGTAGAGGCCGGAATTGAAGGCATCCCGGCAATCGGTTTCTCACTCCTTGATTACAACTGGAATGCCGATTTTGAGCCTGTAAAGCCATTCATCAAAAAAATCGCGCAACAGGTCCTTGACAATGGATTGCCTGAAGGCGTGATCCTTAATGTCAACTTCCCGAAACTTAATGAAAAAGATATCAAAGGCATAAAAGTGTGCAGGCAGGCAAAGGCCATGTGGGTGGAGAGCTTCGACAAGCGCACCAACCCGATGGGCCGCGAATACTACTGGCTGGGCGGCAAGTTCGTGAACCTCGACAATGGCGAAGATACCGACGAATGGGCCCTCGCCAACGGCTATATCTCGATGGTGCCGGTACAATTTGACCTAACCGCGCACCATGCGATACAGACGTTGAATGGGTGGGAGTTGCATAAACAGGATAGAAAAAATTAAAAAAAAATACATTTGTACGAAACTACTTTCAGTAATATAAAAAACTTGTAGTCAGACACCTACCGCAAATAAAAAGAATTCAAAACGCCTGTTGCCTGAAAAAAAATCAGCAACAGGTGTTTTTTTTATAAGAAATATGTAACAAAACCCGTTTATAGTAGTCATATAGCTAATTGTTCGCAATAAAATTATTAATCATCAATCAAATCAATCAAAATGAAAAAAATGACTATGGTTGCTTTCGCAGCAACCGCGCTATTGGCGCTATCCTGTTCAAGCGACGACAATGACACTACTACTTCTGCCGTAGCCGGAAAATGGAAACTTACTTCTGTAACTACTAACGAACCTTTTGACGGTAATGGTGATGGCACAGAATCTACAGACCTCCTTACAGAAGCCGGCAACTGCTTACCGGATTCATATCTTGAATTTGGCAGCGACGGAAGCTTTACTTCTTTTATGAATGTGGCCCCTGAAGAAGGCGCTACCTGCGAAGCCACTACAAAAGAAGGCTCTTACGAACTGGAATACCTTTCTGTTAAGACCGAAGTAGAGATCGAAGGCGAAACAGAGCGCATCACTTACCAAAAGTCGGGCAACCTGCTACGCATTAATATTCCTGAATTTTATCAGGCGGAAATAGACGGAAACCCTGTAAAACTGAACGCAAAAATGATCTTTACAAAACAGTAAATCCATAAGACTCAATCAGATGCCCCTGCAAATGCAAGGGCATTTTTTTTGACTATTATTTTGATTCATGACTGCAAAAATCGGCCATAAAACACGGCTGTCATTTAATACCATGGCAACATCAAAGGCAGGACTTACATACATTGAAGATTAGGTAAGAAAATACTGGCGCAACTTTTGTAGGGATTTTATAAAACCAATATAAATCCCATGAAAAAAATTACACTCCTTGCACTTGCGGCCATGACCGCGTTTGCATGCTTCGATGATGACAGCTCAACCACGAATACTTCACTTGAAGGGACTACATGGAAGCTCACCTCCCTGAACAGTTTTGATGGGCCAAAAGACATAAACTCTGATGGTATTTTTTCAGAAAACTTTTTTGAAGAGTATAGCTGCCTTGAAAACTCGTCTATTACGTTTGATGAAAATGCTACCGCGATTTTTTCGGCATGTTGCATATACGGCAGTTCAATACCGGATATAACTGAATATGAAACATCGGGAGACACTATAACTTTTTTCTACACTCACCTGGAAACAGGCCGAATTACCAACTGTTTTTTCATAAGGGAGGGCAACCGCTTAACGACATCATATAATCCATCTGCTGTTGAGTCTTACCCCTATACACCCGGCACCGGAGAGTATGGTGACCCGTCAGCCATTTTCAGGCAAACTACTTTTATTTACACAAAACAATAATTACCAACCATTTTAAAATGAAAAAAATTACACTCCTTGCACTCGCGGCCATGACGGCGTTTGCATGCTCCGATGATGATAGTTCAAACAATGCCCCGCCTGACGGCACATGGAAACTTACCTACATAGACCTCAACCATCCTCCGCAGGATATTAACGGTGACGGCACAGGCTCTGAAAATTATCGACGAAATTGTCTGCACTACCGTTTCAAAGATCGTTTTTGGAACTGGCAATACAGCAGTTTTCCCCCGTGCATTGCTTTTCGGAAGACCCGTATGAAGATGAGCAGGTAACCTTTGAAGCCTCAGGGAACAACGTCACTTTCACCTATACTTTAACAGAATTGGGGGTAGTGGGAAAAACTACCTATCGCAGGCAAGGGAATACCTTACCGCTACTTTTGATTTTGATGGCGATTATTACCCCTACATACCGGGCCTGGGGCAATTCGGAGACATAACAACCATCTCTCAAGCGACCTTCGTATACACGAAGCAATAGGATATTAAAAATAAAAATTTTTAACCAACCCTCAAATCATTGAAAATCATTTTGTTAAAATTAACAGGAAAAATAATTTTAAATTTTACGGTTAAAAAATTAATTTTTGGCACGGCTATTGCAAAATGCTTCGCCGTTAACATAAATTTTTAATCATCAATCAAATCAATCACAAAATGAAAAAAATTTCAATGGTTGCTTTCGCAGCAACAGCCCTTATGGCAATGTCATGTTCAGACGACGACAGCTCAAACAGCGTAGCCCTTAGCGGAAAATGGAAACTTACCAAAATCACGACCGACCAGGCTTTTGACGGTAACGATGACGGTACTGCCAGCAAAGACCTTATTGCTGAGACAGGGCAGTGCTGGACGGCTACGTATTTGGAATTTTTAGCCAACAATGAGGCTATAAATTTCCTGAGCACACCATGGCTGGGCAATGAATGCTATACAGCAGAAACCGAAGGCACCTATGCAGTTGACGGAAATTCTGTAGTTGTATCATCAACTGATGAAGAGGGCGAGAGCAGCGATTTTGAATTAACTAAAACAGGGAACAAGCTGAAATCGTATGTGCCTGATTTTTATGAGGTGGAAGTGACCGTGGGCGGCGAAACGCAAACAGTTTCTGTTGCTGCCACACTGGAATTCACAAAAGAATAATTGCCACACACATTATTTTGGACTGTGCCCCTGCAATTGCAGGGGCTTTTTATTTGGCTCAGGCCGGGCATTTGCAATAAATTGTTACATATCTGAAACAAAAACCAACACATCCATTATTGAATTGTACCCTGACAATAACGGGACATTTATTTGGAACTTTCCCCCAAATAAAAAATTGTATTTTTGGACAACCAAACTAAGGCAAATGAAATACTACATTATAGCCGGCGAAGCGTCGGGTGACCTGCATGGTTCGAACCTGATGAAGGAACTTTATAAAAAGGACCCACAGGCAGACATCCGCTTTTGGGGCGGCGACCTGATGCAGGGTGCAGGCGGCACATTGGTAAAGCATTACTGTGACCTGGCTTTTATGGGTTTTGCCGAAGTGGTCCAGAATCTGGGCACCATCCTGAGTAACATAAAGTTCTGCAAGCAGGACATCCTGGCCTTTCAGCCCGATGTCATCATTTTCATAGACTATCCCGGCTTTAACATGCGCATTGCCAAATGGGCGAAGGAGCGCGGCATCCCGACGCATTACTACATATCGCCGCAGATATGGGCATGGAAGGAAAGCCGCATCAAAGCCATACGGCGTGATGTAGACAGGATGTACATCATACTGCCTTTTGAAAAGGATTTTTACGAAACAAAGCACAACTTCCCGGTGGAGTTTGTGGGGCACCCGCTTATCGATGCCATACATAACCGCAAGAAAGCGGACCCTGACAACTTTAAAAAAGAGCATGGCCTGGATGACAGGCCGGTTATTGCCCTGCTTCCCGGAAGCAGGAAACAGGAAATATCCAAAATGCTCGAAGTAATGCTTTCGGTAGTGAATGATTTCCCGGATTACCAGTTTGTCATTGCCGGTGCGCCGTCACAGGAATATGCGTTTTACCAGCGGTTTTTGGGCAGCAGCAACGTAAAGTTCATTTCCAACAAGACCTACGACCTGCTCAGCATAGCCCATGCGGCGCTGGTAACTTCAGGAACCGCTACGCTGGAAACTGCGCTGTTTAAAGTTCCCGAAGTAGTTTGCTACAAAGGCGGATGGATTTCCTACCAGATCGCGAAGCGCATCATCACCCTGAAATACATCTCGCTGGTAAACCTGATCATGGACAAGGAGGTGGTTAAAGAACTCATCCAAAATGACTTTAACAAAAAAAACATAAGGGAAGAACTGCAAAAGTTATTAACACCTGCCTATCGTGAAAACCTGCTGAAACAGTACGATTTACTGGAGGAAAAGCTTGGCGGCGAAGGTGCCAGCGAGAAAACAGCAAACCTCATAATCAAACATTTAACATAAGTTCTTAAATTGACCTTAAAATTATTTTTCTATATTTGTCAAAAACGAAGTAGAATTATAAGATAAGAAGATTTGAAGAACCTCCGCCCCATAACCCTGGCTTTGTTCCTTATTGCAGCATTCAGCGCAAAGGCACAAATTGTAACTTCCAAAAAAGAAGCCCAAAAAAAGGGTATCTATTCCTACACTGAAACCGCCGCCACCCCTACTCAGGCACCGACTGCTAAAAAGCCTGTCGTAAAGGAAACAGCCGCACTGGACAATAAAGACCTTATTGCCTATGAACCGGTTCAGAAAAAGCAAATAGTAAAAGGGCCGAACAAATCTGCAAACGAACTGCCGAAGAAAAAATCTTCAAAAAAAGACTTCAAAAAACTACTTACCGACTCGCCTGATCCTGATTTCGTTCCTGAAACTGATAACTACCTGGCATTACAGATCGTAAACAACGCCCTCGATTTTGTGGGCGTACGCTACAGGGCCGGCGGAACTACCCGCGACGGCATGGACTGCTCGGGCATGGTATTCAGCACCTTCAAAATATTCGACATCACGCTGCCGCGAAGCTCAGCCGGAATGGCCGGTGCAGGCCGCGAAGTGAAACTTTCTGAAGTGAAAAAGGGCGACCTGCTCCTTTTCAAGAACAGCCATAACAGGCGCAGCATCAATCACGTAGGCATCGTAACCGAAGTGACCGAAGAAGGCGAAGTGCTTTTCGTGCACTCGTCTACAAGCTCGGGTGTCATCGTTTCATCGATGAATGAGGCTTACCATGCACGTACTTTTGTGCAGGCCAACAGGGTCATCGAAGATTAATCTTTTTCCTCCAAAACACATTCCGGATCTTTTACCGCTTAACCTGACAGGGGTATTTTAGGGTATTTAAGGATATAAAAGGGAAATTTATGACCCTTCCGGGGGTATTTTAAGGTAACTACATGATGATTTTAGGGTATACCCAATAGGATATTTGGGTAACATGAAGCATTTTTCCGTATGTTTGTTTCAATCTGCGGTTTATGAAGGCATTGCGGTTTCCAATCATCAGCATCACACTCTTTTTTGCGGCGGGCATCCTGGCGGGTTACGGGCTTTCTATCTCCATAGAATTTATTTATCCATTTTTGGCGATTGCATTAACAGGACTTATTACAGCCTACGCCATCGCAAAAAAACAGCTCCTCCCAAAACCCTGGTTCGGGATGGCAACCTGGCTGTTTGCCTTTGCCGTGGGCATGCTCGTACAGCACCTCCACTACCCGCCCAACCAGCAATTGCATTACACCCATCAACTGAAAAACGGCGAAACCCCTGTCCTGAAAACCGTAGTATCCGAACGCCTCAAGCCCAACGAATTCTCCGAAAAATACTATTTTGAGATGCTTGCCGCCGATGGTAAACCGGCCTCGGGCAAGCTGCTGGTAACCGTACCCAGGGACAGCCTGCACAAACTGCTCACACCCGGAGATGCCTACTACATCGCCGGCGGCCTGAAACCCATACAAGGCGCACTCAACCCCTACCAGTTTGACTATTCCGGTTATATGGAAAAGCAGGGCGTGTTCCACCAGGTGCGGCTGAAGGATAATTTCGCAAAGGCCGGGCACATCAATACCTTCGACTCCTATGTAGGCAGCCTGCGCGAAAAGCTCATCCGCAGTTTCGATATCCATGATTTTGACGCGAAGACCCGGAATGTCATCAATGCGTTACTGCTGGGCCAGCGGCAGGACATGGACAAGGAAACCACCGAGAGCTATGCCAACGCCGGCGTACTGCACATACTCGCCATCTCGGGGCTGCATTTCTCCATGCTGTTCTATATCCTTACGCTGCTGCTCCGGCCCCTCAACCGCTTCCGCCGCAGGGGCGAATTGCTTCAACTGTTCCTCATACTGGCATTACTGTGGGGCTTTGCGTTCATTACGGGCCTGTCGGCATCGGTGGTAAGGTCGGTGGTCATGTTCAGCATCATCCTCATCGGGCAATATGCCAACCGCACTACCAACATCTATAATTCGCTGGCCCTGTCCATGCTGGTGCTGCTTTTGGCCAGGCCGATGTTCCTGTTTGATGTCGGTTTCCAGCTCAGCTACATTGCCGTGTTTTCCATCGTCTGGCTCCAGCCACTGTATAAAAAGGCAAGGGTTTCGAAATACGCCGCTGTCAACTATGCCATCGACACGGTACTCATCTCCCTTGCGGCGCAGATTGGCGTACTGCCGCTCAGCCTCTACTACTTCAACCAGTTCCCGTTGCTGTTCATGGCGGCGAACCTCGTCGTGATCCCACTATCGAATGTTATACTGGTCCTTGGCCTCATTGTGCTACTGCTCAATTTCATCGCGCCGCCCGTAGCCATTTTCCTTGGCCATGCCCTGGAGTGGCTCATCATGGGCATGAACGCGTTCATCGCCCGGGTGGCCTCATTCGACAAACTGGTTTTGAAAGACATCCCTTTTACGCTGCTGCTTAACATTTCGCTCTACACCATCCTTATCCTGATGGTGCTTTGGCTGTTCCGTAAAAGCTATGCACGAACGGCAGCAGTATTGGTTGCCATACTTGCCTTTCAGGGCATTTATACGCTGACTGTCCAGGACAGCAAAACCCATGACGAACTCGTGGTATTCAACAATTGGGACGGACCGTTGCTTGCCGTAAAGGAGGACAGCCGCATTACCGTTTACAGCAACGACAGCCTCGCCCTGCAAAGCCCCGTTGTAAAATCGTACCGCAAGGGCAGCTTTGCGGGTGAAGTCAGCATTAAGCCCCTGCGCAGCCTTTTATGGCACAACGGGAGCAAGGTGCTGGTTGTCGACAGTGCGGCCACCTACAGCCCGCAAATGAAGCCCGACGTGCTGGTGCTCACCCATTCGCCAAAAGTCAATTTGGAAAGGCTACTGTCGGAACTCAAACCGAAACAGGTCGTAGCCGATGCCAGCAATTACAAATCGTACATTGCGCGCTGGGAAGCAACCTGCCAAAAGCAAAAAATCCCTTTTCACGCTACCGCAGAAAAGGGATCTTTCAGGATTGAATAATTAACTTCTTATTTTAACCACACAGATACATAGCCCTTAGGGGTGGTTATAAGTTCAATTGAGCTATACTAAGGGAAGCGACGCTTCCGCTATGTGCGGGTATGTTTGCTTTACTCGTGCCGCCTGCCACTATGAAGCCTATGTATCTATGTGGTTAAAATTCTCTCAAAAAGCAAAAAATCCCTTTTCACGCTACCGCAGAAAGGGGATCGTTCAGTATAGAATAAATAACCTCTTATTTTAACCACATAGATACATAGCCTTTAGGGTGGTTATAAGTTCAATTGAGCTACACAAAGGGAAGCGACGCTTCAGCTATGTGCGGGTATGTTTCCTTTAATCGTGCCGCCTGCCACTATGAAGCCTATGTATCTATGTGGTTAAAATCCTATCAAAAAGCAAAAAATCCCTTTTCACGCTACCGCAGAAAAGGGATCTTCCAGAATTGAATAATTAACGTATGCATTTACTCCCGCAGCTCCCGTTTAGGGTGCAGCCGTGAAGCTTAGTAATTCTTTTTAAGTGTGTCCAGCAATAATTCCGGCGTATAATATCCTACGAGGGTGTTCAGTATAGCGCCCTTGGCATTGAAAACGATCATCGAGGGATAGCCCTGCACCTGAAGGAACGAAGCAAACTCATGCTGCGCATTCCTGCCCTTGCGGCCTTCTACAAAGCCGGGGTTGCTGTACTTTTTACCTTTGAAGTTGATATCGCCCTTGCCTTCGGCGTTAAACTTTACCGCATAAAAGTTATCGGAAATGTATTTGGCCACGGCCGGGTCGCTAAAGGTATTCTTGTCGAGCATCTTGCACGGCCCGCACCAGTCGGTATACACGTCCATGAAAATAGGCTTGGCCTTTTTCTTTTGCGCGGCAAGCGCCTCGTCCATGGTCATCCATTTTATTTCCTGTGCCTGCACCGCCATTGTACCAAGGCCGATGAACAATGCTAAAAGTATTTTTTTCATAATTGTAAATTCGTTTTTTATCGTTAGGCAAAAACAATGCCGAAGTTATTAAACTTATGAATTTGCATTAACCACATAGATACATAGGCTTCATAGTGTTTTACAACCCGCTAACAAAACATATGGCCACATAGAGGAAGCTACGCTTGAAACTCTGTGTAAATATGCCTCCTGAAATTACCAGCCACGGGCTATGTGCCTATGTGGTTAAAAAAAACGTTATGCCGCGCCTTTCATCTGTTTTTTAAGTATCGGCGAAATCACCAGCAGCAAAATACCGGCGCCAATGGCGACATAACCTATACTTTCATACCCGGCTGTGTACTGCTCCAGCTTATCAAGGTTCGTAGGGTTCTTGATGGATTTGTCTACCGTTGCCAGGGCCGAACCGATAAGGCCTGCCCCATATTGCCCGTAGGCGCTCGCAAGGAACCATGTACCCATCATCACGCCATGAAGCCTGCCGGGAGTAAGCTTGGTCACCATCGAAAGCCCGATCGGCGAAAGGCACAGCTCACCCAATGTTATTACCAGGTAGGCGAACATGAAGCTCCACAGGGGCGTAAACCCGGCTGCATTCGCCATGAACTTGCTGGCAAAGAATACCAGGAAGCCCAAGCCGAGGAATACGAAGCCAAGCCCGAATTTCACTACGGTGTTCGGTTCCGATTTCCTTTTGCTCAGGTAGATCCAGAGCATGCCCACAAGCGGTGCAAAGATCACTACCCAAAGCCCGTTGATCGTATTGTTCACCTGGGTCATGTTGAGCCCGTGGCTTTCTACGTTGCCTATCGCAAAGAAGTTAAGCGATCCCCCGCCCTGCTCGAAGAACGACCAAAACAGTACCGAGAAGAGTATCAGCACCACCGCCACAAACATCTTGCTCTGCTCCTCCTTGGTCACTTTCACAAGCGTATAGATCAGGAAGCCCAGGATAAGCACCGCAATGGTCATCATGAACAGGTCGCTGAACTGCACCATGTAGGGTATCGGGTTGCCATCCGCATCGGCATCATTCCCGAAAAGGAAGGTAAAATCGATCTCGAACGGGAAGTATACCAGCACAAAGAAGAAAGGTATGAACAATATGGAAAGGATGTATACCCAAACGTTTTTGTTGATGCCTGCCCTTGTTTCCTTCAGCTTTTCAGGAGCCGGCGGAAGGCCGATTGGGCCAAGCGATTTTTGCGTGAACAGGAACAGTGCCAACCCGCACAGCATGCACACGCCTGCCAGTGCAAAGCCCAGCGACCAGCTTACCGATGTGCCGATATAGGCAATCGTAAGCCCGCTCAGTACCGCACCAATGTTGATGCCCGAGTAGAACAGCGAGAAGCCCGCATCACGCCTCGGGTCGCCCGGGCGGTACAGCGCACCTACCATTGTGGAGATGTTCGGCTTAAAGAAACCGTTGCCCACAATGAGGATACTGATACCGGCATAGAATGCAAATGCACCCGGGAATGCCATGGTAAATGTACCTATGGCCATAAGGATGCCGCCCCAGAATACCGACTTTCGGAAACCGAAGATCTTGTCGGCAAACATACCGCCCACAAAGGCCATGGCATAAATGAACGCCTGGATGAGGCCGTATTGCTTGTTGGAAGTACTCTCTGCCGCACTCCGGTTATTGATGTCGGAGGTTTCAATATAGTACAGCGGGTGGTCCTGCGTCAGCTCCTCATGGTTCTGCTTCTGGAACTCCACTTTTTTTGCTTCCATTTCGGCAGCGCCCAGCGGCTTATAATCGGCCGTGAGTATGAGGTGCGAAATGTAAAGCCCCAGCAGCGCCCGCATTCCGTAGAATGTAAAGCGTTCCCACATTTCTATAAGGAAAAGGTACCAAAGCTGCTTTGGATATTTGCCCTTAAAATCCTGTATCTTCTCCAGCTCTACGGATTGGTTTGATATTTCCATTGAAATCAGTAACTAAATATTAATATACGTTGTTCTCCTTCATTACCCTGTTCAGCCATTTCAGCATCAGGAATAATAAAAGGGCCGCGCCCAGTACAAGGCCGAAGTTCAGGTAGAAAAAGTTTTCTTTATGCTCCATTTCTTCCCAAAGGCTCGACAGCATGCCGGCAAGCTTGTTACCTACCGATATGGCAAGGAAGAAACCACCCATCATCAGGGCAGTAATCCTTGGCGGGCTGAGTTTCGATACAAGCGAAAGGCCCATTGGCGAAAGGCACAGCTCTCCCAGCGTGATTACGCCGTACGAAGCGATCAGCCACCAGCTGCTGGCTTTCATCGACAGGTCGTTGGTAGCATATACAGCGCCTACCATCACTAATGCAGACAGTGCCGTGATAAGGAGACCCAATGCGATTTTTGTCGGAGTGCTTGGCTCTTTGCCCCTTTTCCTGAGGAAGCCCCACACGCCAACAAGCACAGGGGTAAGCAGGATAACCCAGAACGGGTTGATGGACTGGTAAAGCTCGGTAGAGTACAGCTTCAGGTTTTCGCCTTTTGCAGGTACATTTTCAGGAGCCTTGTTGCTAAAGTATTTGCGCGATGCCTCGTGCTGTGCAATCCTGCCCGAAGCCGCTTTTTTGGCAGCGATCTCTTCTTTGGTCTTTTCCGGCATGGCGTTGGCCTCTGCCCTCAGCTCTTCAATTTTTGCCGTAAAAGCCGCATCGTCAAGCGCTACAATGTCATTGTTCTCAACCGTCTGTGCCATGTCTACCTTTTCGGCGACATTCGCTACAGATTCGGGCATTTCCCTGTTGGTATAATCTTCTGCCCATACGGTAAGTGCATCACCGTTCTGGTGGAATATCGCGAAGAATAGTATCACGCACGAGAATACGGCAAGAAGCGCCGCAATGGAGCGTTTTTCAAGCCCGCTCGACTTGAACCAAAGGTAAATGAAGAATGCGATTACCGGTACACAGCCAAAAATGAAGGCATCGTTAGTATCGGTCCCTAATATGTTGCCCGGAATGAGGTAGCCCAGAATACCGAAAACGAACATCGGCAGGATGGTCGAGCCCAAAATTTTGCCGGTTGGCATGTCGCCGGCCTGCAATGGCTTCACCACATCCACGTGCCTGATGTGCTTTGTACCGATAAGGAAGATCGCTACACCGATGAGCATGCCCACGCCCGCAGCGATAAAGGCAAAGCCCCACCCGAAGTTGATCCTCATGTACGCGGCTACGAAGTTACAGATGAAGGCACCGATATTGATACCCATGTAGAAGATGTTGTAGCCGGAATCCTTTTTGTGCTTCAGCTCTTCGGTGCTGTACAGGTTACCCACAAGGGTAGAAATGTTCGGCTTGAAGAAGCCGTTACCCATAATGATGAAGAAAAGCCCGGCAAAGAATGAAGTAATATCATGAACGGAAAGGAGGAAATAGCCCAGGGCCATCATAAGGCCGCCCAGGATGATCGATTTCCTGTATCCCAATACCCTGTCGGCAAGCAAACCGCCGATAAAAGGGGTTAAGTACACCAGGCCAAGATAGGTACCGTAGATGTCTGATTTCTTCGCGGCATCAAACCCCATACCACCGTTGTCCCAGCCATCCAGCATGTACAATGCAAAGATGCCCAGCATGAGGTAGTAGCCGAAACGTTCCCACATCTCGGTGCCGAATAAATACCAAAGTCCCGTAGGATGGCCTTTTTGTGTAGTTGTCTTATCGCTCATAATAGTTTAGTTAATTATAAATTCTCTTTAATAAAGTTAGTCATCTTCGTATACAGCTGCAGCCTTGTTTTGCCGCCGTAAATGCCGTGGTTCTTATCAGGGTAAATGGCCCAGTCAAACTGCTTGTTGGCCTGCACCAATGCTTCTACCATGCGCATGGTGTTCTGCACGTGCACGTTGTCGTCTGCCGACCCGTGTACCAAAAGGAAAGGCCCCTTCAGCTTATCCACATGGTTGATGGGCGAATTGTCGTCGTAGCCGGAAGCATTCTCCTGCGGGGTCTGCATGTAACGCTCGGTGTACACCGAATCGTAAAAACGCCAGTTGGTCACCGGGGCCACGGCAATCGCCATTTTGAAAACGTCGTTGCCCTTCAGGATGCAGTTGGACGACATGAAACCGCCATAGCTCCACCCGAAGATACCGATGCGCGAAGCATCTACATAATTGTATTTGCCAAACACCTTGGCGGCATCGATCTGGTCTTCCACTTCATACTTACCCAATTCTTTATAGGTCACTTTCTTGAAGGCAGCACCCTTAAAGCCCGTTCCGCGGCCGTCAACACAAGCCACGATGTAACCCTGCTGCGCCAGCATCATGAACCAATAATCGTCAGTACTGTGCCATTCGTTGTTCACCTGCTGCGAGCCGGGGCCGCTGTACTGGTACATGAACACAGGGTATTTTTTATTCGGGTCAAAATCCTTCGGCTTTATCATCCACGCGTTCAGCTTGTGGCCTTTTTCGGTGGTGATCTCCATGAACTCCTTTGCCGGAAGGCTGTATTTCTCCAGCTTCGCCTGCAGTGCGTTGTTGTTCTTGATTTCCTTTACCACCCTGCCGTCCTTCGCATTGTTGAGCGTATAGGCCGGAGGCTGTGTAGCGCTGGAGAACGAATTGATGAAGTACTGGTAGTTCGGGCTGAAGGTAGCAGCATTGGTGCCCGTCTGTGGGGTAAGCCTGGTCTTGTTTTTGCCGTTCAGGGACACGCGGTACACATCGCGGTTGATGGAGCCGTTCTCTACCGACTGGTAAAAGATGTTGCCTGTTTTTTCATCAAAGCCGTAGTAGTCGGTCACTTCCCACGGGCCTTTGGTCACCTGGCTGATGAGCTTGCCCATTTTGCTGTAATGGTAAATATGGTTGTAGCCATCCTTTTCGCTGGTCCATATAAAGCTGTTGTCTTTAAGGAACGTCAGGTTATCGGTAATGTCGATATAAGCTTTGTCTTTTTCGTTAAGCACTACCTTTGCGAGGCCGGTATTGGCATCCACAAAAATGAGGTCGAGGTCATTTTGGTGGCGGTTGATCACTTGTACGCTCAGGGCACGGGCATCGGCAGTCCATTGGATGCGCGGGATATAAAAGTCAGAATAGTTGCCCAGCTTTACCTCGCTGCCAGTATTCGTTTTCAGGTCATATATGTGCAGCGAAACAACCGAGTTCTTTTCGCCTGCCTTCGGGTACTTGAACACGTATTGCGTTTGGTACAGGTCATTGCCGTACACATCCATCGAGAATTCCGGCACATCAGTCTCATCAAAGCGGATGTAGGCAATCTTGTCACCTGTAGCGTTCCAGTCGTACGCCTTTACAAAAGAGAATTCCTCCTCATACACCCAGTCGGTAATCCCGTTGATGATGCAGTTCTTTTTGCCGTCGGTAGTAATCTGCTTCGTTGTTTTGGCGGCAATGTCATATACATAAAGGTTGTTTTCCAATGCATAGGCTACCTTTGAGTTGTCTGCTGAGAACGTTGGTTCCTGTACTTTTTTATCTGACAGCTTCGAAAGCGACTTGGAAGCGATGTCGAAAATATAGAAGTCAGCCGTAAATGAATGCCTGAATATGGGATCAGAGTTGGTTGCCAGCAGCAGCTTCTTTTCATCAGCGCTGAAGGTATAGCTGTCTATGCCTTTGGCGAGCTCTTTGTGATCGGCCGATGAAACCAGGGTGCTGACCTTATCGAGGGTAGCGAAATCGTACAGGTCTATGGTAGCCCCTGATTTGCCAGAATCAAGGACAGTATACTGATTGGTATTCTTCATGGCCTGAAGATCATGCATTCCCTGGGTGCGGAAGGCGCCCGACCATATTTCCTGAAGCGTAAGTTTTTGCTGGGCAACTGCCGGCATGACAGCCATTAAAAAGAAGAAAATCGGGTATTTGATGTATTTCATTTTGCAGATGGTAAAAAACTCCCAATTTTAGTAAATTTTTATGAATTAGCCGCCCTTTTTTCCGCAAAATGAAGAAATAGTTAAGCGTTGTGTTTTATAATTGGCCCTCCACATTCGGGAAACCCGTATCTTTGCAGGCGAATACTATTTTAAGCTACTGAAAATGAGTAAAGGAATATCGGGGTTCTCTAAACTGTCAAAAGACGAAAAGATAGGCTGGATTGCCCAAAATTACTTTTCAAACCCCGAAGGCGCTGCCGATTTAATAAGAAAATACTGGAATGCCGATGCCGCTTTGCAGCAACTTCACGACGAATTCATAGAAAACACCATCACTAACTTCTATTTGCCCCTCGGTGTGGCCCCAAATTTTACCATCAACGGGCGCGAGTACATCATCCCGATGGCAACTGAAGAAAGTTCCGTGGTGGCAGCCGCATCCAAGGCCGCAAAATTCTGGTCGGCAC
The DNA here is from genome assembly GCF_026107645.2 of Flavobacterium sp. MFBS3-15. GTDB lineage: Bacteria > Bacteroidota > Bacteroidia > Flavobacteriales > Flavobacteriaceae > Flavobacterium. Next base: position 166,927 of record NZ_JAPCHV010000006.1, on the reverse strand, counting down.
GCGGCGGTTTCAAAGCTACCGTAATCAATACCGAAAAGATTGGCCAGGTACATTTCATCTACAAAGGAGATGCCGCAAAACTTCAGGCTTTTTTCGATGCCATCAAGCCGAAACTGATCTCCGGCACAGCACACCTTACTGCCAACATGCAAAAGCGGGGCGGCGGCATACTTGATATCGCCCTTCGCAATAAAACATCCGAATTGCCCGACTACTACCAGCTGCACGCCACCTTTGACACAAAGGACAGCATGGGCGCCAATTTCATCAATTCGTGCCTTGAGCAGTTTTCAAAAACATTAAAGGAGGAAGCGCTTAACCATGATGCCTTTACCGATGAAGAGAAAAACCTGCAGGTCATCATGAGCATCCTTTCCAATTACGTACCTAACTGCACCGTTCGCGCCGAGGTTTCCTGCCCGGTAGCCGACCTGTGCGACGATAAAGGCATTGACCCTGAAGAGTTTGCCTCCAAGTTCCTTACCGCCGTGTGGATTGCCGAGATAGAACCATACCGTGCCGTAACGCACAATAAGGGCATCATGAACGGCATCGATGCGGTAGTGGTGGCCACGGGCAACGACTTCCGTGCCGTGGAAGCCGGGGTTCATGCGTACGCATCTGCGGGCGGGCAGTACACCAGCCTGTCGCATGCCAAAATTGAGGACGGCATTTTCACCTTCTGGCTGGAACTGCCTTTGGCATTGGGCACTGTCGGCGGATTAACCTCGCTGCACCCACTGGTCAGGCTGTCGCACGAAATGCTGGGCAACCCCAACGCGGAAGAACTGATGCAGATCGTTGCCGTAGCAGGACTGGCACAGAATTTTGCCGCACTGCGCTCGCTGACCACAACCGGCATACAGCAGGGCCACATGAAGATGCACCTGATGAACATCCTGAACCAGCTACAAGCAACCGACAGCGAAAAAGGACAGGCCGTAAGGCATTTTGAAAAAAATACCGTGAGCCACTCCGCCGTGCACGACTACATCGACCGTTTGCGAAACTTTGACCCCGCCAATATTGAAAAAGACTTTTTACAGTAACGGAAAGCTGCTGATCACCGGCGAATATACCGTACTCGACGGCGCAACCGCATTGGCACTGCCCACCAAAACGGGACAATACCTTGATGTGGAGGAAACAGGTGACAACGGATGGATTACATGGATAAGCCTTGATGCCGATGGTACAGAATGGTACAGGGACAAGCTGCCATTTCCGGGCATCATCGGTAACAGGCAGCGCTGGACCAGCCCCGAGGCCGATACCCTCATCGGGATCCTGCACCATGCGCACGTGGCAAATACCGGCCTGCTCAATAACGCCAAAGCATTCACCGTCACAACACGGCTCACTTTTCCGCGCCATTGGGGCCTGGGGAGCTCCTCCACACTCATCAACAACATCGCGCAGTGGTTCGGCATCGATGCCTTCCATCTGCTCAACAAAAGCTTTGGGGGCAGCGGGTACGACATTGCCTGCGCACAAAACGATACGGCGGTGCTTTACCGACTGGATAACGGCAATCCGCTGGTTACACCAATACACTTCAATCCGGCATTCGCCGATACCATTTATTTCGTATACCTGAACCGCAAGCAGAACAGCAGGGAAGCTATTGCGGCCTATCGTGAGCAACGGCAGCACATCGCACCAATAGTTGCGCAAATCGATGCCCTGACCGACAACATCATCAATGCTACGGATAGTCCGTCATTTATCGCCGGGCTTGAACAGCACGAAGCCATCATGTCCGCCGTACTGAAAACGCCCACCGTAAAAGAAACCCGGTTCCCCGACTTTAACGGAGCCATAAAAAGCCTTGGGGCCTGGGGTGGCGATTTTGTGATGGCCGTATCAGAAAATGACCCTGCAGGTTACTTTAAAAAGAAGGGATTTGAGGTAGTGGTGCCGTATAGGGAGATGATATTATGATGAAACGCGGATTAAAAGCCTAACAACTTCAAATGGTTTACGAAGTGCATTAATAATTTTGGTTAAGGAAATTTTGAAATATTGCGAGGAATAAAAAATCCCTTAATGCAGTTAAGATTTCGGATGCATATCTGAATATGGTTTTTGAGCTGTATACCGGCCCCGGTAAATGCCGGGCCTCCCTCCGTAAAAATCCCTCTTACGGTATCAAAACGCTTAAGCTCACTAAATTTATTGGTAGCAATATCCTCCATAATCTTAACTTCTATCTGATTATGGAGATATTCAATTACTGCGCAATCAAGTTCACGAAGGATTTTGTCATGGTACTGATCTTGCGGAAGATCCTTGTTTTGAGGTAATGTTTTGCCTGCCAATTCAAAATCAGCTTTCATAAGGTCATAATAGTAGGACAGGATTTCTGTAAACTCTGAATCTGTAAAATCAAGGCAATAGTCCAACTGGTAAATTACTCCGACTACCGAAGGCTTTTTTATTTTACCACGAGTATACTTATCCTCGGCCCATCGAAGTGCCCTTTCATAATTGTTTTCCCAGATATAAAATCCGTTTCCAAGCCAGTCAAAGGTCTCTTGACTTTTTTTAACCTGGTTCGGCTTGCTGACCAATTCATCTCTCACCAATTCATCACAGCCGTGAAACCCAATCATTAAATTTGGCCTGCTGTTGTACATCATGAAAATGATTATTTAGAAACTATCACCTTTTTAAGGTTACTATAGTGACCGGCAAGGTTTTCCGATTTGGTCAGGATCTTGGCAGATTGCAGGGTAGTAACTGCTTTAGCACGATCCTTTTGGCCGGACTTAATGTCTTTGGCCAATGATGTTAGAAGTTTTATCTGTAAGCTAGCCATAAGTGAATAATTTAATTAGTACTTTAATAATGTAACAACCATACCTTAAACTGCTTTTTAATATATGGCACTATCCTGTATTTTAAAGTATAACGCAAATTTAGCAAATTCTATATTAGTATTTACATTATACCGTCTATTAAAAAAGAAAAATCCCCAGCCGTTATGACTGGGGATTCCTATATAATGTAAGAGCTGATTAGTTGAATTCAGCCCTGTTGTCTACGATATCGGCTTTGTCTTTAAGCACGGCAGAGATCCTGTTGGTAACCCCACCCCTGCTTTCAGCTTTCATCCTTGTAGTGTAAGCGCTGTAATTAGGAAGCTCAGGAGCTGCCACTACGCCTTTGGCCCTTACCATGAACACACCTGTCTGGCCTACGATAAGCCCTGATGTTTTCCCGGCAGCAAGCGCAAATGCCTTACCTACTACTTTAGGCTCACCGCCTACGTTAGGGATCATTGGGGCAGCAAGGGTAACATCGGTAGCCGTTGCTACGCTTGAGCCTGTTTTTTGTGCCACTTCTTCAAGGGTAGCCCCGGCCATCTTCTTCTTGATAAGCTCGGCTTTCTTTTCGTTGCGAAGGATAGGAAGCACCACTGTTTTGGCTTCTTCCAAAGGAAGCAGGCCTTTTTCGTTAACTGCTTTCAGCCTTGCCACGACATGGCCCTGGCCCATCGGAAGGTCAAATTTCTTCACATCGCCCACTTTGGTATCTTTATTAAAGGCCCATTTCACAATCTCCCTGTTATTGCCGAGACCCTGGATGGCTTCTTCATTAGCCAATACTTTGTTAGCTGTATTCACCGTAAGGCCATACTGTTTTGCCAGGTCGGCAAATGGCTTGGTTTCAGCATCCATTTCCATTTTCGATGCTTTGGTAAACACTTCATCCGTAGTTTTTTCAGACGCCTGTATCTTTTGCGCTACCGTAGCAAGCTGCACTGCCTTTACCGCATCGCTCTTGCCGGTAACCTTGATCACGTGGTAGCCGAACTGTGTTTCCACAATGCCTGTAGCGCCTACAGGATTGTTGAAGATGAACTTGTCGAACGTAGGTACCATCTGGCCCGGAACGATGTCTTTATATTCACCCCCGGTATCTTTAGACCCCGGATCTTCCGAGTTATCTTTTGCAAGCTGCGCAAATGAGCCCGGGTTAGCATTAACCTGCTTCAAAAGGTCCTCAGCTTTAAGCTTTGCCTCTTCTTTAGACCTCGTTTGGAATCCGATAAGGATGTGGCTCGCCGTTACGCTTCCGCCTTTTTTCATCATCCTTGAAATTTTGTAGTATCCGTTGTCAATATAAGGCCCGAATACGCCGCCTACAGGCAGGTTGAACAGCTGCTCCGCATGCTCTACCGGAAGCCTTTCCTTAGAATAGAACATAGTGTCAAGGCCCATCTCTGAGTTGGCAGCCACAAATTCAGCAACATCTCCAGCAGGAAGCTGTCCGAATCCCTGGATAGTATCATTCTTACCAGTCTTCTCGTCATATTTAACGCTTGGCGCAAGCAATGCATTGATGCTCGATTTCATTTCAGCCTCGTCGGCTGCCGATGGCTTGCTGTCGAACTTCACGAACTCGATCTCACGCGATGCTTCCGATTTGTATTTTTTCTCGTTCTTTTTCATGAACGCGATGATCTCATCGTCAGAAACCTTAACCTGGTCGTCGTTGATGGTAGTAAAAGGAACATACACATAGTCAAATGAAGCCTTATCGCTCTCGCTCTTATATTTTGCTTTGGCTTCGGCATCGGTAGTATAGAAACCTGCCTTCAGCATGGTAACATACAATTGCCTTTTGGCCATGTCCTCCACAAGCGGAACGTTCCTTTCGATCATTTGGTACTGAGCCGGGTTAGTCGTCTTCATGTTCACAAGGAACTCGTTGAATTTAGCCTTGTCAAATTTACCAAGTGCGTTAAGGAACTGTGGGTTTTGGGCAACGCTCGGATCCTGTGCATACATGTTGTATACGTGTTCCTTACCTACCCTAATGCCGGTTTTGTCGAAACGCTCGGCAAAAAGTATGTTATCCACTTCTTGGTTCCATACTGCATTGGAAGCTGCGGTCGTAGTAACGCCCTGTCCCTGCTGCCTGGACTGCATATCATTTACTTTCTGGAAAAACTCCTGGGCCATGATGTCCTTGCCATTCACACTTCCCACTTCTTTGGAAACGCCAAACCCGCCGCTGTTTATGATGTCACCAATGATGAAGGCCAATAAACAGAATCCGATAACCAGTATCAGAAGGAGCGAACGCTGCCTGATTTTTGATAAAACCGCCATTTTTATTTTTGTTAATTTTTAATTCAGTGGGCGAAAATACAATTATCTGTTTAATAATAAAAGGAGTGGCCCTATATTTTTACCGCGCCGGTGATTTTTTTTGGAAACTGCAAAAAAATAAAGTTCTGCCATTCTATCCGAAGCGCAGCGGAGTAGAGAAACCTAACGAAGTGGTTCAGCGAAGTCAAATCTCAAAACTACGGAAGCAAATCGGGAATCCTCCCGGCACCGTAGTGGCACGGGCACTATCTTATTGCCTCACCGGCCTTACCTCAAGCAGCCTTATATTTTTAGCTGAAGCCTGGCGGACAATTATTTCAAAGCCACCGGCCACCAGTTTCCCGCCCGGTAAGGGGACACGGCCTGCATGGTATACGGTAAACCCGCCCAGGGAATTATAGGCATCTGCTTCGGGGATGCCCATTTTGTATTTTTCATTCACATAAGCTACGTCCAGTCCGGCCGAAAAAATATACCCGCCCCCCGGGAGGGCCGTTTCAACACGGTCTTTTTCATCAAGGTCGTGCTCATCCTCAATTTCGCCAAAAAGCTCTTCAATGATGTCCTCTACGGTCACCAACCCTGCAGTAAAGCCATCGGCATCCTGTATCACGGCCATGCTTTTCCTCTTGCGGGTAAGCTGGCTCAGCAGGTCTTTTATGAGTATCCCCCCGGCGGCTTTTTCAATCCGTATCATGGCAGAGAATATCGATTTCGGCTGCCTGAACATATCGAAGGCATGCACATACCCCACAACATTATCCAGCCCACCCTCATATACCACGATCTTAGAATAGCCTGTATCGATGAACAGCTGCCGGAGTTCGGCAACAGGATCGTTGATTTCCACGGCAGCAATCTCCGTTCGCGGCGTCATGATGTCTTTTGCCCGGAGTACCGAAAACCCCATGGCATTTCGGAACAGCTCAATTTCGGGGTCGGCAACATCCATGTTTTCGGCAGCACCGATATGACCATCAACATAAGCCTCAAGGTCGCCGCGGCTAAAAAGCGCCTGCCCCGTACCGGCTTTGGTACGCAGTACGGTTACGAGCAAAAAATCGGAGATGGCGATAACCACTTTCGACACCCAAAAGAAGAGGCAGTGGAAGACATAGGCCGGCAAGGCAAAAAACTTGATCAGCCGGTTGGCATACACCTGGAAAAGGACTTTAGGAAGAAATTCGGCAGTGATCAAAAGTATGAATGCCGCAATGACAATTTGCAGCAGCACCTGCCAAACCAGATGCATTTCGCCCGTGGCAGGATATACCCATCGAAGCACCGCATTGGACATACAGTAACTGTAAACGACCAGCGCAAGGGTATTGCCGATAAGCAGCGATGCCATGAAAAGCGCGGGCTTGGCAGTAAGCCGCGTAAGTATCTTCGAAATAATGTCGGGCTGTTTTTTCTCTACTTCGAGGTACACCTTGTTGGTGGAAACCCAGGCGATCTCCATGCCGGAGAAAAAGGCGGAAAGCAGCAGGCAAACGATGATAACCACTGTTTCCATAGGATGGTTTTATTTTTTATTGCCGAACCTCTTGTTGTAAAAATTACGCTTGAAGAAGAAATAAGCGATGGCAAACCCTGCAAACAAAAAGCTGATGAGCGGGTTGCGGCCTTCGTTTATCCTTTGGTAAGCATCAAAAAGAGCAAAGGCAGCAAGTGCCAAAAAGAGGTAGGGTGCATATTTCCAGTACATTTCCATTAATCTGTCGGGTCTACATTATTTATTTCCGCAACATTGCGCTGGGCATTGAATATCTTGAAGTCCTTGCTGAAGTCTACACCCGGCCCTTCGATATAGCTGCCCTTTTCATCTGTAAATTTAAACTTTTTTTCGGTATAAAACCATTCATTCTTCTGGTCGTAGTACAGCTGCTCGGTCTCCATCACCTTGCCGTCGTCAGAAGTTATCTTCACATTGCCCTGCATATCGATCACTTCGGTATTGCTGTACCAAATGGCATAATCGGAAACGGCATAGCTTTTCTTGCCGTTTTTATCCAGCAGGGTCACATGGACGCCTTTCGGGAATTCATTGAACCCGTATTGCAGGTTGGAGAAATCCTTCATGAGCGGGCTTACCAGTATGGCCTTTACTTTGCCTGAGTCGGTGTACTTCAGGTTGATGTTCTCAGTTTCACCCGCCGGGGTAAATGCAACGCTGTTGATGCGCTGCACCTCCTTGAAGTTGCTCTCGCACGACATCAGGGCTACCGCAAAAACGGCAAATATTATGTATAAACTGTACGACTTCATCAATTACAGGTTAGGAACGGTAACAGTTTGGCTGATCCAGCATCCGTAGGTTATCACATCGCCTTTTTTCCTTTTGGCAGCCTTTGCCTCCTCTTTCGTCGGCAGGTTCTTTTCAAAATTCTTTACCAGCGATGCTACGGTGGTTTTGTATCGCGGCTCGGCCACTTCGGCTTTTTTTACAGTCTCTATCGCCAGCCACGAAAGGGCTTTGCGGTCAAATTCCGAAAGGCCGCACTCCCTGCCACCGGTGCTGTACATTTCGGCGAGCAGGATGTATGGCTTGCCAAACTTCGCGTTGGTACCGATTGCTTTCATGGCAAACTCTTTGGCCTTCGCCTTGTCGCTGTTGCGGAAGATGGAGGCAATATCGTAGTACAGGTCAGCCTTTTTAGCCGTATTTTCTTCCAGCGCCGCCGACTGCTCAAAATACACAATAGCCTGCTTTTGATTGTGCTTTTTCATTTCTATCGAGCCCATCATGTAGGCTGTTTGTGCAGTTGGCTTAGCCGTATGCACAGCCTGTCCTGCCTTATACAGCACCGCAGAATTGTAGCACTTATTGTTGTACATGCCGGTAGTCAGCCCCTCCAGCCACGGAAGGTCGGCTTTATGGGCCTCGTAATTTTTTTCGTAGTAGGCTTCCAGCTTGTCGCAGGTAAAATGCCTCGACGACTGCAATGCCATATTCTCGCCTACGGCATCCAGCGCCTTGATGTTGTTGCCGGCATCACTAACCAGTCGGCTCTCTGCAGCGGTAAGCTTTTCGGTTTCCTGTTTTTTCAGCAGGGCATCCCTGTCGGCTGCAATCTTAGATTTTGCATACGCAATCTGGGCCGCTATCGCGCCATATTTTTCTATGAACTGTTCCTGCGTAAATCCTTTCTTACCTTCCTCATACTGCTTCAGCATCAGGTTGTAGTAGGTTTCTATGGCATTATAGTCGGTAAAAGCGTCTTTGTGGGATACCAGCGCCAGGTCGAGCGACTTAAAAACCTCCTCATCCTTAGCGAGGCTATGCTCCTTTTGCAAAAGGGCCTTCTTCACTACGCCATCCCCTTTTGGGAAATACCTTGCGTACTCGGTATAAAGGGCGGCAAGGTCGTCTACATACAGCTGCTTATCGGCGGGCGTAGCTGCGGTTTCAATTTTGTATTCCAGTACTTTTTGCCCATACTGGTAAAGCTTTTCGCTAAAGTCGGGGCATTTTTTCCGGAGGTCGGGCATGAGCGCAGCGGCATCATTGTAGTTGAGGGTACCCACGGCATCCTCAAACGGCTTCAGCGCGGCCTCGCACTTAGAGGTTCCCTGTGCAGATGCTGCCAGGGTAAATAAGCTCACTAAAAGTACCGATGCAATGCGTGCTGTTTTCATGCCGTAGTGTTTTAATTAATCATACTTCCTCTTTATGAACCAACGGTCATTGATGGAGAGGCTTATGAATATGTTTAGGTAATTTTCCTTTACAAGGTTGGCCGATGTTGTACCTTTCTGCCCATACTCAGCGCCAATGTTCAGGTTGGATCCCCCGTAAAGCGGAAGGCCCAGCCCCAGGCTTACGCCCATATCATTGATAGATTCGCCATTTACCACAAGGCCCGTTTTTTCGTACCTCAGTCCGGCACGGTAGGTCACCCTGCTCAGGTAGCTGTTGAAAGAAAGGTATTTTGGAATATAATACCCGCCCACGGTAAACCTGTGTGCGGTTTCAAACCCGGCAGCGGTTACATCGTCAAAGCGGTTGCCCAGCTCGTTGCTCTCCTGAAAGGCATACTCGGCGCCCACAAACCATTTCCTGCTTTCGCCAAAACCGGAGCCGAAGGTAAACCTGGACGGCAGCTTTACCTCATCATCAACAAGGGACTGCTCTATCTCATCGTGCACTATCTCGCTGTTACTGGTAATAGTTACGGTAGCAAACGACCTTTCGGAGCTGCTGCTCAGCGTAGCCTGCGGCGTGTAGGTCGCACTTGCCACCCACTCATGCTTATCTCCTATCCTGGTCTGGTAGTTGGCGCCAATATTAAATGATGCCCCACCGTAATCCGTATTATTCAGTTCCCTTGTGGCATATTGCAAGCCCGCATCAGGAATGCCCGTTATACTCTTGGTTTCCACCTGGCCGAAGTTGTAATTGAACTCGGCGCCTACGCTGAACTTTGGCGTAATCCTGTATGCCCCGCCAAAAAATACACGGTTAAGGCCGCCATTGCCATTGAAGCGCCTCATGCGCGTTAGCCCGTCGGCAGGGTCAACGCTTTCGTTTTGTATACGGTAGCCTACAGAGGTGTAAGGCATAAGGCCAAATGCGAAGCCGAAATTTTTTACCGGGATCGCCACGGCTATGTAGTCGAGGGTTGTCCTTTGCGCTTTATCTTCCTGCGTATCGGTTTTGAACGTAGTGCGCGTATTGGTTGCCCCAAGCGTAAAGGTAGTATACTTAAGGGTGGAATAGGTTGCCGGGTTTTGCAGGTTCAGGTGGATACTGTCCGGGATAATGCCCAGCCCTCCCATGGCCCTGTTTTCGGCGGTGCCTTTGAATTTTACATCACCTAAACCATAGTAAGAATAGGGCGATGCGTTATTTTCCTGGGAAAAAGCCACTGTAGACAAAAGAAGGCAAACGCCTGCAACAATTTTTTTGATCATTGGTTCGTATATAAGTATAAAAGATTCAGACTTTCCAGCAGAAAATTTGAATTGGCAAATATGGTGTTTTTTAATCGTTTAGCCAAAAAATCAGCATCCCCTCCCGTCATTATTATCGTTACCTCCTGATACTGTTCCACATACCGCGCAATAAACCCGTCCAGTTCCAGCAGCAGCCCGTATACCGCGCCCGAATGCATGGACGTTGCGGTAGAGCTGCCAATGAAGCTTTCGGGCATTTCCGCATATAACAACGGAAGTTTTGCCGTAAAAGTATGCATGGCATTGTAGCGCATCTGCAAACCGGGCGAAATGGCCCCGCCGAGGTAGTTGCCGGCATTGTCAATAAAGTCATAGGTAACGCAGGTGCCGGCGTCAATCACCAGCCTGTTGCGCCCCGGGAACTTCAGCACGGCACCGGCGGCAAGCACCATCCTGTCGATGCCCAAGGTTTCGGGCGTGCCGTATTTATTTTGAAACGGGAATGTAAAATTTCGGCCCACTTCGAGCAATTGCGTCTTTTCTTTTAGCAATGCAAACAGGTTTTCTTCCTCTTTCCCTACCGATGCAAGCATGCTGTGGGTGATGCCCGGATGCTTTTCGAAAATATTTTGCACCTCCTCAGCAGCGCCGGATTTATCGAACACAAACTTTTCCACGAGCACAGCATCCTCAAACACAGCCGCTTTGATCATTGTATTCCCGATATCTACCGCTAAAAGCATTTTCCCGTTATTAATGCGGCAAAGATAGTGATTGATTTTTTTTATCTTTTGTTTTGGATAATATAAAAATGGTTCTATATTTGCACCCGCAATGAAGCACAGGAAACACTGACGTAACATTGCAAAACATAATGGTACCTTAGCTCAGTTGGTAGAGCAATGGACTGAAAATCCATGTGTCCCTGGTTCGATTCCTGGAGGTACCACATAAAGAAACCCACTCAAAGCGAGTGGGTTTTTTGTTTTGCATTAAAATACTATTTGAAAGTTATATGGCCTTCTTCCTCTAATTCCCATTCCGAAAGAACTAAAAGACCTCAGGCTTCACTTACAGCTTTACCAGTTTTGACGACCTCTGCCGCTCCCCGCAGGTAAGCCTGAGGATGTAGACCCCCGCCTGCAGGCAAGCCGTCGACACAGGGTTGGCCAGGTCATCAACATGCATGACCAGTACACCTTTATCATCATAAATATCCAATTTTCCATTATCAAAACCGTCCGGATGCTGCAGGCTTATATAATCTGTCGCCGGATTTGGAAAGACTATAATTCCGTTTTCCTCATTTGCTAGATTGCGCAAAACGGGACATGCCACTGTTTGCAGGGTGCTGATGCTCGACGGAGACTGGGTGTTACTACCCAGCTGGCCGTAATTATTTGACCCGGCGGTTGAAATTACGTCGCCCACGAGAACCACCCCATGCCGCTCACCACTACCGGCAAAGACTTCACCGGTTGCAGTTTCAATTTGCACAGAAGTACTCCTGTTTATAAACGTACCGTCGCCCAACTGTCCGTCGGTGTTTATACCCCATGCCCACAGCGAGCCGTCTTCTTTCAAAGCAAAAGTCTGGTTGAGCCCCCCAAAGGCTGCACTCCAGCCAATGGTTGAGCTCAATATTGTTGGCACTGATTTATAGGTGGACCCGTCGTTGATCCCCAGGGCAGAACTGGTATTGCTGCCCCATACCCACAAAACGCCGTCCCCGGTAATACCCACGCTGTGGCGCCCGCCCGCTGCTATGCTTTGCCACGGAGCCGAAACTGTTGCCGCTACCTGGGTAGGAACATTCAGTTCGGTACCAAAGCCCACAGTACCCTGGCCTAACTGGCCTGCAAAATTGTAGCCCCAGGACCAGAGCGTATGATCTGTCTTTAGTGCAAGGGAATGAAATATCCCCGCACAAATTACATCCCAGTCATCAGCATTCCCCACCTGTACCGGGACATTTGAATGTATATTGCTGCTGTTGCCCAACTGTCCGAAATCATTTCTTCCCCAACCCCAAAGTGTGCCCCCTTCTTTGATCGCAAGCGAATGCGCTCCCCCTGCCGCCACAATTTTCCAGTCGGTATCTGTACCAACCTGTTCAGGGACATTGACCATATTACCGGATGCTGCACCCAGCCCGAAATCGTTTCTGCCCCAAACCCAAAGCGTACCGTCTGTTTTTAATGCAATGACAAATCCGTAACCTGCCGATGCGGAGGCCCAATCGTTGTCCGCACCAACCTGTACAGGGGCAATTTGGTTTTCGAACGATCCGATACCCAATTGCCCGCCCTCATTATTTCCCCAGCACCACAATGTGCCGTCATCTTTAAGCGCAGCGCAAAAATCGGCTCCTGAGGTTACAGACATCCAGCACTGCGCATACATGGACACATTAAAAAGGAGCAGCATCATAAGTTTCTTTTTCATAGCATGTTTTGGAAGAAGGTGAAGTTCTCTTTTCCGGTCAGGAAATTAATACTATTCCATAAACCTCCATTGAAGAAATGCGACACGTGCAGGCAACCTATTTCATAAATGTTTTGCCGGCACCTGTTGCTTTGCGTAAATTTACACTTCAAAATCATTTCCATGAACGAACTCCACCTCGAAACCAGCCCCTACCTCCTGCAGCATGCCAACAACCCCATCCACTGGAAGGCGTGGAATGAACAATCGCTGGCACAGGCCAAGGGTGAAAACAAGCTGATGGTGGTAAGCGTGGGCTACTCGGCGTGCCACTGGTGCCACGTGATGGAGCACGAAAGCTTTGAGGACAACGAGGTGGCCGAAGTAATGAACCGGCACTATATTTCGATAAAGGTAGACCGCGAGGAGCGCCCCGATGTGGATGCTACTTACATGAAGGCCGTACAGCTGATGACCGGGCAGGGCGGCTGGCCCATGAACGTGGTGCTGCTCCCCGACGGACGGCCCGTATGGGGCGGTACCTACTTCCGGAAAAATAACTGGATCGAGGTGCTGGAGCAATTGCAGGACATTTATGCCAGCGAACCCGAAAAGATGTTCGACTACGCCGACAAGCTGATGCAGGGTGTTGCGCATATCGGGCTGGTAAACGCCGAGGGCGACGGCGCAATCCCCGACCCGTCGGGCATAAAACCCATAGTGGAGAAATGGGCACGCAGCTTCGACCATGAGTATGGCGGCTATGCCCGTGCACCTAAATTCATGATGCCCAACAACTACCTGTTCCTGCTGCGCTACGGCTTCCAAACCGGGAACCGGGAACTGCTGGATTTTGTCGACCTCACCCTTACGCGCATGGCGTGGGGCGGGCTGTTCGATACGGTAGGCGGCGGTTTTTCGCGCTACTCGGTCGACATGAAGTGGCATGTGCCGCACTTCGAGAAAATGCTGTATGACAACGGGCAGCTGATGAGCCTGTATGCCAATGCCTATAAGCGCACCGGGAACGCATTATATAAGGAGGTGATTGAGAAAACGCATTTCTTTATAAAAAACGAGCTTACCCACGAAAGCGGTGCCTTTTACAGCGCATTTGATGCCGACAGCCTTGATGTAAGAGGCCATCTTGAGGAAGGCGCCTTTTACGTTTGGGAAAAGGACGAACTTAAAGAATTATTAGAGGAAGACTTCGAACTTTTTGCTGCCATATACAATATCAATGAATTCGGGTTTTGGGAGGATGGCAAATTTGTATTGATACAAAATGAAAGCCTTGGCGAACAAGCCTCAAAAGCAGGAGTAAGTGCCGAAGCGCTTCAGGAAAAGAAAACGGAATGGGAACAACTGCTCTATGAAGCAAGGGAACACCGCGAAAAACCCCGACTGGACGATAAAGCGCTAACTTCCTGGAATGCGCTGATGCTGAAAGGCTATGCCGATGCCTACAAAGCACTTGGCAATGAAGAGTACCTCACCGCGGCACGGCGCAATGCATTGTTCATTGCCGGCACAATGTGGGACAGCGAGGGGCATTTATGGCGAACCTATAAGAACGGTACGGCCAAAATCAAAGGTTTTTTGGAGGACTATGCCCATACCGCCGATGCTTTCATAACGCTATACGAAGCGACCCTTGAAGAAAAGTGGCTGATGTATGCCAAACAGCTTACGGATTACTGCCTGGAGCATTTTTATGATGAGCAGGTACAGTTTTTCTCCTACACAGCTAAGAATGGGGAACAGCTCATAACCCCGCATTATGAGACGGAAGACAATGTTATCCCCGCATCCAATTCCGTCATGGGGAATGTATTGTACAAGCTGAGCCTGCTGTTCAGCAACCAATATTACGAAAAGGTCGCGTTGCAAATGCTGTACCGCATCCTGCCGGGACTGGATTATCCGTCGGCATTCTCCAACTGGATCAACCTTTGGTTCGAATTGTCAATGCAAAACAGGGAACTGGCCGTTTGCGGCGAAAATGCAGCAGAGGCAATCAGGGAAATCAACAACCTATACCTTCCCCATATTATCGTTGCCGGCTGTGAGGAAGAATCGGCAGTTCCTTTCCTGCAAAACCGCCTTGTTAAAGATAGATTAATGTTTTATGTTTGCCGCAACAACGCGTGTAACTTGCCGCACTCAAATTTAGAAGACGCCTTAAAAGAACTGGAACTAAAATGATACCTCTTTTCGCCATCGAAAACATCGATGTTTACATTACCCGCTTTTACAGCAACCTTGTCGATTACGTACCCAGCCTTATCTCAGCCGTGATAGTCCTTGTCCTTGGACTTCTGATCATCAAGCTGTTCCGGAAAATCGTCAGGAACCTGATGAACAAAAAGGACCTGGACCCTACCCTTTTAAAATTTGTACTCGATGTGTTTACATGGGTCTTCAGGGTAATATTATTCGTTACCGTGATTGACCAGCTGGGCGTGAAGACCACGTCGCTCATGGCGGCACTTGGCGCTGCGGGAATTGCGATAGGCCTGGCATTGCAGGGATCGCTCTCCAACTTTGCAGGCGGATTGCTCATCATCCTGTTTAAGCCTTTCCGCGTAGGCGATTATATTGAAGCGCAGGGGCAGGCCGGTACGGTAAACAGCATACAGATTTTCAGCACCAGGATCATAACCGGCAACAACCAGGTGATCTATATGCCGAATGGGGCATTGTCTAACGGCACTATCAAGAACTTTTCCCAGGAACCGCTGCGGAGGGCAGAAATTTTGCTGAGTGTTGATTACAAGAACGACCTGAAGAGCGTAAAGGATGTCATATACGGTGTAATTAAAAATGACCCGAATATCCTTACCGAGCCAACACCATCGATTGACATAAAGTCGCTGGGCGAAAATGGCATTGACCTGGCCGTACTGATTTGGGCTGAGCGGGGCAGGTACGGAGCGATGGTTTCGGATTTTTATGAAAATGTAAAAACTGCATTTGAAAAAGAGGGCATCGAAATATCACATCCACAGCGCGATATTCACCTGAAAAAGTAAGCACAGCCGACAATAATTAATAAAAAGCTGCGTTTCATTTCCTTGTGGCATGCTATTTGCGTTTTTTTAATGCATTGTATGCAACGATTTTACAAAAACAAAGTATATTTGGCACTTTAAAAATTAATACCATCATAATGAAAAAATTCAATCTTATCCCTGCAATCCTACTGGCATTTTCGCCACTATTCATAAATGCTCAAATTAATCAAACCCCTATGCACTCCGGCGGTGCCCAGGGACAAATCATGGTAAAAGCGGAGAGTGCAATGCCCGCAACCGGATCTATGTATACAGATGACAGATTCATGCCTGCTAAGACTTCAGGGAATGAGCAAATAATCCTGGTTAAGTACAATGCCTATTCCGATTATTTTGAAATGAACAACCCTCAGCAGGGAACAACCCAGATATTGCCGAAACAAACCGGCTCAACTGTTACAATGACAGGAACCGGAGAAGTGTATGCTTTCCAAAAATACAAGACCGAAAAAGGCGAAGAGATAAACGGCTACCTTAATGTAGTGAGTGATAATTCTAAAGTAAAGATCTACAAGAGGGAAAAAATATACCTTCAGCCGGGAAAAATTGCACAGGACAGCTATCATGCTTCAAAACCGGCAACATATAAAAGAGCTGATGATGAGTTCTATGTAAAGATCAATGATGGCGAAATCACTTACGTGTCTAATAAAAAAGACATTGCAAACCTGGTACCGGGCAAAAGCAAAGAAGTATTGGATTTTATCAAAAAGAACAAGATAGATGTTGAAGAAGCTAAAGATCTTCAGGAGCTTTCAGGCTTCATCGAATCGATCCTGTAACTACTTTGCAATAAGGAAATCCTTTAAATAAAAAGGCTCAAAATAAGCGACATCAACAGTGTCGCTTTTTTTGTACCTATCAAAAGATACTCCGGCCATCTCTGCTGATGAAGGATATATAATGTCATCACGGAAAACAAATTTCCCTTCAGGAAGCACACCTTTGCATTTTGCAGCGCCATCTCCAACGAGGTAAATTGTCCCTTCCAGATCGCTAAATGAATCTTCCGTGATTATTTCTGCTTTGGTTTCCCTGATTTTTTGGTGTTTTGAATCAAAAACGGCCGTATACGCCTCCATGCGCCGGGCATCTATCATTGGAATGATGACCCCGTCCTGAACTTCAATCTGCCTTGCAAGAGCCTCAAGGGTATCAACAGCTATCAATGGTATGGACAGGGCATAGCACAGCCCCTTAGCCGCCGAAACACCAATCCTGAGGCCGGTATATGACCCCGGTCCCATACTAATGGCCACGGCATCCAATACACTATATGTGATACCCGCTTCTTTTAAAACCTCTTCAATAAAAACGTGCAGCTTCTCGGCATGCGCATAGCCTTCACCGGCATACTCCCTCAACGATAGGACTGTACCTTCTTTAGCCACACAGACCGAACAGTTTTTTGTAGCTGTCTCAATATTTAAAATATAACCCATGTGTTATTTGGAGTCTTTGTCTTTTGGCTTGGTTTTCACCTTGTCTTCCGGATTGAGCTCCTTCGTCACCAGCGCATATGGCCCTGTAATTACCTCGTCTCCTTTTTTGAGGCCGCTCAGTATCTCTATGTTAGTATCGTCCTGAATACCGGTAACTATCGGCCTGAGCACAGCCTTATCGCCTACTTTAACAAATACACATTCGTGTTTTTTCTCAACTACTCCCGTCTTTTTTTCTTTTTCCTTTTCTTCCAGCTCTTTTACTACATCCCTTTTTACAGATGTAGTATCTGATTTAACCACTACCGCGCTGATAGGCACCGCAACCACATTCTCTTTCCTTTCGGTAATGATGTCCACAGTTGCCGTCATGCCCGGCCTGAACGGCGAATAATTTGAAGGCTTGCCTTTTACCATATCTTCATACGACTCTTTCAGGATATGTACCTTAACTTTGAAGTTGGTCACCTGGTCGGCTGTAAGATCTGCAGTGGCAGAATTGGAAATGCTTGTAACCACGCCCTTGAATTTCTTTTTCAGGTAGGCGTCAACTTCAATTTCCGCTTCATCGCCTATCTCGATCTTGACAATGTCGTTCTCATTCACATCAACTTCAACCTCCATGTTGTTAAGGTTAGCCACACGGAGTATTTCGGTACCGGTCATTTGCTGCGTCCCTACGACACGCTCACCCAGTTCGGCATCCAGCTTGGAAATAGTACCGTCTACGGGCGAATAGATTGTAGTCCTGTTCAGGTTGTCCCTGGCCTCGGTAACTGTTGCGCCCGCACTTTGCATGTTGAAGTAGGCCGACTGTTTCCCTGCCTGCGCTACTTCATAAGCCGAAACGATCTTATCCCATTCCGATTTTGAAATGACTCCCTTCTCAAAAAGGCGCTTGTTGCGGTCATAATTGGCTTTGGCTTCCTTGAGCTGCGCTTCGGCCTGGCTAAGGCCTGCACGTGCTGTGGACAATGATGCAGCACTCCTGCTCACGCCCGATTCATACAAATCGGGGTTGATGCGCACCAGCAGGTCACCCTTTTTAATGGCTTGCCCTTCCTTAATAGGCAGCTCGATAATCTCTCCAGAAACTTCCGAAGAAATTTTCACTTCCACTTCGGGCTGTATCTTTCCGGTAGCCGATACCGTCTCGGTAAGGGTTATTTCCTTAACCGTTGCAGTTTCAACTTCTTTGCCTTCGTCTTTGTTGCCAATAGCACCCGTTTTTTTGAGGATTACCAGCAATACTATTAGAAGCGCTACCCCGCCTAATAAAAAATAGATCGTTTTTTTTGACATGGTGTTTATTTTTGAGAAATTTGGGAGATAGGTACTCCAAAGTAAAATTCAAGTATCTTGACCCTGAAAATATAATCGTACTTGGTACGCAATACTTCAGATTGTGCATTCACCGCAAGTGTTTGTGCCTGGTTCAGGTCGAAAACATTAATCAGCCCTACTTCATAACGCTCTTTTGCATAGTTAAGCGATTCTTCCCTGGCACTTGAAGCAGATACCGCGGCATCATAAGCTTTCAATGCGCCCATGGCATCGGTATAAGCTGTGTAAACATTCTTTTCCAGGTCCTGCTGCGTTTGCTCCAGTGTTAACCTTGATCGTTCCAATTCAACTTTGGTCCTTTCGACATTGTTCCTTGTGGCAAAGCCGTTGAGGATCGGCACACTTACACCAATCCCGAATGAATGCCCCTTATTATCATTAAACTGGTCCATGATGGGCGCGTACCTGCCAAGCACAGGCACATAATTATCCTGGAAAACCAGTTGATTCGTGCCATCAACAAAACCTATGGTTGTTGTTGGGTTTTGGGTATCGCGGGTAACCCCGACAATCCTGTCAGAATATGCAGCCCTTGTAGTAAGGCTATAAAATCCGCTAATCGTAGGTTGGTAAGCTCCACGGGCAATTTTCACATCCTTTTCAGCAATCTCTACATTGGCTTTCGCAATCTTTATCTCTGTCCTTAGCTCTTTTGCCTTATTGTAAATCGTTGATGGCTGCTCCAGCAATATAGGGTCAGCTTCCACCTCATAATTACCTTCTTCGGTATCAAAACTCTGGAAGTCTTCCAGCTGCATGAGCTGTGCAAGGCTCAGTTTTGATATCAGCAGCGTATTTTCAGCGGCTACCTTCCTTTGGTTATCGGCCGCTACGGTCGCTTTTACATCCAGCAGGTCGCCCCGCGGCACTGCCCCGCCTTCTACAAGCTCCTGCACGCGCTCCATCTGTTTGTTATCGTAAGCAAGCTGTTGTTCCTGCACCTTGAGGTTCTCTTTATTAAAAAGCACCTGCAGGTAGGCATTGGCCACATTCAGTGCTACATCTTCCTGCATTTTGAGGGTTGTATACTGCGCCGAAATAATGGCGAGGTTGGCCCTGCGGTAACGGTTCAGGTTTTGCAGGCCTTTGTAAATATCCACACCCACGTTTAGCCCTACCGAGGTAAACTGGGTGGTTTGGTTTTCCAAAAGACCGGTGGTGATATTCTGGTTGAGGCCTATGTTCCACGAATGCGACCCCTGCGCATTGGCAGTAGGCAGGAAAGCGCCCCAGGCATCTTTGCGGGCAATGTTTACCACTTCGGCATCGAGGGCGGCCAACTTTATCGAAATGTTATTTTTCAGTGCATAGTCAACGCATTCTTTCAGTGTCCATTTCTTTACTTCCTGTCCGTACGAGCTTCCGGAGAAAAACGCATAAACAAAGAACGATATCACATACAGTCTGCTTTTCATGGGTTGTGTTTGGGAATTGGTTACAAATTTATTAAAATATCTAACGCGGGTAACCATATTATATTTTTGTTAGACGCTTTCCTGTTAAAATTGTTACGGAAAATTGCTTTACTTTTGCTGCAAAAATTCATCTTTATCCTCATGAAGACCTTGCTTCCCCTAGCCTTGCTTTCTGTTTTTCTTATTACAGGATGCGGCACCACAAAAAAAATTGAAGCCCTTAAACCCGAACCGGGTAACACCACCGATGTAGTATATGAATCTGCGACATCTTTCATCAACCTGCCGGTGAGCATTACTATTGCCGACGTCGAGACACAGGTAAACAAGCTATTGAACGGCCTGATCTATGAAGACAACAACATCAAAGATGATGACATTATGGTAAAGGTTTGGAAAACCGCACCCATAAAGTTCTCTGAAGACAAAGGGAAACTGAAATCGGTAGTGCCTATAAAAGTTACGGCCAACGTACGCTACGGCACCACGGCACTTGGCCTCGACCTTCACGACACCCGCGAGGTAAACATGGATGCCGTGATTACCTTTAGCAGCAAGATAGGGCTTTCCAACTGGAAGATGACTACTGACACTACTATTGAAACACTCGAATGGAAGGAAAGCCCCAGCATTACCATTGCCGGAAAAAAAGTTGCCGTAACCTACCTTATCAATCCGGCCATAAAATTGTTCAGGTCGCGCATAGAAAACGAGATTGACAAATCACTGGCAAAGGTAGCCGATTTCAAGCCGCAGGTGCTCGATGCCTTGGAAAAGCTTAATGCACCCTTCCTGACCAGCGAACAGTTCGAAACATGGTTCCTGCTTACCCCGGTAGAACTTTATGTTACCGACGCAGTGCTGAACAAAAAGCAGATAACCATGAACATGGGGCTTAAATGCACCATGGAAACCCGCGTTGGACAGGCACCTAAAAAGACATTCAGCAAAGATAAAGTGGTGCTGAAAGCGGTAAAAACCATGCCCGACCAGATCGATGTGGTCGTAGCGGCGGTATCTACCTACGAAAGCGCCTCGAAGATCATTACTAAAAACTTTCAGGGGCAGGAATTTGGCGAAGGCAAAAGAAAAGTAACTGTACAGAAGGTAGACCTGTGGAGCAAGGATGACAAGATGGTAGTTGCGCTCGATATGACAGGAAGCATCAACGGCACGATTTACCTTACCGGCTACCCGAATTATAATGCGGTGACGAAGGAAATATATTTCGATCAGATGGATTATGTACTCAATACCAAAAGCGTATTGATGAAGACCGCCAACTGGCTGGCCGAAGGCTACATCCTGAGGAAGATACAGGAAAACTGCCGCTATTCCATAAAGCAAAATCTTGAGGACGGCAAGAAAAGCATGCTGCCTTACCTTAACAACTATTCTCCTATTCCGGGTGTGTTTGTAAACGGCACGCTAAACGATTTTGAATTCCAGAAAGTGGAACTTACCAATAATGCCATCATTGCCTTTATTAAAGGTACCGGAAAAATGGACCTGAAGATAGACGGGATGAAGTAGTTTGGTTTACAGTCGCAGTCACAGTTTACAGTCCAGTTCTTTTTGAAAATGGAATGCGGATTGGGCGGATTACGATTACATACGAAATATAACATTAGGGCCGATGCAATTGCATCGGCCCTAATGTTATAAATAGAAGAAGTTGTAATACAACATCGCTACAAGGATATTTTTAATGTTCAGGTATACAACCCTGAAAACTGCGACTGCGACTGAAAACTATTCCGAAGCGGCCTTCTTCTTTTTCCTGAGCTTGTACACCGCATAGCCCACAAGCCCCACAAGCAGGTAAGGCAATACCATGAGGTATACGATACCGTCGTTCACCGCCTCGGCCTTAATGTTGCCATCACTGCTTTCGAGGGCGGCACGGCACATGGCGCATTGCGCACCGGCAAAAACAGGCGAGGCCAGCGCCACGGCAGTAAGTATGTAATTTTTAAGTTTCATGTCAGTGTGCATAATAAGGCGAAATCATCAGGTAAACAATTACACCGGTTACAGCCACATACAGCCATAGCGGGTAGGTAATGCGTGCAATCTTCCTATGGCGTGCAAAGTTGCCTGCCAGCGCCCTTACATAAGTGATAAGCACGAAAGGGATAATGATTACCGAAAGCGCGATATGTGTGATCAGTATGAAGAAATATACATATCGGATGACTCCTTCCCCCCCGTAAGGTGTGGAATCGGAAGTCATGTGGTAGGCTACATACATTGCAAGAAAGCATACCGAAAGCCCGATTGCAAACTTCATAAGGTTCTCGTGCAGTTTTTGTCTCTTGTTCTTTATAGCCCAAACCGAAACAACAAGCACAACAGCTGTTAACCCATTTATTCCCGCGTATATTGGCGGCAGGAACGACAGTGGCTGCACGTCATAACCTAATTTCCTGAGATTGACACCAAAAAGGATCGCGACCACTACAGGTATGGCTATTGAGAGCACCCATATCCATTTATTGTATTTTGCCTCGACGTTATTATTCAATGTTTCCATTATTCTTCAAGTAATTTTTTAATATCTTCTTTGATTGCTTTTACGCCTTCATCACTAAGGCCGTCATAATACATGATCGGGTTTTCAAATGAGTCCTTGCGACACCTTATATTCCCTTCCTTATCGACAAGCGCAAACATTCCCGAATGCTCAAAGCCTCCCGGGGCAGTCGGGTCTTCTCCCGCATATAGCTTGAATGTTTTGGCCAGGTTAAAAATATAATCCCTGTTACCTGTCAAAAAATGCCAGTTGTAGTGCTTTACACCCAGTTTATCGGCGTGCTCTTTAAGTACCTGCGGGGTATCATGCTCCGGATTTATCGTAATCGAAGCCACCCCAAATTCCGGATTGCCGTAATACTCATCCTGCAGGGTAAGCATGTTGCGGTTCATGATCGGGCAAATCGACGGGCAGGTAGAAAAGAAGAACTCTACCACATATACTTTCCCGAGATAATCCTTATTTGTGATCTTCTTACCATTTTGGTCAGTAAGGGTAAAATCAGGTACCGGGCCAATCTCCACAAGGTCCGATTTCTGGAACTTTGCTACAATCTTCGGCACCGCCCAAATCCCGAACAGCAGGATAATAAACGAAACGCCAATGTATGAGTATGACTTCTTATTCATTATATTTTTCTTTTTACACCTTTCAGCGTGTCGTTTTTACGCAGGGCCAGGCGGTATTCCCTCAGTACGATTTTTACGTCATCGGTCATTTCGTTATGCAGTTCGGCTGCTGAGAACGAATTATAGCTGTCCTTATACTCTTCCTTGCCGGTTTCCTTATTTTTTCCCTTCCTGCCCCTCAGGCTTAAAGCTTTGTCAACGATAAAAATGTTGTAGGTCGAAAGGTCGGCATCCAGCGGCTCACGAACTTTCAGGGAACTATAAAATGCCCTCGTAGCCTCCGGCTGTGCGAATATGAATTTCCAGTTAGATATATCGGCCATTGTCTTTAGCTCAGCAGCAACCTGCTTCACTTCGTCCTGCGCACCATCAGCGGCTATCATAACAATTTGGAAATCGGTAAAATCCTTATACTTGTTATTGATCTTCTGGTTGATATTGAAAAGCGTCTCTTTCTTTTTACGTATGTCCCTGCCTAAGAAACCGACAATCGAGATTTTCCCTTCGAGCACCACAGGCTTGCCGTCCAATGTTTTTCCGGCAGGAGCTTCGGCAACATTTTCAGTAATGGTCGGAAGGTAAAGGGAGTTGTGCTTTACCATCGAAAAATATATGTAAAGCGTGAGCGGTAAAACGAGCAGGCAAAGGAGAATAACCTTTCTTTTCATAATGAAAAATTTTCGGTACAAAAGTAAAAAAGGCGGTTGAAATAACCGCCTTTTTTATGAATTATATGTTTTTTAGAACAACCACTTGTAGTGTGATCCTTTGAACACCTCATAGATGTAGTCGCCCTCGATAAGGATGATGAACATCAGGTAAAGAACCAGAAACACCAGTGGTGCCACAACCGACCATTTAAGACTGCCTCTCTCGCCTTCGATGTGCATGAATGCCCATACGATGTAGTATGCCTTAAAGATGGTAAGTATGATGAATATCCAGTTAAGAAGGTTCATGTACATGAAGTTGTTCATGTACAGGGCTTCGGGTTTTGCAATACCCAGTATAACTTCAACTATGGTTATCACTGACAAAAGTCCGAAAACAAACCAGATCCTTTTTGTATTAGATTCGTGCGAATGTGCCATTTTGCTTTAGATTTTAAAAATTAAACCAGGTAGAAGAATGTAAATACAAATACCCAAACAAGGTCTACAAAGTGCCAGTACAAACCGATTTTTTCAACCATTTCGTAGCTCCTTCTTTTTTCATACGTACCTAAAAGTACATTGAAGAAAATAAGGATATTAAGCATTACACCTGTAAATACGTGGAAACCGTGGAAACCTGTAATGAAGAAGAAGAAGTTGGCAAACAATTTGTGGCCATATTCATTCCTTACAAGGTTAGCGCCTTCTACAACAATTGCTGCATCGGCAAGCCTTTTAACCGATTCTTCCCTTGAAAGTACTGTTTTCTTTTTGTCTTTAGTGATCCATTCAGTCCTTACCAAAAGGTCAGGGCGCGCCTTAAATCCTTCTACAACCTCCTCTACAGAGTACGTTGGCAGGTCGGCACCTTCAGCGAACCAAATGCCTTCGCTTTTCTTCTTAGATATGCGGTCGGTTGGGATATCGGCAGCAAAATCAGCAAGCGCAACCCTTTTACCGTTTGCATCCACAAACTGAAGGATGGCACCACCTTTGGTTTCGATAGCACCATATTCGCCTTTGATGAAGTTTTTCCATTCCCATGCCTGTGAGCCAAGGAATATAAAACCACCAATGATGGTCAGCACCATATAGATGGCTACTTTTGTCTTTTTCAGATGGTGGCCGGCATCAACCGCAAGCACCATGGTTACTGAAGAGAAGATAAGGATAAATGTCATGAATGCCACATAGTACATCGGCGCATCAACACCGTGCATGAACGGGAAGTGGTTAAACACTTCGTCGGCAATAGGCCATGTTTCAATGAATTTAAACCTCGAGAAACCATAAGCGGCAAGAAATCCTGAGAAAGTAAGCGCATCGGAAACGATGAAAAACCACATCATCAGTTTGCCGTAGCTGGCGCCCATTGGCTCATTTCCGCCGTCCCATGTTTTACCTGTAGTAGCTGTTGTAGTAACTGTCGCTGCCATATAAAATTGTTAGGTTAAAAAGTTTTCAAATGTACAGTTTTTTTCTATTAATAGAAATAGAAAAATAAAAACAAGTAAACCCATAAAATGTCCAGAAAGTGCCAAAACATTGCACCCAACTCTAATCCAAGGGTTTGAGACTTATCGTATTTTTGTTTAAAATGATTATAAATTACCACCAAAAGCACAATAATTCCGGCAAAAAGGTGAGCAAGGTGTACGGTGGTCACAATGTAAAGGAATGAGGTAGTTACCGTACTCTCCGGGCCTGTAAAGAAATAGCCGCTTGCAATGACCTGGTTAAACCCGTAAAACTGCGCCACAACAAAGGCCATGCCAAGTACCAGGGTAACCAGCAGCCACAACGAAGTACCCTGCCTGTCACCTTTCTTAATGGCCATTTTTGCCAGGTGGAAAGTAATGCTGCTCGCCACAATTACGGCGGTGCTTATCATAAAAGCCTGCGGAAGCTTAAAGTCATTAAGCCAGTCGGGCCTTGAGGTGCTTACCACATAAGCACTCGTAAGGCCTGCAAACATCATGAACATGCTTACCATCCCAAACCAAAGAAGCATCTTTTTCGACTTTGCACTCCTTTCGTTATATTCTTCAATTGTCATCATAATTACCTCAGAAATTTATCAGCCACTAATATTACCTGCATCAGCGATATGTAAGAAACGCTTACCAGCATCAGCTTCTTTGCAGCCGGGCCATCCATTTTGTTATAAAGTTTTATCGCGTACACCAGCATCCATACACCCAACAGGAACACGATTACAGCCGAAACCACGCTAAGCCGCAGCTCTCCGGTAAATCCTGTAACAGGAAGCAGCGAAGCTACTATCAGCCATACGGTATACAATATTGTTTGTATAGCAGTCTTTTTATCCCTTTTGCCGGTTGGCAGCATGAAAAAACCGGCCTTTTTATAATCATCGAACAAAAACCACCCAATTGCCCAAAAATGCGGGAACTGCCAAAAGAACTGTATCAGGAAAAGCGTTCCTGCTTCGATGCCAAAATCGTTGGTTGCAGCTACCCATCCCAACATAAAAGGTATGGCTCCCGGAAATGCGCCAACAAATACCGCAAGCGGGGTTATCGTTTTGAGCGGGGTATAAATGCTTGTATAAAGAAATATCGAGATCGCACCGAACATCGCGGTCTTCGGGTTGATGCTGTACAATATGGCAATACCCAGTATCGTTAATGCCGAGCCGAGTAAAAACGCATTTTTAACCGACATCTTACCCGATGGTATTGGGCGGTTTTTGGTACGGTCCATCAGGGCATCAAGATCCTTTTCGATGATTTGGTTAAAAACATTGGAAGCACCCACCATGCAGTAGCCGCCAATGGCAAGAAGCACAAGTGTCAGCCAGCTGAAAGGAAACAGATCGGACACACCCAAAAGATAGCCTGCAACCGAAGAGAAAACAACGCTTATAGCCAGCCTTGCCTTTGTAATAGCGGTAAAATCGGCAAAAATTGACTTTATAGAAATTGGGGTCTGCGAAGCGTTCAAAATGATTTTCATTGGATTTGCAAAAACTGGCGCAAAGATAGTCCAAAAAATAGATTTCATCAAAAGAAAAGGTGCATGTCAAAGAAAATCCGCCAACTTATATACTGCCCGACAAAGTTTTGATCCAATTGAATATATTTTTTCTTCATTACACGCAACCTTTCCGAATTTTGCGCATCTTATAAAGGCAATGACTACATAGGTTGTTTAAATTGTTACTACGAAAAAGAAGAATTCGTTAAATTGCTATGAAAGAGAGAGCCTTCCCCGAAACGGGAAGGTTCTTTTGTTATTACTTAACTCTAAAATCCTTAAATCACAAATCAGTAGCCTCCACCCGCAGCACCGCCATCCGCAATGGCTTTTGCCGATGATGTACCAATGCGCTTCACACCCAGTAAAATCATTTCCTGGGCTTCCTCAAACGAGCGCACACCACCGGCAGCCTTAACCGGTAGCGGAAATGCATTTTCAAGCATCAGCTTTATAGCCGGTACAGTTGCCCCGTTTGGCTTGCCATCCCCCACGGGATAAAACCCGGTAGATGATTTTACAAAAACCCTGTTATATTCTGTTTCTTCAAAATTGGAAACTACAATATTTTTGACCAGCGCGCTCAGCTGCACGATCTCATGATCGTTCAGCGCTGCTACCTCTATAATCCACTTTACGATTTTTCCGTACGACAGACCCAAACGCGTGCATTCCAGCACCTGCTTTTTTACTTCAGCAATATTCCCATTCTTAAATCCCTCATAATCCAGCACAAAATCCAGTTCGTCAGCGCCATCAGCAATAGCCTGACCCGCTTCGGCGAGTTTATATTCAAGCGAATTGTTACCCAACGGAAAATCGATTACCGTGCCTACCAGCACACTGCTTCGTGCCCCGGCCACCATCTGCTTTGCCATTGCAACCATATCCGGGCGCACCATAGCCAGCTTAAAGTTCTCATGAATTGCCTCGTGTACGACACCGCGTACTACATCCCGGTTTTCAACTTCGGTAATCCCTGCCTGTCCTGCTGTCTTCAGGTAGGTCGAATCTAAATATTGCTTAATGTCCATAGATCAAAAATAAGAATCCCCGGTCAATATGCCGGGGATTGTGAATTTATTTTTCTTTTTTGGTAACGCCACAAAGCAAATACTGCTATTGCGCTGCCTGCGCTGTTAGCAATGGCATCAATTGCATCTGCCGACCTGCTGTCCGTAAACAGCGCCTGGCAAACCTCCATGATTATACCATAACCAACTGCTATTGTAAACGCCCATACCCTTCTACTAAAATGCGTTGAAACCTTTAGGGCACGAAGCCCCAGGTACCATAACAGCGTAAACACAAAATAGAAAAAAGCATGAAGCAATTTATCCTTGGCAGGCATTTCTACCTTTTCAAGGTCTTTAAAATTACTCGCGCTTACCAGGCAGGCCACGGTTATTAAAACCGTCCAGGATATCGCTGCCCAAAGATATTTGTTACGCACCTATAAGCTCCCTATACTGTTCGCTGCTTAAAAGCCCGTCCACTTCAGACGCATCGGAGAATTTCACCTTTATCATCCAGCCATCGCCATAAGGGTCAGTATTTACATTTTCAGGAGCTGTTTCAAGCGCTTCGTTGAATTCAACGATTTCCCCTGAAAGCGGAAGAAACAGGTCTGATACAGTTTTTACTGCCTCTACAGTACCAAAAACTTCGTCTTTGGCCAGGGTCTGGTCAAGTGTTTCCACCTCAACATATACGATGTCACCCAGTTCTTTCTGTGCAAAATCGGTAATGCCTACCGTAGCGGTATCGCCCTCTATCTTAACCCATTCATGATCCTTGGTGTACTTTAATTCTGCTGGAATATTCATGTTCAAAAAGTTTGTTTTGTTTACGCAAATGTATGCGTTATGCGGTGAACTGTAAAATGTTTTTTTGTGTTTAATTTCCAAAATTATACCGCAGCGTAATCCACGAACGGATATTGGTCAGCGGATAAGCTGTTGATATCACTGCTTTCGAGAACGAATGGTCGTAATAGAATATGGCGGTAAGGTTCTTGCTGAATGCATAATCTGCAGAAAGCTTAACAGACCACATATCCTGGCCGCCACCCAGCTGGTTGTTATCATAGTCCAGGTAACGCACAATGGTTTCATTCTTCCTCAATGTAAAGTCTGCCTTGATGTTGATGTCGCTCTTGATCACATTCTGCGGGTTATCGGCAAGGCTCGAGTTGATAGTTACATCCTTAATGCGGTAGCCAAGACCAAGTATGTATTCGTTGCCTTTCACCTCGGTAAGAAGGTTGTTGTCAAAGCTAAGGTTGAGCGTGCGGTCTTTACGTATCTCGGCCAAAACCTTTATGGAGTTCTTCATCTCAAAGTCAACACGGATAAGCGGGTTAAAGCGCTCACTTAGGTTGATGTTAGAGATAATGTTCTTGGTATAGAAATTACCGATGCCATTGTTGTCCTGGCTGTTGGTGCTTTCAAAGTTCGACCTGTACGAATTGATGTTATATGTTGACGTATAGCCATGTTGTAGCGAGAAGCGTTTGAATTTGTCCTTAAAGAATTTGTAACGCATAAGACCAGTATACTTCACTACCCAGTTGGGCAATGGCACATCCCTGAAAGTACTGGTTGAAGACTTAGATGCATCCTGGCCTGAATAAGCCGCAAGGAATGAAGGCAGCAATACCGCCTGGCTATTGCGTCCGTACCCTACCGGGAAGCCGGCGTTGGCATCGGCAAAGCCCCCGGTGCCATCAGCAACATACCTTGGGAATTGGGTTGTGCCATAGCGCTGTTCTGCAAGCCTGTTGGCTATCACCAGCCTGTTTTCCCTAAAGTCGTCAAATGCTTCCGAACCGTTCACATCGCTTTGGCTGAAAGCAGTCTTAATCAGTATTGTGGTTATTTCAAAGTTACCGAATGTATATGGCGAACGCGAATTATAATTTCCTAAGGCATCCACATCATACTGCTCAGAATAGTTTTCAGAATAGGTCCTGGTAGCGTTAAGGTCTATTTTAAAGTCAGGGAACAGGTCCACGTTGGCCGCAAGCTTAAGTTCTTTTGTATTTACCTGCATGAAATTCTGGTTGTACCCATAATAATCGGTCAGGTAGCCTTTTTTGGCCATTTCATAACGGATATCGCTTTGGCTGCCAAATACGAAATCGACACCCGGCTTGGTGGTACCCAGGAATCCTATGCCCGGCAGGTAGCCCGGAAGCGCGGTAGAATTGGTTTCGGTGTAATTTATCCGTATATCCTTCACGCTGGTCAACACCCCTATCAGGCCATTTACAAAAGGATTGCCCTGAGTGGCCGGCTTTGGCGCAGCAGTTACTTTCTCACCTGGTTTAGGTGCCGGTTTTGGCGCTGCATTTTTCGCGGCAGGTTTTTTAGGCCCAAGGCCAACATACTTGTAGAACAAATCCATGTTCAGGGTGGTATTCAGTGTATGCGAATTGGCATTCTGTATCGTATTCCCAAGGTTAAAGTCCCTGTACGGGCCGGTCTCCACCCCTTCTGTTACCGGTGCGTTAATTATCGACAATGCATCTGTAGAACGTGTCCAGTTAAAATCACCGTTATAAGTATACGTAGATTTCACAAAAGAAAGCGCCGGTATCTTGCTTAGCGGCAGGTCGTAATTCACTACAAACTTTTGTACGTGTGTGTTAGCCTCGCCCGTATTCCAGAAGTCGTTCCAAACGGTAAGGTCATCTATCGGCAGGTTGTCCTCGTCAAGGTAATTCCTCACAATGTTGCTTGTCGCCACCGAATAATTAAATTTTAACGATTTGGTTATGTTGTAATTAAAACCGTATTGATAATTAAAGAAATAATTCCTCCTGTATAGCGGGTCAATAGGAATACCCTCCACATCTACGTTACGGTACTGCTGCCTGTTGAACTGCCTGATGATGTTCGAGCTGAACGAAATGTTCGACGGCAGGTAGTTAAAGTTAAAATCGCTCAATATTTTCCAGTAGTTGCTTTTCTTCATAAAAGCCGTATTCTTGAATGGTTCTACCGGCTTATTCTGGAAATTGTAATTATAATCTGCCGACACCCTTACCTGCTGGTCCCTCAGGTCCTCAATTTCATAATCGTGGTGTTCGGTCTCATTGTATGAGTACGACAGCGTAATATTTTCCGGGTCATACACATGAGGTTTCGCATCCGGTGCCCGCTCCTTCTTAACCCCTATAAAGTTAATGCTGGTGCGCTTCGTATAATCAATGGCCCGGTCACGAAGGTTATCCCTCGTAGCCTGGTCGTCGGTTTCGTCAATCAATTGCTCGAGTCGTATGTCCTGCTGGAATGGGTCATATTCCGGTGTAATGATCTCCTCTCCCACACCGTAGTTAAACGGCAGGTTGATACGCCAGTTTTTCGGCAGGAGCTTACCAAGGCTAATATTGGTCACAAGGTCATACTGCATCACATCTTCCCTGCTCCTCTCATTAGGGCTTTGCTCAATGGTACCAAAGCCTATGGTACTCATACGCCCGGTACCCGACAAGGTCATAAAATCTGCGAAGTTGGTATCCATGCTCGCAATAGCAGCCATACCGCCTTCGCTGTCCATATCTGACAGGCGCAGTTCATTGAACCATACCTCACCCCTAAGGTGGCGTGCCATAGGGTCAGCAGTTTCATATCCATTCTTCACTCCAAGCATCAATGTGCGTACATAGCCAAAGTTAGGGTTACCCTTTATGGCTATAGTTGTCCTTTCGTCTATGTCGCGGTAATAAATGCCATTCTCATCCGGCGCGCCGGCAACATTATTTAGCACGTCGATCTTGAGGCGGGTAAGCGCATCGATATTAACCGTTATCTCATTCTCCTCCGGCCATATCTGGTCCTCTGCAGATGCGCTCAGCGGTGTTACATCCAGCCTTTTTTCTATCTGGTAAAAGTTATCCGTAAAGTCGTTACCAAATCGCATGAACGCCTTCATTTCGCCACTAAGAAGGCCATTGGCTTCAGGCGTGTCAGAATCATTGTCCGACGACAATGCTTCAGCATGCAGGAACATCCTAATCTTCTTATACTGGCGCATGTCTACATTCACGCTTTTGAAAACCGCGCGGGCATCTGCCGGCTCAAGGCCCTTATTGTTAGAGGTCGTACCGTCGGTGGCATATACGCGGAGCGAAAGCGACTGCTCGTTCTGGTTGATCACTGCATTATTGTTATACAGCTGCTCTCTTACAACGCCCGGTGGCGATTTGTAAGGTATCGGCTCACGGTCGCCGTTTTCCTGGATGTTCAGGGCAACCACGTCAAAACCTGTGCGGTCATCCGTATCGTCTTCAGTGTTATCAGGCTCAGTGTCCAGTGAGTTGGTATAACGCCTCCATTCACCTCTTACCAGGTCAAGCGCGCCAAAACGCAGCGTAATCTCGTCATTAAAGCCCCTCATGATCATCCTCATGAAACGGATGGAACGCACGCTGCTGATACCGCCAACAGGTACTGCACCTGCTCCCTGTACCGGAACTTTATATAACAGCCAGCGGCCGGAAAGCGTAGATCCGTCTGCTGCAGCGGCACCGTCAAAACGCCTTTCGTCTACTACATAGCCCTGGCCCGGAATTACACCCGGCGTGATTGGAATTTCATATTTAAAATAGGCATCAATCGTGTTCATGGTGTTGTCACGGTTGATATCCTCTGTATCCGGAAGGGTAGTGTTACCCCTGTTGTTATTCCCTACATCTACAGGCGAGTTGCCCTCGGTACCATTATAGTTTTTATAACGGTCCAGCACGTTGCCGTTTGCACTCAGGAAGAACTGGTAGTTATCAGCGGCAGGGTCATCAAGGCTGGAAAACTGACTAAACATCATTCGCTCATCATCATCAGTAAGACCGTCAAAGCCCACATCCTGCACGTTACGGTTAGAGGTATTAGTGTCAAAAGCATAGATAAGCGATTGCGATACCGGCACCTTACCCCATGAGGTAGTAAATGTCGGTTGGTTGCTGCCTGCTTCAGGAAGACCATTTTCATACTGCTTCCTGTTGTCTTTTAGTATGTCTTCAGATATTTCACCCAGGTTGATTTCCAGGAAACCGGTGTTGGTTGCCGGTGTAGCGTTGGTACCGTCATACGGGTCCATTACCCAAAACTGGATGTATTCTACATTGGTCTGCTCAAAGTTGGTCGAGTTGATGGCCCGCATGATACCACCCCAGTTATTTACAGCATCGGATTGTGAAAATCCGGTTGATGGCGGCGCGGCAATGGGGTTGTAATTGTATGGCCCCCTTTCCTGCGGGTAATAGCTAAGGTCAAGGGTGTTTACTACCCTGCTTTGTCCGGGCACCACATCGGTTACCGGGTAGAGCTCATCATAATACACACGCCTTGTCCTGTTCGATGAAATGTCGGCAGCACTGATGCCTGAAGGGCGCGACCCGTCTGCGTAAAACGCGGGGTCAATGCTGTACCATGCCAGCTTTGCCCGCCTGAAACCTACCTGCAGGTCGTTGGTCTCAAACTCACCGCCAAGGCCCACCGGCGCACTGGCAAGTGTCCAGCCCAACGCACCGCGCATGTCGATATTGGTTTGCGAGCCCTCAAAATCGTCTACATAGGTTGTGGCCTCGCCATTAAACTGGTCTGCTTTGGAGGCACCCGGTTTCAGCATGGCTACCTCGCCCCTGAAGGAGAAGTTCGAAGGAACGTCTGTATCAATGTTCGGAAGCTTGTTTACCAATCGCGTAAAGAAAGGCACTTCTGTAGAATAAGTCGTGTTTAAGCCGAAGATGGTATTGTTTACCGACTCCTGGCCGTAGTTTGTTTTTGTAGTAAACGGCCTTTCAGACATATTAAGTACCGTAGCCCCCACCAGGAACTTATCGGTAAACTTGTGCTCAATGTTGAAACCGGCAAAGCGCCTGGTCTGCTGTCCAAAGACAGCATTGTTCTCTACCGAAACCTCAATAGGGGTGTTTGATGCCTGCAGCGAAGGGTCCAGTATCTGCACGCGGCCCAGCTGGTAGTTCACCGTATAGTCCTGCCCTTCCACAAGCACGCGGCCACCGGCAGTTACTACTACCGATCCCTGCGGAACATTAAAGGCTCCCAACGGAATACCATCGCCACCCGTTGATTTAAAGCGGCCCCTCAGCTGGAACTTGTTCTTCTGGCTGTCCTGCAATGCATCGGCCTGTGTACTCTTATACATTTTGCGGTACACATAGCGCTTTTGGTTCGGGTTAAAGTTGCTTTCGGTAGTATCGTCGTTATAGTTTTCCGGCGGCGACGGATCGTCGCTGCGCTCCAGCTTATCATACAGGTATTCACCAAACGGCTCAACAGTCGTAAAGAATATACGCCCGTTCTGCGCATCTATGGTAAGCCCCGGCACAAAGTCAAAGAAACCGTCGCCACCCTCCTGCGGGTCATTAGCATATGTCAGCCTGTCCAGGTTAAACACACGAAGCAGCGGTGTGTCGGCAACAGGGCCCTCTTCGTTTGGCGGTACAGGAAATGCATACGGCCCGGGCGGTGTTGCTGCCGGATCGGTTGCCGGTGTAATATAATTCAGCGGAGAAGGGTCGGTATATAATATATTAAAACGGAAGTCCTCCTGCGTAAGCTGGAAGCCGCCCGGTATCTGGTATACGTTTTTCATCATCAGGTCCCATACCGGCTCATTCACATTTACCAGGTTGCTCTTAAGCATTTTCAGTATAAGTGTCTGGGTTACCGGGATAGTTTCTTCAGGAGGCGTAGTATTATCTACTACAGTAGCTGCAACACCATCGGTACCAAACTCACCCACCTGGTATACCTCGTCGCCAATGGTATACTGGTAGGCCACCGCAAGCACCTCATCATTGTTCAGCTTTTGATTAAGCGACAGGTAGCCCAACTGTGTATGGAAGGTATATTCGTTTGGATTCAGCTTCCTGGCATTTTCCAGCTTGGAGTAGTCACGGCCTTCATTAGCGCTAAGCCCCCCAACGAAACTGGTGTTATCTACCGTAACAATTTGCCTTACACCCTGCGTAAGCATCCCCGCAGGGATGATCTCAGGGTTCAGCGCGTTGTTGCTGTTATCCGGCGGGCTGTTTGGCGGTGCTGTAAAGAAGCCCGGCGGTGCCGGTGAAGGATTCGCAAAACCTACTGCCTCATCCGTAATGTCCTGGTTGGTGCGGCTACTGGTAAGTCGCGATTCACCTAAGTCCTGTATGGCCACAATGTTCCTGGAATTGTTTTCCTGAGCATTTATCCTGTTCTGCCTGTTGGTCACCCATACTTCAATACGGGTTATCTGCACACGGCTGTCTATCAATGGGTAATTCCGCAGCGCCCTGTCGTAGCGGTTCCTGAAATATTGTGAAAGGAAGAAATGCCTGTCGGAATCATAATC
Source organism: Flavobacterium sp. MFBS3-15 (assembly GCF_026107645.2). Lineage (GTDB taxonomy): Bacteria > Bacteroidota > Bacteroidia > Flavobacteriales > Flavobacteriaceae > Flavobacterium. The sequence continues at coordinate 132,042 of NZ_JAPCHV010000006.1, read as the reverse complement.
AAGCCCAAATAGTTCAAATTCCTGAATGGTGCCTCCACCCTGTGAAGTTACGGTCTTGGTTTGCGACTTTTGCTCGGAGAAAATACCTGTTACGGTCGTTTTCCCAAACTGCAGGGCCATCTTAACGCCAAAAAGGCTCTGCGCCCCACGCACGAGCGAGTTGGAAAGCGGGAAGCTTACGTTTCCTATCTCGATTTTCTGGATAATGTCGTCTTCGGTAGGCGTATATTCCAGCTTGATAAGGTTCTGGAAAGCAAATGTAGACTCTGTGTCATAATTAGCCGTAACAGCCAGCCTGGTACCTACTTTTCCCTGCAGGCTCATGGAGATGCGCTGGTCAAAGTCGAATGTAAACGTACTGCGGTTGCGTGGCGAAAGCGATGGGTTGTCCTGCTTGGTATAGCGCACCCCAAGATCCAGCTCTACGGAACCCTGCGGCTTTATATCGATGGTATTGCCGCCAAATATAGTCTCAAAAAAACTGGAATTGACGTAGTAGCGCGGCAAGAGGTTCTTTTGCTGTTCTTCTGTGCCTTTTCCATCTACGGCTTTCGATTTCTCTTTGTAATATTCACGCATCGACTCCCTCAGTACAAGTTCCTGGTATTGGTCAGGCGTAAGGATTATCGGGTAATTGATGTTGAAACCGTCAAATTTATTAGTATAAATATAGCGGTCGGTTGCAGGATCGTAGGTATAGGCTTCTATGATGCTCTTCGGATTATCAATCTCTACCTTGCCTGTATTGTATCCCTTGATGGTATCGCGCGCGGCTTCGTTCTCTTCTTCCTCATCCACCTGTGCCTGCATGGCAAGGCCGCAAAGGAAAAACAATATCGAAAGCGTATATTTTACCCGGATATATAAACCTTTAGAGTATTCAGTTTTCAAGTACTATAAGTTTTTTAATGCTTGTTTTATTATTGTCTCCACCCCTGCCGACGGATCATCCTTAACAATCTTCTCGACAACCTTTTCAGCCAATTTTTTGTTAAAGCCCAACACCTCCAAGGCAGATAACGCTTCATCCTTGTTTGTATTGTAAGCTGAAACGGAAACTTCACCCAAATCATACAGTTTTAACACTTTATCCTTCAGGTCGAGTATTACCCGCTGCGCCGTTTTGCTCCCTATACCTTTTATTGATTGTATTGTCCCTACATCGCCCGAAGCTACTGAATTGATTATGTGCCGTGGTTCCAGTGAGGAAAGCATGGTACGTGCTGTACCGGCCCCCACACCCGAAACCGAAATAAGAAGCTTAAACAATTCCCTTTCAGCCTTTTCGGCAAAACCATAGAGTGTGTGCGCATCCTCTTTTACCAACAGGTAAGTATATAACTTTATACTTTCAGAGTCAGGCAGCAGCGAGTAGGTATGCAGCGAAATGTTCACATCATAACCCACCCCATTACAGTCTATTACCACGCCGGTAGGCGTTTTCTCCACCATTCTTCCCTGAAGATGTGCTATCATATCAATTTTTTAACAATTTCCAAAAATAATAAAATTCTTTAATCTCCAACGATATAATAAAAGTTAGTAGGCCTGATCGTCTGTATATGTTTTCGTCCTGTTAACCAGATAAAAAAAGAGAACACCTACTTTTTTGCCATCTTGAGGCGCTTTTCTTTTTCCTGTGCATCCACCACAGCAACAGCGGCCATGTTCACCATTTCTTCCACACTGGCACCAAGCTGGAATATATGCACCGGCTTGTCCATACCAAGCATTATAGGCCCTATAGAAACCACTTTATTCAGTTCCTTGAGTATCTTATAAGTTATGTTTGCCGACTCAAGGTTCGGGAAAATCAGCGTATTTACCTTTTTGCCTGCCAGCTTAGAGAATGGAAATTTATCCTTCAGCATTTCGGGATTAAGGGCAAAATCGGCCTGTATCTCGCCATCTACCAAAAGATCCGGAAATTCCCTGTGCAGGTAAGCTACCGCTTCACGCACTTTGGTTGTACCAGGATCTGTCGAGGATCCAAAGTTTGAAAATGATACCATGGCTACTACCGGTTCCATTCCAAACATCCTTACGGTACGTGCTGTCATCAGCGCAATTTTAGCCAGGTCATCGGCAGTTGGATTTGGATTAATAGCGGTATCAGACAAGAATAATGGCCCGCGCTTGGTAAGCATCATGTTGGTAGTAGCTATACGGGTAACACCCGGTGCCCTGCCTATGAGCTGCATGATTGGCTTCACAGTAGAAGGATAGCTCCTTGAATAACCGGTAACCATAGCATCAGCCTCTCCTTCGTTCACCATCATGGCTGCAAAATAGTTGCGTTCGCGCATCCACTTTTGGGCATCGAGCAGGTTCACTCCCCTGCGTTGCTTGTTCTTCCAGAAAACCTCAGCGTAACGATAGCGCCTTTCATCCTCAGCATCGGTTTTCGGGTCGATAATGGCCACTTCGGCATCAAATCCAATTTCCTCCTTAAGAAGTTCAATCTTTTCACGGTTACCCAATAATATAGGGTAGCCTATTCTTTCTTCCAATACGATCTGGGCGGCCTTTAGCACATCCAAATGGTCGGCTTCGGCAAAAACAATACGTTTAGGAGCGGTTTTAGCCCTATTTGTAAGAAGGCGCACCATCTTGTTATCGTTCCCAAGACGCTCCAAAAGTTCTTCGGTATATTTGTCCCAGTCGTGTATAGGGTGCTGGGCGACACCACTATCCATGGCCGCTTTGGCCACAGCAGGAGCCACAACAGCTATCAGCCTCGGATCAAATGGCTTCGGAATGATATAGTCACGCCCAAAGTTAAGCTTGGTCTCCCCATAGGCAATATTCACCTGTTCCGGCACCGGCGCTTTGGCCAATTCGGCAAGGGCAACCACAGCTGCCATTTTCATTTCTTCGTTAATCTTTGCCGCGCGTACATCCAACGCCCCGCGGAATATGTACGGAAAGCCAAGCACATTATTCACCTGGTTAGGATGGTCGGAACGGCCCGTTGCCATGATCACATCTTCACGTGTGGCAATGGCAACATCATAATCAATTTCCGGTATAGGATTGGCCATCGCAAACACTATCGGGTTGGCATTCATGCTCAGCAGCATTTCGGGCGAAAGCACATTACCTACCGAAAGCCCAAGGAACACATCCGCCCCTTTTACTGCTTCCGCAAGCGGGGCTGCCTCTGCATCCTTAGCATATTTCCTTTGCAGTTGCGAAAGGTCGGCACGGCTGTTTACCAGCATGCCGTCCTTATCAAACATGATTATATTTTCAACCTTTACTCCCAACAGGAGGTATAGGTTAGCACAAGCAAGCGCGGCAGATCCGGCACCTGAAACCACTATCTTTATATCACCAATATTTTTCTCGGCCAGCTCAACTGCGTTAAGCAACGCAGCGGAAGAAATAATGGCCGTACCATGCTGGTCGTCGTGCATTACCGGAATGTTGAGTTCTTCAACCAGCCTGCGTTCAATTTCGAAAGATTCAGGCGCCTTGATGTCTTCAAGATTTATTCCTCCAAATGTTGGTGCGATGTTTTTTACAGTCGCGATAAAAGCATCAACATCCTTGGTATCTACCTCTATGTCAAACACATCAATATCAGCAAATATTTTAAAGAGCAAGCCTTTGCCTTCCATAACCGGCTTTGAGGCTTCGGGGCCAATGTCGCCCAGGCCAAGTACGGCAGTCCCGTTAGATATTACGGCTACGAGGTTTCCTTTGGCAGTATATTTATAAACGTTATTTACATCTTTGGCAATCTCAAGGCAGGGCTCTGCAACTCCCGGAGAATAGGCAAGCGAAAGGTCGCGTTGGGTTGCATAAGGTTTAGTAGGCACTATCTGTATCTTCCCCGGATGCGGCTTGGCGTGATATAACAGTGCTTCCCTTCTTTTACTGTACTGGTTCATTTTCTAACATTTGGTAATGAACCCACAAAGGTAATCCTATGAACGGAACTGGGAAATTTTTAACGGTTTTCTTTTCCTACGCCTGTCATTACATTTTACCCCGTATCTTTACACTATGAGATTCTATTGGGTAAAGACCAGGTGGTTTATACGGAAGCTGTTCCCGGGATTTGTGTGGAACATTCCCAACACGTCCAAAACTGTATATCTTACTTTTGATGACGGCCCTACGCCAGATGTGACTGAATGGGTACTGGACCTACTTGCGGAACATGATATAAAGGCCACATTCTTCTGTATTGGCAACAATATCGAAAAGCACCCCGATATTTTCAGGAAAGTTATCGAAGCGGGGCATACCGTTGCCAACCATACTTTTAACCACCTTAACGGATGGAATACCGGCAACAACAAATACTTTGAAAACATTGAAGCCTGCGAAAATTTCATGGAGGAAAACAATAGTGCAAGGCTTTTCCGTCCGCCTTATGGCAAAATAAAGCGTTCACAGAAAAAAGAAATACTGAAAAAAGGTTACCGTATTGTAATGTGGGATGTACTTAGCGCCGACTTTGACACCACAATTACACCGGAGCAATGCCTGCAGAATGTAGTAAAAAATACTGCCAACGGCAGTATAATCATTTTTCATGACAGCATTAAGGCGCAGGAAAACCTCCGCCATGCGTTGCCAAAAGCGATAAAATATTTAAAAGAAAAAGGATTTCAGTTTGCCGCTATCGATTAGATCTGCTCCTGTACCAGGCCAATAATAGTGTTGGCATCCAGCTCGCCGCTCTGCCTCCACACCATGTGCCCATCCTTGTAGATCATCAGCGTAGGAAGGCCTTTAATCCTCAACGCATCAGCCAGTTCCTGGTTTTTATCCACATCAATTTTAATGACTTTGGCCCTGTCGCCAAGTGCGGCTGCCACATCCCTTATAACAGGGTGCATGGATACCGAAGGCTCATTCCACTCTGTATAAAAATCGATCAGTACAGGTACATGGGAGTTTATAAGTTCTCCGAATTTTGACATAAAATTGAAATTTTAAACGGTCTTAAAATCGTTATATCTGCATTTTAGTGATACAAATATAACATTTTTACCATATTACGCTGCTTTTTGACCTTTTTTTAGTTCGATGACTGTAATTTCCGGCCATATACCTACCCTGCCGGGGTAAGCATGAAAACCAAAACCACGGTTTACATAAATATAGCGGCCTACATTTTCGTACAGGCCAGCCCACTGCTTATATACATATTGCACAGGGCTCCACTTGAAAACTCCCGGAATCTCTATGCCAAATTGCAAACCATGCGTATGCCCGCTAAGCGTAAGGTGGTAGTTATTCGGGTGATCCTTAACCTCATGTTCCCAGTGCGACGGGTCGTGGCTCATCAATATCTTAAAATCTTCTTTGTCCAATCCCTTCGATGCCTTGCCAAGATCGCCCGCCTGCTTAAAGTTTACGCCCCAGTTTTCTACACCAACCAGCGCTATTTCCTGTCCGCCTTTTTCCAGCTTTACGTGTTCATTTAGCAACAACTTAAAGTCTATTTGCTTGTGCAGGCCTTTAATGTCTTCAAAATTTTTGTTTTTTTCCCTCTGCGAAGGCCAGGTTACATATTCGCCATAATCATGATTTCCCAAAATAGAATATTTACCAAAAGCCGGTGTTTCGATCTTTTTGAAGGTGTCTATCCAGTTGTACATTTCCTCGGCGTGGGTGTTTACTATATCTCCGGTGAAAAGGACTATGTCTCCATGCTGCTCGTTAATCAGGTCAATAGCATAGGCAATCTTTTCAGGGTTGTCAAAGCTGCCACTATGGATGTCTGAGATTTGGGTGATGGTAAAACCGTCGAAATTTTCGGGCAGGTCGGGGAAGTAGATGGTTTCCTTCCTGACCTTGAAATTATACTTACCCCATTTCATTCCGTATAAAAATGACAAAAAGGGTATTGCAGCTACGCCCAATGCTATCTGGCTTACGAACTTTCGCCGCTCCGGCAGGAACGACTGCCCTTCATTACCAAGGAACGTCCTGATGAAACCGCCAATGACGCGGAAAATATCTTCACCCAATAAGATAAGCCCTACAACCATTTTAGGGATAACGGTTATCAGCATCAGGCCAATGGTAAAGAGGGACCGTTTGGTTTGGCCAACACTACGGTCGAATTGCGTAAACGACCAGATAATGAAAGCAATGATGAATACCGATACTCCTACATAAGCCCACAGCATCCAGCGGGTTTTTACAAGGGTTTTTACGGCAAGGAACGTGTAGACTTCGCCCAATATAGCGGCGATGAGGATATAGATGAGTGCGCGGCGCATTTAATTTGTTTTTACAAAGAAACGAATAACACGGTGAATTGTTACAAAGATTATTTCAGTAGTTGAAGAAAGAAACACGTATGAAGCGGATTTTCACAGATTTCTTTTACTGGAATTTGAATCTTTACGCAGGCAAAGACGTTCAAATATAACTTTTGACAACAAACATTCTTTTTAATGGATTCGCTTTAATTGGAAATTATCCCATCGTTTGATTATTTTTACGGCTAAATATTTTTTTTCATGTCACAGCAAAAACGACTTTTCCTGCTTGATGCCTATGCGCTGATTTTTCGCGGGTATTATGCATTCATCAAGAACCCGCGTATTAACTCCAAGGGTATGGATACCTCAGCGATTTTTGGATTTACCAATTCGCTACTGGATGTAATCAAGCGCGAAAAGCCCGACCACCTTGCTGTAGCATTCGACAAGGAAGGCAGTACAGTACGCACCGAAATGTACCAGAACTACAAAGCCAACCGCGATGCAACACCTGAAGCCATAAAGATTGCCGTGCCCTACATCCAGGAAATACTACGCGCCATGCACATTCCCGTAATCGAAGAGGCAGGCTGCGAAGCGGATGACCTTATAGGCACCCTTGCCAAGCAGGCCGAAAAGGAAGGTTACCAGGTTTTCATGGTTACTCCTGACAAAGACTTTGCGCAGCTGGTAAGCGAAAACATTTTTATGTACCGTCCTGCCAGACTTGGCAACGGCATTGAGATTTGGGGCGTACCCGAAGTATTGGAGCGATTTGAGATTGAGAGGCCGGAACAGGTGATTGACTTTTTGGGCATGATGGGCGATGCTGTAGATAACATTCCTGGGCTTCCCGGCGTGGGCGAAAAGACCGCTAAGAAGTTCCTGAAGGACTATGGGTCAATGGAAAACCTTTTGGCAAATACGCACGAACTGAAAGGCAAAATGCGTGAGAACATTGAAGCCAACAAGGAGAAAGGCATCATGTCGAAAAAGTTGGCGACCATCATTACCGACTGCAATGTAACCTTCGACGAGAAAGATTATGAGCTGACCAGGCCGGATGCCGAAAAAGTGGAGGCTCTCTTTAACGAACTGGAATTCCGCCGCATGGCAGAGCAGTTCCATAAGTTATTTGGTGACGGGCAGGAGTTTGACAATGTGCAAACCCAGGGCTACTCGCCTACAAAAACCATTACCGCCGGCGAACAGCAATTTTCGCTGTTTGATGAGGGGGCCGCTGACGACGATGCACTCACCGGACCCGGTTTTTATAACACCCTTGATAACACTGACCACCATTACCAACTGGTACAGGGCAACATGGCCATAAGCCTGCTGTTGCGTGACCTGCTGAAGCAGCCTGTAGTTAGCTTTGACACAGAAACAACCGGAATTTGCGCGCTTACGGCTGAGCTGGTAGGAATGTCCTTCTCATGGGAAAAGGGTAAAGGTTTTTATATCCCTGTACCGGCGGACCGTGCGGAGGCACAGGAAATCGTAGATAAGTTCATCCCGTTCTTTGAGGATGAAAGCATCGAGAAAGTAGGGCAAAACCTGAAATACGACCTTGAAGTGCTTGCCAACTATGGGGTAAAAGTGAAGGGTAAATTCTTTGACACCATGCTGGCACATTACCTTATCAATCCCGATATGAGGCACGGAATGGACATTTTAGCGGAAACCTACCTGAAATATTCGCCGATGCCCATTGAAGCGCTTATTGGCAAAAAAGGCAAGGGCCAAAAATCAATGCGCGATGTAGATTTGGAACTCATAAAGGAATATGCAGTTGAAGATGCCGACATTACACTGCAGTTAAAAGAGATTTTCGCACCTAAGTTGGAGCAGACGGGCACACGAAAGCTGTTCGACGAGATAGAAGTACCACTAATGCCGGTACTGGCAAGCATGGAAACCGAAGGCATCAACCTCGATGTGCCATATTTAAAGGAACTTTCGGCAGAGCTGTCCGCAGACACAAAAGTTCTGGAACAAAAAATATACGAAGCTGCCGGGCAGTCGTTCAACCTCGGTTCCCCAAAACAGTTGGGCGAGATATTGTTCGACAAACTGAAAATAGGCGGTGCCAAACAGAAGAAAACCAAAACAGGGCAGTATGCCACAGGCGAGGAAGTACTTTCCTACCTTGCATTGGAAAACCCTATTGTTCAGGACATCCTGGACTGGAGGCAGCTCGTTAAGCTTCAAAACACCTATGTAGACGCATTGCCCCTACAGGTAGAACCTAAAACAGGCCGCGTACACACCGACTACATGCAGGCTGTTGCGGCTACGGGACGCTTGAGTTCCAACAACCCCAACCTGCAAAACATCCCAATACGCACCGAACGTGGCAGGCAGATACGCAAAGCCTTCATAGCACGCGATGAAGAGCACACCATTCTTTCTGCCGACTACTCACAAATAGAGCTACGCATTATTGCAGCGCTTAGCGGCGATCCCGAGATGGTAAAGGCGTTCCAAAACAAGGAGGACATCCACGCCTCTACAGCAGCAAAGGTGTTTAATGTGGAATTGTCGGCAGTGACACGCGAGCAGCGGAGCCATGCGAAAACAGTGAACTTCGGAATCGTGTACGGGGTTTCGGCCTTCGGGTTGAGTAACCAGACCTCATTGAGCCGATCGGAATCGAAAGACCTCATCGATGCGTACTACCTGACTTATCCAACGCTGAAGCAATACATCAATGAACAGGTGGAAACTGCGCGCGAAAAGGGTTATGTACAGACCATTTCAGGCCGGAGGCGGTATTTGAAAGACATCAATTCACAAAACCAGGTTGTCCGGGGCGCAGCAGAGCGAAATGCCGTGAACGCGCCTATACAGGGCAGTGCCGCGGACATCATCAAGATTGCAATGATTAATATCCAAAGGCGTTTGATAGGCGAGAACTTTAAAAGCAAGATGCTGCTACAGGTGCATGACGAATTGGTGTTCGACGTACATAACAGCGAAATGGAACGCATCAAGCCGTTAATTAAGGAAGAAATGGAGAATGCTTTTAAACTTGATGTGCCATTAGAAGTTGATATGGGTACCGGAAGGAACTGGCTGGAGGCGCATTAAAAGCCTCCCCTCAACCCTCTTCAAAGGAGAGGGAGCAGCTTCACTCCTGCTTCTTTCAGGGGATGGCAACATTTTCAAGGCAGTTGCGTTATAATAGCCTAACCAAATAATCATGAAGCGACTTTTCTTATCCTTATTTGTCTTAGCAATTACAATTCCGGCACTGGCGCAAAGCGAGGCGAAATACCGGAAAATCGATAGCCTGATGAACCATTTCAGCAGGAACAATAAGTTTATGGGCGTGCTCAGCATACGCGAAAAGGGTAGGCCGGTATTTGAAAAAGCCTATGGTTTCGCCGATGTAGAGGCCAAAGTCAAGGCCACGCCGGACACCAAATACAAAATCGGTTCGGTTACCAAGATGTTTACCTCGGCGATGATTTTCCAGCTTGTGGATGAAAAAAAACTGAAGCTCGACATGAAGCTTTCCGACTTTTTCCCCAGGGTGAAAAATGCTGAAAAAATCAAAATTTCTGACCTTTTAGGGCATACCAGCGGGGTATTTAATATTACAGACGATGCGAATTTTGATGACATAAAAGGGAAACTTCAGAGCAGGAAGCAGATTCTCGACAGGATTGAGTCATACAACCCCGTTTTCGAACCGGGGGTCAAGGCCGAATACAGCAACACCAACTACCTGCTTTTGGGTTACATCATCCAGGACATTACCAACAAGACGTATAAGGAAGCCGTGTTTGAGCGTATCGTAAAAAGGGCCGGACTGAAGAACACCTATTACTTCTCTAAGATCAACCCCAAGAAAAAGGAAGCTTACTCCTATAAGTTTGCCGATGGGAAGTGGGTGAAGCAGGAAGAATACCATGAGTCATCTGCCGGGGGTGCGGGCGGGCTACAGTCTACCGCACCCGACCTGACCCTGTTTGCCAGGGCGCTTTTTGACGGTACGCTGATAAGCAAGGAATCGCTGGCCGAAATGACCAAAATGGAAATGGGCTTTGGCCGCGGGCTGTTCGCTTTTCCATTCGGTGAGCGTAAATTCCTGGGGCACAACGGTGACATAGAGGGCTTTGCCACTATACTGGGCTATTACCCGAAAGAAGATGTAGCAATATCGCTTACGCTGAATGGCGTAAATACCGAACTCGACGACATGATGATAGGCATCCTGAGCTGCTACTACAAGCTGCCCTACCGTTTTCCTAACTTTGCGACCACTACTGTTGATGACAGCATCCTGCAGAGCTACGAAGGCCTCTATTCTGCGCCTTCCCTGCCTTATAAGGTAAAGATTGTGGCGCGTGACGGCAAGCTGGTTGCCATTGCCATGGAGCCCGGACAGGGAATGTTCGAGCTGAACCCCCTTAGCGAAACGGAATTCAACTATGACCCAGCAAACCTCCACATGATTTTCAGTCCAAAAGGGTTTACCCTGAAACAGGGCGGGCAGGTAACGGAGTTTAAGAAAGACTCCCCCTAACCCCCTCCGAAAGAGTGGGAACAGCTTCACTCTTGCGGGAATAGCGCATTGAAGAATCTTGGCATATAAGGAAAGATTGCTTCGTCGTCCCTCCTCGCAACGACGGTGCTACGAGGTAATTTCGTATACAAATCCAACAAAAAAGCCTCCGCATGGAGGCTTTCATTATAATTTCCTTGTAGACTCCCGTTGCCTCAACTCGGTTTTGATGACACGGGTTTCGTATTCGGGCTCCTCTTCCTCTTTGGCTTCGAGCCTCCTGATGAGCATTTCTGCGGCCGCCTCTCCAATTTCCGGGCCATGCTGGCTGATGGTGGATAGGCTTGGTGTCAGCCTCCTTGACCATACGCCATCGGCAAAGCCTATTATATTGAGGTCTTCCGGTATCTTGATACCCTTCTTGATGGCGGCTTTCATTGCCATTACCGAAGCATGCTCGTCCAACGCAAAAATTCCGTCTACCGGCTTCTCAAACAATGTCTTCAGCTTTTCATCAAAGTCTTCCGGGGTATCCGTACGTATGATAAGGTCGTTGTTTATCGTATAGCCGTTATCTTTCAGGGCCTTCTCATATCCTTCTGCCCTCAGCTTGCCTACGCTAAGATTATCGATGCTGGACAGCAGGGCGATGTTTTTGCACTTTAGCTTTATCAGGTGGTTTACCCCGTGTACTGACGAATCAAAATCATCCACAATCACTTTGTCGCAATTCACCTCATCGGAAATCCTGTCGAACATCACGATTGGCAAGTCATCTGAGATGGCTTCCTTAAAGTGCTTAAACTCCTGCTCCTTTTGTGTTTCTTCCGAAATGGAAAGGATGAAACCGTCAATGGTACCGTTAGAAAGCATTTCCATCGCGTGGATTTCCTTTTCCAGCGACTCGTTGGAAATACAGGTAATCACATTATATCCCTTGTCGTTGGCTCCCTTTTCAATTCCTGAAAACACTTTGGCAAAGAAAGGGTTCAGGATGTTCGGTATGATAACTCCGATAGTCTTGGAACGCTTGCTTTTCAGGTTCACCGCAATGTTATTGGGCTTGTAGTTTTTCAGCTTGGCAAACTCCTGCACCCTGATCTTTGTGGGCTCGCTTATCTCGGGGCTGTTGCTTAGTGCTTTGGAAACGGTGGAAACCGATACATTGAGTTCTTTCGCTATCTGCTTCAGGGTCGCTTTTTGTTTCATGGCCTTCGGGATTATTTTAAATGTAAAGAAACGAAAAAAAATGTAATCCTTTATGTGGCAAACGAGAGTAAATTGCAAATTCTTAAAATTATAAGGCTGTCCCATTATCCGGCATTTGTAAGGAAAAAATTTACAAAACCAAATTTGCACTGCCTAACCACCCGTTAATGTTTTTGTAAAATTTCATAGGCCGACCCATTTTCAGTCAAAAAAAATGCAACCTGAAATAGTCGCGCGAAGCCTTGGTACGAGCGTGAAAAACCGGGTTCAGGCTCATACCTTTTTTCATAAATTATTCTTAAAACTCCGGTTTAATTAGGTTTCATGCAAAACCCTTACCATTTAGTTGACGTAAATAACAGGGAACTCTGGAAATCAACGAAACCACACCCACCAGTTATTAACCTATAAATTCTCAATTATGAAAAAAGTAGAAGTAAAGGAAGTTGGCATCGGCAGCTTTGCCAGCAGGAGAAGCTTCCTTAAATTAAGCGGGCTTACCATTGCCGGAACAGGATTGCTCCTGGCAGGCTGCAGCAGCGATGACGATGGCGGCACCCCCGATTCCGGCCAGCTTCCGGGTGTACGGAACGGAAAATTTGACCTTGGCGGAGGCGACCTTGGCATACTGACCTATGCGTATGCACTTGAGCAGCTTGAGGCCGATTTTTACACCAGGGTAGTAAACGGCAACCAGTTCGGTTCCATTTTCAATTCCGAAGAGCAAGCCGTTTTGGTTGACCTGTATCGCCATGAAGTAATCCACAGGGAGTTTTTCAAGGCTGCACTGACAGGTGCTCTGGAAGATGATGCACGCGTGTTGCCTTCATTGGAATTCGCTTATGATTCAGTAAACTTCAATAACAGGGCCAGCGTACTGGGTACTGCCAAAGCACTGGAAGATACCGGTGTAAAAGCATATAATGGCGCCGGACGCTATATTGAAAATGCGGACTACCTGCTCATCGCAGGAAAAATCGTGTCGGTGGAAGCAAGGCATGCCGCGGCTATAAGGGAACTGATAGACCCGGGAACAGCTGCCTTTGCAGGAAACGATGTTGTTGATGCCAATGGCCTTGATAAAGCAGAAAGGCCTTCAATGGTTATTCCGCAAGTGGCTGCACTCGATTTCATCCAGACACCATTTACCGCAAACTATCTTCCTTAATCCTTAAACTTCGATATCATGAATATTTTAAAATTTATAGAGTCGTTTACTAACGAAGGCCTGATTAAAAGCCTGGGCGAGAAACACTCCCGCAGGGAAAGCTTTAGCCAATTTGGCAATATAGGCAAAACAGCGGCGCTGGCAGCGGCGCCATTCGGACTGGCAGCACTATTGGCCCCGACAAAGGCAAGGGCCGCATCGGCAGCATTTTTTACAACAACCGTCGAAACGCCAACCCAGGCGCTACAGCTTGCACTGACACTGGAATACCTTGAAGATGAGTTTTACCAGATCGCACTGGATACCAATGGTCTAATACCACAGGCCGATCGTGCCATTATAGCACAAATAAGCCAGCATGAGGCAGCGCACGTTGAGTTTTTAAGGAGTGCCCTGGGTGATAATGCGCCGGATAAGCCTACATTTGATTTTACAGGCGGCCAGGGTAATCCCGGCGGTCCCTTTAATCCATTTGAAAATTATGAAGTATTCCTCGCATTATCTCAGGCATTTGAAGATACAGGAGTACGCGCTTACAAAGGCCAGGCAGGCAACCTGATGTCGCAGCCCGACCTGTTGCAGGCCGCATTGCAGATCCACTCGGTGGAGGCAAGGCATGCATCGCAGATACGCAGGCTGCGCGGACAAAAAGGATGGATTGAGGGCAACGACCGTGGCGGGCTTCCCGAAGCAGCGCAAGCTGTTTATGATGGCGAGCAAAACACCATGCAGGCAGGCTTCAATACGGCTACAGTACCAAACATACCTGCAGGGGCAGGATCGGAATCATACGATGAGCCACTTACAGGAACACAGGCATCTGACATTGCCGGACTGTTCATCGTATAATAAAAAATAAATTAAGTTGGTTGAACTGCCCGTGGGAAAATTTCCTGCGGGCAGTTTTTCATTACCGGGCTTTAATAAAGTGCTTTTCCAAAAAAGCAAACACTACATCAAAATGCTTTGTGGGTTCTGCATGGCCTCCCTTATAAATAATATGTTCGTGCGGATATTTAAAATCATTCGCTGTGAGCCGTGCCATCATTTTATCTCCCATCGCAACAGCGGGGATGATTTCATCAGCATCGGCAGAAAGCAACAGTACGGGAGCTTTGATGTTCTCAACTTTTATCAGGCAGCGCTGCTCGGCGTCGGCATCCTGCAACATGGCTTCGAATGTGCCGCGCAGGTCGCCTTTCACCAGGAAAGGTACAACTTCATTGTTAACCGGGATAAAAGGCAATTCCTTGCCCCCAAACGCCCAGCAAGACGAATTGAATTCCTGCGTATGCCCCGGGAAGACCGCATGGCTGGCCGACATCCCGATGACACACGAAATATCATTGTAATAGCTGCCGAGCAGCAGGGCAAGATCGGCGCCGCGTGAGCCGCCAATTACTGCAATCTTACTTCCGTTAACCTTTGGATGCGCTGCCGCCGAGGCAATGGCAGCGTGCACCTCATCAATGGCGATTTTGTCGAGAAGTGGCGGCGTACCTTCACAGCCAAAATAGCCCAGCGCCAGGAAAGCATAGCCTTTTGCAACGAATTCATCGCGTATTGGTTTCCAGTGGTCGCTTGCCCATGCATTCCCACCCTCGGAGCCGCCAAGGCCTACGACTAAAGGCTGGTTAGCGCCATTGCCTGTATAAAGGATGGCTTCGGCATTTTTTACAGGTATCTTTTCCTGGGAGAAAGAGGTTAAGGAAGTCAGGGAAAAGGCAATAAATAAAAGTGTGCTAAAATAATTCATCATCATTGTTTTGTACAAAGGTGATGCTTTAGCTCAAAACTGCATTTGATGCAGATCAAAAAATCACCTGGCTGCACGCAGGCGGCTCAGGGTTTCCTGGGTGATGCCGAGGTAGGATGCCACCATGCCCAGCGGTATCCGGTGGTGGATGTCGTGGTATACCTCCAAAAAGTGATCGTGCTTTTCTTTGGCTGTGGTAAACCGCATTGAGGTAATGCGCTCCATCAGGTGCCCGAAGACTGTGCCCATCGAAAGCCGGGAATAGCGCTCCATTTCTGGAAATTTATTGAACAGCGCCACCAGATCGTCCACATACAGGCTGTAGGCTTCGGTGTTTTCGATGGCATCGATGTAATAAATGTCGGGGCGGCGCGTCATGAAGCTTTTGGGCGAATTGCACCACTCCTCTTCTGCCGAAAAATACTCCGATATTTCTTTGCCGTCTTTCAGGAAATAGGTGCGAAACATGCCACGAACGATAAAATAGCTATAGGTACAGGTTTTGGACGCATCCAGCACCAGCTCCCCTTTTTTAAAATGTACAGGCTTTAGCTTTTCGGTAAGTTCGTGCTTCAGCGCATCGCTTAGCGGGATGTACTTTTCGAAATGGGCAATTATTTTAGATGTGTGGTCGATGGGATGATTTGATTTTACACATCAGTAAAAATAACATTTATTATCAACAATGCTAATCCTCACAGAAGGGCTTTTTATTATTTTTGAACAAAAACCAAATCATCAACCAACAATGAACACCCTCAAAATCAAAGATTACATTTTTCCGATCGACACGGCAAAATCGTACATAAAAGAATACAACCAGGAGGATTTTGGTCAGACTTACACGCTATGGGATGTTTGGGTACAAGGCGAAGAAGCGCCTTTTATGGATGAAGGAATGCATAGCGGCAATATACGTTGCGAACAGATGATCGCCACACAGGGCAATCTCCAATCCCTCGCAGAAAAAACCATAGAGGTTAAAGGCGCTTATGATTATGTGACCGACGAGCATTTGTTCACTTTCTATGTGCTTACGCACAACGGCGTAAAGGATAACGAGATCACATTCGGGAAAATTGAGGGTAATAAAGTGGCCGTCTATTGGAAAGGAGTGATAGAAGAACTTGGATTTGAAGGTGATTACAATACCAACGTACCTTTTGAGCTTTCCTGTGAACTGGAGATTAAAGGGATGGTAAGTAACGAGGATTACCACACGCCATCATCCGTAGTAAAAATATCTGTTGGGAGTACTAATGATGACATTGATAACAACAGTAACATTCTTGAAGCAATCACTGAAATAACCGACAATCACCGGTTGAATGACGAAGCCTACGATGCGGTAATAAAGCTTTTATGCAACAAATCCTTCCTGGAAACTTTTGAGGGCGACACCGATCCGCTTGAAGATTTCATTTCAAACTTTACCCATTTCACCGACGACCTTACCTCACCCGTCCCGAAAAACATCATCCAAAAAGCCATGAAAAAATGGCGTAAAGTGGAGATGCTGGAAAACTTTGTAGATAATGTTGAATAGCTGTAATGGGGCATAATTGTACGGCTAAATAATTTTTCCTTATTTTTGGGCAAATGAAGAAAGCCATTGCCCTTTTCCTGCTTGCCTTTTTGAGCTCCTGCCAGTACTTTGACAAGCAGGTGCCGGACGAGGATGCCCTGCTGCAAAAACGCCTTAAGGAGATCAACTGGAAAGAAGTGAGCAGCTATCCTTCGATGGCCGAATGCGATGCCATCATGGACAAGCAGCTGAAAAAGGAATGCTTTTTTGAACAGATGGCACGCCTGGTACAGGAAAAACTGGGTATCGATACCATTGCCCTGCTCTACCCCGAGTTGGACACGATACAGGTAAAAGTCACGGTATTCTCTGATTCCACATTAAAATTCGAACCCGAAATGCCCACCGACAGCGTTTCGTATGACCGCACTGCTATTGACAGCATCCTCAAGGCCCGCCTTGTCGATTTCCCAAAGATTGAACCTGCCCAAAAGGAAGGTGTACCGGTTACCACGCAGTTCATACTGCCGGTAATACTGGATGTGGAGTAGGTTTTTTAGTCGGAAGTACGAAGTCGAATATTTTGGAAGTAGCACGCTCGGGTGAAGCTACTCCCTCTCCTTTGGAGAGGGCTTGGGAGAGGCCTTAAACCTGACAACAAAATAACTACCGATCGCTACCGGCAACACGATATTCAGCAGCCATTGGAGCGTTGCGGCAAATACCACAATCCATTCGTTCACTCCCAATATCCCGAAGAAATACACCGCTACGCTCCCGCGCACTGCAAAGTCCAGCAACTGGAAGGTGGGCAATGACGACCCCAGGAAGTAAATGCCCGCTATGGCACTTATCATTATCGGGTAAGGCAAGTCTACTCCAAAAAGCAGGAACAAAAAATAATGCTGGTGGATGATCGATAAATACCGGCCAAAGCCTAACAGCACATTTTTACGGTGGATGGCTTTGGGCACCTCCCCTACTTTTGCAAACAGGCGTTGCAGCGAGTAGCCTTTGATGGCGATGTTGCGCGAGGCGAATACGAGTAGGCCGGCAGCCACTATCGCCCCAAGAATGAGCAACAGCGTACCAACAGCAATGACATCGTACACTACATTGAAAATGATAAGCCCTGCAATCCCTGCCAGCACCGCAATGATGAGCTGGATGCCATTGCACACAAGGTTCAGGAAGATAATGTCGCCGGCCTGCTGCTTTTTGTAATAAAGTGCCTTGGCGGCATACTCCCCTATGCCATTTGGAGTGAATATCGCGGCGGTCATGGCGGCCAGCACCTGTTCGGCGGCTTTTGCGAGTGGCAGCGGCTGCAGCCACGAAACCAGGTTGCACCACTTGACAATCTCTAAAAAGCGATTGAGGAACGTGAGCAGCAGGATGAGAGAAATAAGGAGGTATGACCCTTCACGCGAAGCTGCTTCGGTAATGCGCGACCAATCGAGGCTGTCATCATCCGAAATGCGGCTGTAGATGAAATAAAATGCCCCGCCCACGATCAAAAGTTTGGCCGTAAGTACAAGGAATTCCTTAGCTTTGCGCGAGAGGGTAAGCATGCCCGCAAAAGTAATTTAAATTTTGGCAACCGAACGCATAATATTGGGCATCGATCCTGGCACGACCATCATGGGTTTCGGCCTGATAAAGGTCGTAAACAAAAAGATGGAATTCCTCCAGCTAAACGAATTGCAGCTCAGCAAGTACGACGACCATTATGTAAAGCTGCGCCTCATCTTTGAGCGCACCATAGAGCTTATCGACACCCACCTGCCCGACGAGATCGCCATCGAGGCGCCTTTCTTCGGGAAGAACGTGCAGTCGATGCTCAAGCTGGGGCGAGCGCAGGGGGTAGCCATGGCGGCAGGGCTTTCGCGGCAGATACCCATCACCGAATACGAACCCAAAAAGATCAAAATGGCCATAACCGGCAACGGTGCAGCCAGCAAAGAGCAGGTGGCCAAAATGTTGCAACAGCTCCTCGGCCTGAAAGAACTTCCCAAAAACCTCGACAGCACCGATGGTCTTGCAGCAGCCGTTTGCCATTTCTTCAATTCGGGCAAGATTGTTGGCGGCAAAAGCTACTCCGGCTGGGATGCTTTCATAAAGCAGAATGAAGAGCGGGTAAAAAAGTAAATCGCCAAGACACTTCAAATCAATCATTTGAACTTAAATCGTGAAAAACCCTGTATTTATAAGGGTAAATACTTTCTTGACGATACCATAAAAGATATATTTGCGTTTATCACACATAAATCTAACCAATTCAATTTTATGAAAACACTCAAGAATGCATTATTTGTAATGTTTGTTGCACTTATGGCCTCCTGCTCTTCGGATGATTCTGATCCGGTTGACAACAACCCTGGCAACGAAGACCAGTCTTTTGAATACAGCCTGAATGGCACAGAAGTTCCAATGACCATTTATGGCGGCTACATCAGCGGTGAACAGATATTCGTTTCTGCGGGCGCAGCTGATGGACGGTCAATTCAGTTGACTTTCAATGTATTTGGCGACATCGCAACAGCGACATCCTTCTCTACGCAGGGCAACGTCAATAGTTATATGAACCATTACTTCTTCAAAGAAAACTATTTTGATTTCGAGATGGTATCGCTTGACAACAACCAGGTAAAGGCAAATTTTTCCGGCAAGCTTTATGATGACCAGTACGATCTGGACAGTGATTTTGTGACTGTTGAAGGCAGCTTTGTAATCGACCTTACCAACACCCCGCCACCAATAGACGGACTGACTGTTTCTGCAACAGTAAATGGCAACGCATGGCACGAGGTAGAAGGAGGCACTACTTCAGGCAGTTCATATTCGCTATTTTCTAATAGTGATAATGAGTACAGCTTTTCGTTCTTAATCGATCCCGGCACAATAGCTGTTGGCAACAACACGTTCAATGCCAACTCAGAAGTGAATAAAGTTGTGGTTTACAAATACAACACAGCATTAGGCTACGAGGAAGAACTGGTGTCCAACAATGGTACATTCAACATCACTTCAAAAACGACTGTGGGGAACTTTACGGTTATTGAAGGTACTTTTACGGTAAATGCCGAACATCCCGAAACAGGTGCAGACGTAACCGTTACAAACGGACAGTTCAAGATAGCATACGATTTTTAACCTGTCACCGGCAAGTTATCAGGCCCCGTTTCGACGGGGCTTTTTTATGGAAAAAAGGCCGTAGCTTTGCAGCATGGCGGGCATTTACATCCACATTCCTTTTTGCAGGCAGGCATGCCATTACTGCGACTTTCATTTTTCGACCTCGATGAAAAAACGGGACGAAATGGTTGCGGCCCTGGCCAAAGAGATCGTACTACGCAAGGGAGAATTTGCCAATGAAACGGTTGAAACGATTTATTTCGGCGGCGGCACACCCTCAGTACTGTCGAATGAAGAAATCGACCTGCTTATCGATACCGTTTATCAAAACTATGCCGTATCGGAAAGCCCGGAGATCACCCTCGAAGCCAATCCGGATGACTTATCAACGGAAAGGATCATCCAAATCTCAAAAAGCAAAGTCAACCGCCTGAGCATTGGCGTACAGTCTTTTTTTGAAGAAGACCTCAGGCTGATGAACCGCGCCCACAATGCCACACAGGCCGAAAACTGCATTGCCGAAGCCGTAAAGCATTTCGACAACATTTCCATCGACCTCATTTATGGAACACCCGGTATGGGCAACAGCCGCTGGCTGGAAAATGTCGACAAGGCCTTATCGTTTGGCATCCCGCACATTTCGAGCTACGCGCTTACGGTAGAGCCAAAAACCGCATTGCACACGCTGGTACAAAAAGGAATCGTTTCCCCTCCCAGCGATGAAGCTGCACAGGAGCAGTTCTCGCTTTTGACAGAAAAGCTGGAAAGCAGCGGATTTGTGCATTATGAACTCTCCAACTTTGGCAGGGAAGGTTATTTTTCAAAGAACAATACCGCCTACTGGCTCGGCAAAAAATACATCGGCATAGGCCCGTCGGCACACAGCTATAACGGCACGCACCGCAGCTGGAACATTGCCAACAACGCCCTTTACCTGAAACGCATCGGCGAAGGCAGCCTGCCATCGGAAACCGAAAAGCTTACCCCTGCCGACCGTTATAATGAATATGTCATGACCGGATTACGCACGATTTGGGGTATATCGTTAGACCGTGTGGAAAAAGAGCTCGGCGCGTTATACCGTACCCATCTGGAGAAAGAAGCCGCCAAATTCATTGTGCAGGGACTGCTTGCCAACGACAATGGCATCCTGAAAACCACCAAAAGCGGAAAGTTTTTGGCCGACGGCATTGCAAGTGACCTGTTTTTCCTAAATTTGGATTGAACTTAAACCACTTCCCTTTAAGTAAAGCCGTCGTGTGTCATTTCGACCGAAGTGCAGCGTAGTGGAGAAATCTCAAATACGTCACAGACAGAGATTTCTCCTGTCGTCGAAATGACAAATTGAATGGATACTGAAGGGACATATTTATGAAAGCAACCCTAACCCATAATAACGCACCCTTCGAAGTTGACCTGTCACACCCCATAGACATCTCTATCCCGCTGACCAACAGCGACAGCAACCCCATAGCGTGGTATCTGGACAAGCCGGTTATCGAACCGGTAAAAATGGGCGACTGGACCGGCAAGGTGAGTGCGGGCGCGTCGACCAACTTCAATAATATATTCTTCAATCCGCACGGGCACGGCACGCATACCGAATGCCTTGGCCACATCACCAAAGATTTCTACAGCATCAACCAGGCGCTGAAACAGTTCTTTTTTGTGGCAGAAGTGGTTTCGGTACAGCCGGAAGTGCAGGGGGAAGATTTTGTCATTACGAAAGTGCAGATCGAAAAAGCCCTTGACGGCAAAAAGCCCGAGGCCATCATCATCCGTACGCTGCCGAATGACGCGGACAAAAAATCGAAGAATTACAGCAATACCAACCCGCCCTATCTTGAGGAAGCTGCGACATTGTTTATCCGCGAATGCGGGATAAGGCACCTGCTTATCGACCTGCCTAGCGTAGACCGCGAGAATGACGAAGGCAGGCTGGTCTCGCACAAGGCTTTCTGGAATGTAACCGATGTAAACCACCTCAACACCGATGCCCGACACGATGCCACCATAACCGAGATGATATATGTACCCGATGCGGTAGCGGATGGCGCATACCTGCTCAACCTGCAGATCGCCTCGTTTGAGAATGATGCCAGCCCGAGCAAGCCGGTTTTATATAAAATATCATGAATACACTTATAAAACTTGAGGAGGCAGCACTCTTCGCTTTAGGGATTTACCTTTTCAGCCTGTTGGGTTTTGAATGGTGGTGGTTTGCGGCTTTGCTATTGGCACCCGACCTCTCGATGCTGGGGTACCTTGGGGGGAATAAAGCCGGCGCCCGGGCTTACAATTTTTTCCATCACCGGGGCATCGCCATTGCGGTTTACCTATTGGGTATTTATACCCTGAATGAATGGCTGCAGCTTACAGGGGTAATGCTTTTTACCCACTCCTCTATGGACAGGCTATTTGGGTACGGGCTCAAATACGAAAAAGGGTTTAAATTTACCCATTTGGGAAATCTGGAAAATAAGAAACAATGACCATACAGGATTTCTATGATTACTGCCTCTCGAAAAAAGGCGTTACCGAGCATTTTCCTTTTGATGAAGATACGCTGGTGTTTAAAGTCGGGGGCAAGATGTTTGCGCTTTCTTCACTTTCGCAGTGGGAAAAGAATGAACCATCCGTCAACCTGAAGTGCGACCCCGAAAGGGCTTTGGAACTCCGCGCGGAATACGACTCCATAAACCCCGGCTACCACATGAGTAAGGTGCACTGGAATACCATAGACGTAAATGGCGATGTACCGCAAAAGCTGCTGCTGGAACTGATAAGCCATTCATACGAACTGGTTTTTAACAGCCTGACTAAAAAAGTGCAAGCCGAAATATTGCAAAAAGATAATTAGGATTTTTCGGCCGACTTTGTAACTTTGAAACATCAACTATTTAACTGATGAGAGAGCATATAAAAAATTTCCTCAATGAGGAGCAGGACCCTAAAGCGGTAGAGAAAATCACGTCGAAGATAAGCGACATACTCATGCGCAATGAGGAAATCGGCTACATAGGCGTGCAGAAAAAGCCTGCCATCAATGTTTTCCCGGACAGCATTGTGCTTACCAATAAGCGGATCATCATCTGCAAGCCGAAGAACCTTGGCCTTTCGATGGATTTTACCGATTACCCATGGACGGCAGTTACCGGCACTTTCGTAAAGGAAAACATATTGGGATCTGAATTCTCATTCAACACCAATACGGACCTTACGGTTTCGATAGATTATATACCAAAGATACAGGCGCGCAAGATCAACACCTTTGCCAAAGAACAGCTGGAGCTTTTGAAAGAAGCAGCC
This sequence comes from Flavobacterium sp. MFBS3-15, assembly GCF_026107645.2. Classification (GTDB taxonomy): domain Bacteria; phylum Bacteroidota; class Bacteroidia; order Flavobacteriales; family Flavobacteriaceae; genus Flavobacterium. The sequence goes on along the minus strand of NZ_JAPCHV010000006.1, from coordinate 109,203 downwards.
TCACCTGCCAGCCCGCAGACTTCGATACAGCCTGAGCCTGTAATAATCGAACCTACTGTAATTGCACCTGTTGAACCTGCAGAAGAAATTGAGGAAGTGGAAACCGAAGAGGTAAACGACTTTGCCGAGATCATAACCCCGGGATTACAGCCATCGGCTCCTGTGTATACGGAAGCACCTGCCCCGGTGGAAGAAGAGAAACCGGCAGCCAAACCGGAAGGACTTGCCGGACTGAGCAAAGAAGAGCTTTTCGACAAGCTGCAGAACTACAAGAAACTGCTCGATAACGGGCTGATCCTGCAAGGTGAATATGATGCCTTTAAAAAGGAAATCCTTAGCCATTTATAAAACACAATCCCGATAGTATCGGGATTTTTACATTAACGCAAAACCATTTTGCCATGAGAGAAAACATTGAAGAACTGATACCGCACCGCGCGCCATTCCTTTTTGTGGACGAGATCGTGTCGGCTACCACTGAGGAAATAATCGCTACAATGACGTTTGAAGATAAAGCCGATGCACTACTGAAAGGCAGCTTCCCCGACTTCGACTACATTCCCGGCACCATACTCATAGAGTCGATGGCACAGGCAGGCGGGGCGGGCGTACGCCTGCTCGGCATAACCGATGGCATATTCGCACTGGTACAGATAGAATCGGCACAATTTTATGCCGGCGCAAGATTTGGCGAACAGATAAGGTATGTAGTAAAAAACGCGCGCCTGAGTGAAAAGATCATCAAGCAGGAAGGCAAAGCCTACATAGGCGACAACCTGATATTTGAGGCTTCGTGGATGTCCATCAAAATGGGTGAACGTAACTAAGGAACCTGCTTAATAAAAAATAAGAAACCCCGCCATTGGCGGGGTTCTTTGTATACAGAAACGAATGTTTTAGTATTTTATGAACTGTAGTGTTCTTGCGCTATCGCCCGAAGCTACTTTTACAAAGTATACGCCATTGGCATAACCTGAAATATTCAGTGACTGCGATGCTGATGTGAATTTACCCGCATCCATCACCTGCCCGAGGCTGTTGAATACCGTATAACCTTCAGGCAGCGCCATGTTTTGTGGCATTGCAATGTTCAGTACGCTGTTGGCCGGGTTCGGGAACAGGCTGATTGCATTAAGCCCTTTCGCCACATCGCCCATTCCAAGGCTGGTATCGATCCTGAACTCAAATTCTACCTGCTGTCCAAACTCACCGCCTTCTGCAATAACAGTACCGTCAGCAGTAGTAATGTTGTAATAACCTTCACCCCAGTCACAGCACATTCCGTCACCTCCAAAGTCAAATATGAGCAATCCGTAGCATTCGTTATTGCTTACCGGAACCGGAGTACTATGGAATTCATTATTTCCGTACAGCTCTCCTTCCAGCGTTAACAGGTCGATATTGCCCCCTATCTGCTCTCCGTTGCTATCAAAAACAACCCATATTGTTTCTGAACCATAATCATCAGTCATAATATTCACTATGATCTCATTGGTATTATATACCTGGACAATATTGAATGCCTGTGACTTGTTATCATTGGACGGAGCCTGATCTGTCCCGCCATTTAGCGTAACTATTGCTACATTAAATGTATGGCTGCCCGGCACTACAGTAAGGTTCGGCAATTGTATGGTAGCCTGCTGGCCTGCCGTAAGGTTTCCGGACCAGTTGTATATTACAGCCGTTTCTTCGTCTACACGGTAGCTGATGGCAGCAGATGTAAGTACTACATTTCCGGCATTTGAAAGCACCACCTGCGGAGTAATCAACGTACCGCATTCCGGGTTGATGCCCTGTATGTCCAATGAACCATCAAGGTCGAAAACTTCACCCGGCACACAGCCATTGGATGTGGTAAGCGATGTCCTCCTTGGAGAGTTGGCTAATACTGCCATCATCCTGTCCTTTTGGTTCAGGGTAAAGATGTTGTGGCAAATGTCGTCGGTATAATCCATGTAGTTCTGCACCATATCAAATCCATCATCGTTGGGGCATGAATCAAAACCGGGATCCGGGCACCCGCTGTTGGCGCTTGCAGCTACCGGCGTATCGGCACAAAAGTCGTTACCCATACATTCTTCTTCATCACCCCAAATATGCCTTAACCCAAAGAAGTGGCCTACCTCATGTGTGGTCGTACGGCCTTTATCCTGGCCGGGATTATAAAATCCATCCGGATAAATGTCAGACGAACCAAAGCAGTTGGCCGCAATTACAACACCATCGGTATTGGCTTCCTCGGAAAGGCTGCCACCGTCAAGGCCGGGAAGCCCGGACTGTTGCGGGAATTGCGCATAACCGGCAACAGCAAATATACCTTCGATTGCCATTTCGTTAACGACCCAAATATTGAGATAACGTGTAGGATCCCACTGGGTTTGGGTTTTAAGAACCTCGATATCCATAACGTCCCATCCATCATCAGAGCCGAGAGCATAACGGTTGATACCGGTGGTAAAAAGCCCTGCGGGGTCACGTTGTGCCAAACAGAATTCAATCTCCGCATCGGCACCTACAGGGTTTGTATTGTGCCCGGGGGTATTGAGCATTCTACGAAAATCCTGGTTTAACACCGTAATTTGGGAAAGTATTTGCTCATTGGCTATGTTCTCGTTTTCACCCACGGCGTCACCATTGTGTATCACGTGCACTACTACAGGTATAGTCACTACCTGATTAGTATTGAAAACGTTGGTATTTATGCTATTCATTTGCAGGCGGTTCAATTTCGCCTGGGCGGCTTTGGGCGCCATCCATTGTTCAAATTGCTGGGTGGTTGCCCTTTGCGGGTTTTTGCGTTTTAAAAGCGCTTCATACTCGGTAGAGCCGCATTTTGAATATTCAACCGGCCTGCCAAACCTTTTGGCGGGTTGCTGTGCTTTGGCTTCCGGCGATAAAAACAGGAATGCTGCCGCAATAGCAGCAATAGTAAATTTGTGTTTCATTGATTGATGCTTATTAAATTGTGCCGAAAATAGCTAAAAATATGTTATTTAGGTTACGATGACTAAAAAATCCCGGCTGTGCCGGGATTGATTCATATGGACGCAAGATCGTGCTGCAGTATATTATCTTCAATAGCATCCCAAAGTGCTATTCTTTTTTCCAGGGCCATCATTGATATTTCCTCTACTTCCTTCCACTTACGGGTATCGCTGCTGCAAAGTTCGGTAATCATCTGCATGGCCATAGGGCCGTGTTCGTCCGCATCCAGCTCAATATGGCGCTCAAAGTAATAGATAAGCTTATCCAGGTTCACTTCGGGGAAGTTTTGTTTAAAGCTTCTGAGTATCTCAGTAAACATCGACGGGATAAGGTCTTCGCGTCCAAAAGTAAAGGCGGCGGCAATTTCATGTGGCTTGCCTTCATCAATCACCCTGAAGGTAAAATCAAGGAACGCCTTTATGTCTTCATGCAAGCTACTTTTCCTGATGGAAACAAAAATATTCTGTGTCTCCACCACATCTTCAAGAAAAGCCTCCACTGCCGAAGTATCGGCGCCACAGGCCTTCATGGCATCAAGGTACATTTCGTAATGGCTCTGGCGCTTGCCCTCAGCATTCAGGTCGGTTTCCTCAGCCAAAACTATCTCGTTAATAAGGTAGCGTATTTCAGGATTGCCCACCGGGAGCCACGGCGTATTGGTACAGGTAAGCTTGGATTGCAGCGCCTTAAGGAGCGACATAAAATCCCAAACTGCATAGACATGCCCCTCGAGAAAATGCCTCAGGTCGTCAATGCTTTTTACCTTATTATATAAGGAGTGCTGTAACAACAGTTCCCTGTGTCGCAGAATGCTGTTGTTGATGGTAGAAATATTCATAGCAATAGTTTTTACAAATTTACGAAGTACGGCCTCAAGCTGCAACACCGATTTCTTCGTTTTAACTAAACACAAAAATAGTGCCTGACATTTCTTACATCAACGTAAATTTTCTTAAATTATTGAATCCGGAGCAGCAGTTTAAGATATACACGATGTCCGAAAAGGTTATTGTTGAAAACTTTTAATGAGGGTTTGATTTTTTTTATAGCTATGTCGTATTTGTTCAATTAGGATTTCACACAAGTATTGATTTTTGTTATAAAGCCAATCGTCCGCTATTACGAATTGGCAAATCATTAAATCAAAAAACATAAACCATGGAGAATTCTACTTTTAAAAAAGGCATGCTTTTCCTTTCCGCCTTACTGTCTGTAGGAGTACTTGCGCAGGAACGGCAGCAAACCCCAAAACAATTTGGCCCGCCGCCCCAATGCGGCACCACCGAATATGAAACCTATCTGCAGCAGCGCAACCCCAACCGTTCAACGACTGGACAATTTGAACAATGGCTGGCACCGAAAGTGAATGCCATAAAAAACAATAGATTGAGAAGAAATGGCAACACGACCGACAACAACGTACAGATACCCGTTGTAGTTCACATTGTACACAATGGTGATGCTTTGGGAGTAAATGAGAACATTACCGACGCGCAGGTGCTTTCACAAATCGAGGTACTCAACCAGGATTATCGCAGGATTGCCGGCACACCGGGATATAATGAGAACCCTGTAGGCGCCGATACCGGCATCACCTTCTGCCTGGCACAGCAGGATCCTCAAGGCCGACCTACTACGGGAATCATACGTCACCAGTATAATTTTCCGGCGTGGGAAATGAATGCCATTGAAACTGTCCTTAAACCGGAAACGCATTGGGATACATCGTTATACCTTAATGTCTGGATTGTAAGTGACATACTCCTGTTCGGCACACCTGCGCTGAAAGGCTATGCACAACTACCTGAGGACCTTCAGGAATTGGATGGCTTGCCTTACCAGGGAAAAACAGAGGAAACGGATGGAGTGGTAATCGCTGCGCGTTTTTTCGGTTCACCTGCAATTTATCCGCAAGGAAACTATGCTGCCGGGACTTTTGGAAGGACAGCTACCCACGAGATAGGCCATTTCCTGGGGCTTAGGCACATATGGGGAGATGGTGGCTGCGACATAGATGATTTTTGTGAAGACACCCCTGTTGCAAGTGGCCCAACACAAGGCAACTGCCCAGCAGGTAAGGACTCTTGCCTTGATAATCCGGGAATGGACATGATAGAGAACTACATGGACTACTCTTCCGAGACGTGCATGAACGTTTTTACCCAGGATCAAAAAGACCGCATCCATGCCGTACTCGCCCATTCTCCACGAAGGGCATCGCTTGCGGTATCACAGGCTTGCACACCCGTTGAAGAAAGGGTAAACGACGGATCGCTTGAAATACAAGGTATTGATGTAGTGGCCTGCAGTGCCGATGCCGTACCGGAAGTTCTCATCTATAACGCAGGAACGTCAGCAATAACATCGGCTGTTATTACTTATTGGGCAGACAATGACACTCCTGCCACCTATAACTGGACCGGAAGCCTTGCGCCCGGCACTGATACCGTAGCAGAACTACCTGCAATAACCGCTATACCCGGCGGCCACATACTGCATGTTAGCCTTACTACCGTAAACGGTGAAGACGATGAGAACGGATTTAACGACAACAAAAACAAGACCTTCATCACTGCTCCGGTAACTGATGCTGATGAAGTGACCATAACCGTGACACAGGATATATTTGGTGCCGACATTACATGGCAATTGAAAAATAGCTTTAATGTGGTTGTTGCCTCCGGCGGGCCGTATCAGGATCTGGAAGTTCCTGTAACACCATTCCCTACCTATACGCAAACGGTAGCCATTGAAGAAGGGCATTGCTATACCTTTACAATAAACGACTCCTTTGGAGACGGTATATGCTGTGACCTAGGTTACGGAAACTATACAATTTCTGCCGGTAATATACTCCTTGCAAGAGGCGCCACCTATACCACTTCAGACACAAGGGTATTTAAGGTAAGCGGGGTGCTGGGCAACCAAAATTCAGTGAATGCACAAGGCATCACCCTGTTCCCTAACCCGGCACACACAATGATTAACCTTAAAATGGACAATCCGGCTGAAGCCGCAACGTATGCGATATACAATAACCTTGGCCAGTTGGTGGGCAAAGGGAAGATTGAGTCGGACGGGCAGGGCATCGACATTGCAAATTATGCCAATGGTGTGTATTCAATAAAGGTAGACGACGGCAATGCAACTCAATCGCTGCGTTTCATAAAGCAATAATTTTAACTAACTCAATTCTTTTTAAACTGAAAATCCCATCGAAATGATGGGATTTTCTATATATAAAGGTTATCCTTTCTTATTTAAAAGCCGCGAAACCTGTCACGTCCATACCTGTGATAAGCAGGTGGATGTCGTGTGTACCTTCGTAGGTAACCACACTTTCAAGGTTCATCATGTGGCGCATGATGGAGTATTCGCCGGTAATACCCATACCGCCCAGCATCTGGCGTGCATCACGGGCAATGGTAAGCGCCATGTCTACGTTATTACGCTTGGCCATAGATATTTGTGCTGATGTTGCCTTGCCTTCGTTACGAAGCACACCCAGTCTCCACGTCAGGAGCTGCGCCTTAGTAATCTCAGTAATCATTTCGGCAAGTTTCTTCTGCTGCAGCTGTGTCGCCCCGATAGGTTTGTCGAACTGGATACGCTCTTTCGAGTAGCGAAGCGCGGTATCGTAACAGTCCATTGCCGCACCGATGGCACCCCATGCGATGCCGTAACGGGCAGAGTCAAGGCACCCCAGCGGCCCGCCCAATCCCGACTTGTTAGGAAGCAGGTTTTCTTTAGGTACTTTTACGTTGTCGAATATAAGCTCGCCTGTAGCCGAAGCCCTGAGCGACCATTTGTTATGTGTTTCGGGAGTCGTGAAGCCTTCCATGCCACGCTCTACGATAAGCCCGTGGATGCGGCCTTCCTCGTCCTTAGCCCATACCACCGCAATGTCAGCAAATGGTGCATTGGATATCCACATTTTGGCACCGTTCAGCAAGTAATGGTCACCCATATCCCTAAAGTTGGTGATCATACCTCCGGGGTTCGAACCATAGTCCGGCTCGGTAAGGCCGAAACAGCCCATGAATTCGCCTGAGGCAAGCTTAGGCAGGTATTTCATACGCTGCTCTTCGTTACCGTATTTCCAAATCGGGTACATTACCAGTGACGACTGTACGGAAGCTGTAGAACGCACACCGCTGTCGCCCCTTTCGATTTCCTGCATGATAAGCCCGTAAGAGATCTGGTCAAGGCCTGCGCCTCCATATTCTTCAGGGATATAAGGGCCAAAGGCACCGATGTCGGCAAGGCCTTTGATGATCTGTGTTGGGAATTCCGCCTTTTGGGCATAGTCCTCTATTATTGGGGAAACTTCACGCTTAACCCACTCACGGGCAGCGTCGCGCACCATTTTATGCTCGTCTGTCAGCAATTCGTCCAACAGGTAGTAGTCAGGTGCCTGGAAAAGATCAGGTTTCATGATAATTTGTTTTGTTGGAGGCAAAAGTAGCGAAGTATTCTAACAATTCAATAAAAATTTGTTGCGATTTTTATTGATTATTAAACAATTCTCTTATCTCGAATCAGATATGTTGTGCAAAAAACAAAATGCTGAAAATCGCATTCTTGTAAAAAAAAGAAGCCCCCGCAACCCGCGGAGGCTTCACCCTCAAACCAACTAAACAAAAGTATTTAGTTCCATCCGCCGCCCAGTGAGCGGTAGATGGCAACCATCGCTTCCATCTGCTGCAATTTTGTCTCTATCAGGTCGAACTTCGATTCCAGTGCGTCGCGCTGTGTCATCAGTACTTCCATATAGTCCGCCCTGGCCGACTTGAACAGGTCGTTGGAAATGTTTACCGACTGGTTCAGCGCTTCCACTTCCTGCGCCTTAAGGCCGTAGCTCTTTTCGAGGTTGCCCACACGCGAAAGCTGGTTGGCTACCTCTATATAGGAGTTCAGGATGGCTTTCTCGTAGTTGTATACCGCCTGCACCTGCTTGTTGTTGGCACTGTAGTACTCAGCCTTGATAGCATTCCTGTTGATGAGCGGCGCCATAAGGTCGCCCGCAAAGTTATACATCAGCGACTGCGGCTTGAAAATATACGACGGGTTAAACGCCTGGTATCCTATTCCTGCCGAGATGCCTATCGAAGGATAAAACCTTGCCCTGGCTACTTTCACATCCAGCTTGGCGGCCATGAGGTCAAGTTCTGCCTGGCGGATGTCCGGCCTGTTGGCAAGCAGCTGCGAAGGCAATCCTGTTTGTACTGCTGCCGGAACAAGGTCGGTGAAGGCTTGGGTACTGCGCTCTACATGCTGTGGGAAACGGCCCACCAGGAAGTTGATCCTGTTCTCCGTCTCCACAATCTTCTGCTGTATATCGTATTGCAGGCTCTGCGTATTGAGCACCTGCGCACGGAAACGCTGTACGGCCAATTCGGTCACCCTTGCCGATTCCTTTTGCAGCTTTACGATCTCAAGGGCATTGTTTTGGATGCCGATGTTCTGCTGTACGATAGCCAGTTGGTTGTCCAGTGCCAGCAGTTCGTAATAGGAACTGGCTATTTCCCCGATAAGGTTGGTCACCATGAAGTTCCTTCCTTCTATGCTAGCAAGATAACGGTTCACGGCCGCCTTTTTCGAGTTGCGCAGCTTCTTCCAAATGTCCAGCTCCCAGTTGGCCTGCAATCCCAGCCTGTAGTCCTGCAACGGCTCGGGCATTTCCTTACCTGGCCTTATGTCGGTTGTGGCCTCCATTGCACCTATATTAGTGTAGCGCGCCACTTTATCCACACCGGCACCGGCACCAAGGCCTACGAACGGGAGATATTCCCCTTTACGGGCACGGATTTCGTTCTTCGAGATTTCGATTTCCTGCATCGTGATGTTCAGCTCCTGATTGTTCTTCAGGGCAACATCAATCAGTGCGGCAAGATTCGGATCGGTAAAGTAGTCCTTCCATTTAATCGTAGCAGTGTTGGTGCTGTCCAGGGAGTTGTTTGCATAACTTGCAGGTACATTTTTATTTTCCTCGCGCTGAGCGATCCCCGGCGTTTTGCACGATGTAACGCTTACTGCCACCAATGCGGCAAAAAAGCCTGTATATATTATCTTCTTAACCATCATTATTCAGTTTCTTTGGATTGGTCGGGTTCTTCCCTGTGTGAAAAATCGTCTATCTGGTGCACGAATGAATCGGAAAGCGAGCTGTCCTCTTCGTACTTGATGAGCTTCCTGCCATCGGCCAGCGATCCGAAGATGTAGTACAAGCCCGGCACAATGATCACCCCGAATACGGTTCCAAAAAGCATACCGCCCAACGCCGCGCCACCAATGGTCTTGTTACCGATGGCACCTGCCCCATGCGCTATCAACAGCGGTATCAAACCGGCGATGAATGCGAACGATGTCATCAGGATCGGACGGAAACGCACCTTGGCACCTTCAATGGCGGCTTCAAGTATCGTAAAGCCCTCGTGGCGCTTCTGGACGGCGAACTCTACTATAAGTACCGCGTTCTTACCCAGGAGCCCGACAAGCATGATAAGCCCGATCTGCGCGTAGATGTTGTTTTCCAGTCCCATCATCTGGAGCACAAGGAATGTACCGAATACCCCTACAGGAAGCGAGAATACAACCGCCATCGGAATGATGAAGCTTTCGTACTGTGCCGCAAGAACAAAATAAACAAACGCCAGTACGATCAGGAAGATATACACCGACTCGTTGCCGCGGCTGGCTTCGTCATACGAAAGGCCTTCCCATGCAATATCATAGCCTTTAGGCAGTTTTTCGGAAACCTCTTTTACAGCGGCAATGGCATCGGCTGTGGTATAGCCTTTTGCCGGAAGCCCCTGTATGGCGGCCGAGTTGTACATATTATAGCGTGTAATCTCGTTAGGGCCCTGACCTTTTACCAGCTTCATGAAAGCCGAGTACGGTACCATTTCGCCCTTATCATTCTTCACAAACATATTAAGGATGTCCGATGGCAGTCTCCTGAACTTGGGATCCGACTGCACATACACCTTAAAGAAACGGTTGAACTTGATGAAGCCCTGCTCATAGGTACTACCCACCATGATGTTAAGGTTCTCCATTGCATCGCCTATGGATACGCCTTTCTGCATCGCAAGGTCGTTGTCTATTTCCAGTTCATACTGCGGATAGTTGGCTGCAAAGAAGGTAAACAAACCTGTCAACTCTTTACGCTTGCCCAGCTCGTCCATAAACTGCTTGTTCACTTTATCAAAGTCGGCATAATCCGTAGTCGTGTTCTTATCCAGAAGGCGCATTGAGAAACCACCTGATGAACCAAAGCCCGGAATGGCCGGCGGCTCGAAAAACTCTATCTTGGCGCCAAGGCCACGTGTCTTTTCTTCCAGCTCTTCCATCACCTCAACCACGGTGTGCTCCCTGTCGGACCACGGCTTCAGGTTGATAAGGCAGGTACCGGCGTTCGATCCGCGGCCTTCAGTCATGATCTCATAACCGGCAAGCGATGATACTGATTCTACTCCATCCACCTCTTCACAAATCTTCTGCAGCCGTTGCGAAACCATGTTGGTCGTTTCCAGCGTAGAGCCGGGAGGCGTCTGGATGATAGCATAAATGGTACCCTGGTCTTCACTCGGGATGAAGCCCGAAGGAAGAATTTTGGTCATGTAGAATGTTCCTGCACAGAAAGCGAGAAGCACCCCGAAGGTCACTACTTTCCTGTTCACGATAAGCCTAAGCAAACCAACATATTTGCCGGTCATCTTATCAAAGCCCTGGTTGAATTTATCAAGGCCTTTTGTCAATATATTTTTTTTGCGCTCGTGGCCGTGGTGGTTTTTAAGCAATATGGCACACAATACGGGAGTAAGGGTAAGTGCGACGATAGCCGAAATTACGATCGAGCTCGCCATGGTGATCGAGAACTGCCGGTAAAACGTACCCACCGGGCCCGACATGAACGAGATAGGCAGGAATACCGAAACCATTACTGCAGTGATCGCTATGATGGCACCACTGATCTCGCCCAATACTTTTTTCACAGCATTGTACGGCGTAATGTGTGGGTCTTCCTCAAATTTGGCGTGCACCGCCTCGACGACGACTATGGCGTCATCTACCACGATACCGATGGCCAATACCAATGCGAACAGCGTAACAAGGTTGATGGACAGCCCAAACAATTGCATGGCAAAGAATGCCCCGATGAGCGATACCGGAACCGCCAATATCGGGATAAGCGTCGATCGCCAGTCACCCAGGAAGATGAACACGACTATTGCTACCAGGATGAATGCATCCCTTAATGTATGGATTACCTGCTCTATAGACGCATCAAGGAACTGCGATACGTCATAACTGATTTTATAGTCCATTCCCGGCGGGAAGGTTTCCTTCATTTCCTCGAGCCTGGCTTTTACAGCCGCAATTACATCCGTCGCGTTACTGCCGTAGTTCTGCTTCAATACTATAGAAGCCGAAGGATGCCCGTCAAGGTTCGAATAAATATCAAAGAACTCACTGCCCAACTCGGCCTTGCCGATGTCTTTCAATCGGATGGCCTCACCGCTTGAGTTGGCACGCACAATTACATTTTCATATTCGGATGGTTCGCTGAAACGGCCTTTATAAGTCAAAACATATTCGAGCGATTGTGCCTGGATACCGGAACTCTGTCCTATACGGCCCGGACGGCCTACGATGCTCTGCTCGCCAAGGGCTTTCATCACCTCATCGACAGAAATGTTGTAGGCCCTCATTCTGTCAGGGTTCAGCCAGATGCGCATCGCGTAGGTACGGCTACCCAATATCTGCGTACGCCCTACCCCTTTGATACGGTTGATCTCGGGGATCATGTTCACGTTGGCATAGTTGTACAGGAACTTCTCATCCATGCTCTTGTCCTTGGCATAGAGGTTCACATACATAAGCATACTCGGCTGGATAGGCGTAATTACCACACCTTCCTTCTGCACAAGCTCGGGTAGCAGCGGCATTACCTGGTCAACCCTCGTTTTCACACGGATAACCGCCTGGTTAGGGTCGGTGCCCGGTTCAAAAATCACCCTTAGTGTGGCCTCGCCCGCACTGGTGGCATCGGTAGCAACATAGCGTGCATCCTGCACACCGTTGATGGCATTCTCTAAGGTAATAAGCGTAGACTTTACCAGTACATCCGCACTCGCGCCCGGATAAGCGATAAAGATATTTACTGTGGTAGGCGCAATTTCGGGGAATTGCGAGGTAGGCAGGCTGAATATGGACAGCGTACCTACAAATACGATCATGATGGATATAACGATCGCAAATACAGGCCTGTGTATAAACTTGCTAAACATTTTTTTTCGGATTTAAAGTGTTAGTTATTCAGCGTACAGCTCTAAATGCGAAATCACATGCTTAGGGTCTTCCAGCTTGTATTTTACCTTCTCGTTCTCTTTTACAAGGCGAAGGCCTTCCAGGAGTATCTTATCATCGGTAGACAACCCGCTTTTTACTATGAAAATGTGCGGCAGCTCGGCAGCAAGGGTTATCTCGCGCGATTTGATCTGGTTGTTCTTGTCGATAACATATACATATTTCTTCTCGAGCACTTCGAAGGTGGCTTTTTGCGGGATGAGCATTGCGCCTTTATAAGGCTGCGTCATCACGATGTTACCGGTTTCGCCATGCCTTAAAAGACTTTTCGGGTTCGGGAAAGTGGCCCTGAAGGCTATGTTGCCTGTTTCGTTGTTAAAGTCGGCCTCAATGGTTTCCACCACACCCGGATGGTCGAACATTTTATTGTTGGCCATCATCAGGTTTACATTAACCTTGTTGCCTGTATTGAGTTTTGACTGTATGTCAAGATATTCGGCTTCAGGTACGTTGTAGTATACCCACATTTTGCTGTTATCCGAGAGCTCGGTAAGCAGGTCGCCCTCATCTACAAGACTCCCCAGCCTTACATGGAAACGGTCGATGATACCGTCGAAAGGTGCGCGTATCTGGGTGAATTGCAGGTGGGCATTGCTCAATGAAAGTTCAGCTTTGGCTTTGTCCAGCTTGGCTTTTGCCATAGCAAGTTCGTTAGGAGCCACAACATTGCTTTCTGCAAGCCTTTTGGTATTCTTATATTCAATTTCGGCAAAGTTAGCCTCGGCTTTAGCCCTTTCATACTCTGCTTCATATAGCTTCGGCATGATCTGGAACAGCAGTTGGCCTTTTTTCACAGCCTGGCCTTCGTCAACATATATTTTCTCAAGGTAGCCGCGTTCCTGTGCCCTTAGTTCTATGTGCTGAATTGACTTTACCTGGGCGACATATTCTTTATTAATTATGGTATCCAAAACTACCGGCTGGGTAGCAAGGAATTCGGTGTGTTCTTCTTTGTGCTCTTTTTCTGAATGGCATGATGCGAGTGCTAAAAGGCCGCATGCAGTGAAAAGCATGATGATCTTGTTCATATCTTAAATTATACGATTGTTCTGATTTGATTTAAAGGGATGTGTATCTCATACACGCATCATCCGGAGGCGAAAGCCAATCCCGAATGAATGGAAACGGGAATGCGCGGCGGGTTGCCACGGTTTAAATCAAATCCTGATCACCCTGAACAGTATGTACTGTCTGGAAGAAAGGCTATGGAAAGGTGTATTGCAAATTTGTGGGGCAGCAGTATTTTCGTAAAAGATACCGGGCGCATTTGCATAGTACGAATTCAGGTATTGCTTATTAAGGGCGATATGGCTCCTTAACAAGTTAACCTTATCTAATGAAAGTTCTTCTTCTTCATTTTCACTTTGCGAAAACTCGATGGTTTCCTGCTGTTTTTCAAAATGAAGCGTGGCATAGTTAATAAGCGTTACATGGCGGTGCAGGCTTGCAGCGCAAAACCCCTCCTGCTTGTAAGCTGTATTTTTAAGGTTGCCAACAGCAATATCCTCATGCGCATATAGCTGGCCATATCCTCCTATGAAGATTATTGAAAGCCATAAATAACGCAAAAGGTTGTTTTTCATACGGACAAAATTAGGAAGGATTTAGGAATAAACAAATGTTTAAGTCCAAAAATGAGTGCAAAATTATGCGAAAACGTTAGAGTTCAACGATTTATTTTTTTTTCGTTGTATTTGATGCAATCAATTACTTCAAAATCACATTTTAAGGTAAAAATCCTGCGTAAGAGCGATGTAGGGCTCAGTATAAATATGGCGTGCCGTTTCTATAACCAACTCATCAAAAGCAGGATCCAACGTTTCGGTCCTTGAAAATGCTATCAGGCTACGCTTTGTTTCCGCCGTTGGCGTACCTTTTACGCGGGTAATCTTTACAGGATATAGTTCATTTTCTCTTGCAACGGCTACAAACCTTGCTTCTTCTTTATAAGGGATTATAACAGCAAGAACCCCTGCGTCTGACAATAATATTGACGCCGCTTCTGCCAAATCCTCAAATGGAAGTGACGTTTCGAAGCGTGCTTTGTCGCGGCTTTCATTGCCACTGGTATAATCTTCACTATAAAATGGCGGGTTTGACACTATAAGGTCATACTCATCTTCCGGCTCCTCCATGAACTCGTCGAGGCCGGCATGGTAGCAAAACAACCTGTCACTCCAGGGGGATTCTTCAAAGTTGTCCACACACTGCTCATAAGCCTCATCGTCGATCTCAATAGCATCAACCTGTTCGGCATGACTGCGCTGCGCGAGCATTAATGCAATCAGCCCCGTACCCGCCCCTATATCGAGAATGGAATATGGGTTATGATCCACCGGTGCCCAGGCACCCAGCAATACGCCATCAGTGCCCACTTTCATGGCGCACTTATCCTGTTGTATGGTGAATTGCTTGAAGGAAAACATTTCAGATTTCAGATTTCAGATTTTAGATTGCCACTCAGTCCCTTGAAGTTCAGAGTAAAGATAATAGATGAGAGATGAGAGACATCGTAGGTCGCGACAGTTGCCATAACGATTGGCAACCCGGAACCCAGAACTCCAAACCCGTAACCGTATTAACTATTAAGGTAAAGATCAACCAGCCCTTCGGGGGTATTGAGAACGATTTTTTTATTTTCGCGGTCTACTTTTACAATGAAGTCATCAATCATAGGGACAAGTATCTCGATGTCGCCTTTCATTATTTCGAAAAGTGCCTGGGCGGAGTTATCATTTATGCCAACAATCTTGCCGATGTTACCCAGCCTTTCGTCTTCGGCATCAAAGCCGATGATTTCGTGGAAATAGAATTTGTTTCCCTCGAGTTTTGGGAGCATGGTAACAGGCAGGTAGAGTGCACTCCCCAGGAGCCTCTCGGCAGCGGCCTCGTCTTCCACATCTTCAAAACGGATTCGAAGGAAGTCATTTTTGTGCAGGCGGGACTCCATAATAAAAAATGGAACCAGATGATTGTTGAGCTCAACAAACACTGATTCCATATTTTCGAAAAACCCGGGATCATCGGTATCCAGCCATGCCAGCACCTCCCCCTTGTAGCTAAATTTTTTGGCGATCTTGCCTAAATAGAAACAATCTTCTTTACGCATTACGCCTTTTAAATTAAGCTTCTGTGTTTTCTGTGTTTTCTTCCGCAGAAGCTTCAGCAGCAGTTTCCTCGCCTTCAGCAGCAACAGCTTCTTCCTGAGAAGCATCGGCAGCAGCATCGGCCTCAGCCTGCTTGGCAGCAGCAATACGGTCTTCATTCACTTTTTTCTCAGCTTCAAGCGCTTTTGCTTTAGCATCAGCTTTAGCGGTAGAAAGGCCAGATACTTTAGCATCTACTTTTCCTGCTTTTTCATCAAGCCACTTAGCCAGTTTCTCATCAGCCTGCTCCTGAGTAAGTGCGCCTTTGCGAACGCCTCCTTCAAGGTGGTGCTTCAATAGTACTCCTTTATAAGAAAGGATAGCTCTTGCAGTTTCCGTAGGCTGTGCACCATTCCACAGCCACTGTACAGCGCTGTCAAGGTTAAGCTCGATTGTTGCAGGGTTGGTGTTCGGATTGTAAGTTCCTAGTTTTTCAAGGAATTTACCGTCCCTTTTAGAGCGGCTGTCCGCTGCTACTACCCAGTAAAAAGGTTTTCCTTTTTTACCGTGTCTTTGTAATCTGATTTTTACAGGCATAATCTTTAGATTAAATTTTGAGGTTCCCGACCTCTGTTAATTAAGGGTGCAAAGATATAAAACTTTAGTAATCAAAAGCTATACCCGATTGATTTTTTAAAAAATAAGCAGGGGCTGATTTTAAAATATGAAAAATTATTATGATTTATTCTATTTTGATTAGGATATATTCTATAAAAAACTATTTTTGTCGTTGTAAAAATTGAGTTACCCCTTCTAACTAATTAATAATGAAAAAGATTTTATCACTCATAGTGCTGGTGGCGGTTTTAACCTCATGTGAAGAAGATGTGAAATTTAATAACCCTGCGGTACAAGGCCTTAAAGACAACGAGCTATGGAAAGCGACTGACTTTACAGCCTCGAGGGGTGGGGATAATTCCCTTACAATAACAGCCGATAACGGATTTGAGATCATTACGCTTAAAACACAAAACATTGACCCTGGAGTATATACCTTAGGCATTAACGAAAGCAATAAGGCAACCTATACATTGTCTGTAGACGGAATCGAAATGTTTTACAGTACCGGCACAAACATTGGCGATGGCGAGATAACTATCAGTGCCGACCCTACCGAAACCAATATTACAGCAGGGTATATAACCGGTTTTTTCCATTTTAACGCAGAAGATGAAGCCGGCGATGTGATAAACTTCCAGAGGGGGGTATTTTACAGGATACCGATAACATCGGTAACCCCTTAAAAGACAAAATAAATATAGTATATACCTGACGCCGATATATTAAAATTTTATTAAATTAATATATCGGCGCTTTTTATAACTAAATAAGATTATATTTGTAGGGATACAAACCAAAAAAGAAAATAAATTAATTAATTTTTTATGAACATATTCGTTGGAAGCCTTCCGTTCAGCATGGAGGAGGCAGATTTAAGAGAGTCTTTTGAGGCTTATGGTGCTGTAGATTCAGTAAAGATCATTACTGATAAATTTACAGGCAGGAGTAAAGGGTTTGGTTTCGTTGAGATGCCAAACGAAGATGAAGCCCAAAAAGCTATCGATGAGCTGAATGGTGCAACCGTATCGGGAAGGGCGATTGTTGTAAACAAATCGGAACCAAGACCGGAAGGTGAGAGAAGGAGCTTTAACAACAACCGTACCGGTGGTGGTGGTTTCAACAGGGACAACAACCGTGGTGGCGGAGGCGGATACAACCGTGGTGGAAGCGGAGGCGGATACAACCGCGGAGGCAGCTACTAGTCAGTATAAAGCATTCACAAGAAACCATCCTTCGGGGTGGTTTTTTTTGTTTGGCCTCATCCAGCCCACTCCAAAGGTGGGAGACGGGATGATCTTTTGACGTCTGTTGATAAATCTATTTTTACGTTACCTCCAAATAACGTATTTTTGGAACATCTGCCCATCGCGGGATTCTCCAACTAAAATTCTTACCGGTTATGTACCTGATTTTTGACACTGAAACTACCGGATTGCCCAAACGCTGGGATGCACCAATTACAGACACCGATAACTGGCCGCGTTGCATACAGATTGCCTGGCAGTTGCACGACGACATGGGCCGGCTTATTGAACACCAGGATTATATCATTAAGCCGGAAGGCTTCAACATACCGTACGATGCCGAGCGCATTCACGGGATATCGACCGACCTTGCCCTCGAGCAGGGACACGACCTCGCCGAAGTGCTCGAAAAATTCAATATAGCCTTATCCAAATCAAAGTTCATTGTTGGCCAGAATGTAGGGTTCGACGTGAATATCATGGGCTGCGAATTCCATCGCTTTGGTATGGAAAACAGCATGGCCGGCATGAAAGTGCTGGATACCTGTACAGAAATAACGGCTGATTTATTAAAACTCCCCGGAGGACGGGGCGGCAGGTTCAAGCTGCCTACGCTTACCGAACTCCACGAATATCTCTTCGGCGAACCTTTTGCCGAGGCCCACAATGCCACTGCCGACGTTGAGGCTACAACACGCTGTTTCCTCGAGCTACTAAAAAGGGAAACCTTCAGGCAGGAGGAACTCGATGTGCATCCCTCCTACTTTCATGAGTTCAGGGAAAAGAACCCGCAGCCGGTGCAGCTGATCGGGCTGAAGCACATCAACCTGAAAAAAGCATCTGAAGAAGTCAGGCTTAGGCTTGAAAAACTCAGAGCCGCTAACAACATTGAAGTCTCCGCACCTGCCGAACACCATAACATTGCAGATGTCGATTTTGTACACCTGCACAACCATACCCAGTTTTCGGTACTGCAAAGCACCATTTCTGTGCCCGACCTGGTTAAAGCCGCTGCCAAATATAAAATGCCTGCCGTTGCCATGACCGACCACGGCAACATGATGGGGGCATTCCACTTTGTGAGTAATGTCATGAACCACAATAAGGCTGCCGAAGCAAAAAATAAAGCAGCAATAGAGAATGGCGAAGAACCTACTGAGGTCATCATGAAGCCTATCGTGGGATGTGAGTTTTTTGTATGCGACGACCATAAAGACAAGACCCGCAAGGACAACGGCTACCAGATCGTGATGCTGGCCAAAAATAAAAAAGGGTACCACAACTTGGCCAAAATGTCATCCATTGCCTACACTTCAGGTTTTTATTATGTGCCCAGGATTGACAAACGGGTCATCGAACAATATAAGGACGACATTATTGTGCTTTCGGGCAACCTGTATGGGGAAATTCCGAACAAAGTACTGAATATCGGCGAAAACCAGGCTGAAGAAGCACTGCTTTGGTGGAAAGGCCTCTTTGGCGACGACCTATACATCGAGCTGATGCGCCACGGCCAAGAGGATGAGGACAGGGTGAACCAGTCACTGATATCTCTGGCACGAAAGCATGGTGTAAAGTTGGTAGCTACCAATAATACCTATTATGTAAATAAGGAAGACTCGCATGCGCACGATATTTTATTATGCGTGAAAGACGGCGAAAAACTGGCAACACCGGTAGGCCGCGGACGGGGATACCGTTACGGCCTGCCGAACAAAGAGTATTACTTTAAGCCAGGTGAGGAAATGAAAAACCTCTTTAAGGACCTGCCGGAAGCCATTGCCTCTATTGCTGAAATTGTAGATAAGGTAGAAGCCTACTCCTTATACAGGGATGTACTTTTGCCGAAATTCGACATTCCGGAAGAATTCCTGGTTGAAGAAGACGAAGCGGACGGTGGTAAACGGGGGGAGAATAAGTTTCTGCGCCACCTTACCTACGTGGGTGCCGCAAAACGTTATCCCGAGATTACTGATGACATACGTGAGCGCCTCGACTTCGAATTAAAGACCATCGAGAACACAGGCTATCCCGGCTACTTCCTCATAGTGCAGGATTTCATTGCCGAGGCGCGCAACCTCGGCGTATCCGTAGGCCCCGGAAGGGGATCGGCAGCGGGATCGGCCGTAGCGTACTGTTTGGGCATCACCAACATCGACCCTATTGCTTACGACCTGCTTTTTGAGCGCTTCCTTAACCCCGACCGTGTATCGATGCCCGATATTGATATCGACTTTGATGATGAGGGCCGCGGACGCGTGATGGATTACGTAATCAACAAATATGGCGCAAGCCAGGTGGCACAGATCATTACTTACGGTACGATGGCGGCAAAATCGTCCATTCGTGATACCGCAAGGGTGCTGGACCTGCCGCTGTTTGAAGCCGACAAGATAGCGAAGCTCATACCAAACATGAAGCTGGCTAAAATATTCACCATGGATGGCAATGCACTGCGCGGGGCGCTGCGTTCGGACGAATACGACCGCGTGCAGGAGCTGATTGGCATGGCCGATGCGGGCGACCTTACTTCTGAAACCATTCAGCAAGCTAAAGTGCTTGAGGGATCGCTGCGCAACACCGGCATCCACGCTTGTGGGGTAATTATTACACCGGACGACATCACCAACTTCGTGCCTGTTTCAGTAGCAAAGGATTCCGACCTGTATGTAACCCAGTTCGACAACTCGGTGGTGGAAAGCGCCGGATTGCTGAAGATGGACTTTCTCGGACTGAAAACGCTTACGCTGATAAAAGACACTGTAAAGCTGGTGAAATACCGCTTTGGCATTGAACTGGACCCCGACACCTTCCCTATTGATGATGTGAAAACGTACGAACTCTTCCAGCGCGGGGAAACAGTGGGGATTTTCCAGTACGAATCGCCAGGTATGCAAAAATACATGAAGGACCTGAAGCCTACCGTGTTTGGCGACCTTATTGCCATGAATGCGCTGTACCGCCCCGGGCCGTTGGAATACATCCCAAGCTTCGTGCGCCGTAAGAATGGCGAAGAGCCTATTGCCTACGACCTTGATGCCTGCGAGGAATACCTGAAGGAGACCTATGGGATTACGGTATACCAGGAGCAGGTGATGCTGCTGTCGCAAAAGCTGGCAGGCTTTACCAAAGGCGAGGCCGACGTACTGCGTAAGGCAATGGGTAAAAAGCAGAAGGACGTACTCGATAAAATGAAACCTAAGTTTGTGGCCCAGGCTGCCGAAAAAGGCCACGACCCTGCCACACTCGAAAAGATATGGAAAGACTGGGAAGCCTTTGCGAGTTACGCTTTCAACAAGTCGCACTCTACCTGCTATGCATGGATTGCCTACCAGACCGCTTACCTTAAGGCTCACTACCCTGCCGAATATATGGCGGCGGTACTATCGAACAACATGAACGACATCAAACAGGTATCCTTCTTTATGGAAGAAGCCAAGCGCATGGGCTTGCAGGTACTTGGCCCGGATGTGAACGAATCGTACTATAAATTTACCGTAAACGACCAAGGCGCGGTACGTTTTGGGATGGGGGCCATCAAAGGCGTGGGTTCCGGCGCGGTGGAGACCATTGTGGAAAACCGCAAGAATGGCAGGTATAAGTCGATTTTCGATATGGCCAAGCGCATCGACCTGCGTTCGGCCAACAAGAAAGCCTTTGAGAACCTCGCCCTCGCGGGAGGTTTTGACTGTTTCGAGACCACACACAGGGCTCAATATTTCCACATGGATGCAAGCGAGAACATCTCATTCCTGGAAAAGGCCATGCGATACGGATCGAAATACCAGGAAAATGAAAACTCTTCACAGGTGAGCCTTTTTGGAGAAACAAGTGAGGTACAGATACCTGAACCCGTAGTACCGCCTTGCGAGGAATGGAGCACCATGGAAAAGCTGGCAAAAGAGCGTGAGGTGGTGGGCATCTATATATCAGGCCACCCGCTGGATGATTATAAGTTTGAGATGAAGTACTTTTGCAACACAAGGCTGGATGCACTGAAGAGCCTGGAGCTGCACGTGGGAAAGAACCTCAGCTTTGGGGGCATTATATCCAACGTACAGCACAAGGTAGCCAAAAACGGCAAGGGCTGGGCATCATTTGTACTGGAAGGGTATGACGAGAACCATGAATTCCGTATTTATGGGGAGGAATACCTTAAGTTCAGGCATTTCCTGATTGGCAATAACTTTACCTATATAAGGGTGCTTGTAAAAGAAGGCTGGGTGAACCAGGAGGGCAAAAAGGGCGACCCGAGGGTGCAATTCATTGCCATACAATACCTGCAGGACGTACTGACGACTTTTGCCAAAAAGCTTATTATCCAGTTTAATGTATTGGAACTACAGGAGCAGCTCATTGAAACGCTCAACCAGATATTCAGGCAAAACTCGGGCGACAATACTGTAACTTTTGAGGTGATGGAACTGGAAAAAGTTAAGAAAAAAGTGGAAATCGCAGCTGCCGCACCTGTATTGGCAGAAGCAGGCAATGAAGAAAGCGGTGACGAATTTGACAGTCCGGAAATGAATGCTGTCATTGAGACTGATATTGAGGAAATACAGGTAGTTACAAAACTTACCATGCCCAGCCGGAAACTAAAAGTAAAAATATCCAACGAACTTTTACAGGAACTGGATAAGCTGGATCTTCAATTCAAGCTGAATTAATTTTCTTAATAAATATTATCTATGCCGCCATAGTGAAATGTAATATAATTTTAACTAAGGACGGTATATAAATCCGTAAATTTGTAAACATTAATTATAAACATTTAGCTAATTATACTATGGCACAAGCAATAACAGATGCTACTTTTGACGAAGTAGTATTGAAATCAGATAAACCGGTATTAGTAGATTTTTGGGCAGCATGGTGTGGCCCTTGCCGCATGGTAGGCCCAATCATTGATGAAATAAGCACAGAATATGAAGGTAAAGCAGTAGTTGGCAAAGTTGATGTAGATGCTAACCAGGAGTTTGCCGCAAAATATGGTGTAAGAAACATACCTACAGTACTTGTTTTCCAGAACGGCGAAGTCGTGGGAAGACAGGTAGGTGTTGCACCAAAGCAAACATATACTAATGCCATTGACGCATTACTATAATATTTATCCCTTTAAGATGGAAGCCTCAACGTAATGTTGGGGCTTTTTGTTTACAGATTATATGCCGAATTTAGAGGCTATGAAAAAGATGCCCAAAGAAGCATAAAGTTTCACAAAGCTCTTTTATTCACACCCAACCACATTCTCTTCATGGTAAATAGTATCCCATTGTGCCAGCTGGATGATTATGGGAATCAACGCCCGGCCTTTTTTGGTAAGGCTGTACTCTACCCTTGGCGGGAGTTCTTTGAATTCCTCGCGAAGGAGTACGCCATCGGCTTCGAGTTCGCGGAGGGTTGTGGTAAGCACCTTTTTCGAGATGGAGCCAACCGCAGTATAAATCTGCCCGAAACGTGCCTTACGCTCCCGCAACGCATAAATAATTATGGGCTTCCACTTGGTGCCGAGTATCGCCATGGAGCGGTGCACGGGGCAGTCGCTGTACCGGAAAACATCATTCTTCATAAAGTGGTTACGTTAAGGTTACCTGAATAAACCATCATTGGTTACAAAAGTAAACCATTATCCCGTAACTTTGTACCTTTAATTTTAAACACATTACGATGGACTTAAGCCCTTTGTTCAAACCCTTTCAATATAAAAACCTAATCCTCGATAACCGCTTTGTAATGGCCCCTATGACCCGCGCCATGACCGCCGATGGCGTGCCTGTACAGCACAATGTTGACTACTATACCCGCCGTGCCGCGGCAGGTGTTGGGCTTATCCTTACCGAAGGTACTGTGGTAAACCGCCCGGCATCTAAAAACATTAAGACCATCCCTAATTTTTACGGAAGCGATGCTCTCGCGGGCTGGGGAAATGTAGTTAAAAGCGTTCATGCGGCAGGTGGGAAGATAGCACCGCAATTATGGCATGTAGGCAATACACCCTACGGCGAATGGACACCGGATGCCCCGTTTGAAAGCCCTGACAGCATGACCATTGAAGATATACAAGCCACAATAAAAGCCTTTGCCGACGCAGCACTCGAAGCAAAAAACATGGGCTTTGATGCCTTTGAGATACACGGAGCACACGGCTACCTTATTGACCAGTTCTTTTGGGAAGGCATGAATCACCGTACTGATGACTATGGCGGAAAGACCATTAAAGAGCGCAGCCGCTTTGCGGTGGAGGTGGTAAAAGCGATGCGTGCTGCTGTAGGCCCGGACATGGTGATCATATTGCGCCTATCGCAATGGAAACAGCAGGACTATGCCGCAAAGCTGGCCCATACGCCACAGGAACTTGAGGACTGGGTAGCGCCGTTGGCAGAAGCCGGAGTGGACATTTTCCACGGGTCGCAGCGCAGGTACTGGGAGAATGAATTTGAAGGCAGCGACCTCAACTTTGCGGGATGGCTGAAAAAAGTGACAGGGCAGCCAACCATTACCGTGGGCTCTGTAGGCCTTTCTGGCGATTTCATGGAGTTTTTCGGGACGGGCGCAGGCGCAGGCACTACCGACCTGAGTGAGTTGCTGCGACGCTACGAGCGCGGCGACTTTGACCTGGTGGCAGTGGGGCGTTCATTATTACAGGATCCTGAATGGGTGCAAAAAGTGAAAGCAGGACGATTTGATGAGCTAAAGGCTTTTGAGCCGGCGAGTGCAGCGAAATTATATTAATACGTTGGGTGTAATTTTTTTACCACATAGAAACATATCTAATCTCTTTTTTATTTTATAAGTTTCTATGTGGCAATTAATTTCAGATTGAAACCTCCAGTAGACCCAACGGTTAAATTAATTAAAATCACCTCAAAATTTAGGCAAAAAAAAACAGGATAAAACATTTCGTCTTATCCTGTGCAATTTTATGATGAATACTTAATTTGTTAAAACCATTATTCACATAATATAACTTTTTCCAAAAATTATGGGTTTAATTGTACTTTGAGTTCTTCTCTATCACTTCCTCTATACAGGGTCAAATATGCTTTAGACAAATCTGAATCTTTAGGTATTATGAAATAAAACACTTTTTCAGCTTTCTCACCTTTTTTTAAAACCAGATCATTGCTTGTATCAAGACTTACAGCATTAGGATTTGCTTTATAAAATTCCGGCGTAAAAGAAGTAAACTTTTGTATTCCTTCTGATTTATCATCGGCATGAACAGATAAACTTGTATTCATTCCGGAATATGCTCCATTACACTCAAGACTCTCAAGACCGATGTTTACAGCTAATAATTGTTGTTGTTCGTTTGGTGCGCCATGCTCGAAATCTGTTTCAGAGAATTTAGCATTTGTAGTATAGCTTACAACTGTATATTTTTCCTTTGTATAACTTCCTGTTTGATATTGTTTGTCATAAGTATTCTCACTTTCATCTATAAAAGAAGTACCGGATACTGTTGTTTTTGGTTCCGGCCTTACAACAGCAGCAGTACTTTCTTTAGTTTGTTCGTCAGTCTGTTCCGTTGTTTGTTCTTTCTTACAAGATGTCAGGATCACTGCACTTGCTAAAATTAAAACTCTAAATTGTTTCATGTTTTAAAGGTTGTTGATATAATGATTAAGACCATAAAAATATAACAAAAATCCGTATTAACAAAAATTTTGTAAAATTAGGATGACATATTTTACAGGTTATTTGATCAAACAATTACTCATTTAGCTCTGTGACGTAATTAATTGAAATAAAATAATTTAATTATATAATGGTCAAAGTGTTGATATTAAGAATATGTTGATTTACAGGGCTTTTGTGCAACTTGTGTTTTCTCTTTCAACGGGCTTGTGATTAAAACAAAAGAAGACATTTCCTCATAGCCCGGGTGGTAGCGACATTCCCGACGGAGGAGGGATAAAGCCGACGAGGGTACCATGCCTCCCCAAAGAAGCGTTTCGATGGCGCTTCAAATAATTTGTCACTATCAGCGTTTCAATATAGAATTGGTAAAATTGGTGTAATTCGTGGCAAAATATCCTCAAATTCGCTACATTTGGAATTATGAAGATAGAAGGACAATTAGAAAAGATATCGAGTTTTTCACATCTGGAGCTGCTGGCCAACCAGATTGTGGAGGGTTTCATCTCGGGCATGCACAAGAGCCCGTTTCATGGTTTTTCGTCGGAGTTTGCCGAGCATAAGGTGTACAATGCAGGCGAAAGCACCAAACACATCGACTGGAAGCTGTTCGCCCGTACTGACAGGCTGTATACCAAACGATACGAGGAAGAGACCAACTTACGGTGCCATATCATTGTGGATAATTCTTCGTCCATGCATTATCCAAAGCTAAAGGACGGACAGCTGTTTTACGAGAATAAAATAGGCTTCTCTGTACTGGCGTCGGCTGTCCTGATGGACCTGCTAAAGCGCCAGAGGGATGCTGTTGGACTAAGTGTGTATTCGGACACCTACGAGTTCTACGCACCAGAGAAAGGCAGCGGAAGGCATCACAGGATGCTCCTGAACAAGCTGGAGGGAATACTTTCGGCACCGGGGCAGGCAAAAGCTACCGATACCATAACTTTCCTGCACCAAATCGCGCAGAAGATGCACAGGCGCTCGATGATCATACTGTTCACCGATATGTTCCAGCCCGGGAATGATGAAGCGCTGTTTAATGCCTTGCAACACCTGAAGCACAACAAGCATAAGGTGGTTTTATTCCACGTAGTTGATAAAAAAACGGAACTGAGCTTTGATTTTGACAACACACCTCGCAAATTTATCGACCTGGAGAGTGGTGAAGAGGTGAACCTTTTTGCCGAAAACGTAAAAACGGAGTATGAAAAACTGGTGGACGACTATTTCAAGAAGATTGCCGACACCTGCATTCAGTATAGAATTAAGTATGTTCCCGTTTCTGTAGATGAAAAATTTGAAAAAATATTGACAACCTACCTTGTTGAGAAACAAAAGTTTGGATAATCTCCCTAAAAATAATTTGAATTTTATTTGAAAAAGATTTGCAGAAGTGGAAATGAGTCGTATATTTGCACTCGCAATTAAGCGCTGGTTTGGTAGTTCAGTTGGTTAGAATACGTGCCTGTCACGCACGGGGTCGCGGGTTCGAGTCCCGTCCAGACCGCTAAAATTGGGAAGAGCCTTTCGTAAAGAAAGGCTTTTTTGCCCAATGAGGTTTTTGAAAAAACCAGAACGCAGTTGTGTTGTTTATACCGCGCGAGCGGTAGGTTTAGTAGTTAGACCAATGAAAAGCTTTCCATTAGTTTGGAGGGCTTTTTTGATTTTAGTATATACCACACACACATTCACCTCTATTATTTATCGTTTTACCGCATAAATTCGCAGGCATCGTTTTTTCTTGGTAGTTTTACCTGAACGATGATCGCCATGACAAAAAAAACACAGACCAACCTACTGCACCTATTAGGTGCGCTGCTGTTCCTGAGCATTCCTATACTCGCATCACCAGATCGTACTTCAGGACACCTTCTCCACATAATACCCTTTCGCCGGCACTTTATAAGCTACTTACTGTTGCTCGTCTTTTTTTACGCCAATTACCTTTATTTCATTCCAAAACTCTATTTTAAGCAACAGCGACTGTTTTTCTTTTTGGCGATCATTGCCTGTTATATCATAATAGCCAGCCTACCAGGTATTTTGCTTGGGTATGAGGATATGCCGCGGCATATGCCGATGCAAGCCCCTCCACTTCCGGATATGCAAAACCCCGGGATCACATTCCCCGTAATGATGTTCTTTAGAGGGGGTTCGATATTCCAATTCCTTTTGGTATTTTTCCTATCCTTCCTAATGCGCGTGAACCAGCGCCTCAACACCATCCATAGCGAAAAGCTGAAAACCGAAGTTTCATATCTCAAAGCCCAGATTAACCCACACTTCCTGTTCAACACCCTAAACAGCCTGTATGCACTTACACTTGAAAAATCGGATGCGGCTCCTGAAGCTGTATTAAAACTATCTTCAATGATGCGTTATGTAGTTACCGAAAGCAGCCGTGATACCGTACCTTTGGAACATGAATTAAGCTACATAAAAAACTATGTAAGCCTGCAGCAATTAAGGATGGTTAACAGCACGCCTTTCTCTTTCATTATTACAGGCGATCCTGCAGGCAAAAGCATTTCGCCAATGCTACTGATACCTTTTATAGAAAATGCTTTTAAACACGGACTCAACCCGGAAGAGGACAGTTTTATTTCCATAAATATCAATATCGAAGAAAACAGACTGGAAATGATCATCACAAACAACAAGGTAACAATGTCCCCGATAGAAGAAAAAAGCGAACAGGGAATAGAAAACACAAAGCAACGATTGGAATTCCTTTATCCCCAAAAACACAAATTAGTTATAGTTGACACAAACGAATCGTTCGAAGTACAATTAACCCTCAACCTGTCATGATAAAAGCGATAGCCGTAGACGATGAGCCGCTTGCCCTAAAGGTAATTGAACACTTCTGCAGGCAATCAGGCATAATTGAACTGGAGAAAACCTTCACGAATACAGCCGAAGCATTGCGTCACATAAAAAAATTTCCTGTCGACCTCCTATTCCTGGACATACAAATGCCAGGCAAAAATGGCTTAGACTTTTATCGCCAGATGGACTATGATATAATGGTAATTTTCACAACCGCATTTAGCGAATATGCTGTAGAAGGTTTTAATGTAAATGCTATAGATTACCTGTTGAAACCGTTTTCACTGAAAAGATTCCTTACCGCAACTGATAAAGCCTTCAAAGAAATGAAGGCCCGGCATACAACCGGCGAACAACAGCACATTCTCATACGTGCCGATTACAAACTGCATCGAATTGATATGGAAGACATTTTGCTCATTGAAGGCCTGGATGATTATATCCGAATCCATCTCAAAGGAAAAAGCACAATAACTACACGGTTATCAATGAAGAATATACTTGAAAAACTTCCTGAATCTGGATTTTTAAGAGTCCACAGGTCATACATTGTCCCATTAAGAAAAATTAAAACTATTTACAATAAAACCATTCAAATTGAAGATTTCGTTATCCCTATCGGAGACACGTATAAAGATGAAATAAACAAACACTTTTAACAACAGACAGACGGTTAACCGATATAATATGATGATTTACCTATAATATTTTCAATTACACAAATCATAATATAATTTTATCCTCTGATGATCAAGCATGAAATTAACGAAAAATATTTGGAATTAGTTACTGATTTTAAATATCTTGCGAGACTTTTTTAACATAATTTTTTTATTCCCTAAATAATGAAAAAAACTATTTATAGTAAAGTTGCTCTTGTGGCTGCTTTCTTATCCTTAAGCCTCTCGGTTGCAGCGCAACAGCAACCAAAAGCTTTCGGAAGACCTATTAAAGCAGCAGCAAACCCTGAGAACGGCCTCATCAGGTGTGTTTCTGCCGAATATGAAGAATATCTGCGTGAGCAAATCCCTCAACGTGCCAATACACCTGAATTCGAACAATGGATCGAAGCTAAAATTCAGCAGGAACAAATTCGCAGGCAAGCATCACCCAGCAATGAAGCTATAGTAATTACTATCCCTGTAGTTGTACACGTAATTCATGATGGCGATGCAGTAGGAGTAAGCGAAAATATAAAAGAAGGCCAGGTGCTTTCACAAATCACAGTACTTAACCAAGATTACAGGAGACAAGCCGGGACACCTGGATATAACAGCGACGCTGTTGGAGCAGATGTTGAAATAGAATTTTGTCTTGCCAAAACAGCTCCCGACGGATCTGCCACAACTGGAATCGATAGGGTAAATCTTGGAATAACTTCCTATGATGAATCTACTGTGGAGAGCTATATGAAACCCGAGACCATCTGGGATCCAACAAATTATTTTAATATCTGGGTGTGCCGCTTTGGAGGTGACCTTGATGGTGTTTTGGGCTATGCCCAATTCCCTCAGTCATCAGGGCTTCAGGGTCTTTCAGGGCCTTTTGCAGCTAACACTGACGGAGTAGTAATACATTACCAATATTTTGGCTCGCGTGCTGTTTTCCCATCAGGCACTTATGGCACACCATATGACAGGGGACGTACTGCCACTCATGAAATTGGACATTCACTGGGCTTAAGGCACATTTGGGGTGATACTGTAGGATGCAGCACAACAAATAGTGGCGGCGACTATTGCGCCGATACACCTGTAGCTTATGACGCTAACGGTTCATGCCCTACAGGACTTGACACCTGCCCTGCACAAACAGGACTTGACATGACCAACAATTACATGGACTATACTAATGACACCTGCATGAACATCTTTACCCTCAATCAAAAAACAAGGATGTTAACAGTTATGAACAACTCTCCAAGAAGAGCATCTTTAAAGAACTCTACAAGGTGCCAACCTCCTTTGGGAATAGATGATTTCAACCTGCTAAATGGCTTGAACGTGTACCCTAACCCTACGCAGGGTATACTAAATATCTCATCAGATAACGGAAACCTTCCGGATAGCTTTACAATTTATAACAGTCTTGGTCAGGTTATGGCGAACATTAAAGTGTCGAGCACATCAAACCTTAATGTGAATACTTCAACTTATGCTAACGGCCTTTACTTCATCAAATTGGACAAAGGCAACCAATCGAAAACTATCAAGTTTATCAAAAACTAATTTGATAAATCATAATAATAATAAAGCGGGACATTTAAAAAAGTCCCGCTTTTTGTTTTATTAACTGCAGCCTGCTATTTTTATTCCTCTGGAGCAAGCTCAATTTCCAGCCCCTCCAGTTCTTCGGTAACAGGTATCTGGCAACCCAAACGGCTGTTGGGCTTTACATTGAATGCTTCTGAAAGCATCGCCTCTTCATCGGGGCCCATTTCGGGCAGTTGTACGTCATTCAGAATGTAGCACTGGCAGGAAGCGCACATAGCCATACCGCCGCAAATACCAATCGTACCTTCGGGAGCCAGCTCAAAAGCACGACACACCTCCATGATGTTCATAGCCATATCGGTAGGCGCCTGAATTTCATGCACAACGCCCTCACGATCGGTTATTTTAAGGGTTATTTCTTTTTCCAAAGTTACGGGTTTGGAGTTCCGTGTTCGGGCAATCATACAGGATGGAAACTACAAATCCCGACCCTAACACTGAACTAATTATTCTATTGCTTTAACCACCTGCTTTTCGGCTTCCTTTCGTGTACCGTCAAAACCGTCTACACCGCTTACAGTAGTATATTTTAGCACATATTTTTTGCCTGGATTCAGCTTATTATAAACGCTTTGGCACATCAGTGTAGCCTCGTGGAAGCCGCACAATATAAGCTTCAGCTTGCCGGGATAGGTATTAATGTCGCCTATCGCGTATATACCTTCTATATTGGTTTGGTAGTCGAGTGCATTATTTACTTTAATGGCATTCTTTTCAATTTCAAGACCCCAATTGGCCAGGGCGCCCAACTTTGGCGTGAGTCCGAACAGTGGGATGAAGTAATCTGTCTCAACTTTAGTGTGTGCGCCATCAATTTCGATGTCCAACGCTTCTACTTTTTCTGCTCCATGTATCCCTGTTACTTCAGCAGGCGTAATAAGCTTTATCTTTCCCGCCTTTTTGAGCTCCTGGACTTTCTCAACAGAATCGAGAGCACCCCTAAATTCGTTACGCCTGTGTACCAGCGTAACTTCCGAAGCTACATCGGCCAGGAAAATACTCCAGTCCAGCGCTGAATCTCCACCGCCCGCAATCACAATGCGCTTATCACGGAAAAGTTCCGGGTCTTTTACAAAATACTCCACGCCCTTATCTTCATAAAAAGCAATGTCCTCTATCAGTGGCTTGCGTGGCTCGAAGCTGCCAAGTCCACCGGCAATGGCGATTGCTTTTGCATGGTGCTCAGTGCCCTTGTTCGTAGTCACTATAAATGTGCCATCTTCGAGCTTTTGTACGGTTTCGGCTTTTTCATTCAGAGTAAAACCCGGCTGGAATTGCTTTATCTGCTCCATCAGGTTGGTTACCAGGTCACCTGCCAATACGGAGGGAAAACCGGGAATATCGAAAATGGGTTTTTTAGGGTAAAGCTCTGTAAGCTGTCCTCCAGGCTGCGGAAGCCCGTCTATTATATGGCATTTCAGCTTGAGCAGCCCCGCTTCAAACACGGCAAAGAGCCCTGTTGGACCCGCACCGATTATTAGTATATCTGTTGTAATCATTATGCGTAATGGTAAAAAAGCTATTAGGGGCAAAGTTCCCCAAAACAGCTTTCTTAAAATATGATATTCATCAGCTTTTGCTGAATATTTTTAAGCTACGTTTACTACCGTCTCAATTTGCGGCGCGTATTTTTTGATAGTAGTTTCCACACCGGCCTTCAGGGTCATTTGATTTACGCTGCAGCCTACGCAGGCTCCCTCAAGGCGCACCTGCACGTGCTTATCATCCTCAATGCTGATAAGGGAAATATTGCCTCCGTCAGATTCAAGGAATGGGCGGATCTCATCAAGTGCCCTTTCTACACTGCTTCTAATCTCTTCTGTTGTCATTTTATTTCTTTTTAACTGCTGAACAGCCAGCCATTGTGGTTATTTTAATTGCTTCGGTTGCAGGAAGGTTATCATTCCTGTTCACCGTTTCCTGCACAACCTCTCTTGCCAACTCTTCAAAAACCGTTTCCAGTGGTGTTGCGGTTTGGAGGGCGGCTGGGCGGCCATAGTCACCGGCCTCGCGTATGCTTTGCACTATAGGTACTTCACCAAGGAAAGGCACATCGAGGTCTTCGGCCAGGTTGCGGGCTCCTTCTTTGCCAAAGATATAGTATTTATTCTCAGGAAGTTCTTCAGGAGTAAAGTAAGCCATATTCTCAATGATACCCAATACAGGCACGTTGATGCTCTCCTGGCGGAACATTGCCACGCCCTTCTTGGCATCGGCCAATGCTACAGCCTGCGGCGTGCTTATCACTACTGCGCCTGTTATCGGCAAAGCCTGCATAATGGAAAGGTGTATGTCGCCCGTTCCCGGAGGGAGGTCTACTAACATAAAGTCGAGCTCGCCCCAGTCGGCATCAAAAATCATCTGGTTAAGTGCTTTTCCGGCCATAGGGCCGCGCCATATTACGGCCTGTTCGGGGCTTGTAAAGAACCCTATAGACAATATTTTTACTCCATAATTCTCTATTGGCTTCATTTTCGACTTACCGTCTATCTGTACCGATATTGGCCTTTCGCGCTCCACATCAAACATAATGGGCATCGATGGCCCGTATACGTCGGCATCAAGCACACCCACCTTAAAGCCCATTTTCGCCAGTGCCACGGCAAGATTGGCTGTAATGGTAGATTTGCCCACACCGCCTTTTCCCGATGAGACCGCAATAATGTTTGTTATGCCAGGGATGCCCTTGCCTTTGATTTCAGCTTTTTCAGGCACTTCCATTTTTACGTTTACCTTAATTTTCGCATCAGCATATACCTGTTCCTGTATTGTTTTTATGATGTCTGCCTCGGCTCGTTTGCGTATGTGCATTGCAGGTGTATTCATTACCAGCTCTACCACTACCTCATCGCCAAAAGTAAGTACATTCCTCACAGCCCCGCTTTCCACCATATTCTGCCCTTCTCCGGCCAGCGTAATAGTTTCGAGGGCTTTCATTATTTCTTTCCTGTCTAATTTCATGATAGTTATAACAGCCTCTTATTAAGACTGGTTTCAAACAGCAAAGATAGTATGAAAAGGTGATACAGGAAAACTTAGAGAAAGAATATTGCGGGGATTCAATTGTGTAGTCATTAAACACAGATTGCCTTCACCCTTTTAAATAAAAATGGATAGAAGCTAATTTTTAAATGGTTCGTTGTATTGAAAAGCATATTTCTCTGCCAAAAAACCCCTCCAGTCGGCCTAAGCAGGGGCAATATATTTTTTTAGCTGCTCTACATTCCCTTTAGAAAGCAGAATGATGCAACGGGTCACACATTCAGAGAAAGTATTTTTAGACACAAAATCTTCAAGCATTGCCAATGCCGTTTGGCTGTCTGCCGCAAAATCATTTTCGAGCCTATTAATGATGTCCTCGCTCATAATTATATAGCATTATCCCCGAACCCTAATTCCACCACCGGATCCCAAAAGAGTTTCGCGAATTTCACAACTTTGTTATCCTTCACCTTTACACCTTCGCTTTCCAAAAGTTGCTGCATAAGATTAGTACCCTCAAAATGATGCTTGCCCGAAAGCAGGCCAACACGATTAACGACACGGTGTGCGGCAACATCCTCAGGACAGGCGTTCATAGCCCAGCCTACCATTCGTGCAGAACGTGCTGCACCCAGGAATTTTGCAATAGCCCCATACGAAGTAACCCGGCCATAAGGCACCTGCCTAACTACCCCATAAACACGTTCGAAAAAATTGTCATTATTGCCTGCCATAAGAATGAATTTTATTGGCTGCGGAGTATTTTTATCAGGGTTAGTATGGCAACCAGGCCTGTAACACTGCCAAGAAAATAATTGACATTGCGCATAAAGAAATCGGCTTTATGCTCAAATTTCTTGAAGAAAACGATATACAGGTAAAATATAAGGAATGATCCCGCCACAACACCCATTACAAACAGGAACACGAACAGGTTGGAAAAATAAAAATATTTGTATGCCGACAACGATACGCTTACAAAAACGTAATAAGGTATAGGAAAAAAATTGAGCACCGAAAGCAACGCCCCCAAAAAAAAGTTACTGGTACGGCTGTTAAGCTTTACTATATCCTTATTCTTACCCATCTTTTTCTTTTTGGCGAAAAGAAAAAAATAAAGTGTAAGCAAGGTAAAGATGATAAGCCCGGTTTCTTCCAGCAGTTTGATGATGTCGGGACGGCTGTAAAGAAATTTAGCAAATGAAACAGCTATATAGGTTTGAAAAAAAACAATTGTTGCAGCGCCTGTTGCAAAAATGAGCGCCCGCTGCCTGCCTTCCTTCAGGCTTATTTTAGCTGCAGTCATATTGAGGAGCCCGGGAAGAGCCACCCCAACTGAAGACAGGCCTAAGCCTAAAAAAAGCGGAAGGACAATATTCATGTTATTTTATCCTGAATTTTATATAGGTTATTGCCTTGTCCTGTTCAAGGTATTGCTGCTCATAAAATGTTTGGATGGTGGTCACAATTTCGGGGGCACCTTCATTACGGTATACATTATGGTTGGCGTAGAGTACCTGATGTCCCTCGCCGTGCAACAAGCCCAAAGTGTATCCATGCATGAATTCGCTATCAGTCTTAAGGTTGACAATGCCGCCCGGCTCAAGTATCTTTTTATAGCGCTGCAGGAACTCCGCATTGGTTAGCCTGTGCTTCGTGCGCTTGTATTTTATCTGGGGATCGGGGAAAGTGATCCATATTTCGGCAACCTCACCTTCGGCAAAAAAATGCTCGATGAGCTCTATCTGTGTGCGCAGGAATGCCACATTATCAAGCCCGCCTTCTACAGCAGTCTTGGCACCTCTCCAAAACCGGGCTCCTTTAATATCTATGCCGATGTAGTTGTTTTGCGGGTACCTTTCGGCCATGCC
Organism: Flavobacterium sp. MFBS3-15; assembly: GCF_026107645.2. Lineage (GTDB taxonomy): Bacteria > Bacteroidota > Bacteroidia > Flavobacteriales > Flavobacteriaceae > Flavobacterium. Next base: position 74,296 of record NZ_JAPCHV010000006.1, on the reverse strand, counting down.
AATAGTATATTCACCTTTGCCGCAGCCCAGTTCGAGCACAATTGGCTTGTCATTCTTAAAGAAATCCGTGTTCCATTTCCCTTTTAATTCAAACTTGCCGGCCATGGCATCCTCCCTGGAAGGCTGGAGTACATTGCCAAAAGTCTCGTTTTCCCTGAATCGCTTTAATTTATTCTTACTTCCCACGTTTTAAAAATATTTCGGTAAAAATATGGAAATCTGCGGGAATGGAAGACGATTTCGTAAGCCAGTTATCAAAATTATTTTAACTTTTGCCTGTTGCCCTAAAATGAGAAAACCACCCCCTATTTCATCATTTTAATGGTATTTAGCCACCCATGCGTAGAGGTTTATGAGTATATGCGGGATGATTTTTGGGTATATGCTAACAGGTTTTTAGGCCGGGGCTACTTTGTTTTTTCCAAAGTGAAAGAAAATTCCGAACCCTGCCCCACTTTGCTCTCGACATAGATTTTTTCATCGTGGCCTTCCACAACGTGTTTTACTATCGAAAGCCCAAGGCCTGATCCGCCTTCGGTACGGGCGCCGCTTTTATCGACACGGTAAAAACGCTCGAACAGGCGCGGGATGTGCTTTTTCTCGATACCTTCACCGTTGTCTTTTACCCGCACGATTATCTTGTTGTCAATAAGGTCTTCTATAGCAACCTCGGTCGTTCCGTTCTCACGCCCGTATTTTATGGAATTTACCACCAGGTTGGTCACAACCTGCTGTATTTTTTCACGGTCGGCATAAACCATTATGGGCTTGATGTACTTCATGTCGAACATCAGCATGATACCTTTCTTGTCGGCTTTCATTTCGAGCAGGTCGAAAACGTTCTGCACGACTTCCACAATATTGAAACGGGTATAATTAAGGTTCAGGTCACCCACTTCGAGCTTGGTGATCATGTCGAGATCCTGCACAATGTAGATAAGCCTTTCCACACCTTTTTCGGCTCGTTGCAGGTATTTTTTACGCAGGGCCTTGTCTGCCATGGCGCCATCCAGCAGTGTAAGCAGGTAGCCCTGCACGGTGAACAGCGGCGTTTTTAGCTCATGGGAAACATTGCCGAGGAATTCGCGGCGGTACTCCTCGCGTATCTTGAGGGTTTCAATCTCAATCTTTTTGTCCTGTGCGAATTTCTGTACCTCGCGGGTAAGCGTAGCCATGTCGGTAGTAATGGCTTTGTTGCGGAAAGTGCTCGACTCCAGCAGTGAAACATCGTCGTAAATTTTCTTTACCCTGCGGTAAATGAAATGCTCAACGCGGTATTGCAGGACAAAAAATGAGAAGATGTAAAGGGAAAACCCAAAAATAATAATGAAGTCCCATCGCAGTTCCATGAAAAAATACATCATACCTGCAAGGAATGCCGCCGAAAACAGCATGATGTACAGCGATGATTTTAACGCAAACTTATATGACTTCTTAAAATTTATTGCCACTAAACTTCGAGCTTATAGCCCACACCCTTTATTGTTTTAAACAATTCTTCACCTATCTTTTCGCGAAGCTTGCGGATATGTACGTCAATCGTCCTTCCGCCCACAACCACTTCGTTGCCCCACACTTTATCAAGAATCTCTTCCCTTTTAAATACCTTGCCCGGCTTGGAGGCCAGCAGGTAGAAAAGTTCAAATTCCTTGCGTGGCAGTACGATTTCCTGGTCTTCTATTATTATTTTATATTCTTCGCGGTTTATTTCAATATTGCCTACCCTCAACACATCCTCTTTCGCCTCATCATCCTTAAGCCTCCTTAGCAGCGCCTTTACTTTGCTTACAAGCAATTTCGGCTTGATAGGCTTGGCTATGTAGTCATCAGCCCCGGCATCGAACCCGGCTACCTGCGAATAGTCTTCGCTGCGTGCCGTAAGGAAGGTAATGATAACATTGTTCAGCTCGGGTATCCTCCTTATATTCTCTACCGCTTCCATACCGTCCATCTCGGGCATCATCACGTCAATTATAATAAGGTGCGGCAGTTCTTTTTTAGCCTTGGTTATGGCTTCGCGGCCATTTGCGGCAGTTACTACCTGATAGCCTTCCTGGGTGAGGTTGTAGCCTACGATTTCCAGGATATCCTGCTCATCATCAACCAACAAGATCTTAATGTCTTTTTTCTTCATTATAGATGTATGTGAATGTTTTGCGGCTGTAAAGGTAAAGATAATACAAAACCTTTAAACGTGTTAACCATTATTTAATGTCTTAACAATTTAGTAATAAATACCAATTCTAAAGCTAACATTTAAGTAACACGTGATTTAGATGCCTGAACCAACTTTGCACCAAAATTAAAACAACGACGACGACAAATGAAATTCAAATTTCTATTAATTACATTATTCACCTTTTTTGCGGGACTTGCCCAGAACGCGACAATCAGGGGCACGGTTACCGACAAGGACATGAACGGCGAAACGCTGCCCTTTGCTTCGGTAAGCGTTAAAGGCACCAACATCATCACAAATACGGATGAGAATGGCAATTATACGCTAAGCGTGTCGGCCGGAACACACACGATCACTTTTGCCTTTCTTGGCTACTCCGACGCAACAGCAACCGTAACCGTAGCAGCAGGCGAAACTAAAACAGTAAACAAGGAACTCCAATCGGACAGCGTACAGCTTGAAGATGTGGTAATTGAAAAGGTAATCAGCCGCGAAAAGGAAAGCGCGCTGCTATTGGAGCAGCAAAACGCGGTTGAAATGAAACAGGCCATCGGCGCACAGGAACTTAGCCGTAAAGGCGTAAGCGATGCAGCGGCAGCAGTAGTAAAAACTACCGGTGTTGCCAAGCAGGAAGGCGTAAATAACGTATTTGTACGCGGACTTGGCGACCGCTACAATTCTACCACCTTAAACGGGCTTCCGTTACCGTCTGAAGATCCGGTTTATAAAAACGTAAACCTGGAGCTGTTTGGCTCGAATATCATTAAGAATGTAAGCATCAACAAAACCTTTGGCGCCAACATATATGGCGATGTAGCCGGAGCCAACATTGACATTGCCTCGAAGGAAGCCGACCAAAATGCATTTTTCTCCGCATCGGCCGGAACCGGCTTTAACACCAATGCCCTTGATGCCACCTTTTTGGTTGCCGACGGCACCCACAATTACTTCGGCTTTTTGGAAAACGGGAAGGACAGCCCTATTACCGACCTGGGGCAGTATGACTTTAAAACGAAGTTTAAGCCAATTGAAAAAAGCAATACCGTAAATACAAACTTCAGCCTTGTAGGCGGCGGCAAGATCAACATAGGCGAAGACCAGTCGCTGTCACTTTTTGGAACAATTGTAAACAATAGCGATTATAATTTCCGTGAAGGGCAGGCCAGGCAGGTAAACCCAAGGGGGCAGGCCGGAAAAGACCTTACTTTCCAAAGATCTGAATACAACGCCACACAAACTATGATGGGTTCTGCCAAATACCGTTTCGGCACAGGCAAAAGCATAGCCCTAAACTCGCTTTATGTTCACGACAACACCCAATCGGTTGATGACTACCACGGCTTTTCGACAAGCATAAACGATAATGACTTTGCCACCAACTCTATGATTCGCCGCCAGCAGATGAACAACAACAACCTTTTTGTAAATCAATTGCTTGGTGAATATAAATTTTCCGATAAGATAAGCGCCAATGCGGGATTCACCTACAATATGATGAGGGGATCGGAGCCGGACAGGAGAACGAATTCATACGATTTTGATTACAGCGACACAAATGGAGGCGGCTACCAGGTTGCCAGCAACTCCGCAAGGCTTAACAACCGTTTCTTCTCAACCCTTGAGGAAGATGACCTGGCCGGAACAGTTTCCCTGAACTACAGCTTCAATCCTGAAGCGAACTTGCAAAAGGTACTGACCATAGGTGCTGACATGAGGTCGACTGAAAGGACTTTTAACTTTACGCAGTTCGACTATGATTTTGACAGCCCTAAAGCAATCGACATCAATAACCCCGAAGCCGTATTCAACCAGGAAAACCTTACACTGGGCAAGTTTGGCGGAGGATTTGACCTTATAACCAACAGGGGATCCGGGGAAAATTCACTTGACCCGTTCTATTACCTTGCTGACCGCGATGTAGTAGCCGGATTTGCACAGATGGTGTACCCCTTCAGTGAAAAGTTCACTGCACAGGCCGGCGTGCGTTTTGAAACATTCAAGCAAACAATCGATTGGGACACAAACGTATCAAGCAGTGTTGAAAACCTGGCAATCGACCCTTCGGTAATCGATGAGACCTATTTGCTGCCAAGCGTTACCCTTAAATACTCCATCAACGAAAAGAACACGCTGCGTTTTGCTGCAAGCCAGACATATACCATGCCGCAGTTTAAAGAAACAGCGCCGTTCCTTTACGAAGATGTCAACCTGTCTGATGTAGGTAACCCTAACCTCCTTCCTTCAACGAATTACAACATCGACCTGAAATACGATTGGTACCTTTCTAAAAAGGAAATCATTTCCGTGGGCGCGCTTTACAAATACATAAAAGACCCTATCAGCCGTATACGCGTTGCTTCGGCTGCCAATGACTTCTCTTATGTAAACACATCCAAAGCAATGGTTACAGGTATAGAAGTTGAATTACGCAAAAGCATCTTCGATATCACCAGCGACATACGGAGCAGCGAGATGACCTTTGGCCTTAACGGATCGTACCTGTACACTATGCAGGAGCAGGATGATGTGGATACCGACAACTTTACAGTACAGTTTACACATGAAAAAGGCCGCATGCAGGGAGCCTCACCATGGCTTGTTAACTCTGACCTAAGCTATATGTTTAAAAACGAAAAAACAGCACTTACGTCAACACTTGTATTCGGGTATTTCTACGACAAGGTATATGCTGTGGGTACAGGAGGCCCGGGCGGAAACGAGAACATTTTGGAAAACAGCGTTCCGTCGCTTGACTTCGTTAACAAATTCGAACTGATAAAGTCAAAGCTTCAGTTTAGCATTGCGGCTAAAAACCTGCTAAACCCTGAGTACAAGCTAACCCAGGAAACCACGACAGTTGAAGGCACGACTTCCGAATCGATAATCAGCTCTTACAAGAAAGGAATGTTCTTTTCAGTAGGGTTGAACTGGACTCTCTAATTATAATTTAGATCATAAACTTTTTAACTTTTAACTATTAAATTTTAATCATGAACACAATCAAAAAAATCCTAATGCTTTCTGTTATTGCAGGCTCATTCGTAGCATGTAGCGACGACGATTCTTCCGGCAATAATTCAGGAGATGGCCAAATGAATGGTGTAATCACATCAACAGAAGATCCTGACTTTGACGCAAACAACCTTAAAGGTGCTATTGGCGCTGACCTTGAGCTGCCTGCAGGCGAGTATGTACTAACAGGCGGACTTGTTGTAAGGCCTCCTTATACGCTAAAGCTTAACCCTGGCACTACTTTTAAAGCACAGGCCGGCGGAACAAACGTATATGTAATCGTTGAGCAGGGCGCAAGGATCGATGCCCAGGGAGAAGCAAACAACCCAATTACTTTCACATCAAACGCTGCTACACCTGCTGCAGGAAACTGGGGTGGCCTTATCCTTTGTGGTGATGCTCCAATCAGCGGTGGCGGTACAGCGGTAACTGAAGTTGTTGACCACTTCTACGGAGGTACGAACGTGAACTCTGACTCAGGTATGCTAAACCATGTAATCATCAGGTATTCAGGCGCACGCATCAACGGTGAAAAAGAATTTAACGGCCTTACACTATACGGTGTTGGTAAAGGCACTACAATAAAAAACATTGCTATCTACAATGGCGATGACGACGCTATCGAATTTTTTGGCGGTACTGTAGACGTTGAGAACCTGCTTGTAGTAAACGCTAAAGATGATATGTTTGACTGGACACAAGGATGGGTTGGTAAACTTACCAATGCTTATGGTGTAAGGGAAGAATCATTCACCGGCCTTTCTTCTGACCCAAGGGGTATTGAGGCTGATGGTAACCTTGACGGCGACTACCCGAACCACACAGGCCAGTCTAACCCAACATTAACAGGGCTTACTATTGTAAACAGGGCTCCGGTTGTACTTTCTGACGTGATCAAAGTAAGAAGGGGTAGCGGCGCAAACATCACTAACACACTGGTTAAGTGGGATGCTTCGGCTACAACAGCTCCGGACGACCTTGTAGACTGTACAGATTCTAAAGGTGATGCTGCTACAGGCACTGTTATCACAATTAAAGCTACAGGTACAGCCTTAAACCTTACAGACAACAAAGCGGGCATTAACAGCGCTGCAATCAACGTAACTGAAGGCGCTACAGGTGGTGCTGATACTTCAGTATTCGGATGGACAGGCTACACTGCTTTCTAAGAATTAGAGGTTAAGTTAGTTAGTATACTTTTAGCCCCTCGTGCAATTTGCATTGAGGGGCTATTTTATGGGTAATAAACGTTAATAACACATAAAACCCTATGCATTAGCGGCCTTTATTCTATAAAAAACGATATAGTCCTCACTATTTTAATAAATTTTTGCCAAAAGTAATTTTGGTATAGTATTTGGAATATTTTTTATATATTTACAACATCATTTTCACCAATGGCAAAAAAATACTTTTATATCACCTTACTCTCTTTCTTTTTGTTTTCGCTTGGCTCCTCAGCCCAGGAAAACAAAGGAATTTCCGCATCCAATAAGGAAACCATAGAGGGACTGAACATCTACCCGAACCCTGCTACTTCGGACAGGATTTATGTGACTTCGAAGTCAGGCCAGAGCAAGGAAGTAGAGATTTATGATGTGCTTGGAAAGAAAATACTGCAAACAACCCTGACGGGCAAAGAGTTGAACATAACCAACCTTACCCCTGGCGTTTATGTAATAAAAATCAAAGAAGGCGAAGCCTCAGCCACCAGGAAACTGATAGTGAAGTAATTAACACTCCGTTAACCAGTTGCTAAAACCGTCTTAATTTTACTACGATTTCTTTCATTTTCAGACAGTATTTGTTATTTTTGTAACGAAAATAAATTCAAAAACTATCGACATGAAAAAAATCTACTCATTATTATCTGTAGTAGCACTTACAGCTATTTCTGCAAATGCCCAAAACCTAGTTTCAAATGGAGGATTTGAAGCTTGGACTGATGGAGCTCCAGAAGGATTTACGGTTACAGTACCTGCAAATGGAGGAAGTCTAACTCAGGAAACCGGAGCGGCTAATATTAACGAAGGCACAAGTTCTGCTAAATTCACAGCTCCTGCAGGGACAGGAAATGTAAAAGCTGCAGTTACCGATATTCCGGTAACACCAGGTCACAGTTATATTTTTTCATACTGGGTTAAAGATGAAAGCGACAATGCAAAAGGAAGGCACTGGGCTTCTTGGAGGTCTGGCGCAAATCAGTTAACTGACAATCTTGATGTTTTACAGCCTGATTATATGGCCAACACGTCTGGCTGGCAGCAAGTAACATATACTTTAACGGCCCCTGCAACAGCAACAGCATTCAGGCTTGATTTTAGGATATATCAGGAAGCTGCAGGAGCAGATTCAGGTATAATTTATTATGATGGTGTTTCACTTATAGATCAATCAACTGCGGGTGTTAAAGACAACGCTATTTCAGGCCTTAAAGTGTTCCCTAACCCACTAAGCGGCAACACACTTAACATTACATCAGACAGCAGCGAAGCTAAAACAGTTGCAATCTATGATGTACTTGGCAAGCAGGTAGTTAACACTACAACAGCAAATGAAGTAATCAACGTAAACCTTACATCAGGTGTATACATCGTAAAAATACAGCAGGGCAATGCCGTTGCAACACGCAAGCTGGTTGTAAAATAAGCACCGGCCACAGATTTAAATTATAAACGCCTTGTTATCAGGGCGTTTTTTTATTTTAGTGATTTTTTTTGTTATCTTTGAGTAAACTCAAAATTATTCAAAATGAAAAAAATCTACTGTTTTACGCTACTAATGGCTGCAGGTTTTTCTTTTGGGCAGACATTTGACTCTTTTACAGGCACAGGCGATCTCAGTGCCAACGGCTGGACTACCGCCTCCGGAACATCCGGGCAAATTAAGATACTCACTACAGCTAGTGATGCCGGCAACAGCCTTTCCTTCACCGGGCTGCCTGCATCTGCAGGAAATCGTATCGCGTTGGTGGCAGGCGAAAGCGAAGACGTTAAAAAAGCGCTTCCGCAGGCGATATCAACCGGTGCTGCATATTTTTCCGCATTAATTAAAGTAGACAACACTACGGGACTCGAAGTAAATGGCTCGAACGGCGACTACTTCTTATCCTTAAGCCAGCTTTTTAACGGGACAGCCTATTATGCCCGATTGAACATTAAGCAGGGTGCCACCCCAAATACTTTTAACCTTGGCATCTTGAATGCCGGAGGCGGAACAGCTGACCCTGCTTTTGTGGCAACTGACCTTCCGGTAAATACAACTGTATTTGCAGTCGTTAAATATGAATTAGCCACAAACACCGCCACCCTTTGGGTAAATCCTACTCCGGGCGGCAGCGAAGCCGGAGGCACAACTAATGCAACCGGCACAGAGCCTGCAGCAACAACTATTGAGGCTTTCCTTATAAGGCAGGGCGGCAACGTTGCGAATGGCGGCACAGGAAACCTTCAAATAGATGAATTAAGGACAGGTACAACCTACGCTTCCGTAACAGGCGGAACAGCCAGTGTCAAAGAAAGCGCTATCGCAGGCCTGAAAGTATTCCCTAACCCGCTAAAAGGCAATGTACTTAACATTACTTCGGATGCTAACGCTACAAAAACCGTTGCGATATTCGACGTTCTTGGCAAGCAGGTAGTAAACACTACAACTTCTGCTACGGCTATCAATGTAAGCAACCTTACAAGCGGCGTATACATCGTAAAAATAACTGAAGAAGGAAAAACGGCTACTAAGAAATTGGTGGTGCAGTAAGCTTTTTTAAAATATACCTCAAAAGCATCTGCCGCGTCGGATGCTTTTTTTATTTGTACTTTTGCCAAAACTTCTGCCGTGATCAGCGCCTCCGACATATTTACCATTGCCTCCAAAAAAGAGTTTGAGAAGATAACCCTCAAAGTCTTCCGCCACCAGTACGAGAACAATGCGGTGTACCGTGACTTTTGCGGCTTTTTGGGCAAGGATAAGCAGAATGTAAAGTCGGTTAAGGAAATACCCTTCCTGCCCATCCAGTTTTTTAAAACCCATGAGGTTTTAAGTTCCCAGGATCCGGTTCAGGTTGCTTTTACGAGCAGCGGGACAACAGGGATGGTAACCAGCCGCCATTTGGTAACCGATTTAAATTATTACGAGCAGAGTTTCCGCCGGGCGTTTTCGCAATTCTATGGAAATATTGAGGACTATGCTGTTTTAGCGCTTCTCCCATCCTATCTCGAGCGCGAGGGGTCATCGCTCATCTATATGGTTGAAGATCTCATAGAAGGCTCTAACAACCCCAACAGCGGCTTTTACCTGCACAATTACGACGAACTTATCTCAAAGCTGACTACACTCGATGCCGAAGGCCAAAACGTATTGCTCATCGGGGTAACCTATGCCCTGCTCGACCTGGTTGAAAAGCAGGATGTTCACCTCAGGAACACCATCATCATGGAGACCGGGGGCATGAAAGGCCGGCGACGGGAAATGATACGTGAAGAACTGCATGAAGTACTTTGCAAAGGCTTTGGCGTAAGCAAGATCCATTCCGAATACGGCATGACCGAATTGCTTTCACAGGCCTACTCGCTTGGTGATGGCATTTTTGAGTGCCCGCCCTGGATGGATGTCCTCATCCGCGATACAGAGGATGCACTAACTTATATTGACTATGGCAAAACCGGCGGTATCAACGTGATTGACCTTGCTAACATCAACTCCTGCTCCTTTATCGCCACACAGGACCTGGGCAAAAAATACCCCAACCAGTCGTTTGAAGTGCTGGGACGTTTTGATAATTCCGACATACGGGGATGTAATCTGATGGTGGTGTAAGAATTCCGGATTGCAGGTTTCAGATGGATCTTTCAGCGAATCGCGTCCTTACGAAACCACTTCCCTCAGCTCCTTCCTGTACTGCGAAGCGCTCTTGCCTGTAAATTCCTTAAACGACTTATTAAAATGGCTAAAATTATTAAAGCCGCTTTCGTAACACACATCGGATATTGGTATGTGCTTTTCAGCCAATAGCTTGCAGGCATGCACAATCCGGTATTCGTTCACGAACTGCGTAAAAGTCTTTTTAGTTACCTTTTTAAAATAACGGCAAAACGACGGGACCGCCATGCTTGCCATCCCCGCTACTTCGTCCAGGGCAATGGGCTCCCGAAAGTTATCCTTTACATGATTGAATACCATGTTGATGCGGTCGTTGTCCTGAACCTGTGTCTCGATTGCAAAGCCATCGGCATTAAGTATGGTGTGGTCTGCAGACTTTTCAAGGTCATGCAGTACACTTACCAAAGTCAGCAGGCGCTCGAACGGCTGCATGGCATCCATGGCCTCCATGCGTTGGCCGACAAGCTTTCGGGCTTCAGGGCCGAACGCCAGGCCGCCTTTGGCGCGTTCGAAAAGCGCTTGCAAACCCATAGTTTCGGGAAGGGATAAAAAATCCTCCCCCAGGAAATCCGGCTTCATTTGTATGACGGTTTCCGTAGTGTTGCCGGTGGCTTCATCGGTAAAACCGCAATGCGGGAGGTTACTGCCTATGAGTATAAGGTCGCCATCGGTATAATAGGAAATATGGCTGCCTATCTGCCGCTTGCCCGCACCGCCTTTTACAAATACCAGCTCTACTTCAGGATGGTAATGCCATACATGTGCCTTAATATTCGCATTTTGCTGATATCTGGAATAGTAGAAAGAACTGCCGAAGGACGGTTCTATAACCTCAAATGTAGCTGTTGCTGTCTTCATGATTTTGAGACCTTTATGAGCACAAAGTTAACCATATTGCAACAATATTTTCAGATATTTTAATTATAACGTTTTCGAAGGTTAAAATAACATAGATATTAGAAAATATTGCTGTAACGCTGCCATTAGTATAGTAGTAATTTAGCACTATCAAAAATCATCAGTCAAGGTTCAATCATTAAATCACGAATTATGAAAAATGTATTAAAAATCAGTTTGGCAGTAGCGTTGTTTTTTTCAGCACTGACTGCAATGGCAAATGGCAATGCACTATCCTTAAGAGTCAGGACAGGTGTAGGTAAGCTGGTAAACTTCTCCATAGATGACGAAAAAAGCGTTATGATATCAATAAGCTCAAAGGATAAAGAAGTAATTTTCTCTGAAACGCTAAGGAGCAAGGACGGTAAGATCAATAGGACGTATGACCTGGCTTCCTTCCCCGACGGAGTATATTATCTTGAAGCAGAAACCGGCGCTAAAGTAGCAAAGTATGAGGTTACGATAGCTAACAATGGCGTTATCGTGGGTGATAAGGCTGTAGCCGAAGTAAGTAAGCCCGTGCTTGCTAAAAAAGATGGCTTCGTAATGGTTAGCGTACCCGACAACGGCAAAGCGCCTGCAGCCATCAGGATGTATGATGAAAATAACGTGGAACTTTACACAGGTACCGTGAAAGGCACCAAGAAATTCGACGTAAACAATACTGCTGCGAAAAACATCACCGTAATCCTGGAGTACAACGACAGGACATTTGTGGAGACGATCGCGGCACGTTAAAGTTTGGTTTTGGTTACTATGAAAGCGACAGTCTTCGGACTGTCTTTTTTATTTATATAGTCCCAGTATCTTATCCATGACCCAGCTGGTATGCGCCCCGTTTCGCCCTGTAGACGGGTGCGTACTATTACCCAACAAATGCTCCCGCATGTTGTGCACATGGTACAGCTGGATGTTTTCAGGGTGTGCAATAGTGGCTTCCTGCCTGCCCTCTCCATTGGTAAGCACCAACGGCACATCATCAAAAACAGCAAACTCTATTTTCCCTTTGCTGCCGTAAATGGCCACATCATCGGCACGTTCGGATAAACCCGAATTCCATGTGCCAACACCGGTCACACCACTTTCATGCAGCCAGGATCCGGATACGGCATCTTTGGCAGTATACAACCCCTGTTGGTTGAGGCTGTGCCCTGAAGCTGAACTGACGTTGCCGAACAAATAAACAAACAGGTCGAGCCCGTGGCTGGCCAGGTCGTCAAAATACCCTGCCGGGGCTATGGAGGCATCGGTACGCCAAAAATAATCCCCGGAAAGATCTGTCGCCGATGGTGTGCGGCCCAGGTGCCAGCTCACATGGCGTACATCCCCTATCCGGCCCTCTTCAATCCACTTCTTAACCTGCAAAAACCTTGGCAATGACCGGCGGTAGTAGGCCACAAACAGTGGCAATCCTTTAGCCTCAAACGCCTCGCAGATAGCCTCACATTCGGCATACGATGGCGCCATAGGCTTCTCAATGCAGCAGGGCTTCCCCGCCCGGGCAACTTTCAGGGCATACAATCTATGGGTGTCCGGCGGGGTGGCAATGTATATCGCATCCACCTCCGGATCGCTGATGAGCGCATCGGCATCGGTGTAAAACTTCGGGACATTGTGACGCCGGGCGTAGTCGGCCGCCTTTTCAGCATCACGGCGCATCACGGCGTGGAGTTCAAATCCTTCCGTCTTTTGATAGGCCGGGCCACTCTTGCGTTCAGTTACGTCGCCGCAGCCTATGATGCCCCAGCGGATGATGTTTTGGTTCATGGGTTTGTTTTTCGGAGCTTAAAATTACTTTTTTAATCGGAATTCAATCCTAAAGGCACAAAAAAAACCTCCAGGCAGTCCCTGAAGGTTTTCGGTTTAGGCAAGATATCTATTAATGCGTACGCATCTTGTCGAATGTATGTTCCAGCAAATGCTTCATCTTGTCGGCCGCGCCTTTAATGGCAAGCTCAACAGTATCTGCATGGTTTGTCACTGCCAGCGGGTTGAGGCCATTGACACGCGCTTCGATTAAGCAGCGTTTATCGCCTCCTGTTGTTTTATCGCCATTCTCATCGCCTATATGGACTTCAAGGCCGGTTATCTTGTCTTCAAAACGTTTCAGTGTGTTGTGCAATACTTCAGAAAAGTAATTTTCGAGCCTGTCGCTTCCGTCAATGTGATTGTCGGTGTTTATGTTAATCTGCATAGTGTTTGAATTTAATTATATCCATAAAGTTACCCAATAAAACGAATATATACACGTCAATTAGCATAAGATTGGGATTTGGCCCCGTAAAAACAAAATTTAGATTATTCTATAAAATATACCGATTGGTATAAAAAATTTTGTACTTTTGATGTATGACTAAAGCGGAAAAAACCAGGCAGTTCATCATTGAGAAAACAGCACCCATTTTCAACAGGAAAGGGTATGCCGGGACTTCCATTGCCGACATTACTGAAGCTACGGGGCTGACCAAAGGCAGCGTATACGGCAACTTTGGTAACAAGGATGACGTGGCGCTCGCGGTTTTCGACCACAATTTCGGCCTTATGTCATCCCTCGTAAATAAGAAGATGGCAGAACACTCAAAAACAGTGGACAAACTGAAGGTCTACCTGACTTTGTATGCTGAACTCATAAAAGCGCCTGCACTTCAGGGCGGTTGCCCGGTACTCAATACCGCTGTGGAATGCGACGATACCCATGACCTCCTGAAAATAAAAGTGCGGAGTGCCATAGATAGCTGGCATAGCACAATCCTGGCGGTAATCAGGCTGGGGCGTGAGCGAAAGGAAATCCGCCAGAAGTTCGATGAGAAAGAATTTGCATTTGCGCTCATCGCACTTATAGAAGGCGGCGTAATGCTGGCTAAAGTGACAGGCAGGATGACCGGTTTTAAGGCGGCCATGAAGCAGGCCGAAAAAATGATCGACGAAATAGCAAAATAAATTTTTTTAAACAATAATATACCGATTGGTATAAAATATAATTATAATATACCACTTGGTATTAAATTAAAAAACATGGATACTAAAGCAAAAGAATTTTTACAAAACTATATAGGCAAAGAGGTCGAAAATTCCCCCTCGCCCTTCATGAACTGGCTGAAGCCTGTAATGGCAGCTGTAGAAGACGGAAGCCTGACCTTTGAATATACCGTCCGCAAAGAAATGACCAACCCGTTCGGTACGCTGCATGGCGGTGTAACGGCGGCTATGATAGACGACGCCATTGGGGCAACACTCATATCCTATGGCGAGCCCTGCTTTTATGTATCGGTCAACCTGGTTACTGACTACTTTTCCCCGGCCCGGGAAGGCGATGTGGTAGTGGCCAAAACCGCCATCCTGAAGAAGGGAAGCCAGATAACCAATGCGCAATGCGAGATTTGGAATAAGGACAGGACGAAACTGGTCGCTAAAGGCTATACCAACCTGCTGCGTACGGACATTAAAAATAAATCATGAAAAGAGTAGCAGTTACAGGCCTTGGCGCGATAACACCGCTGGGCAATTCAGTACCTGAATTTTGGGGAAACATCCTTGCCGGGAAAAGCGGTTCAGGACCCATCACTAAATTCGACGCATCCAAATTCAAGACGCAATTTGCCTGCGAGGTGAAGGATTTCGACATTACCCAATATGTGGACCGCAAGGAAGCACGCAAATACGATCTTTTTACCCGGTATGCCATTGCGGCAGCCGATGAGGCTGTGAAAGATTCAGGCCTGGACTTTGAAGCCATGCCGCAACAAGACCGCTTTGATGTTGGCGTAATCTGGGCATCCGGCAACGGCGGCATTGGTACCTTTGAAGAACAGCTCAAAGAATTCCATTCCGGTGATGGTACACCGAGGTTCAACCCCTTTTTCATCCCAAAAATGATCGTGGACATTGCAGCGGGCGTGCTGTCGATACGCTATGGATTGCACGGGCCGAATTATGCCACTGTTTCGGCATGTGCTTCATCCAATACTGCCATCATTTCCGCATTCGATACCATCCGCCTCGGTAAGGCCAAAGTGATGATTGCCGGAGGAAGTGAGGCTGCAATCACGCAGTCTTCCATCGGCGGATTCAATGCTTCGCATGCCCTGTCTAAAAATAATGACGATCCGCAAGGTGCCTCCAGGCCTTTTGATGCCCATCGTGACGGCTTTGTGGCCGGCGAGGGTGCGGGTGCGCTCATTCTTGAAGAATGGGATCATGCCGTGTCACGGGGAGCAACGATTTATGCCGAAATCGCAGGTGGCGGCATGGCCGCCGATGCGTATCACTTAACAGGTACCCCTGCCGACGGGCTTGGTGCGGCACTGGGTATGCGAAAAGCGTTGGCGGATGCCGGATTGCAGCCGTCGGATATTGACTACATCAATGCACACGCGACTTCCACACCGCAGGGCGACCTGAGTGAACTCACGGCCATTGCTGCTGTTTTTAAAGGTTTGGATGTCCCGGTAAGCGCTACCAAATCGATGACAGGGCATTTGCTTGGTGCTGCCGGCGCCATTGAAAGCATCATCAGCATATTGGCAGTAAAGAACAATGTTGTACCGCCAACTATCAATACTGGAACATTAGATGCCGAAATACCAAAGGGGCTTTCCATCGTTCTGGGCAAACCACTGGAGCATGAAGTGAATTATGCATTGAATAATACATTCGGCTTTGGCGGGCATACTGCCAGTACCATCTTTAAAAAAGCATGATACGCTTATCAAAGCTTATAAACAGGAAATCACCGGTTAATTGGCGAAAAATGTATAATTCATGGTAAAGTACAACCCATAGCAAACAAAACTTTTCGCATCTTTGCAGTACTAAGCTTAAAAACCGTATGCGTTACCTATATGCCTTATTGATGGGTTTGTGTTTCCTGCCGATTTCGGCACAGGTGAGTGAGTTGGAACGTGCTCGCGACACCATCGAAACGGACAGCGTACCGGCCTTTAACGATCCGAAGTACAGGGAAGACCAGTTTTACGCCACTATTTCGTATAACCTGATGCAGGGTAAGCCGGTTGGGTACAAACAGTATTCTTTTTCTACGAGCTTATCAGCAGGATTTTTACGGGATATGCCCATCAACGAGCGCAGGAACCACTCCATCGCGCTGGGCATCGGATATTCTTACAGCAACATCAAGCATAACCTTGTGGTGACCGACCTTGGCGGAGGGGTAAAGAACTATGCAGCCATGGACGAAGGCAGTTTTGACAAAAACAAGCTGGTATTGCACTACCTTGAGGTACCACTGGAATTGAGATGGCGAAATTCCAACTCAATTGACCACAGGTTTTGGCGTGTGTACGCCGGTGCCAAGGTGAGCATGCTCCTGTATGACAAGGCACAGTATGAACCCAATGTAGGCAAAACCGTAAAGGTGCGCAACGACAGCAACATGAACCGCTTTGTATATAGCGCCTATCTCTCTGCGGGATGGAACACCTGGAACTTTTATGCCTGTTATGCGATTACTCCCTTATACAAAAACACTTATCTTGAAAGTGGCGAAGAGGTGAAAATGCAATCGCTCAACCTCGGGCTGATATTTTACATTTTGTAGCAATTATTATATCGATGGCAACAGCCAGAAATACCAAAGCCCGACCTGGGGCAGGATCCCTATAAGCGTGCCAAGCACAACCTCGCCCAAACCATTTGTACCCGACTGCAGCCTTGATGAAGCGACAAAACCGGAACAAAGCACCAAAAAGATAATAATATAAAGGAAGGTTATGTGGTAATAGGCCGATATGCTGATGATGAACAGTGTGAGCGATGACATTGCAATCATGTGGAGGCTGGCCCTGAACCCAAAAAGCAGGAAAATCAGCGCTAACATCGCACTAAGCAGCATCCCCAGAAAATAGTAATACAGTTCGGGCACAACTATAGTGGAAAAGCTGTTCCGTATAAGTATCAGCAACAATATGCAGTAAAAGGCAAGCGGCAGCCGACGTTCCTTATTATCATTCAGGATACGGGTCTTTACCTTCCCGAGTGATTTGAGAAGATAAAACGCCGACATAGGCAACAAAAGGGTAAGTATGAGCACCTGTAGGAATACAAGGTAAATCTCATGCTGGTAAAAGAAGTTCCTGGTAATGAAAAAGTAAAAAAGCGTGGCGTACGCCGGTACAAAAAGCGGGTGGAACAGGTAGGAAAAAATCGGCAGCAGCTTTTTCATGCTGCTTTATATTTTTTTCCGCATCCGCGCCACCGGAATGTCCAGCTGCTCGCGGTACTTGGCAATGGTACGGCGCGCTATCGGGTATCCTTTGTCTTTCAGGATGTCGGCCAGCTTATCGTCAGGCAGTGGCTTACGCTTGTCCTCATCTTCGATAACCGTCTTTAGTATCTTCTTGATCTCTATGGTCGAAACGTCCTCGCCCTGGTCATTCTTCATCGCTTCCGAGAAAAAGTCCTTAATTAGTTTGGTGCCATAAGGCGTTTCCACATATTTGCTGTTAGCTACACGGGATACGGTGGAAATATCCAGCCCCACCATATCCGCAATGTCTTTAAGTATCATCGGCTTCAGCTTTGCCTCATCGCCGTCTAGGAAATATTCCTGCTGGTAATGCATGATGGCATTCATGGTCACAAACAGCGTCTCCTGGCGTTGGCGAATCGCATCTATAAACCATTTTGCCGAATCCAGCTTTTGCTTGATGAACTGCACCGCATCTTTTTGCTGCGAAGACTTGTCGCGGCTGTCCTTGTAGCTTTGCAGCATTTCCTGGTAATCTTTAGAAACATGCAGTTCAGGTGCATTACGCCCGTTAAGGGTCAGTTCCAGCTCACCGTCAACAATCTTGATGGCAAAATCCGGCACCACATGCTCTACCGTGCGCGAGCTGCTTTCGTATGCCCCGCCCGGTTTGGGGTTCAGGTGTTCAATCTCGTCGATGGCCTTACGCAGCTGGTCCTGAGTGATGTCATATTTTTGTAACAGCTTGTCGTAGTGCTTTTTGGTAAAGGCGTCAAACTGGTTTTCAAGAATATCTATGGCAAGCTCCACTGAACTTGTGGGCGTTTTGCTTTTTAGCTGTAACAAAAGACATTCCTGCAAATCGCGGGCACCTACGCCTGCAGGCTCCAACTGGTGGATGATGTGCAGGATGTGCTCTACCGTTTTCTCATCAGTATAAATGCCCTGGGTAAAAGCCATGTCGTCCACTATATCCGGTATGCTGCGGCGGATGTACCCCATGTCGTCAATGCTGCCTACAAGGAATTCGGCAATATCGCGCTCGCTATCACTCAATATAAACGTGTTCAACTGGTCGATAAGGCTTTGGTGAAAGCTTACCGAGGCGGCAAACGGCATACTACGATCCTCATCGTCATCGCTGTAATTGTTGGCCTGCAGTTTGTAGTCAGGGGTTTCGTCGTTGCTCAGGTATTCGTCTATGTTAATCTCGTCGGCATCAATCCTTTCGCCTTCATAATCATCATAGTCGTCGTAATCCTCATTGTTGTCGAACTCATCCTTTTCATACTCAAACTCATCTTCTTTACTGCTTTCCTCGAGCGCGGGGTTTTCCACCATTTCCTCCTTCAGGCGCTGTTCAAAGGCCTGGGTGGGCAGTTGGATCAGCTTCATGAGCTGAATTTGCTGCGGGGAGAGTTTTTGCGAAAGTTTTAGCTGTAAGTTCTGCTTGAGCATAATAAGGGCTGTAATTTATACAGGATAAAATTACAAAAATCAGGCATAATAATTGATGCGTTTTTGGATAAAATTATAAAAGATGCCTTCCGTGCATATCAGTGATGTTCTTAACGAATAACTGCGACAATGCACCTGTCTTTCTGATCCGCCTTCCATAACAAAAAAGCCTCCCAATCCTGAAGGCTTCATGTCTTTTAAAATTTTGCATTTTGCGGTGTCCTTAGCAAGTTATCTTTTACGATTTTCATTATTGATTTTCTTTGGATGTTGTCTCGTATCAAACACATCTGTAATTATAATCTCGTTGTCAACTACCTTATAAATAAGTTTATAGTTGTCTTTCACAAGATACCGATGTTCTTCTTCTTTTCGGATTAATAATTCTTCTTTTTGGTAAGAATGATAATTTTTGAGTAATCGACGGCTTTCTAAAATCAAACCATCACGAATCTTTGAAGCCACTCTTTTATTAGCCACTTCGCTATAATATTCAAAAATGGCTTTTAAATTTTCTATTGCAAATTTAGTCCAGGTAACCTTCATTGACTACCAGTTTTTTACTTCCGCTTCTAATTGCTCAAGAGTCATTATGCGACCCGCAGCATAGTCTTCATTAGCTATTTCTGCACGTGCAATCATTTCATCTTCTGAAAAAGATCCCGATAAATAATCCTCTTTTTCAAAAGAGTTATTTTTTGCTATTGCCTCAATCTTATTAAATACTTGTTCATCCTTTAGATTAATAAGATATTCTATTAAACTTAATTTCCTGGCTTGTAAATCCATAGCAGTAATTTTTAATCAAAGGTAATAAAAAAGGCATTACAATTAAAAACTGTAATGCCCTCTGTAATATTGGACACTTTCTATTAAAACTCCGCGTTCTGCGGTGTCCTTGGGAACGGTATTACGTCGCGTATGTTGGTCATTCCCGTCACAAACAGCACCAGGCGCTCAAAGCCAAGCCCGAAGCCGCTGTGTACCGCCGTACCGAAACGGCGCGTATCGAGGTACCACCACAGTTCTTTTTCGTCGATGCCAAGCTCGGCAATCTTTTGCTGCAGCACGTCAAGGCGCTCTTCCCTTTGCGAGCCGCCCACGATCTCACCAATGCCCGGAAACAGGATGTCCATGGCACGAACGGTTTTGTTATCGTCGTTCAGCCTCATGTAGAAAGCCTTGATCTTGGCCGGGTAATCGTACAGGATCACCGGGCACTTGAAGTGTTTTTCAACAAGGAAACGCTCGTGCTCGCTTTGCAGGTCGGCGCCCCATTCTTCAATGATATAGTTGAACTTCTTGTTCTTGTTCGGCTTGCTGTTCTTCAGGATATCTATCGCCTCCGTATAGCTCACGCGCTTGAAGTTATTGTCCAGTACAAACTGTAATTTATCCAAAAGTCCCATTTCGCTGCGTTCGGCCTGCGGCTTTTGCTTCTCTTCGTCGGCAAGGCGCTGGTTCAGGAACGCAAGGTCATCCTGGCAGCGGTCCATTGCGTATTTGACAACATACTGAATGAAATCCTCAGCAAGGTCCATGTTGGCATCCAGGTCGTTGAATGCCACTTCCGGCTCTATCATCCAAAACTCCGCAAGGTGGCGGCTGGTGTTGCTGTTCTCGGCGCGGAATGTTGGCCCGAATGTGTAGATCTGCCCAAGCGCCATCGCATAGGTCTCGCCTTCAAGCTGGCCCGATACGGTAAGGTTGGTTTCTTTTCCGAAGAAATCCTGTTTGTAGTCGATTTTGCCTTCTTCGTTCAGCGGCGCCCCGGTTGCAGGCAATGCCGTTACGCGGAACATTTCGCCCGCACCCTCAGCGTCAGATCCTGTGATGATGGGTGTGTTCACATATACGAAACCCTTCTCCTGGAAGTACTGGTGGATGGCAAATGACAGTACCGAACGTACCCTCATGATCGCACCGAATACATTGGTGCGCACGCGCAGGTGGGCATTCTCACGAAGGAATTCCAGCGAATGCTTCTTAGGCTGCATCGGGAATTTCTCCGGATCGCTGTCACCCAGTATCTCAAAGCTTTTAGCCTGTATCTCATACTTCTGTCCGGCACCCTGGCTTGGCGCAAGGTTTCCTTTTATGGCTATGGCAGCCCCGGTAGTTATCCTTTTTAGCTGTTCGGCAGGCGTATTTTCAAAATTGATTACGCACTGTATATTATTTATTGTCGAGCCGTCGTTTAGGGCTACGAACTGGTTATTCCTGAAAGTCCTTACCCATCCTTTTACTAATACGTCATCCAGCGGCTTTGCGCTCTCCAGCAGGTCTTTTACTTTTGTGTGCTTCATTTTAAAAAAATTAGTCTGTTTTTGGGATAGATGCGCTGCAAAGCGCAAATGCCTGCAAATGTAGTAAAAACAGGAAAATTGTAAAGATGTTTTGCAACGAATTCAACGAATTTTCGCAAATAATGAGTTGCCATTTTTTTAATGGCGGTATCTTTGTAAAAATCGCATTATCATGAACTGGACATTACTCATTATCGCCGGATTATTTGAAGTAGGATTTGCGTCCTGCCTTGGCAAAGCCAAAGAGGCCGCAGGCAACGCTTACTATTGGTGGATGGGCGGATTCCTGTTTTGCCTCACCGTTAGTATGGTATTGCTGTACAAGGCGACACAAACGCTGCCTATAGGTACCGCCTATGCAGTATGGACAGGCGTAGGCGCGGTAGGCACGGTGCTGGTAGGTATTTTTGTATTTAAAGAGCCGTCCGATTTCTGGAGGCTGTTTTTCCTTACAACTTTAATTGCTTCAATTGTTGGGCTGAAGTTTGTGACGCATTAGGATTGGATGGCCGAAGAATCGCTATTATTCTGCATAGCCTATAAACTCCAATTCAAGCTCTTCATCATTTAAATGACTTTTATCAAGGAAGAAATCAGATACAAAAATCCTTTTTCCAGCTGCAGCTCCTTCAGGAATTTGCTCAGACTTTACGGCGATTATTTCATTATATCCCTTACTGCCGCGTAACAGCCATTTACTTTTTCTAAAGAAATCTTTCTCCCCTTCCAGAGTACCAATAAGTAAAGTGCCTCCAAAGGCTGGATTAAAAATCTTTTCTATTTTTAATACGGTATTCATTTTTTATTTCTGTTGCGAAATCTGTGTACACCCCCTAAAACAAATTCAGCACAAACGACACTTTTACCGAAATATTCCTGTCGAAATAGGGTAAATGGTATGGGCCGTAACGATAAAACGCAGACAATCCCAATCCTTTAAAAATTTCATTAAATTCCAGGCCGCTTTCGTAGTAGCCTTTTTCGAGCGTGTTGTATTGCAGGCCAATGTGTTCCTCTTTTTTCTCCATGTTACCCCAGGCAAACCGGGTTACCAGCATAGGCGAGAGCTTAAGCGCCCGGAAGATGGTAAACCGTGTAAGTCCGTGCTTCAGCTGCACCATCATGTACTGGCTTGAGAAGAACTCGTTGAAATACATCGTTTCAAAACTGTTCTTGCCGGCTAAGGTAATGCGTTCCAGCACACCGTCTTTATCAAGGTTGTTTGGCGAGGTTGAATACAGGTGGGTAAGAGGTGTGTTGCCAACCGCGATCCCGGTTTGTATGAGGGCAGCCGTCTTTTGACCGTTAAGGTACTTCTGCTCAAATTCTGCCCTGAAGTCGAGTTTGCCAAATGTAAAATCACTGTCTAACAACCCTGCGACGGATTGTGTATACTGGATGGCAAATTTAGGAAAGCGCTTCTCCGTTTCGAGCCTTCCTATAGGGGTTTGCATGAAATCGCTGAACGGGTTCCACTGCAAAGCGACCGATGCAGTAGTAAGGTGAAAAACGGTAAACGGATCACCATTCGGCGCATAGGTATAGTCAAATTTAGGATCAATGCGGCTGCGGGTCACCTGCCACATGCTCTCTGTTTTAGGGATGATCTTTGTTTCGATATACCCCATCCAGGTCTGGTGATTGTAAAAAGTCGAGATGTTAATCGGACGTGGGTCATAGATTTTGAAAACCCTTTTGTCGGTGGCGAATGAGGTACTACCGATCTCTTTTACATCATCGGTATAGGAGACACCGACCCACGAGTTGGAAAAATTCCCCAGCCTTAGCGCCCCGCCAAAGCTGTACTTGAACTGCCCGTCTTTGGTTCCGTAGGCACCATACCCGCTCAGCCTGAATATCTCGAGGAAGCGGTCATTGGTTATACCGCCGATACCCAGTCGAAAACCTTCGTAGTTATTATATTTGGCAATTTGCCTCAAATCGATGTCAAAAGCGCCTACCGGCAGGTAGCCGTTTACGATTTTCCGTCCCAAAATGATGCGTTGCTCCCAATTATCTTTTGCCACAATGCTGTCAAGGGCAATGTAAGTTTTATGGCTGCGGGCATCCAGGGTGTCGGTCCGGAACTTGTTCCAGTACTCTTCAGGGCGGTTGGTAGCCTCATCACGTATCTCTATGGCAACTGCCGTACGCCGTATGGTAAGCGGTATATTGAATTCCTTCTCAAAATTTGATGATTCCGAAAGCAGGTATACATAGTCCGATGATTCTTTCTTTCGCTTGTCGTTGGTTACGGCATCAAATTTTATGGTCTCACCAAGTATTTTGATATCTTCCTTATTATTGCCCTTTACAATCTGTAAAGTTTTTTTATCCGGAAACCACAACTGCTGCCCTTCTTCGAAGGTAAAATAATGTGTAGAGGTAATGTCGAGCATGTTCTTTACACGTAATACAGCTTTTGCGACACCATAGTTATTGCGGTCAATGTACAGCAGCCCCTTTAGCTTTTTCTTGCTGTTCCGCTTAGGGACAAAATAAACCATATAGGTGCTCCGGTTATCTACCAAAACCGTGTCAAGTATCGAATAGTTATAGTACTGCAGCGCGTCATACGCCAGCGGCCCGGCATACTTGGTCTCAAAGAGGTCGATTTTATTAGAGTAAACCGAATAGGATTGCAGCTTCAGTCCAATGAACTCATACAATGGCTTTTTGAAACCCGCCATACGCGTAGCCAGCACATCTTCTTTCAATCCCTGCTCTTTGTTGAATTTAAACTCAGAGACCTTTTCCGTTTGATACAGGTGTTGCTTGTCAATGATCTTTTTGAACTTAAATCCGGACGAATCGATCTTTTGAAATACGCGGCCGGCACGTTCATACGTAAACACCGAATCAATCTTACCGCTTATGGAATCAGGATTGGCGGTAACTATGAGCCTGTCGTAGGTTTTGTACCTGAAGCTTTCCAGCTTTTGCTGCGGGTCGTTCATCGGCTTCCGCCTGATGGCACGCCCTATGATCTCGTTTGCGGGATTGGATGCATTGACGACTACTTCTTTCAGCTCTTCGGTATATGGCTGTAGTTTTATGGTATAAAACCTTTTGCCCTTTTCCGGGCTGAATTTTTGCTCACCGTACCCTGTGTAGCTTATGGTAATGGTTTTTCCGGGTTTGTCAAGCGCCAGTTTGCCATCCACGTCGGTTATGAAGCTCTTTCCGTTCGATTCGATGGTGGCAAAAGGGAGTGGTGCATTGCTTCCGGCATCTTTTACTTTTATGGTAATGGCGGTTTGCGCTTGTGACGTAAGCGTAAAAAAGAAAAGCAAAAGGGTAAGGATTCTCATTGATGCATACTAAAGAAATGACCTTTAGCGATATAGATGGCAATTTTGATTGATATGTAAAGATAACGGATTTTCTGCAAATTTATGATGCACAAAAAAGCCCCCGGCTGCGGGGGCTTTCATTATACTTTCATGATCTCTGCTTCTTTGTGGGCGAGCAGCTCATCGATTTTTTTGATATAGCTGTCGGTAAGCTTCTGCACGTCTTCTTCGGCGCTTTTGCAAACGTCCTCGCTCATGCCGTCCTTCTCCAGCTTCTTGATGTCGGTATTCGCATCCTTACGGGCATTGCGCACACCAATCTTGGCATCTTCCGCCTCGCCTTTGGCCTGCTTTACCAGGTCGCGCCTTCTTTCTTCAGTAAGCGCCGGAACGTTGATGATGATGTTATCACCGTTGTTCATCGGGTTAAAGCCCAGGTTGGCAATCATGATGGCCTTTTCAATCGGCTGCAGCATGCTCTTTTCCCAGGGAGTGATGGTTATCGTCCTCGCATCGGGCGTATTCACGTTGGCTACCTGCGAAAGCGGGGTTGCCGCTCCGTAGTAATCTACCTTTACGCCCCCAAGCATCGCCGGGCTTGCCTTACCGGCACGGATGTTAAGGAATTCTTTTTCAAGATGCGACAAAGAACCATCCATCGACTCTTTGGTGCTATCTAATATAAAATCAATTTCTTCCATGATAATTCTTAAGTTTAAAAATTAAACATTTACCGTAGTTCCAACCAACTCGCCTTCGCATACTTTTACCAGGTTGCCCTCCTTGTTCATGTCGAACACAATGATAGGCAGCTCGTTCTCCTGGCTAAGTGTAAAGGCCGTAGTATCCATTACGTTAAGGCCTTTGCGCAATACATCCTCAAACGTAAGGGTGTCGTATTTTGTTGCACTGGCATCTTTTTCAGGGTCGGCAGTATAAATACCGTCTACACGGGTCCCTTTCAGTATCACGTCGGCATTTACTTCCACGCCCCTAAGTACGGCAGCTGTATCGGTAGTGAAATATGGGTTGCCCGTACCGGCTCCAAAAATTACGATACGGCCTTTTTCAAGGTGGCGCACAGCCCTCCTTTTTATATAAGGTTCTGCAATGGCTTCAATCTTAAGAGCAGTCTGCAGGCGTGTCGGCATACCGGCATCCTCAAGAGCGCCCTGGAGCGCCATCCCGTTGATTACGGTAGCAAGCATGCCCATATAGTCGCCCTGTACCCTGTCCATGCCGTTGCTGGCCCCGGCCACGCCACGGAAGATGTTACCCCCACCAATTACAATGGCTATCTGTACACCCATGTCGTGTATCAGCTTTATCTCCTGGGCATATTCGGCAAGCCTTTTTGGGTCAATGCCATATTGCCTGTCTCCCATAAGGGCTTCGCCACTTAGTTTCAACAGGATTCTTTTATATTTCATAGGGTACGAATTTGAATGGTGCAAATATAGCAATTAAACTTTTTCGTAAAATAGAATTTTAACAATATGAAAAGTTTGACCTCACCCCAGCCCTCTCCAAAGGAGAGGGAGCAGCTTCACTCATTCCCTAATAGAACGTCTGAGTTCCCCCTCTCCTTTGGAGAGGGGTTAGGGGTGAGGTCCCTATCCGGCATTATTACACTATGAGTTCCCCATACGACTTCTTCGCCGCTTCATACCCAATATGGAAAATTTCATCCATTTTGCTTTTATTCGTTTCAAAAGTGCGGTACAGCGCCAGCTCATCCGGGCTGATCACCCAGTCGCACAGCGTAAATTTCTGCATGTTGCTGTTGGCCGAAAGCAGGTCGTATGCCCGTGTGGCTACTGCTTTTATCGACTTCATGTCCGCGGCTTCGATCTTCTGTATCGGACTCACATATACCCCGATGAGCGTTTCGCAGCGCCCCTGCAAAATGTCGGTTGGGAAATGGTTAATGATGCCGCCATCGCTGTACAGCCTCCCGTCAATTTCATAAGGAGAAATAATACCGGGAAATGCCGACGAAGCCAGTACCGCATCGGCAACTTTCGTCTCAGGGCCAAATATCTTCAGCTTGCCCGAAACGAGGTCGGTCGCGGTTAGGTGCATTTTGTACGGAAGGTCGCCCAGGGTGGCATCGCCAAAGATATGGTGGAAGTATTCACGGAAAGCATCCGAGTCGATGAACCCGGCCTTGCGGAAGGTAAAGTGCTTCCAATGGAAAAAGTAAATGGATTTGAAAAACTCCAGTATCTCCTCCGGTTTCTTCCCCCCGGCATAGAGAGCCGACACAATGGCACCCGAACTTGTACCTGCAATGTCCTGTGGTACAATGCCCTGCTCTGTAAAAAACTTAAGAACCCCCGCATGTGCAATGCCTTTAGACCCGCCTCCCGAAAGTATGAGGCCTATAGTGCTTCCGTCAAATTTCATTTTTGTAAGTATTAACCTGACTAAATTACAGTTTTTTGCGGCATGGCTTCCTTTTTGATTGATTAAAAATGCAGAACATACAGAATAAAAAATCATGACAGTAATCATCGAACAAAGCCTGGCCAACAGCCACAGCTATACCGAATACCGCGACCATATGTCGCAACTGCTTAAAGAAGGGCTCTCTACGGGCGATAGCCAAAGCGAAGACCTGACCCATTACAGCACGCTGAACGAGGTGCGCATGAACCGCCTCGACAAGACCATACACATCCCGCAGGAAATACAGGACAGGCTGGACAAGCTGAAGTCTAAGCACACTCTTTTGGTCATTTCCGAAGGGTGGTGCGGGGATGCAGCGCAGATTGTGCCGGTGATTGAAAAACTGGCGGAAGCCTCCGATAAACTCGACCTGCGTATTGTACTCCGCGACCAAAACCCACAGCTGATGGACGCCTACCTGACCAATGGCGCGCGCTCCATACCGAAACTGGTATTGGTTGAACCCGACACATTGACCGTTCGTGGCAGCTGGGGCCCACGTCCGCATGATGCCGCCAAACTGATCCTTGATGCCAAAGAAAAATTCGGGCATATCCCTGCCGAAGCCAAAGCAGACCTGCAGAAATGGTATTTACAGGATAAGGGGTTAAGTACGATGGAGGAGATTGTGCTCCTTCTCGAGAATGCCGAATAAGATTATGAACGCATGGTAGAGACGCAGTGCCTGCGTCTGACATACCGATAGTAATTGAAAATTGTGTGAGATGCAAGGCATTGCATCTCTACAAAATCGTAAAAAACAAAAACTACGGAAAGATGTTTCTCTCCGGAGTTTTTTCGTTTTTGTCATTTCGACCGCAGCGCAGCGGAGTGGAGAAATCTCTAAAATTGACCGTGAGATTTTTCGACTCCACTGCGTTTCGCTCAAAATGACACGGGGCTAAACTTTACCCCACTATATTAATGATCCTGCCCGGCACCACGATCACCTTTTTAGGTGGCTGGCCGCCCAGCTGCTGTTGTGTGCGCTCGTCGGCGAGGATGGTTTTCTCAATGTCGGCCACGCTCATGTCCATCGGCAATTCGATGGTAAAGCGGGTCTTCCCATTGAACGACACCGGATATTCCTTGCTGCTTTCCACCAAATATTCCGGATTGAAGATTGGGAACGGCACCTGCGAGATGCTGCCCTGATGGCCCAATCGATACCAAAGCTCCTCGGCAATGTGCGGCGCGTATGGCGATATCAGTATGGCAAGCGGCTCGAGGATAACACGCTCATGGCAGTTCATGGCCGTCAATTCATTCACAGCGATCATAAAGGAACTCACCGAAGTGTTGAACGAGAAATTCTCGATATCGTCCTGCGTTTTCTTAATCGTTTTGTGCAACGTCTTGTACGCTTCCTTACTGCCCGGGTTAGCGGTTACAATAAGCCCGTTGTCGTCAAAGTACAATTTCCACAGCTTTTTCAGGAAGCCCGAAACTCCGGTAATACCTGCAGTGTTCCATGGCTTGGCCTGCTCAAGCGGACCAAGGAACATTTCGTACAGGCGTAGGGTATCGGCGCCGTATTGCTCGCAGATGTCGTCCGGTGTAACTACATTATATTTGGATTTGGACATTTTCTCGACTTCGCGGCCGACTATATATTTGCCATTGTCTTCGGTTATGAAAACAGCATCTTTATAATCCTGATTTAGAGGGTGGTTTTTGAAACCTTCAATATCCAATTCGTCAGAAGCGTTTACTAAAGAAACATCCGCGTGTATTGGATTATACTTTATTTTTTCTGTATTCCATTCAACTATAACACCTTCTTTTTCATAAGTTTCAAGAATCTGTGTTATAACTTTGTCAAGTTTATCATTTTTTTTACCTGCAATTACATCTGAATAGATAGATTTAGAAATCAAAAACTTAGGATATTTTACACCATCCAAATCCGAATTAGGAGAAATCTTTTTAATTGTAACTGAAGGTAAAACCCTATAAACAAACGCACTCATCCCCAATATCATCCCTTGGTTGATCAGCTTTTTAAACGGCTCTTCCTTCGTTATGAATCCCCTGTCCTTTAAAAATTTGTTCCAGAAACGGCTGTATAACAAGTGGCCCGTAGCATGTTCGCTTCCGCCAATGTACAGGTCAACGTCCTGCCAGTAGGCTTCCGCTTTATCTGAGATGAACTCCTCATCATTGTGCGGGTCCATGTAGCGCAGCCAGTACCATGAGCTGCCTGCCCATCCCGGCATGGTGTTTAGTTCTAATGGGAACACAGTCACATCGTCTATCAGGTCGTTGGCTACCACTTTGTTGTTCGCGGTGTCCCATGCCCATTCGCGCGAGTTGCCCAATGGCGGCTGCCCGTCTTCCGTCGGCAAATATTTCTCAACCTCCGGCAGGCGTACCGGCAGGTGCGCCTTGTCTATCATCTGCGGTATGCCGTTCACGTAATATACCGGGAACGGTTCGCCCCAGTACCTCTGGCGGCTGAATACGGCATCGCGCAGGCGGTAGTTGGTCTTGCCACGGCCTTGTTCAATGCCTTCCAGTGCCTCGATCACAGCCTTGGTAGCCTGCTTGTAGTTCATCCCGTCAAGGAAGTCGGAATTCATCAGCTTCACATTGTCTTTCGATCCATACGCCTCCGCAGAAATATCCACATCGTCGAATATGTTCTTTATCTCTATGCCAAAATGCTTCGCGAAGTCGTAATCCCTCTGGTCACCCGCAGGAACGGCCATTACCGCACCCGTACCGTAACCGGCAAGCACGTAGTCGCCTATCCACACCGGGATCGGCTCCTTCGTAAACGGATGTTCCGCATACGCGCCTGTAAACACACCCGAAATGGTCTTCACATCGGCCATGCGGTCGCGCTCACTGCGTTTTGCTGTAGCTTCCACGTAGGCATCCACAGCAGCCTTCTGCTCCGGCGTAGTGATCTTTGCCACCAGCTCATGTTCCGGCGCCAGCGTCATAAACGACACCCCAAATATGGTATCAGGACGCGTAGTGAATACCTCTATCTTGTATTGGTTTTCGTCATCGCCTATCTCTGAGAAGATGTCGGAGAAGAAGGAGCGGATGCCGAGGCCGTCTTCAGACCTCACACCTGGTTGTGTCCTCCCCCCGGCCCCCTCCGAAGGAGGGGGAGACTGGGATGGCAAATCGTTGCCTGAAATATCTTCTGTATCTTCAGTGTCCTTATATGATTTGCGATTTGCAAGGGCAATCCGTATTTGCGATATGACATCGCTAATATGATACATTACATCCTCATTTGAGAATCGCAATACTTTAAATAAATGTTTTTGCTCTAGCTCAAGTGTCCTTGCTTCATCAAGTTCGGCTTGTTCAGCTTCATAGTGATATCCTCCGTCAACCTCAACAATAAGTCTCTTTTCAAGAGCTACAAAGTCCGGGATGAAATTTCCTATGGGGTGCTGCCTTCTGAATCGTACACCTAAGTTATTCCTGCGCAGTTCTTCCCACAAAGCCGCTTCCGCAACCGTATGTTCTTTGCGCATAACTTTAGCATTGTGCAGTAGGTCCACAGCTTTAGCGCTATTTCCTGTCAAATACTTCGGACTGCTCTTCAAATCCGAGTGAGCACGTCCGTCTCCCCCTCCTTCGGAGGGGGTTGGGGGGAGGATATCCTTTGGAGAGGGGCCGGGGGTGAGGTCTGATGGGATTACGTTAAAAACAACGGAAGCCCCAACCGATTTCCCTATCCAGTTCCTTTGGCTTTCCTTTAGCGAATCGGTCCAGTCAATGGTTTCGAGTCCCTGTAAGAGCCTTTCGGCATAGGCCGAGATCCTCATGCTCCACTGGGTCATTTTCTTGCGGATCACTGGGTATCCGCCCCGCTCCGATACGCCATTCACGATCTCGTCGTTGGCGAGAACCGTTCCCAGTGCCGGGCACCAGTTCACCTCGGTTTCGGCAAGGTAGGTAAGGCGGTACTTTAACAGGATGCGCTCCTGTTCCTCTTTGCTGTAGCCTTTCCAGTCGGCAGCAGAAAAGGCAGGGATGTTGTCGTCGCTCACGGCGTTGATGCCGGCGTTGCCATTCTCATCAAACTTCTGGATAAGCGTACAGATGCTCTCGGCCTTATCAGTATCGTTATTGTACCACGAGTTGAACAGCTGGATGAAGATCCACTGCGTCCACTTGTAGTATTCAGGGTTGGAAGTACGAACCTCCCGGTCCCAGTCAAATGAGAATCCTATCTTGTCAAGCTGCTCGCGGTAGCGGTTGATGTTGGTTTCGGTCGTAATGGCCGGGTGCTGCCCGGTCTGTATGGCATATTGTTCCGCCGGAAGGCCAAAGCTGTCGTAGCCCTGCGGGTGCAGCACATTGAAGCCTTTGTGGCGCTTGTAGCGGGCATAGATGTCGCTGGCAATGTAGCCCAGCGGGTGGCCTACGTGCAGTCCTGCCCCCGATGGGTACGGAAACATGTCCAGCACATAGTACTTGGGTTTGTCGCTTATGTCTTCGGCACGGAAAGTGCCTTCTTCCGCCCAGTACTTCTGCCAGCGGGCTTCAATTTCGTTGGGATTGTATCTCATTTTGTTTGAAAGTGTCTTAGGTACTTAGAGGCTGAGGGGCTAAGGTTTTTTGATCATTGCCGGAATGGTTAAGGCCCGCAAATTCAGCGTCCCCAACCTAAGCAACTAAGAACCTCAGCGCCTCAGCACCTTAAAGAAAGCAAATTTACGCTTATTTAAACGAAAGTCAAAAGCGGGTATCAGGGTTTCTTTTTGGAAAGGGTTTTGAATTCAGCTTCGGTAACGATTTTACCTTTGAAATAATAGGTTACAACGGTTTTTCCTGTAACAACGCTATGGTTTGCCTGCCTGCCATGTCTTTCACCATCCAGATAAAACGTTTCCGAATAGCTTTTATAGTCAGGGCCGCTATAGGTTATATTTTTTATGAGCTCTCCGGCGTTATCATAGGTTCTTATACCGGTAATGTAAAACGAATTCCTGTCTTTCCACGATACCTCATAATGTTCTCCGACAGGCTTGCCATTACTGAATTTTCTCTCATTGATGCGTTTTCCGCCAGGTTCAAAATAACTGGTATTCTCCGTCTTAGTGCCAACTGCCTCGTTGGCGGATGCAAACAGGCTGCCATTGTCATAATAAAGCTTGTAGCTTACCATTTTATCGTCCCTGTAATCCAACTCTTTTATGATGATGCCGGTCCTGCCATCGTAGGTTTTGCTGATGCCGTTCTTTTTTCCTTTAATGTAAAGTGTTTCTTCGGTAAGGATATCATTATAATACTGTTTATGCATTCCCTCTTCCATGCCTTCATTAAAAGCGCCTTCTTCCATCAGTTTCCCATCTTCATAATAGCGCTTCCAGTAACCGTCCTTTCTACCCAAGTCGTCGTAATGCCCTTCTTCAAGCACTATGCCGTTACGCTTTACAAATTTATAATCGCCCACGCGATGGCCATCTTTGTAATTGTTGGCCACAAGCAAAGTCCCATCGGCCTTGTAGTGTTCCGAAAGCCCTTCGCGCTTACCGTCTTTAAAGCGCACCAGGTTTTCGAGTGTGCCGTCTTCGCGGAATTCCTTTTGCTCCCCATGCGGCAGGCCGTTGATGATTGGGATTTCTGCAACTTTCCTGTTCTCGCGGTATGCATCAACAATGCCGTTCTTCATGTCGGCCGGATAATAAAACGTATCCCCAAAGCGGGTGGTGGCCTTCATTTTTCCGGTGACATTATCCTTTACAAAATCGCCTTCAATTTTTGCGGGGGTGGGAAGCGTCACGATTGAATAGTCGTAACTCTGCGCCGACAGGTGCAGCGTAAGCAGGAAAAACGCGATGGCGATACACTGTTTCATCATTTACTTTTCTTGCTCAGTTCCTTAAACTCTTTTTCCGTCACCTCTTTCTTTTTGAAATACCACTTAGTTGATTTTTCCCCGGTAACGGCATTGTACATAGTCCGCGGGCCATGCATCACTTCTCCGTCAAAATAGGTTTCCGTATAGCTTTTCCCGTCATTGCCATACATCACCAGCTTTACGCGCTTGCCGGTATCGTCGTATGTCGTGGCGCTCGCTATCCTATAGTTGTTGCCCTCCATCATAATGAGCTTGTGCTCGCCAATGGGATAGCCGTTTTCATTATATTTCGCTTCATGCATCATCTTCAGGTTATGGTCATAATACTTCACCGAAGTTGGTTTTTCCTTTCCCGCATATTCATATATCGAAAACACGTTTCCGTTAGCATAATAGCCATGGTAACTCTGCATTTGGTCATCTTTAAACCGCTTTCTGCCCGAGAGTGCACCGGTTTTTCCGTCATAGATATTCGACAAGCCTTCCTTTTTACCCATCACATAACTCGTCTCTTCATGCAGCATACCGTTATAGTAACTTTTGTACAGTCCATTTATCTTGTCGGCTTTATACTCTATTTCGCGTTCGGGCTTGCCTGCTTTGTCGTAATTCACCCAAAGCCCTGTCTTTTTACCGTTATCGTCATACTGCCCTTTCTGCATGATGGTGCCGTCAAGGGCCAGGAAGCTGTAGGCTCCAATATTCTTCCCGTTGCTGTAGGTGTTGCTGAACAGCAGCGTGCCATCAGGCTTGAAATATTCCGAAAGGCCATGGCGTTCCCCTCCGTAATATCGGATGATGCTTTTCAATTTGCCATTGTTCCAGAATTCCTTCATCTCGCCGTGCACCTTGTCTTCGCCTATAATGGGAATTTCGGCCACTTTCAAATTTTGGACAAATACCTCTACAACACCTTTTTTCATATCAGGAGGGTACATATACGTTTTTCCGTATCGATCGGCAACACTGATTTTGCCAACTACATTGTCATTATCAAAAGTCCCCTCGATAGATTCCTCTCCCCGGCGCGAGTGCATCTTGCGCAGGCCGTGGCGCTTATTGTTCTTATAATTGGTCTCAACCATTAATGTACCATCCCTGTCGTAGGCTTTTCCCAAACCGTCGGCCACACCTTTTACAAAGGGTATCTCCTGGCGGATTTGCCCATTGGAGTAATACAAAGTGGTCATGCCGTCGGTTAAGCCTTTTTTGTCAAATGATTGGCTCATAATGAGCATATTTCCCGAAATATGCTTCACAATAATATGATTGCCCTGTACGGTTTCTACAAGCTTCACATCGCTGGCGCCTGACTTTCGGCGAACGTCGTCCAGTTTTGCCATTACATCTGTAGGGAATACCTCATCGCGGAATTCATAAAAATTATCCATGCGGTCCAGCCTCGGCAGGTCTACGCGCACGTGATCGTAGTCCTGTGCGAAAAGCTGTATTGAGAAAAGCAGCGCTATAATTGTGTTTTTCATTGCTGTTTTACTATTTTAACCACATAGGCACATAGTTTTTCAAAACTAAAATTCAGCAGCCGGCATAGTCCACAGCAGTATGAAGCGACGCTTCATCTATGTGGGGATATGGCTTCCTTTAAAAGCTATGCCAACTATGTATCTATGTGGTTGAACAATTTAATCTTTAAAATATAAGAAACCGTCCTCACGTGCGAAGCCCTTGGTGTTGCCGTTGGCATCCATCAATTCCACCAATACCATGTTCCTGTCGCTATTGCCGGGGCGGGATACCCACGCATTCTCAGCAGGGTAAACCAGCAGCAGCTGTTTTATAGGAAAAGGATATGCGGGCTCGATCTTAAACGGATTCTCGCCATTCGTCCTTAAAAACACACCGTACTTTTCGCCACGGCGCATCTCGAGGTACGGCCTGCCCTCCTGCACCCGGTATTTAATTTCGTCAATTCCGGAAACGATTATTTCACCTTCAGCGGTAATGACCTCATACTTCCCGTTGCGTTTTGCTACAAGGTCATAGCCCTGCGAAGTAGAGGTGCCGCCCACTTTCAGTTCATCATATACAAACGGAATGATTTCCTTACCCTCAAAATCGATAAGCCCATATTTCAGGCTGTTCGCTTTTTTATCCCAATTTCCCGCAATGAAAGCCACCGCTCGCTTGTTGGACTTATACAGGCTGTACTGCACATCGGTAAGATCATTATATTCTGCACCCCTGCCGGTTTGCCCTTCCTTGAGTACTCCGGAGCGTCCTTTGTACGTGTACACAACATACGTATTGTAATAATACATCGTATCGCCCACACGCTTGCTATTGGCGAAGCTTTTTACTGAAAAGCTGTCGGGCACGAATTTCATTTTAGACTTCGACGTTTTTCCGTAGCCATCCCTTTGCTCGAGTATTAAAGTCCCATCCGGTTCTTTCTTGTAGTTTTTATACACATTTGATACCCCTTTTTTAGGTGCCGCAGGATTGTACGGGCTGCTCCCTGTTCCGGTCCCAGTCCCGCCATAGCTACCTGATACTTCCGGTGCTGCAACACCCATGTCGATATCGCCTATGGGGCCATCAATGCTCAGGTCGCCATCAAGTCCCCGTTCATAAGGCCAAACCTCCGATTCTGAACCACGGTGTTTGTCAACCGGTATGTCGCGTTTTTCATCGGCAATGGTCAGCCTGCCGTCTTCACCAAACCAAACACGGGATAGCTTTACAGGACTGCTTTCCTTTTCGCGGATGCGCACCATGGCGTATGGTTGCCCTTTTACATCCTCCAGCACTGCGGAATATGCGTCCTTAGCGAGCCATTGCGAAACGGCCTTATCCCGGCAGTTCCATAAAAAAATGCTTTCCAGATTGTTCGCGCCGGTAACCTGCAACAGCAAAATTTTATATGAACCCTGCTTGTCATAAACCCTTTCATCTACCAGAAGTCCGATATTTATAATGCCACCAGGATATATGGGCGTTCCTTCCGGATCGAAAAGGTAGGTCAGGACATTTTCAGGCGTAGTTTTCTCTGCCTTGATGAAGTCCTTCGTATTCGCTATAAAGCTATACTCAGGAGGCAGCATTTCCTTTCCTCCAATAATGAGCCCCTGTTTGCCCTTTGACCATGAAATCATGTCGCCCGGCTTGGTCATGTATTTATTCCCGAACGTAATACTGTCGAATTTTGGCGCAATGATGAGTTTGCCCTCGCGGTCGGAAACACCCCATTTTGTACCATCGCGATAGGGAATGGCTATTTGCTGTCCAAACGAGTGGAAGGAAATTGCCAATAAAAAAAAGAGTAAAAATTTGTGCATGAAAAATGATTTGGGAATTACCTATCAAAGTATGCGCCAAAAGTAAGCTTATTGTACGAAAATCAAAACTTTACGCGTTACAAACAATGTAACGATAACAGCTTTGCAAAGGAGTGATGCGGTTTCAGACTTTCGCAGTTATTCTTTAAAAATGTAGACAGTTACAAATTCTTTATTTATTTTTACCGCTAAAACAGAACCTATGGCATCATCTTTCGAAAAATTCCAGAAAAGGCGCGTTATCACCTCCTATTTTTCGGTTATACTCTGCATTTTCATCGTGCTTACCCTGTTGGGTGCACTGGGGCTTTTCGTAATCAATACCGAGAAGATTTCAAGCCACGTGAAGGAGAACATCCCCATGACGGTTTATTTTAAGCGCGATTCGCCCGACAGCCTCAAGCAGGCGTTTGGCAACGAGCTGAAAAACTCCGCTTATATTAAAGACTATGTATATGTTTCCAAGGAAGATGCAGCCAAGAACAACCCGGACATCGTAGGTGATTACGAAACACTCCTCGACAATAACCCTTTGTTGGATTCGTATGACGTACACCTGAAAGGCGGCTTCGTACAACCCGACAGCATCAAGGAAATCGAGGTGCAGTTGCGGGCAAACCCAATAGTGGGAGATGTGAGCTACGATTCGGCTTTGGTAGGCCTTGCGAATGAGAACATAGAAAAGATTACATTCTGGATACTCATCCTCAGCGGGGTGCTGGTAGCCATTGCTATGCTCCTCATCAACAGCGCGCTGAGGCTTTCCATCTACTCCCATCGCTTTACCATCAAGACCATGCAGATGGTGGGCGCGACCAAGGCGTTCATCCGCAGGCCTTATGTATGGAAAGGCATGAGGCTTGGCTTCATTGGGGCATTCCTGGCCATACTTGCACTGGTGTACATTGTCTACTGGCTCGACGGCGAGTTCCCTGTATTGAACATTTGGGAAGACTGGATGCCGACAGCCATCGTGCTGGGCGGCGTGCTGGTGTTCGGTATCATCATTGCAGCGATAAGTACGTTCTTTGCCACGCAGCGATTCCTGAACCTGAGGACAGATGACCTTTATTAAAATTCCAAATGACAAATTCCAAATAACAAACTGTTAGACGGATGAAACACACAGAACAGGCAAAAAACCTGAAACTTTAAACCTGAAACAAAAAAAATGAACAACGAAATAAAGACCACCTTCCTTTTTGAAAAGGTAAATTATACGATATTGCTCATTGGCCTTGGCGTGATTGCATTGGGCTTCATCCTCATGGCCGGGGGCGGCAGCGATGACCCGAATGTTTTCAGCGAGGATATTTTCAGCTGGAGAAGGATAAGGCTTGCGCCAACAATGGTCCTGATAGGCTTTGGCGTTACCATTTATGCCATCCTGAAAAACCCGGGCACACCCGTAGCCGAACTTCGTGAAGACAGCAAGGCGGGAACCCCTGCACCGGCATCCGACAGGCTTGTGGAAGAGCAGCCAATCAAGAACTTCACCAACAAAAAGAAGAAATAAATGGATTTTATCCAAGCCATCATCATTGCCATCATTGAAGGCCTTACCGAGTATTTGCCCATTTCCTCCACCGCGCACATGGTTTTTGCCAGTTCGTATTATGGCATCCAGGAGGACGATTTCGTAAAGCTCTTCCAGGTATCCATCCAATTGGGAGCTATACTTGCGGTAGTGGCATTGTACTGGAAAAAGTTCTTCGATTTCACTAAAATCGATTTTTACATGAAGCTTGCCCTTGCGGTAATACCCGCACTATTGCTTGGCAAGCTGTTCGATGAAATGATAGAAGAGGTCCTGGGTAATCCTGTTCCCATCGCCATTGTCCTTATTGTGGGTGGTGTTGTACTGCTGTTTGTAGATAATTACTTTAAAAACCCCACCGTATTCAAGGAAGAAGACATTACTGTGAAGAAAGCAATAACCATAGGGGTTTGGCAATGCCTGGCCATGATGCCCGGCACAAGCCGTGCGGCAGCTTCCATTATCGGCGGGATGCAGCAGGGGCTTACGCGCCAGGCTGCAGCGGAGTTCTCATTCTTCCTTGCCGTGCCTACCATGCTGGCCGTAACTACCTATTCTATCCTGATAAAAGAATACGGTTCTGCCGAAACGAAAGGCTACGAACTGATGATGGAAGGCGACAACCTGAAGCTTTTCGCGATTGGCAGCATCATTGCGTTTGTAGTGGCCATCATTGCCATTAAAGGCTTTATCGGCGTTATCAAAAAATATGGGTTCAAGCCCTGGGGCTGGTACCGCATCATAGCCGGTGCAGCGCTTCTGGCATATTTTACAATGTATAAATAACAATGCTGTTTATTACTCGCCATAACAAAAAAGATAAGAATGTCAC
Source organism: Flavobacterium sp. MFBS3-15 (assembly GCF_026107645.2). GTDB lineage: Bacteria > Bacteroidota > Bacteroidia > Flavobacteriales > Flavobacteriaceae > Flavobacterium. Next base: position 36,125 of record NZ_JAPCHV010000006.1, on the reverse strand, counting down.
ATTGAGCGCAGTCGGAATGAGATATTCTTATCTTTTTTGCTTCCCGACTGCGCTCGAAGTGACAAGCGGCGTGTTAAAACTGAATTCAAATTAAATTATCAGCCTTGGCCACACCCGAAGAATTCCTCGAAGGAAAAGTTGTACTTATAGACAAGCCGTTGCAATGGAGCTCGTTCCAGGCAGTGAATAAAGTAAAGTGGAGCCTCAAAAAGCACCTTGGCCTCAAAAAGATAAAAGTGGGCCATGCAGGAACGCTCGATCCACTGGCTACAGGCCTGCTGATTGTATGCACCGGAAAATTCACAAAGCGCATCTCTGAATTGCAGGGCATGGAAAAGGAATATACTGGTACGTTTTACCTTGGCGCAACCACACCCTCCTATGACCTGGAAACCGAAGTGAACGCTACCTTTCCCACAGAGCATATTGATGAAGCTCTTATTCACGATACGCTCCCGCAATTTTTAGGGGAAATCGACCAAAAACCACCTGTATTTTCGGCCATAAAAAAAGACGGCAAGCGCTTGTACGAACACGCCCGGAAAGGCGAGGAAGTAGAGATCGCTGCCCGCAAAACGACCATACACGAATTTGAGATTACCCGCATTGCCCTGCCCGAAGTGGATTTCAGGGTGGTGTGCAGCAAAGGCACCTACATTCGCTCGCTGGCACATGACTTTGGCATCGCACTCCATTCAGGCGCACATTTAACGGCATTGCGGCGTACGAAAATTGGTGCATTTTCCGTTGAAGATGGTATATCACCTGAAGCTTTTGAAAATGGACTTGAAGACCGCACTGCTTAGTTTTGTACTGCTGGCATCCGTAAGCCTGTTTGCGCAGGATACCGTTTACCAGACCTATTCCTCCCCCGAAGAAAAAGAGAATGGGATGCTTTTTACGCAGGTTGCCCTGGGTGTTCCGTTTAACCTTAACCCCAACCGTGGCAATTACGACCCCGTAACCGAAGAAAGTGAGCCATGGTTCATCCCCGATGGCATCAGCCTGCATGGCGGGGCGGGCATCCACCTGAAAAAATGGGTTGGCCTCAGCGTAAACACGGGCATTGACTGGCGCATCATGCAAAAGCTGGTATCGGTGCCTATATATGGCATACTTACCCTAAACCCACACTTCAACAAAGATACCAGCGTGTTGTTGCAGGCAGGACTTGGGCAAGCCTATGCATTAGGCCGCGGTGACCTAAACGGCACCTACCAGAAATACCGTTTGGGCATCCTGTTTGATAATGAAATGTGCCTATTCATCGACGGTAGCCTGTTTGGCTATCCCCTGAAAGACATCCGCGAAACAGGAACCTTTACCATAGGTTTCAGTCTTTTTACTTTCTAACCCAACTGACGATGCCAACCTTCAAATCTACCCTTAGCTCTTTTTTACTCATCATATCACTCTCCTGCTTCAGCCAGGACGATGACGAAAAGAAAGAAACCGTATTCATTACCCATTCCGATCCGGGCGACAAGCCTGCGGCCGAATTCATATTTGGGCAGCTGTCGGTTTCGGTCCCTATCCGTGCAAATCCGTATACCGACGAGATACAGGAGTACTATGCGGAAACGGGTGAAGACTACAAACCAAATGTATTGGATTATATCATACCAAACGGCCTTAGTGCCAACATTGGATTTGGCGTGCATTACAAATCGTGGGTAGGCATCAGTGCGAATACCGGCATCGACTGGCTTGCGACCGAAAAACTGGTATATGCGCCGGTGTACGGCAGTATACTGTTTACCCCGCAGATTTGGGAAGAAACCAATATTTATATGCAGGCGGGCTATGGCTGGAGTTATGCATTGGGGCGGGGCGATCTTTCAGGAGCGTACCAAAAGTACAGGCTCGGGCTGATATTTGACAACACGGGCTCCATCTTCCTTGACTTCAGTGCGAGCGATTTTCCTATTTATGAATATAAATATGCCGGGAGCATCAGCCTTGGCGTTGCAATCACTAACTTTGGGCTATGAGATACCTGATGTTGCTTTTCCTTATTTTTACCCTGCCTGCATCTTCACAAATCGTTGAAGGAGATTCAGTAAACCTGTTGAATGACGGCGACCTCATTTTCCAGGACATGGATTGCGGACCGCTGTGCGATGCCATTGAAGCCGTGACCGAAGGATATGACGGAAAGGACTTTAGCCACATGGGCATGGTATACCATCGTAATGATACCCTGTACGTCATTGAAGCGGCAGGCAGTGCCGTACGCCTTACCACACTGGAGAAATTTTCGAAAAACACCAAAAAGGACATGCCCGTACTGCGACTGAAAGAAAAATACCGCCACCTTATCCCAACAGCCATTGATTTTTCACTGAAACAGCTTGGTGTGCCCTATGACGATGAATATGTGTACAACAACGGTGCCTACTACTGCTCGGAACTTATATATGACGCATTCCTGTTTGCCAATGGCGGCAAGCCATTTTTCGAACTTTCGCCAATGACCTACAAACAGCCGGGGAAGGATGAGTTTTTCACTGCCTGGACAGAATACTATAATGCTATGGGCAAACCCATCCCCGAAGGGCTTCCCGGATGCAATCCGGGCGGTATGTCCAGATCCGATAAGCTCAAAAAAGCATTTATAATTTCGGTTAAATAGCCTGAAATTTCGTCAGGCAATCCGCCAAAACGGCATTAACCTTTCGTTAGTACAGATTGGTTCGTAATTTGATTAGCTTTATGTAAATCAATAAAAACGAATTGAATATGTTGTACGGAGATATTTATTATTGGATAATCATTGGCGCGATAGCACTCGTAAGTTTCGCTGTAAGCGCTAGGCTGAAAAGCAAGTTTGAATATTATTCAAAAGTGCACCTTCGCAACGGCATGAGCGGTGCCGAGATAGCTCAAAAAATGCTAAATGATAATGGAATATATGATGTAAGGGTTGTTTCAGAACGGGGGCATCTGACCGACCATTACAATCCGTTAAAAAAAACAGTAAACCTTAGCGAGGCCGTATACAACCAGCGCAATGCGGCAGCGGCGGCGGTAGCGGCACACGAGGTTGGCCACGCCGTACAGCACGCCACAGCCTATAGTATGCTGGCGTTCCGCTCTAAGATGGTACCTCTGGTGAATGTATCTTCCAACCTTTCGCAGATATTGATATTCATTGGTATCAGCCTTGCGTTAGGAGCGCAAATGGGTCTTGGCTATTATATGGCTGTTGCAGGCTTCATTCTGTATGCCATCACAACGCTGTTCACCTTCATTACCCTTCCGGTAGAGTATGATGCGAGCAACCGTGCCCTGGCTTGGTTGAAAAACAAAAACATGCTGACCCAACAGGAATATGCCGGAGCCGAAGATTCATTGAAATGGGCGGCACGCACCTATGTGGTTGCTGCGTTGGGATCGCTGGCGATGCTGGTGTATTTCGGCCTCAGGATATTCGGAGGTTCAAGGGATTAATTTCCCTTTCTATATATTTATTCCCAAAAACCGCCAGGATATCCGGCGGTTTTTTTTGGTTTAATCCCTACAAGAAATACTCATCCGGCTGAGTGCAGCCCAATCTGAAATCTACCTTCTGAAATCTGAAATTATACCTGTATCTGCCTGTCTATTTGCTGGTCCAGTGAAATGAATGTTTCGGTACGCGACACTCCCGGTATGGGCTGTATCTTGTTGTTGAGGAGCTGCATGAGGTGTTCATTATCACGGCAGATGATCTTTATGAGGATGGACCAGTTTCCCGTAGTATAATGGCATTCCAAAACTTCGGGAATCTTGCGGAGGTCTTTTACCGCTTCGGAATTGCTGGAGGCTTTTTCAAGATAGATGCCTACAAATGCCATTGTACTGTACCCCAGCACTCTCGTGTCGACAATAAACCGCGAACCTGATATTACCCCGGCCTGCTCCAGTTTCCGTAGCCGTTGGTGGATGGCTGCGCCCGATATGCCTATTTTCGAAGCGATCTGCAAAATGGGCTTGCGGGCATCTTCCATAAGGTCCCGCAATATTTCCTTATCAATACCGTCGATTTCTATTTGAAGCGAATTGATCTTCATGGGTTATGATTTTAAATCAAATATAGCGATTTTGATATGAAATGAGAGGTAGTCCGTGTCATTTCGATTATAGAAGATATCAGGTAATTTGCATTTAAGATTTCTAATGTAGGTGAAATTGAAAGCGTCTAAAAAATGAAACCTCCCGTAGTTAGCGGGAGGTTTCGGAGTTTGGGTTAGTTAAGTGGGATTAGCTTGCTACATTGTCCGGGTTGTAGCCCTGGTACGGAACATGCTTTTCATTAAAGACAACCCCAAATTCTTCAAGTTCTTTTAGTATCGGAAGATAAACTTCCCTGTTTATCGGAAGCTGTACGCCCGGTGTTGTTATATTTCCGTTGAGTATCTGGAGTGCAGCCATTGCTACAGGCAGGCCAACCGTTTTGGCCATAGCGGTATAGGTTTGGTCGTCGCCTATGCACACCATGGTTGCATCAACTTGTTGTTGATGGCCGTTTATCTCATATCCGATTTTGTGGTACATCACGATCATATCCTTGTCGGCAGCGTTCAGGGTCCATTTGTCAGACAGTATCTTCTCCAATATCTGCGCAGGAGTAGCATTGCGGAGGCCGACAATCTTATCATCATTAAACAGGTCGAGCTCTACAAGCTTGTCCCACTGGATGTCGTCCTGGTCTATCTTAAGGATATGCCTTAATTTTAGCTCTACCGAATCGGTAGGATGGTACGGCAGGAATGAATTGGTAAACTCACGGTAGCTCATGGTTTCTGAATTCTCCATCACATAGGTGTCTTCAGTCATTCCCAATTGTATGAACATATTCCACGACTTAGAAAAGCCTACCCTCCTGAGCGTGCCCCGGTATAGCGTGAGTGCATCATCGAGGCCGTAAACGCTGCGGTATTTGAGGGAGTCGCGGTTGGCATAGCCTTCAAAGCGCCCATAGCCTTCTACATCCATGAACTCCGTGCGGCGAAACAATTTATTATAGGGGATATACTTGTAAGTGCCTTCCTGTATGAACTTGGCGGCACCACCCTGCCCGGCAAGCACCACGTTGCGCGGGTTCCAGGTAAACTTATAATTCCACAGGTTATTGTCACTCTCCGGTGCCACAAGGCCGCCACAGAATGACTCAAACAACAGCACTTTGCCTCCTTTGTCACGAATCTCCTCGATGATCTTCATTGCGCTCATGTGGTCGATACCCGGGTCGAGCCCAATCTCGTTCATGAAAATGAGGTTATTGGCCACAACCTGGCTGTCAAGCTCCTGCATGGCCGGGCTGATGTAGGATGCCGTAACCATGTGTTTTTTATGGGTAATGCAATCTTTAGCCACCTCGTAGTGCAGGTGGGCCGGCAGCATGGAAATTACCACATCGGCCTTGCTTATTTCTTCCCTGCGCTGGTCTTCATCAAAAATATCAAAGGTAATGGCCGAAGCCCTTGGGTGCCCTTTGGTTTTGCGCTCTGCCAGCTCTACCGAAAGGTCGCCTATCGTAATATGGAGGTTTTCGGCCTCCGCTTTATTCAACAGGTATTCTATTAGTGACGAAGCCGAACGGCCTGCGCCAATAATTAAAATATTCCTCATTATTTGTGTTTTTCGTAAATTCTAACACGAAATTAATCAAATGTTATATTCCCGAAAACTTTTTCAGAAGTATTTGCTCAAAAACTTTTTAACTTTACCTTCAAAATAAATACCATGGACAGAAAAATTATAGCCGTAGCAGCAGTTTTGGGAGCAATAGGAATTATTTTAGGCGCATTTGGGGCACATGGCCTTAAAGAGCTCATCGAGCCGGATAAGATAATTGTTTTCGAAACAGGTGTTCGCTACCAAATGTACCATGCGCTGTTTTTGCTTTTTGTAGGGACCACTTCACTCGTATCCGAAAAGGCGAAAAAAGCAGTTTTATGGCTTACTGTTTCAGGGGTTTTGTTTTTTTCGTTTTCAATCTATTTTTTAGCCTGTAATGCGCTCTTTTCCTTTGATTTCGGCAAAATTGGCTTTATTACGCCAATTGGAGGATTATTACTAATACTGGCATGGGTGGTGTTATTTTTAAACATAATGAAACGAAAAGGATAATTTTTTTCCAAATCCTTATTTTGTAACAAATTATTTTTTACATTTGCCCTTTGAAACAACTCAACACATTGTAAAAAGTATGGACAATTACGGCCTTTTCACGAAAACGATTTCGCTGGAGAATATAGGAATTAAAGATGCTCATATAAGATACCAGTTGTCTCCGGACGAACTGCACAACATTACTATTGAAAACGGGCAGGGTGTAGAAAGCTCAACAGGCGCACTTGCCATCAATACAGGTGAGTTTACCGGAAGGTCGCCACAGGACCGTTTTATCGTAAAAGATAACATTACCGCTGACAAAGTTTGGTGGGGCAACGTAAACATTCCTTTTGATAGTGACAAATTTGATGCGCTTCACAAAAAAGTAGCCGCTTATCTTTCGGGGAAAGAGGTGTTCGTGCGCGACAGCTATGTATGTTCGGATGCCAATTACCGTATGGATGTAAGGGTAGTTACCGAAACAGCATGGTCTAACCTTTTTTGCTACAACATGTTCCTTCGCCCTGAAGAGCATGAGCTTGATGAATTTACACCGGAATGGCATGTAGTGTGCGCTCCCGGCTTCATGGCAGATCCTGCTGTGGACGGAACCCGATCGCACAATTTTGCAATACTTGATTTTACAAGGAAAATCGCCCTTATTGGCGGTACAGGATATACCGGCGAAATGAAGAAAGGCATTTTCTCTGCGCTTAACTTTATCCTTCCTGTGTTTAAAGATACCTTCCCGATGCACTGCAGCGCCAATGTAGGCGAACAGGGTGATACTGCCATATTCTTTGGGCTTTCGGGTACGGGCAAGACTACTTTGTCTGCAGACCCTAAGCGCAAGCTGATAGGCGACGACGAGCACGGATGGACCAATGAAAATACCGTATTCAACTTTGAGGGTGGTTGCTACGCAAAAGTGATCAACCTTACGGAAGAGACTGAACCGGATATCTTCAGGGCCATAAAGCGCGGCGCCATCCTTGAGAATGTTATTTTCAAACCGGGTACAAATGAGGTAGATTATACCGACAGCTCCATTACGCAAAACACACGTGTGAGCTACCCGATTTACCATATAGACAACATACAGCCAGGCTCTGTCGGCGATAACCCGAAGAACATATTCTTCCTTAGCGCCGACTCATTCGGTATACTGCCCCCAATCTCTAAACTGACACCGGGACAGGCGGCTTACTACTTCATTTCCGGCTATACGGCAAAAGTTGCAGGTACAGAGGCGGGTGTCAATGAGCCGCAAACCACATTTTCAGCATGCTTTGGCGCACCTTTCATGCCGTTGCACCCTGCAAAATATGCTGAAATGCTTATAAAAAAGATGACAGATGCCGGCGTAAACGTTTGGCTTATCAATACCGGATGGACCGGAGGCGCTTATGGCACCGGCCACAGGATGAAACTAAAATATACCAGGGCAATGATTACTGCCGCCCTGAATGGTGAACTTGAAAACGTGGCTTTTGAAAACCACAAAGTATTTGGCCTTGCCATACCGCAAACCTGCCCTAATGTTCCGAATGATGTGCTGAACCCAAGGGATACATGGTCTGACAAGGAGGCTTATGATGCCCAGGCGCTTGAGCTTGCAGATGCTTTCAGGAAGAACTTTGCCAAGTTTGAAGAGTTTGCCAATGACGAAATTATGGCCGGCGGACCGTTGGCATAATGTGAATTTTAGAATAGATGTTTTTTGGAAAGAAGGCCGCCCTGTAAAAGGGGCGGTTTTTTTTTGGCTGCCGTTCATTATTTGGAAGAAAGCAATCCAAACTCAAACTCTGATATAAAAATATAGCCGCTCAAAAAGCGGCTATTATTATTTTATTAAAGTGAATCTATTTCTCTTTATTCGCTTTTACGATGTACTTCTCAAGCGCCATGGTCATGGATGGGGTATCCGGTGTCGGGGCCATGATATCTACGCGAAGTCCGTGATCCAGGGCTTCCTTCTGTGTAGTGCTCCCAAAAACCGCTATGCGAGTATTGTTCTGCTGGAAGTCGGGAAAATTTTTGAACAGTGACTTAATACCTGTAGGGCTGAAAAAAGCAAGCACATCATAATACACATCCTTGAGGTCGCTCAGGTCGCTCATCACGGTTTTATAGAAAGTACCGGGAGTCCAGTCTACCTTAAGGTTGTTTAACGTTTGGGGTATGTCAAAGTTAAGCTGGTCGGATGCAGGAAGCAGGAACTTCTCATCCTTGTATTTTTTGATAAGCGGCGACAAATCTGCAAAATCCTTCTGGCCGACATAAATTTTCCTTTTTCTGTACACTACATATTTCTGCAGGTAAAAGGCAATGGCCTCGCTCTGGCAAAAGTACTTCAGGTTTTCAGGCACCTTGAAGCGCATTTCCTCTGCCACACGGAAAAAGTGGTCTATTGAGTTTTTGCTTGTAAGGATTATCGCTGTGTAATTGTTCAGGTCAATCTTTTGCGCTCTGACGTCTTTAGCTGTAACACCCTCCACGTGGATAAATGGCCTGAAGTCGACTTTAACCTTTAGTTTTTGCTGTATCTCGAAGTACGGCGAGTTGTCTACTTTAGGTTCAGGCTGCGAAACCAGTATAGTTTTCACTTTCATATTAATAGCAATTCTTTTCTAGCTTTTTGTAAACCAATAATACATGAAATAATAGGGTGCTATTTCAAGTGCGCAAAGATACAAAATAAAATAAAATAATTTGCCCAGTATCAAATTTTGATATATCCTTAATGAAATAAGGTAAGAAAACACGCTTGCACCTAATATTGCGGCAATAATTACATATAATACAATGGGCGGTATGGCATCATTGTAAAACAGAATCACATTCACAGGAAGCAGCAAGAGCCCGATATAGGTGCGGTAATTTACTTTTTGCAGGTTGAACTGCTCATTGAACTCCTCTATGTTGAAGGAAGTGGCGATAATCTTCTCAATCAGGAATTTCGCCAGTATAAAAACAGCGATGAAAGTGAACAGCTGTATGAACGACACCCAGCTTGTTTTTTCGGCCAGGTGGAAATAGCTCAGCAGGAATTGCAGCAGGAAGGTAAATGAGATTACCTGGATAAAAAAGAACGAGATGGTAAACCAGCTCAGCAAGTTGCCGCTGTCCTTGTATATCTTGGTATATTTATCGGACACGGCAAGCTTTATGAATTCGGCAAACCGTGTTTCGAATACTGCCCTGTTGATGGCGATAAGGCCAAAGCACAACACGAACAGGATGGTTGCCCAATCCTTGCCGCCTGCATCCCGCATATGTAAAACCAAATCGTCCATGGGTGCAAAATTACTATTTTTTGCAATCGCTTATTTAATTATACTTTAATTATGCTTTTCGGCGTTAGAAATACGTTATTTTTGCACAAAAATTCAGCGGGTCACATGAACGACGGCATTGTTATAATCCCAACTTATAACGAGATTGAAAATATTGAGGCCATTATCAGGGCGGTATTCTCACTTGATACCCCTTTTGATGTACTGATCGTAGATGATAATTCGCCTGACGGAACCGCCCAAAAGGTGAGAGAACTGCAACAGGAATACGACGGAAAGCTCTTTTTGGAGGTAAGGGCCATAAAATCAGGGCTTGGCACTGCCTACGTGCATGGGTTTAAGTGGTCGATCGCCCGGAAATACGAGTACATTTTTGAAATGGATGCCGATTTTTCCCATAACCCGAACGACCTGGAGAAGCTGTATGCAGCCTGCAAAAAAGGTGCCGACATGTCCATCGGGTCGCGTTATGTAACAGGCGTTAATGTGGTAAACTGGCCGTTGAGCCGTGTACTGATGTCTTATTATGCTTCATCGTATGTGCGTGCCATTACCGGCATGACGATACGCGACACTACAGCGGGCTTTGTATGCTACAAACGCAAGGTGCTGGAAAGCGTAAACCTCGACAGGATCAAATTTGTGGGCTATGCATTCCAGATCGAGATGAAGTATCGCGCGTATGCCAACGGCTTCAACATCGTGGAGGTGCCGATCATATTTACCGACCGTACCAAAGGCGAATCCAAAATGAGTGGGGCCATCTTTAAAGAGGCGATTTTTGGGGTGATAACGCTGCGAATGAAAAAAATGCTTAATCGACTATAAGAGATAAATGAACAGGATTTTAATAAAGAATGCCAAAATTGTAAATGAAGGGACCATTTTTGAAGGTGACCTTTTGATTGAAGACAGCTTTATAAAAGAAATTGCCGAAAGCATCAGTGCGAAGCCGGATGTGAAGGTGATTGACGCCGAAGGGAACTTCCTTATACCGGGTGCCATTGACGACCAGGTGCACTTCCGTGAGCCCGGCCTTACACACAAAGGCAATATTGAAAGCGAATCGCGCGCTGCCGTGGCGGGCGGGATTACCTCGTTCATCGAACAGCCCAACACAGTGCCCAATGCCGTAACGCAGGAGCTGCTGGAAGACAAGTACAGGATTGCTGCCGAAACGTCGTACGCCAACTATGGCTTCATGATGGGCGGTACCAACGACAACCTGGAGGAGATCCTGAAGACCAATCCTAAAAATGTACCGGGCATCAAATTATTCCTGGGTTCCTCTACAGGCAATATGCTTGTAGATGATGAGGCGGTGCTGGAAAAGATATTCAGCAGCACAAAGATGCTTATCGCGGCGCATTGCGAGGACGAGGCCACTATCCGTGAGAACCTTGCCAAATATAAAGAAGAATACGGCGATGACATCCCTGTAAAGTTCCACCCTCTTATACGCAGTGCCGGGGCTTGCTACATCTCCTCGTCAAGGGCAATAGAGCTGGCTAAAAAAACAGGCGCAAGGCTGCATGTGTTCCATGTTTCCACAGCAAAGGAAACAGAACTGTTTACCAATAAGATTCCCCTTGAGGAGAAAAAAATAACGGCTGAAGTATGCATCCATCACCTATGGTTCAGCGATGCCGATTATGACACTAAAGGCGCATTGATAAAATGGAACCCGGCCGTGAAGACCGCCGAAGACCGCCAGGCGCTTTGGGATGCCCTGCTGGATGACAGGATAGACGTTGTGGCCACCGACCACGCACCGCATACACTGGAAGAAAAGAAAAACCCTTATACAAGCTCGCCTTCGGGAGGGCCGCTGGTGCAGCACGCCGTTGTGGCGATGTTTGAGGCCTACCACCAGAAAAAAATCTCGGTAGAGAAGATCGTGGAAAAGATGGCCCACAATCCCGCAAAGCTTTTCCGCATCGAAAAGCGCGGCTTCATTAAAGAAGGCTATTATGCCGACCTGGTTATCGTAAACCCGGGCTTGCCCTGGAATGTAAAAAAGGAGAACATTTTGTACAAATGCGGATGGTCGCCGTTTGAAGGGGTTAACTTTAAATCCAGGATAACCCATACCTTTGTAAACGGTAACCTTGTATACACTAACTTTAAGGTAAAAGACCTGCGCTGCGGCGAAAGGCTTTTGTTTGACAGATAACATGAAAAAACTGGCCTTCATACTGGTATCACTACTGCTGTTTTCCTGCGGCGAAGAGACTGTGGAGAAACCTAAAAACCTTTTATCCGAAGATAAAATGGTAGACATGCTGTATGACATCTCGGTATTGCAGGCTATCAATTCTTTCATGCCGCAGGCGCTGGACACTAATAAAGTGGAGGCGAAGCACTATATCTTTACAAAATACAAAACCGACAGCCTGACCTTTGCGCAGAGCCATGAGTACTATGCTTCAGACATGGAGAAATACGAAGACATGCAAAAAAAAGTAGCTGCAAAGATTGCTAAGGATAAGGTTAAATACGGCCTCACTAAAAAAGAAGATGTAAAGCCATCCGGCGGGGATACTTCATCCGGCCCAAAGATCAGGCCGCGTACCAGAACGGTTAAAGCTTCGGATAGTTCCGGGAAAGTTCGGCCACGTAAGGTAGCAGCGGAGTAAACGCATAGCCTGTTTGCGCCAAAATCTTTTCATTGGAATACTTATCCGTCGCGTACGAAGACCGCACCATGCCACGCGTCAGCATCCGCTTGCGCATCAGCAGTTTTGACAGCAGCCAGTCCATCCGCCATCCTATGGATGCCATCAATTTAGTAGCTTCGATCGATGGGCGTTTTTTATGCATGCCGTCAGCGATGGCATTCAGCAATTGCCTGTACGGCAGGTTTTCACCAACCAAAGTATAGCGCTCTCCTGATATATCGGAAGCCATCAGGGCAATCATGATCGTTACCACATCTTCTACGGCAATCATACCGCAGGTGCCATGGGTGTAAAAATACTGCCCTCTTGCCACCGCACGAAAAATAGCGCCGCTGCCCTGCTCCCAAAACCCATAGCCAAATATAAGCCCCGGATTTACTATTACCACTTTAAGCCCTTCCTGCCAGGCGCGCCACACTTCCATTTCGGCGCCATACTTGGCCAGGGCATAATCGCCGTGCCGCACTTCCGGGTTCCACTCGGTTTCCTCGGTAATCGTGTCGCCATCCTCTTTGGTATCGCCTAAAGCGGCTATTGAGCTGACATGGCAGAATTTTTTAACGCCATACGCCAGTGAAAGGTTCACCATGTTGGCTGTGCCCTCAATATTGGTCTTGCGTATTTGTTCCTCATCGCGCGGGTCGAAAGAAATATACGCGGCACAATGGTATACATAGTCAATGCCTGGAAAGGCATCTTCAAGCGAGGGGATGTCAAGCACATCACCGGTAACCCATTCGATGGCCTCAAACTGTTCCTGCTTCCCATAATGGGTAAAAAGGTTTTTGGTTTTTGTGACAGAGGCAGTACTGCGGTACAATGCACGTACCTGCATGCCATTGCCTGTAAGTTTCAGGAGCAAATGCGCGCCAACCAATCCTGTACCGCCGGTTACTAATATCATAAGTGCAAATTTACTTTTTACAGCGCATTTATAGGTATTTCTTCCTGTTTTTTCACACAGGTTTGTATTTTTGCACCTTATTAAAACGCAGACATGAAAAATTTTGTAGAAGAACTGAGATGGAGGGGCATGGTACACGACATCATGCCGGGAACCGAAGAGCAACTGAACAAGGAAATGACAACGGCCTATATCGGCTTTGACCCCACTTCCGATTCATTGCACATCGGCAGCCTCGTGCCTATAATCATTTTGGTACACCTGCAAAAATGCGGGCATAAGCCCATTGCCCTTGTGGGAGGGGCTACCGGCATGATCGGCGACCCGTCGGGCAAGTCGGACGAGCGCAACCTGCTTGACGAAGCGGCATTGGAAAAGAATGTTGCTGGCATCAAGCGCGTGCTGTCACGTTTCCTGGATTTCAATTCGGCAGACGCCAATGCTCCGGTGCTTGTAAACAACTACGACTGGATGAAAGAATTCTCGTTCATAGGGTTTGTACGCGATGTGGGCAAACGCATTACCGTAAACTACATGATGGCGAAGGATTCGGTAAAAAAGCGCCTTACGGGCGAGGCCGGTTCAGGCATGTCGTTTACCGAGTTTACCTACCAATTGATACAGGGCTACGATTTTTACCACCTGCATAAAGAATACAACTGCCTGCTGCAACTGGGCGGAAGCGACCAATGGGGCAACATCACTACGGGTACCGAGCTGGTACGCCGCATGAACGACGAGGGTGCCAAAGCCTACGCCATGACCTGCCCACTTATTACTAAAGCTGACGGCTCAAAATTCGGGAAGTCCGAAGGGGGCAACGTATGGCTGGATGCCGACAAGACATCGGTATATAAGTTCTACCAGTTTTGGCTTAACACCAGCGATGCCGATGCAGAGAAATATATTAAGATATTCACTTTCCTTTCTAAAGAAGGCATTGAGGCGTTAATTGCCGAACATTCAGCAGCGCCACACCTGAGAGTGCTCCAAAAGAAACTGGCCGAAGAAGTTACGGCCTTCGTACACTCCAGGGAAGACTTTGAGGAGGCGGCCAAGAAATCAGTCTTTGCATTCTCGAACTTCATCCGTGAAGACCTGGAGAACGAAAGCGAGGAATTTTTTACCGATATCTTCGGGGAATTCATGGGCGCTGAGATTTCAAGCGCAGCATTGCAGGAAGGCACTGATATCGTTTTGGCACTTGCCGATGTTACCAACATATTCCCATCGCGCGGAAAGGCAAGGGAAGCGGTTACTGCCAATGCCATTTCGGTTAACAGGGAGAAAGTTAACGAAGGCTACCTGCTGACCGAAAAGGACATCATCCTGGGAAAATACATCCTGGTACAGCACGGGAAGAAAAAGTACTATGTAATTACTGTAAAATAGCCTTGAGGGAACTGTAAAGTTCCCTTTTTTATTCCCAAAAATCCTACAGCGACCCCCTTAAAATCAGGCGGCTTTTGTTCTCCACCTGTATTTTTTGCTGCTGCAACACCATTTCGGCCAATATGCGCCCCATCGCCCTGAAGTCGGTTGAGATGGTCGTAATGCCATTGCCAACTACTTTTTTCAGCGGCGTATCATTGTAGGAAATAATGCCAATATCACTGCCCATTGCAAGCCCCTGGCGGTTGGCCTGCTCGATAACGTCAACCAGGTGGCGGTCGTTAGGGATTACAAACACATCGCCTTCAACAATAGTCCTTTCTTCAAAATCAGGTATGATCTCATGGTCAAAAGCATGGTCCCTGCAAAAATCAGCAAACCCCCGGGCCATATCGGGGGGCTGTTTGAAGGCCGGAAAGATGAGGATAAGCCGCTTATAGGCGGCCAGCCTGTCTTTCGCAGACATTAGCCCGTTATACATGTCCTTCACAAAATTCTGGTGTACAGACGGGTAGTCGGGAAGTTCGGCATTGGCCTGGTCCAGGATGTACACATCGTTCACCGGCAACGATTTTATTATGGCTGCCGCACCTTTTAAGGTGGTAGGCATAATGATATACCTGGAATAATCGCCATTGTTCTCGTTAATCAGCTTTTTAAAAACCTCGATGCTGAAGTAATGGAAAAATATGTCAATCTGGGCGTTATTGGCCATAGTTTCCATAAACGAGTTGTACAGGTCTTCTTTAAAGGTATTGAACTCATCGAAAAGCAGGAAAATGCGCTGCTCAAAGCTGAACTCCACACTCTTTATATAGTAGCCTTTGCCCAACCTTGAGTAGATGATGCCGCGTTTCTTTAGCTCATCGTAAGCCTGCAGCACTGTGTCGCGCGAAAGGGAAAACTCCAGTGCCACTTTATTTACTGATGGCAGCCTGTCGCCGCGGCTAATCCTTTTTTCGGCAATGGCAGTTTCAACAGACAGAATGATCTGCTTGTACTTGGGCAGGCTGCTGCGGGGATTGAGGTTAATTATCTTCATACCTATCTGTATTTATAACTGGTAGCTAATATACAAAAACTGGTAGGTACTGGTATGTTCATTTCATTATAACTTCTACTTTTGGTAATGATATGATAATAAAATCATGGAAAAAAATCAGATTTCTCATTTTGTTGTGTCCGAAAATGCAAAGTTATTTGGTATAATGCCTGATGACACGGAAGTTTCCTGCCATACGATAGCCAATCAGCGCGGCATGGAAGCAACGGTCATCAGCTACGGGGCAACAATAACCTCGCTCCGCATACCTGCAAAAGGCGGTAAGGTGGATGTGGTATTGGGCTTTGATGCATTACAAGACTATATCGACTCCTATCAACTGCCGAGCGCGCCCTATTTTGGCGCCATCATTGGGAGGTATTCGGGACGGATAAGGAAGGGGAAATTTACCATTGATGGCCAAAAATACCATACATCGTCCAACCATGGTGAGCATACGCTTCACGGCGGCTTTGAAGGTTTCGGTCAGAAGGTATGGCAGGTGGAGAGTGTATCTGCAAATGCCATTACCCTCAGCCATACTTCTCATGACGGCGAAGAGGGCTTTCCCGGCGAGCTTAACGTACACATAAGCTATACGATCACCGAAGACAACAGACTTGTGGTTCAGTACTGGGCAACGTCGACTAAAGACACCGTGCTTAATCTAACCCAGCACAGCTATTTTAATTTGGATGGGCACACGCAAACGATTGAAAAACAACAATTGTTCATAAACTCTAATAAAGTGCTCGAAACCAAGCCCGACAGCATCCCTACTGGGTTGATATTAAAGGTAGACAACTGCCCGTTTGATTTTACATCACCTAAAAGTTGTCCAACCAGCATAGACACAACATTTATTATACAAGACAACACAGTTCCTGTTGCATCGCTTACAAGCGAAAAGACGGGACTAAAAATGACCGTTTGCACCAACCAGCCTTCGGTCCATATATACGTGGGAGGAAACTGCTTCGGGCAGATTGAGGGCAAAGAGGGCGCTGACTACCACCCGCTGAGCGGCATCTGCTTTGAGGCGCAGCATTATCCTGATGCGCCCAACCATCCGCACTTCCCCTCTACCCTGCTGAAAAAGGGCGATGAATACCACCAAAAGACAAGCTTTAAATTCGAACAACTATAATTATACAGTTATGAAAAAATTTTGGATAGTCCTTTTCGGAAGCCTGCTCTCACTGACGATTTCCTGCGGCAGTGATGACAACAGCGGCAACAGTGACGACGGGCCAATTACGGAGGAAGACAGTTTCATCCGTGGGGTCGACATGTCATCCCTTCCCGAAATTGAAGCAGAAGGCTATGCTTATAAAAATGCCGCCGGGCAAACGGAAGACGCTTTGGCAACACTGAAAAATGCGGGGGTGAATACCATCCGGATACGCTTGTGGAAAAATCCGGCAAACGGGCACTCGGGTATGGCAGAGGTGAAAACGCTCGCCCAAAGGGTAAAGGCTGCAGGCATGAAAGTATGGCTTACCGTACATTATTCCGATACCTGGGCAGACCCCGGCCACCAGGAAACCCCGGCTGAATGGGCAGGGCTGAACCTGCAGCAGCTGACCGACCAGGCCATGCTGTATACAGCCAATATACTGGCTGAAATCGATCCCGACATCTTCCAGATAGGCAATGAAACCAACACCGGTTTCATGTACCCGCTGGGAAATGTCGCCTCAAATGAGGCCGGTTACCTGCAATTGGTCAATGGCATCAGCGCAACCATCCGCCAGAATGCGCCGGATACGAAAATCATGATCCATTATGCGGGCATTGCTGACAGTGCCGACTGGTTCTTTAATAAAGTTGCCGATGTGGATTACGACTACATAGGGCTCTCCTACTACCCGATATGGCATGGTAAGAGCATTGCCAACCTGCAGATAAAAATGCAGCAACTGGGAGCAGCGCACAACAAAAAGGTAGTAATTGCAGAAACGGCCTATCCGTTTACCCTGGATTGGAGCGACTGGACCAACAACGTAGTAGGACAGGACGACCAGCTGATACCTGCCTACCCCGCATCGGCCGAAGGGCAGAAAAGCTACATGATGGCGATTCGCAGTGTGGGGAAAAATGGCGGCATCGGATTTTGCTACTGGGGTGCGGAATGGACAGCCTTCCGTGGCCCGGAGGCTCCTAACGGCTCTACCTGGGAAAACCAGGCGCTGTGGGATTTTGATGGCAAAGCGCTGCCGGCGATGGAGGCATTTTATAAAGAATAAGTATAGATGACCTCACACCTAATCCCTCTCCAAAGGAGAGGGGAACTCTTGCCGACATAACTATATATGCAAGCAGAACTGAGTAAGCACATCTGAGTGTAGCTGCCCCTCTCCTTTGGAGAGGGGTTGGGTTGAGGTCTGAAAAAAAGAAATAAGTTTGGTTTTAATTGGTGAAGTAAACCACCCCGCCCAACGGGCACCCCTCCAAAGGAGCGGAAGTCTTGGGTTTCCCTCCTTTGGAGGGGTGGCTGAACGCCGGGGTGGTTTTACAAAAACGATTGATTCATATAAATATAAATTACTAAGCATGACTCTAAAACATCTCTCCATCATCGCCATCTCCGTACTCGCCGTAGGCTGCAGCACCAAAGAAAAAATCTATCTGGGTGCCGACCTCTCGTATGTCAACGAAATTGAGGACTGCGGTGCCTATTACCAGAACGGCGGCAAAAAGGTGGATCCATATAAGCTATTTGAGGAAAAAGGCTGCAATCTCGTGCGTATACGCCTTTGGAACGCACCCGAGGCATCGCCCTACTCTAACTTCGCCGATGTAAAAAAGAGCATTAAGCGGGCTAAAGACAATGACATGAAGGTGCTGCTGGATTTTCATTATTCCGATACCTGGGCCGATCCCGGCAGGCAGGACATCCCAAAAGCGTGGGCGCACATAACCGATGTAAAGGTCTTGGGCGACAGCGTGTACAACTACACCTACAACACCCTGATGATGCTTGACAAAGGAAACCTGCTGCCCGAAATGGTACAGGTGGGCAATGAAACCAATAACGAGATACTTCAGCCGAAAGGCACCATTAAGGACACCATCGACTGGAAGCGCAACAGCCATCTACTAAACCGCGGATTGAAAGCCGTACGCGACGTGGCCAACAAAACGAATAAAAAGATCGAATCGATGCTGCACATTGCCCAACCGGAAAATGCACTGAAATGGTTTAAACCCGCAACCGAAAATGGCCTTACTGATTACGACTACATCGGGTTGTCGTACTACCCATTATGGTCGGAGTACAAGTTTGACCGCCTTCCGGAAGCCATCAGTACACTGAAGAATACATATAAAAAGAAGGTCATTATCGTGGAAACATCGTACCCTTACACTATGAACAACGTGGACAAGGCCAACAACATCCTCGACAAAAAAGCATTGATAGACGGATATCCCGCATCGCCCGAAGGCCAGAAGAAATACATGATCGACCTGGTAAAGCTCACGCTGAAAGGTGGCGGCAGCGGCGTCATCTACTGGGAACCGGCCTGGGTAACGTCTTCCTGCAAAACGCTGTGGGGCGACGGCTCGCACTGGGACAACGCCACCTTCTTTGATGCCGCCAACAACAATGAGGCACTGCCCGGATTTGATTTTTACAATAAGGATAATTACAAATAGGCCTCACCCCAACCCTCTCCAAAGGAGAGGGAGAAGCTTCACTCAGCTGGCTTACTCAAATTTATAAATAAACATAACTATTTATAATGAGTAAACACGTACTGTCGGCACATCTCGCTCCCCTCTCCTTTGGAGAGGGGTCGGAGGAGAGGACTAACATACACGAGTGCAGCTGCCCCCCTCTCCAAAGGAGAGGGGGTTGGGGGTGAGGTCTGAAGCTCATCAAGAAAAAAAATGAAAAAAACACTTTTAGCAATCATCATCGCGGCACAATTTACCGCGTGCCACAAGCCAGTAACGGTTACCCGTACAAAGCAGGACTTCGGCAGCGGTTGGCAGTTCATTCGCGACAACGACCCTGCAACGGCGGCTACGGTAAACCTGCCGCATACCGCAAGGGTAGAAAAGCTGGTACCCATAAATCAATGGCAGGGCGACTGCGTATATACCAAAACATTTGGCGTAGAGCCATTGGCAGGCCAAAAACTGTTCCTCTATTTTGAGGGTGTAATGCACGAGGCAAAGGTGTTCCTGAACGGAAAAGAAGTGGCGCACCACAAAGGCGGCTATACACCGTTTACCGTTGACATTTCGGAGCATGCCAAAGCGGGAAGCAACGCTATTGAGGTAAGGGTCAATAATGAAGACAATCCTGTGATTCCCCCCGGCAAGCCGATAAAGACGCTTGACTTTAACTACTATGGCGGAATGTATCGCAATGTGTACCTGATAACGACAAATAAAGTGTACATAACCAATGCAGTTGCCGCGGACATGACAGCCAATGGCGGGGTGTTCATCCACTTTGATGAGGTATCTGCCGAAAGTGCATCCGGCACATTAAAAGTGCATGTGCAGAATGATTATGATGTAGTCAAGCCGGTTACTATTAAGGCAAAACTGACCGATGTGAATGACAGGGAGTACCAATTCAGCCAATCGGAAACTACAGTGCAAGCGGGCAAGCATGGCACTGCCTTACTAAACATTACACTGGATAAACCCTTCCTCTGGTCGGTAAGTGACCCTTTGCTCTACTTGCTTGAAGTGTATGTAGTATCTGAAGGCAAAGTAATTGACAGCTATAGCACCAAAACAGGCATCCGTAAGATAGAAATTAAGGACGATGGCTTTTACCTCAACGGGAAAAAAACATTCGTAAACGGCACCAACCGCCACCAGGAATACCCCTACGCAGGCTATGCAATTTCTGACGAAGCGCAGTACCGCGATGCCGTGAAGATAAAAAATGCAGGGTTCGACATGGTGCGCCTCTCGCACTATCCGCAGTCGGAAGCCTTTCTCAATGCGTGTGACGAACTGGGTATACTTGTGATGAACTGCATTTCGGGATGGCAGTTTTTCGGCAATGAGGAATTCGTGAAAAACTCACAGCAGGAAATACGCGACCTGGCCCGCCGCGACCGTAACCACCCCAGTGTTTTTGTGTGGGAGGTATCGCTCAACGAAAGTGAAATGAGCGAAAAGTACATGAAGGAGGCCAACGAGATACTGCGTGCCGAGCTTCCGTACAAAGGCATTTACACCGCCGGATGGATGGACAACGATAATTACGACCTGTTCATACCCGCACGGCAGCACGGCAAAGCCCCAGATTACTGGAACAATTATAACAAAGGCAACCGCAAGATTTTCATTGCAGAGTATGGCGACTGGGAATACTACGCGCAAAATGCAGGCTTTAACCAGACGGCTTTCAGCAATTTGAAAGAAGAGGAACGCACCAGCCGACAGTTGCGCAGCGCGGGAGAAAAGCGCTTGCTGCAGCAGGCATTCAATTTCATGGAAGCGTTCAATTCCAACCTGAAAGGGAAGGATAAAAGCACGATAGGCCATGCCAACTGGCTGATGTTCGACTACAACCGCGGGTACAGCCCCGACATTGAGAGCTCGGGCATCAGCGATATTTTCCGCATCCCGAAATTCGCCTACTACTTTTACCAAAGCCAGCGTTCGCCGAAAGAAAAGCTGGCCCCTGAATTGGTTTCCGGCCCGATGGTGCACATCGCTACTTATTGGGATGCCCAGTCGCCTACCGATGTAACGGTATACAGCAACTGCGATGAGGTGGCTTTATACCTCAACGATGTTCTGGTAGCACAACAAAAGCCGACCCGCAACCAGTATTCCGACCGGCTGCAGCACCCACCGTTTATTTTCAGCCTCGGCAAATTCACACCGGGTACGCTCAGGGCCGAAGGTTTTATAAACGGCAAAAAAGTTTCGGAGCATAACGTTTCGACACCGGGAGCGCCAAAGACGATAAAAATTGAAGTTGACCGCTCCGGCAAAGGCATTAATACGGATAAGCCGGATGTGGTGTTTGTATATGCTAAAATTGTGGATGCTAATAATACACTCGTTAATGGTTCTACTCTTGCGGTAACCTTCGAAATAGAAGGGCAGGATGCAGAGATCATAGGCGGAAACACCATAACAGCAGAGGAAGGCATTGCCACCATAGTTTTACGGACAGAAAAGGCAAAAGGACCATTGCTTATCAAAGCCAGCGCGCCTGGATTGCCAACGACCATACACAAAATCAAATAATGAAAAAAAAATTAGTAAAGCAGGTTACTGCTTTTTATAAGGAATGTTTTGGCGAAAAGCCGCAACACATCATATTATCCCCTGGCCGCATCAACATCATTGGCGAGCACGTGGACTATAACGACGGCTATGTACTGCCGGCCGCCATCAACAAATACGTTTGCTTTGCGGTATCGCCTAATGAAGACGGGAAGTGCGCCATTGTAGCCAGGGACATCGACGGGCATTATGAATTCAATGTGAATGACGAGCTGAAGCCCGTAGACAAAATGTGGGTCAATTACTTCCTCGGCGTGCTGCATCAATTGCAGGGCAGGGACGGCCTGAGGGGTTTCAACATAGTATTCAGCAGCACGGTGCCGATGGGGGCCGGGTTATCTTCCTCGGCCGCTGTTGAATGCGGGTTTGCTTTTGCGCTGAACGAGATGTTCGGCTTTGGGCTTTCCAAAGAAGAGATCGCATTGATCGGGCAGAAGTCGGAGCACACTTTCGTAGGCGTAAACTGCGGCATTATGGACCAGTTTGCAAGCGTTTTCGGGAAAAAGAACCAGGTAATAAAACTGGACTGCAACACGCTGGAGCACAACTACCACAAAGCCGATTTTAAGGACTATGCCCTGCTCCTGCTCGACAGCCGCGTAAAGCATACCCACCTTACCTCGGGCTACAACGACCGCAGGCGCGAAGTGGAAGAAGGGCTGGCTGTATTGAAACAGCATTACCCGCAGGTGAATACCTTCCGCGATTGTACAGAAGAGATGGTTTTGGCGGTAAGAGAAGAACTGGGAGAGGTCAATTTTAAGCGCTGCCATTTTGTAGTTAAAGAAATACAGCGTGTTTTAGATGCCGTAGATGCATTGGAGAAGCAGGATTTTGCTACATTAGGGGCATTGATGCTGGAAACGCACGACGGCCTGTCCGACGACTATGAAGTGAGCTGTGCGGAAATCGACTTTTTGGTGGATGCCGTGCGCAATGATGACAATGTGCTGGGATCGCGCATGATGGGAGGCGGCTTTGGCGGCTGTTCCATTACACTCGTAAAGAAAGACGCTGTGGATGGACTGATAGAACGTGTGAGCCGTGAGTACAAGGAAAAATTCCACATTGCGCTGGAACCGTATAAGATAAAAATAGCAAAAGGTACCACCCTTTATACCGAATAACATGCAGCCATTTGACAATAACGAACACCCGCACAGGAGGTTCAACCCGCTTACAGGCGAGTGGATACTGGTATCGCCGCACCGGGCCAAAAGGCCGTGGCAGGGACAAAAGGAAAGCGCCAACAGCGCAACCCTTCCTCAATACGACCCTGCCTGCTACCTGTGTGCCGGCAACGAACGCTCTGACGGAACGCGCAATGACAACTATACCGACGTATATGTTTTCAATAACGATTTCCCATCATTATTGCAGGAGGAAGTTGCCCCGCAGGCAGACAGCAGCCCGCTCTTTCAACTCAAGCCCGAGCGCGGCATCAACAAAGTGATCTGCTTTTCGCCACGCCATGACCTCACGCTTCCTGAAATGGAATTGGAAGCCATAGAAAAAGTGGTGGATGCCTGGAAGGAGCAGTACATCGAGTTGGGCAGCAGGGACTTCATCAACCACGTGCAGATATTCGAGAACAAAGGAGCTGTGATGGGCTGCAGCAATCCGCACCCGCACGGGCAGATATGGGCGCAGTCGTCGCTTCCCACGAATGTGGAAAAAACGCAGGCCAACCTGAAATCCTACTACGACAAGAACGGCACCAGCCTTTTGGCCGACTACCTTGCCGAAGAACTCAACCGCAGGGAACGCATCATATCCGAAAACGAACATTTTGCAGTGCTTGTGCCGTTTTGGGCGACATGGCCGTATGAAACGCTCATCATCAGCAAGAGGCATTTTGGCAACATTACCCAAATGACCGCCGATGAGCGTACGGCATTTGCCGCGATACTGAAAACCATCACGGTAAAATACGACAACCTGTTCGAAACGTCGTTCCCCTACTCCTCGGGCATCCACCAAACCCCTACGGATGGGCAGGACCACCCCGAATGGCATTTTCACATGCATTTTTACCCGCCGTTGCTACGTTCGGCTACGGTAAAGAAATTCATGGTGGGCTACGAAATGATGGCCGAGGCACAGCGTGACATCTCTCCCGAGAAAAGCGCCGCGGTGTTGAGGGAATTATCTGAAGTACATTACAAACAAAAATAACCCGACCCTGATGAAAGCATTATCAACTCCCGACTATATTGTATTTCTGTGCTACTTCGTACTGATTGTGAGTTACGGCCTGTGGATATACTACCGCAAAAAGAAGGAAGCCACCACCAGCAACGATTATTTCCTGGCGGAAGGCTCCCTCACCTGGTGGGCCATTGGGGCATCGCTCATAGCCAGCAACATCAGTGCCGAGCAATTCGTTGCCATGAGCGGTAGCGGCTTTAAGCTGGGCCTCGCCATTGCCACCTACGAATGGATGGCGGCCATCGTGCTCATTATTGTGGCGGTGTTCTTTATCCCGGTGTACCTGAAGAACAGGATATTCACCATGCCTCAGTTTCTCAAGCAGCGGTACAACGGCACGGTTGCCATGATCATGGCGGTGTTTTGGCTGGCATTGTACATCGTCATCAACCTCACCTCGATACTCTACCTTGGCGCATTGGCGATCAGCAGCATATCGGGCTTCGACATTACGGCCTGCATGGTATTCCTCGGTATTTTCTCCATATTCATTACCCTTGGCGGGATGAAGGTGATTGGGTATACCGATGTGATCCAGGTGTTCTTCCTGATACTGGGCGGGCTTGTGACCACCTACCTCGCGCTGAACCTTGTGGCCGACGAGTTTGGCGGCAGCGGCGTGTTCGACGGTTTTGCATTCATGGGCGAAAAGGCAGGCAGCCACTTCGACATGATATTTACCAAAGACAACCCCAACTACGACGAGCTTCCGGGTATATCGGTACTCATTGGCGGTATGCTCATTACCAATTTATACTACTGGGGCTGCAACCAATACATCACGCAGCGTGCACTGGGAGCCGACCTGAAAACGGCTCGTAGCGGTATATTATTCGCCGCCTTCTTAAAGCTGCTGATGCCGCTTATCGTGGTAATCCCCGGCATCGCTGCATTTGTCCTGTACCAGCAGGGCCATTTCCAGACGGAGATGATGCTGGACGGTAAACTGCACCATGACAGTGCGTACCCGGTGCTGCTTAACCTGCTGCCATCGGGGCTTAAAGGATTGGCGTTTGCGGCGCTTACTGCTGCCATTGTGGCATCACTGGCAGGTAAGGCCAACAGTATCGCGACGATATTTACCCTCGACATCTACAAGCAGAAGATAGACAAGGACGCGAGTGAGAAAAAACAGGTCACCATCGGTAAGATAACAGTGGTATTGTCTATCCTTACGGCGATTATCATTGCACCGTTCCTGGGCATTGAAAAAGGCGGGTTCAAGTTCATACAGGAGTTCTCCGGCTTCCTGAGCCCGGGCGTGTTCGCGATGTTCCTGTTAGGCTTCTTCTGGAAAAAGACCACGGCGAACGCGGCCATGTACAGCATGATAGGCGGTTTCGTGTTCTCGGTGATCCTGAAGTTCCTTCCGGGATTCGTAAACCTCGAGCCATTATATTCGATAGGCTTTGCTGTTGTGAACCCGGATACGGGATTGTATGAAATACCGTTCCTCGACAGGATGGGCATCGTGTTTGTGCTGTGTATCGTGGGCATGTTCTACATCAGCAGGAAGGAAACCGGCAAGGGCGACGATGTGAACAGCCTGGAGGTGGACACCTCGATGTTCCGCGTAGACCGCTCGTTCATGATAGGCACAGCGGTGCTGGTTGCACTTGTTGCGGCGCTGTACGCCTATTTCTGGTAGGCATCTGATTATCTTTATATTTTGAAAGCCCTTCGCACTATTTTGTGAAGGGCTTTTGTTTTATGTTGTGTCGGTATTTTTATTATTTTTATTTGGCTATTACGCGAAGCCACACAAAGAACCGCAAAGTTTCGCAAAGCTTTTTATTGTATTGAACCGCTCCACGAAGTCTCCTGACTTCGTGACCGTGTTGGTATGTCTCCGACATACACAAAGGCCGGAGACCTTTAAACGCTTCCGCAAAGTCAGGAGACTTCGCGGAGCGAGGGTTTCTTTTTATGAAAAGAACTCAGTATGAACATTATATTTCCACTGTTCTGATTTTGTTTAAAATTTTCAGTAATTTTCACAGGTTATAATCTTTTACACATCACATTGCAACATGGATGGGAAGTAATTATTCGATAAATGAAAAACTTAATCCACTTATTTGCACTATTTATATTTTACCTACCGGCCTTTTCACAAAGTGCCGCCGATGTAATAAATGCTTCTTATTTTGACTATGAAAAAATAAGTGATGGGCAATATATATTTTCCTTCCAAACATTTTTTAATTCAGGGTCACCCGGCAACTGCTTTGCTGTAGCGTATAGTGAAGTAACAATCGAAAATGATACGCTGCACGCGGCACTATTTTATGAAGTTGTGGGTGCTTTCCAACTGCAGGGGTGCGACCGTATCGATCAAATAGTGTATAATGAAACTATCCCCGACAACGTAACGACCATAAAAATGTCGGCCAATGTAAAAACCTATGATGAAAATGAACCTGATAATTACCCGGAAAGCTTCAGCCTCATATACGATGTGTTTACACACTATTTTACTTTGCCTTTAGGAATTGATGAGAATATTGGCGCAAAAGTGGTTGTTTATCCCAATCCTGCAAAAGATTTTCTTTTCTTCCGGGGGATTGATAATGTATCAGAAGTTCTGCTTTGCAACAGCCTGGGGCAGCAATCAAAAGTTGAAGTTATTGGCAACACCATAGCTGTTTCTCATTTGCCGGATGGCTTTTACCTGCTCCGCTTTACAGACCCGGAAGGAAAGATGATAACATCTGAAAAAATACTAAAACAATAGATTTAAGCCTCGCAAACCGCGAGGCTTTTTTACGGAATATAAAAATGATTAAATTTATCTCCATTAAACCTATCATCATGCCTAAAAAATCCCGTAACTTATTTGAAACTTTTGCCGCTAAAGTAACCAAAGCCTCCGGCAGCACAGGAATGTTTGCCACCGCATTTTTAATCGTTATCGTCTGGGCGTTATGCGGGCCTGTATTCGACTACTCCGAAACCTGGCAGCTGGTCATCAATACCGGTACGACCATCATTACCTTCCTGATGGTATTCCTCATCCAAAAATCGCAGAACAAGGATTCCCTTGCCATACAGCTCAAGCTGAATGAGCTTGTGGCATGCAATGCTGAAGCCAGCAACCGCCTTATTGACATAGAGGACATGACCGAACAAGAGATGGAGGTGGTGCGTAAATACTACGCAAAGCTTGCTGATCTTAGCAAGCAGGCGCAAAACCTGCACGAATCGCACTCGCTGGACGAAGCGCAGGAGAACCATGAGGAAAAGATAAAGGCGCGTGAAAACTAAGAGACGTTATCAATTAAATCCTTATTTTAGGGCTTCCAAAAAACAACCGCAATGAACCGCAGATCATTCCTGAAAAACACCGGATTCGCCGGGGCCGGGCTTACCATGGCCGGGCCGTTAACCTCCTGGCTTATGGAAAATACACTACTACCCCACACCCATCCATTCTTTAAGCTATCGCTGGCACAATGGTCGCTGCACAAGGCCATACTGGAAACCAAAACCCTGGCCGCGCTCGACTTCGCCAAAAAGGCCCGTGAACTTGGCTTTGAAGCCGTGGAATATGTGAATGACCTTTACAGGCCTGAACTGCAAAGCATGGGCTTTGACAACCTGGTTAAGCAACTGAAGCAACGCAGCAATGACAATGGCGTGAAGAATGTGCTCATCATGATCGATGGCGAAGGGGAACTTGCCGCACTTTCCAAAAGCGAACGCAGCGAGGCCATAGCCAAACACTCGAAATGGGTGGATGCAGCGGCCGAACTGGGCTGCCATTCGGTACGCGTGAACCTGTTTGGAACAGGTGCGGAAAATGACTTCAGCATCTGGAAGGAAACTTCGGTTGACGGACTGGGCAGGCTGGCAGCATACGCGAAGAAAAGCAGGATCAATGTGATCGTGGAGAACCACGGCGGGCTGTCTTCCGATGCCGGGAAACTGACCGATGTGATAAAAGCCATCAATCTGGAAAACTGCGGTACGCTGCCCGATTTCGGGAACTTTTGCGTAAAGCGGCAGGGCGGCGAGCGCTGGGGCGCACCGTGCATTGACGAATATGACAAATACAAGGGCGTGTTTGAGCTGATGCCCTTTGCCCATGGCGTAAGCGCCAAAACCTACGACTTTGATGCCAACGGCAACGAAACGACCATCGACTACAGGAGGATGCTGAAGATCGTGAAGGATGCCGGGTATACCGGGCACATCGGGATTGAGTATGAAGGAAACAGGCTTGGAGAGGAAGAGGGTATAAAAGCTACAAAGGAGTTGCTGATGCGGGTTGCAACTGAGACAGGAAAATAAAAACAATTAAATGACAGGAACACTCGCACAGATCATAGCGCTGGTATCGTATGGGAACGCCTACCTTGAAAAAGGTGAAATCGGGGAAAGCTTCAGCGATACCAACTCGACATTTACATTTTGCAATAAGGTCGACTTCAGGACTTTTACGAAAGGATTTTTATCCAAAACGCCTAAAGAGGAAGTCGTGGCCGATAATCCGGAGGAATGGTTTGCCTACATGAAGCAATCGGGGTGCCGCAAGCTGGCGCTGTATTACCAAAGCTCGGAGGACCAAGGCCTCGCCAAAGACCACCAGCTTGCAGGTTTCATCGGCGGCGGGGGTACGTGGTACATTGAGGCAGTGTATGATAAGTATTCTAATTACTGGGCTTCCCGCTGGGAGGTAACCCGGAAGGGTGCCGAAGACAACAGGATATGGAGCGTAAGCTACGGCATGGTTTCCGGGAAGCAGGCCACGCACGACCTGCTGATTGACCGCGAAATTACCAAAGAGAAACTGGGCGAAACCCTTGAAGACATTGCCGCATTTGCCAAAAGCAGGGAACTGGGCAACTGGGCCGCCATTTTTGAACGTGCCACGGCGGCGCTGGACAGCCCTGTGCCGGGGGAAAGTTACTACCACAAAGACCTTTTTCCCGAGGGACATTACGACCTGCTTTCGCAACAGCTGTTATCCGGTGCAGGGAGCGCATGGGTATTTGGCGGCATGGGTTCGTGGAACGACCTTGGCTTTGATAATGATGAAGACAACCATCGCTACAACGCGCTATCCGGCAAGCTGTACTCGATGATCAACATGAGCATTGTTGCCGGGGTGAACAGCCGGCAGTAACAATAAAAAGGCTACAGCTCCGAAAATATTCTTAACTATGAATTTTTACAAAATACTTATAGCGGCTTTTTCGGCAACAAACATCATGACCACGTTCAGCTACCTGGTGTCCATTAGCTTCAAAAAGCTGTTTAAGGAACCGGTGATGCTGAACTTTATACTCGACGGTGCAGGTATCAGCCTTAAAGGGCGTGTAAAAAAGTTTGCAGGCTGGTTTGCCCATTATCTCATCGGGTTGGCATTTGTCATTGCCTACGAATCCATCTGGCATTACACCGAAGTGGAATTCGGGTTCGTGTCCGGCATCGGCTTTGGCGTCATCAGCGGCTTTGTGGGCATTTGCTGCTGGCGGCTCACCTACCGCCTGCCTGACGGCAACCCCCGCGTACCTTCTAAAGAATATGCTACGCTGCTGTTTTTTGCGCATATAATATTTTCCGTTGCTGTGGTTGTTGCCTTTAAGATATTCCGTTACGACCCGCTGTCGTATATTTATTAAGGGCATATTCACTATGCGGCCTGTAGGGCAAGGGCACCCATCCGTTGCTGTTGGTTCCGTACAGGCTTTAATTGAAATACTTTTGGTATTCCTTCGGCATCGTCTCAAGTTGCTTTATCATCACATCTTTATAAAAAGTTTCGGCGGCTTCACTCTGGAGCTGGATTTTTCCTTTGCTTAACGGAAAAGATTTTCCGTTTTCCACATAGCGTGAATTTTGCAGCACCATCACCACGTGGCCATTCACGATGTGCAGGCTTTTATCGCCAAAGCAGATAAGCTCGAGCTGAGTCCACTCCCCTATCGGGCTTTCGCGGTTTTCGCTGCGCATGCAGAAGCCATCATTTTGGGACCCTGCACCTACAGGAAGGAAAGGCTGCCCTGCATCGGCAACAGGGTTCATGGTACCTTCGGGCATGAACGCACGGATATCGACAGCCGAGTTGGCAATATTCCAGTAATCGCCCATGTGCCCCTCCATGACCTGGAATTCCTGGGAGAGCATCCAGGCACGCCAGTAGTCCCTGCCTGCTTCGCCTACAGAATGATAAAGTATCCCCGAATCCTTCAACTTATCCGTGCGCGGGTGCCATTTTTTGCTGCCCCACTTCACTTTCGCCTTCAGGTGGTAGTTTTCGTATTCGGCTTTGGTAAAGATACAGCCGTATATCTCGCCGCTTACCCGGAGTACGGGTTCACCATTCTCTTCGGCAACCGAAAAGACATTCGCCTCATTTTTGCCGTAGCCAATGGGTGCAATTTCTTTTCCGTCAGCATCTGTGGGCACCTGGCCATTATACGTTGGCACATGCCGGTAACTAAGGTACATGCCCCATTGCGAGAGGTTTTTGTCAAGCAGGGGTGTCCACTCCGGTTTACCGGAAAACGAAGTTGCAAGCAGTAGAATCGCAAATGCCGAAAGTGTCTTAATCAGTTTAGCCATAGTTGTTGGTTTGAATCATAAAAATACTGACCAAATGCCATTCCCTCGCATACTAACCGATAAAAATGCGGTACTAAAATTACAGCCATCCTGACGCTGCCATCCATTCTTTAAGGCGGTCCGTCCAGTTATCTTTGGTGGTTTTGTTGTGCATGCCGTAGCCGTGCCCCCCATGCGGATAAAGTATCATTTCGCTGAATATGCCATGGCTTTGCAATGCCTCATAGTATTTAATGCTGTTGCCTACCGGCACCAGGTCGTCATCGGCGGAATGTACCAGGAATGCGGGAGGCGTTTGGGCCGTTACCTGCAATTCATTGGAATAATCAACTGCCTGTCCCGGCTTGGGGGATTTGCCGATCAGGTTTTCGCGGCTGCCCATGTGCGTAAGGCTGTTGGAAAAGCTGATAACCGGGTAGATGAGCACCGAGAAGTCAGGGCGCAGCGAGGTATTCCCTGGATTATCGATTACAGCCTTCCCAAAATGTGTGGAAGCCGTGGCTGCGAGGTGCCCTCCCGCGGAGAACCCCATGATGCCTACCTTATTCGGGGCGATGTTCCACTCCACAGCACGTTCGCGTACCATTTGCAGGGCCCTTTGCACATCCTGCAACGGGCCTATGGATTTATCCTGCATCGTGGCATCGTTAGGCAGGCGGTATTTGAGTACAAAAGCCGTAACACCCAAATTGTTGAACATCCGCGCCACATCGGCACCCTCATGGCCCGACGCCAGTATGCCATAGCCGCCGCCGGGGCAAATGATCACCGCGCTGCGGGCAGGGCAGGGTTTTTCGGCTTTGTATACCGTAAGTGTTGGTACAGAAACATTACTGATGATGAGTATGCCGCCGTCATGCATTTCCGATTTTTCGGTGTTGGGCGCGGGCTTGCTGTTAGGAATGTTTTTTTCGTAAAGGGGCAGGACTTGCTGCGCATTCATTGCAATGCTTATGAAAATTGCGGATATGAGGAAGGGTAGTTTCATGCAGGTGTTTTATGGATGTAATGTAGTAAAGTCGGGAGTCGGAGAAATAAAACAGTAAACCACTTAATGCGAAATATTGGGAAAAAATTAGGGCAGATACCGTATTTTTACTTTTTAAGTGGTAAAAATACAATCCTAAAATCGAATGAAAAAACTTTTTATACTCGCCTTTACCTTCTGCTATAGCCTGGCAATATCTCAAAGCTTC
This sequence comes from Flavobacterium sp. MFBS3-15, assembly GCF_026107645.2. Classification (GTDB taxonomy): domain Bacteria; phylum Bacteroidota; class Bacteroidia; order Flavobacteriales; family Flavobacteriaceae; genus Flavobacterium. The sequence continues at coordinate 4,476 of NZ_JAPCHV010000006.1, read as the reverse complement.
CAAATTGACAGCCTTTTAAAGGCTGATGCCGACCTTGTAATAGAGGAAATTAAATTTATGTACGACTATGACCAGGCGCTAAGGGAATATACCATATTTAAAACTTTTGACAAGAGAAAGACAGACAGCATTGAAAGCCTGGATTCTGAACTTATGCGAACATTTATTGCTCAAAATAAATTTAAATCCGACACGTTATCAAAATATATTTTCAAAAAATATATCAATCACTTTGACGATGTGCATACCAACAGGATCATTCAATTAACAAAAAAGTATGGATTTCCATCCAAAGAGCGGTTACAGCTGTATTCCAAAAAAGAATTTGATGAAGAGTTCGACCCCTACATCTTACTCGTCCACGCTCCTAAACAATACTGGGAAGAATTGAAAGTTTTAATGAAACGGGAACTGGAAAGAGGTACTATCGACAGGTGTAAGTTTGGCCATCTTTTATGGCATTTCAACGGCAGAAAGGATATTAATGATTTGCTGAATAACGGTTTTGAATATGTAGAAGATGAAAGTGGGACAAAAAGGTTAAGTGCGGTAAACTGCGATTAGGACACGGCCTTTAGGCCCTTGTATGCCGGGAACCCACGGGAACCAAAACATTACTGATGATGAGTATGCCGCCATCATGAATTTCCGATTTTTCGGTGTTGGGTGCGGGCTTGCTGTAAGGAATGTTTTTTTCGTAGAGTGGCAGGGTGGTTTGTGCCTGTAAAAAAGACAGCGACAGGAGCGCAGCCTGAAAGAATATATATTTCATTGGAAAGGATTTGCAACTGTAAAAATAACAACGACACCGCAATAAAACCTTTGGGTAAAGGATTTGTTACTATAAAATTTTTATTTTAATAAAAGTAATATTACAAAAAAAAATGCGTTAGAGGTTGGCGGCGTGATTGCCGGTAAAATTCCGGAAACGGCAATTTTCGGCAATTGCACTGCCGAAAACAAGAAGATTTTACTGCTGATTTACTGTTAGTTACAAACTATTTTATCTTTTTTTTAAGAAAAATGGGCAAGTTCTTAAAATAGGACTCCTGCTTTTTGTTGTTTATTATATTTTTGCGGAATGAAAAGGAAATTTATTTTTGGCTTGCTTTGCCTGCTCTCCCAATTGGCACAGGCCCAGAACGAGCCCAATGATTGTGTAAATGCAATCACGGTATGCGGAAACGGCGATTTTGCCTCAAATGCAGATGGTATTGGAAATGTCCAGGAAGTATTTGGGTGCTCAAGCAGCGAGAACAATTCTATCTGGCTAAAGATCAACATCGTGCAGGGGGGCACCCTGGGGTTTGAGCTTACCCCTGATAACCAGGACATCATGGTCGATTATGATTTTTGGGTATACGGCCCCAATGTACAGTGCGGGGCATTAGGCAACCCCATACGCTGCAACACGACCAACCCCTGGGCAGCGGGTTCACCGGACAACCATACCGGGATGGATGGAAACTCCATTGTTACACAATCGGGCCCCGGGCCTGACGGTAACGGTTATGTTAAATGGCTTACGGTAAGTCCGGGGCAATCATATTATATAGTAATTGACCGTCCTGAGGGCGACGGCGGCTTCCAGATAGAGTGGACAGGAACGGCCACAACGGGTTCCGGTGCATTCTCTGAACCACCGGCGGCCAACAACCTTGGCGAGGTACGCACCTGCAGCACTACGCCAAACGTTGCCGTTTTTGACCTGCAGTCGCTAAAAAGCCAGGTAAATCCTGACCTTTCGGGCAACACGGTGAATTTTTATGCTTCCTACGCCAATGCTTTTGACGGCAGCATGCCCCTTGGCGACAGCTATTCCAATACATCAAACCCGCAGCAGCTGTTCGCAAAGGTGACCAATACAGCCACAGGATGTTTTTCTATTGTCGACCTGACACTTAGGGTATATCCCGTACCCACGGTAACCGTAGCGGCATCGGCAACATCGGTGTGCTCCGGCAGCAATGTTACGGTAACCTTTAGCGGCACACCTAATGCTTTTTTCAACTACACCGTAAATGGAGGTGCTTCGCAACAGCAGCAGCTTAATGCTTCGGGTACTTTTACCCTTACGCAGAACATAACCGCCAATACCGTTTACGCCGTTTCGGGTGCATTCGTCACCAGCGCAGACAACGTGGTGGTTTGCAGCCAGGTGCTTAACAATTCGGTTACGGTAAACGTTGTGGCGCCACAATCGGTTAGCGCCCAGACCAACTCACCCGTTTGCATAGGTGAAGACGGGGTGATAACCCTTACAGGCCCGTCCGGTGCGACAGTCAATTATACCGTAAACGGCGCCGCGCAGCCACAGGCCACATTAAATGGTGCAGGCTCGGGCACTATTACCCTTGAAGCGCTTACCGAAAATACTCCTTTTGAAATCGTTTCTGTCACAAGTGCCAATGCTCCTTTCTGCACTACACAACTAAACATAACAGGGACCATAATCACAAACTCATCACCCGAGCTGAACACCCCTGCACCTATGAACGGGTGTGGCGATGGCGGCCCTGCCCTGTTTGACCTTGAAAGCTACAATGACGTTATAACTGATGGCAACCCCAACTATGTGGTTACCTACTACCTGTCTTTGGAAAATGCCAACCTTGGGGAGGAGCCACTTGATTCTCCTTACCAGGCCGTATCAATGAACCAGACGGTGTATGTGCGTGTACAATCGGCGGGAAGCGCCAGCTGTGTGGCCTTTACTACCCTGGACCTAATTACAGCCACTCCCCCGTCCGTTAACGCCCCGGCGGCTCCCCTGGAAACCTGCGATGATGACTATGACGGGCTGGCAACATTTGACCTGACTGCTTTGATTGACGAAATTACAGGCAATAACCCTAACCTGTCCGTAACTTTCCATGAACTTGTAACACAGGCAGAAACAGGGACGCCTTTTATAGAAAACCCTGCGGCATATACCAGCACCGTTGCGGGTACGCAAACCGTACATGTACGCGTTGTGGACCCCGCCAACTCCGAGTGCTATGCACTTACTACCGTTACCCTGGTGGTGCTTGAGCGCCCTGCCGTAGCCCAGGTTAGCCCGTATGCGCTTTGCGACGACAATAACTCGCCCGACGGTGTCGAAATATTTGACCTGACCACACGCGACAATGAAGTAACAGGAGGCGTGGCCGGTACAACGGTGGCCTACTATGCCTCCCAGGAAGACCTTGACAATAATATTGCCATTGCCAATCCTGCGAACTTTGAGAACACGACGCAATGGGAACAGCAGATTTGGGCTAAGGCAACTTCGGCCAACGGGTGTGAGAGCAGCATGCCGGTTACCCTTACCGTAAACCCGCTTCCGGTGGTAAACCCCGACATGGGAACTTTTTATGCCTGTGAAGAAGTACCGGGACAGGGCGAATTTGACCTTACAGAAATTGCCCAGGGCGTTACCGGTGGCGTGCAAAACTATGCAGTAGCATTCTACCCCGATTTTGATACTGCACAAACCGGTGGCAATACGCTGCCTGCAGAATATCTTGCTCCATCCGGTACCATATACGCGCTGCTGACGGATACCGGCACCAACTGCCGCGTAATTACCCCCGTAACCCTGGAAGTGCTGCCGGCACCGATAGCCACGCAGCCAGCCCCTATTGAGGAATGCGGCCAGGACAACACTGCCGTATTTAACCTGGACCCCGTACTCGACCAGATTGAGGCGGAACTGGGCAATACGGTTACGGCCACAGCACACGAAACATATAATGATGCGTTTTATGGCGGCGCTAACCCCGTAGCGAACACAGGCGCATACAGCAATGTATATGCGCTTACCACCAATGGCGTGCAAACCCTGTACATACTGGTACAAAGCGACCAAACGGAATGCTCTGACATTGTAGAGCTGCAACTCATCGTCAACCCGCGCCCTATCGCTACCGAGCCGGAGGCTTATGCGCTTTGCGACAACGGCAGCAACGATACGGACGGCATTGCGGTATTTGACCTTACGACCCTTGAGGCTGAGATACTGGGTACGCTGAACCCGGCACAGTTTGCCGTGTCGTTCTACGACGCGGACGGATTGATACCCACCCCTGCAAGTTATCCGAGCGCCAGCCAGGTGATCACCGGCAGGGTGACCAACACCGCTACAGGCTGTTATGACGAGGTGGATGTGGAGCTGATCGTGAACCCGCTTCCGCAGGCTGCCCCTCCGGCGCCGTATACGCTTTGCGATTTGAACAACCCGGGCGACGAGGTGGAGGAATTTGACCTTAACACGAAAATAGACGAGATCATAGGCACGCAGGACGGGCTTTTGGTGACCTTCTTTAAGGACTATGACGAGGCCGTAGCCGGAACAGGCGCCAGCCAGATACTTACACCTGAATCGTACTTTAACGCCTCGGCCGTGGAAGCCATCTTTGTGCGGGTAACCGTAGAGGAGACCGGCTGCTTCAGGATCGTGCTCCTTGATGTGAGGGTAGAGCCGGTACCGGTACT